>NZ_JACHWM010000011.1 GCF_014191355.1 Methylobacterium sp. R2-1
GTGGATCAGGTCGTAGAGACCGGCGAGGCCGGAGCGGACCGCGCCGCCTGTCGCCTGGACTCCGGAACGAAGAAGCCCGCCGGTGGGGGCGGGCTGCGGGGCAGGCGAGGGCGCGGCGGTCATCGGCGCCAGCGGGTCCGGCGCCGGCTCGCCCATGCCGGGCGACCACGGCGTGTCCTTGATCTTCGACCACTTGGCGAAGGCCGCCGCGAGCTTCTTGTCGTACCCGTGCTTCGCGTTTTGCGCGCCATTGTAGCCCTTTGCGAAGCCGCCCCAATCGTGCCGGCGCAGCTCGTCGTCGAGGCCGTTGGTGACGATGAAGCGGACCATGGCCGCCAGGTGCTCGGCCTCGCCGCCATTGCAGAAGGCCAGCACCATCGCCTGCGGGGTCGCGTAGCCGGCCGCCTTGAAGTTCTCGCCCAGGATCTGACCGAGGCCCCAGGAGCAGGCCTTCAGGGCTGCGGTCTCGTCGATGGCCAGAGCCTGCGCGAGGCGCGGATAGCTGTCGCTCGGATAGGCGCCGGGCTTCCACGCGGCATAGGCGAGGCCGAGCGAGGCAGCGCGGGAGCGGGCAGCGCCCGAGAGGTTGCGCCAGAAGACGTGCGGCTCGAACAGCATCTTCGGCCGCTTGAGCCGGTCGAAGCCGCCGCCCGAGGCCTCCACCTCCATCACGGTGTGGATCTCGTCCTCACCGACGCCGATGGTGTGGCCGACGCGGGGGAGGTCGTAATCGGTCAGCCGAGCGGCGGCACAGACGAAGCCGGCAGCGCGCAGGCGCGCGAACGCGCCCGCGTCGGGGGACGAGGTCATAGTCGGCTCCGGGTTGTGGGGTGGACGAGTTCTTGACCGGGCTTTGATCCGACGCCCCTGAAAAGGGCCGAAAGCTCGCCGGACCAGAGGCTTAGCGGGTGGACTAGATTTGACCCGGTTTTGACCGATTAGGCCGGCGAGGATCAGAGGCGGGAGACGCGCACCCGGGCGAGCCCGCGATGCGTGATGCCGAGGGCGCGGGCCGCCCCGAACGAGAGATCGATCAGCCGGCCCAGACGCGGGTGCGGGCCGCGATCGTTGACCCGCACATCGACGTGGCGGCCGGTGGCGAGATCGGTGACACGCACCGGAGTGCCGAGGGGCAGGGTCCAGTGCGCGGCGCCGAGCGCCTCCGGAACGAACGGCTTGCCGTCCGCGCGCCGGGAGCCGGACTCGTGTCCGTAGAAGGACGCGGTGCCGGTCCAGTTGGCGCGGGCGGGCGTCACGCCGAGCACGAGGCAAGCGAGAGCGGCCCGCACCGCGAGGCGTTGCAGGAGCATGGTGGGTCCGATTGTTCGATGGTCGACCGCCGCGGGCTGCGGCGTTCAGCTATTCGCCCGACGCTCTCCCAACCAACCCAAGATAGGTGAGTGTGGCTTTTCGGGCATCGACTCCAGCAACCTCAGCGTGCCCTCTTTGGATTGAGAGCCGAATGGTGGGGCGAGGGCGACGATGGCGACGCAGGAAGTCGATTTTTCGATTTCAGACCGCGTAACACAGGCACCTATTGCGCAAGGTACGCTGTCGATAGATCCAAGCACCAATCAGGTTTTGGGTATCACCGGCACCGTAGGATCCCAAACCATTTCCGGGCTATCCACCTTCAACGGCGCAACGAATACGGTATACCGCCAGAATATTACCACTCAATTAGGTGGGGTCGTCTATCGGTATGAAGTCGTCAGCATTGGCTTCGAGGCTGGCGGCACCAGCTACTATGTGCAAGGCCCGACCCCAACTTTCCCCCTCCCGCCAACTGGCCCCTCCCGTCTCGTGACAAGCGATGGCACCGACGTGGCGGTGAACGCCAGCACTGAGTCGCAATTTCAACCCATCTGCTTCGTTACGGGAGCACGCATTCGGACATCTCGTGGCGAGGTTGCCGTCGAGGATCTCCAGGTCGGCGACGTCGCGGTGACCGCCTCCGGCACCTTGCGTCCCATCACCTGGATCGGCCACCGCGAGATGACCGCCGCCGGTGCGGCTCTCCCCTTCCACCAGCAGCCGGTGCGTGTCCGCGCCGGTGCCTTCCGCCAGGGTGTGCCGGCTCGCGACCTCAGCCTCTCGCCCGGCCACCCGGTGCTGATCGGCGCGGAGGCCGACGGCGAGGGCGGCATGCTCGTACCCGTGATGTGCCTGATCAACGGCACCACGATCGCCCGGATGCCGGTCGAGACCGTCACCTACTGGCACGTCGAACTCGATGCCCACGACATCCTGCTGGCCGAAGGTCTGCCGGCCGAGAGCTACATCGACGGCGGCGACCGTGCCTTCTTTGTCGAAGGCTCCGACCATGCCCTGCACAACCCGGACTTCGTGCCCGCGGGCTGGAACGGCCGCTGCCGGCCAGTCGCCGTGGACGGCCCGCTCGTCGAGGCCGAGCGGGCGCGGCTCGACGCCGTGTTCTCCGGGTCCTTGAGCGAGCAGTGCGAGTGGGAGCCGGCGAGACTTTGGTGCGAGCCTGTCAGCATCGCGTGACGATCCCGCCAACGACCTGAAACTGCTGCGTGGGCGGGCCGTTGCACGACACACCGGCAACACCGCTCGCAGCATAGCTTCCCGTCGCGATGGTGCCGAGTGCTTCAAGCGAGCCGTTAAGGCGCATGTTCCCCGAGCCATCAATGCGGGCGACGGAGGCACTCTGATCATTTCCGGGATGAAGCATCCAAGCGTTCAGCCCGCCACTGTAACTCATGCACATCAGCGCGCCGTTATAGCAGACCTGCTGACCCGGCTTGAAGAATGCTGCGTAGGGCATTGCGTCTTGCGAGAAGTCTAGTCCGACACGGTGATTGCCTGTGGCCTTGATCAAGGTGTGGGCGGAATTGTTCATAAAGAAATCGACATCTTGGTTGTAAGTCCCGCCCGGACCGTCCTGAAAGAACAGGCCATAGTGCGCCATGGCCCCGCGTCCGCTCCATGCACCGGGAGTCGCGTTCGTGCCGATCGCACGATCCGCTTGGCAGGTGGGACCATCCGTGCACGTCACCCTGTAGCGCTGGCCTGCATAGTCGATGAAAGCAATCTTGTGGTCGAAACGGCCCTTCCCTTGATTGTCGGAAACATACGTGAACGTTGATCCCGATGTCGTAAGCGTCCCATCATAATGATAGGTCTCGGGGTTGCCGAAGTAGTGCACAGCTAGGTTGGGATATGGGTTGATCCCGCCGTAAAACACCCAGGCCGAGATACAGTTGAAGTTTTGCCCGGGCGGACCGGTTGGGCCAACGACGCATTCGCCGTTGAAATTGCTATGATCCAACTCGATGCCGTAGGTCTGAACCCCCTTGCTCCCAGGACCGATAACGGTGTCGATATTTAGGCCCCACATCGTCGCAGGCTGTTCGCCGTTCGGGCCCGGACGCTGGTGCATGGACATCAACTGTCCCGTCGTGTTCGGGCTGAACTCGTCGGACGGATGCGCCGCAGAATAGGCGCCACCCACCACATCTACGTTGATGAATGAGCCGCTGACCTGACCGGGGCTGGCCCCGTCCGCCTTTGCATTGATCAGATGATACGTGCCACCGCGGATGAACGGAGTCCCTGCTTCAGGGTCAGGCGGGTATCTGCCGTTCGAGGACGTGGTTCCGCGGGTAGCATGGACGGGGATCGCAGAGGATGCGGTGGCGGCGAAGACGCCAAGGCAGCTTGGAACCCACGTCGCGGTCCCGTCTCCTGTCCAGCTTCCACTCGTCGACAAGCAGGCAACGGGGTCCGTCTGTCTCGACAGTCCGGTGAAGATCGGGTTGTCCCGCATGGCGCGGTCCGCCAGAAGTCGCGATAGCGTACCCGAGGCGGCCGACGTGGTCGGCGTGACGTTGATGCCGGAGCCCTCGCCCTTCCAGCGGATCGTTTTGGCGGTGCCGTCAACGCAGCCGACCGAGACCATCGTCTTGCCGGTCCGCTCCCGCACCGCGAGGTCCGGGCACGCGCCGCTGTTCTGGAGGCCGAGTTCGGGCAGCGTGAAGGTCTGGGCCGACGCAGGCGGGACGTACGGACCGAGGACGGCGATTGCCAGCGCCGCCAAGGCGAGTCGCATGGAGCTGATCATGTGAAAAGCCTTCACTTCGGCTGGAGTGCGGCAGAGAGGAGCAGGTCGGACACCTGCACGAGGCTCAAGTTCAGCGTCTCCTTCACGAAGGTGAGGAGCGCGCAATCCGGGGTGACGAACGCGGTCGTGCGATACGCCCGGTTGACAGCGTTGCCCGGATCGGAGGGCACTGCATCCTGGAGGGTCGCGGTCGCGCCTGGGCGTATCGCCTCGAGGGCCGCGAAGAATTGGTTTGCCGTGACCTGTCCGTCGCCGGAGCCGTTCCCGACCACATCAAGGGTCACTGCTGTGCCTTGCCGTCCGACCCGCACCGTCGCAGAGGGCGACCGCACATCGATCGGGAATGTCGGGCGGATCGGATAGCTCGGCATGGCGGGGTCTCCTCAGGCGAATTCGACCGGCTCGGAGAAAACCTGCTCCGTCTCCGGGCCGATGGTGACGAAGACCCGCACGTCGTAGAGGCCGGGCGGGACGTCGAGCAGCGAGCCGACCGGAAAGACAGCCTCGACCAGGCCGGGATTGGAGACGACCAGCGACCGTCGCGACACGGCCCGCGCCGGAGTTCTCCAGCGCGCGGAAGAACTGCCCGCGGGTCGGAGCGTAGAACTTCGCGGCCGTGATCGCCGCATCCCGGAGCGCAACGGACCCAAAGGCAGGCTGGAACACGACAGCATCAATGGCGACGTACTGAGCCGTCGATGCTTCGGACAGGACGAACCCTAATCGAACATAGGCGCACGTTGTCGGAGGAGTGACCGGCAGGCCGACCTCGGTCCACCCTGCGCTGACGGGACCGTTGTTCAACCGAGTATCGACGGAGAGCAGCGCGTCCGTCTTGTCGTAGTAGCGAGCCTGAACACTGAAGCCGGACGTGGTCGTGCCAGCCATCGGCGCCACGAAGAACGTGAGCCCGTGCGCGATCGCCGGAGTGACATCCATGCGCGGCCCCAGAGCCGCGACCGCGCTGCTTGTGGTTGCCGTCGCCTTGCTGAGCAGGAGCGACGTCTTTCCGGCATACGCGGCGGCCATGTAGGCCGAGACCCCGCTGCCGGCACCAACCGCATTCAGCAGCGTCCAGCCGGCCGGTACGCCGCCCGCGACTTCCTCCATGTCCCCGTTGGGGCAGAGGTTCGCGGCCATGGATCCAATGTCGAGCTTCGACGGGCGAACCTTATTGTTTGCATCCTCGACCACGCGGAGCCCGCCCTGCAGGTCCTTCTCGTAGCCGTAGGGCGCCTTGCCCCCGGCGAACCCGCCCTTGCCAGCCTTGACCACCCGGCCGCCGGCCGTCCGGTCCCGGATCACGAACCGCTCGTTCTCCGCCATGCCGGCGAAGATCGCGAAGAAGGTCCGGCCCATCGGGTTGGACGTGTCGATCACCGATTCCGTGACCGACCGGAAGGCGACCTCGTGTTGCTCGGCCAGATCCGAGACCGTCGTCATCGCGTGGCGGATGTCTCGGGACAACCTGTCGATCTTGGCGACGAGGAGCACGTCGAGCGCGCCGGCCTCCGCGAGGGCGACCACCCGGCCGAACGCGGGGCGTTCAGCCGGTTTCGTCGCGCCGGAGACGCCGGCGTCGGTCAGGACCTCGACGAGCTCGTAACCCTGGCTCTCGGCGAAGGCGCGAACCGCCTTTTCCTGCGTGTCGAGCCCGTGGCCGGTGGCGGCCTGCTCTTCCGTCGAGACCCGGAGGTATCCGACAGCCCGCGGCGCCCGTGCCGCCTTGGCCTCCTGTAGGACTTTCGTCCGGGCTCGCAGGCGGCCCAAGCGCTTTGAGCCGGTGACCACTTGCAAGCCTATGATTTTGCTGCGCTTTTCGGCCTAATTCGACCAGAAGACAGGCTCATTTCCAAGATCTCAGGAGAACTTGGAAATCACCGTCCTGCGACTGCCCGGCGAGCACGATTGCGATGCTGGACAACCGCCCGCGTGCCAGCGATCGAACCGGCCGGGAACACCGTCGCGCAGGGCTTCCGCGCCAGATCGCGCGGCGGCTCGGCTCCGGTCAGGTCGCGGTAGAGACGGCGCAGACCGATGCGAAGCTCGCCGATCTCGCCGAGGAACGTCTCGACGGTGTGCCGATGCCCCGGCACGCGGAGACGATCGGCCATGCAAGCGAGGTCGTGGACCCGCTCTGCTGTCTCGCGGTCCGTCATCGTGGGCCGATCATCGCAGAGAAGCTCTCGTTCGTCCCGCACAGGCAACGCCGTGGCTGTGGCTGTGGGTCGGTTCGAGGGCCGGAAGGGCGCCGAGGCTGAGCCTCAAGGCTGTCGGCGGAAGGACGGCACAGAGGCTGGCACATCAACGAGACAGAAGCTGCTCGATGAAGAGACGGCTTGCGAGGCCATCCACGTCCTTCCGCCCCGGATCTATAGCAGGAGAAAGGTTGATGAAACGACAACGCCCGGCGGCGGTGAGGCCCCGGGCGCGCGTCTCGCGACACTGATCAGATGCAGGGTTTTGCCCGACGGGTCAAGCGGGGGCCGCTATCGCAGCGTCGCGCATCTGAACGCGCTCAGACAGTGCTTCGGCCAACCTTGACGAAACCCCAGGACACCACCTTTGAATAAAAGCTGGCGTCATGCCGTTGAACGAAATTGACTTTCGGCGTAGGCGGCGGATCGCGTCCGGATGGATCGCTGAAATCTGTCTATATAAGTCTAGAGCCTCCCGATATTTATCCGAAAGCCCCGCCTCACATCGTTGTAGATAGTCCCCGGAGCTGACAAAATAGGGATCCAACGATAGCGCAACCGCCGCCCCCTCCTCGATCATTCTGGCACCATCCAAGTCCGGGCTTAAGCAATGCACAACTTCGTGGGCAATCTGATAGGTTGATCTCATCTGATCTCCTATCGCGTTTGTGTTCAATTCAATTCCAATAAAGCGTTTGTCCTTGCCAATCGGATATCTCGTCTGTGGACCGTCCTCATCGAAGGTGAAGCCGGCGAATGACCAATTCGTGTCTCGCCGGCCATAGACCTCTTCGGCCCTAATCATGCATCTGCTAAAGCTCTGAGTTACGAAGTGAAAATACCAAACCTGAGACCCGAGCCAAGCACTTTGATCCATCGCAACCCCCGTTCTTGCGCAAGATCTTAAGATAGGGGTTATTTTGGTGACGGCTATGATTGCTCTCGCGTCCCCCGGATGTGCTGCCCTTCCGCCCCGGTCGCGGTGTGCTGTTGCTCCGTCAGGGACTCCAGCAGCCAGCGGAAGCGCTTCGCCACGTCCGTCGCGGCCCGCTCGCCCGATCCCTTGCCAGTGCGTGCGGCGTAGGCGGCGAAGGTCTGGCCCTCGGCGAGGATGGCGCGGAGGAAGTGGACGCCGACGCCGCCGATCGCCTTCTCAAGCAGTGCCGTGAACTTGCGGACCCGTTCGGCGTCGTCGATCGCGTAGATGATCGCCAACTCGTGCGCGATGGTCTGATCACGGGAGCCGCCGGCATTCCAGCCACCGGAGCCGAGACGGGCGCCCGAGCCGCGCTCGAAAACCGCCTGGATCATGCGGCCGACCTCGAACTCGGCGCGCTCGATGCGCTTCGAGGCAAGCTCTTGCGCGAGCACGTCGACGCGGCGGTTGATCGCGACTTCGCGATAGGCGCCCGGCTCGAATGGATCGGGCACGTTGGCGCGGCCGACGACGATTTCGCGGTCGCTGGCGAGGCGCGGGAGCGGACGACGCGAGGAGGCCGCGCGGCGGCTCTTCTTGCTGGCGGAGATCGAGATAGACGAAGCGGCGACGGACACGAGCCAGACCTCGGAAGGAGCGCGACCGGTCTGGGCGCTCGGTAAGATCATGGGTCGATTGTCCGTTTCCTCACAGTCAAGAGGAATAATTGCAGCGCAGCGCTTCGCCCGTGAAGCCTCGTGATCGAAACTGACACGTATCAGTGGCATGTCCGCTGCGGGTGGAGGCTGTGTGAAAACGCATGAGTGGTAGATGGATTTCTCCTCAAAAAACCGCGGGCGGCACCGGGATAGGCGTGTTGGAGGCATCCGGACCATCACCCCGAATGCCGGATGCCTGCCACGCAGATGATTGTTCTACAATTTCGCAACGCTCCTGCGTTTTCACACAGACTCGGCGGTGAGCAGCGTTTGCAGGGCCGTCCAAAAACAGGCATTCCACTTCCTGCCATTTCGGTCATATAACGATCCTAACCTGCTGTTCCGAAGCGGATACTTCGAGCCGCAGAGGAAATGTCGTAGGTGGACACGAAGCAAGCGGCAGCAATCGTTGCCCTTGCGATCTCACGATTAGCCCCACCCATATGCCCCCACTTGATCTAGGCGGCTTGGGAATGCCGAATTCCGACACTTCGGACTTGATCTTTCAAGCTATATTGGCCGACGAATATATCTAGAACACAGAACCGAGCGAACTAGGGCGACCGGCAATGTGGATAGAAGCCATCTCGGTAATCGGAGCTTTCGCGTCCATTGGCGCCTTTATCGATTTCTTCATCGGCAAGAGCGGACAAAAACGGGCCAGAGATTGGCTCGAAGACCAGTGGTTACGTCTCAGCGATCTTAGGCTAGAGAACTTCGGGCGAAACGAAGCAGGGTTCGCTGGCCGTGTGCTCATAGCTACATTCGGCATATTCCTGTCACGAAGACGGCTCCTCATTAGCTTTGCGGCCATGGGTGCAGGCCTCTTTCTGAGCATAATTGGGCCCGGATTAACATTCGGATTTGCGCATTATGACTTTTTCGACATTCTTCTCACTCTTGGATCAATCTTAATGGCGACTGCCAGCTTAAACATCAGCATATCGCTAACAATTTTGTTCTGCCGCTTAGCGGAACGTCGTCTTCCGGAGAGCAAGACGGCGAGTTTCGCTTATACATCAATTCTATTTTTGATACAGTATGTGATTGCACTCGGAGGCTATGCGCTTGCTAGAGCATCTTTGTCCATCATATCTGTTCTTTCGACATGGCGAATTTCTGAGATCCCATTCGACCCATTGAAAGAAACATTTCATTCAATATCCAGAGAATTTTCCATACTGTTTAAAAATTGGTCTTGGTGGCCCTATTATGATCTTGAGTTATTTTTCGATTTTAGGTATGATGGATTTACTTTAGTCAATATATGTGCGGGCGATTTATCAGCGCTAACCAATATATTTCGACTGTTGATTTTGGCTATATTTCTATTATCATATCTGTTACAGCCTGCGCAGAAATTTATCTTCACGATATGGGCGCGACTAGTTGAAAGTGAGAAGCCGGTCTTTACTCTGATATTCGGGGCCATTGGCGCCGTCATAAAGTCGATACAGGAAATTCACAAAATAATCCACGTATAATGCGCAGATAAACCGGTGAACATTGAGGTAAATACAAGTTATTACTTATCTAGATAGCAGCCTATATATTTACCGAATGCTGGAATGAACGCATTATTTCGCCATATCCAATTTATTACTTTACCTACTAAAAGGTGAACAGCTTGCATTCGTCCAACCTCGGTTGTTCTGGGCTAAGCAAACCAGCGGTAAGCAGACCTCCTGGAGGCCCGAGAAGGTTCGATAGTTGCGGCCGGCACACCCAAATTGCTACACCTGCAATCTTATCTCAGGGTTATGGTCTGCGATCATCTGTGTTCTTCGCCGCCGCGATGCGCTCGCAGGCCTTGATGCGCCGCCGGTCGAAGGTTGCGCGCGACCACTTGGTGAGGCGGCAGAACTCGGCGATCGATCCACCGACCTCGCCGTGCGTGGCCATCGCTCGAGCCCAGACGAGCACCGCCTGCCGATCCTCGCTCTTGTCGCCGAGCACGGTGCCGGAGAAGGCGAGCATATCGAAGGTGGCGTCCGGCACCTCAGCTTGCACCGCGTGGAGCGTGTTGCCGCGCGGTGCGTAAATCGGCGTGTAGGGCAACGCGCGGAAGGCAGCCTTCAGCCAGAGCTCGACGTCCGCACGGGTCCACGGTTCATTGGAGCGCGGGGGCGGGCTACACCCTTCGATACGCAACGCCATACGCTCCGGGCAGGCCCCTCACTCCGCAGCCTTGGCAGGCCACGTCCGGCGCTGCCGACCCAGACTGGTCGCCCGCGCGATCGCCGCCCGCTGTTCCGAGTACTCCGGAGATGTCATCGGATAGTCGGCGGGCAGTCCGTAGCGGACCCGATAGCTGTGTGGGTCAAGCCCGTGGTGGCTGAGGTGCCGTCTCAGCGTCTTGTACGGCTTGCCGTCAACGAAAGAGATCAGCGCCGCGGGCGAAATTGATTTTTTGATCTGTGCAGGCGTCGGCTTTTCAACTTCGATTGCGATCGCAGCCGGTGCCGCCAGACTCGTCAAAGCAGTCTGCACGTCGGCGATCAGCCCAGGCAGATCCTCTGCCGGTAATGTATGGTTTCGTACATAAGCCATCACAATCATGGCTGTGAGATCGACAAGTCCGCCGCCCGAGGACGGAGAAATACTTTCATATGACACGTTTTGCTCCCCCCTAAGTCTAAAAAGTCGAAGCTAAATTTCAAAAATCGTTTTGCACTAATTTCGATCCCGCAAACGGGGGATGGATCAAATTTTCGTCAGGATGAACGGGGCGCCCGCGTCGCGCACGCCCACAGCGCGACCCTGCCGCGGCGGCTCCACGGGTCGGCAGAGCGCAGGGGTGGGGGTGGTCGTTCTGGGCAGGCAAGCATCTGGGTCCGGTGGGAGCGCTTACTCCGCAGCCAGCGCAGTTGAACGCCCGCCAGGTCGGCCAAGACCGTTGCCCTTGGCAACGCCTGACCGCAATTCCGAGTAGCTCGGCGCAGTCATGGGATAGTCGGAGGGCAGGCCGAAGCGTTCACGATACGAGTAAGGGGTCAAGCCGTGTGTTCTGAGATGCCGCTTCAGCATCTTGTATGGCTTCCCGTCGACAAAGGAGATCAGCGCATCGGGCGTGATCGATTTGCGGATCTGAGCGGGTGTCGGCTTCTCGACATCGACGTCCTCGCCTGCCGGAGCAGCCAGCGCACTCCCAAGACCCGCAAGCGCAGCATGAACACTGATGATAAGATTGGGGAGTTCCCTTGGTGGCAGAACATTTTTGCCGACGTAGGCGACGACAATATCCGCAGCGTGTTCCAGCCGGTCGTCGCGAAGTGGGGCGCCGGGTGCATTGCTTGTCATCTGATGAGCCTCATTTCCTGATTTGCTGATCCGAAAATCATTATTATCACGTCAACTTAAAAATGTCCTGCGTCATTGCGCACAATCTGATTTTGCAATTTCTGGAACACCCAGATCGGCACGCAATCCGGCGGGATGACTGCAGGCCGGCGATCAACGACGACCGAGCCGCCGATGCGGTCGAGGTGGATCTCGCGCTCGCACAGGGCGACGCAGCGGCGCGGGTAGACGGTGACCATCGTGCCCGTGCAGTCCGCGCGAGAGGCGCCGGCGGTCCGGTGGACACCGAACAGCGCTTCCGTGCTCCACCCGAAGTCGGCAGCGGCCTCGCCCCAATCGTCGAGGAAGGCGAGCATCGCCCGGCGCACCGAGCGCCACACGCCGGGCCTGCCTCTCGGGCCCGGCTCGACCCAGATCATGCCGGGGCAGGGGACCTGGTGCTCCGGCAGGCTCAGCACGCCGGCCCGCCATGAGGCGACGAGGCGGGCGGAATCGGTGAGGCGAGGGCGGCGCTCATGCAACCCGCTCCTTCTGCGCCGACGCCTTGGCATCGAGCCGCGCGGCGAGCTGCGCGAGCGAGCCGCCGGCAGCGACCTCGCGGAACTTGGCGCCGGCCTCGTGCAGCACGTCCTCACGAGCGGCGGCGACCGCCTCAGGCGACGGGCGAGGGCGTCCAAGCTCCGTCTCGCCTTCCCGATTCAGCCAGGAGGCCGCGATCTCGGCGACCTTTGCCCGGTCCTCGTCCGACGGCGGGTCATAGACCTCCGCCTCGATGATGCGGCGGATCTGGACGAGGAGCGCCCGCTTCGGGATCAGCCCCTCCCGGACCTCCGCCGCAAACTCGGCCGGCGACGGCCGCCAGCGGCGCACCCACGGCAGCAGCGGGGTCCCGTCGCGGAACCGCCCGGCTGCCGCGTGGATGCCGGCGAGCGGGAGATCCTTCAACGCCTCGATGTACTCGGCGATCAGGACTTCGTTCTCGTCATCACCGCGCCCTCGGCCCTGCTCGAATCCGATCAGGATCCGCGTCACGAGCGCGTCGACCGAGCGCCGATCCCGGCAAGGCTGAAGTTCAGCCTTCACCCGCTCGGCGACGGCGGAGAGCGCGCGACGCTCCGCTGTCGTGGCTCCGAGCACGCTGGAATTCCAACTCCTCGTGCGTCGAGGTGCTGTCGATCCGGCTGTCGCCCGTGAGGGTGATCTTACCGGCCTCGGCGAGGCTCTCGATCGCGGCGCCGGCTCGCCGCTCCGTTAGGCCGGTGCGGCGGGCGAGGGTACGGGCGGTGTCCGTGATCGGGCCGCCGGTCTCATAGATCCGGAGCAGCACCGTCACGTAGATCAGTCCCTCGTCGGGCTGGAGGCCGGACAGGGCGCCGAGCAGGGCGCTCGGGCCGCAGCGGAACCAGGGAAGGCGTTCTGAGGCCATGGCGGCTACTCCGCAGCTACGGCGAGCGGAGCGGGCGCGCCGACGATCTCGGCCGCAAGGCCGATCCGACGCGCGGACATCGCCGCATATTCGGGGTTCAGTTCGATCAGCGTGGCGTCGAGGCCGAGCCCGTCAGCGACGAGTCCGACCGTTCCGGCGCCGCCGAAGGGGTCGAGCACCCTGCCGGCGACCGGCGGGGTAAAGCGGCACAGGCCCTCGCACTTCGGCTGCGGGAGCGCGTGGCCGCAGAGCCCGCAGGCCTGCGCCGGGACACCCGCCTTGATGCACCGCTCGGCCAGGGCCGGCGGGAACGTGGCGAAGTGAGCCTCGCGATAGGCGCGAGGCGCGATGCTCCAGACGTTCCGAGCGTTGCGGGTCTCAAGCGGGTTGAGGCTCAGCTCGGCGAGCGCCGCATCCATGCTCGCGTTGTTCTTCGTGCCGCTGCCCGGCCGGGCGAGCTTCCGTGCTTTGTCGCCGGAGTGCGCGACGGCAGGCTCTTCGACATAGGTCGCGGAGGTCCTGCCACCCGGATGGATGGTGCCGTGCGTCCCAGGACCAACGGCCCACCCGCCCGGCACCTTCACTTTCCGCGACTGCGGTACCCGGTCGACGTTCTGGCGCGAGTTCGGGCCAGGTCGTTTGACCCGGTTGCGCCCGCGGTCGGGCTGGTCCGGGTCGAGCTTGTCGAGGCGGCCCCAGCCGACGCCCGTGTCGGTACCGCGGGCCGCCGCGCGCACATGGGCGCCGCCGGTCACCGGCTCGCGGATGGCCTCGTGATTGTAGAAGTAGTCCTCGCTCTTGGTGAGGAGCCAAACCTTCTCGTGCGCCGACGTGGGCCGGTCATAGACCGACTCGGGCATGGGATTCGGCTTGTGCCAGATGATCTCCGAGCGGACCCACCACCCGTCATCCTGGAGGGCGATCGCGAGCCGGTTCGGGATCATGCAGAGGTCCTTCGGCTTCAAGAAGCCTCCGGCCACCACTCGCCCGCCGTGATCGATGCGCCGCGGACCGACACCGGCCGCGTTGGCTTGGGTGCCAGTGAAGGCGCCTCGAGCCGTTGCATAGGTCGGATCGTAGACCGGCCCGACCGTCGAGAACGGCTTGTCCCGAAACGTCCGGTCGTCGCCCACCACGTCGGCAGCGGCGCGCCCGTTCGGCGAGGCCGCATAGCAATCGCCGTAGTTCAGCCAGAGCGTGCCTTGAGGCTTCAGCACGCGCCGAACCTCGCGGAACACCTCCACCATCACGGCTAGGTGCTCGCCCAGCGTCCGCTCGAGACCGATCTGGCCGGCGACGCCGTAATCGCGGAGGCCCCAATAGGGCGGGCTCGTCACCACGCAGTCGAAGAAGGCATCGGGCAGGGCGCGCAGCTGCTCGCGCACGTCGCCGACGAGGATGCGGACCGTCATGCCCGCCCCCGCGCCATGTCGACGAGGCGCGCCTGCGACGCCGCAGCCTCGAAGATGTTGATGCTGACCCGCTCGCACAGGTCGTTCGCGGTGAGGGTATCGCCGTCGGCAGCCATCGCGATCACGAGGCCAGCACCGGCGACGAGACAGCCGAGGAGATCCTCTAGCCCGGCTGGGTGCTCGGAAACGCCCGCGATCTTGGCGACGATCAACTCGTCGAGGTCGAGAAGCGCGTTCATGCCGCGAGCCTCCCAACCCGCCGACGCACGATGCCCCAGCGCTCAAGCACCGCGATCGGCTCATCCCGGCCGCGCGTCAGCACGCACGGGACGCCGAGGCGCTCGCAGCGCTCCCGGAAGGTGACCTGCGCCTCGCTCTCGACACCGCGCGCGGTCTTCAGTTCGAGGAAGCCGACCCGGACGAGTCCGCCCAGCACCAGGAGGTCGGACAGACCAGCAGTCAGTCCGGCTTGCCCGAGGGCCCCCGCGTTCGGGATCGCGGCGACGAGGGTGTCCGGCAGGCCGAGCGTCTCCCAATGCTGGACGACGGCGGCTTGGATCGCGGATTCGCGCAGGACGGAGCGGCGGGCCATGGCTCAGCCCCGCGCCGCAATGGCATCTTCGATGTCGACCTGCGCCCCATCCGCGCGCATCTGCTTCGCGGCCTCGCGGATGACAGTTCTGGCGCTGGCGCCGACGGTGACGGTGACGCCCTCCATGCCAGCGAACGCGCGGGTCACCTTGTCCCCGACCTGCTGGCGCATGCTGCGCTCGCTGCCGCCGCGGGTGCGAGCCGTCTCGCGCTCGACAGCGGCACGGCCGAGCGGCGTGTCCGCCAGCATGCCGAGCGCCTGCAAGTAGAGCTCGAGGACCGCCTCCTCTTCCATGCGCTCGTCGTAATCGCGCTTGCGCATGGCGATGATCTTGCGAATGACCTTCGTGTCGAAGCCGTTCGCCTTGGCTTCCGCGTAGACGTCCTTCACGTCGCCCGCTATGCCGGCCTTCTCTTCTTCGAGCCGTTCAATACGCTCGATGATGGTTTTCAGTTGATCGGCCGCGACCGAGGACGGATCGACTTGCGGCGCGGGCGCATTTCTGGCACTCATCTGTCTCACCTTGATCTCGGACATTGCAACCGCCCGGCGCCCGCTCCCCAGCAGGCCGGGCGGTTCGCGTTTCAGGGGTGGTAGCGACCTGGTGGCAGGCGCTCGCCGTTGACCGGGCGCATGGGATCGCCGCCGATGGGCGGACGGCGCGGCACGCGGGGCTCGTCGATCGCGGGCAGGTCGGCCGCCGGCAGCGGCGTCGAGGGACCGGCCCGCAACCGCTCCTCAGCCTGGGCGAGGGCGACCAGTGCGTAGCGGCGGCCCTGGACGAGGCTTCTCGCCGACGCCGAAGCCGCATCCCGCAGCAGGTCGTTCCGGCGCACGATCTCGGTGCGCACGGTATCGATCAGGTCGGCGAGGCCGGCATCGGTCAGGTCGGCGAGGGCGCTCATCGTCAGGCGACCCGGCCGAGATCGTCGTGGGCGCGGTCAGGCGTTTCCTGGGCGGCGAGTTGCTCGCGCAGCAGGTAGCCCTCGAAGGGCCAGATCTTCCGGAAGGCGTTCTCGTAGGCGTACCGCTCGCCGACTGCCTGATCGTAGTTCTCCGGCGCGGCCGGCGCGCTCTCTCCCGTGACGAAGAACCCGTTGCGCAGGGTGATGAGGCAGATCGTCAGGTGCCGAATGCGGAAATACTCGACGTCCGCGATCTTCGCCTTGATCGACGCTTCCGTGACGCGCGGAGCGGTCTTCGTCTCGACCACCGCCTGCGTCTCGGCGAGGCTCAGTGCAGGCTCTCCCTTGCTGTCAGCCTGGATGGAGGCCGGCGCATAGGTCGCTGCGAACACGTCGGGAGCGCACGGGTAGAAGCCGACGCCGTTCGCCTCGGCGATGATCCAGTCGCCCGGATTGACGCCGACGAAGCCCTGGCGGCCTTCGATTACGTAGCCGCCGCCGACGCCAATCTCGACCGCCGGATGGTCGCCCGCCTTGTTGAACTGCACCGCCTCGACAGTGACGGGCTTCTTCGTGAACTGACCCACAGTCCTCTCCTCTCGCTCAGCGGCTACGGCCGCGGCTCCATCGCCCCGAACAGGGGCAGCTCGGTCAGTTCGGAGGCAGCCGGCCGCCGCGGTCGGCGAGCAGCCGGTCCCACAGCCGCCGACGCCACGTCCGCACCCGGCTCCACAGCGGCGCTGTCAGCCGCGCGAAGAA
Organism: Methylobacterium sp. R2-1; assembly: GCF_014191355.1. Classification (GTDB taxonomy): domain Bacteria; phylum Pseudomonadota; class Alphaproteobacteria; order Rhizobiales; family Beijerinckiaceae; genus Methylobacterium. Next base: position 16,312 of record NZ_JACHWM010000011.1, read on the forward strand.
GAGCCTCAGCCGCGCGAACAGCAGCGTGATCAGGCCCGGCGACAGTGGCGGTGAGCGAGGCTTCATCGGCGAGCTTCCTGAGTTGCCGCTCGCGTTCGGCGGCGTGGACGGCTTCGAGCCGGGACAGGACGTGCGAGGCGATTTCCTTGGGCGGCCGGTATTTCAGCGCCCAAAGCTTGGAGAACGGGACACGTGCCCGAGTAGCGACCCGGCGCATTGCGTTGCCGGCATCGCCCCAACCTGTCGCTTCCCAGCGGATCAAGTCGTCGGCCCAAGTCTGGGCCCGTGAAACGTCAGCGCTAGACATTTGCGCCACCCGCAAAAGCTTTTTGCACACCCTCAAATCCCTCTGTGGTTTCTTCGGACCACTGAGAGAGGACGTGCAGATGAGGGAGGGAGCGGAACGCACGAGGCACAGGAGCGCGACGGCCGAGAGCTTGCAGGCGCAGGCAGACGCGCGAGTAGGAACGGCCCGAGAAAAGGGCCGCCCCCGCGGGAACGGGAGCGGCCAAGTCCTTGGGAGGAACGCCCACGAGGGGCGTGTCAGTCGCGGGGCGACGGACCACGAGCGCGCCGCGGGAACGGCGCGAATGGGGACGCCCGGCGCTGTCGTCCAAAACAGTGATCTTGGGGGAAAAGGTCGGCCGGGCGATCACGCGGTTCATTCCGCGCGATGGGAAAAGGGGGAGGGGGCGGCTCATGCGAGCAGCCTCGATGGGAGCCAGCACAGCGCGGCGGCCGCACCGTCGACCACGCCGACGGCGAGTGAGAACTGGCAACCGACGGCCGCAGCGCGGGCGAAACCGACCAACGCCGTCAGGCCGAAGAGGACGGCTGCAGCAGCGGCGACGGGAGCGAGCGCGGCCATCTCAGGCGCGCTCCACGACGAACGACCTACCCCGAATGCGCAGGGCAATGGCCACAAGAGCTTGGCCGCCGCAGGCGAGGGAGTGCCGAGCCACCGCTATCATCGCCGGAGCGCGATGACCGGACCATCGTCGTCGGCGCCGCTGTCGCCCTGATCGCGTGGCCGGCTGTCTCTGGCATCTACGACGGCAACCGCCAGCAGGCGGCCGACGACGGGGAGGGCCGCGACCGTGGCTGATCGCACCCCCGAGCAGCAGGCGCTCGCCGACCTGTTCCTGTCCCTCGGCATCCGGCTCCCCGTCCGCGCGGGCGGGATGCACGGTCGCGGCCTCTCAGAGGCCGACGGAACGCCCCTCTTCATGGGAGCGCCGACCGGCAGCCTGTCCACCGACCGGGCTCGCGCGCTCGCCTCCGCCGCTGCGATCAACAAGGCCACCGGCACGCCCGACCACGAGGCTGCACCACTCCCGGTCCTGCGCCCTCTCACGGCCGACGTGATCCGAGCGGCGTCCGACCCCTTCGACCCCGAGCACCTGATCGCTGTCACGCAGGCTGCCCGGATGACCCCTCGCGCCGACGCTGCGGAGTGACCCCCATGGAGATGATCGAGAAAGGCGGCACGCGCCCCACGGTGCGCATCCACCGCGACCTGTACCAAGGCACCGAGGAGTGGCTCGCGGCCCGCTGCGGTATGCTCACCGCGAGCGAAATGGGGCTCATCATCACCCCCACGTTCAAGGTCGCCAAGAACGAGAAGGAGAAGGCGCACCTCTACGAACTGCTCGCCCAGCGCATCAGCGGCTACGTCGAGCCGCACTTCGTCAGCAACGACATGCTGCGCGGGCAAGAGGACGAGATCGAGGCCCTCACCCTCTACGCCCGGCACTTCGCCCCGACCGAGGCCGTCGGCTTCATCACCAACGACAAGTGGGGCTTCACGCTGGGCTACTCGCCCGACGCCCTCGTCGGCGCCGACGGCTTGGTCGAGACCAAGTCCCGCCGGCAGAAGTATCAGGTCGAGACCTTCGTCGTTCACGTCCTCGAAGAGACCATCCCGAGCGACTTCCTGATCCAGGTTCAGACCGGGCTCTTGGTCAGCGAGCGGTCGTGGTGCGACCTGATCTCGTACTCTGGCGGCCTGCCGCTGGCCCGCATCCGCGCGTACCCCGACCCGAAGATCCAATCCGCGATCGTCGAGGCTGCCGAGGGGTTCGAGACCCGCCTGGAGGAGGCCCGCGCCAAGTACCTCGAAGCCATCGAGAAGGCGGGCAACATCCCGACCGTGCGCCGCGTCGAGGGGGAGATCCTCGCGTGACCGACCTGTCGCAGACCATCGCCCCCAAGAGCGACCAACTGAACGCCGACGACCTGATCGCCGGCCCGCTCACCATCAAGGTCACGCGCGTCTCGCCGATGCGCGAGCCCGACCAGCCGATCGCGATCAACTTCGAGGGTGACGGCGGCAAGCCCTACAAGCCCGGCAAGTCCATGCGCCGCGTGCTCGTGCGGGTCTGGGGCAACGACGGGACGACCTACGTCGGCCGCCGGATGACGCTCTACCGCGACGACACCGTGCAGTTCGGCGGCGTGGCCGTCGGCGGCATCCGCATCAGCCACATGTCGAACATCTCGGCCGCCGTGACGATGGCGCTGACGGTGACGCGCGCGAACCGCAAGCCGTTCACGGTGAGGCCGCTGCCGCCCGAGCAGGGGAGGGGCTCGGACAAGGGCGATTCTCAGCCCGATGGATCGAAGCCGCAGACCGGCCGCGACCGTCTCTACGCCGCTGCGCGCGAGGCCGCTGGTAAGGGCACTGCGGCGCTCTCTGACTTCCGCGCTTCCCTGACCGATCAGCAGGACCGGGCGCTCGACCCGATCCTCGCCGATCTGGAGCGGACCGCCGAGCGGGCGAACGAGACCGACGATAGCCCGACGCCGGACGTCGACCGATTCCCGGCCGACGACGAACTCGCCGCGCGGGGCGAGCGTCTGAGATGCCGCGTTCCCGCACCGTCGATCACGCCGCCGCCATCGCTCTCCTTCTCGAGGGACACACCTGCCTCTCGGCCTCACGCGCCCTCGGATGCCGCCGATCCACCGTCGAATGGATCTCGAAATGCTACCGCAACAAGCATCCGGCCGTGCTGCCTAAGCCCCGGACGACGTGGAAGATGCCGCCCTTCGTGCGGGTGCCGGACGAGTACCGGGCCGCCGGGCTGGCCGATGACTATCGCGACCTCGTGCGGGACTTCGGTCTCGTCGAGGGCGAGCGCCAGTGTCGACGCCTGCTCGACGAGACCCGTCGGCTGGAGGCGCTAGACGCCCGGATGGGGAGGGCCGCCTGATGCGCCCGCTCATCATCGACAGTTTCGCGGGCAAGCTAAGCCTGGGCGAGCTTTCGGGCCTGCGCCGCGATCCGATCCTTGCGCAGGCGAGCAGCATCGACAGCTCTGCGATCTATCGGAAGTCTGCCGACGATACTGGACAGATCAAGATTGTCCCAGGGCGGAAGTCCCTGTTCGGGTACATCACACGTCTGATGTTGCGGCCGGGTCGGCATAGCGTCGTACTCCGCCGGGCGACGCAGAATATTCTGACGCCCAATCAGACCAATTCAATCAAAGACGTTCGGTTGCAGAACGCGCCTGTCCTTGCCGGTTACCGTACCAACATCGACAGTTTCGCGGAGGCAGCATCATCCCTCGGCCGCGTCACCTCGCTTCTGCTCGGGAACTTCGTCAGAACAATCCTGTGCGTCGGCGGGCTGTTCATGAGCCTGCGACCGCTGATTACTGGGAAGTGGAACGGCTCGTGGGTCCGTCGCTCCGTACTGGATTACAGCGAGATCGTCGGTTCGGTTCGTCGTGTCGGTCATGGGGTACCTCCGCTTGGCCAACTCGGCCGCACGCGCGGAGTTGCCCGGCGCGAACAGCATTGGATGAAGGCGTTTAACGCCACCAGCACCAGCGCCCCCTCTCGCAAGGGAGAGGGGGCATGACCTCCTCTCCCGACACGACCTCCCTCGCCTCCGCAGTCGAGAGAGGGGGGAAGGCCGTCCTCCCCCCATCCGACACCCCGACCGCAGAGGGGGAGCGCGCGTGATGGCGGGACGCACTCTCATGTGGTGGTCCACTGGCGCCGCCAGTGCGATCGCCGCCGCTCTCACCCTGCGGGAAGACCCGGCCGCCATCATCGCTCGCTGCGAGACGAACAACGAAGACCCCGACAATTACCGCTTCGAGGCGGATGTGATGCGGTGGTTGAACGCCTCCGTGACGATCCTTCAGGCAGAGACCGACCGCTCTGTCTGGAACGTGTGGCAGCGCCGTCGCTACATCGCCGGCATCAACGGCGCGCAGTGCACGACCCTGATGAAGGTCGCGCCGCGGCTCGCGTTCCAGCGGCCCGACGATGTGCATGTGTTCGGCTACACGGCCGACCGCGGCGACGTGGAGCGCTTCGAGCGGCTGCGCGAGACCTACTTCGAGCTGACGGTGCGCGCGCCGCTGATCGAGCAGGGCATCACCAAGGCGGCAACGCTCGCGATGGTGGAGCGAGCCGGGCTGAAGCTGCCGCGTAGCTACGCAATGGGCTTCCCGAACGCGAACTGCCTCCTGACCGGATGCGGCAAGGCGAAGTCGCCCCGCTATTGGGCGCTCTACCGGAAGCACTTCCCGGCCGAGTTCGCCCGCACGGCAGCCTATGCCCGCGAGATCGGCGCCCGCCTGACCGAACTGAACGGCGAGCGCGCCTTCATCGACGAGATCCCGGCCGACCATCCGACCACGGACGCCATCGTGCCGGCCTGCGACTTCCTCTGCGCCATCGCGGAGCAGGATCTCGCCTCTCACCCCGCCCCGTCCGAGATCGAAGGAGGCCGGCCTTGAGCGCGATCATCTCTCCCTGCGGCCTGTATCGCTACCGGCTCGAACGCGATCTCGGCAGCATGCTCGCCGGGCCGACGGTCGCCTGGATCATGGTCAACCCGTCGACTGCGGACGCGGTCGAGGACGACCACACGATCCGCAAGGTGATCGGCTTCTCTCAGCGCCTCGGCGCCGGCCGGATCATCGTCGGCAACCTGTTCGCCTTCCGGGCGACCGACATCAAGGCGCTGCGCACGGCGGCCGACCCGATCGGTCTCGATGCGGACCAGCACCTGCGGGCGATCTTCGAAGCCGCCGAGCGCATCATCGTGGCTTGGGGCCCGGTCGCCAAGGTGCCGCCGCACCTCCGCACGCGCTGGCGCCGGCCGTTCGGATTCGCGCAGGCGCTCGGGCGCGAACTGATGTGCCTCGGCACCGCCCAGGACGGCCACCCGCTGCACCCGCTGATGCTCGGCTACGACCGGCCCCTCGTGCCGTGGTCGCCGCCCGGATGCAGCCTCGCCCCTCCCACCGCAGAGCCTACCCGATGACCACGGAGCACGACCCCGTCCCCTGCGCGAGCGGGTCCGAGATCCCCGCACCGGCCGCGACCATGAGGTGCTGTCGCGTGACGCGGAGTTCGCCTCCTCCACCGTGCTACGACACGGCGCCAAGGTCGTCGTCCTGCAGGAGATGCTGACCGGCCGCGTGCGGGTGCATCTCGCCAGCGAGGTCGAGGGCGACCGCTTCGTCCCCGTGGACCCGTCCGAGCCCGTCGAGCGCTCGAAGCTGCATGTCGTGCAGAAGGAGGATGATCGTCATGGCAAGTGAGAAGAGCGTTGCCGCGGAGATCGAGGCGGTGCGCCAGAAGGGGCCGCAGCGGGTTCTGGTCTGCGGCGGTCGGGACTTTACCGACAAGGGTGCGATCGTGCGCGCGCTGGCGCCATACAAGCCCGTGCCGTGGAACGCGGTTAGCGAGCACATCGTCATCCACGGCGGATGCCCGACCGGCGCGGACAAGCTGGCTGACGAATGGTGCGCCGTGTACGGCGTCCGAAAGCGCGTCTACCTCGCGGACTGGTCGAAACACGGGCGTGCGGCCGGGCCGATCCGCAACCAGCGCATGATCGACGAGGGGCGCCCCGATCTGGTGCTGGCCTTCCCCGGCGGCCGCGGCACCACCGATATGGTTCGCCGGGCGAGCGCCGCCGGCATTGAGGTCCGCGAGATCGCTGCCCTCGCCCCCAACTCCACAGAAGGGAGATCGGATCGTGGGTAGCGTTCGCAGTCAGGGGCCCGCTCAAGAGCCGTCCTGCCTGTATCCCGACGAAGCCGAACTCGCGCGAGTCGTGCTCGGCCCGAAGCGCGCGAAGGCATGGGGCGGTCTCGCCGCCGTGCTCGAACGCAGCGGCCTCCCGAAGGTCGATCCGATGATGGGCGGCCGCTACTGGCCGGCTGTCCGAGAATTTCTGGACCGCTACCACCATACCGGCGACCATGCCTCTTCCCGGCATCAGAGCCGGAGGGAGGAGGGTGTCCATGCCAGCGGAGCACGAGTTGCACGCGCCCGGTCTTAAACGGATGAAGCGCCACAACGGGCGCGTCGATCTTTATTGGGTGGCCGACGAGAAGCTCGCGGCCAAGGGGTTCACGCCGAAGACAGTTCGCCTGTTCGGAGACTGGCCGTCGCAGGAGATCGCGTCGCGCTGCGCGATCCTGCAGGCCGAGATGTTGGAGTGGGCTGCCGGCCGCGAGCCGGGCCGGAACGCGTTCGCCCTCGGCACCGTCGGCTGTATCTGCCGCGCCTTCGAGACCGACCCCGATTCGCCGATCCATGAGCGCCGTCGCGACACGCGCGTCTTCTACGGCAAATATATACGCCACCTCGTCGAGGCGGCCGGCGACGAGCACATGGCCGACATCATTGGACGCGACGTGCGGCGCTGGCACCGTGCCTGGACGGACGATCTCGGCGAGCGCGGCGCCTACGCCTGCATCCAGACGCTCCGCAGGGTCGTGAACTACGGCTGCGAGTTGCGGGACCGGGACGCAATCGAGTTGGCGGCCGTGCTGTCGAAGACGACGTTCCGGCAACCGCGCGCCCGCAAGCTCCGCCCGAGCCACGAGATGATCGTCGCGCTTCGCGCCGCCGCCCATGAGGCGGGCCGGCCGAGTATCGCGCTCGCAGTTACCCTTCAGTTCGAGCTCGGGCTTCGCCAGAAAGACGTGATCGGCGAGTGGGACCGGCCGGACGCAGAGGCCCGATCCCGGATCGCTGGGGCCATCACCGACGGTGCATGGGTTTGGGATTGGGGGCTCGTCTGGAACCACATCGACGGGACCATCCTGCGCAAGCCGACGTCGAAGTCGAACGGCAATGAGGTCGCCGAGCACGATCTCAGCCACTACCCCGAGCTGCTCGCCGAGATGCCGCCGCGCGGCGTCGGGCCCCTGGTCATCGATGAGCGCTCCGGCCTGCCGTGGAGACGCTCACACTTCAGCCGCACGTTCCGCGAGATCGCACGCGCCTCGGGCTGGCCGGACGGCATCTGGAACATGGACAGCAGGGCAGGGGCGGTTAGCGAGGCCTTCGAGGCAGGGGCGGCGCCGGCCGACGTGATGCGCACCGCGACGCACACACAGATGTCGACGACAATGCTTTATAATCGCGGGTCGGTGGTTCAGTCGGGCCGCGTGGCCGAGCTACGAACGGCACGGCGGAAGGCGAAGCCCGCAGGCTGAAAACAGCCCGAGAACAACGACGGTAACAGGCGCGGTAACACGCTCTGACCGAAGACTAGCTAAGTGCTTGAAAGATTTGGCTCCCCGAGCAGGACTCGAACCTGCGACAAAGCGATTAACAGTCGCTTGCTCTACCAACTGAGCTATCGGGGATCACCCGGCCGCCTCGGCGGCGCTGGCGGGTCATTAGCCTTCGTCGGTGGCGGGCGCAAGGGTCCTTTCGACGCTTTTTGCACCTTCTGAGCCGACGAGGCGATTTTTCCCCGGTGCCGAGGTGAAGCGGCAGCCTTCATGTCGATCGCGCGACAAGGCCGTTGCCGAGCGGGTCACGCCTCTGCTAGAGACGCCTCGCTCCGGAGCGGCCGCTCGGCCCGGAGCGTCGCGCATCGACGCGGCGAGGCCTCGTGGCGGAGTGGTTACGCAGAGGACTGCAAATCCTTGCACCCCGGTTCGATTCCGGGCGAGGCCTCCAAACTTCCGATCAGTCAGGATAATCGACCCTATTCGGCCCGGTGCAGAGCGCTCGCGCGAGCCTTGCAATTCCGGGAGCGATCCACGACAACCCGACCCGCTCGGACCAGCGCCGCTCGACGGGCGGGCGGAGAAATGCTCTGGCGCGGCGGCAGGGGATGGACGGCTCATGCTCGATTATGCTCAGGCGCGGCGCCTCATGGTCGATTGCCAGCTCCGGACCTTCGATGTGAATGACGTCGCGGTGCTCGACGCCTTCGACTCCGTGCCCCGCGAGCGTTTCGTCCCGCCAGGCCGCGAGGATTTCGCCTATATCGACCAGACGCTGACCTTCGATGCAGGTGAGGACGGAATCCGCGCGATGCCGGCTCCGATGGTGCTGGCGCGCATGATTCAGGCCCTCAAGATTCGCCCCGGCACCCGCACCCTCGATGTCGGCACCGGCTACGGCTACGGCGCAGCCATCCTGCGCCGGCTCGGCGCCGAGGTCGTCGCCCTCGAATCCTCCGTTGATCTCGTCGGCGCCGCGCGCGAACGTCTCGGTGACGGCGCCGATGTGGTTCAGGGCGCCCTGGCCGCCCCGGTCAAGGGAGGCGCCTTCGACGCCATCCTGGTCGAGGGCCGCGTCGAAATCCGGCCGCAGGCTCTGCTCGATCAGCTGGCCGATGACGGGCGGTTGGTCTGCGTGCTCGGCCCGCACCGGAATGCCAAGGCAACGCTGTTCGTGCGGGCGGGCGACGCCTTCGGGTCGCGCGCGTTGTTCGATGCATCGCTGCCAGCGCTCAAGAGCTTCGCGACCGAGCCCGGCTTCGCGTTCTGAATCAGGGCTGATTCCCGTCCGCAGACATATCGCTGCCCCATGATCGGCGCGCATCGCGCCCGAACTTGCCTCGCATCCACGTCACCTAGAACCGTCGGCGGCGAGGCCGCTCGCGCTCGCGCGGAACTCTGCGTGCGCGGCTCTTTTGGCGACCAGGGATTAAGTCCGAAGGGGTGTCGCTTTTTTGAGGCACCCACCGCCAATCGGACGCCGCGGTGCGGGAAACGCTGTCGCTGACGGCGCAAGCTCGGCTACTCTGACGCACGAGGCGGGCTGGCCATTCCAACGCACGGGCGTGCATGCGGCACCCCTGTCGCGACCCTCACGGTGCGGGTCGTCCGGCAGATGTCCTGAGGGCAACTGCGACGACGAACCGGGTGGGCACGGCGGTGCGGCGGGACGGCAAATCGAGAAACCGCAAGGGCTGATCGACGTGAAAGAACGGAACCCTGCGGCGCGGTCCGCGCTCCGGCTGGCTGGTGCCGTCGCATCGGTGCTGGTCGTTGCCAGTCCGGCCGCCGCCGAGACTCTTGAGAGCGCGCTGTCCCGCGCCTACCAGGCGAACCCAGCGCTGAACGCGGCGCGGGCGAATCTGCGCGCCACGGACGAGGACGTGAATCGCTTCCAGGCCGGTTACCGGCCGAACGCGGCGATCTCCGCCGATATCGGCGTCCAGCAGTTCCAGGGGTCGATCTCGGGCGCGCAGATCAGTGGCCGCCGCGGGCTGACGGTGCCGGGCGGTGCCGGCCTCACGGTCAACCAGAACCTGTTCGACGGCTTTCAGACGGACAACCGGGTCCGGGCCGCCGAATCGACCGTGCTCGGAACGCGCGAGGGCCTGCGCCAGACCGAGATGAACACGCTGTTCAACGCGGCTCAGGCCTACATGAACGTTCTGAGCGACACGGCGACGCTCGAACTCCAGCGCAACAACGTCGAGGTGCTCGAAGAGCAGCTCCGTCAGACCCGCGATCGCTTCAACGTCGGCGAGGTGACCCGCACCGACGTCGCGCAGGCCGAGGCGCGCCTCGCCGGCGCCCGCTCCCAGGTCAGCGCGGCGGAGGCGGCCCTGCGCGCCTCGATCGGCATCTTCCGGCAGATCATCGGCGTCGAGCCGCGTCAGCTCGCTCCCGGCCGGCCGCTCGACCGCTACGTGCCCAGCTCGCTCGATCAGGCGATCCTCATCGGCCTCAAGGAGCATCCGCAGATCCTCTCCTCGCTACACGCCGTGGACGTGGCAGAGCTGCAGGTGAAGGTGGCCGAAGGCGTGCTCTACCCGCAGGCGCAGGTGACCGGCGCCGTGCAGCAGCGCTACGACCAGCAGTTCCCTGGCGACAACGGCGTCACCGCCTCGATCGTCGGGCGGGTCAACATTCCGCTCTACCAGGGTGGCGGCGAGTACGCGGCGATCCGGCAGGCCAAGGAGAATGTCGGGCGCGCCCGCCTCATCGCCGATCAGGATCGCGACACGATCCGCGCCTCGATCGTGCGGACCTGGGGCAATCTCGAGGCCTCGAAGGCGCAGGTGATCGCCTCGCAGGCCCAGGTTCAGGCCAACGAGGTGGCGCTGAACGGTGTGCGCGAGGAGGCCCGTGTCGGCCAGCGCACCACGCTCGACGTGCTCAACGCGCAGCAGGAACTGCTCAGTGCCCGCGTCGCTCTGATCCGCGCGCAGCGCGACCGCGTGGTGAACTCCTACGACGTGGTCCAGGCGGTCGGCCGGCTTACGGTGCGCTTCACCAGCCTGCCGGTCACGCCCTACAGCGCCCGCGAGCACCTCGATCAGGTCCGCGATCTCTGGTTCGGCGTGCGCACGCCCGACGGCCGCTGACGGACCCGTCCGGGCGGCGTTTTCCTGTTGGCCGGCGGCGGACCCTGGTTGATGCCGGGTGAGGCGATGAAATAATTCGTTAACCTAATCATCGTCTTGTCAATCGTCACCGAGTATCGTCCCGATGAGCGCAGCGAGCCCTAAGGTTCAGGACAAGACGCAGGAACCCTCCATGGAGGAGATCCTCGCCTCGATCCGCCGCATCATTGCCGACGACCAAGCACCGAAGGCCGCCGAGGCCGAAGCACCGCCGCCTCCGGCTCCGCCGCCGGACGATGACGACGTGCTCGATCTCGCCGAGGTCGCCGAACCGGTGCGAAAGCCCGAGCCCGTGGCCTTCGACATGCCCGAGATCGATTTCCGGATGTCGGAATTCGACCCGGAACCCGAACCCGCCTTCGAGCCTGCGCCCCCGAAGCCTGATCCCTTCGACTTCGAGCCCGAGCCCGCACCCGCTCCGAAGGTGAGCGAGCGCGTCCGCGCGGCGGTCGAGGAGGAGGCGACGGAGCGGCTCGTCTCGTCCCGCACCGTCGAGAGCGTCGGCCAGAACTTTCAGCTCCTCGCGCATACGGTGCTGTCGCAGAACGCCCGCACGCTGGAGGACTTGGTCCAAGAGATGCTGCGGCCGATGCTGAAGAGCTGGCTCGATGACAACCTTCCGCACATGGTCGAGCGGATGGTGCGCGTCGAAATCGAGCGGGTGGCCCGCGGGCGCTGACACACCCAGCGCTCGCCGGCAGAACGGTCGAACCCTCGGCATAAGCGGGCCGACGGTTGACGGCGGCACCGCGGCGGGCCGATAGCGGCGGCGACATTTCTTCAGAACGCCGCCTCGAAAAGCCCGCTCCGCCCATGATGGACAAGACCTTCGACCCCGCCGCCGTCGAGGCGCGTGTCTCAACGGCCTGGGAAGAGGGCCAGGCCTTCCGCGCCGGCCGTCCCGAGCGCGCCGGCGCCGAACCCTTCAGCATCGTGATCCCGCCGCCGAACGTGACGGGCTCGCTGCACATGGGTCACGCGCTGAACAACACGATTCAGGACATCCTCGTTCGCTTCGAGCGGATGCGGGGCAAGGACGTGCTGTGGCAGCCGGGCACGGACCATGCCGGCATCGCCACGCAGATGGTGGTCGAGCGCCGGCTGATGGAGACGCAGCAGCCGGGCCGCCGGGAGCTGGGCCGCGAAGAATTCCTGCGCCGAGTCTGGGCCTGGAAGGAGGAATCCGGCGGCACGATCATCGGCCAGCTCAAGCGGCTCGGTGCCTCCTGCGACTGGTCGCGCGAGCGCTTCACCATGGACGAGGGCCTGAGTCGGGCCGTGCTCAAGACCTTCGTCGACCTGCACGGCCAGGGGCTGATCTACCGCGACAAGCGCCTGGTGAACTGGGACCCGAAGTTCCAGACCGCGATCTCCGACCTTGAGGTGCAGCAGATCGAGGTGAAGGGCCACCTCTGGCACTTCGACTACCCCGTCGTGGACGAGACCGGCGCGGAGACCGGCGCGGTCATCACCGTGGCGACCACCCGCCCCGAGACGATGCTCGGCGACACGGCGGTCGCCGTCCACCCGGACGACGAGCGCTACCGCGATCTCGTCGGCAAGCGCGTTCGCCTGCCACTGGTCAACCGGCTGATCCCGATCGTCGCCGACGCCTATTCCGATCCGGAAAAGGGCACGGGCGCGGTCAAGATCACCCCGGCCCACGATTTCAACGATTTCGAGGTCGGGCGCCGTCACAGTTGCCGCCCGATCAACGTGCTCGATGCCGAGGCGCGGATCCAGATCGCCGGCAATGCCGACTTCCTCACCGATGCGGAGCCGGAAGAGGCGGCGCTGGCACTCGACGGCCTCGACCGGTTCGAGGCGCGCAAACGGGTCGTCGCCCTGATGGAGGAGCGCGGCCTGCTGCGCGCGGTCGAGCCGAACACCCACGCGGTGCCGCATGGCGACCGTTCGGGCGTGGTGATCGAGCCGTACCTGACCGATCAGTGGTACGTGAACGTCAAGCCGTTGGCCGAGCGCGCGCTGCAGGCGGTGCGCGACGGGCAGACGAAGTTCGTGCCCGAGAACTACGAAAAGATCTTCTTCCAGTGGCTGGAGAACATCGAGCCGTGGTGCGTCTCGCGCCAGCTCTGGTGGGGCCACCAGATTCCCGTCTGGTACGATGCGGAGGGCGGCATCTTCGTCGCGGAGAGCGAGGCGGAGGCGCTCGCTCAGGCTAAGGCCAAGCACGGCTCCGAGGTCACGCTGACCCGCGATCCCGACGTGCTCGATACGTGGTTCTCCTCCGCGCTGTGGCCATTCTCGACGCTCGGCTGGCCGGACAAGACGCCGGAGCTGGCCCGCTTCTACCCCACCAACACCCTGGTGACGGGCAAGGACATCATCTTCTTCTGGGTCGCCCGGATGATGATGATGGGCCTGCACCTGACTGATCAGGCGCCGTTCGAGACCGTCTACCTGCACACCCTCGTCCGCGACGAGAAAGGTGCGAAGATGTCTAAGTCGAAGGGCAACGTGGTCGATCCGGTCGACCTGATCGACCGCTTCGGTGCGGATGCCCTGCGCTTCACCCTGGCCGCGCTCGCCGCCCCCGGCCGCGACATCAAGCTCGGGCCGCAACGGGTCGAGGGCTACCGCAACTTCGCGACCAAACTCTGGAACGCGGCGCGCTTCGCCGAGATGAACGGCTGCGAGCTCAAAGCCGATTTCCGGCCCGAAGACGTTCGGCAGACGCTCAACGCCTGGGCGCTCACCGAGGCCGCCAAGGCATTGGCCGAGGTGGCGCAGGCCATCACCGTCTACCGCTTCAACGACGCGGCGGCGGCCGCCTACCGCTTCGTCTGGAACGTCTTCTGCGACTGGTATCTCGAACTCGCCAAGCCCGTGCTTCAGGGCGAGGGCGTCGATCCGGCCGCGCGGGCGGAGACGCAAGCGACGGTCGCCTTCCTGATCGACCAGATTGCCAAGCTGCTGCACCCGTTCATGCCCTTCCTCACGGAGGAGCTGTGGGCGATCAAGGGGCAGGCGCTGCCGACGCCGCGCGGCCTGCTCGCGCTCGAATCCTGGCCGGATCTCTCGGCCTATCAGGACGCACGGGCCGAGGCCGAGATCGGCTGGCTGGTCGATCTGATCTCCGAGGTCCGCTCGGCCCGTTCCGAGACCAACGTGCCCGCTGGCGCCCAGATACCGCTGGTGCTGGTCGCCGCCGACGCCGCGGTGCGTGAGCGCGTCGAGCGCTGGAGCGAGACGCTGGTCCGCCTCGCCCGGCTCTCCGAGATCGGCTTCGCCGAGGCCGCTCCGAAGAACGCGGTGCAGCTCCTCGTGCGCGGCAGCGTGGCGGCGCTTCCGCTCGAGGGCATCGTCGATCTCGCGGCGGAAGTCGCGCGGTTGAAGAAGGAGGCTGCAAAGGCGCGGACCGAGATCGGCAAGATCGACGGCAAGCTCGGCAATGCCGACTTTCTCGCCCGCGCCCCCGAAGAGGTGGTGGACGAGCAACGTGAGCGCCGCGACGCGGAAGCGGCCCGGCTCGTCAAGATCGAGGAAGCTTTGACCCGGCTCAGCGACGCGTGAGGGGGCTGCGGCGGCTGGCTCTGGCGCTTGCCGGATTGGCCGCCGCGCTTGTTGCGCTCACACTCTGGACGGCGCAGCCCGGCGATCCGAGCCTCTACCCGCCGTCCGGCCCCGACGTAGAGACCGTATTCCTCGTCAGCCACGGCTGGCATGCGGGCTTGGTCCTGCGCCGTGAGAGCCTGACGGGGGAGGGGGCCGGCGCGGCCCTGCGCAATATCGCGACGCGGTTTCGCGCCTTTGACGATGTCGAGTTCGGCTGGGGCGAGGCGCGCTTCTACCGGGCGACGCCGACGCTGGCCGCCTTCGACTGGCGACTTGCCCTTTCGGCCCTGTTCACGCCTGGCGGCAGCGAGGGCGTGATCCAGGTGGTCGGGCTCGCCCAGCCCGTTCGCGAGAGCTTCCCGCAGGCCGAGATCGCCGCGGTGCCGCTGTCACGGGCGGGTTTCGCCCGGCTCCTCGCCCGCCTCGATGCCAGCTTTCGCCTCGCCGACGGCATGCCCGCCGCTCTCGGGCCGGGGCTCTATGGTCCGAGCCTGTTCTACGAAGGCGCGGGCCGTTTCTCGTACAGCAACGTCTGCAATCACTGGGCAGCGGGTCTCCTGAACGCCGCGGGTCTGCCGATCACGCCGGTGCTCGACACGCATCCGGCAGGTCTCCTCGCCGATCTGCGCTGGCGGGCGGGCCTGAACATCGTGGGCAGCTCTGATGCCGCGCCGGACCTGTCCAAACCGTAATCTTCACGCCATCCGGCCGTCAGGCTGGGGCCTCTAGGACTCATCCCACGGATCGCTGCCCGATGCCCCAACCGGTACGGGCGGTCGTCCAAACCCTTGTCCGTCGGAGAACCCCATGACCCTGACCGTCCGCCGCCGCGCCTTCGCCTCCGTCGCCGCGGCTGCCCTCGTCGCGGGCGGCGCGGCCGGATTCGGCCTGACCGAGCCCGCCACGCCGGCCTATGCCCAGGCCCTGCCCAAGACCCCGATCGAGGCGCCCGAGCACCCGCCGGGCTCGTTTGCCAACGTCGTCGACAAGGTGAAGCCGGGTGTCGTCGCCGTGAAGGTGAAGCTCGACAACAGCGCCGACGATGACGACGACAGTTCGGGCGGCCCCAACATGCAGCAGGTGCCGCCGCAGCTCCGCGAGTTCTTCAAGCGCTTCGGCCAAGGCGGTCCGGGTGGTCCGGGCGGGCGCGGCATGCCGCAGCGCGGTGAGCGCGGTGCGGTCGGCTCGGGCTTCATCATCTCGGCGGACGGCTACGTGGTCACCAACAACCACGTCGTCGACAAGGCCAAGACGGTCCAGGTCACGCTCGACGACAGCCGCACCCTCGACGCCAAGGTGATCGGCAAGGATCCCAAGACCGACATCGCGCTGCTCAAGATCACCGAGAGCGGCAGCTATCCCTACGTCCAGTTCGGCAAGGGCGCGCCGCGGGTCGGCGACTGGGTTGTGGCCATTGGCAACCCGTTCGGCCTCGGCGGCACCGTGACGGCAGGCATCGTCTCGGCCCGCGGCCGCGACATCGGTGCTGGTCCCTACGACGACTTCCTGCAGATCGACGCGCCGATCAACAAGGGCAATTCCGGCGGCCCAACCTTCAACGTCAACGGCGAGGTCGTGGGCGTGAACACGGCGATCGCCTCGCCGTCCGGCGGCTCGGTCGGCCTCGCCTTTGCCATCCCTGCCGAGACGGTCCAGGCGGTGGTCGAGCAGCTTCGCACCGACGGCAAGGTGGTGCGCGGTTATCTCGGCGTTCAGGTCCAACCGGTCACCAAGGACATCGCCGAAGGCCTTGGCCTCGACAAGGCGAAAGGTGCGCTGGTCGATCACGCCGAGAGCGGCACGCCGGCGGCCAAGGCCGGTCTGAAATCGGGTGACGTGATCGAGTCGGTCAACGGCGCGCCCGTCAACGATGCCCGCGATCTGTCGCGTCGCATCGCCGGCCTCAAGCCCGGCACCGAGGTGAAGCTCGCCTACCTGCGCAACGGCAAGAGCGACGTTGCGACGGTCGAACTCGGCACGCTGCCGACCGATGCCAAGGTGGCGAGCCGCGACGACAGCACGTCCGGCGGCCAGCCGCGGCTCGGCTTGAGCCTCGCGCCGGCCAACGATGTCGGCCTCGGCGACGAGGGCGTGGCAGTGATGGATGTCGATCCCGACGGGCCGGCCGCGGCCAAGGGCATCTCGCAGGGCGACGTGATCCTCGATGTCGCCGGCACCAGCGTCTCGAAGCCCTCCGAGGTGCAGGCGCAGATCCGCGCCGCCGAGTCGAACGGTCGCAAGGCCGTGCTGATGCGGGTGAAGAGCGCCAAGGGCCAGACCCGCTTCGTCGCCGTCGCGCTCGGCAAGAAGGAGGGCTGACCTCTTCGGAAACTAGGCGGGATCGTTTCGGTCCCGCTGACCTCTCCGGATATCCCCTGACTTCGCGCCCGCTCCCTGAGCGGGCGCATTTTTATTGATAGCCGCTCCATATTGCAACGATACTCACCCGGCTGCCCGGCGGGGGCCCAGGAGAGCGCCTATACGAGATCGCCCGCAGCGCCCCCGGGGCGGCGCGCGGCACTCAGGACGTCTCGATGAGCGGGGCGCAGGTGCAGGCGCTGTCGAGCGGGTTTGGGTCGGCGGCGCAGCAGGTGATGATGGCCTCGTCCGAACTGTCGATCCAATCCGAGAACGTGCGGCGCGACGTCGAGGACTTCCTCGCCGCGATCCGGGCCGCCTGAGGAGCCCGCCCGCACGATCCATGGGCGAACCGCTTCGTTCGCGCAGGGTATGGGCGAAAAAGGGTCGGTCGCGGCGCGGCGGACCCGGCGGCGGCCTTTCGGGTTCTCCCCTCAAGGGGAGCGCTGCGAAAGGAAGACAGGCATGGCGAGCGTCGAGGCATCCGGCACCTTCGCGATCGGCGGAGATCTCACCGTTCACCGTCTCGGGTTCGGCGCGATGCGCGTCACCGGGGCGGGCATCTGGGGCGATCCTCCGGATCGCGAGAAGGCGAAGGTGACGCTGCGGGCGGTGCCCGGTCTCGGGATCGACCTGATCGATACCGCCGACAGCTACGGCCCCTTCGTCAGCGAGGATCTGATCCGGGAGACGCTTCATCCCTACAAAGGTCTCGTCATCGCCACGAAGGGCGGCCTGACCCGTCACGGTCCCGACATCTGGCGCCCCGTCGGCAATCCCGACTATCTGCGCCAATGCGTGCTGATGAGCCTACGGCGCCTCGGGCTCGAGCGCATCGACCTGTGGCAACTCCACCGGATCGGGCCGGACTGCCCCCGCGAGGTCCAGTTCGAGGCGATCGCCCGGATGCGGGAGGAGGGACTGATCCGCCATGTCGGTCTCTCCGAGGTCTCGGTCGAGGACATCGAGGCGGCCCAGAATTATTTCTCGGTGGCGAGCGTGCAGAACCGCTACAACCTTGTCGACCGCACCAGCGAGGCGGTGCTGGCTTATTGCGAGCAGCACGGCATCGGCTTCATCCCCTGGGCTCCCCTCGACAAAGGATCGCTGACCGGTCCGGGCTCCGCCCTGGAATCGATCGCAGCGCGTGTCGGCGCGAGCGGCGGCGCGGTGGCGCTCGCGTGGCTCCTGAAGCGCTCCCCGGTGATCTTGCCGATCCCCGGCACCGGTGATCCGGGTCACCTCGAAGAAAACGTAGCCGGCGCCGATCTCCACCTGAGCGACGAGGACTTTGCCGTCCTCGACCGCGCTGGCCGCGAAGCGTGGCGAAGCACGAGCGCCGGATAGGGTCGAGCGTGCTCCGGCACACCTCCCGACCGGGCGGCGAGGGAACCTGACCTGGCGCGATTCTTTCATGTCCGGGGCGGCGCAAACCGCCTGAAGGAAAGGATCGACATGACATCGGCCGGCCACCTCGTTCGTACCGGACTCCTCGGTGGTCTCGCGCTCGTCGCCGCGGCCACCGCTCCGGCGCTGGCACAGACGCGCTGGGTCTCCGGCACCTATATCTACGCCGACCTCTGCACGATGCCGGAAGACGGAGCGCGGGCCGGTCGGCGCATCACCCTCAAGCGCTGGCCCAAAGGCGACAACGTCGTCTACGAGGGCGCTGGCCTCCCCGCGCCGGTCGAGACGGCCGTGACGATCGACGACATCACCAAGGCCGTCGCCTTCCGGGTCGAGACGAGCGTCGGCCCGGTCAACTTCCGCGGCAAGGCCGGACCCGACGCGCTCGTCGGCACCCTGGAGGGCGCCGATGGTGCGCAGCCGCTGCGGCTGAAGCGCGTGCTGCGCGCCCGCGCTCAGGAAGCCTGCCCCGGCGAGACGACAGGATCGATCAACTGATCCGTGGCTTGCCATTGACGTCGTCGGCTGCCGGCGCAAGTGAGGCGCGGGGGCCGACACGAGGCGAGCAGCATGGGCGGGACGAAGCGCAGCTACCGGATCGCGGTGATTCCCGGCGACGGCATCGGCAAGGAGGTCGTGCCGGAGGGTGTGCGGGTGCTGGAGCGGGCTGCCGCCCGCCACGGTTTCGAGATCTTGCAGGACTGGTTCGGCTTCGCGAGCTGCGACTACTACGAGGCGCACGGGCGGATGATGCCCGAGGACTGGAAGGAGCGCGTCGGCTCTCACGATGCGATCTTCTTCGGCGCCGTCGGCATGCCCGAGCGCGTGCCGGACCACATCTCGCTCTGGGGTTCGCTGATCCAGTTCCGGCGCGAGTTCGACCAGTACGTCAACCTGCGCCCGGTACGGTTGATGCCGGGCGTCGCCAGCCCGCTCGCCGGCCGCAAACCCGGTGACATCGACTTCTGGGTGGTCCGCGAGAACACCGAAGGCGAGTATTCGAACGCGGGCGGGCGGATGTTTCCCGGCACGGAGCGCGAGTTCGCGGTGCAGGAATCGGTCTTCACCCGCCACGGCGTCGATCGCGTGCTGACATTCGCCTTCGAGCTGGCGCAGAGCCGGCCGAAGAAGCATCTGACCTCGGCAACCAAGTCGAACGGCATTTCGATCACCATGCCGTTCTGGGACGAGCGGGTGCGGGCGGTGGCGCAAAAATATCCCGATGTCCGGTGGGACCAGTACCACATCGACATCCTGACCGCGCATTTCGTGCTGAACCCGGACCGGTTCGACGTGGTGGTGGCCTCGAACCTCTTCGGCGATATCCTCTCCGACCTCGGCCCGGCCTGCACCGGAACCATCGGCATCGCGCCGTCGGGCAACATCAACCCGGACCGGCTCTTCCCGTCCGTGTTCGAGCCGGTGCACGGCTCGGCACCCGATATCGCGGGGCAGGGGATTGCCAACCCGATCGGCCAGATCTGGTCGGGAGCGATGATGCTGGAGCATCTCGGCGAGCGCGAGGCCGCAGCCGAGATCGTCGCCGGCATCGAGCGGGTGCTCTCGGAGCGGACGCTGCGCACGCGCGACCTCGGCGGGAACGCCGACACGCAAGCCTGCGGACGCGCGGTCGAGCAGGCGCTGGGCTGAAGAGTCGACAGCGATGAGACCCGTCGTCGTCACCGTGGCGATCACCGGATCGGTCGCGCGCAAGGCCGACAACCCGACCGTGCCGATCACGCCCGCCGAGCAGATCGAATCGATCCACGCCGCCTACGAAGCCGGCGCGGCGCTCGCCCACATCCACGTGCGCGAGGACGACGAGAGTCCGTCGCTCGATCCCGAGCGCTTCGGGCGGGTGCAGGAGGGCATCCGCCGGCACTGCCCGGACATGATCGTGCAGTTCTCGACGAGCGGGGCGGGCTCCGACCCGGCCGAGCGGGGCGCCTGCCTGATCCACCGCCCGGACATGGCCTCGCTCACCACGGGCTCGGTCAATTTCGGCGACGGGGTCTACGAAAACCCGGCCGCCTCGTTCACCGCGCTCGGCCGACGGATGCGGGAGGCGGGCGTCGCCCCGGAGATCGAGGTGTTCGACCTCACCCATCTCCACAACGCCCGCCGCCTCGTCGACGAGGGCGTGATCGGCGCCGAGCCCCATGTCCAATTCGTCATGGGCATCCGCAACGCCCTGCCGCCCGATCCGCACCTCCTCGACATTCTGCTGGCGGAGACCCGGCGCCTGCTGCCGGGCGCGACCTGGGGCGCCTTCGGCATCGGCCGCTTCCAGAGCCCGGTGATGGGCTGGGCGCTCGCGCGCGGCGCGCAGGGGGTGCGAACAGGCCTCGAGGACAATGTCCGCCTCTCCAAGGAGCGGCTCGCCGACGGCAACGCCGAACTCGTCCGCCTGGCCGCCAAGACCTGCGCCGAGCACGGCGCCCGTCCGGCGACGCCCGCCGAGGCGCGGGCGATTCTGCGCCTCGGCTGAACGGCTCGTTCCTCACGCCAACGCGGCCCTCGTCTTGCGCCCCAGAGCCTCCTCGACGGTGCCGTCGCCGTCGAGATAGCCGTGGCGCTTCGGGTTCGGCATCAGCAGCGAGGCGACGAAGGCGACCGCGAGCATCACCGCGACGTACCAGAAGAAGCTGCTCTCCGCGCCGGCCTGCTTCAGCCAGAGCGCGACCGCCTCTGCCGTTCCGCCGAACAGGGAGTTGGCCACCGCGTAGGCCAGGCCGACGCCGAGAGCGCGCACCTGGGTCGGGAACAGCTCCGCTTTCACGATGCCGCTGATGCCGGTGTAGAAGCTGATCACCACGAGCCCGATCATGATCAGGCCGAAGGACAGGATCGGGCTCGTGGTGGCGCCGATCGCCGTCATCAGCGGCACGATCATCACCATGCCGAGCCCGCTAAACAGGATCATGCTCGTCTTCCGGCCGATCCGGTCCGAGAGCCAGCCGAAGAAGGGCTGGATCACCATGTAGACGAACAGTGCTACTGTGGTGATCTGCGAGGCGGCCACCTTGTCCAAGTGGGCGGTGTTGAACAGGTATTTCGGCATGTAAGTCGTGAGCGTGTAAAACGACAGCGAGCCGCCGGCCGTGTAGGCGAACACCACGGCGAAGGCGCGCCAATGCTTGAACAGCCCGGCAAGGGTTCCCGATTCCTTCGAATCCTTGTTCTCCTTGCTTATCGTCTCAGACAGCGAGCGGCGCAGGAACAGGGCGACCACGGCAGCCAGCGCACCGATCACGAAGGGAATGCGCCAGCCCCAGGCGGTGAGTTGCTCGGCCGTGAGCAGGCTTTGCAGCACAACCAGCACCAGCGAGGCCAGGAGCTGGCCGCCGATCAGCGTGACGTACTGGAACGAGGCGTAGAAGCCGCGCTGTCCCTTGGTGGCGACCTCGCTCATGTAGGTCGCGCTCGTGCCGTACTCGCCACCCACCGAGAGGCCCTGCACCATGCGCGCGACGACGAGCAGGACCGGCGCAAGATGCCCGACGGTGGCGTAGGTCGGCAGCAGCGCGATGGCGAGCGAGCCGCCGCACATCATCAGCACAGAGATCATCAGCGAGGTCTTGCGCCCAAGTCGGTCGGCGATGCGCCCGAACAGCCAGCCGCCGACCGGCCGCATGAAGAAGCCCACCGCGAAGACCGCCGCCGACTTGAGGAGTTGGCCGGTGCTGTCGCCTTCGGGAAAGAAGACGGGGGCGAAGTAGAGGGCGAAGAAGGCGTAGCAGTAGAAGTCGTACCACTCGACGAGATTGCCGGACGAGGAACCGACGATCGCCATGATGCGGCGTCGGCGATCGGCCGCGTCGTCCCCTGTCGCAGCCGTCGCGGTGATATCCGGCATGCATTCCCCCTTGGTGATTCACTCTCTGGGCGGCCTTGAGCCTTGTAAAGCTAAGTACCCAACCGAGATGGACTAGCCGCCAAGGCCAGGCCCGCCCTGGCCGATGTCAGCGAACCATGAGTCCGACCGCGTCGATCAAGCCCAAGCAAAGTTCGTCCGGGGATCGCGCGTCGGATGTCGTGTCCGTCCGTGCGACATGACCAACCCCTCGTGCCGACGGATCGCGGCCCGGCGTCGCCTCGATACCAAGGGCAAATATCCTGAGTCATTTATGTATTCATATAGTTATAACACACATACGCAAGTAACTCAGCACAGATGCGCGACCCACCCGTACGCACAGCTACGCTCATCTGGAATATTGCTTCCCGATGCATCTTTTGGGAACGCTTTTCGCGAGATCGTCGTTGCGAAACGAGTTTCGGCGCCGCGTCGGCCGCCGGCAGAAGACAGGTACGGAACATGACGAAGTTCTTTCGCAGCACGGCGACGGCCGCCATCCTCGTGCTCGGCGCGGCGACCGCACTCGCTCAGGGTGGGGGCGGCGGCGCCGGAGGCGGCGCGGGCGGAGGCGCAGGCGGAGGCGCGGGCGGCGGTGCCGGGATGGGAGCCGGTGGTGCCGGTGGCGCGAGCGGCGCCGGAGGAGGGGCCGGAAGCAGTGTAGGCGGTGCAGGCGGCGGGGCTGCGAGCGGGCCTCGGGGCGGTGCCGGTGATGCAGGCGGCGCCGGGGGTACCCGCGGCGGCGCTGATGTGGGCGGCGCCCGCGGAGGCGAGACGGGCGGTGCGGCGGGCGGCGCCGGGCGCGGCGGCGAAGCGGGTGAGGCCGGCCCACGCGGCGGGCGAGAAGGCGGACCGTCCCGCGCCGGAGAGTCGGGTGAGCGCGGCAATCGTGACACCGGCCGCAACGGCGCAAGTGAACGCGACGGCCGGGGTGGCCGTGACGCGGCTGGTGAGCGGGGCGGGCGCGACGCAGCAGGCGAACGTGGGGCACGCGACGGAGCCGGCGAACGCGGTGGCCGAGGTGCTGCCACGGAGGCACGCGGCGCCTCGAAAAGCCTGAGTTCAACGCAGCGCACTGAGTTCCGCCAGTCGATCACCCGGTCCAATGTCCGGGCCGTCACGAACGTCAACTTCGCCGTTCGCGTCGGCACGGCGATCCCACGCTCGGTGTCGCTGCACCCGCTGCCTCCGGCGATCCTCTCGCTGGTGCCGGCCTATCGCGGCCTGCAGTTCATCCTTGTGGGGGACGACATCGTCATCATCGATCCCGACACCTACGAGATTGTGGACGTGATCCCGGCCTGATCAGGATCAGTCACGTCGCAACGATGGGCGGCGGCGCTTGGGTGCCGCCGCCCTCTGCGTGTTCCGGTTCGCCTTGCGGAACAGGAGAGGAACGTCTAGGCTGTTCGCGCTTTGTTTCTAACGATTCTGCGGCGCCCCCGGCCCGCGGTCGACAGCAGGTGCCGCATGCTGACCCGCAAGCAACTCGAACTGCTCCAATTCATCCAGCAGAGGATGCAGGAGAGCGGTGTGCCGCCATCCTTCGACGAAATGAAGGATGCGCTCGATCTCAAATCCAAATCCGGCATCCACCGCCTGATCATGGCGCTTGAGGAGCGCGGCTTCCTGCGCCGCCTGCCGAATCGGGCGCGGGCGATCGAAATCCTGCGCATGCCCGACATGCCGGCCGCCAGGCCGGCGCCTGCCTCCGAGCCGCGCCGCTTCACCCCGAGCGTGGTCGAAGGCGGTCTTTCGGCCAAGTCTCCCGCACCGAAGCCAGCGATGCTGCAGGCTCACGACGGAAACGGACGTTCGGTGATGGTGCCGGTGATGGGCCGGATCGCCGCCGGTACGCCGATTTCGGCGATCGAGAGCCAGAGCCACTCGATCTCGATGTCCCCCGACTTTCTTTCGGGTGGCGAGCACTATGCCCTGGAAGTGCGCGGCGACTCGATGATCGAGGCCGGCATCCTCGACGGCGACCTCGTGGTGATCCACAAGCAGGACACCGCCAACAACGGCGACATCATCGTGGCATTGATCGACGACGAGGAGGCGACCCTCAAGCGGCTGCGCCGTCGCGGCTCCTCGATCGCGCTGGAGGCCGCCAACCCGTCCTACGAGACCCGTGTGCTCGGGCCCGACCGGGTGCGCATTCAGGGCAAGCTCGTAAGTCTCGTGCGCCGCTACTGAGGAATTTCGGAGGGCGGCGGGTCCGATGGATCCGCCGCACCCGGATCGCTGGATGGTTGGGACTCCGGCTGGGCTGCCGGCGTCGCCGCGTTGGCGGGCCTCGGCTGCCAGGGCTTCGGCTGACCGGCCGCGCGCGCCGTAACGACCTCCGGCCCCGCCGCGCCGAGACGGATCGCGGTGGCTCCCTGCGCCGCCAGGACGGTGCGATCGGCGATCAGCGGCGCGGCGCAGCCCGGCGGGACCCGCAGACGCGTGATCAGGATATCGGCCCGGGCGCAATCCTCGGCGAAGGCGCGCTTGTCGGTGACGAGAGAGACGGCGCGCCCGTCGACGGCCGCGAGGGTGCAACCGAGGCGGTCGCAGCGCGGGATGGCCGCTCCGGTGACGCTGTCCGGGCGGCGCCCGTCGCCGTCGGCCTTCAGCCACTGTTCCAGCACGAAGCCGGGTGGGCGCCCAAGGACGACGAGGCGCCCGTCCTTGCCGCGGACCGCGGCGCCGGCCCCGTCGCGATCGATGTAGATGTCATAGCGGGTTGGGCTCGCGGCCAGCGCGATGCCGAGACCCGCCGGCAGCAGGGCGAGGAGACGCAGCCGCGAGACCGGAAGGGTCGCGAGGAGCAGGGCAGCCGCGAGCAGCGTCAGGGCACCGGTCCCGAACGCCGGCAGCACCACGTTGGCCTGCCCGAACCCGGCGATCCAGGCTGAGATGTCGAGCATGCCGCGCACCGCGAGCCCCATCAGCCACCAGACCGGGCGATCGAGGGCGAAGGGGTAGGCCAGCATCCCGAGCACCGCCGCAGGCATCACCGCGAGCGAGACGAGGGGGAGGGTCAGCGCGTTGCCGACAAGGCCGAAGGGCTGAACCGTCTGGAAATGGTAGGTCGCGAAAGGTGCGGTGGCGATCTGCGCCACCAGCGTCGTGGCCAATGTGCCGACCACCGCCGTCGCCATCCACGACGCGGCCCGCGCGATCCGTGAGGAACTCTCGGTTCGGAAGACGCGTCCGTCGATGAGCGGCGCGCAGGCGATCAGACCGGCCACCGCCCCGAACGACATCTGGAAGCTCGGACCGAGCAGCGCCTCCGGCTCGCGGGCCAGTGCCAGGATCGCTGCGAGGGCGAGGTTGCGCATGCTGAGCGCCGGCCGATCGACGAGGATCGCACCCAGCATCACCAGCGTCATGATCAGCGCCCGCTCCGCGGCGACATCCCAGCCCGAGAAGGCGCAGTAGGCGGTCACGCCCAGCATCGCCGCACCGGCCGCGATCTTCTTGATCGGCCAGGCGAGGGCGAGCACCGGCACCAGCGCGAGCCCGGCCCGCACCAGCCAGAATACGACGCCGGCCGCGAGCACCATGTGAAGCCCGGATATCGAGACGACGTGATAGATGCCCGCCGCCCGCAACACATCGTTGGTCTCGTTCGAGATCAGCCCGCGCTTTCCCGTGACGAGGGCCGCTGCGACGGCCCCGGCCTGCCCGCCGATCGCCTCGGTAATCCGGCGGGTGAAGGCGTTGCGGGTCGCGTCGATGGCGGCAGCGAGGCGCAGCGACAGCGGCAACGGTTCGGCCGGAGTCCCGACCTCGACCTTGCCCACCAGCGATCCCACCGCTCCGATCCCACGGAAGTAGGCGTCGCGCGCGAAATCGTAGCCGCCCGGCCGCACCGCCTCCGGCGGCGGCAGCAGTCGGGCGGTGGCGCGGATCGTATCGCCCGGCCGCACTGCCTGCGCCGCGCGGTAGGAGACCCGCACCCGTTGCGGACGCTGCGCCGCATCGAGCTCGCCGAAACGCTCGACCCGCACGATCAGCCGCGCACCGCCCTCGCGCTCGTCGAGTCCCTCGACCAGACCGGTGAGCGGCGCGATGGTGATGCGGGTCAGCACCGGCCCGGCGACGGAAGCGACGCGCCGGACGCCGGACGCGAAGCCGAGGAAGAGGGCGGCGAGGGCGAGCATCAGCGCAAGCGCCACCGGGCGCGCTCGCAGCAGCGGCGTCACCGCGAGGCAGAGACCCGCCGCGATCAGCGGGGCGGCGAGGGAAGGTTCCCCATCCGTCGCCGTGAAGAAGATGAGGATGCCGGCCCCGAAGGCGACGGCGAGCCAGGGGAACAGCCGGCGCTGCTCGGCCTCGCGGCCGAGGCTTGCGCCCAAACCCTCGATCGTGCTCCGCCAAAGCTGCGAGGGGGCGGGAACGCGACCGGCGAGGAGGGCCGGAACCGCCCCGCGCATCGCCCTGCCGCCGCCCTGCGCCATGCCCCGCCACGTCCCGAGACCTGCAATGCCCGCGCGACGGGCAAACGTGACGAATTCTTAACGCATCCGCTCGCTCGTGCTACACGCCCGGCGAGACCGGCCGCGGCCGCCCTCCCGCCGTCCCGCACTTTTTTCAAAAGAAGCCTCCCAGCAGCCGATGTCGTCACCGGTCGTCACGCGCTTTGCGCCCTCGCCCACGGGCTTCCTGCATATCGGGGGAGCGCGCACGGCCCTGTTCAATTGGCTCTACGCCCGTCGCTTCGGCGGCCGCATGCTGCTGCGCATCGAGGACACCGACCGGGAGCGCTCGACGCAGGCGGCGATCGACGCGATCCTCGACGGGATGCGCTGGCTCGGCCTCGATTGGGACGGCGAGGTAATCTACCAGTTCGCCCGCGCCGAGCGGCACCGCGAGGTGGCCGAGAGCCTGCTCGCCTCGGGCAACGCCTATCACTGCTACGCCAGCGCCGAGGAGCTGGCGCAGATGCGCGAGACCGCCCGCGCCGAGGGCCGCGCCCCGCGCTACGACGGCCGCTGGCGTGACCGGGACCCGTCCGAGGCGCCGGTGGGCGTGAAGCCCGTGATCCGCTTGCGCGCGCCGACCGAGGGCGAGACCGTGGTCGAGGACGCCGTGCAGGGCCGCGTCACTTGGGCCAACCGCGACCTCGACGACCTCGTACTGCTGCGCTCCGACGGGACGCCGACCTACATGCTCGCCGTCGTGGTGGACGACCATGACATGGGCATCACGCAGGTGATCCGCGGCGACGATCACCTCACCAACGCCGCCCGCCAGAGCCAGATCTACCGGGCGCTCGGCTGGGACGTTCCGGCGATGGCACATATCCCGCTCATCCACGGGGCGGATGGCGCCAAGCTGTCGAAGCGCCACGGCGCGCTGGGCGTCGAGGAGTACCGCGACCGCGGCTACCTCCCGGCGGCCCTGCGCAACTACCTCGTGCGGCTCGGCTGGAGCCACGGTGACCAGGAGGTCTTTTCGACCGAGGAGATGATTGCGGCCTTCGACCTGAAGGCGATCGGCCGCTCGGCCGCGCGGTTCGACTTCACCAAGCTGGAGAGCCTCAACGGGCTCTACATCCGCGGCAGCGACGACGCGGTGCTGGTGGATGCCATCGACGCGATCCTGCCGGCCCGCGGCCCGGAGCGCGGCCTGCCGACGGCTCTGACGCCGGACCTGCGCGCGAAGCTTCTGTCGGCGATGCCCGGCTTGAAGGAACGCGCCAAGACGCTCGTCGAACTTCTCGACAGCGCCTACTATCTCTATGCCCCGCGTCCGCTGGCGCTCGACGCCAAGGCGGAAGGCCTGCTCGCCGGTGAAGCGCCGGAGCGGCTGCGTGCCCTTCTGCCGGAGCTGGAGGCCCTGCCGGAATGGAACGCCGCGGCGACGGAAGCCGCCGTGCGCGGGTTCGCCGACACTCAGGGGGTCAAGCTCGGTCAGATCGCCCAGCCCCTGCGGGCGGCGCTCACGGGTCGCGCCACCTCTCCGCCGGTCTTCGACGTAATGGCCGTGCTGGGTCGCGACGAGGCGCTTGCGCGCCTGCGGGATCGCCTGTCGGCCTGAAGACCACCCGCGCGACGGATCACCGCATAAACCTCCCGGTACATCGGCTCAGCTGGGGTGCCGGGACGCGATTTCTGCACCGTCCCAGGCTCGGCAGCGGCCGGAATGACAATCTGGCGCGAATGACAGCCCCAGTCTTCGACTTCGGCAAATCGTATCGTCGAGGGCCGGAAAGTCTTGTCCAGCGGCGTGTTTCGGCGTCATCTTCGTTCTGTTCGAGCGCTTAGAACGATCGAGGACTGCGGCGGAGAACGAGTCGGAGCCGAGTTCATCCCGCTCTTGCAGTGACAGACAGGGCCTGTTTTTCGCATATGCGAAGAGGCGAGGAGAGGCCTACCGTTGCTGGGCGCCGACCGATCCGCTAACCCGGTGCTTCAGTGAGCGGGCGCAGTGCTCTGCTGCGGCGCCACAACGGAGCGGGAGGCGACGTCTCTCGGTCCGGTGCTGTTCCCGTCGCGAGAAAGGGTCCGCGATCCCATGAGCGCTTCCGCCAGCACCATCATCGTGGGCGACAAGAACGTCGAATTGCCCATCAAGACCGGAACGATCGGCCCGGACGTGGTCGATATCGGCAAGCTCTACGCCCAGACCGGCAAGTTCACCTTCGATCCAGGCTTCACCTCGACCGCCTCATGCGAGTCGAAGATCACCTACATCGACGGCGACGAGGGCGTGCTGCTCTATCGCGGCTACCCGATCGAGCAGCTCGCCGAACAGGGCGATTTCCTCGAGACCGCCTACCTGATGCTGTTCGGGGAATTGCCGTCTTCCGCCCAGAAGGCGGATTTCGATTACCGGGTCACGCGCCACACCATGGTGCACGACCAGATGAACCGCTTCTTCCAGGGCTTCCGCCGCGATGCCCACCCGATGGCGGTGATGGTGGCCTGCGTCGGCGCGCTGTCGGCCTTCTACCACGACTCGACCGACATCTCGGACGAGCAGCAGCGGATGATCGCCTCACTTCGCATGATCGCGAAGATGCCGACTCTGGCGGCGATGGCCTACAAGTACACGATCGGCCAGCCCTTCGTGTATCCGAAGAACGACCTCGACTACACGTCGAACTTCCTGCGGATGTGCTTTGCCGTTCCGTGTGAAGAGTACGTGATCAATCCGATCTATGCACGGGCGCTCGACAAGATCTTCATCCTGCACGCGGATCACGAGCAGAACGCCTCGACCTCGACGGTGCGGCTCGCCGGCTCCTCGGGCGCCAACCCCTTCGCCTGCATCGCCGCCGGCATCGCCTGCCTGTGGGGGCCTGCCCATGGTGGCGCCAACGAGGCGGCGCTGAAGATGCTGATGGAGATCGGCCACCCCGAGAACGTGCAGAAATACGTCGCCAAGGCGAAGGACAAGAACGATCCCTTCCGCCTGATGGGCTTCGGCCACCGGGTCTACAAGAACTATGACCCGCGCGCGCGCATCATGCAGAAGACAACCCACGAGGTTCTGAACGAACTCGGCCTGAAGGACGACCTGTTGGAGGTCGCGGTGCAGCTCGAGAAGATCGCCCTCGAGGACGAGTACTTCATCGAGAAGAAGCTCTACCCGAACATCGACTTCTACTCCGGCATCACCCTCAAGGCACTCGGCTTCCCGACCTCGATGTTCACGGTGCTGTTCGCGCTGGCCCGGACGGTCGGCTGGATCGCGCAGTGGGCCGAGATGATCGAGGACCCGTCCCAGAAGATCGGCCGCCCGCGCCAGCTCTATATCGGCCCCGACCGGCGCGACTACGTTCCGATCGGACAGCGGAGCTGAGCCGAGGATCGCCTCCGGGCCTCGTGGCCCGGAGGCGCAACACCATCAGAGCTTGAGATCGCGCTTCAAGCGCACGATCACCCGATCCAGCGCACCGAGAAAGGCCGAGCGGTCCTTCGGCGAGAACGGTTTCGGCCCGCCGGTGATCGCGCCGGCCTCCCGCAGATCCTGCATCAGGTTGCGAGTGGCGAGCGCGAGACCGACGGACGACTCCGTGAAGGCCTTGCCGTTTGGCGCGAACGCGACTGCGCCGGCCTTCACGCAGCGGCTCGCCAGCGGCACGTCCGCCGTGATCACGATGGCACCACGGCCCGCCCGCTCGGCGATCCAGTCGTCGGCCGCGTCGAACTTGTCCCCCACGACGACCCGCTCGATCCACGGCTCACGCGGCAGGTTCAGGAAGCTGTTCGAGACGACGAACACGTGGAGGCCGTAGCGCCCGGCAACGCGGTACACCTCGTCCTTCACCGGGCAGGCGTCGGCATCGACGTAGATCGCGATCGTCGGCGTCGCTACTTCCTCGCTCATGCCGCCCGCCGCGCCTCCAGCACGATCCGGGCCGCCGCCCGGCTCGGTTCCTCGTCGCCGGCCAGCCGCATCCGGCCATCGATGCGGGCGAGCGCGTCGAGTTGGGTTCGCCGGGCGGGGCCGCCGGCGAGAAGCGGCGCCAGCGTCTCGACCAATCGCTCCGGTGTGCAGTCGCCCTGCACGAATTCCGGCATGGCGTTCTCGGACAGGATCAGGTTCGGCAGGACGATCGTCGGGACCTGGATCAGCCGCCGGGCGATGACTTCCTCGACCCGCGACACCTTGTAGGCCACCACCATCGGCACACCGGCCAGCGCGAGCTCGAGCGTCACGGTGCCGGAGGCCGCGAGCGCGGCCCGCGCCCGGCGGAAGGTGGCGTACTTGTCGGCTTCCCCGTGGACGATCCGCGGATGCCGTTCCCAGGCGGCGGCAAGCCGCTCGATCAGGGCGCGATGACGGCTCACCGCAGGCAGCTCGATTTCGAAGGGGCCGACCCGCCGGGCGAGTTCCGCGGTCGCCTGTCCGAAGACCGGCATTAGGCGCTCGATCTCCGAGCGGCGCGAGCCCGGCAGGACCACGAGGACCGGCGGGCGCCCCTCGCGGATGGCCGCCTCATCGGGGGAGGGGCGCAGCTCGGCGAGACGCTCGATCAGCGGGTGGCCGACATAGGAGCAGGGCGGCCCGCCGAGCCGGCGATGCGCCTCCGGCTCGAAGGGGAGGAGGGCGAGCACGTGGTCGATGAAGGGCACCATGCCCTTGGCCCGCCACGGCCGCCACGCCCAGACGCTCGGCGAAACATAATCGACGATGGGCAGATCCGGCAGGCGCTTGCGCACGCGGGTCGCGACCGCGTGGGTGAAGCCAGGGCTGTCGATGATGACGAGCACGTCAGGCCTGCCCGCCACGACGTCGTCCACCGTCTCGCGGATGCGCCGCAGCAAGGTACGAGCGCGGGCGAGCACGGGAAGGTAGCCCATCACCGCGACGTCATCGATGGGGAAGAGCGAGCGGAAGCCTTGCCCCTCCATCGCCTCGCCACCGACGCCGCCGAGCGTCAGGGCCTCGGACGAGAGCGCCCGCAGGGCCCGGATCAGCTTAGCGCCGAGCTGGTCGCCGGAATCCTCACCCGCCACGAGCCAGATCCGCCGGTGCGTCACGGGGCGACCTCCACACCAATCAGGAACAGACCCGCCGCATCCGCAGCCGCGACCGTCGCCTCGCCGTCGATCACCAGGGTATGACCGGCCCCGATAGCGATCCCGGCGCATCCGGCCTCCACCGCGCGGCGCACGGTGCGCGGACCGATGGCCGGCAGATCGATGCGCAGATCCTGGCCGAGCTTCGGCAGCTTGACGAGCACGGTCCCCTTGGCGGGGGTGCCACGGCCGAAGGGCTTGCGGTTGAGCGTCCGGGCACGGGCGAGCATGCGGTCCGTGCCCTCGGGTCCCTCAACGGCGATCACGCGCTCGCCGGCCACCACGGCAGCCTGCCCCACATCGAAGGGGCTCAGGGCGGCGAGCATGGCACGTCCTGTGGCGATGGAGAGAGCCGCGTCGGAGTCCGGCTCCCCCCGGCCGAGCCGGCCGAGCCGGCCGAGCAGGTCTGGGGCGACCTCGTGGACGCCGAGAACCCGGTGCCCGTTCTCCTCCAGCAGCGAGAGCACGGCCCGCAGCAGCCGGTCGTCGCCGCCGGCAAGGCTCTTCAGGATATCCCGGTTGCGCACGGCGTGTGCCGCATTGAGGAGCGCGGCCGGACTCGGGCGGGTGACGCCGCCGGCCGGCACCACGGCAGCGGGGGCCCACTCCTTGAGAATGCGCAGGGTGCCGGGGATGTCGAGGAGATCGACGACCGCATCCGCACGCCGCCGCATTGCCCGCTCGGTGAAGCCACGCACGGCGAGGATCCGGAACGGTCGTCGCGCCCGATCGAGGGAGGCCGCGACCAGTTCCGGCAGCTGGCCCGCACCGGCCACCAGGGCGAGGGGCCGGGCGGGATCGATCACGGCGCGTCGCCTCAGGCCGCTGCGGAAACGGGGCGGGGCGTGCAGATCGAGCGCTTGCCACCCGCGCGGATGAAAGCAAGGATTTCGTGGATCGCCGGATGGGTGTCGAACTCGGCCGCCACGTCCTCGACGCGCTCCATCAGCGTGCCCTCCTGGGCGAAGAGCAGCCGGTAGGCCCGGCGCAGCGCGTGGATGTCCTCGCGCGAGAAACCGCGGCGCTGGAGGCCGATGATGTTGAGCCCGGAGAGGTAGGCGCGGTTACCGAGCACCATGCCGTAGGGGATGCAGTCGTTCTCCAGCCCCGAGAGGCCGCCGACGAAGGCGTGATCGCCGACGCGGGCGAATTGGATCACCGCCGCGCCGCCGCCGAGAATGGCGTAGTTTCCGACGGTGCAATGCCCGGCGAGCATCACGTTGTTGGAGAAGATGACGTGATCGCCGACGCGACAATCGTGGCCGACATGGCTGTTGGCGAGAAACGCGCAGCCGTTGCCGACCACCGTCTCCAGACCGCCGCCGGCCGTGCCGGGATTCATCGTCACGCCTTCGCGGATCAGGCAATCGGAGCCGATGGCGAGCGTCGAGGGCTCGCCGCGGAACTTCAGATCCTGCGGCGGGTGGCCAATCGAGGCGAACGGGTAGATCTTCGTGCGCGCGCCGATCGTGGTGCGGCCGGCGACCACGACGTGGCTGATCAGCTCGCAGCCGTCGCCCAGCACGACGTCGGGCCCGACATGGCAGAACGGGCCGATCCGCACACCGTCCCCGAGCCGGGCGCCATCCTCGACGACGCTGCTCGGGTGAATACCCTCTCGCACCGCGCTCACCCCGTCACCAGCATGGCACCGATCTCGGCCTGCGCCACGAGCGCGCCGTCGACGCGGGCCTCGCCGCGGAACCACCACATGGTCTTGCGCTGATTCATCTTCGTCATGTGGAAGCGAACCTGGTCGCCCGGCACGACAGGCTTGCGGAACTTGCACTTGTCGATGGTCATGAAGAAGACCTGCTTGGTCTTCAAATCATCGCTCATGATGTGGCGGCAGCAGATCGCGCCGGCCGTCTGGGCCATGCCTTCGATCAGCAGAACGCCGGGGAAGACCGGCAGGCCTGGAAAGTGCCCCGTGAATTGCGGCTCATTCGCCGTGACGTTCTTGATACCGATGCAGCTCTCGTCGCGGTCGATCTCGATGATGCGGTCGATCATCAGGAAGGGATAGCGGTGGGGCAGCAGTTCCAGCACTTTCTGGATATCGGCTGAACCCAGCTCCCGCGTCTCGCTCATCGATCCCAATGCTCCCCGCCCATGCTTGCCCGGCGGCATCCGCCGCGTGATCCGGTGGCCTCTATCCGGTGAAGGCCGCCCTCTTCAGCAGAAAATCGGGCGGATGCAAGACTTTTGCTCCATCGGACACGGCCGGCGGTACCGATCGTGAAGCGGATTCAGACGATCCGTCGATCCAGCCGGAGGATGCGGCACGGGTCGCCCGCCTTGGCTGGGCTCGCGTGCGGCGGGCGGATCAGCAGCGCTTCACTGGTGCCGAGCACCGAGAGCATCGAGGAATCCTGGCGCGTCTCGGGGTGGACGACCGGCAGCCGGTCCGGCGCCGTTTCGAGGCGGGCGCGCAGGTAGTCTTGGCGGGCGTCGTTCTCCGGCATGTCGCGGCCGAGGAGAGCGGGCTCGCTGCGGTCCTCGCCCGCGCGCGGATCGCCGAGGAGGGCGCGGATCGCCGGCACCACGAAGAGGAGACCGCAGACGATCGAGGAGACCGGATTGCCCGGCAGGCCGATCACCGCCATGGGCCCAAGCCGCCCGTGCATCAGTGGCTTGCCGGGACGCAGAGCCACCCG
Source organism: Methylobacterium sp. R2-1 (assembly GCF_014191355.1). Classification (GTDB taxonomy): domain Bacteria; phylum Pseudomonadota; class Alphaproteobacteria; order Rhizobiales; family Beijerinckiaceae; genus Methylobacterium. The sequence goes on from NZ_JACHWM010000011.1 coordinate 50,323, forward strand.
CCAGAAGCCGAGCTCCATTCCCTCGGCACCGAGCGCCGCCTGGACGAGGTCGTGGTCGCCCACGGAGGCGCCGCCGAGCGTCACCAGAAGATCGGCCTCGGCCGTGCGCGCGCGGCCGACCGCCTCGCGTAAGGAGGCGAGATCGTCGGTGGCAATGCCGAGATCGATGACCTCCGCGCCGGCCTCCAGGCTCAGTGCTCCGAGCGCGAGGCCGTTCGAGGCGACGATCTGGTCCCACGCCGCCGGCTCACCCGGCCGCACCAGCTCGTCACCCGTCGCGAGTACGGCAACCCGGGGCTTTCGCCGCACAGGCAACACGGCGTAGCCGGCGCTGGCCGCCAGCGCGAGGCGGCGGGCATCGAGGGTCTCGCCGGCCCGCACGAGCGTCTCGCCCGCGCGAAAATCGAGGCCAGCGCGGCGCAGGAAGCGGCCTGCCGCCACCGGTTCGCGGGCGGTGACGGTCTCGCCCTCGGCCTCGGCGTTCTCCTGGATCAGGATTGCGTCGGCACCTTCGGGCACCGGTGCGCCGGTGAAGATGCGCACCGCCTCGGCCGGTCCCAACGTTCCGGAAAAACCGTGGCCGGCCGCACTGGTGCCGATCAGGCGTAGGCGCGCCGGAACGGTCGCTACGTCGGCGGCGCGTACGGCGTAGCCGTCCATGGCGGAGGCCGGGAAGGGCGGCTGGGTCTGCCGGGCCGTCAGGTCGGCGGCGAGGGTGCGGCCGGCGCCCTGGGCGATGGGAATCTCTTCGACCGCGACAGGCCCGGGGATGGCGGCAAGGATTTTCTCGAGCGCCTCGGCGACCGGGAGCAGGCTCATGAGCCGGCGTTCCACGCACCGGACTTTCCCCCCTCCTTCGACAGGAGGCGGATGCCCTCGATGCGCATACCGCGATCGGCGGCCTTCACCATGTCGTAGACGGTCAGGCACGCGATCGACACGGCGGTGAGCGCCTCCATCTCGACGCCGGTCTGACCCTGCACCTTTACCTCCGCGGTGAGGCGCAGGCCGGGCAGGGCGTCGTCCGGCTCGCAGGTCAGCCGCACCTTGGTGATCAGCAGCGGATGGCAGAGCGGAATCAGTTCGTGGGTGCGCTTGGCGGCCATGATGCCGGCGAGCCGGGCCGTGCCGATGACGTCGCCCTTCTTGGCATCGCCCTCGCGGATCAGCGCCAGGGTCTCGGGCTGCATCACCACGACGCCCTCGGCGACGGCCGTGCGCGAGGTCGCGGCCTTATCCGAGACGTCGACCATGTTGGCCGCGCCGGTCCGGTCGATATGGGTGAGGGAGGCGCCGCTCACCGGCCGGCTTCCCCGAACAGCAGGGCCTTCGTCGCCGCGGTCACGTCGTCCTGCCGCATCAGGCTCTCGCCGACGAGGATCGTGTCGAGCCCGTGCTGTTTCAGCCGCAGCACGTCGGCGTGTCCGCCGATACCGCTCTCGGCCACCGCGATCCGGTCGGCCGGGATGCCGGGCTTGAGCTTGATCGCCGTCTCGAACGAGACCTCGAAGGTCTTGAGATTGCGGTTGTTGACGCCGACCAGCCGGGTGCCGAGCGGCAGGGCCCGCTCCAGCTCCTGCGCGTCGTGGACCTCGACCAGCACGTCCATGCCGAGATCGTGTGCGGTCTCGGTGATGGCAGCGGCCTCCGCGTCGTCGAGACAGGCCATGATGACGAGGACGCAATCGGCGCCCCAGGCACGAGCCTCGTAGACCTGATACGGCTCGAACATGAAATCTTTTCGCAGGACCGGCAGGTCGCAGGCCGCGCGCGCCTCGACCAGGAAGTCCGGCGCTCCCTGGAACGAGGGGGTGTCGGTGAGAACCGAGAGACAAGTTGCGCCGCCCTTGGCGTAGGCCTTGGCCAGCGTCTTCGGGTCGAAATCGGCGCGGATCAGCCCCTTGGAGGGCGAAGCCTTCTTGATCTCGGCGATCAGCGCCGGACGGCCCTCGCCGATATGCCGGGCGATGGCGTCGGCGAAGCCGCGGGGGGCCTCGGCCTTGGCGACCTGCTTCTCCAGCTTGGCCAGCGGAATGCGCAGCTTCGCCTCGGCGATTTCGCGGCGCTTGTAGGCCTCGATCCGCGCCAGCACGCTCGCCCGCGCGGGAGCGGTCGCGACAGGCCCGGCGGTCACGTCGGCCACGATGTCGTCCATCGATTATTCCTTGGAACCGTTCGAGGCCGTCTATCACGCATTGGAGATGGCGACGAGGCGCGCCAGCGTCGCCCGCGCCGCGCCGGAATCGATCGCGCCCTGCGCCCGCGCCACGCCCTCGGCGAGGGTGTCCGCGGCGCCCGCCACCACGAGACCGGCACCGGCGTTCAGCACGGCGATATCGCGGTAGGCGCTGCGGGCACCCTCCAGCACGGCACCGAGCGCGGCGGCATTGTGGTCGGGGTCGCCTCCACGCAGGTCGTCGGGGGTCGCGAGCGGCAAGCCGACCTCGCGCGGATCGATGGTGAAGCGCGAGAGCGCACCGTCCTCAAGCGCGACCACCGCGGTCGGGCCCGTGGTGGTGATCTCGTCGAGCCCGTCCGAGCCGTGCACGGTCCAGACCCGGCGGCTGCCGAGCGTCGCCAGCACCCGCGTCAATGGCTCGGCCCAGGCCGCGCGCGAGACGCCGAACACCTGCGCCGTCACGCCGGCTGGGTTCGAGAGCGGCCCGAGCATGTTGAAGATGGTGCGGAACGGCAGTTCGGTCCGTACCGGCGCGACGTGGCGCATGGCGCCGTGATGCGTCTGTGCGAACATGAAGCAGAGACCGGCTTCCGAGAGGCAGCGCGCCAGGGCCTCGGGAGGGAGGCCGATCTTCACGCCGAGCGCCGCCAGCACATCGGCGGCGCCGGAGCGCGAGGTCGCGGCGCGGTTGCCGTGCTTGGCCACCGGCACACCGCAGGCGGCGGTGAGGATCGCGGCCAGCGTCGAGACGTTGTAGCTGCCCGAATGGTCGCCGCCGGTGCCGACGATGTCGATGGCGCCCTCGGGCGCCGCCACGGGGAGCATCCGCGCCCGCATCGCCGCGACCGCGCCGACGATCTCGTCCTCGCTTTCGCCGCGCACCGAGAGGGCGGTGAGGAACGCGCCGGCCTGGATCGGCGTGACCTCGCCCGAGAGCAGGTCGTCGAAGGCGGCGCGGGCCTGCTCGCGGCTCAGCGGAGCACCGGAAGCAACCGTCGCGAGATGAGTTTTGAAGGCGTCCATCGGGGTCGTGGCTCTGTTCGAGCCCTCTCCCCTCTATCAGGAGGAGGGAGGGGGCGTGGAGCCGTCAATGCACGCCGCGGCCGACCTTGTCACGCGCGGGCCGCCGACTCCTTGTGCCAAGCGGCGGCGATGTCGAGGAAATTGCGCAGGATCTGCGTGCCGTGGTTCGAGAGGATGCTCTCGGGGTGGAACTGCACGCCGTGGACCGGCAATTCGCGGTGCTGGAGTCCCATGATCAGCCCGTCGGCTTCGGCCGTGACCGAGAGATCCTGCGGGCAGCTCGCGCGATCCACCACAAGCGAGTGGTAGCGCGTTGCGGCAAAGCCCTCGTTGATGCCGCGGAACACGCCCTTCGCCTCGTGGCGGATGGTCGAGACCTTGCCGTGCATGGGGGAGGGGGCGCGGACTACGTCGCCGCCATAGGCCTGCCCGATGGTCTGGAGCCCGAGGCACACGCCGAAGATCGGGATCTCGGAACCCAGCTCCCGCACCGCGTCGAGGCAGATGCCGGCCTCGTTCGGTGTGCAAGGCCCCGGCGAGAGCACGAGCGCGTCCGGGGCCCGGTCGCGGATGCCAGCGACGTCGATCTGGTCGTTGCGCACCACGTCGATCCGCTCGCAGAGCGGGCCGATCAGGTGGACGAGATTCCAGGTGAAGGAATCGTAGTTGTCGATGACGAGGACGTTGGACATCGAGCTCAGCCGTAGCGCTTAAACTCCCGCCTCCCTCCTCACCCTGAGGTGCCGCGAAGCGGCCTCGACGGATCCTTCAGGGGTCGCGCGGGATCTGAAAGATCCTTCGAGGCCGACGCTGCGCGTCGGCACTTCAGGATGAGGGAGGAGACGGATAACCGTTCAGAAAAGGGTGGCGACGGGGAGCCGGCAAGTCAAGACGACGTGCCTACGCCTCTACTGCCCCCGCTTGGCCCGGCTCGCGAACTGCACCGCGTCCTCCGCTGCGCGGAACAGGGCCTTGGCCTTGTTCACGCATTCCTGCTGCTCTGACTGCGGATCCGAATCGTACACGATGCCCGCCCCTGCCTGCACGTGCATGCGGCCGTCCTTCACGATGGCCGTGCGCAGGACGATGCAGGTGTCCATCTCGCCGCGCGCCCCGAAATAGCCGATGCAGCCGCCATAGGGACCGCGCTTCTCGCGCTCCAGCTCGTCGATGATCTCCATCGCCCGCACCTTCGGTGCGCCCGAGACGGTGCCGGCGGGAAACCCGGCGGCGAGCGCCGAGAGCGCGTCGTGGCTCGGGTCGAGGTCGCCCTCGACATTCGAGACGATGTGCATGACCTGGGAATAGTATTCGAGAAAGAACGAGTCGGTGACGGTGACGCTGCCGATCTTCGAAACGCGGCCGACATCGTTGCGGCCGAGGTCGAGCAGCATCAGGTGCTCGGAGCGCTCCTTCGGATCGGCCAGGAGTTCGTCGGCCAGCGCCCGATCCTCGGCCGGCGTGGCGCCGCGGCGGCGCGTGCCGGCGATCGGGCGGATCGTGACCTTGCCCTCGCGCACTCGCACGAGGATCTCGGGGCTGGAACAGACGACCTGAAACGCCTCGAAATCGAGGTAGCAGAGAAACGGCGCCGGATTGGTGCGGCGCAAGGAGCGGTAGAGCGCGAAGGCCGGGAGGGTGAAGGGCGCCTCGAAGCGCTGCGACAGCACCACCTGAAAAATGTCGCCCGCGACGATGTATTCCTTGGCCTTTGCGACCATCGCCAGGAATGCGTCCGGATCGGTGTTCGAGACCGGAGAGGGCAGGGCGAGGCCCGCCGCATCCGCCCGCGCCTCGATCGGCAGCGGGCCCTCGAGGGCCTCGGCCACCCTGTCGAGTCGGGCCTGCGCGGCTTCGAGCGCGGCAAGCGCGCTCACGCCCGCGGCCGGGCGAACGGGAGTGACCACGGTGAGCGCGTCGGCCACGGCGTCGAACACCACCATTACCCGCGGACGGATCAGGATCGCGTCCGGCACACCGAGCGGATCGGGGTTCGGCTCGGGCAGCCGCTCCATGGCGCGGACCATGTCGTAGCCGAGATAGCCGAACAGGCCGGCGGCCATCGGCGGCAGCGCCGCACTCTGCGCATCGTCGCCCACCGCGCTCTCGGCAATGAGGGCGCGCAACGAGGCGAGCGGCGCCCGCTCGTCCGGCACGAAATCCGTGAGCGCCGCATCGCGGGCGATCTCGGGGCGTCCGTCGCGACAGCGCCAGATCAGGTCGGGGTCGAGCCCGATCATCGAGTAGCGCCCGCGCACCGCGCCACCCTCGACCGATTCGAGCAGGAAGCCGGGACCGGCATGCCCCGCCTTCAGCTTCAGGAAGGCGGCGACCGGCGTCTCCAGATCGGCTACCAGGGTCAGGCCGAGCAGACTTGCGCGTCCAGCCTCGTAGGCGTGCGCCACCGCTTCGTGCGCAGGTTCGCTAAGGCCGAGTTCGGTCATTGCCAGACCTCAGTACTCGCCGCCGAGCGCCCGCCGGAGGGCGGTCTGGTTGACACTCACGCCCGCACTCTTCTGCACCTCGGCGATGAATTCGCCGAGCACGTCGTCGGCCAGCGCGGTGCGCAGCGAATTCACGAGCTGATGGTCGCTCGGCGTGCCGGGGACGAAGGCCGGCACGGTCGCGGCGGTGACCTTGAACACCGCGCGGCCCTCGCCGGACGGCGCCGAGGCCGCCTTGCCGACTGGTGTCGTGAAGATGCGCTCGACGATCTCGGAGGAGAGATCATCCTTGTTCTGGTTGCGGGCGATCTCGGTGACGGTCTTCAGCGGCACGCCCGCCTCCTGCGCCACGGTTTCGATGGCGTCGCCCTTGTCCAGGCGCTCGGTCAGTTCCTTGGACTTCGCCACGAGGCGCTTCTCGGCCTCGGCTCTGGTCCAGCCCTTCACGGCCTCGTCACGGACCTCCGCGAGCGGCTTCTCGTGCGAGGGGTCGATCTTGACGACGTCGTACCAGATCGCGCCACCGGTCTTGGTGCGCAGCACCTCGGTATCATTGCCGACATCGGCGCGGAAGGCGGCCGGCAGCGTGGTCTCCTTGTCCGGAATGCCGGCGACCGGCTGGCCGGACGGGTCGTTGCCCTGGGCATCGACCGCGGGAATGCTGAGCAGCGTCAGGCCCTGATCCTTGGCGATCTCGGCCAGCGGCTTGGCGGCCGAGCGGGCATCCTCGATCGCGTCCTGCACCTTGTCGAAGCCGCCATCGCGCACCCGCCGCAGCGCGATTTCCTTGCGAACCTCGTCCTTCACCTCATCGAACGGCTTGACGGAGCCGGGTTCAATCGCCGTGACACGCAGGAGCACGGTTCCGAAGCGGCCCTTCACCGGCTCGCTCACCTTGTCCTGTTCCAGGGCGAAGGCAGCGTCGCCCACCGCCGGATCGAACAGCTCCGCCTTCGTCAGGGTGCCGAGGTCGAGCTGCTTCGGGTCGAGCCCGCGCTCGGCGGCGACCGCCTCGAACGGCGTCTCACCACTCTCGATCTTGGCGCGCGCCTCCTTGGCGGCGGTCTCGTCGGGGAAGCTGATCTGCTGGATCGTGCGCCGCTCGGGCTTGCCGAAGCGAGCGGTGTTGGCCTCATAGACCTTGCGCGCCTCCTCGTCGGACACATCGTCGGGCTTGGCGAGCGCGGCGGGGTCGAGCACCAGCAGGTTGAGGCTGCGATATTCGGGGGCGCGGAACGAGGCCTTGTTGTTGTCGTAGTAGGCCTTGAGTTCCTCGTCGCTCGGGGCCGGGATCTCGCCGGCGGCGGAGGGTGCCAGCGCCAGCACGGCGGCATCGCGGCGCTCGGTGCTGTAGCGGTGCACCGCCTCGCGCATGGCCTGCGGAACCGGCGGGTCGGCGACGATGGCATCGGCCAGCTGCAGGCGGGCAATGACGGAACGCTGCTCGCGCACGAACATCGCCTCGTTCAGACCCGCTCGCTGGAGCGTCTGGAAGAACAGGGTTCGGTCGAAGCTGCCATTGGCGTTCTTGAAGCTCGGCTCGTCCTGGATCGCCCGCAGCACTGCCGCGTCGGAGACGGCGAGCCCGAGATCGTGCGTCTTTTGGTCGAGCGCCGCCTCGGTGATGAGCTGGGCCAGCACCTGCCGCTCCAAGCCCATTGCCCGCGCCTGGTCCGGCGTCAGCGTCCGCTTGAGCTGGGCCTGGTAGCGCTGAAGCTGGTTCTGGTAGGCGGTGCGCACCTCCTCGGCCGAGATCGGCGTCTTGCCGACCGTGACGACCGTCGTGCTCGACCCGCCGCGGAAAAACTCCTCCACACCGAAGATCGCCACGCCCGCGATCAGGAAGGTGAAGATCACCGTCAGCACGACCTTGCCGAGCCAATGCTGGCTGGCACTGCGAATGGACTGGAGCATCGGACGCCCGGGCCTAGATCTCTACGGCCCTGCCCACGCGGGCAGGGAACAAATTCGAGCCCCGCGATAGACGATCGGGGCGGCGGCGCAAAGGGCATGTGTTCCGCGCGCCTTCCGCGGGCCCGAAACGGCGGCAGAGTCGCCGGAGAGGTCGTTTGCGCGCCTAAGCTTGCTCTGCTAGGTCCGCGCACACGTTGAACCCCTTGGATCGAGACACGGAGAACCGGGACGCCATGGCAAGCGAGGGACGCCGTCCGCTGGTTGCCGGCAACTGGAAGATGAACGGCCTGCGCTCCTCGGTTCCGATCGTCGAGGCGATCCGCGACGGGCTCTCGCCCGCGCTCACCGACAGGATCGACGTGTTGATCTGCCCGCCCGCGACGCTGATCTCCTCCTGCGTGGCGGCCGTATACGGATCGCCCATCGCCATCGGCGGCCAGAACCTGCATGCCCGCCCGAGCGGCGCCTTCACCGGCTCGATCTCGGCGGAGATGTTCGCCGATCTCGGCGCGACTTACGTCATCGTCGGACATTCCGAGCGGCGCGCCTACCATTACGAGACCGATGACGGGGTCCATGCCAAGGCGCTGGGCGCCCGCCGCGCGGGTCTGCGCGGCATCATCTGCGTCGGCGAGACCATGGAGGAGCGCCAGCAGGGCCGAGCGCTCGACATCGTGCGCGCACAGCTCGCCATCGGCCTGCCGAAGGGCGCGACCGGCGCCGACACTGTGATCGCTTACGAGCCGGTCTGGGCCATCGGCTCGGGCCGCACGCCGACGGCGAAAGAGATCGCAGAGGTTCACGCCTCTTTGCGCGAGATGCTCGACAAGCTCGTCGGCGAGGAGGCACACAAGATCCGCATCCTCTACGGCGGCTCTGTGAAGCCCTCGAACGCCCGCGAGCTGATGGCGGTGGAGAACGTCGACGGCGCTCTGGTCGGCGGCGCCAGCCTCGTGGCGGAGGACTTTTTGGGGATCTGCCGCGCTTACGAGGGGTAGGGCAGGGGCTTCAGAGCGAGCGGCAACGCGTCGGGAACATCCACAACGCTGCCGAAATGGTGGCGCCAGAGGGCTGTGCCGAGGGCGGCCGAGCGATCGAGGGACGACCCGACGCTGAGCCATCGCAGAAGAGTCGGGTGCAGACCGGCATCGAACAGCATGAATCCGGCAGCGAGACAGCAGGTCTCCGCCTGAACGCCGCAGACGAGGACGCGCTCGACCGCGAGCGCCCTGAAGTGCTCGATCAGCGCCGGCGGCGGCAGGTAGCCGTGCTTGACGAAAACCCGATCGGCCGGAACCAGCGGCGCCTCGTCCAAGGGCGGCGTCCAGCCGAGTTGCCGCGCAAATGGGGTCACCGCCTCGTCGTGCCGCTCGACCGTTGCTACCGTATGAAGCGTCCGGCTCAGAGCGGTGATGCCCGCGACGATCGTCTCCGGCACGCGGAAGCTCGCCTGCACGTCGACGACGAGAAGGGCCTGCCGTTCCAGCACCATGCGGGCAGGGATCCGGTCCGCCGTCAGTCCTGGCGGGCCGGCGCCTTCGTCACGGCCTCCTTGGTCCGCTCGATCATCGAGAGCACGGCGACGTAGAACGCCTGTTGCAGCGGGCTCATGCCGTCCGGCCGGATCCGGTCGGAGAGGGCGGCCTGCACTTCATCGAGGGCCCCCGCCCGTCCCGCCGGATCGGGCCGCTCGAGGGCGATCCGCAGGAGATCGGATTGGACGGCGGCCATCTCCTCGCGGTCGGCGCGGTCAATGAAGGCGGCGAGCCGCCCGGCTTCGTGCTGGAAATCGATCATCCCCGACTCCTTGCACGGGCCGTGCCCTATGGCCATGCACGCCCGGCGTTTTCCCGGCCGTCACGGGCTTGGCGCGAGATGCGCCCGGCCTCACTCCCGCCCCGACACGCGCATGACACCCGCATGACACGCGAAGGCCGGTTGGCGCGGGTGGGCAAACGGTGTAGGAGCCCCCACTTCGTGCAGCGGATACGCGGGCGCGCTGCTTTTGCGCGCGCTTCTTGTCCGGCACACCGACAGCGTCCGCGCGAGCGGGCACCGGAATCGCTATGCAGACCGTCCTCATCGTCGTCCACCTTATCATCGTGCTGGCGCTGATCGCCGTGGTGCTGCTGCAGCGCTCGGAGGGCGGGCTCGGGCTCGGCGGCGGCGGAAGCGGCGGCGTCTCCGGATTCATGACCGGCCGCGGACAGGCGAACGCGCTCACCCGCGCCACTGCGATCCTGGCGGCCCTGTTCTTCACGACCAGCATCGCGCTGGCGATCATGGCTCACCGCAGCGCCGCGCCCCGTTCGATCCTCGACGAGGCCGGGACGCAGCCGGGCCAGACGCAGCAAACCAACAAGCCGGTGAACGCGGACAACCTGCTCGACACGCTGCGCGGCGGCGCGGGCCAAGCGGCCCCCGGCCAACCGGCCTCGGTCCCGACCGACGCGCCCGCCACGCCGGCAACGCCCGCGCCCGCCCAGAGCGCGCCGCCGGCCGCACCGACCACGCCGGAAGCACCGCAGTCGCGCTGACGCCGGGCGGACAAACCGCACCGTCTGCGGATAAGACCCTTGCGGCCGGTGCATCGGCCGCGAGGATGTGAGAGACGAATTCCTCAACGGCGTGAAGGGCATCGCCCTGTGTCGCCCCCCGTGTGGCCAGCGGGGCGCGGCAACCGTTGCGGTTTGGCGAATCGCTTGAGCCCCTTTATGGACCAAAGCCCATGACGCGGTACGTCTTCATCACCGGCGGCGTGGTTTCCTCCCTCGGCAAAGGTCTCGCCTCAGCGGCACTTGCCGCCCTGCTGCAGGCGCGCGGCTACCGCGTGCGCCTGCGCAAGCTCGACCCCTACCTCAACGTCGATCCGGGCACGATGAGCCCGACGCAGCACGGTGAGGTGTTCGTCACCGACGACGGCGCGGAGACCGATCTCGACCTCGGCCATTACGAGCGGTTTACCGGCCTGCCGGCCTCGCGCGCCGACAATGTCACGACGGGCCGCATCTACCTCGACATCATCACCAAGGAGCGGCGCGGCGATTATCTCGGCGCCACGATCCAGGTGATTCCGCACGTCACCAACGCCATCAAGGCGTTCGTGCTCGACGGCAACGACGATTACGATTTCGTTCTCGTCGAGATCGGCGGCACGGTCGGCGACATCGAGGGCCTGCCCTTCTTCGAGGCGATCCGCCAGATCGGCCAGGAACGCCCGCGCGGCAGCGTCTGCTACCTGCACCTGACGCTGCTGCCCTACATCCCGTCTGCCGGCGAGCTGAAGACCAAGCCGACCCAGCACTCCGTGAAGGAGTTGCGCTCGATCGGCATCCAGCCCGACATCCTGCTCTGCCGCTGCGACCGGCCGATCCCGCAGGACGAGCGGCGCAAGCTCGGCCTGTTCTGCAACGTGCGGGAAAGCGCGGTCATCGAGGCCCGCGACGTGGACACGATCTACGCCGTGCCGCTCTCCTACCGCGAGGCGGGGCTCGACCGGGAGATCCTGGCCCATTTCCAGATGGAGCCCGAGAGCGAGCCGAAGCTCGACCGCTGGCAGAACATCCTCGAGCGGGTGCGCAACCCCGAGGGCGAGGTCACCATCGCCATCGTCGGCAAGTACACGGGCCTGAAGGACGCCTACAAGTCGCTCACCGAGGCGCTGACCCATGGCGGCATCGCCAACAACGTGCGCGTCAACCTCGAATGGATCGAGGCGGAGGTGTTCGAGCGCGAGGACCCGGCGCCCTTCCTGGAGGGCCTGCACGGCATCCTCGTGCCCGGCGGCTTCGGCCAGCGCGGCGCGGAAGGCAAGATCCGCGCGGCCCGCTACGCGCGCGAGCGCAACATCCCGTATTTCGGCATCTGCTTCGGCATGCAGATGGCGGTGATCGAGGCGGCACGCTCGCTGGCCGGGATCGAGGGGGCCAATTCCACCGAGTTCGGGGAGACCAACGAGCCGGTGGTGGGTCTGCTCACCGAGTGGATGCGCGGCAACGAGTTGGAGCGGCGCGCGGCCGAGAGCGATCTCGGCGGCACCATGCGGCTCGGCGCCTACAAGGCGACGCTCCATCCGGAGACCAAGATCGCGCGGATGTACGGCGAGACCGAGATCTCGGAGCGCCACCGGCACCGCTACGAGGTCAACATGGCCTATCGCGAATGCCTGGAGGCCAAGGGCCTGCGCTTCTCCGGCACCTCGCCGGACGGGCTCCTGCCGGAGACGGTTGAGCACGAGGGCCATCCGTGGTTCATCGGCGTCCAGTTCCACCCGGAGTTGAAGTCGCGCCCCTTCGAGCCGCACCCGCTGTTCAAGGGGTTCATCGCCGCCGCGATCGAGCAGAGCCGGCTGGTCTGACTGAGAGGAACGCACGGTTGACGACGATCTCGGGCCTGCCGGCCTTTCTCGCCTACTTCGTCGTCTCCCTCGGGCTCACCGCCCTCTACCTCGTGACCTACCTCACCGCGACGGCGCACCGGGAGATCGCCCTGGTCCGCGAGGGCAACCTCGCCGCCGCACTTGCGCTCGGGGGCAGCCTGCTCGGCTACTCCATTCCGCTCTCGGCCGCGGTGCGCTACGCCGGGTCGCTCCTCGACTGCATCGTCTGGGGCCTCGTCGCCCTCGTGGTACAGGTCGCGATCTACTGGCTGATGCGGCCGCTGCTGCCGAACCTGTCGCGGCGGATCGACGAAGGTCAGACCGCGCCCGCAATCCTGCTCGGGGCCGCGTCCCTGGCGGGCGGCCTCGTGAACGCCGCCTGCATGAGCTACTGACGCCGTGGCGGACGACCGCGAGGCCCAGGAAAATTTCGGCCAGCGCAGGCCCGTTGAGCCTGCACCGGCCGTCAGACCACCCGACAAGGCCGCGACCAAGCGGTCGCAGACCGTCTCGACGGTACTGGTGGCGGGTGCGGGCCTCGCCGCGCTCGGCCTCGGCAATCTCGACCGGACCGCGCCTTCGAAGGACATCCTCGTCTACGCAGATGCGGCGGCCTGCGCCGCCGATGGCATCCGCCCGGCCGACGAGTGCCGCAGCGACTATGCCACCGCCCGTGCGGCCTACCCGTCGACCGCGCCGCATTACCGCTCATCGGCGGAGTGCGAAGGGCACCACGGCTCGTCCCACTGCCTGCCGGATCCGAATGCGCCGACGCAATTCGTTCCCCGGATGGCCGGCTACCTGCTCGGCCGCCGCGCATCCGACTGGGTGACGCCCGAACCCGTCTACGAGCACCGCCAGGGTCACGGCGGCCATCATGGAAGTTACTGCACCGGTTCGGGCGGCAAGGTCGCGACCGGAAGCGGGGGCCACGCCTCCTCGGGCACACTCAAACCGGCCGCCGGACAACCGACGAAGTTTGGCGGCTTCGGCGACGGCGGCAAGGGTTTCTCCTCCTTCGGCGGCACCTGATGCGCCGCATCGCCTGCGGAGAGCGGCCCGGCTGGCGGGAGATCGCGCGGGAGGCGGGCTTTACCTTCCACACCATCGACGGCGCGCCCTACTGGGATGAGAGCCACGCCTACGCCTTCTCCCTCGCCGAGATCGAAGAGGACATCGAAGGGTCGAGCGCCGAGTTGCACGCCCTCTGCCTCGCCTTCGCCGCCGAGGCGGTGGAGGACGAGCGCGTCCTCGCCTCGCTCGCCATCCCCGAACCGGTCTGGGACACGGTGCGGACGAGCTGGCGCCGGTCCGATCCGAGCCTCTACGGACGTCTCGATTTCTCTTATGGCGGAGGGGGCCCTGCCAAACTCCTCGAATACAACGCCGACACGCCGACCGCCCTCTACGAGAGTGCGGTGTTCCAGTGGCTCTGGCTCGAACAGGGGCTGAGGGACCGGCGCCTGCCCGCGGGCAGCGACCAATTCAACGCGGTCCACGAGCGGCTGATCGCCCGCCTTGCCGAGATCGCGCCGCCGGGCCTGTTCGCCTTTGCCGCCGATTCGAGCGGCCCGGAAGACCTCGGTACCGCCGGCTACCTTCAGGACTGCGCCGTTCAGGCCGGCTGCGAGACGATCCTGCTCGACCTCGCCCAGATCGGCCTGAGGACAGACGGTGCCTTCTGCGGGCCGGACGAGCGGGCCTTCGCCGCACTGTTCAAGCTCTACCCCTGGGAATGGGCGTTTCAGGACGCGTTCGGTCCAGCGGTCGCGGCCTCACCGACGCGCTTCCTCGAGCCGCCCTGGAAGATGGTGCTCTCCAACAAGGGCCTGCTCGCCCATCTCTGGGCCCGCGAGCCCGGCCACCCGAACCTGCTGCCAGCCTATTTCGAAGGTGATCCCGCCTGCGCGAGCCTCGGCGCCTCCGTGCGCAAGCCGCTGCTCTCGCGCGAGGGTGCCAATGTCGAGATGTTTTCAGCCGAGGGCACGCGGCTGGCCGGCGAGCCGGGACCCTACGGAGCGGAAGGCTTCATTCGGCAGGGACTGGCAGAACTGCCGTGCTTCGACGGCCGCCGCCCGCTCGTCGGCGCCTGGATCGTCGGGGAGGCGCCGGCCGGGCTGTGTATCCGCGAATCGGACGGCCCGATCACCGGCGACGGAGCGCTGTTCGTGCCGCACCTGATCGAGCCGGGTTGAGACTGGGCTCGAAATGAGATTGGGCCCGAAAAAGGGGCCGGACAGGCTCCGGCCCCTCTCATCATCGGATGCGTGTCGCTCAGCGGCCGGCGGCGCTGTTGCCGCCCCCGGCGCTGCCGGCACCGCCGCCCATGGTGCCGCCGGGCGCGTTGCCGGCACCGGCAGCCCCGCCCGTCGTGGCCCGGGGGGCCATGGTGCCGGTCGAGCCGGTGGTGGCGCCGGCGCCGCTGCCGGTCGTGGGCCGCATGCTGTCGCCGGTGTTGTTCCGCATGGGGCTGGCGCTGTCCGTGGTGCCGCCGGTCCCGCCCTTGCCAGTGCTCGACTGGGCGAGAGCCGCCCCCGAGACGGCGAGAGTCAGCGCGGCGGCCAGAGCGATGGTTTTGGTCGGCATGGCTCGTTCCTTCCCTGTTATCGGTCGTGGAAGACGAACCCGCCGCTCGGGGCATGGTTCAGAGCAAACTCGTCTCCTCAGGTTTACCGATCCGGGACCGGGCGACCGCGACGCTGCGTCCGCCCTGCCGAAGCGCCGCTCGATCCTATATGCAGCGATACCGTGACCGAGATCCTGTTCTACCACCTTCAGCGCCAGCCCCTCGAAAAGGTGCTGCCGAGCCTCGTCGAGAAGTCGCTGGAGCGCGGCTGGCAGGCGGCGATCCAGGCGGTGAGCGAGGCGCGGCTCCAGGCGCTCGACGATGGTCTGTGGACCTATACCGACGAGAGCTTCCTGCCCCACGGCACCGACCGCGACACCGATGCGGCGAGCCAGCCCGTGGTGCTGACCCTGCGGGAGACCAACCCCAACGCCGCCTCGATCCGCTTCCTGGTGGAGGGCGCCGAACTGCCCGCGGATGCGGGGACCTACCAGCGGATCTGCATCCTGTTCGACGGTACCGACACCGACGCGCTGTTGCATGCCCGTGAGCAGTGGCGCGGCGCCAAGGCCGCCGGCCACGTCGTCGCCTACTGGCAGCAGGACGAGAGCGGACGCTGGACCAAGAAGGCGTGAGATCAACGCGTCGTCCGATGGTGAGGCGCAAGAACACAGGCGCCAGTCCACGCACGACCAACCGGCCGAGGATCGCGAGAGACCGATGACGCAAGCCTTCCCTGCTCCCCGGACCGGAACGGCCCGGCTCTGCCTCGCCGGCCTCCTCTCGCTCGCGATCGGCCTGGGCCCGATGCCGGGTTTCGCCCAGCATGGCCCGTCGCAGAGCGACGGGCCGAGCCAGACGCAAGGAAAGGGGCAGGCTCAGCCGCGCAAGGGGCCGGACAAGGCGCCGGAAGGGCGCCGCCTGCCGCCGGACGCGACCACCGAGCACAGCATCGGCTTGCCGAACGGGCGCACGCTCGCCTTCACCGCCACGGCCGGCAGCCTTTCCCTGGTGGATGAGGAGGGCAAGCTTCAATCCGAGATCGCCTTCATCGCCTACACCAAGGCGGGCAAGCCCGAAGAGGCCGCCGCCCGGCCGATCACCTTCGGCGTCAATGGCGGTCCCGGCGCGGCCTCGGCCTATCTCAATATCGGCGCCATCGGCCCCTGGCGCCTGCCGACCGACGGCGCCTCGATCAGCCCGTCGCAGACGATCGCGCTCCAGCCGAACCCCGCCACCTGGCTCGATTTCACCGACCTCGTCTTCATCGATCCCGTCGGCACCGGCTACAGCCGCGCGGCGGACGGCGACGGCAAGAAGTACTGGAGCGTCGATGCGGACGCGTCGGTGCTGGCCGCCGCCATCGCCCGCTATCTTCGCCAGAACGACCGCCTCGCCTCGCCGAAATTCTTCGTCGGCGAGAGCTACGGCGGCTTCCGCGGGCCGCTGATCGCGCAGAAGCTCCAGCAGGATGTCGGCGTCGGGCTGTCGGGCCTCGTGCTGCTCTCCCCCGTGCTCGACTTCGCGTGGCTGCAGCCGCCCCGCACCACGCCGTGGGGGTTTGTGACCAAACTACCTTCCTTCGCCGCCGCCGCACTGGAGCGCGCGGGCACGACGCCGAGCCGCGAGCTCATGAAGGAGGCCGAGACCTACGCTTCGGGCGCCTATCTCACCGATCTTCTGAAAGGTCCGGCCGACCGGGAGGCGGTGGCGCGGCTGACTGAGAAGGTTTCGGCGCTGACCGGCCTCGATCCGGAGACCGTGAGGCGCCAAGCCGGGCGGCTCACCGCCCACAGCTACCAGCGCGAGATCAGGCGTGATGCCGGCCGCGTCCTCTCGGCCTACGATACCGGCGTGACCGGATGGGACCCGGATCCGACAGCCCCGCAATCGAGCTTCGAGGATCCGGTGCTCGACGCACTCCAGGCGCCGCTCACCACCGCCATGGTGCAGCTCTACCAGGGCCGCCTGAACTGGCGGGTCGAGAACATGCGCTATGAGTTGCTCAACGGCGCGGTCAACCGCGGCTGGAACTGGGGCTCGGGCCGCTCGGCCCCGGAAGCCATGGGCGCCCTGAAGGACGCGCTGGCGCTCGACGGGCGGATGCGGGTGCTCGTCGCCCACGGCTTCACCGACCTCGTGACGCCCTACTTCACCTCGAAGATGCTCCTCGACCAGATGCCGGTCTACGGCTCGGCCGACCGCCTCAAGCTCTCGGTTTATCCCGGCGGCCACATGTTCTACACGCGGCCGGACTCGCGCAACGCCTTCCACGACGACGCCGCCGACCTGTTCGCTCGGGCGCTGGAGACGCGTTCCGACGGGAGCGCGAAGGGCGGCAGCGCATCGGGTGAGACCACGCCGGAGAAGAGACCGACGCCTTGAGGATTTGTCTCGGACTTCTTCCCGCCCTGTTGCTGGCGGGCTGCAACACCGCTGAGCGCCGCGAACCGATTCAGCCGCCGCCTCCACCGAGCGCGGTGCTGCCCGCGGTTCCGGCGGCGCCGGTCGCCGCGCTCGGCCCCGTGCTCGACGGCAATGGCGCCTGCACCGGCCCGGCGCCGGGAACGGCCACCGCCATCGAGACGGGGATCGGCGAATGCGACCTCGTGCGGCTCAAGGGCCGCCCGCCGACCGACGTGCTGGTCGGCGAGGGCCGGTCCGGCCGCGAGGTGCAGGTGCTCTACACCGAGCCCGGCGCCAAGGAGCTGTATTTCTTCGTGAACAACCGCCTCGATCGTATCGTTCGTTAACGCGCGAACCGATTGGGCCCGCGCTTGCTTCCAGCCCGATCGGTCGGGCTGGGAAGGCGAGGCACACGATGGCACACGAGTACCGGTTCGGCGTCGAGGAGGAGCTGTTCCTGGCGAGCAGCCGCACCCGAGCGGCGCCGCGGGAATCGGTCTCGGCCTTCCACAAGGCGGCGCGGAGCCGCCTGGAAGGCGTCGAGCGCGAGATGCTGGAGAGCCAGGCCGAGATCTGCTCCAAGCCCTCGGTGAGCTTCGCCGAGACACACGAGGCGTTGGCCAAGCTCCGTACCGGCCTGTGCGCCATCGGCCGCGAGCACGGCCTGAAGGTCTTCGCCGCGGGCACCCACCCGACCGCGATCTGGACCGACCAGCGCGAGACCGCCAAGCTCCGCTACCGCAAGATGATCGAGACCCTGCAGATGGTGGGGCGGCGCTCCATCGTCAGCGGCCTCCACGTCCATGTCGAGGTACCCGAGCCGAACGAGCGCATCGCCCTGATCAACCGGCTGATGCCGTTCCTGCCGGTGCTGCTCGCTCTCTCCACCTCTTCGCCCTTCTACGAGCGCCACCGCACGGGATTGGCCGGGTACCGTCTGAGGGCCTATGCCGAGCTGCCGCGCACCGGCCTGCCCGAATTGTTCGACGGCGCCGACGACTTCGAGCGCTACGTGCGGGTGATGACGCGGGCCGGCGCGGTCGAGGACGCGACCTATTTCTGGTGGCACATCCGACCGTCGATCCGCTACCCGACTCTCGAATTGCGGGTCGCCGACAGTTGCACCCGGCTCAAGGATACGCTGGCCATCGCCGCGCTCTATCGCTGCCTCGTGAGGCTCTGCGTGCGCCGGCCCGAGCTGAATGCCCGGCCGACCGGTGCCTCCCGCGGCTTCGTCATGGAGAACCTGTGGCGGTCGCAGCGAGACGGGATCCATGCCGCCCTGATCGACGAGGCGAAGGAGGAGGCGGTGCCGGTGCGCCACCTTGTCGAGCGCTTGGTCGATCTGGTCGCCGAGGACGCTGCGGCTCTGGGCTGCGCCGCCCAGGTCGCTCATGCGCTCACCATCGCCGAGTGCGGCTCCAGCGCCGACGGCCAGATCCGCACCTACGAAGCGGCGCTCTCCGCAGGCGGCAGCGAGCGCAAGGCGCTCTCCAGCGTCATCGATTGGCTCGCCCGTGAGACCGCGAACTGCGACGCATGACGGCTCCGGGCGGGCTCAGCCAGGAACATCGGACGCCCGTTTCAGTTGCTCCGACAGGTACGATTCTTCCCTAGGAGACCTCCATGAGAACGCCCCTCACCGCTGCCGCCTGCCTGCTCCTGCTGGGCGCTGCGGGGATGCCGGCCCATGCCCAGTCGGTCGGCGAGAAGACCGGCGTGAATTCACTGATCGGCGTCGCTCCCACGGCTCAGGACTTCGTCACGCAGGCCGTGATCAGCGACATGTTCGAGGATCAATCGAGCAAGCTCGCTCTCGAAAAGGCCGACGAGAAGACCAAGGCCTTTGCCAAGAAGATGATCGAGGACCACAAGAAGACCTCGGACGAGCTGAAATCCGTGGTCCAGACCGGCGACATGAAGCTCAACATACCGACCGCTCTGGACTCGAGTCATCAGAGCAAGCTCGACAAGCTCAAGAGCCTGAGCGGTGAGGACTTCACCAAACAATACCACGACGATCAGGTGACGGCGCACAAGAACGCCACCGATCTCTACAAGCGATACGCCGAGGGTGGCGACAACGCGGCGCTCAAGGCCTTTGCGATCAAGACCAAGCCGCATCTCGACGAGCACCTGAAGATGGCTCAGGATCTCGACAACAAGAAGTAGTTTCCTTCTTTTTCGGGCGGCGTTCTTCGGCGAGCGCCGCCCGTTTTTGCGATCGGATTTCCGGGCGCCAACCGGCTCGGCCCCGGACGAGACCGGCGTGCTCCCGTCACGCGGCCTTTGCCGCGAACTCCGCAGCCTTTGCCCGGATCACCTCCGCCGCCCGGTCGATGCCGGCGCGATCCACGTCGAGATTGGCGGTCGCACGGATCTGATGAGCTCCGATCGCTCGCACGCGCACCTCCTCGTCGAGGCAGGCCGCGGCGAAGGTCGAGGCGGTGACGCCCAACGCCTCCACCGTGAAGCACAGAATGTTCGATTGCCCAGCCGTCGGGTCGAAGGCCAAGCCCGGCACGTCGGCGATCAGCCGATGCAAGCGGCCGGCATTGGCGTTGTCCTCGGCGAGCTGCGTCATGTGGTGGTCGAGGGCATAGAGCCCGGCTGCTGCCAGGACACCCGACTGGCGCATGGCGCCGCCGAGCCGGTACTTCCACTGCCATGCCTGCTCGATGAAATCCCGCGTTCCGCACAGGACCGCTCCGACCGGGCAGCCGAGCCCCTTGCTGAGATCGATCCAAGTGCTGTCGAAGCCGCTCGCGTACTCCGCCGCCGAAAGGCCCGTCGCCACCACCGCGTTGAGCAGCCGCGCCCCATCGATATGCGCTTTCAGACCACGCGCCTGGGCATAATCGCGGATCAGGCGCATTGCGCCGATGTCCCAGACTGTGCCCCCGGAAAAGCTCGTCGTTTGCTCGATCGAGACCAGCCGTGAGCGCGGCGCCGTGCGCTGCGGAACCCGGATCGCCGCCTCGACCTGAGCGAGGGTGAACAGACCGACCCGTGTCGGCAGCGCCTTCACCGACACCCCGCCGATCGCGGCGGCGCCGGCGGCCTCGGTGTTGTAGATGTGGGACTGGTCATCGACGATGATCTCGTCGCCGGGCCGGCAATGGACGAGGATCGAGGTAAGATTGCACATCGTGCCCGACGGCATGAACACGGCCGCCTCTTGGCCGAGCATCTCTGCGACCCGCTCGCACAGGGCATTGGTGGTCGGATCGGAGTTCGACTGCTCATCACCGACCTGTGCCCGCGCCATGGCCTCGCGCATGCCCGGTGTCGGGCGCGTCTGGGTGTCGCTGAACAGGTCGATCATAGTGCATCCATTCATCTTGGGCGTTCGGCCGGCCCCCTCGCTGCCCTCGAAGCCCGGTCCCTCATGCCGCGGCTAAATGCATGAAAAATTCAATCGGTCGCAAGCTGCCGAGATGGGGGCCCGGTTCAGTTGCGGAGCGACCCCACTCTGCCGGGACGGCACTTTCCATGTGGCTCACGAAGGTGGGAACGGCCACGTATCTCGACAGGCGGTAGCAGCAAGTCTAGGAATTGCGACGCGAAGTTTCGCATTTAAAATTCTTTGAGAGCTCGATGAATAGAATTGAGCCCAGTATCGGGATCAGCCGCCGCTACCTTCACGATGAGGTCGCGGACCGGATGCGCGAATTGATCAATGAGGGTGAACTGGAACCGCGGGCACGCGTCAACGAGAGCGAGCTGACCGAACGGTTCGGGATTTCACGCACGCCTCTGCGGGAAGCGATCAAGATCCTCGCGACCGAAGGCCTCTTGGAACTGCTGCCCAACCGCGGCGCGCGCGTCGCGAGCATCTCGCGCAACGAGCTCGAGGAGATGATCGAGGTCGTCGCCGGGCTGGAAGCAACCGCCTGCGAACTCGCCTGCCGGTCGATCACTGAGGATGAGCTGGGCACGATCGAGGCGATGCACCGGGACATGGTTACGGCGTGGCAGGCCCGCGACGAGGCGAACTATTTCCGCCTCAACCGTGAGATCCACGAGGCCATCATGCTGGCCAGTCGCAATTCCAAGTTGCGGAGCCTCTATCTCGGCCTCACCGGCCGCATCCAGCGTTCCCGCTACAGCGCTCACCAGACCGAGGCGCAGTGGGCGCAGGCAGTCGAGGAACACGAGCAGATGATCCCGCTGCTGCGTGCGCGCGATGGCGACGGCCTCGCCGCGCTGATGCGCCGGCACATCCGTGCGAAGAAGCCGGTCATCGCCGCGATGTACGGCGAAGAGGGGAACTGAGGCGCGTTTTTCCCAGCGCCGTCATCGCGAGGTGAAGCGGAAGCGAGCGGAGGCTGCGCAGCGTCCGGGACGAGGCGCAACGCTCGCGATGACGAAGAGCGATCGTCTCATCGGCCCTTGAAGTTCGGCGGGCGTTTTCCGAGGAAGGCTTCCATGCCCTCGCGGAAATCCTCGCTCATGTAGGTCATCAGGATCAGGTCGTCGCCGGGCCGTTCGCCCTCCACGGCCTCCGCTGCGCCTTCCTCGGCGATGCGGCGCAGGCCCTCCTTCGTCGCCTGGAGGGTGAGTGGCGCATGGCTCGCGAGCAGGGCGGCGAGCGCGTCGGCGCGGGTTGCGACGGCCGCGGCATCCTCCACCACCTCGTTGACCAGGCCGATCGCGAGGGCCTCCTGTGCCTCGACGAGCCGGGCGGTGAACAGGATGTCCTTCACCCGCGGCGCCCCGATAAGGTTCGCCAGCCGCCTCATGGTGTTCTGCGACAGGCAGTTGCCGAGCGTGCGGGCGATGGGAAAACCGAAGCGGGCATCGCGGCTGGCGATGCGCATGTCGCAGGCGGCGGCGATTGCCGCGCCGCCCCCGGTGCAGGCCCCGGCGATCGCCGCGATGGTCGGAACCCGGAGCCGCTCCAACCCGCCGAGCACCCGGTCAATGAAACGCTCGTAGCCGATCGCGTCCTCCGGTTTGCTGAAGCTGCGGAACTGAGCGATGTCGGTGCCCGCGGCGAACGCCTTGTCGCCGGCGCCGGTGATGATCACGGCCTTGATCGCGCGATCCGCCTCGATCCGCTCGCACAGCTCGACCAGCCCGCGATACATGGCGAAGGTGAGCGCGTTGCGCGCCTTCGGCCGGTTGAGGGTGATGCGGGCGATGCCTGCCGCGTCCACCGCGAAGAGCAGTTCGTCGGTCGAGGCGGTCTCGGCGTCAGCGTTCATGAAGCGGTCCCTCGTCAAGCGTCTCTCAGGCCGTCGTCTCGCGTACGACGCCCCGGGCGATCCAATCGTCGATCGCCGCCCCGTCATAGCCGGCTTGAGCCAAGATGGCGCGGCTATGCTCGCCGAGCAGCGGCGCGGGGCCGTGCACGCGCCCCGGCGTCGCCGAGAACTTCACCGGCAGGCCGAGCGTGCTCATCCGTCCGGCGCGGGTGTGCTCGACCTCGACCACCATCTCGCGGGCGCGCGCCTGAGGGTCGGCCTGCATGGCCAGCACGTCGAGCACGGGGCCAGCCGGCACACCGCCGGCCTCGAGTCTCGCAAGCCAATCGGCGGAGGGCGCGTTACGGAAATGCGGGGCCAGGGCCGCGGCCAGCGCCTCACGGTTCTCCATGCGGTCGCGATTGGCCGAGAAGCGCGGATCGGCGGCGAGATCCTCGGCGCCGAGCACCGCGAGCAGGCGCAGCCAGTTGGTCTGGTTGGCGGCACCGATGGTGATCCAGCCATCCGCCGTCTCGAACGCTTCGTAGGGCGCATTCAGCGGATGGGCCGAGCCCATCGGCCCCGGCGCCACTCCGGTCGCCATGGCGATGGCCGACTGCCAGTAGGTGAGGGTGATGCCGGCCTCGAACAGCGAGGTATCGACCACCTGCCCCTGACCCGTCTTCAGCTTGTGGACGTGGGCGGCGAGAACGCCCATCGCCGCCAGGATGCCGGCGGTGATGTCGGTGACCGGCGGACCACATTTCATCGGCGGACGGCCCGGCCCCTCGCCGGTGATGCTCATCAGCCCGCTCATACCCTGCGCCACGAGGTCGAATCCCGCCCGTTCGGCGTAGGGCCCCGAGCGGCCGAAGCCGGAGAGCGAGCAGTAGATCAGCCCTGGAAATTCCTGTCTGAGAACCTCGTAGCCGAGGCCGAGGCGCTCCATCGTGCCGGCGCGGTAATTCTCGATCAGCACGTCCGCGTCGGCGAGCAGGCGGCGAAGAATCGCCTTGCCGTCCGCGCTCTTGAGGTCGAGGGCGATGCCGCGCTTGCCGCGGTTCATCATCATGTATGCGGCGCTCTCGCCCTCGATCGCGGGCGGGACCGAGCGGCGGGTGTCGTCGCCGCCCTCGATCTTCTCGACCTTGATGACCTCGGCGCCCATGTCGCCGAGCATCAACCCGCAGACCGGCCCGGCCATGATGTGGGCCAGTTCGACGACCTTCACGCCGGCCAGGGGGCCGGACTTGCTGGCTTCCGGCATCGCCTCAGACACGCTTCGCAACGGATCCGCACGCAGAAGGCGAGTTGGACGGCCCATCGGATGCCTGCCACCGACCCATCGAACGAATCTCCCTTCGGACACGAGCCGCCCCGAGACAGCGACCGTTCGGCCGCCGAGCTCGGCTGTGCCTGCTCGCATTTTGAATTGGTTTTACGGGCCGTCCGGCGGCTGAGGCAACCGATTTTGAATGCGATCTTCGTGGAGGAAACAGGAAGCGGGGCACATTCGACGGAGGCCATGGAACGCCTTCGCCGGCTCCCGGTTGTCGGCGAAAGCGTGGCCGTCGGGGTGTCTCCCTTTCCGGCCCTGTAAGCGGAGGGATCGATGCGCGGGTTGAGGACGGCACTCGGACTTGCGGCGGCACTCGCGGTGACAGCGACGGGGATGGCATTGGCGGATGCGTCCTGCGCCCGCCGGATCGTCAACAAGTCCGGCTACATTGCCCTCGTCAGCCGGGACGGCGGTCCCTGGGTCGCGGTGCGGCCGGGCCGCTCGCAGACAATCAACTATTATCAGTCCGGACGCATCGACGTGGCTCTGACCTGCGGCCCCGGCGCTCTGCCGGAGCAGGCCGCCTATCGGGCGAGCTACGACACGGTGGCGATCATCGACCGCTGCTACATCCGCTTCGGCGACGGCTTCTTCGAGGAGCAGCTCGGCGGCGGCTTCATCGGCCGGAAGGATACGGGGCCGCTCGCCCTCAACAATCCGCGCCAGGGCGACCTCGTCGTCGGGCCGCAGGCCGGCGCCTGCCCGGCGATCGAGCGCGGGGCGATCAGCGCCCGCTATTAGCCTTGCAGCCGGGCGCGTGTTAACCCGCGCGCCCCGTCGTCAGCGACGACGCGCCGAGACGAGATTCATGCGCTCGATTCTTCCCCTAGCCGGAGCCATCGCCCTCGCCATGACCAGTGCCGCTTCCGCCGCCCAACCCGTCACGCTGCCTTCGGGCCTCAGCTACACCGACGAAGTGGTCGGCACCGGCCCCGAGCCGAAGTCCGGCCAGCAGGTCACCGTCCACTATACCGGCTGGCTCGATGAGGGCGGCGGGAAGCGGGGCAAGAAGTTCGATTCCTCCCGCGACCGCGGTCAACCCTTCTCCTTCACCATCGGTGCGGGCCAAGTGATCCGCGGCTGGGACGAGGGCGTCGCCACGATGAAGGCCGGCGGCCGCCGCATCCTGACGATCCCGCCGGATCTCGGCTACGGCGCCCGTGGCGCCGGCGGCGTGATCCCGCCGAACGCCACGCTGATCTTCGACGTCGAGCTGATCGGCTCGCGCTGATCTCGCGCTGATCGCAGCATCCCCTCCGGTGCCCCTGCGGGCGCCGGATCCCGTGAGCGAAGGTCCTCAGACCAGCTTGTGCTCGCGCGCCAGCGCCAGGAGGTCGCGCTGCGGCCGGGCGCCGATATGCTCGATGACCTCGGCTGCTGCGAGCGCACCGAGACGGGCCGAGGCCACGTAGTCGATGCCGCGGGTGTAGCCGGCGAGGAAGCCCGCCGCGAACAGGTCGCCGGCCCCCGTGGTGTCGATCACCTCGCGCACCGGGAAGGCGTCCACCGCCCGCACCTCGCCGCCGCGCACCACCAGTGCGCCCTTTGACGAGCGGGTAACGAGGCCGAGCAGGTGCGTGCCCTTGACGCCGCGCTCCTCGCGAAGGGCCGCGACGGCCGCTTCCGGATCATCGGTCTGATAGAGGCTCTGCAACTCGCCGATATTGGCGAACAGGATGTCGATGCTGCCGTTGCGGATGAGTTCGAGGAACTCCTCGCGATAGCGCCCGACGCAGAAGGCGTCCGACAGGGTCAGCGCCACGGCATTGCCGGCCGAATGCGCCACCTTCACCGCCTTGCGGAACGCGTCCTTGGCGGCCGGCGGGTCCCACAGATAGCCTTCGAGATAGGTGACGCGGGCCGAGCGCACGGTCGCCTCGTCCACGTCGTCGGGCGAGAGGCCCTGGCAGGCGCCGAGATAGGTGTTCATGGTGCGCTCGCCGTCGGGCGTCACCAGGATGAAGCAGCGGGCGGTGGCCGGGCCGTCGCTGGCCGGCGGCACCTCGAACCGCACCCCGGTCGCCTTCAAGTCGTGGCTGAACAGCCGGCCGAGTTCGTCCTCGTGCACCTTGCCGACGAAGCCGGTCTTGGCGCCGAGCAAAGCCGCGCCGACGGCGGTGTTGGCTCCCGAACCGCCGGAAACGACGGTGGCCGGCCCCATCACCTCGAAAAGGTTCTCGGCCCGCGGCTCGTCGATGAGCTGCATCGCGCCCTTCGCCACGCCCTGCTGGACAAGGAAATCCTCGTCGGCATGGGCAATGAGATCGACGATGGCGTTGCCGAGGACGAGGAGGTCGAGGGATTGGGACATCGGGCCGTCCGGTCTCGCGTGACAGATGGGCCGGGCCTGTCGCACCCCGCTCGACAAGCGTCAAGCAAAGGCCGCCTCAAGGCTCCGCGAACAGGGCGGTCTGGGCAGCGAACTTCGTTTCGACATGCCGAACGCATTGGGACGGCATCGATACGATCGCGCCATCAACGAGTTCGTAGCGCCCAGGCCGTCACTCGGCCCAGTCGATGAACTAAACGACGGTCCTACGATGGGCGGGCGAACCGTGCATTCCAGTGCGGCTATCACACGCCCCGATGCGCGCGAAGGTTGTCGTCCGCTGCCCTTATCGGCCGATGGGACCCAGGCGGAACGGACCTCGTTCCCGCATCCACGATACTGACATCACTGCTGCAACGCCTTCACCTCGCACTGCGCGTAGTCCGAGCTCGCCTTGACGTAGGCATTGAGCTTCTGCACGTAAGCTCCTGCGATCGCTTGGAAAGCCTGGGCCTGTGCGTTGTAGGCCTTGATCGCGTCGTTGTAGCTGTAGGCCTCCCAGCCGGGGCAGCCATCCTTCTTGTCGAGGCAGGCCGGCTTTTCGGGGAGCTTCGGCTTTTCCGGGCGAGCCTCGGCCGGCGGGGGCGTCGGCGGCGTGCAGGGGGTGGCGAGCACCGGCCCCGCGAAACTGGCGAGCGCCAGTGCCGTGATGATGCGTCCTGCCATGATCCGCTCCCAAGCCCTGTTCCGACGGTTGTGTCCGTCGAGTTGTGGCGGGAATGCGGTCGCCGCGGCACCGGCGTTAACGCACCGTCGCGCGAGATCGGCTAGAACGCGGCCCATGCCGCGCACGCCCCATTCCGCCGTCGTCGAATCTCTGAGCGAGGACGCCGCCCAGGCGCGCCATGCCGAGCTGTCGAGAGCGATCGAGCGGGCGAACCACCTCTACTACAACGAGGATGCGCCCGAACTCACCGATGCCGAGTACGACGCTCTGCGCCAGGAGTTGGAGGCGATCGAGGCGAACTTCCCCGCGCTGACCGGCACCACTGAGGCGAGCGCGGGCGTCGGTGCAAAGCCTTCGGAAAAATTCGCCAAGATCCGGCACGCGATGCCGATGCTGTCGCTCGGCAATGCCTTCGCCGATGAGGACGTGGAGGAATTCGTCGCCCGCGTGCGCCGCTTCCTCAACCTCGCCGTCGACGAGCCGGTCGCCTTCACCGCCGAGCCGAAGATCGACGGGCTGTCGCTGTCGTTGCGCTACGAGGGGGGCCGCCTTGTCACCGCGGCGACGCGGGGCGACGGCGAGGTCGGCGAGAATGTCACTGCCAACGCCAAGACCGTGGACGACATCCCCGAGACGCTCTCGGGCGAGGGCATCCCCGACGTGTTGGAGGTGCGCGGCGAGATTTATCTCTCGCACGCGGATTTCGCGGCCATCAACGCGCGCCAGGAGGCGGCGGGCAAACCGCTTTTCGCCAATCCGCGCAACGCCGCCGCCGGATCGCTCCGCCAGCTCGATCCGGCGATCACCGCATCGCGGCCCCTACGCTTCTTCGCCTACGCCTGGGGCGACGTCTCGGAGCCCTTCGACGACACGCAATCGGCGGTGCTGGAGCGATTCCGGGGCTGGGGCCTCCCGGTCAATCCGCGGACGAAGCTGTGCCGGTCGGCTGAAGAAATGATCGCGCATTACCGTGCCATCGAGGCGGAGCGGGCGGGCCTCGGCTACGACATCGATGGCGTCGTCTACAAGGTGGACGATCTCGGCTTTCAGCGCCGGCTCGGCTTCGTCAGCCGCGCGCCGCGCTGGGCGCTGGCGCACAAATTCGCGGCGCAGGAGGCGATCACCGAACTGCTCGCCATCGACATCAATGTCGGCCGCACCGGCTCGCTCAATCCGCTGGCGCGCCTCAAGCCCGTCACCGTCGGCGGCGTCGTGGTGTCGAACGCGACGCTGCACAACGAGGGGTACGTCCAGGGCGTGGGCGCCGACGGCGAGCCGATCCGCGAGGGCCGCGACATCCGCGTCGGCGACACCGTGATCGTGGTCCGCGCGGGCGACGTGATCCCCAAGGTGATGGACGTGGTGCTCGACAAGCGCCCGGCCGATGCCGTGCCTTACGTCTTCCCCGAGGCATGCCCGGCCTGTGGCAGCCGGGCGGTCCGCGAACTCAACCCGCGTACGAAAAAACTCGACGCGATCCGCCGCTGCACCGGCGGGCTGATCTGCCCGGCACAGGGGGTGGAGCGGCTGAAGCACTTCGTCTCGCGCAACGGCTTCGATCTCGAAGGGTTCGGCCAGACCTATATCGAAGTGCTGTTCGAGGCGGGCCTCGTGAAGCAACCCGCCGACCTGTTCCGTCTCCAATTCGAGCCCTTGAAGGCAGCTATCGTCGCGCGGCGCGAAGCGCTGTCCGCGCAGCGCCGCGCCGAGGGTGAAGCGGCGCCCAAGAAGCCGACCAAGAAGAAGGGCGAGGAAGAGGACAAGGCGATCAAGAACCTGCTCGCCTCCCTGGAGGCGCGCCGAAAGATCCCGCTCAACCGCTTCCTGTTCGCGCTCGGCATCCCGCAGATCGGTGAGTCGACCGCGAAGGCCCTGACCAAGCGCTTCCCCGACATGCCGGCGTTGATGGCGGCGCTCGACGCGGCAACGCGGGAGCAGGCGGGGCGCGACTGGCTCGAACTCTCGGCGCTCCCCCGGATCGGGCCCGGCACCCGTGACCGGCTGTTCGAGACTCTCGATCCGCTACCGGGCGAGGCGATGCAGGGTTTAAGCCTCGGCGCACGCCTGCGCGGACGGCTCACGCCCTCTCAGCGCGAGGCGGTGCTTGCCCATTACGGCAGTGAGGCGGAAACGGATGCGGCCCTCGAACGGGCGGCGACGCAGCGGCCCGGCGACGCCTACCGGCTGTTCGCCGACGACGGCGAAATCGGTCCCGTCGCGACGGATTCGCTGATCCAGTTCTTCTCCGAGCCGCACAATGACGCGGCGGTTCGGGCGCTACTCGAAGAGGTGGGCACCGAACCGCTCGCCGCCCCGGCCGCCTCGGCGGCGGCTTTCGCCGGCAAGACCGTGGTGTTCACCGGCACCCTCGAGAAGATGACCCGCAGCGAGGCCAAGGCCACCGCCGAGCGCCTGGGCGCCAAGGTCTCGGGTTCGGTCTCGGCCAAGACCGACCTCGTGGTCGCCGGTCCAGGCGCCGGCTCGAAGCTCAAGGACGCCGAGCGGCACGGGGTGAAGGTGGTCTCCGAGGACGATTGGCTGGCGATGCTGGCGGAAGCGTAATTCCCCGACGAGCCTTGACCCCGCGCCTCCCGCGGCGCAATCCGTGCCCCGGATCAGCCGGCCGGGCGGCCGCTCCGCCTTTGGGTGGGGAGGAAAGTCCGGGCTCCATGGAGAGGCGGTGCCGGATAACTTCCGGCGGGGGCGACCCCAGGGAAAGTGCCACAGAGAGCAGACCGCCTTGCCAAGGCTCGTCCTTCGCAAGGTCAGGGTGAAAGGGTGCGGTAAGAGCGCACCGCGGACGCGGCAACGCGGACGGCACGGCAAACCCCACCGGGAGCAAAACCGAATAGGGGCGACACGCCCTCTCCGCGAGGAGAGGGCAGGCCCACTCTCCAGGCTCGTCGCCCGGGTTGGTTGCTCGAGGCGGCCGGCAACGGCCGTCCCAGAGGAATGGCTGCCACGCCCGTGAGTTCATCTCACGGGCCCTACAGAACCCGGCTTACAGGCCGGCTGATCCACCCGGCGCTCCCGAAGAGTCCATGAAGAGTGCTTTCCAAATTCGGCACGGCGAAGTGCTTCTTGAACTTCGCAAAATGAACGGCTGCGAGTCCGGTGCCGGCGCATGAGTTGCCGTTCGCTCGGCGGGTAAACCTCAAGAAAACGCGCGCTCCATTGACGCTCGGTTAACCTTGATGCGGTCAGATCAGAGCAGCCTGCATGGTCAAGCTCGTTGACGCGTTTCGAGGGCCCATGTTACCCCGAGCCATCCCGTTGACGCCCTATTCTGGATCGGCCAACACTCGCTCAGGTTGCCTCGCGGGACTGCGCGCGCATGGCCGGAGCCGCTCGCGGATCGGCGTCGCCACATCCGATCGGGCCGCCGTGCGGTCCGTCCACTCAGCAGGCCCTCATGACTCGTCCCTCGCCGGATGGCGCCCGAGCTTTCTCCGGATTCCGCGAGAGCGCCGCGGGGCAATGCCGATGAGCCGGACGCCTCGCACGGTGAAAGCCGAGACGTCGAAGGCTGGGCCGTCGAAGGCTGGGACGTCGACGGCCGAGCCCGTCCGTCACATTCCCGTTCTTCTCGCCGAGGTTCTCGCCGCGCTCACCCTCGACCGTCCGGGCCTCGCCGTGGACGGCACCTTCGGTGCCGGCGGCTACACCCGCGCGCTCCTCGATGCCGCTCCCGAGATCCAAGTGATCGCCATCGACCGCGATCCCACCGCGATCCGGTCCGGCGCCGGTCTCCTGGACGCGTCCGCGGGCCGTCTGCGACTGGTCCAGGGCCGCTTCGGCGATCTCGATACCCTGATCGCCGAGCAGGACGAAGCGCAGGCCGATTGGGTGGTGCTCGATATCGGCGTGTCCTCGATGCAGCTCGACGAGGCGCAGCGCGGTTTCTCGTTCCGCCACGACGGACCGCTCGACATGCGCATGGGCGGCGACGGCCCGAGCGCGGCCGATCTCCTGAACGGCGAGGAGGAGGCAACGATTGCCGACATCCTCTACCATTTCGGCGAGGAGCGCCGCTCGCGAGCCGTGGCCCGCGCCATCGTCGAGGCGCGCCGCCGCGCCCCGATCGAGTCGACGGCGCAGCTCGCCGAGCTCATCGCTGGCGTGGTGCGGCCCGAACCCGGCAGCCCGATCCATCCGGCGACCCGCAGCTTCCAGGGCCTGCGAATCGCGGTGAACGACGAACTCGGGGAATTGGTTCGCGGCCTCCACGCCGCCGAGCGGGTGCTCAAGCCCGGCGGCCGGCTCGCCGTGGTGACGTTCCATTCGCTGGAAGACCGCATCGTGAAGCAGTTCTTTTCCGCCCGCAGCGGCCGGGCGGCGCAGGCCTCCCGCCACCTGCCCGGCGTCGAGCGGCCGGCGCCCAAGAGCTTCCGGCTCGTGACCAAGGGTCCGGTCCTGCCCTCGCAGGCGGAGACGGACGTCAATCCGCGGGCGCGTTCGGCCAAGCTGCGCGCCGGCGAGCGGACCGACGCACCGGCGCCGCCGCCGCTGAGCGCCATCGAAACGCTGGCGAGCCTGCCGGCTCCGCAGGGACGGGTGGCACGGCGATGATCCGGCTTCTCAACGTGCTGGCGATCGTCGGCCTGATCGGCTCGGCGGTCTACGCCTACTCGATCAAGTACGACACGCTCTATCAGGCCGGGCAGGTCTCCAAGCTGAAGACGGCTCTGCACAAGGAGCGGCAGGCCATCGCGGTGCTGCGCGCCGAGTGGCAGCTCCTGACTCGGCCCGACCGGCTCCAGGCAGCGGTCGAACGTCATCTGACCCTCGAGCCCATCGGCGACGGGCATCTCGCCCGCCTCTCCGATCTGCCGAACCGGCCCGACCGGGGCGACGAGATCGGCCGTCTCCTGGCCTCCACGGCGACCCCGACCGTGACGCCGAAGGACAAGCCGTCCAGCACCCGCGACGAGCCGCGCACAACGGGCTCGGTCACCACCCGCACCGTCTCCACCCGTCCACCGACGGCCTCGAGGTAGCGTTCCCGTGTCCCAAGATCCGTCGCACGATCCGTCGCACGATCCATTGCCTGCTCCCTCGCTCGATCCTTCGCAGGAGGCGTCGGACGCGCTTGCGCCGGACATGACCGTCTCAGCGGCCATCCCGGCGGCGGATCCGGTTCCGGAGCGCGTGGTGAAGAGCGAGCCCCCGGCCTCGGCACTGACGCGGCTCGCAGGAATGATGTTCCGCCTCGCCATCGAGCGCTCCCACGCCCGCGTGGCGCTGGTCGGACTGGCCTTCACGGCAGTGTTCGTGACGATCAGCGTGCGGCTGATCGTGATGGCGGCGACTCCGGCCAGCAACAGCGACGAGCACCGCGTGGCGGCGGCCGCCACAACGACGATCCGCCCGGACATCATCGACCGCAACGGCGAGATCCTGGCCACCGACATCCGCACCGTCTCGGTCTTCGCCGAGCCGAAGCGGATGGCGCGCACCTTCGACACCGATGAGGCGGTCGAGCTCCTGACCGCCGTGCTGCCGGAGCTGAACGCGGCAGAGCTGCGCGCCAAGCTGTCCTCGAAGAAAGGCTTCGTCTGGATCAAGCGCGAGATCACGCCGAAGCAGCAGCTCGAGGTTCACCGCCTCGGCATCCCCGGCGTCGGCTTCCTGCCCGACCACAAGCGCGTCTATCCGAACGGCGTCGCGGCGGCGCACATCATCGGCGCGACGAACCTCGACAATATCGGCATTGCGGGGATCGAGAAGTACATCGACAACCGCGGGAACAAGGCGCTCAACGAGTTCGGGCTCGTCGCCAAGCAGACCGACCTCTCGCCGATCCAGCTCTCCCTCGACCTGCGCGCCCAGTTCGCCCTACGCGACGAGCTCGTGAAGGGCGTGGAGAAGTTCAAGGCCAAGGCCGGCGCCTCGATGATCCTCGACGTGACCACCGGCGAGGTCGTCGCGCTCGCCTCCTATCCGGATTTCGACCCCAACGAGCCGAAGGACGCCCTCTCGGACGACCGCATCAACCGGATGAATGTCGGCGTCTATGAGATGGGCTCGACCTTCAAGGCGATGACGCTCGCCATGGCGCTCGATTCCGGCAAGTACAACGTCAACTCGACCTTCGACACCCGCGGCGGCGTGCTGCACTGGGGCCGGCAGAAGATCCACGACTACCACGCCACCGGCCGCGTGCTGACCATGCCGGAGGTGTTCACCCACTCCTCCAACATCGGCTCGGCCAAGATGGCGCTCGGCGTCGGTGTCCCCGGCCACCGCGCCTTCCTCAAGAAGATGGGCCTGCTCGACCGGATGCGCACCGAGCTGCCGGAATCGGCCGCGCCGATCCTTCCGCCGCGCTGGGCCGAGATCAACACCATCACCATCGCCTTCGGCCACGGCATCGCGGTGGCGCCGATCCAGGCGGCGGCGGCGGTGGCGGCGATCGTCAACGGCGGCGACCTGATGACGCCGACCTTCCTCAAGACCGACGAGCCGACCGCGCGGGCCAAGGCCAGCCACGTGCTCAAGCCGGAGGCCAGCGAGGCGATGCGCTTCATCATGCGCCTCAACGCCACCGAGGGCTCGGCCAAGAAGGCGTCGATTCCGCTCTATTACGTCGGCGGCAAGACCGGCACGGCGGAGAAGGTCATCAACGGGCGCTACGCCAAGGACCGCCTGTTCACGACCTTCATGGCGGCAGCCCCAATGGATAAGCCGAAATACCTGTTCCTGACGATCATGGACGAGCCGCAGGGGCTGCCCGAGACCGGCGGCTATGCCACGGCGGCCTACAATTCCGGCACGGTAACGGGCAAGATCATCGAGCGGGCCGCGCCGATCCTCGGACTGGCGCCGCGCTTCGACCCGCCGGTCAAGCCGTTCCCGCTGATGGTGAAGCTCGGCGCCTACCACGCGACGATGGTGGACGGGCAGTGACGGCATCCTGTACCCGGTCGGCCTGACCCGCACGGACGCTTCCGAGGACGTTTCCCCATGAGCCAGCCGACGCTTGCTGACCGGTCTCTTGGCGACCTGTTTCCGGAGGCGGACGCGGCGATCGCCGGCCGTCCGGTCGCCGGTCTCACCGCCGACAGCCGCCGGGTCGTGCCCGGCGGCGTGTTCGTGGCGGTGCCCGGCACGGCTGCCGACGGCCGACTCTTCGCCGCCGCCGCAGCAGCGGCCGGCGCGGTGGCCGTGGCCGGGGAGGGGAGGCGCCCGGAGGACCTGCCCGAAGCGACGGCGTGGATCGAAGTGGCGGATGCCCGCCGGGCACTCGCGCTCGCCGCCGCCCGTCTGTCCGGGCGCCAGCCGGAAACGGTGGTGGCGGTCACGGGCACCAGCGGGAAAAGCTCGGTCGCCGATTTCGTGCGCCAGATCCTGTCGCGCCTCGGCCAGGAGGCGGCGAGCCTCGGCACGGTCGGCATCGTCACGAACCGGGGCGCGGCCTACGGCTCGCTGACGACGCCCGATCCCGTTACCCTGCACGAGACGCTGGCACGGCTGGCGGGGGAGGGCATCACCGATCTCGCCATGGAGGCCTCCTCCCACGGCATCGAGCAGCGCCGCCTCGACGGGGTGGAGCTGACGGCCGCCGCCTTCACCAATCTCGGCCGCGACCACCTCGATTACCACCCGACCATCGAGGATTATCTGGAAGCCAAGCTCCGGCTGTTCACGACGCTGCTGCCGAAGGGCCGCCCGGTCATCGTCAACGCCGACGGTGCCTACGCCGAGCGCGTCATCGGCGTAGCCGACGCCGCCGGGCACATCATCCGGACCACGGGACGCAACGGCGACTTCATCCGCCTGATCGAGGCAGGCACGGAAGGTTTTTCGCAGCGGCTGACACTGGCTCATGACGACAGGGAATACCGTGTGAGCCTGCCACTCGTCGGTGGGTTCCAAGTCGAGAACGCCCTCGTCGCGGCGGGCCTGGCCCTGGCGACGCCCACGGGCGCGGCCGATCCGGCGGGCGTCTTCGCGGCTCTCGAAGGGCTGACCGGCGTGCCGGGCCGCATGGAGCGCATCGGCCAGGCGAACGGGGGGCTTTGCCTCGTCGATTACGCTCATAAGCCGGAGGCGCTGGAGCACGTGCTGACGGCGCTCCGCCCCTTCGCCGGCGGGCGCCTCGTCGTGGTGTTCGGCTGCGGCGGCAACCGCGACGCCGGTAAGCGCCCGATCATGGGCGCGATCGCCGGGCGCCTCGCCGACCGGGTCATCGTCACCGACGACAACCCTCGCAACGAGGAGCCCGCCGCGATCCGCGCGGCCATTCTGGCCGCTGCTCCTGAGGCGGAAGAGATCGGCGATCGGGCCGAGGCGATCCGAGCGGGCGTGCGCGGCTTAGAGCCGGGCGATGTGCTCGTGGTGGCTGGCAAAGGTCATGAAACCGGCCAGATCGTCGGGTCACGCGTGCTCCCGTTCTCGGATCACGACACGGTGCGCGCCGCGATCGCGGAGTTGAATGGATGACCGACGCCCCCCTCTGGACTCCGGCGGCCCTGGAGACCGCAACCGGCGGGCACCTGATCGGCGCGCCGCGCGCCATTATGGGCGCCTCGATCGACACCCGCAGCCTGGAGCCCGGCGACCTGTTCTTCGCCATCCGCGGCGAGGCGCGGGACGGGCACGACTTCGTGGCGGCCGCCTTGGAAAAGGGCGCGGGTGCCGCGGTGGTCGCAGCCTCGCGCGCGAGGGAATTCGAGGGAATCGGACCGGTTCTCGCGGTGCCGGGGGAAGGCGAGGATCCGGTGCTGGAGGCCATGCACCGCCTTGGGCTCGCCGCCCGCGCCCGAACCGGGGCCGCCATCGTCGCGGTGACCGGCTCCGTCGGCAAGACCGGCACCAAGGAGGCGCTGCGCCACGTGCTCTCGGCGCAAGGCGCCACGCATGCCTCGATCGCCTCCTACAACAACCATTGGGGCGTGCCGCTGACGCTGACGCGGATGCCGGAAGGCACCCGCTTCGGCGTGTTCGAGATCGGCATGAACCACGGCGCCGAGATCCTGCCGCTCACCGCGATGGTGCGGCCGGACGTGGCGCTGATCACCACGGTCGAGCCGGTCCATATCGAGCATTTCCAATCGCTCTCGGCGATCGCCGACGCGAAGGGCGAGATCTTCTCCGGGCTCAAGCCCGGCGGCGTCGCGGTGATCAACCGCGACAATCCGAACTACGAGCGGCTGCTGGCCCACGCCCACGCCTCGCGGGCCGGGCGCGTCATCACCTTCGGCGAGCACCCGGCAGCGGATGTGCGGGCCAACCGCATCCTGACGCGGCCCGACGTCTCGGTGGTCGATGCCACCGTGATGGGCATTCCCGTCACATACCAGCTCGGGACGCCCGGCCGGCACGTGGCGATGAACTCGCTCGGCGTTCTGGCCTGTATCCATGCGCTCGGCGCCGACCTTGCCCGCGCCGCCCTGTCGCTGGCAGGTCTGAAGCCGCCGGTCGGGCGCGGCGAGCGCACCGCGCTGCGGATCGGGGAGGGCGAGGCCTTCCTCATCGACGAGAGCTACAACGCCAACCCCGCCTCGGTCCGCGCCGCCTTGGCGACGCTCGCCGGCATCGAGACCGGCGCCAAGGGCCGGCGCATTGCCGTACTCGGCGACATGAAGGAGCTGGGCGCGGCCGGCGAGGCGCTTCACCGCGAACTCGCGGATGCGGTGGCCGCGAACGGCATCGACCTCGTCTTCGCCGTCGGCCCCTTGATGGCGCACCTGTTCGAGGCGCTGCCGGTGCCGGTGCGGGGGACGGCCGCGCCGACCGCCGAGGGCGTTACCGACGCCGTCCTCGCGACGCTGCGGCCGGGCGATGCGGTGATGGTCAAGGGCTCCAACTCCATGCGCATGGTGCGCATTGTCGAAGTCGTGAAAGCCCGCTACGCGGTCGCGCCGGACCCGCGCGAAGCCTCGCTGAACGCGGTCCGCTGACTTTCCGATCACCGGTCAGGCCCCGCGCCCGGCCGTTCCTTCCGGCCGTGCACGACGCCGTGCCGGGCGTGTCGACAAAGAACCTGCCGCGGGCGGACGAACGCATGCTCTATCTGCTGTCGGAACTGAGCGGCACGCTCACGCCGCTCAACGTGTTCCGCTACATCACTTTCCGCACGGGCGGGGCGCTGTTCACGGCGGGCTTCTTCGTGTTCTGGTTCGGGCCCTGGATCATCTCGCTCCTGCGCCTGCGCCAGGGCAAGGGCCAGCCGATCCGGGAGGACGGTCCGGCGACCCACCTGACCAAGCGTGGCACGCCGACCATGGGCGGCCTGATGATCCTGGCCGGCGCCGTAGTCTCGATCCTGCTCTGGACCAATCCGCACAACCACTACGTCTGGGTGACGCTCGCCGTAACCCTCGGCTTCGGCGCGATCGGCTTCTACGACGACTACCTCAAGGTGACGAAGCAGTCGCATAAGGGCTTCTCGGGCCGCTTCCGCCTGTTGCTCGAATTCGCGATCGCGGGCGCGGCCTGCCTGATGATCTCGATCTACTCGCCGCCCGCGCTGCAGAACCAGCTCGCCTTCCCCGTCTTCAAGGACGCGCTGCTGAATCTCGGCTGGTTCTGGGTGCCGTTCGCCGCCTTCGTGATCGTCGGCGCCGGCAACGCGGTCAACATCACAGACGGTCTCGACGGGCTCGCCATCGTGCCCGTCATGATCGCCTGCGCCACCTTCGGTGTGATCGCCTACCTCGTCGGCAACGTCATCTACGCCGGCTACCTGCAGGTGAACTACGTGCGCGACACCGGTGAACTCGCCGTCGTCTGCGGCGCGGTGATCGGGGCGGGGCTCGGCTTCCTCTGGTTCAACGCACCGCCCGCGCAGATCTTCATGGGCGATACCGGATCGCTGGCACTCGGCGGTCTGCTCGGCTCGATCGCAGTGGCCGCCAAGCACGAGATCGTGCTCGCCATCGTCGGCGGGTTGTTCGTCCTGGAGATCATGTCGGTGATCATCCAGGTCCTGTCGTTCAAGCTCACGGGCAAGCGCGTCTTCCGCATGGCGCCGATCCACCACCATTTCGAGCAGAAGGGCTGGAAGGAGCCGCAGGTCGTGATCCGCTTCTGGATCATCGCGGTCATTCTGGCGCTGGTCGGGCTTGCCACGCTGAAGCTGCGCTGAGCCTCGGCCGGACGAGAGACACAACCATGACGCCAGCCACCACCTTTGTCGGCCAGAAGGTCGCCCTGTTCGGCCTCGGCGGGTCCGGGCTCGCCACGGTCCGCTCGCTCCTGGCCGGCGGTGCCGACGTCCTGGCCTGGGACGACAACGCGGGCAGCCGCGACCGCGCCCGCGAGCAGGGCATCACCGTCACGGATCTCAACGAGGCCGATTGGTCGGGCTTCTCCGCCCTGGTGCTGGCGCCCGGCGTGCCGCTGACCCATCCCGAGCCGCACTGGACGGTCGGATTGGCGCAGCAGGCCGGCCTCCCGATCATCGGCGACATCGAGATCTTCTGCCGCGAGCGCGCGGCCCTGGCGCCGGACGCGCCCTTCGTCGCCATCACCGGCACCAACGGCAAGTCCACCACCACCGCACTCACCGCCCACCTGCTGCGCCATGCCGGACGCGACGTGCAGATGGGCGGCAATATCGGCACCGCGATCCTGTCGCTGGAGCCGCCCGCCTCGAACCGCATCCACGTGGTCGAGCTGTCCTCGTTTCAGATCGACCTGACGCCCTCGCTGAAGCCCAGCGTCGGCATCCTGCTCAACCTGACGCCGGACCATCTCGACCGTCACGGCACCATGGAGAACTACGCCGCGATCAAGGAGCGGCTGGTGGCAGGCGCGGATCTGGCGGTGATCGGCGTCGATGACGCCTACTGCGCCGCCATCGCGGAGCGCCGCACGGGCGAGCGCATCCGCCTCCATGTCGAGGGCCACGGCAACGGGGCGAGCGACTACGTCGGCGCCGCCGGCACGGTGCGTGGTCCCGACGGTGCCGTGATCGCGGAGGTTTCCGGCATCCAGTCCCTGCTCGGCGACCACAACCTCCAGAACGCCGCCGCGGCGGTCGCCGCTGCGATCCGGCTCGGCCTCAGCGGCGAGGCCATTGCAGCGGGGCTGAAGAGCTTCCCCGGTCTCGCCCACCGCATGGAGCCCCTGCGCCGGATCGGTGCGACGCTGTTCGTCAACGATTCAAAGGCGACCAACGCCGATTCGACCGAGAAGGCCCTGCTGGCCTTCCGCGACATCCACTGGATCGTCGGCGGTAAGGCGAAGGAGGGTGGCATCGAACCATTGGCGCCGCTGTTCGACCGCGTGGCCCACGCCTACCTGATCGGCGCATCGAGCGACGCCTTCGCCGCGACGCTCGAAGGGCGCGTGCCCTTCACCCACTGCGGCACGCTGGAGGCCGCGACCGAAGCGGCGGCGCAGGCCGCCCGCAGGTCCGGGACGGAGGCGCCCGTCGTGCTGCTGTCGCCGGCCTGCGCCTCCTACGACCAGTTCCCGAATTTCGAGGTCCGCGGCGACCGGTTCCGCGGTCTCGTCGCTGCCCTGCCGGGCGCTGCGGCGGACTGATCCCGCTCTCAGGCGCTCTTCCCGATCGGCTGCGCTTCGGCCGGCACCTCGGCGGCGTTAATTTCCACCGCGCTCTCGCGCTCCGTGTGGCGCCCCTTGCCAACCGTGCGGCGGGCGCGGAAGGCGGGCCGCGCCTCCGCTTCCCGCCGCTTCAGCATGGTGCGGAACTCGTCGCGCCGCTCGTGGATCGAGGCGATGACGTGGCCCATCGGCACGCCGACATCGACGAGCACGGCCTCCGAGAGCTGCAGCGAGGCTTCGATCGTCTCTGGCACCGCGTCGTCCACACCCATCTCGTAGAGCTGCGTGGCGTGGCGCGCGTCGCGGGCGCGGGCGACGATGGTGAGGTCCGGCCGCTCGGCGCGGGCCGCCTGCACCACCGCCTCCACCGCACGCGGATTGTCGAGGGTCACCACGAGGGCACGGGCCGTGGCGATGTCGCAGCGGCGCAGCATCTCCGTGTTGGCGGAATCACCGAAATAGACCGGGCTGCCGAGCCGGCGCTGCTCGCCGACGCGGGCGGGGTCCGAATCGAGGGCGATGTAGGGGATGGCGTGGCGCTTCAGCATCTCGCCGACGAGCCGCCCGACCCGGCCGTAGCCCGCGACGATCACCCGGTTCTGCTGCGGGTCCGGCACCGGCTCGGCCCGCGCCCGGCCGAGCGCCTCCCTGGACACCCGCTTTCCGATCCGGCGGCCGAGCGCCGCGAGGCCGGGGATCGCGATCATAGTCACGGTGGTGACGATGAGGGCGGCGCCCCCCACCGGCTCCGGAACCAGTCCCGCGGCCATGGCACCGCCGATCAGCACGAAGGCGAACTCGCCGCCGGGGCCGATCAGCAGCGCCGTCTCCAGAGCGACCGCGCGGGAGATCCCCATGATGCGGGCGCCCCCCAGCACCACCGCGCCCTTGATCAGGAGCAGCCCCAGCGACAGGCCGAGGATCGCGCCCGGCGCGGCGACGAGCTGGGCCGGGTCGAGGTTCATGCCGACCGAGACGAAGAACACGCCGAGCAGGAGCCCCTTGAACGGGTCAATCGTCGCCTCGATCGCCCGGCGATACTCCGTCTCCGCGAGCAACAGGCCGGCGACGAAGGCGCCAAGCGTCATCGACAGGCCGCTTCCGGCCGCGACCAGCGCCGTCGCCACGATGACGAGCAGGCAGGCGGCCATGAACAGCTCGGGCGAGCGGGTTCGCGCCACGAGGTGGAAGAGCGGGCGGAGCGCCATCCGGCCGGCCACTACGATCACCACAAGGGCGACCGCCGCCTGACCGAGCGCAAGGGCGAGGGCGCCGCCGAGGTCACCGCCATCCTTCCGGCCGAGCACGGCGATGGCGAACAGGATCGGGGCGACCGCCAGATCCTGGAACAGCAGGATCGCGAAGCTGGTGCGCCCGGCCGGCGTGCCGAGCCGCTTCTGCTCGGCGAGCACCGGCAGCACCACGGCGGTGGAGGAGAGAGCGAGCGCGAGCCCCACCAGGACCGCGCCGGCCACCGGCTGATCCAGCGCAACGAGGATCGCGGCGATGACGGCCGCGGACGCCGCCACCTGGATCGCGCCGAGGCCGAACACGAGCCGGCGCAACACCCTCAGGCGCTCCCAGGACAGCTCGATCCCGATCATGAACATCAGGAAGATGACGCCGAACTCGGCGAGATGCGCGATCTCCGAGCGGTTGCCGATGGTGAAGGGGGCAAGCCACGGATGCGCGTCGGCGAAGCGGCCGAGACCGAACGGGCCGAGCAGCGCTCCGGCGCCGAGGAAGCCGAGCACCGGACTGATCTTCAGGCGGTGGAACAGCGGCACGACGATCCCGGCCGTGACGAGAAAGAGGATCGCCTCCCGGTAGCCGCCCGCATGCGCGCCCGCTTGCGCGGCGATCTGGGTTCCGGCCTGCACGGGGTCGGTCATCGGGGTTGTACGCTGACGCTGGAAGACGAGAAGGAGGGCGGTCCGGCTCCTTGCAGCTTCGATGCCGCCAGGGGATCCAGGCGCATCATGGGCGGCGAGCCGGTCGCGGAGCAACCGTTTTCAGCGCCGGCCCGCGGTTTTCGCGCCCCGGCTTCAGGGTGCCTCACAACGCGCCCGATCTCGGACCATTCTCGCTCCGGCGACGAAAGCGCGGCGTGCGTTTCGCGGGAGACACCCAGCCTGGGCGGTCAGGCTCCGCCGCCATCCACCGCTCATCGCTCTGGCCGGCACAACTTCGGCACAATACGCGCTTACGCTCGGGTAACGCGATGTTAGGAGGTAGCGGGTCCGCCGCCTCCGGAGGCCCGCAGCAGTCCAAGAAGCGCATGAATTTCTTCCGCAGACAGCCTCCGAACCGGGACGTGCAGCGCGAGCGGCGCGACTGGGTGCTCGACCAGCAGCGCTGGAAGCACGAGCGCGACATCGAGCGCGGGTACCGCATCAAGTGGGGCTACGTCGCCATCGCCTATCTCGTCGAGTTCATGGTGATCGGCGCCTCGCTGTGGGGCGCGTGGCTGTTCGCGGGCTATTACAGCGACGGCGACGAGCGGGCGTTCTACTTCATGCTGCTCGCGCCGCTGGTCTACGCCGCGGTGGAATTGTGCCGCGTGCCGCTCGGCATCCTGGCGCGCACGCAGCGCTCGTGGTTCGTGAAAGGTCTAGCGATCATCGGCATCATCTTCGCCGCGGGCGTGACGACCAAGTCGGTGTCGCAGCTCGGCGAGATGATGTTCCATCCCCGCCTGATGGATGCGGCCAAGGCCAAGACCGCCCTCAAGGACGCGCAGGCCGATCGCGACAGCATCGATACCCGGATCGCCGCCGCCAACGCCCGTGTCGAGCAGTACACGAACGAACTGGAGCAGATCGAGAAGCGCTCGGCCGAGAACGCCTCTCAGCTCGCCGGGCTCCCGGCGCAGCGCTGCGAGCGCGTCTACGGCACCAACAGCCGCGGCATGCGCTACTCGAACCTCAAATGCGTCACCGACCCGCGCACCGCGACCCTCAACGCCGCGGTGGCCAAGGCCGGGAACGACCGCAGCGGCATCGTCAAGGAACTGGAGGAGGCACGCAAGGCGCGCGGGCTCCTCGACCGGGGCGCCGCCGACCGCAAGGTCGCCGATGCCGAGCAGGCCTACCGCAACGCGGTCAACCGCTCGCAGCTCCACTCCTTCACCGCCATGGTCTACGGCGTCGATCCGATCGACGTCAGCGACGCGCAGGTCCACGCCTTCCTGCGCATCTTCGTGTTCGTGCCGGCGCTCTGCGCCGCCTTCGCCTCGACGATCCTGGCGCTCTCGGCCGTCTCGGTGCGCAAGACCTTCATGGACGAGGACGATCTCGGTGCTACCGTGAACCCCGAGGCCACGCCCTACCTGCTCGCCTCCATCGCCGAGGGCGTGCGCCAGGAGATGGCGCTGGCCCAGCCGAGACCCGTCACGCGCGACGCA
Organism: Methylobacterium sp. R2-1; assembly: GCF_014191355.1. Taxonomy (GTDB): domain Bacteria; phylum Pseudomonadota; class Alphaproteobacteria; order Rhizobiales; family Beijerinckiaceae; genus Methylobacterium. The sequence goes on from NZ_JACHWM010000011.1 coordinate 92,670, forward strand.
TCGGTGATCCCGCTCGAGCGGCGCACGGCGCCCGTGGTGCCGCCGCCCCCGCCGCCCGCCAACACATCCGGCAACGCCCCGACCGGCGTGACCGCGTAAGTTCCTCGAACCGCTCCCGATCACGCTGTGATCGGGAGCGGTTCGAATCCCTGTTTCAACGCGCTCTCCTGCGCCGAACCGGCGGCCACTTCGGCGGAGAGCGCTGCTTCAAGTCGAGCGCCCGGCCATGAGCATCCACACCGAGGGCACGCACGAGAACATCGTGCTCGCGCAACATGTCAACGGCCGCCTGCGGGCGGAAGCACGGATGCACTTCGCCCGCGCCTTCCTGCTGCGGGCGATCGGAGCCGGCGCCTTCTCGGCGCTCGCCGGGATCGGTATCGGCGCCGCCTGCTACGGCTACGCCTACATGAACCAGTTCGACTCGGCGGCGGAAAAGATCGCCAGCGCCATGCAGACGGCGCTCTCCGATGTGACGCTGAAGACCAAGGGCGAGGTCACGCTCACCGACAACACACTGAAGATCGAAGCCCTGCCGGCGCAGAAAGCCAACGCGGTGCCGACGCCGACCAAGGCCCAGCTCGGCACCGACGCCGTGCCGGCCTCGCAGGCGCCGGTGAATACGACCTTCACGGTGTTCAAGCAGGTGCCCTATCTCGACGGGCAGATCGTCACCGGCTGGAACTTCAAGGCCAACGAGGAACGGCCGTTCCAGCAATATTGCTACTTCTCCCGTCGCTCGAACGAGTCGAAGGGACAGGTCGAAATCAAGATCGACCTCGCCATGGACGGCAAGACGCTTCCGCAGCCGCAGAAGTCAGACGTGAACCTCGGCATCCTGGCCACCAACTGCGTGTGGCATGACGGGAAGACGTTGTAGCCGGGTCATGAGCTTCGACGATCGAGCGGAAGCGAAAAACCTCGGCATCAGATCAACCGAGGCGCATCCGCTGCATCGCCTGCCCGCTATCGTAAGAATTGCGCCGCCGCCCAACGAAACTACTGATACTTCAAAGCCGTCAAAAACGCTTTGCCATAATCACCAACGATCGTTCCAATTTTCTTGCCGCCGGCCCATTTCGGTTTCACATTCTTGTCGCCGTTGATCAGAGCGCGCGCATCGAACCAGCGCTGTGATGAGCCATTGAAGTAATCAAACAGTGTTCCACTCGCAGGGCGAAAGAGCCCATCCATCATTCCCGTAATGAGGATTGTCGCCCCGAGTGCCGGATCGAGGACAGCATCCGGGTCATCGTACAACCGATCATTCATCCCGAGATGCTTGCCCATCTTTTTATAATTCACGCCATGTGTGAGCTGGACATATCCTCTTCCGTAGTAGGAATTCCCATTCGGATGACGAGTGGCGTAATTATAGATGCCCTTTTTAGCGCAGTATTTCGTAACCGTGTCATATGCATCCTTATCTGTCGTCGCAAATCCCTCTCGAACGGGCTGCATGCGCGCGCCAGTTTCATGCCATGCAGTGGCCAACTCGTAGGCGAGCCATTCCAGGGCATCATAGGAAACGATCTTATCCCAGACATCGAATATGGCATCGAAGCCATGCATGCGCTCCGGCGTGAGAGACTTGCCATTGAGGGCAGAGCTTGGAAAGTGCTGCTTAAAATAATGCCGATCGACCACCGGTTCGGTCATCGCACCTCTCCCAAGAATAGCTTCGGAAAGAAACTTCAACTCAGTCAAGACAAAGCAACATCCTCGATCGTTTTTCCCCGGGCCCGGATGGCCCGGTGCATGTCCCAACAGGTAAAGCTTGTCCAGTAGGGAAGTCTGACCGCGCCAATATCATTTTGGAATTGATCCAGCGCCCGTTGGCTCCACTCGCCCCAACTTCCGTCGGCTCCCCATGGGCCAAGGTCGTATCCCAGAAATAACAAGGCTTTCTGCCGCGCGATCGTACTCCAGAAGACTGTCCACACGTCTGGGATCGAAGGATCCTCATAGATACCGCGGAGAACGGTAGCGAAGGGAAATCCGGCAACATCCTGCTTGTAGCCTGGGCAGATGTCATGATGGCCATGATGATGGGCATGCGGAATATGAGGCCACCGCGCGATGATTTCCTTGCCGACGGAAATCATCATCTCAACTTGTTCATCGGTCCAGGGCTGGACTTTCATCACCCATTTGGAGTCCGTGTCGACAGCGGTAATCCAGTCGTCCTTCGCGGGAAAGCCGGCCCGCTCGTAGCCCACATTGCATGTTTCGATACCGATACAGGCACGAGCACCCTTGGTTTTTCCGTCTGATTTCTTGCCGTCCCAACGGAGCCGCTGTTCTTTCCCGGCATGCCACGAGCGATTATCAAGACGGACGTATCGATCGACACCTTCAGCGAATGTCCGTCCGATACCGTAATGCGCCGATGAGACCCCCTTGTTCGTCGCATTCTCGCCGCCGAGCACGCGACGCGTCGTCGCCAAGTCGATGATTGCGGTCCAGTGCCACGTCACGCCCATCGGCTTGTGATCCGTGGCGCTCGTCCATCCCTTCGAGACGGAGTGACCAGCTTTCAAGGGGATTATAGCGTCATCATTGAATGTGAAGCTCATCGTGAATCTTACCTCCGTCAGCAAAGCCGTTGAATATTTCTATTCAAATGTTATTCGAGCAGAATCAAAATGCAATGCTCACAACTCTGCACACCGAAGGGCCGGTGTCAAATCATCCCACAACTGCTTCAACCGTACGGCCGATTTGATCCCCCGGCAGAGGTGCTTCATGGCCGAAAAGCAGAACGAACTCCCCTGAAACGATATCTCCTGAAAATTGCAGGCGGCAGGGAAACGTTAAATCTCACGATCACGCGTGATGATGAAATATCTCACTAATCTTCTCAACTCATGGTGCAATCAGCTAGGTGCCGCCGGAGACTTGCGGCGATGCATCGTACAATCTAACTACCGTGCTCAGCCCTTCCGCATGAGTAAACGATGCGCTTCACCGGAACCGAGTCCTACGTCGCGCCGCCCGATCTCACCACGGCGGTCAACGCCGCGATCGTGCTGGAGCGCCCGCTTCTGGTGAAGGGCGAGCCCGGCACCGGCAAGACCGTTCTGGCCGAGGAGATCGCCCGCGGCCTCGGCGCGTCGCTGCTGACTTGGAACATCAAGTCCACGACCAAGGCGCAGCAGGGCCTCTACGAGTATGACGCGGTCTCGCGGCTGCGCGACTCGCAGCTCGGCGACCCGCGGGTCTCGGACATCGCCAACTACATTCGCCGCGGCAAGCTGTGGGAGGCGTTCACCGCCCCGCAGCGGCCGGTGCTGCTGATCGATGAGATCGACAAGGCCGATATCGAGTTCCCCAACGACCTGCTGACCGAACTCGACCGTATGGAGTTCCACGTCTACGAGACCGGCGAGACGATCCGCGCGGTCAACCGCCCCATCGTCATCATCACCTCGAACAACGAGAAGGAGCTGCCGGACGCCTTCCTGCGCCGCTGCTTCTTCCACTACATCAAGTTCCCCGATGCCGAGACGCTGAAGGCCATCGTCGAGGTGCATTATCCGGGCATCAAGCACCGCCTCGTCGAGGAGGCGCTGCGGGTATTCCTGGAGACCCGCGAGGTGCCCGGCCTCAAGAAGAAGCCCTCGACCTCGGAACTGCTCGATTGGCTCAAGCTCCTCGTCTCCGAGGATGTCCAGCCCGAGACCCTGCGCGAGCGCGATCGTACCAAGTTGATCCCGCCGCTGCACGGCGCACTGCTCAAGAACGAGCAGGACGTGAGCCTGTTCGAGAAGCTCGCCTTCATGATGCGGCGAGAGGGCAGGGGCGGCTGAGCCGCCCCGTTCCCAGGCCGGTCAGTTCGTCCGGCGCGAGAGCGAGACCGCGTAGGCCGGGGAGCGGACCGCGAACATCGGATCGTCGGTCGGGCCGGCGATCCCCTCCGGCAGTTCAACCACCGGGTCGAAGGTTCGTGCGTCGCAGGTGGCATCCGGCTCGATCGCCGTGATTGCGAGAGTGCCGAGCATCTCGGTCTTTCGCTGCTCCTCCGGCCACTGGACGGTCGGATCGCCGGTCGGGTCGCCCGGCTCCGCCAGGATCGCGACGAGGTCGAAGCGGGCCGGTCCCCGGCCCAGACGTTCCTTCAACTCGTCGGCGTAGAAGTTGTCGGGCTTCACTTTCAGCTCCTCGTCGCTGAGACCCGCCTTCTCGGCGGCCACGAACTTCAGCCTCGCCGTCTTGGTCTCGCCCTTCGCATTCGTGAGCGTGTAGGCGTGGACACCCCAGTAATCGACGCCGGCGAAGCTCGCCGGCACTGGCCGCGCGTTGAGCCAGGCTGCCTGACGGGCCGTCTCCGGATTCGCCGCCCCGAAAGCCTTGACCTTCTCGGCATCCGGCTTGCCGTCCGGACCCGGCGCCCGAGCCTGGAGGAAGGACAGAAGTTGCTCCGGGGTGCGCGTCGAGAAGATCGGCGCGGAGATCACGACGAACACCATGTCGCCGGAAGGATCGCTCATCCGCATGGCGAAGCCGCGGGTGACGGGCTTGGCCTTGTCCGAAATCTTCGGGTTGCTGCCGCCCATCGAGAAACGGGCCGTCACCGGCACCGCCTTCTGGAACTGGGGTGCCTTCGACAGGGCGGCAGCGCCGGGCGCAGGGGTGAACTCGCCCTTGAGGCAGATACCCTTGGCCCCGCTGGCACGCACCCCCGTATGGTTTCCGCCGGCCGCAAACATTCCGGCGACAATAGCGGCCGGGTCGGCCTCCTCGGCGCGCGCGGCGCCCATGAGACAGCCGACCGCGGCCGTGCAACCAAGGAGCATGCGAAGCCGGATCATGGGACAGTCTCTCGGTTTAGAATCACGCCAAGCGGGACGCCTCCCGTCATGAATTGCGCGCAATCTTTTTACAAGCGTGGTGTTCGTCACGGCTTCGTCACAGGGCAACGGATCCCAAGGACGCGAACCGCTCAGACCCGCGGTGACGATCCCCGGCAGCGCCCCATGTAACTGCGCGTCGACCACCCGCGTGAAGTACTGCGATGCACTGACATGAAGACGAAAAAACTCGGCCGCACCGGCCTCGACATCTCGCCCCTCTGCCTCGGCTGCATGACCTTCGGCGTGCCGGAGCGGGGTCCACATTCGTGGACCATGCGGGAAGAGGAGAGCCGGCCGCTGATCAAGCGGGCGCTCGATTTCGGGATCAACTTCTTCGACACCGCGAACTACTATTCCGACGGCACCTCGGAGGAGATTGTCGGGCGCGCGCTGAAAGACTACGCCGACCGCGACAGCATCGTGCTGGCCACCAAGGTCTATTACCCGCTGACAAGTCAGCCCAATGCCGGGGGCCTATCGCGCAAGGCGATCTTTTCGGCGATCGACGCCTCGCTCAAGCGACTCGGCACGGATTACGTCGATCTCTACCAGATCCATCGCTGGGACTATGCCACGCCGATCGAGGTGACGCTGGAGGCGCTCCACGACGTCGTGAAGGCTGGCAAGGTCCGGTATATCGGCGCCTCATCGATGTTCGCGTGGCAGTTCGCCAAGGCGCTCTACACCGCCGACCTGAACGGCTGGACGCGGTTTGCCACCATGCAGAACCACCTCAACCTGCTCCACCGCGAGGAGGAGCGCGAGATGATCCCTCTCTGCGCCGACCAGGGCATCCCGCTCCTGCCCTGGAGTCCGCTCGCCCGCGGTCGGCTCACCCGCGACTTCGATGCCGGAAGCGCCCGGCAGGAGAGCGACCTCGTCGGTAAGAAGCTCTACGACGCCACGGTCGAATCCGATCGGCAGGTCGTCGAGGCGGTGGCCGAGGTGGCGCGGAACCGCGGTGTGCCGCGGGCGCAGGTGGCGCTCGCCTGGGTGATCCAGAAGCCGGGCGTGGCCGCACCGATCATCGGCGCCTCGAAACCCCAGCATCTCGACGATGCCATCGCCGCCCTTGATCTCACGTTGACGCGGGACGAGATCGCGCGGCTCGAAGCCTCCTATGTCCCGCACGCCGTGGTCGGATTCCAGTGATGCGCCGCCTGCTGCTCCTGCGCCACGCCAAATCCGCCTACCCACAGGGCGTGGGCGATATCGACCGCCCGCTCAATCCCCGCGGGCGCGAGGCTGCGCCGCTGATGGGCGCCTACATCGCCCGCGAAGCGTTGACGCCCGACCATGTCATGGTCTCGCCGGCCCGGCGCACCCAGGAGACCTGGGAGGGGGCGCGGGCGGAGTTGCCCGAGACGCCGATGGAGACGATACCCTCGATCTACGAGGCGCCTGCCGGGCGCATCCTCGACGTGATCCGCACCGCCCCCGCGGAGGCGAAGAGCCTGCTCGTCATCGGGCACAATCCCGGCCTCGGTGACCTTGCCCTGCGGCTCGTGGGGGAGGGGCCGAAGGAATTGCAGAAGGATCTGCGCGAAAAGTTTCCGACCGCGGCGCTCGCCGTGCTGGAGTTCGACGCGGAGGGCTGGGAGGACATCGCCACGGGTGCCGGGCGTCTCCTGCGGTTCGTGCGCCCACGCCAGCTCGCGGCGGACATGGACGATGATTGACATGGACGATGATTGAGAGGTTCCGGCAGCGATCACCGAACCCTTCGCCGCCCCGCGCCGTTCCCTGACGAGAACAGCCGAGCTGACACTGTGTGAGGGAAGACCGGCGTGCTCCTCGAAACGCTCCTCGCCCTGACGCTTCTGGCGCCACGAATCGAGCCCGCGCTCGACGCGGCGCGGGCGCGCCTGCCGGCTCTTCCCCGCGCGGCCGAGGCGGCGCCCGCTCCGCCGCCGAGCTTCAGCCTCGTGGCGCGGGCCGTCTCCAATTGGCGGGAACAGGCAGGCGAGAACCTCGCCCCGGGCTCGCTCGCCTTCGTCGTCCGGCACGCGGCAACGGAGCCAGGCTTCGTCGCCCGTTGCGTGCGGCTCAACAATTACTGGTGCATCAAGCAGGCGCGCTGGAGCGGCGAACTCGGCGGCGACGCGGAGGGCCATACCGGCTTCGCCACCGCCGCGGACGGTGCCGATGCGGCGGCGCAGCTCCTTCGCCGCTACCAGCGCGATTACGGGAGGCGCTCGGCGCTCGCCATCGTTCGCCGCTGGGCTCCGGCCGAATGCGGTTCACCTCGGCCCGTGATGGCTGCGGCGCCCTTCGGAGGACAGCCGAGGCGTCCGGCGCGACAGGCGCCGATGGCCGCCGTGTCCAAGACGATCGCACCCCAAGGCATCGGCGGAACGCTGCGCGCCCGTTTCCTCGCGCGGCACGGGCGGGGCGGTGTGGCGCGGGCGGCGCCCGCCGCCACGGGGGGCTTGCGGGTGCAACCCTGGTCGGCCCGTGCCCGGCTCGCCGGGTATCCCGGTCGCGCGCTCCATGCCGCGCCACGATCGACCGTCTCCGCGCCACGGCCGGCAGCCGACATCGCAGCGGGCCTGACCGAGTCCACGGCTCGGGATGCCGCGGCGGTGCCGAAGGCGGCGCACATGGCGGCGGCCAAGTCTCCGACGCCGCCGGCTTCCGCGGTCCGCTCGTCCATCCCCTCCGGTGCGGCCAATCCCGCCGCCCTGCTGGCGTCTGACCGGCTGGCAGCTGAGGCAGCGGCGCTGCCCTCGATCGCGGCCTCGCTGCCGAAGGGCAGCCTGCTCGATCTGAGCCTGCCGGCCCCGGTCTGCGCCAGCGACGAGACGCGGATCCGCAACTACGCAGCCCGGATCGCTGCAAGCGTCGGCCTCAAGCCCGACGACGACCTCCGCCTCTTCCGCGACGACGGCCGCCCGACCAACAATCTCCTGCCGGTGATGCTGGCCATGTCCTCGGTCGAACTCGGCACGCTGCACGCATCGAAAGCGCTGGTCAGTGCGGCGATCGAGCGGCTGGAGGCACGTCTCTCCGGCACCGCTTCGTCGGAGTCGCGGCCCAACTCCGCACTATAGGGCTTTGCCTCGAAGAGCACCGGCCTGTCCCGGCGAGATGACCCGCGGGTAGCGGAGAAGCACTACTCCCAAGGAGGCAGATGATCGACTTCCTCCCGCTGGTATGGTCGCGGCAACGTCCTTCGGGGGCTTGAAGGAAACCGGCCGAGACACCGGTTTTCGCACTCCTGGCGACGCGATGACTCTCCTGCTCATGACGCGAAGGCAGGTGTGCCTCATCGGACGCCCGATCGCCGAGAGCGCCCGGTTCGACCCCGGCGGCACGGCGGGAGTCCTGTGCGGGATGCCCGGCCCTCGTCGACGAGCCGCACGGCCAGACGAGGATCGGGATGTCCTGCATCGACAGCGAGGCTGTTTTCCAGGCGGTGGGATCCTCACGGACCGCGCTGGGCGAGGGCGGGGAGAACCGGTCGGTCGTGCCGCCCGCCACCCTGACGCCGGAGGAGCTGCAGGAGGTCTTCCGGCACCAGCTCGACGCCGTGTGCCGGGTCGTGGAGGAGCAGCTTCGCACGCTGACGCTGACCTTCGCATCCACCCGCACGAGGCCGCTTGAGCCGCAGGTACTGGAGGAGACCGTCCCGGTTCTGCCGCGGGCGGATGGGGCGGCGTCTCGGCCTCTGACCGACGGCGAGGCCGAGATCTGGCTCGCCGCGCAGTTCGGCGCGGACGCCAACGCCGCGATGACCGAGATCGTCACCCTTCGACTCGAAGGCCCCCTCGACGCCGAGCGCCTTCTGGTCGCGGTCCGGTCGGTACTCGGCCGTCACGGCGCCCTGCGCAGCCGCTTCTCCCCGAGCGGCGAGACGGTGCGAATCGATCCCGCGGGCTCCGTGCCGGTGCGCTGGGCCGATCTCTCGCGTGAGGTCGAGCCGGAGGCGGCATTCTCCACCGAGCTCCACGCGCTGGCCGGCCTGTCGTTCGATCCCGTCGCCGGCCCGGTGGCGCGGGCCGACCTCGTACGCCTCGGCGAGCGGCTTCATGTCCTCGCCCTCTCGGCCCACCACATCGCCTGCGACGGCTGGTCTTTCGCAGTCCTGGCCGAAGAGATCGCGAGTGCCTACCGCTCCGGCCCGGAGCGGCTGGCGCCAGCCACGCAAAAAGGTGGCGGCGCACCGTCGGAGGCGGGGGCGAAACGGGCGTTGGATTACTGGGCCGCGCTCTATGCGAGCCTGCCCGAGCCGCTCGATCTGCCGGCCGATCATCCGCGGCCGAAGCTGCGCGGCTTTGCCGGCGACACGCGAAGCGCCGCCCTGCCGCCGCCGCTTGTGACCGCGCTGAAAGCGCTCGCAACGCGGCAGGGTCAGACGTTGACCGCCACGATGCTCGCGGCCTTCCAGGTGCTGCTCGCGCGTCTCTCCGGCCAGGACGACCTCGTCGTCGGTCTGCCCGTGGCGGGGCAGCCACGCCTCGGCGAGCCCGGCCTCGTCGGGCACCACGCCGACCTTCTGCCGCTGCGGGCCCGGCTCGACCCGAGCGAGCCCTTCGCCGCCCATCTCGCCCGCACCGGCGCCTCCCTGGCGGAGGCTGCCGTCCACGCCGACTGCACCCTGGGGCGTCTGCTGCGCCAGCTCGACCGGCCGCACGACCCTGCGCGCCCGCCGCTGGCGCAGGTGCAGTTCAACCTCCAGCGCTTCCCCGAAGCCATCGACTTCGGAGCAGGGTTGCGCGGCGTCATCGCGCCGGCTCCGAAGCGGTTCTCGACCTTCGAGCTGACCGTCAGCCTGAGCGAGACAGCCGACGGACTGACCCTGGACGCCACTTACAACCGCGCCCTGTTCGAGCCCGCCACGATCGAGCGTTGGATCGGGCACTATCTCACCCTTCTCGGGCATCTCGCTCGCGATCCGGCGCAGGCGGTCGGGCGCGTTCCGCTGCTCGATGCGGCCGAGCGGCAGACCATGCTGGTGGCCTGGAACGCGACCGAGACCGCGCATCCTCTCAATGTCGGGGCACTCCGCGCCTTCAGGCTCCATGCGCGGCGCGACCCGGACCGGATCGCGATCCGCTTCGGTGAGGAAACCGTGTCCTACGGCGCCCTCGACCGATGGGCCGACCGTGTCGCCGCTTCCCTGCTGGACAGCGCTCTGCCCGAGCGCGCCCGCGTCGGCCTCCTCATGCGCCGCTCGCCCGGCCTCGTCGCGGCGATGCTCGGCGCGTTGCGCGCCGGCATCCCTTACGTCCCCCTCGACCCGGCGATGCCGCCTGCCCGCCGCGCAGGCATCGTCGCGGATGCCGGGATCGGCGCGATGCTCACCCTCGCCGCCGACCGCGCCCTCATGCCCGAGGCCGGCCCGCGGGTCATCGAGGTCGACCGGCTCGACGGGCCAGCACCGACCCGCTTCCCGCGCGTTCCGGCCGAGCGGGCGGCCTACCTGATCTACACGTCGAGCACCACCGGCGCGCCGAAGGGCGTCGAAGTACTCCATCGTGGGCTCTCGAACCTGCTGTTCTCCATGGCGCGGGCGCCGGGGCTCGGGCGCGACGATCGCCTTCTCGCGGTGACGACAGTGACCTTCGACATCGCCGGGCTCGAATTGCTGCTGCCGCTGATCCGCGGCGCCGAGATCGCGCTTGCCTCCGCCGAGGAGGCGCGCGACGGCCACGCTCTCCTCGCGCGGCTCGAACGGAGCGAAGCCACCGTGCTCCAGGCGACGCCGATGACATGGCGGCTCCTGCTGGAGGCGGGTTTCCGCTCCCGCCCCGGCTTCAAGATGCTGTGCGGTGGGGAGGCCCTGCCGCTCGATCTGGCACGGCGTCTCACCGAGGGCGGCGGCGAATTGTGGAACCTCTACGGGCCGACGGAGACGACGATCTGGTCCTCGGCCGCGCGGGTCGATCCGGGTGAGGAGACGGTCACGGTCGGACGGCCAATCGACAACACGAGCCTCTTCATCCTCGATGCGCAGGGCGAGCCGGTACCGGTCGGTGTCACGGGCGAATTGCTGATCGGCGGCGTCGGGCTCGCCCGCGGCTATCTCGGTCGGCCGGACCTGACGCAGCGGAGCTTCATCGTGAGCACCCTGCCGGAATGCTCCGGGGCGCGGCTCTACCGAACCGGCGACCGCGCCCGCTACCGGCCGGACGGACGCATCGAGATCCTGGGACGGGTCGACCACCAGATCAAGCTGCGCGGTTTTCGGATCGAGCCCGGTGAGATCGAGGCGGTGCTGCTGCGCCAGACAGGGTTGCACGCCGTCGTGGTGCTGCGCCCCGACCGCGATGGCGAGAATCGCCTCGTCTGCTACTTCGTGCGCTCCGACGGCGAGGCAGCCCCCACCTTACGAAACCTGCGCGCGGCGCTCGCCCGCGAACTCCCGGACTACATGATCCCCTCGGAATGGGTCCGGTTGTCGGCATTGCCGCTGACGGCGAGCGGCAAGATCGACCGCAAGGCGCTGCCCGCCCCGGAGACCCGGCCTTCAGGCTTCGCCGAGCCGGCCGCCGCGATACCGCTTCTCCTCAAACCCGCGCCCGAGCCGGTCACGACAGCGGACGATGTCTTGGAAGCGACGCTGGCGGCGATCTGGCGGGAGGTGCTGGGTCTCTCCGTCGTCGCGCGAGAGGATGACCTGATTGCCCTGGGCGCAGATTCGCTCAGCATGTTCCGCATCGTCGCGCGGGCTCGGCGGGAGAACCTGCCGCTCGGGGCCGGCGACCTGTTCCAGGAGCGCACCATCGCTCGGATTGCGGCCCTGCTGCACGGTCGCCTCGGGGAGGGCGGAGAACTGCCGGCCGGTCGGGCGCCGATCGCGCCGATCCGGCGCCCCCGACCCGCGGACGCCGAGCGCGCCGCGGTCGGTCAGGCGTGAGGGCGGGCAGGATGCGGCACTTCACGCAGGAAACGCCGGCCGCGCTCGGTGAGGTTCAGGGCGGTGACGCCTTCACCGCCCGCTGCTCCCACAGCCAGACGCGGTTCTGGCTCCTCGACCAATTGAGGCCCGGCGACCCGAGCCTGCACGTCGCCGCCCGCTGGCGCATCGCCGGGCGGCTCGATGCCGAGATCCTCGTTCGCGGTTTCCGCATCCTTCTCGAGCGGCACGAGGCGTTGCGCACGTCGATCGTCGGGGAGGGCGGGCGGCCGGTGCAGCGGATCGCCGGATCCGTGCCGCTGCCGTTCTCCGAGATCGACCTTTCCGGCCTGCCCGGCGACCGCCTCGGCGAGGCACGAGAGATCGCCGATTCGGAAGCCAGGAAGCCGTTCGATCTGGCGCGCGCGCCACTGCTGCGCGTGACGCTGCTGCGGCTCGGGCGCGGCGATTCCCTGCTGCTCGTCACCGCCCATCATAGCGTCTGCGACGGCTGGTCGATGGTGGTGCTGGCGCGGGAGTTCGTCGCGATCTACGGCGCCCTGAGCCGGGGGCAGGCACCGGCTCCGGCCCCTCCGGCCCTGCATTACGCCGACTTCGCCGAATGGGAGATCTCACCCGCCATCGCCGCGGCCGCGGAGCGCGACCTCGCATTCTGGGCGCGATCGCTGCGCGACCTCACACCTTTCGAGCTGCCGCCGGACCATCCGCGCCGCCCCGGCCGGGAGCGCCGCTTCGCTGCCGAGACCCGCCTGCTGCCCGCCGAACTCGGCGCCCGCATGGAGGCTTACGCGCGGGAGCACGGCGCCACGCCCTTCGTTCTCGCCTGCACCATCCTGTTCGGGCTCCTGAGCGCGCGGACCGGGCGCCTCGACATCGCCATCGGGACGCAAGTGCTCGGGCGCGACGAGATCGAGCTGGAAGGGGTCGTCGGCACCTTCGTGAACACGCTGGTCCTCCGGGCCGATCTCGGAACGGAGCAGAGCTTCGCCGAGCGGCTCGCGGCGACGCGCCGGACGATCCTCGAGGCTTGCGATCACGCGCTCGCCCCGTTCGACCGGGTGGTGCAGGCTCTGGCGCCTTGCCGCGACGGGCTGCGGCCGCCGCTGGTCTCGGTCAACATTCGGCTGCGCCCGACGCCCGGGGCGACACGGCCCACGGCTGGGTCGGCCGAGGGAACCGCTCCGGTCCGCCTCGTCGAACTCGACTATGCCGCCAGCGGCAGCTTCTTCGACCTCGACCTCGAACTTGCGCCGACCGAGGCGGGATGGCGCTTGGTCTGCGAGTACGATGCAAGCCTCTACGAGGCACTGACCGTGGCCGGCCTGCTCGCAGACTTCGAACGCGCCGCCTGCGCAGCGGTCGGTGCGCGCCTTCCCGATCCGGCACCCTTCGCGAGAGATGCTGTTGGGAGTGTGGCCGGGGTCGTGCCCGAGGATGCCCCTCGGGACGGGCCCGTGGATCCAGCCAGCGACGAGATCAACGGGCCCGAAACGTTCCCGGAGATGGGTGGCGGGTCCGATGACCTCCTGCCCGCGATGCGGACGATCTGGCGCGAGATGCTGGGGCGCCCGAACCTTTCCGACGACGACGATTTCTTCGCGTCCGGCGGCCACTCGCTGCTGGCGGCCCGCGTCGTCGCCCGGATCGAGGCGGCAACGGGCCGATCGGTTCCGCTCTGGTCCTTCTTCGAGGCGGGCACGGTCGCGCGGCTCTGCGCCCTGCTGAGCGGCAAGGCCTCGGCGGGCGTGCGGCACCGCTCGCTGCAGGATGTGAAGGCGGAGACACGGCCCGGCTTCACCGCGATCCATCATGCCGCAGCCGATCAGGAACTCTACCGACCGCTGGCCGAGGCCCTGGGCGTGGACCAGCCCTTCGCGACGCTGCAGCTCGAGAGCCGGCTTCCGCCGCACGAGGAGACGCTGGAGCGGCTCGCCGGCGCCTATCGCGATGCCATCGATGCCGCGCAGCCGCGAGGACCGATCCGCCTCGTCGGGTTCTGCCGCTCCGGCGTCCTCGCCTTCGAAATCGCTCGCCAGTTCGCGGAAAGGGGCCGCGACGTCGCCCTCGTCGTCCTCATTGACTGCTGGGAGCCCGGCTATTTCCGGCGTCTCGAGCCGCGCGAGCGGATCCGGGCCGCTTCCGCCTACCGGCGCGGGCGGCTCGCCGCGCTCGTCCGCCACCTGCGCCGCGATGGCGCCGGCTACCTCGTCTCGCGGGCGCGTCTCCGGCTCCGCTCGAACCGGGCCTGGCGCGGATTGCGGCGGCGCATGCATCGGGCGGGGTTCGCAGCGCCGAATCCCGAGGAAGCATTCTGGCAAGTGACCGACGATCTCGACGCGCTCGCCCTGGCCTACGAGCCGCGCCCTCATTCAGGACAGGTGCTGATCGTGCGCAGCGAGAGCATCCCGGTCGGCCCGGCACTCGACCCGATGCTGGGCTGGCGCGCCTTTGCCGAGAATGGCGAGACCGTCAGCGTTCCGGGCTTCGGCCACGAAGGAGCCTTCTCAGCGGCCGGATGCCAGGTGATGGCCGCCAAGATCAGCCTGATGGCTTGGCGGTAACTCAGCCCGTTGCCGAAGGATCTCAGCGGGCACCGGAAGGGCAAGCGCGCGGACATCAGTGCCATTTGCCCGTCTATCGACGTCAAACGATGAACTGATTGCCCTACCTGTTCCAGAATGAGTAAATTATGTTAAAGACTATTCAATGATAAGCGGGGGCCAATGACGACCGTTTCGCTTGTGATCTGGGGAGCGACGGGCTTTGGCCTCATGGCAGCGCTGTTTCTCCTACACGAACTCAGGAATGCACCCTACGAGGACGAACTCGAACAGGAACAAGCGTTGTCGGAAATCGAGAAGGAGAGATTACGCTATCTGTCCTTGGATGAGGCGGCTCGGCGCTCGTGACGCGCTCTCACGCTGATCCCGCAGGCGCGCGGCCAGCGCCGTCCGATAGATCGTCAGCAGCGCGGCGGTCGTCGCCTCTTCGGTCCAGTCGCGCAGATAGGCGGCGCGGGCGGCCGCGCCCATCTGCCGGGCTTCCTCCGGCCGGGCTCGCAGCCGCTCGATGGCTCCCGCCAGGGCGGCGGGATCACCCGGCGTCACCAGCAGGCCGGTCACGCCGTCCTCGATGAGGTGGGCCAGGGCGCCGATCCGCGAAGCGATGACCGGCGTACCCGCGGCATAAGCCTCGGCCACGACCATCGGCAGACCCTCGTACCAGAGGGACGGCACGACGAGGGCGGTGGCCTGCCCCATCCGGGCCCGCATCTCCGCACGGGGCAGGGCGCCGAGAAGGGTCAGCCCGGCCGCACCCTCCAGCGTCGCCCGCAGCGGCCCCTCGCCGGCGACCTCGACGGGCGTGGCGAGCCGCTCGGCGGCCTGCTTCAGGATCTCGACGCCCTTCTCCGGGCTGAGGCGACCGGCGAACAGAATTCCCTCGCGCGGACCCACGGGCGGCGGCCCCGGATCGGGCAGACCGTTCGGCTTCACGAAGATGCGGTGCGCGGGCAGCCCCGACGCGACGAAGCGCCCGCGGGCGAACTCGGTCAACGCGACGAAGGCGTCGACGTCCCGCGTCCAGGTACCGGCGCGGCGGTGCCGGTCGATCATCCGCGCCACGGCAAAAGTGCCGAGCCGCGAGCCGCGGTAGCAGGCGTGGCGCACGGCCGCGTAGGAGGAGCCGGTGAGGCAGGTCTCGCAGGGGGCACCGTCGCGCATCAGCATGGCGCCGGCGCAGGCGAGTCGGAAGTTGTGCAGCGTCTGCACCGTCACCGGGCCGAGCGCCCGCACCGCCCCGTGCATGGCGGGCGACACCAGGGGAAAGGTGTTGTGGGCGTGGACTACGTCGGGCTGGAAACGCTCCACCGCCGCGACGACCCGGGCGACGCCGCGTGGCGCGTGCGGCGCCTCGAACGCCGTGCGAAGGCGATCAAGGGGCGTGCGGATGTCGTCGTTGTGGAAGGCCAGTGTCTCGACCGTGCAGCCGGCCGCGGCGAGTGCCGCGGCCTCGTGCTCCACCACCGCGTCCTCGCCGCCCCGGATCTGGTAGTGGTTGTGGACGATGAGGACGCGCAAGGGCTGACTCACGTTGGGCTCGCTCCTCAGGACCGGCGCGGCTCGGGCTGCCGCGCCATCTTCCAGAGGAAGACGGGCGCCATGACGAGGTAGCGCCGCCAGAGGCGCCGGGGCTCGCTGACGAGCCGGTGCAGCCATTCGAGGGCGAGCACCTGCATGATCTTCGGCGCCCGCTTCACCGCCCCGGAATGGAAATCGAAGGCGGCGCCGACGCCGATCAGCACCATGCCGGGCAGGCGGTCGAGATGGTCGTTCATCCAGATGTCCTGCTTCGGCGTCGACATGCCGACCCAGACGATGTGCGGCTCGGCCCGCTTGATCGCATCGGTGAGCTCCGCGTCGAGGTCCGGCGGGACGGCACCGAAAGGCGGGCAGGCGAGCCCACAGACCTGCGTGCCGGGATACTTGCGCGCGAAGTTGGCCGCGACCTGTTCGGCCACGCCTTCCTTGCCGCCGTAGAGATAGTGGCGGATGCCCATGTTCTGCGTTGCCGAGAACATCTCCTCCATCAGCGAGGGCCCCGGCACGCGGCCGGTGCCGTGTGCGCGCAGGAACCGGCTGATGATGGTGAGCGGTGCCCCGTCGGGAGTGATCATGCTCGCCCGCTCGTGCGCGGCCCTCAGGTCGGGCTGATCCTGGGCGCACATGATCCCGTGCACGTCGCGCACGCAGATCATGCTGGTGCGCCGCGCCCGCGCCCAGCCGATGATGGTGCGCACGGCGAACGGCATGTCGATGACGCTTACCGGGACCCCAAGGATGCGGGTCGCCGGCAGGCGGTGCGCCGCCGGCCCGTTCGCTTGGACGAGGTAGGGATCGTTCCGGTTGATCCGGAGTGCGTAGGGCCCGGAAGCCGGGATGGCGGCAGCATCACTCATCGTCACGCATCCATCGATCTCAGGCATCGGCGACATGCTCCCGGAACCACGCGTAGGTCGCGGCGATACCGTCCCGCAGCGGCATCTTCGGCGTCCAGCCGAGGCCGCGCAGCTTGTCCGCGGACATCAGCTTGCGCGGAGTGCCGTCGGGCTTCGTCGGATCGCGCACGATCTCGCCCTCGAACCCGACGACGTCACAGACGAGGCGGGTCAGGTCGTAGATCGGGATATCCTCGCCCGAGCCGACATTGACGTGCTCGGCCTCCGAGTACGTCTTCATCAGGTGGATGCAGGCGTCGGCACAGTCGTCGACGTGCAGGAACTCGCGGCGCGGCGAGCCGGTGCCCCAGATCACCATCTCCTTGGCCCCGTTGCGCTTGGCCTCGTGAGCCTTGCGGATCAGGGCCGGCAGGACGTGGCTCGACGTCAGATCGAAATTATCGCCGGGTCCGTAGAGGTTGGTCGGCATGGCCGAGATGAAGTCGCGGCCGTGCTGCTGGCGATAGGCTTGCGCGAGCTTGATCCCGGCGATCTTGGCGATCGCGTACCACTCGTTGGTCGGCTCCAGCGATCCGGTCAGCAGGCTCGACTCGACGATCGGCTGCTCGGCGAATTTCGGGTAGATGCAGCTCGATCCGAGAAACAGCAGCTTGCCGACATTCTCGCGGAACGCCGCCTCGATGACGTTGGCCTCGATCATCAGGTTTTCGTAGAGGAAGTCGGCCGGGTAGGTCGCGTTGGCGAGGATGCCGCCGACCTTTGCCGCGGCCAGGAACACCGCATCCGGCCGCCGGTCGCGCATCCAGGCACGCACCGCTGCCTGGTCGCGCAGGTCGAGTTCCGCACGGGTGGCGGTGAGGATCTCGCAATCCTCGCCCTTCAGACGCCGCATCAGGGCGCTTCCGACGAGGCCGCGGTGTCCGGCCACGAAGACGGTCTTGCCCGCCAAGCTGTACATGGAGCGTCCTTACAGAAGCGGGTTGGAATCGGTCGGTGCCGGGTTCTCGCGGTACCATGCGACCGTGCGCTCGATGCCCTGGACCAGGGAAACGCCCGGCGCGTAGCCGATCGCCCGCATCTTGCCGATGTCGGGGCAGCGGCGCGGCGTCGCCCCGGCGGCGGCCGGTCCGGCAATCAGATCGACCCGGGTCCCGAGCGCTTCGGCGGTGATCCGGGCGAGATCGCGGATCGCGACCTCCTCCATCGAGCCGATGTGGTAGACGTTCATGCTCTCGCCCGAGCGCCACATCCGGACGATGCCGTCAACGACGTCGCTGACGTAGCAGAAGGCGCGGGTCTCGCTGCCGTCGCCCTGAAGCGTGATCGACCCGCCGTCGCCGGCCGCGACGATCTTCTCGATCAGCTGCGGCACGACGTGCTTCCAGCCCATGTCGGGTCCGTAGACGTTGTGCGGCCGGAAGACCTGGATCTTGCGCAGCTTGTCGCGGCCGTAGTTGAAGGCGATCAGCTCCGAGATCAGCTTCGACCCGCCGTAGGAGTAGCGCGGGTTCAATGAGTCGGGGATCACCATCTCGATGTCCTCGTTCGTCGGTACGACGCGCGGGGTCTGGTAGACCTCCGCCGAGGAGGCAACGACGAGGTCGGGCACGCCGGCCTCGATGCAGGCCTCGGTGACGGCGAGCGCACCGCGCACGCCGACATCGAGCACGAGCTGCGGCTGCGTGTAGAAGTTCTCCGTGCCGTTGACGGCGGCCAGATGAAACACGCACTCGACGCCCCGGAGCGCCTCGACCAGCGCATCCTTGTCACGCACGTCGAGCGTCGCGCGCTCGATCGCGCCCTGAGCGCTGGCCAGGCGCGAAGCCTGACCGCGGATGTAGTTGTCGATCGCGACGACCTCGTGCCCCTCGGACAGGAGCGCGCGGGTGAGGTGGGCGCCGATGAACCCGCCCGCCCCGGTGACAGCCAATCTGCTCATTGAAACTTACCCACGAGGTTGCCCACGGTGACGTAGCGATTCTCCAGAACCTCCGCCGGCATCTCGCTGAGGTTGTTCCAGTAATCGTAGACGAAGGCGTCGTCCGACATCGTACCGATGATCGTTTCCAGATCGATCTTCGAATATTCCGGATGGTTGTTGGCGATCACCAGCACGTCGGCGCCCTCGCAGGCGGCGGCGAGGCTGTCGTAGGGCGTCAGCCCCGACGAGATCGCCCGGATGTGGTCCATCGGCACCACGCCGTCATAGACGCGAATCTCGGAGAACTGCTCGGTCGCCATCATCTCGCGGATGACGTGGAGCGACATCGACCCGCGCAGGTCGTCGGTCTCCGGGCGGCCCTTGAAGGCAAGGCCGGCCACCACCGCCTTGAACGGCCCGGCGCGGCGGGCCCGCAGCCGCTCGACGAGGCTGCCCACTGTCTCCGCCGGCTGGCGCTCGTTGACGAGGCGGGACGCCGCCGTGATCTCGAGGTTCACGCCCTTGCCCGAGACCGAGGACAGGAGGATGTGCGGGTCCTTCTCCAGGCAGGGTCCGCCGACGAGGCCGGGGGCGGCGACGTTGGTGCGGGTATAGCCGAGCTTGCCGTAGCGGATCACGTCGTTGGCGTTGATGCCGAGCGCGTCGCAGGCCCGCGCCACCTCGTTGGCGAAGGCGAAGTGGACGTCGCGCGAGGTGTTGTCGACGAGCTTGATCATCTCCGCCGTCTCCGGGCTCGCGACCCGGACGATGGTGTGGGTCAGGCGGCTGAACAGGGCGGCCGCCGCGTCGGAGGCATCCGGCGTCTGCCCGCCGACGATCTGCGGCAGGTTGATGAGTTCGCGCATGGCGTCGCCCTCGAGCGTCCGCTCGGGGCACATCGCGAGGTGGTAGTCGATGCCGGTGCGGTCGAGGATCGGCTTCACCACGCCCGTCGTCGTGCCGATCCGCACCGTCGAGCGCAGGATCACGGTCGCGCCCTCTGAGAAGTGCTCGGCCACTTCCCGCGTCGCCTCCTCGATCATATCGAGGCGCGGCTCGTGCGAGCCGGGATAGAGCGGCGTGCCGACGGTGATGATGTAGTACTCGGCCCGCGGCACATCCCGCGTCGTGGTGCTGGCGACGAAGCGGCCCTTCTTCACGACGTCGGCGAGTGCCGCCTGGAGCCCCACCTCGGCGAAGTGCGGAACGCCGGCATTGGTCTTCTCGACGACGTCCGGCCGCTTCTCGATGCCGTAGACCTGGACGCCGCGGCGCGCCAGGGCGACGGACAGAGTCAGGCCGACGTAACCGAGACCGATGATGACGACATTGGGGGCTTTCTTGGCATCCATGACAGGGTCCCGTCTGCGAGCAATCTGCGAAATCTCTGACCCGACCTGAATTCTGGCGCGAGGCAGGCGCCGCGTCAGCCTCCGTCCTCGAACGGCCGGGACCGCCGACGACTGTGTTGTGTCGGTTCAGCAAACTGCGTGCCTCAGGAAAGCCGTATCAAAACGGGATCGGCGGCCCGTCGGTGGACACTTTGACCGCGCCCCTTGACGGATTCGGGACTCCGAGCCCGCCGCGCGGCAGATGGCGCGGCGGGCGCTGGAACAGGCACTGTCGGCCTTCCCGCCCTGATGTCTGCGGCGGCGGGCCGGCGTGCGGGGCGTCATACCGGGACCAGGAGTCGGCGATGCGGGCCGAGCCCATCGCCCGACCTATGCCGGTCCAGCAAATGATGCGTGATGACCGGCCTGGCGGGTCCCAGGAGAGGCAACGGGCGACGTGTGGATTCTCACGCGGCGCAACCATCGGATCGATTTCGTCTTTTCTTGTGCTTCACTTGCGGCCCGACCTTCGGGCATGCCTTAGATGCAAGCACGAGTTCCGCACCCGCCACGGCGAGCGGCCTCGCTTGAACGCGCCGCCCCTCCTCGTCACTCAGGCCACTCCCGAGCCTGCATCTCGCCCGGGTTGATGTCGTCCAACGCCCTTCTCGCCGCCGCCGCGATCCTGCCCTTCGCCGGCTCCGTGCTCACGGGTGCCCTGCCGAGTCATGCGCGCACCGCTGCGGCCATGCTCGCCGGACTCGTGACGCTGACCAGCCTCGGCTGCATCCTTGCGCTCACGCCGCAACTCGCCGGCGGTCACACGGTTGTCCACGCCGTCGAGTGGCTGCCGAGCCTCGGCGTCAACCTCGTGCTCCGGCTCGACGGGCTCGCCTGGCTGTTCGCGGTGCTGGTGCTCGCCATCGGCGCGCTGGTGGTGCTCTACGCACGCTACTACATGGCCGCCGCCGACCCGGTGCCGCGGCTGTTCTCCTACTTCCTCGCCTTCGTCGGCGCGATGCTCGGGATCGTGCTCGCCGGCAATCTGATCCAGCTCGTCCTGTTCTGGGAATTGACGAGCATCGTGTCGTTCCTGTTGATCGGCTACTGGTACGACAACACCGCCGCCCGCGACGGGGCGCGGATGTCGCTCACCATCACTGCCGCAGGCGGTCTGTGCCTGCTCGTCGGGACGATCCTGATCGGGCGCATCGTCGGCAGCTACGACCTCGACACGGTGCTGGCCTCGGGCGACGCGATCCGCAACAGCCCGCTCTACGTGCCGGCCCTGCTGCTGGTGCTCATGGGGGCGCTCACCAAGTCCGCGCAGTTCCCGTTCCACATCTGGCTGCCGCGGGCGATGGCGGCGCCGACGCCGATCAGCGCCTACCTGCACTCGGCGACCATGGTGAAGGCCGGCATCTTCCTGATGATCCGCCTGTGGCCGGTGCTGTCGGGCACCGAGAGTTGGTACTGGATCGTCGCCAGCGCCGGCATGGCCACCCTGCTGATCGGCTCGTGGAGCGCGATCTTCCAGCACGATCTGAAGGGTCTGCTCGCCTACTCGACCATCAGCCATCTCGGACTGATCACGCTGTTGCTCGGCCTCAACTCGCCGCTCGCCGTGGTCGCCGCGATCTTCCACACGGTGAACCACGCGACCTTCAAGGCGTCGCTGTTCATGGCGGTCGGCATCATCGACCACGAGACCGGCACGCGCGACATGCGCCGCCTCTCGGGACTGTGGCGGGCGATGCCCTACACAGGCACGCTCGCCATGGTCGCCGCCGCGGCGATGGCCGGCGTGCCTCTGCTCAACGGCTTCCTCTCGAAGGAGATGTTCCTGTCGGAGGCGGTCGACAACATGGGCGATCACCCGATCCACATCGCCCTGCCGGTGCTGGCGACGCTCGCCAGCGCCTTCACCATGCTCTACTCGCTGCGCTTCATCCGCCAGACCTTCTTCGGCCCGCCGCCGCACGATCTGCCGGAGACGCCGCACGAGCCGGTGCGGTGGATGCGCATCCCGATCGAGCTCCTCGTCCTCACCTGCATCGCTATCGGTCTCGTCCCGAACCTGACCATCGGTCCGGCCCTGGAGCGTGCCGTGGGCGCGGTGTTCGGCGCGGACGCTCCGACCTACAGTCTGGCGATCTGGCACGGCTTCAACGCGCCGCTGGCGCTCAGCATGATCGCCCTGGTCGGCGGCGTGCTGCTCTATGTCCTGTTCGGCAAACGCATCAACACCAATCCCCGCGGCGGTCCCTGGCTAATGGACCGGCTCGATGGCGGCCGGCTCTTCGAGCGATCAATGACCGGCCTGACGAAGGGCGCCCGCGCGCTGGAACTCTGGTTCGGCACCGAGCGGCTCCAACCGCAGCTTCGCATCCTGTTCCTCGCCGCCCTGCTCGCCTCGCTGGCGGCGGGCGTCGCCCGCGGGCTTGACCTGTTCGCGCCCGGCCGGCTGACGCCCTTCGATCCCGCCTTCGCGCTGATGTGGATCGTTGGCGCGGCCTGCGCGGTCGGCGCGGCGGAACGGGCGAAGTATCATCGCCTGTCGGCCACGATCTTCGTCGGCGGGGCGGGGCTGGTAAGCAGCCTGACCTTCCTCTGGCTCTCGGCACCGGATCTGGCGGTGACGCAGATCCTCGTGGAGATCGTCACCACCGTCATGCTGCTGCTGGGCCTGCGCTGGTTGCCGAAGCGCAATGCGGCGATCCAGGCTCCCCCTGCGGAGAGGGCGCGGGCGCGCCGCCGCCGCATCATCGACCTCTGCATCGCCGGCTTCGCCGGCCTCGGGCTCGCCGGGCTCGCCTACGCCGTGATGACCCGCCCGGCGGGCGACGGCATCGCGCGCTGGTTCATCGAGGAAGCCTATCCGCAGGCCGGTGGGCGCAACGTCGTCAACGTGCTGCTGGTCGATTTCCGCGCCTTCGACACGCTCGGCGAGATCTCGGTGCTCGGCATCGTCGGGCTCACGGTGTTCGCGCTGCTGCGCCGCTTCCGCCCGGCACCGGACAGCCTGGAGCGGCCGAAGCAGCAGCGCCACCACGACGCCTATGACCGCGCCCGCGAGGGCCGCAAGCCCGGCGACACCACCGCGGACGCGCTTCTCGTGCCGCGGGTGGTGATGACGTGGCTGTTCCCATTCATCGTCCTCCTGTCGCTGCACCTGTTCCTGCGCGGGCACGACCTGCCCGGCGGCGGTTTCGCAGCCGGCATCGCGCTCACCATCGCCTTCATCCTGCAATACATGGCCTGCGGCGCGCAGTGGGTGGAGGAGCGCCTGCGGATCCAGCCGATCGCCTGGATCGGCCTCGGCCTGCTGATCGCGGCAGGCGCCGGCGCGGCCTCGTGGGCGTTCGGGCGGCCCTTCCTCACCGCCTACTTCGCCTATTGGGAGTTGCCGCTGCTCGGCAAGGTGCCGGCGGCAAGCGCCCTGGTGTTCGATCTCGGGATCATGGTGCTGGTGGTGGGCGCGAGCGCGCTGATGCTGGTGGCGCTTGCCCACCAGTCGCTTCGCCGCACCCGCAGCGCGGAGGCGGATACCGAGCAAGCCGCCGAGGAGACGGCGTAATGGAGATCGTGCTGTCGGCGGGAATCGGTGTCCTTGCTGCCTCCGGCGTGTGGCTGATGCTGCGCCCACGCACCTTCCAGGTGGCGCTCGGGCTCTCGCTGCTGAGCTACGCCGTCAACCTGTTCATCTTCGCCATGGGCCGGCTCACCGTTGGCGCACCGCCGGTGCTCAAGTCCGGCCCCGAGACCGTCTCGGTCGATGATCCGGTGCCGCAGGCGCTGGTGCTCACCGCTTTGGTGATCAGCTTCGCGCTGACCGCCTTGTTCCTCGTCGTACTGCTCGCCGCCCGCGGCGTCACCGGCAACGACCATGTCGACGGTCGCGAACCGCATCACGTCGAACCGATGTCGGAGAATCCGCATCCATGACCGCGCCCTTCCTGAACGGCCCCGGCGCGGCCCTGTGGTCCGATCATCTCATCGTCCTGCCGATCGTGCTGCCGATCGCCGTGGCCGGCGTGATGTTCCTGATGGACGAGCGGCGGCACCGCCTGAAGGCGGCGATCAGCCTCGGAACGGTGCTGGTGCTGCTCGCCACCGCCCTCGTCCTCGTCGCCCGCGTGACCGAGGCGCCGGAGGTCTACCGCCTCGGCGACTGGGCCGCGCCCTACGGCATCGTGCTGGTGGCCGACCGGCTCTCGGCGATGATGCTGACGCTGGCGGGCGTGCTGGGGTTGTCCGCCCTGGTCTTCTCCTTCGCCCGCTGGGGTCGGGCGGGGCCGCGCTTCCACGGCCTGTTCCTGCTGCTGCTGATGGGAGTGAACGGCGCCTTTCTCACCGGAGACGTGTTCAACCTGTTCGTGTTCTTCGAGGTGATGCTGGCCGCCTCCTACGGGCTCGTCCTGCACGGCTCGGGCGAGACCCGCATCCGCGCGGGGCTCGGCTACATCGCGGTCAACCTCGTCGCCTCGCTGTTCTTCCTCGTCGGCGTCAGCCTGATCTACGGCACCATGGGCACGCTCAACATGGCCGACCTCGCCCGGCGGCTCGCGAGCCCGCCCGCCGAGGCCGCCCTGTTCGAGGTCGGTTGCGCCGTGCTCGGCATCGCCTTCCTCATCAAGTGCAGCGCCTGGCCCCTCGGCTTCTGGCTGCCGACCACCTATTCCGCCGCGACCGCCCCGGCGGCGGCAATCCTGGCGATCCTCAGCAAGGTCGGCGTCTACGTCGTGATCCGCTTGAGCCTGCTGCTGTTCGGGGCCGGCACCTCGGAAGGGTTCGGCCAGAGCTGGATCCTCGCCACCGGGCTCGCGACCATCGCCTTCGGCACGATCGGCATCCTCGCCGCGCGCGAGCTGACGCGGGCGGCGGGCTACGCGGTGATGATCTCGTCGGGCACCGTGCTGGCGGCGCTCGGCACCGGCAGCGACGGAGCGCTCTCGGGCGCGCTCTATTATCTCGTCGGTTCGACCTTCGCCGCCGGTGCCCTGTTCCTGCTGGCCGAGATCCTTCAGCGGGGCCGCGACCCGACCGACGCGGCGCAGCCCGTCTTCGCCGACGAGTACCGCGACCCCTTCGACGATGCCGGCGCCACGGAGATCGGGCGGGCGATCCCCGCAACGGTCGCGATCCTCGGCGGCGGCTTCCTCGTCTGCACGCTGATGCTCGCCGGCATTCCGCCGCTCGCGGGCTTCGTCGGCAAGCTGGCGATGTTCTCAGGGCTTGCATCCGGCCCCATGACGGCCCCGGCCTGGTGGTTGATCGCCGTGCTGACGCTGTCCAGCCTCGGCACCCTGATCCCGCTGGTCCGGCTCGGCATCTTCAGCCTCTGGGTGCCGCACGACGATCCGCCGCCGGTGCTGCGCTCTCCGGAACTCGCGAGCCTGAGCGTCCTGCTCGCGGCCTGCGTGGCACTGGCCCTGTGGGCCGGGCCGGCGCTGGCCTACACCGAGGCCACCGTTCGCTGGCTGTCGCAGCCGCAGGACTACGTCCGCGCCGTGCTCGATGCGGGAGCTGGCAAAGGTTCCAGCCGAGGCGCGGCCCAGGACGCGGCTCGGAGCGCGGGCGGAGCGGGATCATGAGCGCCTTGCTGCCCCACCGCTTCCTCTCGGTCGGCCTCGCCCTGATGTGGCTCGTGCTGAACGCGCCGCCGAGCCCGGGCAACATCGTGCTCGCGCTCCTCATCGGGTTGGTCGTGCCCGCGGTGATGCGGGCGCTGCGCCCTGCGCCGGTGCGGGTACGCCGCCCCGGTCTCGCCGTCCGGTTGCTGTTCATCGTCCTCTACGACATGCTGCGCTCCAACCTCGACGTGGCCAAGATCATCCTCGGCCTCCACCGTGGCGAGCGGCGCAACGGCTTCATCTCGATCCCCCTCGACATGACGACACCGTTCGGCCTGTCGGTGCTGTCGATCATCGTGACCGCGACGCCCGGCACCCTGTGGGTCCAGTACGATTCCCATTCCGGGCGCCTGCTGATGCACCTCCTCGACGACGCCGACAGCGAGGACTGGGTCCGCCGCGTGAAGGACCGCTACGAGCGCCCCCTGATGGAGATTTTTTCGTGAGCGCCGCCACCGTCCTCGACTGGGGCCTCGGCCTTGCGCAAGGCATGCTGGTGCTGGCGATGGCGCTGGCCGCGTGGCGGATGCTGCGCGGCCCCCGCGCCCAGGACCGCATCCTCGGCCTCGACACGCTCTACCTCAACGGCATGCTGGCAATCGTCGTCCACGGCATGCGCACCGGCAGCGGGCTCTATTTCGAGGCCGCGCTGATCCTCGGCATGATCGGCTTCACCGCCACCGTGGCGCTGGCCAAGTTCCTGATGCAGGGCGAGGTGATCCAGTGAACGGCCCCGACCTGCCCGCCTGGGCAGCCTGGATCGTCGTGGCGCTGGCGCTGACCGGTGCCGGGTTCTCGCTGACCGGGGCGCTGGGGCTGATCCGCCTGAAGACGTTCTACGAGCGCGTCCATGCCCCGACGTTGGGGGCGACGCTCGGCGCCTTCCTGATCCTGGCCGGCTCGATGCTGCTGCTGTCGCTGGTCGAGGGTCATCTCGTCCTGCGCGATGTGCTGATCGGCCTGTTCATCACCCTCACCACGCCGGTGACGATGCTGCTGCTCGCCCGCGCCGCCGCCCACCGCGACCGCACCGAGAAGAAGCCGAACGCGCCGCCGGAGCCGTGAGTTTTCCAGGGCTCGGGCACGACGGCATCGTCCCGAAAAGTGGCCTTCCGGAAGAAGTCGATCCGAAACGAAGACCGAGAGATCCCGACCTGATGCAATGAGGTCGGATCGAACGCCAGCCTCCGCGCCTGCGAACGAACCGTCGTGATCCAGTGCCGCTTCGAGCCGACGCACGACCCTCATGGCCGCCTCGCAGACCTTGAACGATTTCGTTTTCCGACCGGAGCCGTGCCGGGTGCAGCGATACAATGGGCTCTCTGAGCGGCACTAGGACAAGTTTCAAGGCAGCCTGGCTTAATCCACTTCAGGTTGGAATGCTTTCATTCCTCCGGATCAAAAGATCTTTGCAAATGAGCAATTTAACCTGAAATTAACATAGGCAACGCTGTCTATTTTTACGGCATATGCCGCTTTTTTAGGTGCCCCGATGCCGTTCTTCAGCAACGCGAAGCTCATCGTTAAGATAGCGTTACCTTTCGCCCTCACGCTCATGATCAGCGCAGGCCTGATCGTCTACGCCAGCGACAGGATGCGTGGTCTCTCCGAGCAGACGGCTCGGATCGTTGACGTCCAGGCCGTCCGCCTGGATGCGCTGATGCACATGCGCGGCGGCATCACCGAAGCTGCCGTCATGGACCGCAACATGCTGCTCGAAAGCGATCCGCAGATTAAGGCTCGCTTCCGGACGCGTCAGCAGGCCGCCATGACCGAGGCACGCGAGGCGGCCGATCGGCTGGTTGTCTTGGCCGACACGCCGGAGCGGCGTACCGGCAACGAGGCCATGCGGCGTGATGTCGAGAGCTTCCTCGCGATCCTCGATCGTGTCTACGACCTCGGCATGCGTCAGCAGGGCGAAGAGGCCTTCCGTATCGCGCGCGACGTTGGAATTCCGACTCGACTCAAGCTGAACGAGTGGATGCAGAGCCGAGCCACGCTGCTGGCCGGCGAGCTCACCGCCGCGAAGGCGCAGGCTATCGCGGACGCCGGTCGCGGCACCTACATGCTCATTGGCTTCGCGGTCGTCGGTCTGCTCGGTGCCATGGTGCTGGCCGGCCTGATCGTCGTGCTCGCGGTGACGCGCCCGCTCGGCAGCCTTGTCGGCGTTCTGCAGCGGATGGCCCGCGGCGAGATCGAGGCCGAGATCAAGGAAGCCGCGCGCGGCGACGAGATCGGCGCGGTCGGACGGGCCGTCGAAGGGATCAAGTCCATGGTGGCCCGCAAGGCCGCCGAGGAGGCGGAGGTGCGCCGCCGTGCCGACGAGGCCGCGGCCGCTGAGCGCCGGCGCACGATGATCGAGCTGGCCGACGGCTTCGAGGCGGCGGTCGGCGGGATCGTCGGAACGGTGTCGTCCTCGGCCTCCGAGCTGCAGGCCACCGCCCAGCAGATGACCGCGAGCGCGACCGAGACGGCCTCGCAATCCACGACTGTGGCCGCCGCGGCCGAGGAAGCCGCATCCAACGTCGGCACGGTCGCCGCCGCGGCCGAAGAGCTCGGGGCGTCGGTTCAGGAGATCGGCCGTCAGGTGCACGGATCGGCCGGCCTCGCCCAGGCCGCGGTCGGCGAGGCCGACCAGACGACCCATCTCGTCCAGGCGCTGAGGACCACCTCGGCCCGGATCGGCGACATGGTCGGACTCATCTCCAACATCGCCTCGCAGACCAATCTCCTGGCGCTGAACGCCACGATCGAAGCGGCCCGCGCCGGGGAGGCCGGCCGTGGTTTCGCGGTCGTCGCCTCCGAGGTGAAGGAGCTGGCAAGCCAGACGGCACGCGCCACCGAGGAGATTTCGGGTCAGATCGGCGAGATCCAGGGCGTGACGGATCAGGCGGTCGCCGCGATCGGGGCGATCACGAGCCGGATCCGGGAGATCAACAGCGTGGCGACCGGCATCGCCGCCGCCGTGGAACAGCAGGGCGCGGCCACGCAGGAGATCGTGCGCAACGTGGCGCAAGCCTCGAGCGGCACCTCCGAGGTGACGCGCAACATCGCGGGCGTGGCACAGGCCTCGGAGGAAACGGGGGCGGCCGCGAGCCACCTTCTGTCGTCGGCCTCGGAGCTCGCGCGACAGTCCGACCATCTGTCAGCCGAGGTGCAGCGCTTCCTCACGACCGTGCGCGCCGCGTAGGACCATTGGTTCGAAGAGGCGTGCCCCGGCTCATCGCGGCCGGGGCACGCGCCCCCGGGCCCCTCGACGCCCTCGGGCTCGGCTCGCGCAGGGCGCTCGAGGGGCTCGACACGCTCCGGCAGGGGCAGTGCTATCCCCGCAGCCGCGCCACCGCCAGTTTGCGCATCCGGCTCGCGTAGAACGAGAGAAAGCCGCGCTGGGCATGGTCGCCGGGGGTGCGCAGGACGAGGCCCGGATCGACCAGCATCCGCCGGCCCGTGGCGGCGGCGACGCGGCGGTTGAAGGTAAGGTGCTCGCAGCGCGCGTAGGCCTCGTCGCGGTAGGATCCGAGGCGGTAATCGGCGCCGCGGTAGAGCGTCAGCCCATTGAAGGCGGAGAGGCACGTCGTCTCGCGCTCGCGCGTCAGCGCGCTCTGCGCCGGGTAGATCGTGCTGGAGAAGAAGCGGTAGTAGCCGAGCGCCCCGCGGCGGTGGCGGGCAATGTCGTCGAGAAGGTGCTCGTAGCTCACCGCCTCGTCCTCGTAGGCGAGCAGATCGTAATAGTGCGGGCGCGACGCCGCCGAGACCGCGAAGAGGCCCGGCCGCTCCAACTTGGCCAGGGCTGCCACAACGGCCTCCGCCTCGGGCGGGCAGGCCATGACGTTGTCGATGTCGGCGACACAGACGAAGGCCGGCGGTGCGCCCTGCACGTCGAGAACCTGCTTGAGGTGCTCGCGCCCGAGGGCCATCCGCGCCAGTCGGCCGCGTGTCTCGGACATGAATCCGGTGGGAACGTGGCGGAGTTCGCCTCGTGCCTGCGCCGCCGCGAGCAGTGCCCCGGTGCCGTCGTAGGAATCGTTCTCGCCGACGAAGGCGCGGCAATCGAGTCCTGCCGCCCGCAGCGAGGCCAGGAAGCGCAGGAAGGCCGGCAGGGTGGCGGCGCAGTTGCGCGCCAGCGCCAGCACGACGATGTCGGGGCGCCTTTCATTCACCGGGTCGTTCATCGCGCAGCTTCCTTCGGGGTGTTCAGCGGAGAACGGGGGTCTGCCGTACGCCCCGCGATCCGGCAGGCGCAGGGGGCTTGAGCCGCGGTTTCGCGCTGCGGATCGAGCGGGAGCGTCCGGTTGAGGGACCAGAGCGTGCCGGCGCAGTTCTTGGCATCCCACCACGGATTGGCCCGGCCGGTGCGGGCGCGCCAATCGACGCTGTTCCCGCTCACCGTCACCGTGTGGCAGGGCTCCGCGTACTGGTTCCAGACCGAGATACCGACATTGGTGAAGGCTTGCGGCCGGGCGATCACCACGTTGCCTGCGATCGTCATGTGGCTGCCGCTCGCCACCGCGATGCCGTACTGGCCCGGATCGATCAGCAGGTTGTCGCGGGCTTCCAAGTAGGCGCCGCCGCCGTCTCCGAGCATGATCCCGCCACCGGACTGACTTGGGCCACCGCCGACGAGGCGGTTGCGGCTGACCAGGATCGGCCCGCCCGGCTCGCCGCGGGATTGGAAAAGGCTGATCGCGTCTTCCGGCACGCCACGGCCGGGCTCGTTCTCGCCGATGTTGCAGGAAATGCCGTTTCCGGGCCCCGTCACCTTGTCGAATTGCACGAACTGACCGGCGGGGATGGGCCCGCGCACGTTGCGCAGGCTGTTGCAGCGGACGCTGACCCGGGTGGAGGAGAGGGCGCGGACGCCCGACAGGGCGTTCTCGATCGTGTTTTCCTCAATCGTGACGCCTTCGCTCCCTTCGATATAGACGCCGACATCCCCCGTGTCGCGGATCGTGAGGTTGCGGATCGTCACGTTGCGCGCGCGTTCGATCCGCACCCCCTCGCCGCCGCAAGGCCCGATGTCGAGGTTCTCGATCGTACGGTCGGAGGCGTCGCGCAGAACGAGGCAGGGGCCGGACGGATTGCTGACGGAGCGGCGGCCCTCTTCCGCACGAACCTCTTCCGCGCGGGCAGGCGCAGCGGGCCAGGGTGCGAGGAGCGCGAGACCGGCGAGCGCGCCCAAGGATGCGGCTCTCGCGCGCCCAGGTCGGAACGGCGCATCGGACGGGATGGGGGCGGTCTGCGCCCGGAAGATCATCGAGGCGGCGATGCCGATGCCGATCAGCGTCCAGAACGGCACCGCCAGCATCGGTCCCTCCAGGGCCACGTCGAAGCTCGCATCGATGATGATCGAGGCGACGTAGCAGGCGATGAACAGAAAGAAGCCCTCCCATTTCCGCTCGCCGATCCGACGTGCCCGCCAGAAGGCGGCGATCATCGCCAGCATCCACACGGCGCAGGTCAGAAGCCACAGGGCGAGGCCCGGCACGCCGCTGCGGGCGAGATAGGTCATGTGGATGCTGTGCGGGCTGCGTAGGGTCGGCCCGCCGTTCTCGAGTCCAACGACGTAGCCGTCGGTCTCGGCGAGGTTCGGCCCGAACCCCTTGCCGGTCCAGAAGTACGGGCCATGCACAGTGTAGCCGACGATGCTGTTCCACCAGCGCAGTCGCCACTGCTTGGTGTCGTCGAGGTTGCCGCCGCTGCTCGGGGCGACGATGCTGACGATGTTGTTCACCACCGCCGCAGCGCTGACGGGCCGGTCACTGTTCGGCAGTTCCACCTCGACGTCGAGGGCAGCCGCGGCACCGAGAAGGCCGGCGCCGATGATCAGCGCCGCCGCGAGCCGCTTCCACTGGCCGACCGCCACGAGCGCGAGACCGACCGGCACCGCGATCGCCAGCATGGAGCCGCGGTTCTGCGCGGCGGCCAGCACGGCGCCGAGGCCGACGAAGGCGAACCAGCCCGGCCCGACCCGGACGAGGCCGACCAGCGCGAGGACGACGGCACCGGTCAGATGCGTCGAGAGCTCGCCCGCCCGCGCCGCGAAGAACGGTACGTCGCCGAGGATGAAGGCGATGATCGCGAGCGGGATCACGACGCGCGCGAGCCAGCGGAACATCCGCAAGAGCGCCCCAAGCCGCCGCGGATCGTCGAGCAGGAGGGCGATCAGGACGAAGGCGTAGCTGCCGTAGAGCGCGACCGCCCCGTCGCGCAGGGCGTCGACCCGGTATTCGCGCAGGCCGGACAGCGTCCGCAGCAGCACCCAGCCCATCAGAGCGGCGACGCAGAGCGCGGGTGCGGTGGCAAGCCCGGCGGCGAGGTTGAGGCCCGTCCGCGCCCGGAACACCGCGAGCAGCCCCAGAAGGAACAGCAACTCGCCGGCATAGAGCGGCGGCAACCCGAGATAGGCGAAGCTCTTGCCAAAGATCATGTAGCCGGCGAAGGCGATTCCGAGCGCCGCCAGGAACAACTCGGCGAGGCGGCTCTCCCGCGGCAGAACGTGGACAGTTGTCGTCGTCGCCATCAGCGCTTGCCTGTCCAAACGTGCCCGTCGCCCGCCGCTTACCGGCCTGATCGGGCGAGAAGTCTTGCGGGCGGGCCGCGTCCTGACAATCGAGGCCCGCGGTGCATCGGAGCGGTCCGGCCCGTACTTCCGACGTACCCCGAAGGATCGAGGAATTGCCGCCGCCCCTCCCGATGTCCGCGTGGTGCGGGCGCCCGCCTCGTCTAGGGTCGCCGGGTCATCCTTCCGGCCGCCTTACCCCCACCCGGACACAGCATGCCTGCCCTCCCGCGCGACCTCCGTGCCCTGGTCGGCGCCTGCCGCGCGTCTGCCGGAAGAGGCGCCGCCGGGCCGGCGCTCTCGGTGGCCGATCAGGCGCTGGTGAGCGCGTGCAACTTCGCCACCACCATCGTGCTGGCGCATGCCCTCGGCCTGGAAGCCTTCGGCCTGTTCTCGACAGCCTGGATCGCGGTGCTGCTCACCGTCAGCCTGCAGCTCGGTCTCGTCGTCTGCCCGATGATCAGCATTGGGCCGGGCCTGCGCGAGGAGGCGCGGCACGCCTATTACGCCATTGTCCTCGTCCACGAGGCAACCTTCCTGGCGCTCGCCGGCGGCGCCGTCGCGATCGGGCTCGCTCTGGCCTTCGGCGACCGCGCTCTGGCGCTCGCGGCGGGTGCGGCCTGCGCCGCCCACCTCGCCCAGGATTTTTCACGCCGCTACCTGTTCGCTCGCGGCCGGCCGCCTGTCGTCCTCGGGATCGACGCGGTCAATCAGGGGGTCAAGCTCGCATTTCTGGTGATGCTCGCGCGGGACGGCGTGCTCTCGCCAGCCCGCGCCCTGGAGGTCATCGCCGCCTCGGCCGTCCTGTCCTGCCTCTGCGCCATCCCGTTCCGAGGGCGGCTGGCGTGGCGGACCGGCGAGTTCGGCACGGCGAGCCGGCGGCAATGGCATTCCGGCCGCTGGCTGGTCCTGACCGGGCTGATGCAGTGGCTGAGCGGCTATGGCGGCCTGCTTGTCGCCGGGGCCCTGCTCGGCGTGACGCTGATCGGCGTGCTGAGGGCTGCGCAGAGCATCCTCGGCGTTCTCAATCTGATCCGCGACGCCCTGGAAAACATCGTCCCGCCGATCGCCGGCCGGGCGCTGGCGGCGCGCGGCCTCGACGGCCTGCGGCCGGTCATCGGCGTGACCGCCGCCATCGGCTTTGCCGGTGGCCTCAGCTTCACGGGGCTGCTGGCGCTCACCGGACCGAGCCTTCTCGCGGCGGCGTTCGGGCCCGACATGGCCGCCTATGCCTGGGTGGTGGCGTGGTACTCGCTGCTGTTCCCGGTCTCGCTGGTCTCCTTCGCGCAGATCTGCGCCTTCCGCGCGCTGGAGCGGACCGGTGCGATCTTCGCCGCCACGGCAGCAGCGGCAGCCCTCAACCTCGCCCTCGTCTACCCGGCGGTGCGCTGGTTCGGCATCGAGGGCCTGCTCGGTGTAGCGATCGCGAGCGAGGTACTGGTCTGCCTCGTCCTCGCCGGGCTGCTGCGGCGCGCATTGCGGCTGCGCCCGTCCTTACCGCTCGGCGAGCTACAGCCGGCCTGAAGTGCGGGGGCCCAAAGGGATCATCCCTCTGGCGGGGCGCAAAGTGGCAAAGCCGGGCTGCGCCCCGGCTTCCCTTAACCAGGGCGGTGCAGCACCGGATTACAGGCGCAGCTTTCCTCCGGTGATCTCGGCGTGCAGGGCCGGATCGATCCGGCGGTAGGCGCCGTCGCGGTCGATGTAGAGTGGGTCGTCGGTCCGGTCCGGGTCGAAGCCGTCCTCGGCCAGCGCGACCTTCTTCTGCTTGAAGGTCTCGGTGTGGCCGAGCTCCGCGCTCAGGCGGAGGAACAGCGGCCGGGCATAGGCCGGCAGCCGGCTCTCCATCTCGGCGTGCAGATGCGCGAGGACGAAATCCGGCCCGACCGCGAGCGCCGCCATGCCGGCCCGGCCCTCCGCCCCCGGCACGGCCACGCCGTAGACGTTGGCCTCGCGCACGCCCGCCACCCGGTGGAGCGCCTCGGCAACCTCGGTGGTGGCGACGTTCTCGCCCTTCCAGCGGAAGGTGTCGCCGATCCGGTCAACGAAGGTGAAGAAGCCCTGCGCGTCCCGGCGCATCAGGTCGCCGGTGCGCATCCAGGCATCGCCGGGCTCGATCACGTCGCGCAGCACCTTGCGTGCGCTCTCGGCAGCGCTGGTATAGCCCTCGAAGGTATATTCCGCCTTGTCCGAGAGTCGGCCGAGCAACTCGCCGGCCTCGCCGAATTCGGCCGGGATGCAGCGGCCCCGCGCGTCGCGGGCGGGCAGCCCCGTCGCCGCGTCGTGGCGGACGATCAGGGCCGGCGAGCGCCGGGCCATGAAGGGGGGCACGCGCCCCACCGCGCCGACCCGGCCCTCGACGTTGTAGAGCGAGAGCGTGCCCTCGGTCGCAGCGTAGAATTCGAGGATGCGGGGGATGCCGAAGCGCGCCTGGAACGCCTCCCAGACCTCGGGTCGCATCCCGTTGCCGGTACAGAGCCGCAGGCGGTGCCGGCCCTCGGCGGGATCGGGCGCGGCAAGGGTCAGGTAGCGGCAAAGCTCGCCGATGTACTGGAACAGGGTCGCGCCGGACTCGGTCACGTCCGCCCAGAACCGACGGGCTGAAAACTTCTCGCGGATCACCACCGAGCCGCCGCCGAGCAGCACCGAGCCCGGAGCCACCACCCCCCCGACGCTGTGGTAGAGCGGCAGGCAATCGTACATCCGGTCGCCCGGCGTCGGGTCGATCAGGCCGGCGAACCAATGGGTCCACATCATCACCCGGTGGTGGCTCACCCGCGCGGCCTTGGGCAGACCGGTTGTGCCCGAGGTGTAGATCAGCAGCGCCGGGTCGCGCAGCGTGACGGAAGGCGCCTCATCGGGTCCGAGCGGCGCCGCGGACAGGTCCGCCGAGGTTGCGGCGAGCGAATCTGTTGCGTCCGGCGCCTGCCATACGATCTCCGGCGTCTCGGCAAGATGAGGCAGGGCCCCCTCCAACGCCTCGGCGAGGTCGGCGGCGGTGATGATCAGGCGAGGCGCGGCCACTGCGATGCAATGGGCGAGGCCCGCACCGCGCAGGTTGGTGTTGAGCAGCGCCACGCAGACGCCGATGCGGGTCAGCCCGAGCCAGACCGCGAGGTAGTCCGGGCAGTTCCGCATCATGAGGGCGACGGTGTCGCCCTTGGCGAGCCCGCGCGCCAGCGCCCAGCGAGCGTAGCGGTTGCGGCGGGCGGCCAGGTCCGAATGGCTCAGGGTCTCGTCCGCGCCGATCAGGGCCGGCGCGTCGGGGCGCTCGGCGGCGACGGCGTCCAGCACGAGGGGGAAGGTGCGCTCCGGACTCGCATCGATCCGCGCCGTCCGGGCGAGCGCCCCGAGCCAGCCGGCGGTGGAGGAGGCGCGAGCCGGCGGCGCACCGTCCGGCTCCGAGCATCCGACGAGCGGATCGGGGGAGGGCGCTGCGGAGATCGACTGATCCATTGCGGACATCCTCACGCGGCGAGCACCGCGCGGGCCGAGACGAGCACGAGCCAGTTGCGGAACAGACCGGCGGCCCCTTCCTGCCAGCCGGCGGGCCGGGGCTGCGTTTCAGCCATCGTCGGGAAGTCGGCATGCAGGGCTGGTGCGCGGTAGGCCCGCGCCACGGCGGCAAAGGCGTCGAGACGCCGGACCGATGCATCGGTGTAGTAGTTCTCGGGCAGAGCCGGGCAGGTGTCCCGTTCGCCATCGAGGAAGCGGCCGATATCCCGGCGATACTCGCGGGCGAGGGTATCGCCGTCATATTCCGGATGGCCCTGGAGGAAGACCATCGGGGCGCCTCCGCCCTCGCGGACGAACAGATCGGCCCCGACCTCGTCCGAGCGGCGCAGGATGCGGTAGCCGCGGGCCGTGAGCTCGGTCTCGGGCAGGTCGTTCCAGCGCGAATGCGGCACCGGCACGGTCTGTGGCATCCCCGCCAGCAGCGGGTGGTCCGCGACGGCCGTGCAGGCATAGACGCCGGAATGCTTCGTCGGCAGTGGCCGGCGCTCGATGTCATCGAGGTGAAGCACGGCCGCGTGGGCAGCGAGGCACGAGAACAGGGTCGGGACGCCGCTCGCTGCCGCCCAATCCACCACCGCCGCGAGCGCGGGGAAGAACGGTTCGTCGGCGAGCCGCTTAGCCTTCGGTTCGGCTCCGGTCACGACGAGGGCGTCGAGCCCGGCGTCGGTCAAGGCATCTTGCGTCGCGTAGAAACGGTCGAGATGGGCGCGGCCGAGCGGACCGCGCGGGACCGCGTCGAGGCTGAACAGGCGCAGATCGACGTCATGGCCGATCAGGCGCCGGAACTGCCGCTCCGTCTGCACCAGGGCGCTGTCGGGCATGTTGTTGAGGAGGCCGATGCGCAGGACCGACGCGGGTCGAGCCGGCTCTGACCATGAGGCGCCGCCGCGCGCGCCGAGATCCAGCTCCGCCACCGGCAGGCTCGCGGGCAGGATCGAGGGGCCGTGGTCCAGCATGGCGGGTCTCCTGCGGAAACGGTTGCGGGAGGGTCAGGCCGCGAGCGCGGCCGGAGCCGCCGCGGCGAGTGCCTGATCGAGGTCTTCGAGGATGTCGTCGATGTGCTCGATGCCGACGCTGAGCCGGATCGTCTCCGGCAGCACACCCGCGATCCGCTGCTCGTCGCGGGTCATCTGCCGGTGCGTGGTCGAGG
Organism: Methylobacterium sp. R2-1; assembly: GCF_014191355.1. Taxonomy (GTDB): domain Bacteria; phylum Pseudomonadota; class Alphaproteobacteria; order Rhizobiales; family Beijerinckiaceae; genus Methylobacterium. Next base: position 129,446 of record NZ_JACHWM010000011.1, read on the forward strand.
CCGGGTGGCAGGCCAGAGATTTGGCGTCGCCGATATTGACGAGGCGCTTCACCAGCGTCAGCGCGTCGTAGAACGCCTTGCCGCCCTCGAACCCGCCGGCGACGCCGAAGGTCAGGAGTGACGACCCCTCGCCGCGCAGGTACTTGCGCGCCATCGGGTGGTTCGGGCTGTCGGGAAAGCCGGCATAGTTCACCCAGGTGATCTTCGGATGCGCCCGCAGGTGCTCGGCGACCTTGCGCGCGTTCTCGACATGGCGCTCCACCCGCAACGCCACCGTCTCGATGCCCTGCAGCAGCAGGAAGGCGGACATGGCCGGCAGCACCGCTCCGGTAGTGCGCTGGTAGACGCTGCGCGCCCGCGCGGCGAAGGCGCCGGGACCGAAATGATCGGCGTAGACGAGGCCGTGATAGGAGGCGTCCGGCCGCGTGAACATCGGGAAGCGATCGGCCTGCGCCGCCCAGTCGAAGCGCCCGGAATCGACGATGATGCCGCCGAGCGTGGTGCCGTGGCCGCCCATGAACTTGGTGAGCGAGGCGATGACGATGTCGGCCCCGTACTCGATCGGCCGCATCAGGATCGGAGTCGGCACGGTGTTGTCGACCACGAGCGGCACGCCGTGGGCGTGGGCCACCGCCGCCAGCGCCTCGATATCGCAGATGTTGCCGGCCGGGTTGCCGATCGATTCGCAGTAGACGGCGCGGGTGTCGCCATCGATGAGGGCCGCGATGTCCTCGGCCCGGTCGCTCGGGGCGAAGCGGCAGGTGATGCCCTGGCGCGGCAGGACATGGGCGAGCAGCGTGTGGGTCGTGCCATAGAGCTGGGGCACCGCGACGATGTTGCCGCCGTGGTCGGCGAGCGTGGCGATGGCGTAGTGCAGGGCCGCCTGCCCCGAGGCGACGGCGAGTGCCGAGTGGCCGCCCTCCAGTTCCGCCACGCGCCGCTCCAGCACCGCGACCGTCGGGTTGGCGATCCGGCTGTAGCGGAAACCCTCTTCCTCCAGGTTGAACAGGGCGGCGCCGTGGTCGGCGCTGTCGAAGGCGTAGGCCACGCTCTGGTAGATCGGCACGGCGACCGCGTGCGTCGCCGGGTCGTGGTCGAACCCGGCATGAAGGGCGATCGTTTCGCTGCGCATGTCTTGAAGCCGTCCCGAAACCGCAGTGTTGGAGCCTTGTGCGCAAGGCCGGGACCAGACTTCGCCGTGCCGGAACGGGATGACCGCATGCGAAGATTGCTCCACGCAAATCTTCGGCACGTCTTAGTTGATGGCTTGGAACGACTTGGAAAATCGCGATCGGAAGGGCGCCCCGGGCGTGGCGGCTTCGATCTCCCGGTGGAATCGCCATCATCCGACGCTGTCCCGATATGGGCCAGACGTGTCAAATCGGCCCTAGTCTGCATAAGGCGGCATAAGATCTGGCATCGACAGTTTTCGCTCCCGGCCGCGTTAGTCATAACCGCAAAACGGACTTGCGATCTGTTCTCCGCAGTGCCTTCTGCTCGGCTGAGTGCTTCCGGAACGGTCCTGAACGCCTGCTCCCCTCAGCGAGGATGATGTGTCGATCACAGCGATGATTCCGTCCGTGACCTCGGGCGAGCTGCGCGCCGCGCCGATCGAGCCGAGCTGGATCCACGAGGGACAGCCCGTGGCCCGCAACACCATGCTCTCGCGCAGCGCCGATGGCATGGCCTGGACGCTCGTCTGGGACTGCACCGCCGGCCGGTTCGAGTGGCACTACGACATCGACGAGACGATCCACTTCATCGAGGGCTCGGCCACGATCAGCGACGGCCTCTCCCCCGCCAAGACCTTCAAGGCCGGCGACGTGCTGTTCATTCCCCGCGGCGCGGTCTGCCACTGGCATGTCGAGAGCTACGTGCGGAAGGTCGCGTTCTGCCGGAAGACGCAGCCGAAGGTCGTGGCGCTCGCCCTGCGCGCCGCCGGCAAGGCCAAGCGGATGCTGAGCCGTCGCTCCGGCGCCGGCGGCCAACTCGAAGCCGCCTGAGGCAGGACGTTCGGAGGCTCGGAAGCGATGACGACACCGGACCACGATACCCCGAACCACGACACCTGGACCTTCTTCGAGGGCGCGTGGCACCCCGGCAATGTCCGGATCATGGGGCCGCGCACCCACGGCGCGTGGCTCGGCTCGACGGTGTTCGACGGCGCCCGCGCCTTTGAGGGCGTCACGCCCGACCTCGACTTGCACCTCGCCCGGGTCAACCGCTCGGCCACCGCCCTCGGGCTCACGCCGAAGGTCGCGGTCGAGGAATGGACCTGCCGCGTCGCCGAGGGGCTGACGCGCTTCGCGCCCGATGCCGAACTCTACATCCGGCCGATGTACTGGGCCGAGAGTGGATTCGCCGGCGGCGTGCGCTTCGATCCCGCCTCCACCAACTGGTGCCTGTCGCTCTACAGTGCGCCGATGCCCCTGCCGACCGGCATCAAGGCCACGCTCTCACCCTTCCGCCGCCCGTCGATCGAGGTGGCCCCCGTCGATGCAAAGGCGGGCTGCCTCTACCCCAACGGCGCGCGGGCGCTCACCGAGGCGCTGTCGCGCGGCTTCGGCAATTGCCTCATGCTCGACGGGCTCGGCAACGTCGCGGAATTCGCCAACGCCAACGCGCTCTTCGCCAAGGACGGCGTCGTCTACACACCGGTCCCGAACGGGACGTTCCTGGCCGGCATCACCCGCGCCCGCATCCTCGCGCTGCTGCGCGGGGCCGGCGTCACGGTGGTGGAGAAGACGCTTCGCTACGAGGATTTTCTGGGCGCCGACGAGGTCTTCACCGCCGGCAATTTCGCGAAGGTCGCCCCGGTCACCGGACTCGACAACGTACGTTTCGAGCCGGGGCCGGTGTTTCGCCTCGCGCGGCAACTATACTGGGACTTTGCGCACGGTCGGCTGAGCTGAAGCCAAGCCCCTGTCTCCTCTGCGGGAGAGGGGCTCTTCCTCAACGCCTCACTCTCCCGCCAGCGCCTTCTCACGGATGGCCGTGAGGCTCGTGCCCGGCGCGATCGCATCGACCGACATCTTCACGTGAATGATCGCCGGACGCTGCGCCGCCAGGGCCTCCTCCAGAGCCGCCGGAAAATCCTCCGTCCGCTCGACCGTGAAGCCGACGCCGCCGAAGGCGCGGGCATAGGCCGCGAAATCCGGATTCACGAGGTCGGTGGCGCAGACACGGCCGGGAAAATCGCGCTCCTGATGCATCCGGATCGTGCCGTAGCTCGCATTGTCGGCGACGATGCAGACAAGGTTCAGGCCGTACTGCACCGCGGTCGCGAATTCCTGCCCGTTCATCAGAAAGTCGCCGTCGCCGTTGATCGAGATCACGGTGCGGTCGGGAAAGATCCGCTTCATCGCAACCGCCGCCGGCACGCCGTAGCCCATCGAGCCCGAGGTCGGCGCCATGTGGGTGGCGAGGCGGCGGAAGCGGTAGAAGCGGTGGATCCAGGCGGCGTAGTTGCCCGCGCCGTTGCACAGGACCGCATCCTCCGGCAGCGTCTCGCGCAGGTGCACCATCACCTGCCCGAGATTGACCGGGCCGGGCTGCGGCGTCGGGATCTGCGACCATGCCAGATACTCGGCATGGGCCGCGCGGGTCGCCTCCGACCACGGCAGGGCGTCCGGCGGCGGGAGCCGCGCCAGCGCCGCCGCCATCCGGGCCGGGGCGGCGGTGATGCCGAGATGCGGGACATAGACCCGGCCGAGTTCCTCCGAGCCGGGATGAATGTGAACGAGCCGGGTGCGGGGTGCAGGAATGTCGAGCAGCGAATAGGTCTGGCTCGCGACCTCGCCGAGACGGCCGCCGAGCACGATCATCAGGTCGGCGGCCTTCGCCCGCGCCACCAGCTTCGGGTTGGCGGCGAGCCCGAGATCGCCCGCGTAGTTCGGGTGGAGCGGGTCGAATAGCGGCAGCCGGCGGTAACTCGTGGCGACCGGCAGATCGAAGCTTTCGGCGAAGCGGCGGATGTCGGCATAGGCCCGCTCGCTCCAGCGGCTGCCGCCGAGCACGAGGAAGGGCCGCTCGGCCTCTGCCAGCAGGGCGGCGAGGCGCTCCAGATCCTCCGCGCCCGGCGCCGCCTCGACCGGCTCGAAGGGTGGGGCCAGTGGGCCCTCGGCCGTGTCTTTCAGCATGTCCTTGGGCAGCGCGATCACCACCGGGCCCGGCCGGCCGCCAGTGGCGGTGTGGAAGGCGCGCGAGACGTATTCCGGCACCCGCGCCCCGGTCTCGATCTCGGTCGCCCATTTGGCGATCGGCCCGAAGGCGGCGCGGTAATCGACCTCCTGCCACGCCTCGCGGTCGCGCAAGGATCGCTCGATCTGCCCGACGAACAGGATCATCGGCGTCGAATCCTGCTGGGCGATGTGGATGCCGGCGGACGCGTTGGTGGCGCCGGGCCCGCGGGTGACGAAGCAGATGCCGGGTTGTCCGGTCGCCTTGCCGTAGGCCTCCGCCATCATCGCCGCACCGCCCTCCTGGCGGCAGACGGTCAGCGCGATGCCCGATTCGTAGAGCGCGTCGAGCACCGGCAGGTAGCTCTCACCGGGCACCGCGAAGACGTGGGTGACGCCGTTGGCCGCGAGTTGATCGACCAATGCCTGGGCAGCGTTCCGCCCGCTGCGGCGGGCGGGGAGGGCGGCGTCGAGGCTGTGGGACATCGCTCGGATCTCGCTTGACGGCAGGACGTGTCCCGGTTCGGGACCGCTCCTCGGCCCATCCTCCGGTTCGTACCGGAACTGAACAGTTTCCGGCCAATCCGGCCGGGCCCTGGACTTGCACAGATGAGCCGCAAGGACAGGCAACGACATAGAGATGAACCGATAACGTCCGGTTTCAGAGTGACTCACAAAACTCACCGTCGCCGATCGTCTCTCGTCCGGGCGCGGCGCACCGGGACTTTCGTGGGAGACACGCGGCTAAATCGGGTCGGACAGGTTTCACGAAGCCCGATTGCAGACCGCCGAACGGATTGCGGACCATGACTGCGCACCGGAGATCACCGACAGCCCGCTCGATGGCCGATCGAGGCGTCGTCTCCGCTCCTGCGCGCCGCAAGGGGCGGAGCGCGTGATGGCCGCCGCCGCCCTTCTCCCTGCACCGTCCGCGGACGGGACACTGCTCAAACAGGCGATGCGCCGCCTCGTCGGGGGCGTGGTCGTCGTCACCGCCGGGATCGGCGACGATAGGGTCGGGTTGACCGCGACGTCGGCCATCTCGCTCTCGGTCGATCCGCCGACCATGCTGGTCTGCGTCAACCGTGCTTCCTCGGCCTGGCCGGTCATCGCCCGAAGGCGGCACTTCTGCGTCAGCATCCTCGGCGGAGGGCAGCAGGCGATTGCCGAGCGCTTCGCCGGCATCGGCGGCCTCAAGGGCGCCGCCCGCTATTTCGGCGCCGACTGGACTATCATGGCCTCGGGCGCGTCGGGCCTCACCGAAGCACGGGCCCTCGTCGATTGCACGCTGGACGAGGTGATCGAACGACACAGCCACGCCATCCTCCTCGGCGCGGTGCGCGAGGTCCGACTGAACCGGGCTGAGCGGCCCGCCCTGGCCTATGGCAGCGGCCGCTTCATCCGGATCTTACCGGAGTGAGGGTCGGCCGAGACGGTCCGGCACCAAATGATACGCAATACTGATCGTATTAACCAAGGTCATACTTAACACCAATAAACACTTTTTATGCACAACCACTAAGAGTATCCAAAAACAAATATTGTATTGGGGCCGAAACGGTTACGGACCGACCCAGTCAGAACAGACCGAGGGAAGACCACACCATGTCGCAAGCGGTGACAGCCAGCGTCGCGGATCGCACCATGGGCCTCGCCTACGCGATCGCCGCCCGCCACGCGATCAAGCCGGAATTCGACCAAACGGACGCCCTGATCGATGTCGGGCTCTCCTCGCTCGATCTCGTCAACCTGATGGTCGCGGTCGAGGCGGAGTTCGACATCATGATCCCGCCCGCGAGCCTCACGCCGAAGAACTTCTACTCGATCGAGACCATCGCCCGGATGGTCGAGAACGTGCGTAGCCCGAACGCCTGAGCGGCGCTCCCCGACTTCCTCACGCACCCCCCTGACGTGCCGCCGGCCCGGCCGGCTTCAGTTCAACGGAGCCCCGCCATGACCATGCAGCCGATGCCGCAGCCGGACGGCCTCGTCGGTGACGCCGCCGACCTCCTGACCCGCGCCGCCGCCGCTGCCGCGATCGCCGCTGCCCATGCGGACGCAGTGGACCGTGAGGGGCGCTTCCCCGAGGAAGCCGTCGCCGCGTTCCGTACGCAGCGCCTGCTGGGAGCCGCCGTGCCGATCGACCTCGGCGGGGAGGGCGCCTCGGTACGGACGCTCGCAGAAATCAGCTACGTGCTGGGGCGGGCCTGCGCCTCCGCGGCGATGATCTTCGCCATGCACCAGACCAAGGTCGCCTGCCTGATCCGGCACGGAAGCGGCGAGCCCTGGCAGGACGGCCTCCTGCGCCGCATCGCCGACGAACAGCTCCTGATGGCGTCCTCGACCACCGAGGGGCAGGGCGGCGGCAACGTCCGCTCCTCGTCCGCCGCGATCGAGTCGGACGGCGAGGCGGTCACCCTGGAACGGGCCGCCACCGTGATCTCCTACGGCGCGCAGGCCGATGGCGTCGTCACCGTCGCCCGCCGCTCGGCCGAGGCCGGAGCATCCGACCAGGTGCTCTGCGTCTTCCTGAAGGAGGATTACAGCCTGGAGCGCCTGAGCGGCTGGGAAACGCTCGGCATGCGCGGCACCTGCAGCAGCGGCTTCCGCCTCAAAGCCCGCGGCCTGCCTCAGCAGGTGCTCGCCGCCCGCTACGGTGACATCCACAACCAGACCATGACACCGGTCTCGCACATCCTCTGGTCGAGCGCCTGGGCCGGGATCAGTGCCTCCGCCGTCGATCGCGCCCAGGCGTTCACCCGCACGGCGATGCGCGGCGCGGGCGGCGTCGCCCCGCCCGGCGCGTTGCATTACGCCCGGGCCGTCTCCAGCCTGAAACAGGCCCGCGCCCTCATCACCCAGGCCCTCGATACCTTCGAGAGTGCGCAAGGCGATCCGGCGGCGCTCGCCGGCCTCGACGTACAGACGGCGCTGACGATGCTCAAGGTCGAGGTCTCGGAACTGGCCGTTGCCACGGTGTCGAGCGCGCTGCGCGCCAACGGCCTCGCCGGCTACCGCCAGGACGGCGATTTCAGCGTCGGCCGGGCGCTGCGCGACATCCTCTCGGCGCCGATCATGATCCACAACGACCGGATCGTGGCCAATCTGGCCACCGCGACGCTGATGTCACCGGTCGCCGCGTCGCTGAGCGCCTGACCCCAGCGCGCCGCACCAGCCCCCTCTGTGCCGAAGGACTGCCCGCCATGAACATGCAAGTGATGAACGCGCCGGCCTCCCCGCCCGCGTCCGACCCGCTCGACGCTCTGTTCGACGCGATGTTCAAGCCGATGAACGCGCAGGGCGTCTACGCCCGCACCGGCACCTACGAGTCGGCGGTGGAGGCGCTCGCTGCCTTCATCTCGGCCCGGCGCGAAGACGGCACCGAAGTGTTCCGCTTCCCCCCGGTGATGAGCCGAGCGCATCTCGAGCGGCACGGCTACCTCAAGAGCTTTCCGAACCTTCTCGGCTGCGTCTCCTGCCTGGAAGGCAGCGAGGCAGAGATCCGCGCCTCGGCCGACAAACATCTGGAAGGCGGCGACTGGACCACCGGCCTCGAGACCGCTGACCTCGTGCTGACCCCGGCCGCCTGTTACCCGGTCTACCCGATCGCCGCCGCCCGCGGCACGGTGCCGTCCACCGGCTACCGCTTCGACGTCGCCTGCGACTGCTTCCGCCGCGAGCCCTCGCGCCATCTCGACCGACTGCAATCCTTTCGGATGCGCGAATACGTCCGCATCGGCACGCCGGAGCAGATCGTCGCCTTCCGCGAGAGCTGGATCGCGACCGCCGCTGCCATGGCCGACGAACTCGGCCTGCCCTACACGGTCGAGACCGCGAGCGATCCGTTCTTCGGACGGCTCGGCCAGATCATGGCCTTCAGCCAGCTCGAACAGGCCTTGAAGTTCGAGCTGCTGATCCCGCTCCGGGGGGCTGCTGCCGGCACCGCCTGCATGAGCTTCAACTATCACCGCGAGCATTTCGGCACGACCTGGGGCCTGAACCTGGAGGACGGCGAGCCCGCCCATACCGGCTGCGTCGCCTTCGGCATGGACCGCCTCGCAGTCGCTCTGTTCGCCACCCACGGTGAGAGCATCGACGCGTGGCCGGCCTCGGTCCGTTCGGCACTGAAGCTCTGACACGAAGCGCCTGGAGCCGTCCGATGCCGCTCGATCCGCATGTCAGCCGCTTCCTCGACATGATGGCGCTTGGGAACTCGGACGGCATCACCCTCGATGCCCGCCGGGAGGGGTTGCGTGGGCTCGCCCGTCTCGCCGGGCTGACGGCCGAGAACGTCACCACCCGCGATATCGTCCTGCCCGGTCCGGGCGGACCGCTCGTCCTCCGGCTCTACGCGCCCGACGGCAGCGCGGGCGGCCCCGGCCTCGTCTACCTGCATGGCGGCGGCCTCGTGACCGGCGATCTCGACACCCATGAAGGGATCTGCCGGGTGCTCGCCGAGGCTGGCGGCCTCCGGGTCGTCTCGGTCGATTACCGGCTCGCACCCGAGCACCCTTTCCCGGCCGCCTTCGATGACGCGCTGGCGGCGACGGACTGGGTCGCCGCGCGGGCGGATGAATTCGGGATCGATCCGGCACGGCTCGGCATCGGCGGCGATTCCGCTGGTGCCGGTCTCGCGGCACGGGTCTGCCAGGAGCGGCGCGGCGGCCCGATCCGGGCGCAGCTCCTGATCTGCCCGGTGCTCGACGTGCACGGGGCCTACCCCTCGCGCCGCGACTTCGCCCATGGATACTTCCTCGACGAGGCGACGATCCGGCGCGATCTCGCCGCCTGCGGGCCCGAGGCCGCCCCGCCGTCGCCCCGGCTCTCGCCCTTGCTCGAGGCGAACCTCGCCGGCCTGCCACCGGCTCGCATCCACACCGCGGAGTTCGACCCCGTCCGTGACGAGGGCGCGGCTTATGCCGAGCGCCTGGAGCGGGCGGGGGTGGAGGTCGTCCACTCCGGCCATGCCGGCATGATCCACTTCTTCTACGGCCTCGGGCGGCTGGTGCCGCGCGGCAAGCCGATCCTGTCCGACATCGCCCGCGACTTCGGCTCATGCCTGCGCCGCGCCCCGTTCCAACCCGCCTTTGAGGAGAGCTACCATGTCCCTGCGTGAGACCGTCTTTGCCGAGATCGCCGCCATCGCCGCCGAGCAGGAGAAGGCGATGCCGCCGATCACCGACGAGCTCGTGATGCTCGACACCGAGTTCGACTCGCTCTGCTTCGCCCTGCTCGTGGCGCGGATGGAGGATCTCACCGGCGCCGATCCGTTCAGCGAGATGGACGCGTCCGACCTGCCGGTGACGGTGGGCGACCTCGTCGCGCTCTACGACCGCGCCGCGACCCGGCAGGCGGCCTGACCCCGATGATCCTGCGCGAGAGACTTCTGGCGGCGGGCGGTCTCGACGGCCTGTTCCTGTCCGACCACCGCACCAAGAAAGATCTCGCCGGGATCGTCTCCGGCGAGCGTGAGCCCGCCGCGACCGCGGCGCTCGCCGGCCGCCGGGTGCTGCTCGCGGTCGGCGGGCAGATGGCGGCGGCCCGCGCCATGATCGCGCTCGACGGCCTCGCCGCCCGCCTTGCCCTCGTCCCCCCGAAGCTCGCGCCGGAGCACATCGCCCGGATCGCGTCGGATGCCGAAGCCGAGATCTGCGTCACCGATGCCGGGGGTCCTGCCCCCGACACGCTGGCGGGCCTGCCTTGCATCAGCGTGGACGACGCCAGCCGCGCCGCCGCGGAGACGCCGCGGGAGACCGAGTGGGCTTTGGCCACTTCCGGCACCACCGGCGCGCCGAAGCTCGTCGCCCACACCCTCGAAGGCTTGACCGGCGGCATCAACAAAGCCGCGGCGCCGGAGCCCGGCACCGTGTGGAGTACCTTCTACGACATCCGCCGCTACGGCGGATTGCAGGTCTTCCTGCGGGCGATGCTCGGGCCGTCCTCGCTCGTGCTCTCCGACGCGGGCGAGCCGGTGCGCGATTATCTGATCCGCGTCGGCGCGGCCGGCGTCACCCACATCCTCGGCACGCCGTCGCACTGGCGCCTCGCCCTGATGAGCGCGGCGCTGGACCGGCTCGCGCCACGCTACGTGCGGCTGTCGGGCGAGATCGCCGACCAGAACATTCTCGACGCCTTGCGAGCCGCCTTCCCTGAATCGCGGATCGCCCACGCCTATGCCTCGACCGAAGGCGGCGTCGGCTTCACCGTCGAGGACGGTCAGGAGGGCTTTCCCGCCTCGCTCATCGGGACGCGCGCCGGCATCGAGATCACCGTGCGCGAAGACAGCCTCTTCGTGCGTTCCCCCCGCACCGGCCGGCGCTATCTGGGTGCGACGTCCGAGGCGCTGATCGCCGAGGACGGCTTCATCGACACCGGCGACCTCGTGGAGCGTCGTGGCGAGCGCTACCACTTCCTCGGGCGTCGCAGCGGCGTGATCAATGTCGGCGGCGCCAAGGTGCAGCCGGAGGAGGTCGAGACCGTCATCAACGTCTTCCCCGGCGTGTCGATGTCCCGTGTCCGCGCCCGGCCCAACCCGATCCTCGGCGCCGTGGTCGAGGCCGAGGTAGTGCTGCGCGCCGATGCCGGTGAGGACCGCATCGCGATCAAGAAGGCGATCATCGCCCATTGCCGCCCGCGCTTGGCCGGCCACAAGGTTCCGGCGAGCGTGACGTTCGTGGATGCGCTGCCGATCACCTCGGGCGGCAAGCTGGTGCGGAGGGGCGCGTGAGCGACGATCTCAAGGAGGATCTCAAGACCGGGCGCCTCGTCGTCGTCACGGGAGCGAGCCGCGGCCTCGGCCTCGCCACCGCCGCGACGCTTGCCGCCGACGGGTTTCGCGTGGTCGCGCTCGCCCGGCGCCCGAGCGAGGCGCTGGAGGCGGCGCAAGAAGCTGCCGCCCCCGGCCGGATCACCTTCATGGCCGCCGATCTCGGCGAGATCGACGCGCTTCAGCCGCTCGCCCAAAAAATCCGGGCCGAGCACGGCCCGGTCTACGGCCTCGTCAACAATGCGGCCCTCGGCACGCCCGGCCTGCTTACGACGATGCCGGCCTCGAAAATCGCCGAACTCGTCCGCCTCAACACCCTCGCGCCGATGGTGCTGACCAAGTACCTCGCCCGCGGGATGATGACGGCCGGCGCCGGCCGCATCGTCAATGTCAGCTCGATCATCGCCTTCACCGGCTACAATGCGCTCTCGGTCTACGCAGCGACCAAGGCCTCGATGATCGGCTTCACCAAGTCGCTCGCCCGCGAGGTCGGGCGGCTCGGGGTCACCGTGAATGCGGTGGCGCCGGGTTTCATCGAGACGGCGATGACCGGCGAGATGGACGAGGTCGAGCGCGGACGCGTGGCCAACCGCAGCGCGCTCAAGCGGCTGGCCGAGCCGCAGGATGTAGCCGACGCCGTCGCCTACCTGATGTCGGACCGGGCCCGCAACGTCACCGGCACCGTGCTCACCATCGACGCCGGCAGCACCGCCTGAGATGGCCGTTCCTGCACAGAGTCGTCTCAGGTCAGGGCTCGACACGGCGGCTGATTTCAGCAAATCAGTATTCGCCCACAGTGATTCCTTCAAAAAAATCCGTTAAATCAATCGTCATGCGAGAACAACTGTTTCAGGGCGGCACTCTCCGCCCGGCATAGATTTCGCTCTATTTCGGGCACGTCCCAGCGCGGGACGAGAATGCGCCGGTCTCCATGGGTCGATCGCGTGGATCCATGGGGAGCATGGGTGGCGGACAGCGCGAAGAGCCGGAGGGAGCCGCCGATGGATGGGATGAACGACGCCTTGGTCAATGTCGCACCCGCGGGGGAGGGGCTTCGGTCTGCGCGGGTCAAGGTCCGCTGCCGCACCATCGAGGAGGGCGACCTCGATTCCATCGTGCGGCTTTTGCGGATCGGCTTTCCCGACCGCTCTGAGGCCTATTGGCGGACCGGGCTCGAACGGCACCGTATCCAGCCCCTGCCTGACGACGTGCCGCGCTACGGCTATGTGCTGGAACGGGACGGCGCCATCGTCGGTGTCCTGCTCGCGCTCTATCGGACGGTGACGGATGAGGCCGGCACGCATCTGCGCTGCAACCTGTCGAGCTGGTACGTGCTGCCGGAGTTCCGTGCACTCGGCACGCTGCTCGACGGCTTCGCCATGCGCGACCGCCGGGTGACCTACACCAACGTCTCGCCCGCGCCGCAGACGTGGCAGATGCACAAGGCGCGCGGCTTCAAGCCCGTTTGCTCGGGCCAGATGCTCGTCATGCCGCTGCTGGCCGGCCTCGGCCGCGGACGCCACGTCCGCGCAGCCAACACCGAGAGCCTGCGCCTGCTGCCGGAGCCGGAGGCCCGGCTGGTGGCCGACCACATCGCCTATGGCTGCATCGGCCTCGTCTGCTCGGACGGTGACAAGGCCTGGGCCGTCCTGTTCCAGCGGCGTGCCATCAAGCTGCGGCCGGGGGAGACCCGGTGGCCGCGCCTGCCCTGCCTCCAGCTCGTCTACCGCTCGACCGCCCTCGACCTGCCCGCTTTCCTCAGCGCGATCGGCCGGCATCTCATCCTGCACCACGCCATGCCGTGGTTCGTGCTCGATGCGGTGGGGAAGCTGCCGGGCCTCGTCGGGCACTTCTTCGACGGCCGGGCCCCGAAATATGCCCGCGGCCCCAACCCGCCGGCCACCGGCGACCTCACCTATACCGAGGTGGTCCTGTTCGGAGCTTAGAAAGCATTCCGACAAGTACGACAGCCGGCTTAACCGAAAGATTGGCCCGGAGATGCAGGGTCACAGGGTCGCGCACGGACCTGACAGCCCGAAAGACGCCATAAACCAAGACTCCACAGAGCCTTGGCGGGCACGGGATCGACGCGGCACGAGATCGGCTTCCTCCCCATCCGGCCAAGCTGAGGAGACGTCCGGGAGAACGGCCCGAGGAAACATCCCGAGGAACACCCGATGGAACCGCCGGAATGCTGAACCTCCTCTTGGTCGTCGCCGTGGTGGTCTGGTTCGCGCTGCTCTACCCGCTGGCGCGCCACCGCCTCGAGACCCGGATGGGACCGCTGAACGGTCCCGTGGCGGTTCCGTTCGCGCTGATGTCGGTCTTCGCGCTGCTGCCCCTCGTCTTCAACGTCCCGCGGGACGACGGCAACGCCGTGCTGGACCAGGGGCTGACGGCCTCCAACATCGCCCTCGTCGTCATGACCGGCTTGACCGGGCTCTATCTCGCCGCCCGCATCGCGGTCGACCGCCGCGTGTTGCTGGTGGCCTTCTCGATGCCGTACCTGCCGTTCACGCTGATGATCCTCGTGAACGGCGTCAGCACCGCATGGTCGGTCGTCCCGAGCTACACGGTCTACCGGACGGTCGAGCTGGCGATCTTCACCCTCGCCTCGATCCTGATCTTCGATCGCAGCGACATCGAGCGGCGGCTGGCCAACCTTTTCGCGCTGTTCACCGTCGTCTGGCTGGTCGCCACGACGCCGATCATCGTCGACAACCTCGCACATGGGATCGTCTTCTCATCGGCCAAACACAACCTGATGCCCTATCTCTGCGCCGCCCATGCCTTCCTCGTCATCTTCGACGACCGCATCCGGCACCGGGGCGCACACCTCCTGCTCGCCTTCGCCGGCTTCGTCATCGCCGGCTCGGCCGCGAGCACCGCCTCCCTCATTGCGGTGGTGCCGGGCCTCATGGTCGCGTCGCAGCACCGCCGGCTGCGGATCATCGGCTACACCGCCTTCACCGTGTACCTCGTCCTGTTCGTCGTGCTGATGGTCGGCCTGTCCGCCTTCCCGGGCCTGCTCGACGTGGTGTCGGTGGTGCTGCAGAAGCCGCCGGAGGAATTGGCCGACGCCACCGGCCGCGGCACCTTCTGGCCGGTCTTCATCGAAGCGACCAAGGACCGCTTCGTCGGTGCCGGCTACGCGGCCGGCGACCGCTTCATCCAGCTGCTGATCCCGACCACGGCTCTGGCCGAGACGCTGGCCCGGGACGCGGTGTTCATCTCGAGCTCGCACAACATGCTGCTGAGCGCCTGGGCCGGCACCGGCCTGATCGGGATCGGCCTCAGCGCGATGGTGCTGGGAACCGCGATCCGCTGGGGGATGAAGCTCGACCGCGCCGGGCGCCGCCTCATCGCCACCTGCGTCTTCTTCCTGATCCTCAACGGCATGACGACACCGGGCATCTTCCAGGACTGGAACATCAACGTCCTGACCTTCGTGGGACTGCTGGCCTATGCCCGCATCGGGGTCTTGCGCCGTGAGCCGGCGGGCGCGCTTGCGCCTGCGCTGGACGTCGCTCCCTTCGATTTTCGCCGGGCAGCGCCCGCGTGGCGCCCACCTGGCGGCTACGTGGCGCGCAATTTGAAGCATGAGCCCTGAACCGACAACCGGCCCGCGGCCGATGTCCCGAAACGGGAAGGATCAGCTTCGAGTGATCCGCTCCGGGACGGAGACGGCGGACCGGATCGATTGCAGCGGGTCGGCTGAACCCGCGGATGCTCTTTGTTCGAAAGTCTTGCGATGACGATGGTCGAGCGGATGCCTTCGCGATTCTTCGTCGGCGCCGAGCCGGGCAAGCCCGACGTGACGCCGGAACCCTGGTTCCTGGACCCGCGGGAGATCGGGCAGGCGCTGCGTGCGCGCTGGGCGCTCGTGCTGACCCCGGTGGTCCTGCTCCTGGTGGCCGCGGTGGCGTGGCTCGCCCTCGTGCCGCCCCTCTACGCCGCCGTGACGCAGATCCTGATCGATCCGCGCGGCATCCAGGTGGTCAAGGACGGTGTGACGCCCTCGGATCAAGCGAGCGATGCCAGCCTGCTCCTCGTGGACAGCCAGATCCGCGTCCTGATCTCCGACGACGTCCTGCGGCAGGTCGTGAGTCGCTTCAAGCTCGATCAGGATCCGGAATTCGTTCGCCCCGCCACGCTGCTGGAGACGGTCAAGAGCGGCCTGTCCTCTCTGCTCGGCGCTTCGGGCGGCGCCCCCGACGACACGCTCACCGCGTTGCGGGCCCTGCGCGAGCGGACCGCCGCGCGCCGCCTGGAGCGCAGCTTCGTGGTCGAGTTGTCCGTCACCAGCGAGGAGCGCCAAAAATCCGCCAACCTCGCCCAGGCGATCGCCGAGACCTACCTCACCACCGTCTCTCAGGCGCAGGCGCAGGTCACGCGCAAGGCCGGTGAGGCGGTGGCGAGCCGGCTCGGCGAGTTGCAGAACGACCTGCGCGAGGCCGAGGACAAGGCGCAGAAGTTCCGCGCCGCCAACAATCTCATCGGAACCCGCGGCCAGCTCGTCAGCGAGCAGGCCCTGACTCAGCTCAACCAGCAGCTCGGCGCCGCCCGTGCCCGGGCGGGCGAGCTGCGCGGGCGTCTCGCTCAGATCGAGGCAGTCGCCAATGGGCGGGCCGATCTCAACTCGGTGACCGAGATCGTCCAGTCCACGACCATCTCGCAGCTGCGCTCCCAGCTCGCCCAGATCGAGGCGGCCCGGGCCGATACGGTGTCCAATCTCGGGCCGCGCCACCCCACCCTGCGCACCGGCGAGCTGCAAGTGCAGACGCTGCGCAACGACATCAATGCCGAGATCCGGCGCATCGCCGCGGCCACCCGCAACGACTACCGCTCCGCGCTCGCCAACGAGGCGTCGCTCGCCGCCACCCTGGAGAGCCGCAAGAAGGAGGCTCTGTCCGTCGATAAGAGCTTCGTGCGCCTGCGCGAGCTGGAGCGTCAGGTCGAGGCGAGCCGCGCGGTCTACGAGGCCTTTCTCGTCCGCGCCCGCGAGCTTCAGGAGCAGCAGCGCCTCGACACCTCGACCTCGCGTATCATCTCGCCCGCTTCGCTGCCGGCGCGCCGGCTCGGCCCTCCCATCCCGGCGATTTTCGCGGCGGCGGTGGCGGCCGGTCTCGGCATCGGCGCCGCGCTCGCTCTCCTCGCCGTTCCGGCCGCGGGACGGATCGGTTCGCGCCGCCGGCTCCAGCAGCTCGCGGGGCTCCCGGTCATCGCGGCGCTGCCGGTCAGGGCGCGGACCAAGACGCGGGGCAGGGCCGGCGGCGAGGCCCTGCGCGCCGATACCGCCTACGACGTGGCCGTGGCGCGGCTCTGCAGCCGTCTCCAGCGCGACTTCGCGGCCACGCGGCCGGCGATCGTCCTCGTCACCTCGGCAGACGACCGGAGCGGCAAGTCGGAACTGGCGCGCAGCCTCGCCGCCTCGGCCGCGCTCGACGGCCAGCGTGTGCTCCTCGTCGATGCCGATCCGGAGGCGATGATCTCGCGCGATCTGCGAAGCACGGCCAAGCGCGGCGTCGCCGAGGTTCTGCGGACGCATTCCGGGCTCGGCGACGCCCTGGTGGAAGGGCCGACCGGGGTCAAGATCCTGCCCTTCGACGATGCGGCCCTGAGCCTTGGCACCGGCGCCTATACCGGCGCGATCCTGACGACGGCTTCGTCCTTCGACGCGGTCTTCATGGATATCGGGCTGATCGGCACCGACATCGCCGCCGAGCGCCTCGCGCAGGATCAGCGCTTCCCCGCCCTGCTGCTGACGGCGAGCGCGGCCCGCAGCGGCGTCACGCGGCTGCGGCGGGCCCTCGACGCCATCGGCCGTGATCCGCGCGTGCATCTCGTCATGACCGATGCGGACGCCGAGGCGTGAGCCTCGGGCCGTTCCGGACGAGAGCCGCGTTCCTCGCGGCCGCCTTCTTCGCCGTCTTCGCCTGCCTGCCCGATCTCGGCTTTGCCGCGGAGGCTCGCGGTGAGGCCGGATCGCTCGTAGTCCTGCGGGTCGCCCCCACCGGAGCAACCGGCACCGGTCGAGAGACCCGCTTCGCGGACCTGCCGCAGGCCCTCGCCCGCGTGGCGGCCCTGCGCCGGCAGGGGGAGAAGCGCACGATCGTCGTGGATTTGGAGCCCGGCACGCACCGGATCGTCGCCCCCGTGCGGATCGGCCCCGAACATTCCGGCGCGGCCGAGGCGCCGCTGATCCTGCGCGGCGCGGCCGATGGATCGAGCCGGCTCGTCGGCAGCGTGCCCCTGGCGTCCGCGCCACTGCCGCCGCGCCTGCGCGAGCGGCTGCCCGCGGCCGCGCGCGAGGTGGTGCGGGCCTATCGTTTGCCGGATGCTCTGCGCCGGGAGCCGGCCTTCCGCGCGCCGCGGCGCTTGCGCGAGACGCATCCGCGGGTCACCGAGATCTTCGATGCGGGCGGCGCCCTACGGCCGGCGCAATGGCCGAATCTCGGGGTCAATTCCGGCTGGGCGACGGTCGCCACCGCCGGGGCGGGCGGCCTGGACTTCGCTCTCAAGGACGCGCCGCCTCTGCCCGATCTGACTCGGGAGCGCGAGCTGTGGGCTGAGGGCTTCTGGCAATGGGACTGGCTCCTGGAGACGCTGCCCGTCGCGCAGGTCGATCAGCGCCGCCGCCGACTCGAATTGGAGGCACCACCCTACGAGGGGATCCGCGAGGGCGCCCGGATACGGCTGGTTCACGCCCTCGCTGCCCTCGATGAGGCCGGCGAATGGTGGCGCGACCGCGAGAGCGGCCTGCTTCTCGCTTGGCCCTCCCCCGGGGCAGGCGATCTGGAAGCGAGCCTCGCCGAGACACTGATTCGGGCGGACGGCGCTCGGCACCTGCGCATCGAGCGGCTTCGGCTGGAGCGCGCCCGCGGTGACCTGTTCGTCGCCCGAGGCGGGGAGGATATCGAGATCAGGGCAAGCGATCTGGCCTGGGCCGCGGGCCGCGCGGCGGTGTTCGAGGATGTGTCCGGAGGCGGCCTCTCCGGTAGCACGATCCACGACATCGGCGCGAGCGCGGTCCGCCTCGTCGGCGGCGACCGCGCCACCTTCCGGCCCGGCGGTCTGTTCGTGCGCGATTCCCGCTTCACCCGCTTCTCGCGGCTGACCCGCACCCAGAGTTCCGCGATCGAACTCGACGGCGTCGGCGCAGAGGCAAGCGGAAACCTCATCACCGACGCGGCCGGCTACGCGGTCTACCTGCGCGGCAACGACCATGTCTTCCGCCGCAACGAGGTGGCCCGGCTCATCCACGGCCTGAGCGACACCGGTGCGATCTACGCGGGACGCGACTTCACTGCCCGCGGCTCGATCATCGAGGACAATTACGTCCACGACATCCGCACCGATCCGGGGAGGGAAGTGAAGGGCGTCTACCTCGACGACATGGCGAGCGGCTTCACCATTCAGCGCAACCTGTTCGTCGACGTCCAGCAGCCGGTCTTCATCGGCGGCGGCAGCGACAACATCGTCACCCGCAACCTCTTCGTCACCTCGAGCCCGATGGTCGCCCTCGACGCGCGTGGACTGACCTGGATGAAGTCGGCGCTGAATGAGCCGGATTCGGAGTTCCGCGCCGCCTTCGCCGCGATGCCGCTCGATTCGCCGCCCTGGCGGATGCGCTACCCGAAGCTCGCGGAGGCGCTCTCCGACGAGCCGGGCGTGGCGCGCAACAATCAGATCGTCGACAACATCGCCATCGCCGGCGACGGGCTTGCCCTCACCGACAAGGCCGAGGCGGGACGGCAGATCATCCTGTTCAACACCCGCCTCGACGGTCCGCCCCCGAAATCCGGCGACCTCGAAGCGCTGACCCGCTTCGCTGCCGACCGCCGCATCGCTCTCGGCCTCGACCTATTGAAGCTGCGACGGGATGGGCTGCCGGCCTCGCCGTTCACGGATGCGCGTCGCTGACGCGCTTGCCGCGGTATCGCCCAAACCGCGCTGAGGCCTCAGGCGACCTTGGACGGCACCTCAGTGAGAGTCGAAAACTCGCTGACGATCGCTTCGTGGACCTGCTTCAGCCAGTCCTCGGCAATGCGTGCTCGCTCCTCGGCAGCTTCCGCCCGCTCTTCCGCCGCTCGGATACGCTGCTCAGCCTGAGCCTGCACGTTGGCCGCTCTGGTTTCGGCGGCCCGAACTCGCTCGCTGGCCAACTTGATGTCTTCGCGAACCCGCTCCAGCAGCTCGTGCACCCGCTGCTCTTGCTCCTGGGCCTGCGCTTCGACTTCGCGGGTCCGGTGAGCGGCGGCCCGCACGCGTTCGATCAGGTTCGCCCAATCCTGCGAGGACGAGGGCGCCGCAACGGAGACGCTCGTATCGGCATCCGTTTGAACGAGACGCAGGATACTCGTCAGGCTATCGGCCGGCTTCGGAACATCTTGAGGTAGGACAGGCATATTTTGAGACTCGGAGCGATCAAAATCAAGCGGACGCTCCCAGCGCATCTTCTTGACAATGTCCATTTTGAAAAGCTTCCAGCGAGACATGGAGGCACGGCGGATACATGCGGGCGAGGTATGTTCCGCAACAACACAATCATGCAGGATAATCAGCCGACGCAAGACAATTTTTTAAGGATAAAATTGCTACGTTTACCTTCCGACAAAATGTTGTAAAAATATCACGAATATGATCTATGCAGCTTTCCGCGAAATGACAGATCTAGTTTCTCTGTCTTGGCCGTCCGGCTGTGGTGACATCGCGGACCGAGGCTAACGACCACATCTCAATTGCGACACGACCAGCCGTATCAACTATCACCGCGTTCGAAATTAGATATCTGCGCCCGCTTTTGTAGCCACTGATTGGAATCGATGTCTTCGGCGGCCGCAGGTGAGGTCGGGTGCGCTTCCTGCAAATATCCCCGGAACCAGGGTCGTCATCAGCGGCGCCCCACCAAGAAAGGCTCAAGAACGTCGAGATAGCCCGCGACGGCCGCCTCCGACGTGAAATGCGGGAGCGCGCGCGCCGCCGCGCTTCGCAGTTCCTGCCGGCGGGCTTCGTCCTCAAGGAGCCGCAGGGTCGCCGCGATCCAATCCGCCACCACCATCGGCCGCACCTCACCGCAGGCATGGGCTTCGAGCAGGCCACGGGCCACGCCGGAATGGGGCGAGGCCAGCACCGGCGTTCCGCTCTGGAGCGCCTCCTGCACCACGATTCCCCACACGTCGCCGCGACTCGGGAACAGGAAGAGTCTCGCCGAGGCGTAGACCTCGGGCAGCGCGTCCTGGCTCAGGAAGCCGTCGAAGCGGGCGGAGAGGCCGGCCTGCGCGAAGCACGCCTCCATCTCCGCTCGCAGCGGCCCGTCGCCTGCGACCCGGACTGACAGGCGCCGGCCGCGGTCACGGCAGCCGAGCACCACGTCGGTGAAGAAGCGTGCGCCCTTCACCTCCTCGTTCAGCATTCCGCAGAACAGGAGGTCGTAGGGCCGCGCGGCGTCGGGCGGGGGCGGAGCGGGCGGCGTCCAGGCCGGGAAGAGCGGGCTCAGGACGAAGCGTTCGGGCGGCAGCCCGTAGCGAGCGAGCACGGCGCCGCTGTCCTTGCTCGGTCCGATCCCGGCGGCAGCCCCGGAGACGATGGCGCGGCGCAGCCAGCGATGCGGGGCCGAGCGTTGGCCGGGATCGGTCTCGGGCACTCCGTCGGTGCGGATCAGGGTGGGGACCTGCCGCAGGCGGGCGGCTCCGGCGGCGAACAGCATGGTCGGCGAGAAGTCATTGAGCACCACCGCCGCCGGGCGGAGAGCGACGAGCCGTGGCACCACCGCCGGGTTGACGTAGAGGTTGCGGATCGAGGAGCGGTGCCAGCGCAAGCCCGGCAGCACCGCGTGCCGGTAGAAGCGCGGCGGCGGTATCACCCATTGCCGTGCGCTCTCGCGCGGCGTGCAGGACAGGACATGCAGGGCCCGCCCGTCACGGCCGGCGAGCCGCTCCGCCAAACGCTCGTAGAGGACGTGCGTGTAGGGCGCGAGCGCCCCGGTGACCACGACGACCGGCCATGAACCCGGATCATCGCCGGGATCACCGCCGGGATCATCGGGGAGGATGTCGGATGGCCTCGCACCGGCTGGCATGGATGGGCGACCTCGGGTCAGGAGCTGCGCTCGAACCGACCCGGCGCCGCCGCCCAGCGATAGTCCCGAAATCTTCTCAAGCCGTTCCTATCGCCGTTCCCCTTGCCGCCCCCTTCGCCCGCCAGCTCGTCTTCCGGCCGCCCATCAAGGCCTCGAAATCGGAGACCGGCCAGTGCGGCTCGACCACGTGACGGGGCATCGCGGGAAAGTCCGCGGCGCTTAGGGCCCGGCCCCGCCGTGTGGTGAAGAAGGTCTGGTAGCCGCTCTCCAGGGCCAGCGCCGGGTCGAGCTCCGGGTCGAAATCGTGGCGGGCCACGCCCCAAGGACAGGCGAAGTGGCGGATCTCCCGGCCGATGAGAGCGGCGAGGTCGCGTCGCGAGCGGGCGATCTCGTCGGCGACCACCGTGCGGCCGAGCCGGCTCAGGCGCCGATGGGTGGCGGTATGCGATCCGATGTCGAGGCCGTCCGCGCACCAGGCCGCCACCTCGGCCCGGTTCATGTAGAGGCGCCCGCTCGGGGAGAGCGATGTCGCCCGATCCAGGCCGGGTGGCGTGTCCGGTGGCGCATCGATCCAGTCGCTGACCAGGAAGACAATCCCCGGAATGCCGAGAGCCTTCAGAACGGGCCGCGCCACCTCGAACGTGTCGGCGTAGCCGTCGTCGAAGGTGATGAGGAAGGCCCGCTCACCGGTCGGCCAACCCGCGGCGAGACGCTCGATCGCCCCGTCGGCATCGATGAAGTCTCCGTGCCGACCGAGATGACGCAGTTGCGCGGCGAAATGATCCTGCTGGTCTTCCGGCACCTGATGGTAGCACAGGGTGTAGAGGCCGGCTTCGGCACGGGCCAGGGACTTGAACAGGGCGCCGCCACGCAGGGCAAGCGCGCGCAGGGCCGGTACTCGGCGCAACGTCGTCTTGACCGAGTGCTTCATCCCTGCCCCATCCTTTGATCCATTCGCCTATCACACAAATGTTCTGATGGCACCTGTACAAATCATCCTGCAATACCGTGGTTAACCTGGTCAATTGCCTTCACTATTGGTACCGGCGCACTGGCTCGTCGCTTGCTGAGAGGCAGGGGGCAGGCCAAGGATTGTCCCGGCTTGGGACATCCGGCACGCGAAGGGTCATCAGGGTGGGTGAAACGACGGTCGTCGACGTGACGGACGATCCCGATTGGGACGAGGCGGTCTGGCAGCAGACGGGCGCCAACATCTACGCGTCGCGTCGTTGGGGCGAGTATAAGCGTCGCGTCGGCTGGGACGTGCGGCGGGTCACGATCCGTGGCAGCGACGGTCAGGCGCTCGCCTACGCGCAGGTTCAGCGCCGTCGCCGCATGTTCGGCCACTTGGTCCTGGCGCAGGGTTGCCCGGTCCTCACGACGCTGGGAGAGGCACGGGCCGACGCCGTGTTCCGCGCCTTCCTCGACCATCTTGATCTCGGCCGCTTCGACGTCCTCGGGGTGAACTATCAGCAGTTTCAATCGCCGGCAGCGGTGCTGGCCCTGCTCGGCCACGGTTTCGCGCCGGTCATCACCCCCCGGGCGCACACGCTGGAACTCGATCTCACTCAGGCCCTGGAGCGCATCCGCGCCCACATGGAGGGCCGCTGGCGCGACGTGCTCAGACGCACCGAGCGCAATCCGGACCTCACGACCAGATTCCCGACCACTCCGGCGGAGCGCCAATCCGCCTTCGAGACGTTCGGTCGCCTCTACGCCGCCCTGAAACGGCGCAAGGGCTTCCGCAACAGCCTCGACACGGCGGCCTTCCGCGATCTGGCCGCCAACGACCCCAATCTCGTGTTCCTCGAGATGCGCGAGCGGGACGAGCCGATCCTCGTGCGGATCATCCACCGGACGGCGAATCGCTGGACGGACTTCTACGTCGCCTCGAACGAGCGGGCCAAAGCGACCGGGGCCGGCCGCTTGGCGCTCTGGCACCTCATCGAGCGGGCCAAGCGCGAGGGGGCGTCGGTGCTTGATCTCGGCGGCATCGACCCGGCCGGCAATCCGGGCGTCTATGAATTCAAGCGCGGCGTCAGCCGCAACGTCGTCGCGGCCAACCCGCTCTGGCTCTTCAGCCGGACCCGGCTGCTGCGCCGCGCCGCGACGGCCGTCCTGGCCACGCGCTGACCGGGACATGAGCAGGAGATCCGCGATGACCGAAGCCTCGACCGCGCCCTCCTGGCTCGCCGGCCTGATCCGGCGCGGCGCCGGCCTCGTCCGGCGCCCGCCGGCCGCGCTCGCGGCTCTGGCCGACCAGGGTGTCGTCAGCGGTTTCGGCTTCGTCAGCGGCATCGCCGCCGCCCGGCTGCTCGGCATCGCCGAGTTCGGGCATTTCGCGATGATCCTGATCGTGCTCAGCTTCGCCCAGGCCCTGCACAACGCGCTCATCACCGCACCGATGATGACGCTTGTCGGCGCCCGCAGCGGCGTCTCGACGGCCTATGGCGCGACCATCCTCGCAGGCGCCTTCCTGCTCTCGGCGCCCGGCGCCGTCTTCGTGGTGATCGCTCTCCTGATCGCGGGGATGTCGGGCGAGACGCTTGTCGCGGCCTGCGCCCTGATGCTGGCGCAGAACCTCCAGTTCACCCTGCGCCGCCTTCTGTTCGCGAAAGGCAGGGGCGTGCAGGCCCTGCTGATGGATTTCGCCCGCGCCGCGAGCTTCCCCTTCGTCGCCCTGCTGGTCTGGGTGGAGCAGGACGTCATCGGCGGCAACGGCTTCGTCTGGCTGCTCGCGGCGACGTCGGTCGCCACCTGCCTGCCCTTCATCGTCTCGATCGGCCGGCCGATCCTGCGACGGCCCGGCTGCGTGCAGACCGGCGCGGTCACCCGGCGCCACATCGCACTCGCGCGCTGGCTCCTGCCGATCGTCTTCGTCACCTTCGTCCAGGAACAGCTCATCTGGCTGGTGGCGGGCTCCGTGCTCGGCCTCGAGGAACTCGGCGGCCTTCGGGCGGCGCAGTACCTCATCGGAACCGTGCTGCTGCTGCTCGCCGCCACGGAGAACGTCCTGCCGGTGGCCGCGGCGCGTGCCCATGCCGAGGGCGGCGAGGCGGCCCTGCGCGCCTACCTGCTGCGCACAAGCGTGAAGCTCGGCGTGCCGATCATCGTGATCCTGGCAATTCTCGCCATCCCCGGCGAGATGTGGCTGCGCGTGATCTTCGGGACAGAATACGCTGCCTACGGCAACTGCCTGCGCATCCTCTCGGTCAGCGTCATGGTGGTGCTGGCCCGCGATCTCACCGCCAACTACTTCCGCGCCAAGCAGAACACACGGGTGCTGTTCGAGTCGCTGTGCGTGAGCATGGTCATGTCGATCGCCGTGGTGGTTCCCCTGATGCAGGCCGGCGGCGTCAGCGGTGCGGCGGCGGCGGTGGGGGCAGGGCACCTGGCCTCCCTCGTCTACCTCGTGCTCGCGGCCCGACGGCAAGCGCACCCGGCCTCGGCCCGGCCCGAGTTCGGCTGGTGGCGGCGCTCTCTCGGACCGGCCAAGTCCGCGCGGACCTGATCGGCGAGGATTGGGGCGGGGCGCGATCGGCTTGATGGGCTGCGGTACCAACCTCCGCCCGCCGTGGGCACAGGACGTTCGCGGATTGGATTCTGGGCAAACCAAACCTGCGCGTACAAGCCGGTCGTCCGGGACGAAATCGCTACCATGTCCATGGCCGTGCTGAATTCCCGTTCCCGCGAGGAGCCCGACGGCAGGACATGCCGGATCGAGAGGACCTGTCCTCAGCGTCTCCGACACCGGCATGCCGCCGGAGGTGGTTGCCAAGGCGTTTGCTCCCTTCTTCACGATGAAGCCGATCGGCCAGGGCACGGGCCTCGGCCTGTCGATGCTCTACGGGTTCGCCAAGCCGTCCGGCGGGCAGGTGCGGATACATTCCGAGATCGGGCACGGTACGACCGTCGGGATCTACCTTCCGCGCCACCGGAGCGAGGCCGAGATCGAGGAGGTGTTGCCGGGAGAGGAGTTGTTCCCGCTCCCGCAGGCCGGCGAGACTGTGCTGGTGGTGGACGACGAGCCGACCCTGCGCATGCTGGTGACGGACGTGCTGGGCGACCTCGGCTACACTGCCGTCGAGGCGGCGGACGGGGCTGGCGGCCTCAAGGTCCTGCAGTCCGACGCGCGGATCGACCTGCTCATCACGGATGTGGGCCTGCCCGGCGGCCTCAACGGCCGCCGGATGGCCGACGCGGCCCGGGTGACATGCTCGGACCTGAAGGTGCTGTTCATCACGGGGTTCGCCGAGAACGCGCTGCTCAGCGATGGACAACTGGAAACCGGGATGTCCATCCTCGCCAAACCGTTCGCGAGCGACAGCCTCGCCGCCCGCATCCGCGAGTTGATTGCGCGCCGAGTCGACGGCGTGGGTGCCGCCGAGCGGAACGTCACCGTCACGGGCACTCGTAGCGAAAGCGCCCTTGCGAGGGTGGCAGCTCGGTCAGTCGGGCGAGCCCCCGCTCCATGTCGCGGGCGCCCGCCTGCCAGCGGTCCCGGATCGAAGAGGGCGAGAAGTCGAAGCTCTTCGACGCGAGTTGGTCGGCGCCGGCCCGGTAGACGAGGTGCAGCAGCGTCGCGACCGGCCCGTCCGGATCGAGCCGCTCGCGCAAGGCGTAGCTGCGCGTGAGCCCCGAGACCGCGCGCCGGGCGGCGCTGGCGAAGATGAGATCATTGGCCCGCTCCAGCACCGCGTCGAGCGAGCGCGGCGGGTCGGCCCGCAGGGAGAACAGGTCGAGGGCGATGCAGAGCAGGTCGCGGGTCGGCTCAGGCTCGAACAGTGGATCGAGGGGCAGGTTGTTGGTGTAGCCGGCATCGCACAGCAACCGCCCGTCGATCTCGACCGGCGGGAAAGCCGGCAGCAGGGCCGCGCTCGCCAGGATGTGCTCGGGCCGGATCGCCCGGCGGGTGTTGTCGAAGAACACCTCCTCGCCGGTCGCCACGTCGATGCAGGCCACGGTGAGGCGGATCTCGGCCCGGTTCAGGCGCTCGAAATCGACCAGCCGACCCAGCGTGTCGAGGAGGGGCCGGTGATCGAACAGAGCGACGTCGTTGGGCACCCACGGCAGCGCCGACCACGGGCCGGGATAGCGGTGCGTGAAGATGCTGGGCCGCCCCCAGGTCAGCGTCAGGAGCGAGTGGAGAGCGTTGTAGTACTGGCGCGGCTTCAGGAGATTGGTTCCGGAAAAGCCGGTGTGCAGCGTCGCCTCGTTCCAGAACCGGTGGAGCCGCTCGATCCGGTCCTCCGGCGCGTTGCCGGCGATGATCGCCCCGGTAACCGCCCCCATCGAGGCGCCCACCAGCCAGTTCGGCCGGATGCCGCGAGCCTGAAGAACCTCGAAGGCCCCGGCATGGTAGGCGCCAAGCGCATTGCCGCCGCCGAACACGATGGCGGTGTCGCGCGGTTGGGAGACTGTCTGCATCGACGGAACGGACCTTTTTCTTCGCGGTGGCCCACGCTCACGCGGCGCGGGTCAAGTCGAGGATTAGCGCGGCCAGATCCTCGGCGTTCTCTTCGGGGAGCCATTGGTTGGCCCGCTCGACCGTGCGCGCCGGCGCCCGGCCCCTGCATCCCGAGGATCCAACCCGTGCCGCGCGTGTCGGTTCGGTCACGGTCCGGTCGGGCCGACCGGAAACCCGGCGGCCGGGGCGAACAGCGCCAGCCCCGCCGCCATCCACGTCACGTAATCGCTCACCAGCCCGCTATGCAGCGCCTGGAGCGCGCGGAACGCCGACCGCTCACCCCGCGTGATCGCCTGGGCGGGGCCACGCAGGGCGCGGCGGCGCCGGAGCGCGAAGGCGAACAGGGCAGCGATCAGAAGCAGCGGGGCCAGATTGCCCCACCCCGCTTCAGGCAGGGCAGGCGGCGGGAGGGCCGGATCGCTCAGGCGCGCCGCCACGGCACCGAGGAAGGGCATCGCAGCCTTGGCCAGCGCGAGGGCGACGAGGACGAGCGCCGGGAGCGCCATCAGCCAGAGCGGACGGTCGAGCTTTTCCCGCTCGCGCTCGGTCGGCGCCGGAAGTTCCGGGCCGGGCACGCCGCTGGCGCCCCCGAAGATGCGGGCCGCGGCGCGCAGGACCGCGGCCTTGGTGAGCAGGGCGCCGGCCAGGAGCACGAAGCCGGCGGTGAGCACCGGGTCGGAGCCGGTCCGGGCCACGGCCTCGCCCATGGTCGCGAAGTCGAAGGTGCCGGTGCGGGCGTAGAGCAGGCCGGTGCCGGCGAGCATCAGGAATCGCGAGCGCGTTGGTGATCGTGAAGTTGAAGGCGCCTTCCAGCGCGCTGCGGCCGAGCGGGTAGGCGGTGAGGCCGAAGGCCGCGACGCTCATCAGCTCGAACCAGACGAACAGGTTGAACAAGTCGCGGGTCAGGCAGAAGCCGACCATCGCCGCGAGTAAAGAGCAGCATCAGCACGTGGAAATGTGCGTGCTCGGCGTTGAAATAGCCCCCTTGAGGTGCCGCGAAGCGGCCTGAAGGAGGAGGGCGCGGGCGGGAGGAAGCCTCGTCCCGATTTCATGCCGACGATCGACGCCTCGGATCAGAACGCAATCGGCTGGACACCATGAAGGACTGATGAGCGTGGGAAGCCGGCATTTGATGGAGGGAGAGGTTCTGGCAGGATCAGGCCCAAGGCGCGATACGTTCTGCACAGGCCGATCGGCAGACAAGCGATGGGAATGGCTGAAATGAAGGTGACTGTTTCCATCGACGTCCCGTCGATCGAAGAGGGTCTGAAGTTTTTTGGTGATGTCTTCGGTTTTGTCGAAACGTCTCGGCCTCATCCCGGCTACGCAACGTTAACATCGGGTGATGCTACGATCGGGCTGCTTGCGAAGCCGGCTGGATCATCACCAGCGCCAGGAAGCAACGACCTTCGCCGGTATGAGCGCCATTGGACACCGGTTCACGTCGATTTCCGTGTCGATGACTTCGAAGGGACGCTCGGACGCGCTTTGGCAAACGGCGCAAGGTCAGAACAGGTGCACCGCGTGTCGGGCTTTCCCCCCGTTGCCTTCTGCAGCGATCCTTTTGGGCATGGGTTCTGCATCGTTGGCATGAACACGCTTTAGAAACCCGGACAGCTTCCGATCGATCCTACCGAAAATTCCGCGCCCGCACCGGCAACGCCGACGCCCGGGGATCAGGCCGGACGCTCTGCCCGGTCTCATCGCCGCTGCCGGTGCGCAGGGCGATGGCTTCCTCGTCCTCGCCGATGCGCCGCAACAGGCCGGAGCGGTCGAAGAGCTCCGCCGCCACGAGGTGGACGACCTCGCCCACGCGCTGCACCCGGCCGCGGCAAGCCATCAGCCGGGCACCGAGCACGACCCGGCGCTGCCGGTCGAACAGCTCGGGGCGGACGATCAGGTTGGCGACACCGGTCTCGTCCTCCAGGGTCATGAACATCGTGCCCTTGGCCGAGCCCGGCCGCTGGCGCATCAGCACGATCCCGGCCACGACGATCTGCGCCCCGTTGCGGGCCCGATCCAAGGCCGCGCAGGGCCGCGCGCCCAGACCGGTGAGGGTCTCGCGCAGGAAGGCGAGGGGGTGCGCGCGCAGGCTGAGGCCCTTGGCGCAGTAATCGGCCACCACCTCGCCGCCCGCGCTCATCGCCGGCAGCGACACGGCGGGCTCGGCCGCCTGCGCCGGTTCGACCCCCGTCCTCTCGGACAGGGCGGCGAAGAGGGGCAGGGGGTCGGGCCGCAGGGCCTTGACCGCCCAGGCCGCCTCGCGCCGGTTGAGGCCGAGAGAGCGGAACGCGTCGGCCCGCACGAGGCAGGTCAGGCTCGCCGCCGGGATGCCGGCTCGGTCTGCCAGTTCAGGCAGGGAAGCGAAGCGCCGCCCGCCCCGCATCTTTGCCAATTGCCGGCCGTCCCGCTCCGGCAAACCGTTGGCGAGGAGCAGGCCGAGGCGCACCGCGAACAGCTTTCGGCCGGAGCCGAGCGGCTCCAGGGTGCAGTCCCACTCCGAAAAATTCACGTCGAGGGCGCGAATCTCGACGCCATGGGCGCGGGCGTCGCGGACGATCTGCGCGGGGGCGTAAAACCCCATCGGCTGCGCGTTGAGGAGCGCGGCGCAGAAGACGTCGGGATGGTGGCACTTCATCCACGAGGAGGCGTAGGCCAGGAGCGCGAAGGAGGCGGCATGGCTCTCGGGGAATCCGTAGGACCCAAAACCTTCGAGCTGCTTGAAGGTGCGCTCGGCGAAGTCGCGGGCATAACCGTTGGCGACCATGCCCTCGACCAAGCGGTCGTGGAAGCGGTGAACGCCCCCAGTCATCTTGAAGGTCGCCATGGAGCGGCGCAGCTCGTCGGCCTCGGTCGCCGAGAAGCCGGCGGCCACCATCGCCACCTGCATCGCCTGCTCCTGGAACAGCGGCACGCCGAGCGTCTTCTCCAGAACCGCCTTCAGCTCGGGCGTCGGGTAGGTCACCTCTTCGAGGCCTTCGCGGCGGCGCAGGTAGGGGTGTACCATATCGCCCTGGATCGGACCGGGGCGCACGATCGCCACCTCGATCACGAGGTCGTAGAACTTGTCCGGCTTCATCCGCGGCAGCATCGCCATCTGCGCGCGGCTCTCGATCTGGAACACGCCGAGGGTGTCGGCGCGCCGGATCATCGCGAAGGTGGCCTCATCCTTCGGAGGGATCGAGGCGAGATCGTAGGGGTCGTTCTTGACCTCTCGCAGATAATCGAAGGCGCGGCGCAGGCAGCCGAGCATGCCGAGCCCGAGCACGTCGACCTTCATGAACTTGAGGGCGTCGATGTCGTCCTTGTCCCACTCGATGACCTGACGGTCGGCCATCGCCGCGGGCTCCACCGGCACCAGTTCGTCGAGCCGGTCGAGCGTCAGCACGAAGCCGCCGGGATGCTGCGAGAGGTGGCGCGGCGTGCCGATCAGCTCGCGGGCGATCTCCAGCGTCAGACGCAGGCGCCGATCGCCGGGGTTGAGATTGAGTTCGCGCAGCTCCCGCTCGCCGACGCCCTCGCTGCTCCAGCTCCAGGTCAGGCGGTTGAGGGCGCCGGTCACGTCCTCGGGCAGGCCCATCACCTTGCCGACCTCGCGCAGCGCCCCGCGCGAACGGAAGCGGCTGACGATGGCGGTAAGCGCCGAGCGGTGGCGGCCGTAGGTCTCGAAGATCCACTGGATCACCTCCTCGCGGCGCTCGTGCTCGAAATCGACATCGATATCGGGCGGCTCGCGACGCGCCTCCGAGACGAAGCGCTCGAACAGCAGGTTCTGCCGCATCGGATCGATCGAGGTGATCCGCAGGCAGAAGCAGACCGCGGAGTTGGCCGCCGAGCCGCGCCCCTGGCACAGGATTTTTTTGCGATCGGCGAAGGCGACGATGGATTCGACCGTGAGGAAGTAAGGGGCGTAAGCGAGGCGCCGGATCAGATCGAGTTCGTGGCGCAGCTGGCGCGTCACCTCCTCCGGCACGCCTTGCGGATAGCGCCGTTCCGCACCGGCCCAGGTGAGGGCTTCCAGGCGCTCCTGCGGCGAGAGCCCGTCCTCGCGGGCTTCCGTCGGGTAGCTGTAGGTGAGGTCGTCCAGCGAGAAGGTGCAGGCGGCCGCGATCTCGCCGGCCCGCGCCAGCGCCTCCGGAAAGCGCGCGAACAGGCGCGCGGTCTCTTCCGGAGGTTTGAGGAAGCGGTCGGCGTGACGCTCCTTGGCAAAGCCCGCCCGGTCGATGGTGAGCCCGAGTCGGATGCAGGTCACCACATCCTGCAGACGGCGTCGTCCCGCGACGTGGTAGAGAATGTCGCCGGTGGCGACGGTGGGCACCCGCGCCGCCCGCGCGGCAGCGGCCACCGCATCGAGCCGGTCCGCGTCATCGGGCCGGAAGCGGCGGGTCAGCGCGCAGGAGGCGCGGGCGCCGAACCTTTTTTTGAGTTGGACCAGATCGTTCGGGAGCGTCGCCTCCGGCCGTTCGGGGAGGAGGATCGCGAAAAGCCCTTCCTGCCATTCTTCGAGATCGCGCCACGTCAGGCGGCAGCGGCCCTTGCCTCCCCTGGCCTTGCCCAGGCTGAGCAGGCGGCTGAGCCGGCCGTAGGCGGCTCGGTCGGTCGGATAGATGAGCAGCGGCGAAGAAAAATCGTCGAGATCGAGCCGGCAGCCGACGACGAGGCGCATGCCCGTCGCCCGCGCCGCCTGATGCGCCCGTACCATCCCGGCGAGCGAGCCGTGATCGGTCACGCCGAGCGCCGGAATGCCGAGCAGAGCTGCCGCGGAAAAAAGCTCCTCCGGACTCGATGCGCCGCGCAGGAAGGAGAAGTGCGTCGTAACCTGAAGCTCCGGCGTGCTCACGCCTCGCCGAGCCCGTGCAGCCACCAGCGTCCGTTGGCCTGCATCGGCCCGTCACGAAACAGCCAGAAGCGCTCGCCCGCCTCCGTCTCGACCCGATAGTAGTCGCGGGTGAGGTCGGCCTCCGCGTCCGTCACCCACCACTCGCCGAGGATGCGCTCCGGCCCATCGGCCCGCGCGATGCGGTGGCGGGTGTTGCGCCAGACGAAGAACAGGGGCGGCGCGTCGGGGATCTCGGCCATCGCCGTGACCGGCTCCGGGGGCGCCAGAAGGCGGGCCGGACGGGGCAGGTCGGTGGGCCAGACCACGCCGAGGGGGGCGGCGAGCGCTGGCACGCGGCGCACCGCCCGCTCGGGCAGGTCGCTCTCCACCGGTGCCAGCCGATAGACCCGGGCGGCGCCGAGGCGCACCAGCAGGGTATCGATCAGGGCGGCGAGATCCAGCGCCTGCGGGCCGGCGGCGAGATGGCTCGCGAGGTGCGTTTCTTGGTGCTCGGCCAGGGGCTCGACCCGCGAGGCGCACAGCACCGCTTCCTCAATGCCGAAGCCGGGATCGACGAGGGCGAGGCGCTCGGCGAGCAGCCGGGTGAGGTGGGCGGCGTCGCGGCTCGGCCTCGCCGTGCCGATCCGGATCGCCTGATCGAGGCGGTCCACGCGGGCGAAGATGAGGTCGAGGCGGCGCGCTCCCAGGCCGCGCCGCTCCAGTTCCGGCACGAGCCGAGCGCAGAGGT
The DNA here is from genome assembly GCF_014191355.1 of Methylobacterium sp. R2-1. GTDB lineage: Bacteria > Pseudomonadota > Alphaproteobacteria > Rhizobiales > Beijerinckiaceae > Methylobacterium. Next base: position 161,505 of record NZ_JACHWM010000011.1, read on the forward strand.
CGGTGACGACCCGCTCCAGGGTCTCGCGGGCGCCGACCGGCTCGGCGAAGCGCAGGGCCACCCGCGGGCTCTCCGGCGCGACGAGCGCCGCCAGCGGCTCCGGCTCGTATCCCAGCGCCCGGTCGAGCCGGAACAGGACCTCGGCGCCGAAGCGCAGCCGCAAGGCGGCCCGCGGCTTGTCCGTCAGCCCGCCGATGCGGGTCAGGCCGACATCCTGCAGCGCCCGCTGGGCCTCGGAGCCGAGCCGCAGGGCCGCCACCGGCAGAGGGGCCAGCACCTGCGCCGCGCCGCCCGGCGGCACGATCCCGCCCTCACCGAAGCGGGCCAGGCCCCAAGCGCAACCCGGCGTATCGGCAAGCGCGAGCCGCGCCGCGATGCCCGTCCGCTCCAGGCGGGCGGAGATGTCGGCGAGCAGGGGCGCCTCGCCCCCGAAGAGATGCGCGGCGCCGGTGATGTCGATCAGGAGCCCGTCGGGTGGATCCGTCGCCACGATCGGCGCGTAGCGCTGACACCACAGGCCGAGCCGCTCCAGCCCCGCCGCATCCGCCTCGGGCGCGGCGGGCACGAGGTGCAGCCCAGGAACGAGCGCCTGGGCATGGGCCGCGCTCATGCCGGGGTACAGGCCGAAGCGGCGGGCGGCGGCGTCCACGCCGGCCAGCACGCGCCGGGCGCCGTCCTGCGCCACGGTCGCGAGGGGCTCATCGGGCGGCGCGGCGCTGGACCCGCTCCGGCGCAGCCGGTCGGTTGGCCAGGCTGGCAGGTACAGCGAGACGACCCTGCGCATCGCAGGCCTCCACGATCCAAGCTCCCGGCGCCCCGCCACGGCTGCGCTGCAATTCGAGCCGCCAGCGCGGGCGGCCCATGCGACGGCTCATGCCGTCAGAAGGGGCGGGCGCCACCCGCCAGCGGGTTCGTGCGGCGGAGGGCTCCGGCTCGGCGGCCTCGCCCGCGCAGAGGCGGTGCACGACGAGCGCGGTGACGCCCGAGCCCTCCGCGGCGAGTTGGAGTCGACGGGAAGGAGTGAGCGTCATGCGGGTGAGTTCGCCGACGACTCCGGCCAGCCCACGATGGCGCAGGCCCTCCTCCATGGCCGGCAGCACCTCGGTATCGCGCCACGTCTCGCAATAGACGACCCGGTCGGGGTGGAGCCCGACGCGGGCGAGCGCCGGAGCGAACAGATCGCGGCTGTGCAGACACCACAGTACCGGACCGTCCAGACGGGCGAGGATGCCGCCCGCGAACAGCACGGCGGTGGCGGCGTAACGCCCGCGTGGGCCGCCCTCGTGGATCTGGTGAAGCGCGCCCAGCGCCAAGCCGCCGCCGGGGAGTGCCGCGTCGAGCCCCGCAACGCCGAAGGGCAGGGTGGGAGCGGCATCAGGCCCGGCACCGGTCCCGACGGAGTCCGTCAGCCGGCGAAGCTCGGCCAGCGTCGGTGCGTCGGGGGAATGGGGAGGGGGCATGGGCGCTGGTTCAAGGGTTGGCGTTTGCGGCGGCTCTTGGAACAAAGAGTGAACACACCTGAGCCGTAACCCGTCAACCGCCTGATCGTTGCCATCCCTGTTGAAAATGCGGATTTTATTCCGCCCGTCCGCTTGACCATCGAGTCGGCGACGATTCCGCGACCGAAGCCCTGCACGCAACGCGGGTGCGACGGCTTACCCCACCTCAAATCTGCATGTGTCAGCAGGGCGGATGCAACAAAACGGACTGCTGTTGCCGCTGAACGACAGACGTTCGCCTCTACCGTTCTATCGTATTGTCTGCCGGGGACTTTGCCGGAGGATGTCGCGTGGGAAGCGCAATCAGCGTTTTCCCGTGAGCTCTCAAGATAAGCCAGGGTCATGAGTGACCGGTCATGAGTGACGCACGACCCACAGTCCGCCGGCCCGTCATCCTCGTCGTCGAGGATGAGCCCGACGAGCGCTACCTCGCGGCCGAGCTGCTGGAGGAGAAGGGCTTCGAGGTCATCGAGGCCGAGACGGCGGAGAGCGCGCTCGACATCCTGCATCAGCGGGGCGACGGGATCGACGTGGTGTTCTCCGACGTGCGCACGCCGGGCACGATCGGCGGCTTCGAGCTGGCACGGATCATCGGCGTGACCTGGCCGCGCATCCGCCTGCTGCTGACCTCGGGCGATGCGGGTGACCAGCCGAGCGACCTGCGCGTCACCGCGACCTTCATGCCCAAGCCCTGGCGAGCGCCGGAGATCCTGACGTGGCTGGAGGAGGCCGCGGGGCTCAGGGAGCCGCCGGAGGGGTGAGGATCTCCTCTCCTCCCCCTTGCGGGGAGGAGCCGGAGGTGAGGGTGGTGCAGAAGGCACCGCGGGGTCCCTTCCCGAACGCCCCCCACCTCCACCCCTGCCCCCTCCCCGCAAGGGGGAGGGAAACTCCTGTTACGCCGCGGCGACGGTCGCCTTCACGATCCGATCGGGATCGCGCACGGGCTCGCCGCGCTTGATCGTGTCGACCACCTCCATGCCTTCGATCACCTTGCCCCACACCGTGTACTGACGGTCGAGGAAGCGGGCGTCGGCGAAGCAGATGAAGAACTGCGAGTTCGCCGAGTGCGGGAAGTTGGTGCGCGCCATCGAGCAGGTGCCGCGCACGTGCGGCTCGGCGTTGAACTCGGCGTTGAGGTCGGGCAGTTCGGAACCACCCGAGCCGGTGCCGGTCGGATCACCGGTCTGGGCCATGAAGCCGTCGATGACGCGATGGAACGGCACGCCGTCGTAGAAGCCCTGGGATGCCAGCGTCTTGATCCGCTCGACGTGGTTGGGCGCGAGGTCGGGGCGCAGCGCGATGACGACGCGGCCCTTGGTGGTCTCCAGAACGATGGTCTCGTTCGTCTCTGCCATGGCTTAAATTCCCTGTCCTCTGGGTCCGTCGTAGATGAAGCGCAGCGCCAGGGGGCGCCCCGCGATGGCGCCGCCGAGAGCCGGGGTGAGCCGGACCGGCGTGCAGCGGGCGATCGCGTCGAGCGTCGCCCGTATCAGGATTTCCCGGGTCTTCGTGTCGCCCGGCGCTTTCGCGAAGGTGATCTGCGGCGTGCCGATCACCGAGCCATCCCGGCGCAGCGAGAGACGCGCCGTGATCTCCGCCCGCTCGAACCGGCTCAAGCCCTCGGGCACCTGCCAGCAGGCCGCGAGCGCCGGGTAGAGCGCCCGCAAGGTGTCGGCCGGAGCCGCCTCCGTTCCTGCCGCGGGCAGCGGCACCCGCTGCGTGCCCCGCAAGGTCTGGGGCAGGGTGCGCCAAGGTTCAATGCCCTCGAACGCATTCGCCCTGCCCGGTGCGAGCAGGGCCGCGGACAGAGCCAGCCCGGCCGCGAGGAGGCCGGCGAGATGGCCAGCCCGGCGACACAAGGTGCGTCCGGCCGCTATTGGCCGCCTCCGAGCGTCATCTTGACGATCTTGTCGGGGTCCTGCACCGAGCCGTTATTGGCCTTGGAGCCCTTCTTGATCTTGTCGACCACGTCCATTCCGGAGGTGACGACACCGACGACGGTGTAGTTGTTGTTCAGGAACTCGGCGTCGCCGAGGCAGATGAAGAACTGGGAGTTCGCCGAGTTCGGATCACCCGAGCGGGCCATGCCGACAGTGCCGCGCTTGAACGGGGCGGAGGAGAACTCGGCGGGTATGTTGGGCAGGCTGGAGCCGCCGGTGCCGTTGCCCTTGGGATCGCCGGTCTGGACCATGAAGCCGTCGATGACCCGGTGGAACTTCAGGCCGTTGTAGAAGCCCTGCCCGATCAGCGTCTTGAGCTGCTTGACGTGCTTCGGCGCGATCTCCGGGCGCAGCTCGATCGTGACCCGCCCGTCCTTGGTCTCAAGGATGACGGTGTTCTCGCCGGCCCGTGCCGGGGCGGCGAGGAGCATGGCGGAGAGGGCGAGGCCGAGGACGGCGTGGCGGCGGTTCATGCGGGCTGAAGCTCCGTGTGGGAAATCAGGATTTCGCGAAGCGGGCGGCGAGCCGCGCGGCGACGACCGGCGGCACGAAGGGCGAGACGTCGCCACCCATGGCCGCGATCTGGCGCACCAGGGTCGCGGTGATCGGCCGTACGCCGGTGGAGGCGGGCAGGAATACGGTCTGGACTTCGGGGGCCATGGCGCCGTTCATGCCCGCGAGCTGCATCTCGTAGTCGAGGTCGGTGCCGTCGCGCAGGCCCCGAATGAACAGGCGGGCGCCACAGCGCCGGGCGGCCGAGACGGCGAGGTCGTCAAAGGTGACGACCTCCAGGCTCGCCCCCTCGGCAGCAGCGAGCGGTTCGCAGGTCTCACGCAGCAGGGCAGCGCGCTCCTCGGCCGTGAACAGCGGCGCCTTGCCCGGGTGCACGCCGATGGCGAGCACCAGCCGCGGAACGAGGCGGCAGGCCTGCCGCACCACGTCGAGGTGGCCGTTGGTGACCGGATCGAAGGAGCCGGCATAGAGGGCGGTGCGGGTCGTCACGGGACGGGCCTAGAGCATTTTCCCCGCAAACGGAACCCGAGCGGTCCTCCGCCTCACCCATCGTCATTCCGGGTTCGCCTCCGGCGTCCCGGAATGACGGTGATGAGAGTTGCAGGAGCGGTGGCAAGTCGTCCGCTCCGGCATTCAACCGATCATAGAGATCCACCCAATCCGGGCTCATCGTCTCGATCAGAGCGATCTTCCATTCGCGGCGCCATTTCTTGATGGCCTTCTCGCGGGCGATCGCCTCATCGATGCGATCCTAGACTTCGTACCAGACGAGGCGATCGACGCTGTAGCGGGCCGAGAACCCCGGTGCCGCCTTGGTCTTGTGTTCCCATACCCGCCGGCCCAAGTCGCGCGTGACGCCGAGAGACAGCGTGCCATCCCGCTTGTGCGAGAAGATAGACAGCACCGATACCCCTCTCTCCCGTCGTTCTGCGGCGCCGAAGGCGAACCCGGACTCCACGATCCGACTCGCCGCCAAGTCCCGGCGCCGCATCACGGGTAGATCCCGGGTTCGGTTGCGCGGCCCCGGGATGACGGCTGCGGGCCTCAGGCCTCCTCCTCGCCGCTCTCCTCCTCGCCCTCGATGTGCTCCACCGAGACGACGCGCTCGGCCTTGTCGGTGTTGAACACCGTCACGCCCTGCGAGGCGCGACCGACGATGCGGATATCATCCACCGGCACGCGGATGAGCTGGCCGGCATTGGTGACGAGCATGATCTGGTCGGAGGCCTCGACGGGGAAGGACGCGACGAGGTTGCCGTTGCGGGCGTTGACCCGCATCGCCGTGATGCCTTTGCCGCCGCGGCCCGAGGTGCGGTACTCGTAGGAGGACGAGCGCTTGCCGAAGCCGCGCTCCGACAGCGTCAGGACGTACTGCTCGGCGGCACCCATCTCGCTGTAGCGCTCCTGCGAGATTGCGGCCTCCGCCGTGCTCTCCTCGGCCTCCGGCGCCTCGGCCTCCTCGCCCCCATCGCCGATGACGGCGCGGCGCATCTTCAGATAGCCGGCGCGCTCCTCGGGCGAGGCGTCGAAGGCGTTGAGGATCGCCATCGAGATGACGCGGTCGTCCTTGGCGAGCGAGATGCCGCGCACGCCGGTCGAATCGCGGCCCTTGAAGACACGCACGTCCTCGACGGGGAAACGGATGCACTGGCCGAGCGCCGTGGTGAGCAGCACGTTCTGGTCGGCCCGGCAGATCTCGACATGGACGATGTGGTCCCCCGGATCGAGCTTCATTGCGATCTTGCCGTTGCGGTTGACCTGCACGAAGTCCGACAGCTTGTTGCGGCGGACATTGCCGGAGGCCGTGGCGAACATCACGTCGAGCGTCTCCCAGGACGCCTCGTCCTCGGGCAGCGGCATGATGGTGGTGATCCGCTCACCCTCGTTCTGCAGATGCAGGATGTTGACGAGCGCCTTGCCCCGCGCGTTCGGCGCCGCGACCGGCAGGCGCCAGACCTTCTCCTTGTAGGCCTGACCCTGGTCGGAGAAGAACAGCACCGGCGTATGGGTCGAGGCGACGAACAACCGGGTGACGAAATCCTCGTCACGCGTGCTCATGCCGGAGCGGCCCTTGCCGCCGCGCTTCTGCGCCCGGTAGGTCGAGAGCGGCACGCGCTTGACGTAGCCGGCATGGGACACGGTCACGACCATGTCCTCGCGGGCGATCAGATCCTCGTCCTCGACGCTGAAGTCGGAATCGATGATCTCGGTCTTGCGCGGGGTGGCGAACAGCTCGCGCACTTCCGCCAGCTCATGCTTCACGATCGCCTGGATGCGGGCGCGCGAGCGCAGGATGTCGAGATAGTCGGCGATCTCGTCGGCGAGCTTCTTCAACTCGTCGCCGATCTCGTCGCGGCCGAGCGCGGTGAGGCGCTGGAGACGCAGGTCGAGGATGGCGCGGGCCTGGGTCTCCGACAGGCGGTAGGTGCCGTCGTCGGCGACCCGATGGCGCGGATCGTCCACCAGCGCGATCAGCGGGGCGATGTCGTGCGCCGGCCAGTCGCGGGCCATCAGCGCCTCGCGGGCGGTGTTCGGATCCGGCGAGGTGCGGATCAGGCGGATCACCTCGTCGATGTTGGCCACCGCGATGGCCAGACCGCACAAGACGTGGGCGCGCTCGCGGGCCTTGTTAAGCAGGAACTTGGTGCGCCGGGAGACGACTTCCTCGCGGAAGTCGTTGAAGGCCAGGAGCAGGTCCTTCAGGTTCATCAGCTCCGGGCGCCCTCCGTTGAGCGCCACCATGTTGGCGCCGAACGAGGTCTGGAGCGGGGTGTAGCGGTAGAGCTGGTTCAGCACGACGTCGGCCATCGCGTCGCGCTTGATCTCGACCACGATCCGCATGCCGTCGCGGTCGGATTCGTCGCGCAGGTCCGAGATGCCCTCGACGCGCTTATCCTTCACCAGCTCGGCGATCTTCTCGATCAGCGTCGCCTTGTTCACCTGATAGGGAATCTCGGTGAAGATCAGCGCCTCGCGCTCCTTGCGCAGCTCCTCGACATGCGAGCGGGCACGCATGATGATCGAACCGCGGCCGGTGGCGTAGGCCTGCCGGGTGCCGGCCCGTCCCAGGATCATGCCGCCGGTGGGGAAGTCCGGGCCCGGCACGATCTCGTTGAGCGCCTCGATGGTGAGGCTCGGATCGTCGATCAGCGCCACGCAGGCATCGATCAGCTCGCCGAGATTGTGCGGCGGGATGTTGGTGGCCATGCCCACCGCAATGCCGCCCGCGCCGTTGGCGAGCAGGTTCGGGAAGCGGGCCGGAAGGACCGTCGGCTCCTCGCGGGAATCGTCGTAGTTCGATTGGAAATCGACGGTGTTCTTGTCGATATCGGCGAGCAGCGAGGTCGCCGGCCGGGCGAGCCGCGACTCGGTGTAGCGCATGGCGGCCGGCGGATCGCCGTCGACCGAGCCGAAATTGCCCTGCCCGTCGATGAGCATCAGGCGCATGGAGAAGTCCTGCGCCATGCGGACCAAGGCGTCGTAGATCGATTGGTCGCCGTGGGGATGGTACTGACCGATCACGTCGCCGACGATGCGGGCCGACTTGACGTATTTGCGCTCCGGCAGGTGGCCGGACTCGAAGGCCGAGTAGAGGATGCGCCGGTGCACCGGCTTGAGGCCGTCGCGGGCATCGGGCAGCGCCCGGCTCACGATCACGCTCATGGCGTAATCGAGATACGAGCGGCGCATCTCGTCGGTGATGGAGACGGGCTTGATGTCGGTCGCGGGCGGCGGCGTGCCGGCGCCGGGTGCGTCGTTGTCGTCTGCCAACGTCGTTCTCTCGTTCTTCTGTTCGTTCACCCGCCGCAGGAAGCCGCCGGGTGAAACGGAAAGGCCGTCGCGGGGCGGCCGCTCCGATCCACCGCCTCATCCTGAGGTGCCGGCGCGAAGCGGCGGCCTCGGAGGCTCCTCCAGGGATCGCGTGCTTCCTGGAGGATCCTTCGAGGCCGCTTCGCGGCACCTCAGGATGAGGGCGAGGATGGGAGACCTTGCCCCGGACCAAAGGCCGTCGTTTCAGTTACTTAAATATGAATTCCAAGGCGCCGGCACAACATCTGCGGCCTCGCCAGCGGCGCTTTGACAACGTCTCAAGGAAGACGCGCCAAGATCGCCTCGGCGGCGGCCAGATCCTCCGGTGCGTTGAGGTTGAGGAAGGGATCGACGGGCGCCACCGGCCAGGAGGCGACGGCCGCCCCGTGCCGCTCGATGAAGCCGCCGACCCGCCGCTCGCCGCGCCCGAGCCAGTCGCGCAGGTCGACGCGAAGCGCCACCGGCCAGAGCGCGCTGGTGAAGTGGCGCCGCTCCCCCGAGGCCGCGAGCGCGATCGGCTTGCCCTCCGCTGCCGCGGCGGCAACGAGCCGGGCCACGAAGTCGTGCGGCAGGAACGGCGCGTCGCCGGGCACGCTCACGACATGGGTGATGCCGGGTTGCGCCGCCTCCATCCCGGCGAGGATACCCGCCAGCGGCCCCGGATGGTCCGGGACGGGATCGGACAGGATCTCACCGGAAAACACGTCGCGGAAGCGGGCAGGGTCGCCGTTGGCGCTGAGCACGAGGCCGCCCTGGCACTGGGGCCTCAGGCGCTCGGCGACGCGCTCCAGCAGGGTCCGCCCGGCGAGACGGCGTAGGGGCTTGTCGCCTCCGCCCATCCGCCGCGACAGGCCGCCGGCCAGAATCAGGCCGAGGACCGGGGCCGAACTCACTCGATGACGATCCGGGGCGCCGCCCGGCCGGCGGGCGCGCCGGTGAGGTTGCCCCAGAGTTTCTCGGCGATCTCGCGATAGACCTTTGCCTGCGGCCCGTCCGGATCGGTCGCCACCACCGGGCGGCCGGCATCCGAGGTCTCGCGGATCGCCATGGTCAGCGGGATCTCGCCGAGGAACGGCACCTCCAGGCGCTCGGCCTCGTGGCGGGCGCCGCCATGGCCGAAGATCGCGGAGGCCGCCCCGCAATTCGGGCAGATGAAGGTCGCCATGTTCTCGATCACGCCGAGGATCGGCACCGAGACCTTCCGGAACATGGTCACGCCGCGGCGCGCGTCGATCAGCGCCAGATCCTGCGGCGTCGAGACGATGACGGCCCCGGATAGCGGCGTCGCCTGGGCCATGGTGAGCTGCGCGTCGCCCGTGCCGGGAGGCATGTCGACCACGAGCACGTCGAGTTCGCCCCAGGCCACGTCGCGCAGCATCTGCGTGATCGCCGATTGCACCATCGGCCCGCGCCAGATCATCGCCGATTCCGGCTCGATCAGCAGACCGATCGACATGGCCTTCAGCCCGTAGGCCTGGAGCGGCTCTAGGATCTTGCCCTCGATCACCCGCGGCTTGCCGGAGAGCCCCAGAAGCTTCGGCACAGAGGGCCCGTAGATGTCGGCATCGAGCAGGCCGACCTTGAGGCCCTGTGCGCTGAGGGCCAGGGCGAGGTTGCAGGCGGTGGTGGACTTGCCGACGCCGCCCTTGCCCGAGGCCACCGCCACGATGTGGCGCACGCCGGGCAAAGCGTTACCCTGGGCGTTGCCCTGGCGCGGCGGCGGCGTGCCGGGTCCGGCGGGTGGACGCGGCGCGGCGCCCGCAGCCGGGGCGCTCGATGCCCGCTCGGCCGTGAGGCTCGCCAGCACGCTCGACACGCCGGGCAGCGCCAGCACGCGCCCCTCCGCCTCGCGGCGCACCGGCTCGAAGCGCTCGGCCTCGCTCGGGTCGATCAGGATCGAGAACATCACCCGGTTGCCCGGATCGATCAGGACCTGAGACAGGCGGCCGGAGCCGGGCAGGGTGGTGCCGCCGCCATCCACCGTGACGGTCGAGAGCGCCTTGAGCACGTCGTCGCGGGTGATGGCCAAAACTCAAGCTCCATCGGGCGTTGGGCGGAACCGTCCGCCCCGTCCATCTAACCAGCCCCACGCGAAACACCAGCCCGGGCGCGCTGCCTCACCGCCGCCGGTCCGGCGGAACGGCGACCAGGTTGCACACCTCCATCGGCCCGCGCACGACCGAGCCGTCACCGCGCCGATAGAAGCCGCGGCGCAGGTGCCGGCAGCCGAGGGGACCGCGCAGACGCTTCACCCGTTCGATGTGGACGCCGCGATAGCGCCGGTTCGAGAAATCGTGGCCGCCGATGCGCACGCCGGGGCCGAAGCGCACCTCCGCAGAGGCCGGAACCGCGGCGACCAGCAGCATGGCGAGCAGCGCACCCCTCATCCCACTCTCCGGCAAAGCTTCGCCCGAGCACCCTGAACCAAGATCGGCCTCGCTCGTTGTCGCTGCAATCGCCGGGCGGCGAACACAGACAAGGGTCGTCGGCCTGCCCGGCACACGCCATTGACGACAGACGGAGTACGGATCTCATGCACCAGGGCAACCATCGCGACCACGAGGGCGCGAAGAAGCTCTTCGAGCTGACCAAGGACGTCAAGGTCGCGATGCTGACCACGGCCGACCAGAACGGCACCCTGAACAGCCGCCCGATGTGGAACAACGAGATCGACGAGAACGGCGACATCTGGTTCTTCACCAAGCTGCACAGCCCGAAGACCGCCGAGATCGGCCGCGACAACCAAGTCAACCTCGCCTATTCCGACCCGTCGAGCCAGACCTACGTCTCGATCGCCGGCAAGGCCGAGGTGATCCGCGATCAGAAGCTGATCGACGAGAAGTGGCAGGAGAGCCTCAAGACGTGGTTCCCCAAAGGCAAGGACGACCCGGAGGTCGGCCTGATCCGCATCCACCCTGAGCAGGGCGAGTACTGGGACAGCCCGTCGAGCACGATGGTCCACCTCTACGGCTACGTGAAGGCCTCCCTCACCGGCGAGAGCCCGAAGACCGAGACCAAGAAGGTCAACCTCGCCTGATTCTGTCATTGTGAGGGGCCCTTGTGCCCGTCCGTGACGTTCGGCGCTCCCGCCCCCGGCAGGAGCGCCTTTTTTGTTACGAAGCCTGGCGCCCGCCGGCGTTGATCGCCGAAGCGTTCCGCCCCAAGCTCGGGCGACACTCCCCGGACACGGACGGCCCATGATCGACCTCGCGAAGCGGGTCTACGACCACAACTTCCGCATCGACCCGATCGTGCGCTCGCTGCTCGATACGGACTTCTACAAGCTCTTGATGGCGCAGATGATCTTCCGCCGTCACCGCGACGTGAACGTCACCTTCGCGATCCAGAACCGCACAAGGAGCGTGCGGGTGGCCGACGAGATCGATCTCGGAGAGCTGCGGGCGCAGCTCGATCACGCCCGCACGATCCGCTTGAGCCGGGGCGAGTCCACCTGGCTTCGCGGCAACACCTTCTACGGCCGGCGCCAAATCCTCTCCTCCGAGTTCATGGCGTGGTTCGAGGCGTTCCGCCTGCCCGAATACGAGCTGGAGGTGCGCGAAGGACAGGTGGCGCTGACCTTCCACGGCCCCTGGGTCGAGACGACCCTATGGGAGGTGCCCGCACTCGCGATCCTCAACGAGATGCGGTCCCGGGCCGTGCTGCGGAGTCTCGGCAAATTCGAACTTCAGGTGCTCTACGCCCGGGCCATGACCCGCGTCTGGGAAAAGATCGAGCGCCTGAAGCGTTTGCCCGACCTCTCCATCGCTGATTTCGGCACGAGGCGCCGTCACGGATTCCTGTGGCAGGATTGGTGCGTGCAGGCGATGAGCGAAGGCTTAGGCGAGCGAGCGTTCCTCGGCACCTCGAATTGCCTGATCGCCCTGCGCCGCGAGGTCGAGGCGGTGGGCACCAATGCCCACGAACTGCCGATGGTCTACGCCGCGCTGAGCGGTGACGACGACGACGCGCTCGCCCAGGCTCCCTACGCAGTGCTGGCAGACTGGCAGCAGGACTATGCGGGCAACCTGCTGGTGGCGCTGCCCGACACCTACGGCACCACCGGCTTCCTCGCCGACGCCCCCGACTGGCTGACCGCCTGGACCGGCATCCGCATCGATTCGAAGGAGCCGATCGAGGGCGGCGAGGAGGCGCTCGCCTTCTGGCGCTCCCGCGGCTGCGACCCGCGCGAAAAGCTCGCGATCTTCTCCGATGGCCTCGACATCGACGACATCGAGCGCATCCATGCCCGTTTCCACGGCCGGATGCGGATCGGCTACGGCTGGGGCACCCGGCTGACCAACGATTTCCGCGGCCTCGTGCCGGAGGGCCGCCTCGATCCGATCTCGGTGGTCTGCAAGGTGACGGAAGCCGAGGGCCGCCCGACGGTGAAGATCTCCGACAACCCGAGCAAGGCGCAGGGGCCGGCGGCGGAGGTGGAGCGCTACAAGCGGGTTTTCGGGGTGGGCGAGAAGGCCGCGATGGCGGTGGTGGTGTAAACCCAGTCTCTCTGCAAGCATGCTGCGGAAGTCAGATCGTTGCCCTCACGAGCGGGCGCGTTTGACCGGTTTCGAAATGCCCGACCGTGATGCTCGCGAACTCGGCGGCGCGGGCAGAAGATATCGGCCGAGTGGAAGCCCGGATGGATCGCGCCCGTTGATCGTCGTCATGGTGCCGCTCCGTCTGATTGGATTTTTAGGACCGGGACGGACGGCTCGCTCCGGGCCGTCCGTCCCTCTCATCATCCGCGGATGAAATCCGCGATCAGCGCGGGCGCCGCCGTGTCGAAGCCGACCACGTCGAGCATGCCGGTATCCTCCGGGTCGGCGATGCTGAAGCCGTTGGAAACGAGCCCCACGACCACGAGCTTCGCCGCGATCCCGGTCTTCTCCCGGTACTGGCGAAGCGCCTCCACCGGGTGGACCGGGCCGGCCCAGGTCTCCGAGTCCGTGTAGACCACGAACGCGTCGGCTCGCACGCCCCGCTCCAGCGCCCACCGCATCGGCAGCGAACAATCCGTCCCGCCGAAGGGCAGGTCGGCCGTGGCCTCGACTGCCTGATCGAGGCCCATCGACGGCCCGATCGGCAGGGCGGTCAGCGCCGCCCCCTGGCTCCAGGCATGACCGGCCTCGGCCGTGAAGCCGAGAACCTGCCAGTGCTCCTCCGTCGCCGCGGTGACGAGCGCCATCGCGGCGGCCGCCTCACGGGGCGTCAGGGCGGAACCCGCCACCGAGCCGCAAGCCATGGAGCCGGAGACGTCCAGCGCCAGCACGAGGCGCCGGCCCGTGGACTCGACGTTTCCGAAGGCGGTGTAGAACGCCGCGTTCAGCGCCTCGACGATGACCCCGACCGGCTCCCAGGAGAGCCGGCCGCGCTGACCGTGCCCGGACGCGTAGGTCCGGAGTGCCAGCAGAAGCGCCATCGGGTGCAGGCGCGCCTTCAACAGGCGCTTCCGGTCCGACAGCACGCCCACCACGTGCTCGGTCGCCGCAGTGAAGGGCGCGAGCGCCCCCGCCGCGGTGAGCCGGCCGAGCTGGCGCACGAGGGCACCGATCGGCATGCGCTCGATCAGGGCCTCGTTCACCGCGCGGCTCGTCATCAGACCGGTCGGCAGCGCCTCCCAGGGCAGACCGTGCGTGCGCACCTGCGCCGCCGCGAAGGCGCCATCGACGCCCTCCGCCTGCACCGAAGCGAAGGCGTGGACGAGGGCGGGCGTCTCCTCGGTCAGTGTGCCGCGGCAGATCCAGTCGAACAGCGCCTTCCGGGCCGGCTCGTCCGTCTCCGGGTGAGCCAGCCGCAGGAGGTCGCGGTGCGACCAGCCCTGACGGGACCGGTACTTCACCGCCTGGTAGGCGAGCGCGTCGACCGGACGCGCTCGGTACCAGTCGCTGACCGCGCGCCGGAGCGCCCGGCCCCAGCCGCGCATCGCCTCGACGGCATCCGCGAACTGGAACAGGTGCGTGCCGGTGCGGCAGACCCGGGGCAGGGCGGCGAGCGCCAGCCGACGGGTCGCTTCCGCCTCCGCGGAGGCCGCGAGCGCGAGAGCGAAGATCGCCGGATCCTGCTTCGGCGCCCGGCCCGCCTCGCTCATCGCGACGATGCTTGCGACCGCCCGCGCCCCGTCCTCGGCAATGCAGCGCATCACCGCGGCGGCGTTCTCCCGGGTCAGGGCCCGCTCGCCTGCGTAGTAGGAGCCGCCCTCCGAGCCCAGCACGAGGAAGCGGTCGAGCCGGGCCCAGTCGCTCACCGCGAAGGCATGGCCGCCAGCCGCGTTCGGCACGGTGCGGGGAAGGGGCTCCGACTGCGGGGTGCGCCGGAGCGAGAACAGCTTTCCATAGTTCAACATTGCTCGCTCCTCTCTCCGCGGGGTTCTTTTGGTTGCTGCCCCGAGGCCCGTTGCGGCCGCGCGGTCGTGGATTCTTGCGAGGGACCACAGCACCTTACGGCGCTTGGGATTCGAACCCTGAGGACCAGATCACCCTCGCAATCCGGCTCGCGCGGCCGAATTCGTTTGTTCCGTCAGCGGCCATGCGGGCATGGAGGGGAGACAGGCGGCCCGCTCGCGCGGCGTGCGTCGCCCGTCCGCCACCCGGGCATCGGACCTCGCGGCCCGTGGGATTCGAACCCGGCCTCTCGGCCGACGATCACCTGTCTCCATCGGCCCGCACGGCCGATTCTTTTGTCGATTTGCGCCCCTCGGCCGGACGATTGTCCGGCCGAGGGGCCGCGCGGTCATGGTGTGAGAAAAGGCGTGTGGTGCTCTGCCACTGAGCTACGAACCTCGCGGTCCGGCGGGATTCGAACCCGCGACCTCCCCGGTAAGAGCGGTAACCTTTCCTCTTCGGCCCGCGCGCTCTGAAAGTTTTCCTACACCTCGGCCGTGAACGGACCTGCGGACATGGCGGTCGGGGACGGGTTTTTCTGAGCTACGGGCGTGATGCCCGGCGGAACTCGAATCCGCGACCACCGCGGCTTGTGCCGAAGCGCTCTCCCGGTAACCGTCGCCGTTCGGCCCGCAGGGGCCGCCGAAATGGGGAGTGGAAGTGATGGGCGGCCGAGACGGAACGGCGGCCACGCAGGCATGGCGGTGCGCACGGGAATGTCCTTGCGGACAACCGAGCCCTTAGCCCGAAGGCGCCAGGCGTTCGATTCCCTGAGATAACCGCCCGCTATCGGCCCGCGTGACCGGCCGTATCTCGTGCGATCGGATACGACCGCTTCGACCCTGGCCGCTCAGACCCTGGACGGGCGAAAGCGGCGACGCTGAGATCGTCGTGTTTCATGCCTTGCTCCGTCGAGGCGGGGCCGATGGGAAGCGCGGACGTGCAAAAGGGCGATCGGGGCTTCACGTGACAGGTGATAACCGATGCCCACTGGCCCGCGCCGGCGATGTCTTTCGAGCCGCGAGCCGGACGCGGGAGCGAACGAGCGGAGTCTTTCCCGATACGGGTAAGACGTAACGCTCGCTTCTCCGGCCCGGCTGAGCCGATGGGCCCGTGCTTACGGTTGTGCCTCGGATGCGTCAACCGGAAACTTGAAAATTCTTTCAGCTTCGACCATCTCCCGTCCATGAACCCTTTAGCCATCACCCCCGCCCAGATCCGCGCCGGCCGCGGCCTTCTCAAGTGGACGCAAGGGGTTCTGGCCCATCGCGCGGCGGTCTCGGTGGTGACCCTGAACATGATCGAGAGCGATCAGGTCGCCCCGCGCGCCAAGACCCTCGACGCGATCCGCTCGGTGCTCGAAGGAGAGGGCATCCGATTCATCGGCGACGAGGCGGAAGGCTTCGGCGTGATGATGCGGCCGCGGGCCGAAGCTGCGGCAAGCCCCGATCGGTCGGCGCCGCAGCGAGGGCCGCGGCAAGGGAAGACGTCGAGATCCGTGCGGGCCGCCGAGTGAGCGCCCGCATCGATCTCAACGCCGATCTCGGCGAAGGCTTCGGCCCCTGGCGCCTCGGCAACGACGCCGCGCTCCTCGACATCGTCACCTCGGCCAACGTCGCCTGCGGCTTCCACGCGGGCGACCCCGACATCATGGTCGAGACGGCTGCGGCGGCACGGATGCGAGGCGTGGCCATCGGCGCCCATCCAGGCTTCTTCGACCTGCGCGGCTTCGGCCGGAACCGAATTCAGGAGAGCCCAAGACGAATCGAGCGCGACATCGCCTATCAGATCGGCGCGCTCCAGGCCTGTGCCGCTCTGGCGGGCGCTCGCGTCACCCACGTCAAGGCCCACGGCGCGCTCGCCAATCTCTCGAACGAGGACGAAGCGATGGCCGCTGCCCTGGCGCGTGCCGTGGCTGGTGTCGATCCGCGCCTCGTCCTAGTGGTCATGCCGGGGCTTGCCGCCGAGCGCGCCGCCGAGCGCGCCGGGCTGTCCATGGTGCGCGAGATCTACGCCGACCGCGCCTATGCCGAGGACGGCACGCTCGCACTCCGCGGCACACCGGGCGCTGTGATCCACGATGCGGAGGAAGCTGCGGCGCGCGTCGTCCGCATGGTCGGGGAGGGTGCGGTCCTCACGTTCGGCGGACAACGCTTCCCGGTTGCGATCGACACCGTCTGCGTCCACGGCGACAACCCCGAGGCCCTTGCGATGGCACAAGCCGTGCGCGCCGGACTGGAAGGGGCGGGGTATCGCCTGCGTCCCTTCGCCGAGTCCTTAGCCGAGCCCTTCGCCGACTCTCACCCGGGGTCTTGAGGCGCGCCGCGCTGCGGCGACGTTTCAGGGATCGAATTCGGCCCGCTCACGGTTTCTTGAGTTCGGGTGCCTCCGGGCGTCGATCACCGCGCCAAACCGGTGCGGCCCCTGAGCAGGACCGAGGCCCACATCGCGACGCGATCGTTGGGCCTCGGGTGAAGCGTGGCGTGAGAGAGAAGTTCGGCCTGACATGAAGCGCATATCCCCCGGCGAGGGCTTCATCGTGCCGCCACGCGCCACGCGGGTCGCCGCCGCCGAGACGCCAAAAGGTCCGCTTGCCTCATCCCTCGTCGTGTTCGCGATCATCGTCGCGGGCCTGTTTCTCGCGCGCGAGGTGCTGATCCCCATCGCGATCGCGGTGCTTCTGTCCTTCGTTCTGGGCCCACTGGTGAATTTTTTGCGCCGGCTGCGCCTCGGACGGGCGGTGGCGGTACTCGTGTCGGTGCTGTTTGCCGCCGGGCTCATCGCGGCGGTCTCCACCGTCATCGGTGTCCAGGTCGCCGAACTCGCGCAGGACGTGCCGCGCTACCAGCGCACCGTCGAGCGCAAGATCGAGGGGCTGCGTAACGGCTCTCTCGGCCGGACGATGGACTACATCGCCAACATCAACCGAGCGATCCACAAGAGCGGCGAGGACAACGCGGAGAGCGCCGAACGGGCCAAACGCGAGCAGTCCGCCCGCGACAGCGCCCGCAAGGCCGAGCCGGAACCGGCCAAGCCCCTGGTGGTGCAGGTGGAGGAGCGCCGCCCGAGCCCGCTCGAACTTGCCACCACCGTGCTCTCGCCGGTGGCGCAGCCGCTGGCCACCGCCGGCATCGTCATCGTCGTCCTCCTGTTCATCCTGATGCAGCGGGAGGATCTGCGCGACCGCCTGATCCGGCTCGCGGGCTCCAGCGACCTCCACCGCACCACCGTGGCGATGGACGACGCGGCCCGGCGGCTCTCGCGCTACTTCCTGGGCCAGCTCGCCCTCAACACCGCCTTCGGCATCGTCATCGGCGTCGGGCTCTGGATCATCGGCGTGCCGAGTCCCGTGCTATGGGGCATCTTCTCGCTCGTCATGCGCTTCGTGCCGTATATCGGCGCCGTTCTCTCGGCGGTGCTACCGATCGCGCTCGCGGCTGCCGTCGATCCGGGCTGGAGCATGATGCTGGCGACCTTCGCGCTCTTCGTCATCGTCGAGCCGATCGTCGGGCAGATCATCGAGCCGCTGGTCTACGGCCACTCCACCGGCCTCTCGCCCTTCTCCGTGCTGGTCTCGGCCCTGTTCTGGACCTGGCTGTGGGGACCGGTGGGACTCTTGCTCTCGACGCCGCTCACCGTCTGCCTCGTCGTGCTCGGGCGCCACGTCGACCGGCTCGAATTCCTCGACGTGCTGTTCAGCAACCGCCCGGCCCTGACCCCGGTCGAGAACTTCTACCAGCGCATGCTCGCCGACGACCCCGAGGAGGCCCAGGAGCATGCCGACCTGATCCTGCGGGACTGCTCGCTCTCGGCCTATTACGACGACGTGGTGCTGAGAGGGCTCGAACTCGCCGCCCGCGACGCCGCCCGCGGCGTGCTCACCCCCGACCAGAAGGACGAGATCCGCGCCTCGATCACGGCGCTGGTGGAGGATCTGGAGACGCGCGAGGATGCGGTGCCCGATCCGGCCTCCAAAGCCTCTCGCCTGATCACCGACGGAGCGGGCGACGGGGAGAGCGCCTGCAAGAGCGACCCGATCCCCGAGCCCGAACCGGAAGACCTGCCCGAGGCGTGGCGCGCCGACGGCGCGGTGCTCCTCGTCTCCGGCCGCGGTTTTCTCGACGGTGCGGCCACGGCCATCGCCGATCAGCTTCTGCGCAAGCGCGGCTTCGGCACGCGGCAGGTGCCCTTCGCCGAGGTCGCGCGGGTGCGCATCGGCGCGTGGGAGCCGGGTCCGGCTCAGGCGGTCTGCGTGATCTCGCTGGCGCTGTCCGGCGAGCCGACCCATCTGCGCCGCCTCGTCTCGCGGCTGCGCCAGAAGATCGACGCCGTGCCGATCGTCGCCGGGCTCTGGCGCCTCGACGAGCCGATGCTCGCCGACGAGACGCTTCGGGCCAAGCTCGGGGCGGACGACCACGTCACCTCCCTGCGCGACCTGATCGAGACGATCCTCGCCATCGCCCGTCACGAGGGTGGCCACGGGGGCGGCCCGGATGCCGCCGAGCGCCGGGATGCAGCCACTCCTCCGCGGCAGGCCTTGCCCGAGCCGGCTTGACGGGACGGCCTCCCGGCGTCTTCGTCTCAGTCCGTCAACGGGAGGCTGCCCCTCGATGAGCGTCGTCGATCTCGCCCAGTTCATGGAAGACCTCGCCACCCAGTCCGGGGCGGCGATCCTGCCGTTCTTCCGGGCGCATTTCGGGCTGGACGACAAATCCCACGGGACGGGCCGCGCCTTCGACCCCGTCACCGAGGCCGACCGCGCGGCGGAAGCCGTGATGCGCCGGATGATCAAGGACCGGCTGCCCAGCCACGGCATCCTCGGCGAGGAGTTCGGCTCCGAGCGAGCGGATGCGGAATGCGTCTGGGTGCTCGACCCGATCGACGGCACCCGCGCCTTCATCAGCGGCCTGCCGACCTGGGGAACCCTGATCGGGCTCACCCATCACGGCGCGGCGGTGCGCGGGCTGATGCATCAGCCCTATCTCGGCGAGCGCTTCCTCGGCGACGGCAAGACAGCGAGCGTGCGCAGCCCCAAGGGTGAGCGCCGCCTCCACACCCGCCGCGGCGAGGCGCTCGGCGAGGCCATCCTCGCCACCACTGATCCGCGCCTGTTCGCCGACGGCGAGGAGGCCGAGCGCTTCCGGGCGATCGAGGGAGAGGTAAAGATGTCGCGCTACGGCGCCGACTGCTACGCCTACTGCATGCTGGCGGCGGGTCAGATCGACCTCGTGGTTGAGGCGGGATTGAAGCCCTACGACATCGTCGCGCTGATCCCCATCGTCGAGGGCGCGGGCGGGGTCGTAACGAGTTGGGACGGAGGCCCGGCCACCGCCGGCGGCCGGATCATCGCGGCGGGCGACTCCCGGATGCACGAGGCGGCGCTGAGAATTCTCAACCCGTGAGCGCCTCAGCCTCCTCGGCGGCGACCCGAGAGGCGTGGCCGGGAATGAAGGCATCGAACGCCGCCCAGAAATCGGCGCGGATCGCGTCGCACTCGCTCAGGATCTCGTGACGGGCTCCCGGCAGCACGATCAGGTGCCCGGTCTTCAGCCGGGCGACGAAGCGCTCGATCGTCGGCGTGCCGCAGACGGGGTCGGCCCCCGCCCCGACGATGAGGCAGGGCGTGCGGATCCGCCGGATCAGGACCGGATCCGCCAGCCGGCGCATGGCCCTGAAGGCGGAGGCGAGCCAGGCGATGGTCGGATCGCCGACCGCGCCGGCGCCGACTTCGCGGGCCGCGGCCGCGTTGCGGGCGTAGCGCACCGGATCGGTCGAGAGACGGTTGCCGGGAAACGGCTTCGTCGCAATCGAGACCTTGCTGCCTGAGGGCACGTAGCAACGCCCGAGGCCGAGCCGGTGCAGGCCCCGCGTGAGCAGCGAGACCGCAGCCGGCCAGCGCACCATGCGGATCGACAGCATCGGCGCGACGGTGACGAACCGCCGGAATGGCAGCCAGCCCTCGGCCGAGCCGATCAAGGCCACTGCTCCGCCCATGGAATGCGCGAGCCCGAAATACGGCTCGGGCATCATCGGCACGAGCACCGTCTCGGTGATCGCCTTGAGATCGAGGCGGTAATCGTCGAAGTGGCGGACATGGCCCTTGTGGGCGTCGCGGACCTGCCGCCCGGAATCGCCCTGGCCGCGCCAGTCGAAGGCGACCACGCAGAAGCCGCGGGCGCGCAGGTCGGAAATCGTCTCGAAGTACTTTTCGATGAACTCGGCCCGGCCCTGGAGCAGGCAGACCGTGCCCTTCACGCTTCGCGTCGTCGGCTGCCATGTCGCGGCCCGCAACGACACGCCGTCCTCGGTCTCGACCGGCACGAGGCGGGCGCCGGGCGGCACCGGGTTGCCGGGGGTGGGTCTCAGGTTCAGCACGGCAGGCGCGTCCCGCAAAATTTTTCGCTCAAGCTCACGCAAAAACCGCGCAAGCAGACCCTTGCGCGGTTTTTGGCGCCCACCAATATCAACACAGCGCCGGCCGAGACGGCGGCGCGACGGTCCGGCCCACGGGCGGACCTGAATACACAGAGCATGTTGCTTCTTCTGGAGGATATGTGATGCGTCAGTTCGACCTGGCTCCCCTGTACCGTTCCACCGTCGGTTTCGACCGCCTTTTCGCGGCTCTCGACGGTTTCGTGAGCGCCGAGGCGGCTCCGACCTATCCCCCCTACAACATCGAGCGCACGGGCGAGAACGTCTACCGCGTCACCGTCGCAGTGGCCGGCTTTACCGAGGCCGACCTGTCGATCGAGGTGAAGGAGAACGCCCTCACCATCAAGGGCGAGCGCAAGCCCGCCGAAGGCAAGTCTGCCGAGGTGCTCTACCAGGGCATCGCCGCCCGGGCCTTCGAGCGCCGCTTCCAGCTCGCCGACCACGTTCAGGTTACCGGCGCCGTACTTGAGAATGGCCTCCTTCACGTCGATCTCGTCCGCGAGGTCCCGGAGGCGAAGAAGCCGCGCCGCATCGAGATCGCCAGCCGGCCATCGAGCCAGCCGGTGATCGAGGGCTCGGTCCAGCAGGCCGCTTAACCGCTCGGCCGCAAGGCTGACGGCCCCATAGGCGAGCGCCCCGGCCGTTGAGGCCCGGGCGTCTTCGTATTGGGTAGTGTATTGGGCTGTCAGAAATCGCCGAAGCGGTCGCCGCGGCTCGGCTCGTAGCAGGTGAAGCCGACGAAGCAGCCTGGTGTGTCGCGGGTCGGCACGAAGGCACGCCGGCCGATCTCCGTCGCTTCGCAGAACGAGCGGTCGCGTACGAAGCGGTCGAAGGTCGGCCCGCCGGTGCCGAGCACCGCTGCGCCCTGCCGCGTGACCAGGGCCCGGGCCTGGGCGCAGGTGAGGTTCGTGGTGGAGGGGCGTTGCGCCAGAGCCGGCGAGAGGCCGGCCGTGAGCACGGCCAGTGACACGAGAACGCGTCGCATGGAGGGGGTCCGGCGCGAGGGAGTCTGCATCCTCAACCGTGCGGGTCACGGATGTATCCCATCGAGTTCCGGCAGCAGGACCACGCTTTCCTGCTCGTTCGGGTCGGTTCGGGCAATGATCGCCGTGCAAGGCTCGGTCGCACTCGGATTGTAGGGCAGATGCGGCACGCCGGCCGGGATGTAGAAGTACTCGCCGGGCTTCAACTCGGTGTGGTGCTCCAGCCGCGGCCCCCACCACGTGCAGGAGGTGCCCGCGAGCGCGTAGATCGCGGTCTCATGGCCCTCGTGCTTGTGGGCCTTGGCCCGGGCACCCGGCGGGATCGTCACCATCTGCAGGTGGATTCCGGTCGCGCCAACCGATTCCGCCGAAATGCCGGGAGCGTAGGACAGCCCCTGCTTACCGATGAACGTCTCGCCGGGCCGCACCACCCGGCAAAGTGCAGCGCCGGCGCCGGACATCGCCCTACAGGTCCCCGAACGCGAACTGCCCCTGGGGGGCGGGCTTCTTGGCCGCGCGCGGCGTCTCCTTGCGAACCGCGGGTTTCGGACGCGGTTTAGGATCGGCGCGCATGCGGGCCTTCGCCCGGTCGCGGGCTACCGCCTCGGGGGCGTGCGGATCGTCGTCGAGCCACTTGCCGCGCTTGATCACCTCGTTGACGCGGCCCTGGTTCACGCCGACCTTGAAGGCGATCTCCTGCTGGGTCATGCCGGTGGAGGCGTGCAGCTCCAGGATCGCGCGGGCGAGGTCGGGCGTCATCTTCTGACCCGTGATGCGCCGGGCCGGGCGGATGGTGCGGGTCTGCCGGTCACGCTCGCGCAGGCGCTCCAACAGGGCGAGCGCCATGTGCATGCCGTGCTCGCGCAGAGCCTCCTCGAATTCCTTCAGCGTCGCCATGGCCGGCTCCTCGTCCGGGGAGCGGACGTCCGGCGGGGAAACGCCCCGCCCGTGTCCCAAGTTGCCTATCCCCAGCTTGCCGATCAGGAGACGCGCGCGTGGGCGGCGGAGCAAGCGGACGTAAGGTCTCGTCCACCGCAAAACGCCACGGCCGCCGGTTGAGAAGCCGCGGCGGGTTAGCGTGTTGGCAGAGCGTCGGCCTGTCGGTTACACCGCGCACCATCGTATCGTGCGGAAATGACAGCCATGATCAGCCCCGTCCTTCCCGTCTCCCGCTCCGAGGCGGCGCTGGGTGCGCCCGGCCTCGTCGAGGCGCTGGAGAGCGGCTCGGTCCTCGTCTTCCGCGATCTCGATTTCCCCTTCGACGCCTTCGAGCAGCGCTTCGTCGAGCGCCCCTTTGCTGACGGCAAGGCCAAGAACGTCTCGATCCGCAACGAGACCGCCGAACTGCGGGGTGGGGCCGGCAGCGTGGAGGAGCAGGCCCGCCTGCGCGACCTGCTGGTGCGCTACCGCCGCTTTGCGGAAGGTCTGATCGACACCTACCTGCCGGCCTATACCGGCAAGGTTTCACTCGCCGGCACCTCCTACCGGCCATTCGACGTCGACAAGCGCAAGCTGAGCTGGCGGCGCGACGACACGCGCATGCATGTCGATGCCTTCCCCTCCAACCCGATCGGCGAGCGGCGCATCCTGCGCATCTTCCGCAACATCAACGCCGAGGGTCAGCCGCGGCTGTGGCGGGTCGGAGAGGATTTCGGCTCGATGGCGGAAAAATTCCTGCCCAAGCTCCCGGGCTATTCCGGCCTCTCGGCGAGCGTGCTGGCCGCGCTCAAGATCACCAAGGCCAAGCGCTCGGAATACGACCACCTGATGCTGCATCTTCACGACGCCCTGAAGCGCGACCTCGACTATCAGGCCAAGGCACCCCAGGCGGATGTGCGCTTCCAGCCCGGTGAGACCTGGGTGACCTTCTCCGACCTCGTGATGCACGGCGCCATGGGCGGCCGTTACATGCTGGAGCAGACCGCCTACATCGCGGTCGCCGATCAGGCCGACCCCGAGAAGAGCCCGCAGCGGATCCTGGCGAGGAAGCTCGGGCGGCCGCTGAAGCACTGAGAGGGGTCACGCCGGCTCCTGCGGCCCCTCCGTCAACTCCCGCCACAGCAGGATCAGCGCGGCCATCACCGCCGGACCGACGAACAGCCCGAGCAGGCCGAAGGTCTCGACCCCACCCAGGATGCCCAGCAGCACCCAAAGGAAGGGCAGGCGGGTGGTGCCGCCGATCAGCACCGGGCGCACGAAGTGGTCGGCGACGAAGGTGACGACGAAGCCTGCCGCCAGCACGATCACGGCGGGGACGACCGCGCCGCTCGTCAGCAGCAGCACGGCGGCGAGGCCGAAGGCCAACGGCGCGCCGAAGGGAATCATCGCGGCGACCGCGGTGAGCGCCCCGAACAGCACCGGGTGCGGCACCCCGGCGAAGGCGTAGACGATCCCGAGCAGGAAGCCCTCGCCGATCCCGACGAGAACGAGCCCGTCCACGGTGCCGTGGACGGAGGCCACCATCTGGCGCGCCACCCGCTCGCCATGCGGCCCGAACAGGCGGTGGCTCGCCCGGAGCGACTGGGCCACCACGGTATCGCCCTCGCGGAACAGGAAGAACAGCGCCAGCAGGCAGAAGCCGAACAGCACCACCCGGTGCAACAGCCCTGCCCCGAGGGTGCGGGTGAGGTCGCGGTTCGAGGTGGTGTTGAGCCGCTCGGTCAATTCATGCGCCAGCCCTGCATGGGCGAGGTGGGCGTTCCACCACTCGGTGACAGCCGCAGCGCCGTAGGGCAGGCGGGCGACGAAGTCCGGCACCGGGATGCCGTTGCGCTCGGCCTCGCGGGCATAGGCCAGCAGGTCGTGCGCCTCACGGCCCGCCTCGACCGCGAGCACGGCGATGGGCAACAGCAGAACCAGGGCGACGAGACCGGTGAAGACGGCCGGCCAGAGGATGTTGTGCCGCCCCGGCGGGAAGCGGCGGCGCACACGAACGAAGAGCGGCCAGAGGGCGATGGCGAGCACCACCGCCCAGATCAGGGCCCGCAGGAAGCCCGACAGGATGGTGAGACCCAGCGCCAGCAGCCCGCCAACGAGGAGGGCGCGCATCACCCTCTGGCTGCGGGCGGCCTCAAGCTTCGACTCATCGCTACCAGACATCGCTGCTTCGCTCCGTTCCGCCGCCGGGGCGGCGCGGGCAACCTATGGCGATTAGGGCCGCAATCCAGAGCCGGCGTCAGGCCGTGCGGTCGCGCGGGCTGCCGGGACCACGCCCGCACAAATCGGAACGAACTGCGAACAAAGGCTTGACCTCGCCAGCGCTCGGAAGCACTGTTCATGGAACGTTCCCGGACGATTCGCTGTCCTTACCGCGGCGAGCGAGGCAGGAGGCTTCCATGATCGAGATCGGCTTCGACGACGACATGCTCGACCAGCCGGCTCCTGCAGCGCAGACCCGATCCCCGGACCGAGACTGGCGCATCCTCGACGACGGTGTCGAACACCCGGCGAGTGGTTATTTCATCGCCCGCGAGGAAATCGCCAGCCGTCGCGGCGACGGCCTTTGGACCTGGCCGATGCAGCTCGCCGAAAAGGCGTGGTGCGCACCGCTCGGTTTCCGGCGGGTCTTCCTGGCCGCCCTTGACCGCTACGGCGTGGCGGCGGATGCGGATCTCGCCCGCTCCTTCGCTCTCGGCTTCGGCATCCAGGATGCGGGGCAGCGGCACAACGATCGCTTCGTGGCGCTCGGCGAGCTGGTGCGCCCGCGCACGCCGGAGCGCAAGCGGTCGCTGCCCGCCGAGGGGCGCCGGACCGGCCGGGAGCGCCCGCGACAGGGCGGTGACACCCGCACGGCGGCGCTCGACCTCAGCCGCTCGGCCGGCTGAGGAAGAGCAGGCAAGGCTGCGCAGGCGGCGTCCGCACGGGAAAGCCGGCTGCAGCTCGGCGCGACGCCCGAGGTTGCCCGCGCTCCACCGCTTCGTGTAAGGGGTCGCGATCTTTTCAGAAGCGCCATCGGGAACCGGCGGCGAAGCGGGGCCGCAGACCGGCTCGGGCGCCATGGGGGCGTGCCGCGTGAGGGGTCGGCGACGCCGGACATGAAGAATCGAGAAAGCGGCCAGCCCTAATGTCGAACGAGACCGCCACCTTCGACCGCGTCGCGGACATCATTGCCGAGACGGCGGACATCCCGCGCGACAAAATTAGCCCCGAGAGCCACGCCATCGACGATCTCGGCATCGATTCGCTCGCCTTCCTCGATATCGCGTTCGCGGTCGACAAGGCCTTCGGGATCAAGCTGCCGCTCGAGCGCTGGACCCAGGAGGTCAACGAGGGCAAGGTTCCGGCCGAGCAGTACTTCGTGCTGAAGAACCTCTGCGCGCGCATCGACGCGCTGGTCGCCGAGAAGACCGCCAAGGCCTGATCCGTCGGGCTTCGAGGATTGACGCGCGATGCGGCTCGAATATTTCGAGATGATCGATTCCGTGGTGCGGCTCGACCGCGCCGCTGGCCGTATCGAGGCGCGGGCGCTCGTTCCTGAGGCGAGCCCAGTCTTCGAGGGCCATTTCCCCGGTCACCCCCTGGTGCCCGGTGTCCTGCTCACGGAGACTATGGCGCAGGCCTCCGGCTACCTCATCCTGGCCCATCTCGACTTCGCACAGATGCCGTTCCTGATGGCCGTGGACAAGGCGCGCTTCCGCTCCTTCGTCGGCCCCGGTGCTGCCCTCGACATCACGGCGAGCCTGGAGCACGACGGCTCGGGCTACGCGGTGACGAAGGCCGCGATCCACCACGACGGCAAGGCGCTCTGCGACGCGGAACTCCGGTTCCGCACCATGCCGTTCCCCGCCGGAATCGACGCGACGATCCGCGAGCGTATCCGAAAGATCGGCCTTCTGGACGGAGCCCAGCCGTGAGCCGCCCGCAGGCCCGCGACGTCGTCGTCACCGGGATCGGCCTCGTCTCCTGCGCGGGCGAGGGGATCGAGACGCATCTGACGGCCTTCGCCGCGGACGCGCCGCCGCGGACGGATACCGAGACGTTCGCGCCGTATCCGGTGCATCCGGTCGCGCCACTCGCCCTCGACACGCAAATCCCGAAGAAGTCGGACCAGCGCCAGATGGAACTCTGGCAGCGGCTCGGCGTCTACGCCGCCGGCCTCGCCCTTGATTCGGCCGGTGTGAAGGACGATGCGACCTACAAGTCGGCGCTCCCGCTGGTGGTGGCGGCAGGTGGCGGCGAGCGCGACTACGCGGTCGACGGAGCCATCCTCACGGGCCTGCGCGGGACCAACGATCCCGGCGCCTTCCTCAACGAGCGGCTCCTGAACGACCTGCGGCCGACCCTGTTCCTGGCGCAGCTCTCGAACCTGCTCGCGGGCAACATCAGCATCGTCCACGGCGTCACCGGCGCCTCGCGCACCTTCATGGGCGAGGAGTCGAGCGGCGTCGATGCGCTGCGCATTGCGCATGCCCGGGTCGCCTCGGGTCAGGTCGAGACGATGATGGTCGGCGGCTCGTACAACGCCGAGCGTCCGGACGTCATGGTCATCCACGAGATGGGCGGCTACCTCCTCAAGACCGCCTACCGGCCGGTCTTCGAGCGCGGTGGCGAGGGCGGGGGCGGCTTCATCCTCGGCAGCGCCGCCGCCTTCCTCGTGCTGGAAGCGGCCGAGCACGCTGCGGCCCGCGGCGCCAGGGCCTTCGCCCGGCTGATGCCGGTGGCCAACGATCGTGTGGCGCGCGCGCCGGGCAGCGTCTCGGCGAGCCTGACCCGCCTGATCGGCGAGGCCGGAATCGAGCGGCCGGACGTGGTTCTCTCGGGCGCCACTGGCTTGTCCGATCTCGCCGCGGAAGAGATCGCGGGCGTCCAGGCGGCGCTGCCGGGCGTAGGAATTCGCGCGACGGGCGACGTGATCGGCCACCCGATGGAGGTCGCGGCCCCGTTCGGGGCGGCTCTGGCCGCAGCGCTCTGCGGGGCGGGCTCGGCCCGTGAGGTGGCGGTCACCTCCGTCGGCCACCGCCGTGGCGAGGGCGTGATCCGCGTCGTGAAGGTCTAGAGCATCGTCCCGAAAGGTGGTCGCCGGCTTTCGGAAAAAGACGATGCAAAACAGGGGTCTAGAGCATCGTCCCGAAAGGTGGCCGCCGGCTTTCGGGGGACGGCGATGCAGGAACGGGAGCCCCGGTCCCGGCGGCTGCGGCGGCCTTCCGGATGCGTCCGGGTTGCAAGAAATGGTCTGAGGCCCCGATGGCAGAACCGCGCTCCTCATCCACCCACGACGCCCAGGGACGCCCGCTCGTCGCGGTGACGGGCCTCGGCATCGTCACCTCGCTCGGCCGCGGCATCACCGAGAACTGGGACGCGCTGACCGCCGGGCGCTCCGGCATCCGCGCCATCAGCCGCTTTCCCACCGAGGGTTTGCGTACCCGCATCGCCGGCACCGTCGATTTCCTCGACACCGACCCGCTCGTAGCGCCGCTCCTGTCGGAGCGCTTCGCCATGGTGGCGGCCGAGGAGGCGGTGGGTCAGTCCGGCATCGGTGCGGGTTTTCCGGGCGGCCTGTTCGTGGCGGTGCCGCCGGTGGAGATGGAATGGCCGCAGCGGCAGGCGCTTGCGGATGCCGCCGGCGAGCCGGGGGAGGTGAGCTATGCCGGCCTTCAGCGCGCCGCCGCGACCCGCCGCTTCGATGCGTGGCACGACCTGTTCATCTTCGGCACGGTGGCCGACCGGCTGGCCGACCGCTTCGGCACCCGCGGCTCGCCGATCTCGCTCTCGACCGCCTGCTCATCGGGCGCCACCGCGATCCAGCTCGGTGTCGAGGCGATCCGCCGGGGCGAGATGGAGGCCGCGCTCTGCATCGGCACCGACGGCTCGGTGAACCCGGAATCGCTGATCCGCTTCTCGCTGCTCTCGGCTCTGTCGACCCAGAACGACCCGCCGGAGGGCGCCTCGAAGCCGTTCTCGAAGAATCGCGACGGCTTCGTCATGGGCGAGGGCGCCGCCGCCCTTGTGTTGGAGAGCGCCGAGTCCGCAAGGGCACGTGGGGCAAAAATCCTCGGCTACGTGCTCGGCTGCGGCGAGAAGGGTGACGGCTTCCACCGCACCCGCTCCAGCCCCGACGGGGCGCCGGTGATCGCCGCGATGCGCGCGGCGCTCGACGACGCGGGCATCGGTCCGGATCGGATCGATCACGTCAACGCGCACGGCACCTCGACGCCGGAGAACGACAAGATGGAGGCGCTCGGCTGCTCGACGGTGTTCGGCGAGCGGGTCGGACAGCTGCCGATCTCGTCCAACAAGTCGATGATCGGCCACACGCTGACGGCGGCCGGCGCGATCGAGGCGGTGGTCTCGCTGCTGACGATCCGCGAGGGCCGCATTCCGCCCACCATCAACTACGCGGTGCCCGACCCCGCGCTGCTCCTTGACGTGGTCGGGAGCGCCCGCGACACCCGCGTCTCGCGGGTTCTGTCGAATTCCTTTGGTTTCGGAGGGCAGAACACCTGCCTCGTCCTGGGAGACGAGCCGGCATGAGCGCGGGCGAGAGTTCAGGAATGAGCGAGGGAAGGAAATCCGTCCTCGTCGTCGGCGGCGCCTCCGGGCTCGGCGCGGCGACCGTCCGCGCCCTGGCATCGGCTGGCCACGAGGTGACCTTCACCTACCGCTCTTCGCCGGAGCGGGCCGGGGCTCTCGCTGACGAATTGACCGGAGCGCACGGGAAAGGTTGCGTCACCGCCCGCGCCCTCGACCTGTCGGACCGCGACGCGGTGGAGGCGTTCTGCGACTGGGCCGAGGGCCAGGGCTTCTACGGCTACGTCCACAATGCGGGCCAGTCGGCGGACGCACTCGCGGCCATGCTCGACCGCGACCGGTCCGAGACCGCAATGCAGGTGAACTTCTGGTCGATGACCCGGATCGCCAAGGCTCTGGTGCGCGGCATGATCCGGGCACGGGCGGGCCGCATCATCGCCATCGGCTCGGTGGCAGCCCTTCAGGCCAATGCCGGTAATGCGGCCTACGCAGCGACCAAGGGCGCGCTGATCGCTTATTGCCGGACGCTCGCAATCGAGTCGGCCAAGCGCGGCGTCACCGTCAACGTCATCGCTCCCGGCTTCATCGACACGGAGATGCTGGCGGCCTACGCCAGCCACCGCGAGGGCATCGAGCGCCAGATCCCGCTCGGGCGTTTCGCGAAGCCGGACGAGGTCGCGGCGCTGGCCGCCTTCCTGATCGGAGAGAGCGGCGCCTACATCACCGGCGCGGTGCTGCCGGTCGATGGCGGGCTGACCGCGATGATGGGCATCCATCGGACCTGACACGCGCCCGCAATGCCCCGCTCCCTGCCCGCGCTCGCCGTCGCCCTGCTCCTCGCGGGCGGCATGTCCGTTCGGGCGGCCGAGACGTTTCGGGTCGAGGGGCTGCCGCGGGACGACAGCCTGACGATCCGGGAGGCGCCGGATGCGGGCGCGCCGGCGCTCGGACAGATCCCGGTCGGTCGCCGGGTGCTCGGCTTCGGCTGCACCAACGAGACGCCGAGTGGCCTGACATGGTGCCGGGTGAAGTTCGACCGCTCCCTTGGCTGGGCGCGGCGACGCTACCTGACGCCGGATTGAGCCGGCGCTCGAGCATCGTCCCGAAAGGTGGCCGCCGGCTTTCGGAAAAAAGACGATGCAAAACAGGGGTCCAGAGCATCGTCCTGGATACGATATACAGGACGATGCTCGCGCTGACTTACCGCTCGGCCAGCAGCGTCTCGGAGAGGAAGTGGACGACGCGCTTCAGCTCCACCGGCTTCTGAAGGCGCTCCACATCTGCGAAATCCGGCGGGATCACGCCCTCGTCGTAGCCCGTGATGAACACGAACGGCACGCCGCGTTCCCGAAGCAGCGCCGCCAGGGTGAAGGACGGCCCGGAGCCCAGGTTGATGTCCACCAGCGCCGCCGCCGGTGCGCTGGCCTCGAGTGCGTCGCGGGCCGCCTCCTCGGTCGGGCAGGGGCCGATCACCTCCGCCCCTGCCCCCTGGAGGGCGCGGGCGGTGTCGGTGGCAAGGTAGTAATCGTCCTCGACCACGAGGACGCGGTGGCCGCTCAGATCTGCTTCGCCGGTCATGTCGAGCGCTCCTCCGGACACGGTTGCGCGCTGCGGAGCATCCGTTTCCAGAATACTCGCTCCGTCGCGCAGCGGAAATTCGAGGCGGCACCGGGCACCTTCCGGACCGATCTCGAGGCGGCCGCGCCCGCCCAACTCGTAGGGCAGGCGGCCCTCGACCAGTTCGCGGCCGAAGCCGCCGCGAACGGACGTGGCGTGACCCCAATGGCCCTTGTCCTGAGCCACCTCCGGGGCGCCGCCCTCCACCCAATCGAAGCTCAGCCAGGTCTCGCCACGTTTCTCGAACAGCGCCCAGCGCACCCGCACCCGGCCCTCCGGCACCGACAGGGCACCGTATTTCAAGGCATTGGTCGCCAATTCGTGCACCGCGAGCGTCAGGATCTCCGCTGCCTTAGGCGAGAGCTCGACCTTGGGTCCGGACAGGTCGTACTGGTCCTCGCGCAGGGCCTGAGCGCTGACCTCGTCGTGGACGATGGTCGCCACCGGCACGCCCGCATTGGCGGAGCGGGTCAGCAAGGCCTGGACGCGGGAGAGCGTCAGAAGCCGCCCTCCGACTAGAGATGCGTAATCGGCCACGGTCTCCGCCCGCTCGCCGGTGCGGGCGACGATCGAGCGGGTCACCGCCATGATGTTGCGCACCCTGTGCTGCAGTTCGGCCAGCAGCACGGCCTGGTGCCCGGTCAGCAGTTTGGCCTCGGTGGTGTCGGAGGAGAGACCGCCGATGCGCCGCACCCGGCCCTGCTCGTCGCGCAGCGGGAACAGCGTACTGCGGATCCAGCGGAAGGCGCCGTCACTCGGGCGCATGATGCGGAACTCGTTCAGCAGCGATTGACCGCTCCCGGCCCGCTTCAAGTTCTGCAGGGCGCGCTCACGATCCTCAGGCAGCATGTGGCCGGCCCATCGCCGGACATCGCGCCCGAGCACATCCGGTTCGAGGCCATAGACCGTCCGTAGCGCCGGGCTGACGAACTCCATCTCCAGCGTCTCGGCATCGCGGATCCAGAGGACGTCGGAGGAGGCCTCGGCGAATTGGCGGAAGCGCTCCTCGCTCTCGCGCAGGCGCAGCTCGGCGCGCTTGGCTCTTAGGGCGTGCCAGATCGCGGGTGCCAGCGCCTCCGCTACCTCAAGATCCTCCGGCCGGTAGCCGCCCGGACGGTTGCCGAGTCCGATCAGGCCCCGCGTCTTGTCGCCCTGCTTCAGCGGCACGCCGACGAAGGCGGTCAGCGGCACATGGTCGGCCGGAACGCCGACGCGGTCGGGGTGGGAGGCAGGATCGTTGACGATGAATCCCTCGCCATCCCGCAGCACCCGCCCATAGATGCCGTGGACTGCGAGCCCCAGCGCCAACTTGCCCGGCGGAAGGTTGCTGTCCCCTGCGGCCGCGCGCGCAGCATAGCAGGCCCGGCTCCGGTCGCTGAAGAACAGGCCGTCGAGGCGACCGGTCGCTTCGTTGATCTCACCCATGAAGCCGATGGTACTGCCAGTCAGTTCCTCGGCCACATCGAGGGAGATGCGCGCGAGTTCCTCCTCGGAGGAAGCGCCCAACGTCTCGCTGAAGATGAGGTTGATCGCCTGAAGGACAGCGTTGTTGCGCCGGACACGCTCCTCGGCCTGTCGGCGCTCGGTGATGTCGATCGAGACGCCGACGAAGCGGTCTTCCCCAAGCGGCTGACCGGAACTGCTCAGCCAGCGGTACTGACCGTCAAAGCGGCGAACACGGGCCTCGTGCGTAAAAGGCCGGCGCTGCGCGAAAGCCTCCTCGAAGGCGGCGATATGCCCCGCCGCATCGTCCGGGTGCAGAAACCGTTCCCAGCCCCTTCCGGAGACGGCATCGAACGTGACGCCGAAGAAGTTGAGATAGTGACTGTTGACGAAGATCGTGCCGCTGGCGTCCACGTCCCAGGTCAGGACCGGCGCAACGTCAGCCATGGTGCGCAGCCGCATATCGGCCTCGCGCGCCGTCCGTTCGGCCCGAGCCCGCTCGACCGCCGCCCAGATGCGCTCGCCGGTCTCCCGCGCGAGAGCGATCTCGGCTTCGGTCCAGGCACGAGGTGTCACCATGGATACCGAGAGGGCGCCGGCCAGCTCGCCCCGTTTGAGCAGCGGGATACCGATCCAGGCGACGAGAACGCCCTTCGCCACCGCGGCGCGATAGGCTTCAGGAACCAGAGGCGACGTAGTCACGTCGGAGAAAGCGATCGGCTGACCCTGCTTGTACAGGGGGATGCCCCACTCGATGAGGGACACCGGATAGGTGCCGACGAGCGAGGGTCGGTTGCCGCTCACGTAATCCTGGCGAATGACCGCGAAGCCCTGCGCCTCATAGAGCTCGATATAGTAGGCGTAGTCCGCCTTCAGATGCTCGCCGAGCAATCGGCAAGCCTCGCCCTGGATTGCGGCCGGATCGGCGAGGGGACGCAGTGCGTCGCTCAGCCGAAGCAGGAAAGCCTGTTGCTCCTCACGCTCGCGCAGAGCCAGTTCGGCGAGCTTGTATTCGTGGATGTCCTCGCTCGTTCCGTACCAGCGGACGATGCGTCCCTCGCCGTCGCGGCGCGGATAGGCCCGCGAGCGTAGCCAGCGATAGCTCGCATCGCGCATGCGCACGCGGTGCTGGATGTCGGCGGGCTCGCCGGTGCGAACGCATCGCAGCCAGTGCTCGGCCATGCGGGCAGCATCGTCCGGATGCTGCACCTCCATCCAGGTCTGCCCCAGACCACTGAGGCCGGTCCACTGGTGGAACCGCACCGGCGCGAAGTCGATGGTCCCATCGGCCGAAGCGGTCCAGGAGATCTGGGGATTGGACTCGACCGTGTGGCGCAAGTGCTCCTCGCTCTCGCGCAGGGCCCGCTCGGCGATCACCCGATCGGTAGTTTCGAAGGCGCCCATGTAGAAGCCGGCAATGCGGCCGGCCTCGTCCCGCAGCGGCGTCCAGCTCGCGGTATACCAGCCGAAGGGCCGCTCCGGGCGGGATGCGATGTTCCAGAAGCGGTCGGCCGTGTGGCGCGCCTGTCCTAGCAGAAGCTGATCGGCGATCTGCCGACCCTCCGGTGCGGGCCAGCACTCGACGAAAGACCGTCCCAGCGGCGGCGGCTCGATCGCTCGGAGGACTTCGTAATATTCGTCATTATAGAGCACATTGAGAGCCGGACCCCAGGCAATAAAGCCAAGATAGGGCGCGCCGAGCATCATCTCGACGACCGTCTTCAAGCTCTGCGGCCAGCCTTCGATTGGCCCAAGCGGTGTCAGCGCCCATTCAAAAGCGCGGATACGCTCTGCCATTCCCCCGCCACGGGGCCAGTCGATCATCTCTCTTCGCATCTCTTGGCGGAAAAAACATGCTTCTTCGAAAAAGTCACTCGGCACATATTGCGAGTGCGTGACGAAAATTGGAAAGAAGCGAGATCTGGGCTGATGTGACGCGTGCGCCTTCCTGCGCCGGAGACCCGGCGCGGGCCGCTCCGCGCGTGTCGGCACGGAGCGCGGCGGGAGCCCTCCACGCCGCCCTTGTTTCGCGATACGGAAGGCCGCGGCCTCGCCCGGCCGGTTTCCCGCAAGGATCCCGCTCGGGACCAGCCCATCCCGACGGCAGACGAGATCACTTCAATGCAAGCCCTCCAGCTCTTCGGCGACCGCGACCTGCGCCTGACCGAGGTCGAGCCGCCGCCCGCGCCCGGGCCGGGCGAGGTACAGTTGCGAGTGCGCGCGGTCGGGCTCAACTTCATCGACGTATGGGGCTTTCGCGGCATGGCGTTTGCCAAGCGCAAGCTGCCGCTCACCGTCGGCGCCGAGGCCGCGGGCGAGATAGCGGCGGTCGGCGAGGGCGTCGAAGGGCTGTCCGTCGGCAATGCCGTGGTGCCCTACGGCGCCCTGACATGCGGACAGTGTCGGGCCTGCCGTGAGGGCCGCGACAACTTGTGTGAGGACGTTTCCGGCGTCATGGGCTTCCATCTCGACGGCTTCGCCCGCGAGCGGGTGAACCTGCCGGCCCGGCTCGTGGTGCGGGTGCCGGCGCAAGTCGATCACGTCCAGGCAGCCTGCGCCGGCATCGCCTTCGGCACCGTCCAGCACATGCTGTTCGACAACGCGCGGCTGGAGCCCGGAGAGTCGATCCTCGTCCATGCCGGCGGCTCGGGGATCGGCACCGCGGCGATCAAGATGGCCAAGGCGATCGGCTGCACCGTCTACACGACGGTGGGCGACGACACGAAGGGCGAGAAGGCGCGTGCCCTCGGCGCCGATCACGTCATCAACTACCGCGAGGAGCGCTTCGAGGGCGAGGTGCGGCGCCTGACCAAGCGCAAGGGCGTGGACGTGGTGTTCGAGCATGTCGGCGCCGAAACCTGGAACGGCTCGCTGCTCTGTCTCAAGCGCGGCGGGCGGCTCGTCACCTGCGGCTCGACCTCCGGTGTCTCGGTCCAGATGAACCTGATGCAGTTGTTCCAGCAGCAGTACCGGATCACCGGCTCGTTCGGCTGCCGCATCGCCAACATGCGCGAGAGCCTCGACAAGATGGCGGCCGGCCTGACCCCGGTCATCGACACGGTGCTGCCGCTCGCCGACTTCGCGCAAGGGCTGGAGCGCCTGGAATCGCGAAAGGTGTTCGGGAAGATCATCGTGACGCTGTAGGGTCAAAACCCAGTCAGCTTGACGATGGGAATGGCCGCTTGGGGGAAAGCGGCCATGCACCCGCATGCTTTAAGAATGGCGGGTAAACACCACAAAGCCGCTGTTGCCCGGTCGATCCGTCTCGCTTTCAAAGGTCAGTATCAGGGTTGTATCGGTGGAAAACCGCTGCCAGCTTATGTCCGTCGGGGTCGCGCATATGCGCTACGTAAAATTCTGGCTCATAATAGCTACATAGCTACGCGTCCCTGGTGCGCCTTCATCTGTTCCTCCATGCAATAGTCCTGCAGTATGAAATGCTCGGACTTGTGCAGCGCTTTCAGCTTTGAAGGCAAGCATTGTCCCATTGCCCGGTGCGGGTGGGTTGGTGTCGAATGGTTTGCATAACCAGAACCCGAACCCGCTGTCATAATCCTTTCCCCAACCTACCCACCCGTCTGTCCAATCAGGAAGGCGCGCCTGCCCGAGAACCTCGAATACGGCGTCGTAGAAGCGCACAGATCTCGCTAGGTTAAATGTACCGAGGGTCGAATATAGAAGCGTTGTCGCCTTCCTAAGCTATCAGTGCACCATGCAGCGGGCTGAACGGCTGCAGCGCCCCCGGAGCGGGCATATGTCCACGAAAGCCGAAATGTCTCGCCAGGGTCGAAAGCAACTCTTCGCATGGTCAAGCTGATCGAGTTTGACCCAAGCTTCCGTTCCTGCGTCACCTTCCTCCGGAAGCCGTCCCGGCCGTGGGGAATGACGCTCTGACAGCTCAGGCGAAGAGCCGGCTGCCAATGACGGGGTCGGTGCGAAAACTGTCTGCCACGTGACCCGCGAGCGCCCGCACCGCCGGCCCGGCGCCGTCGCGCAGGCGCATCAGAACGTCGTAGCTGCCGAGCGGTGGCAAGGCCGCGATCCGCTGGAACGGCGGCCGCGCGACGCTCACGGGGAGCGGCGCCACTGCGAGATCGGCCTCGACCGCCGCGATCTGCCCCTGGCAATGCTCGCTCGTATAGGCGACCCGGTAGGGAATGCCCGCCTGATCCAGCGCGTCGAGCGCCGCCGCCCGCCACGTGCAGCCGCTCTGGCACAGCGCCAGGGGCAAGGGACGGCGAGCCTCGGCGAGCCCGCCGCGCAGGCCCACCCAGGCCAGATCCTCCGAATGGACCACCTGCGCCGCGCGGTTCGACGGGAGGTGGCCGGTATAGAGCACGAGGTCGAGGCTGCCCTCCGCGACCGCCTCCACCAGCAGGCGGCTCGCATCGAGGCGCACATCGACGTCGACCTGCGGGTGGGTGGCGGCGAAGCGGCGCAGCATGGCCGGCAGGGCGAACAGGCCGGAATCGTTGGGCGCACCGAAGTGCACGCGGCCCTCCATCGGCGGCGCGTCGAAGAAGGCGACCACCTCGTCATTGAGGGCGAGCAGGCGCCGACCGAGACCGAGCAGCGCCTCGCCGTCGGCGGTCGGCACGACCGCCCGAGGCTGGCGCAGGAACAGGGCTCGCCCCAGACGCTCCTCCAGCCGCTTGACTTGAAGGCTGACCGCGGAGGGCGTGCGCCCGATCCGATCGGCGGCTCGGGCGAAGGTGCCGGCCTCGCAGATCGTCACGAAGGTGCGGACGAGATCGAGATCGAGGTTCGATGGCGTGAGCGCGCTCAGGGCCGGGCTCCGGTGGCAAAGCGTTGCGATGAGCATCCTTTATCACTCTCGTAAAATCAATTCGTTCGACTCATCACATCATCGATCGCATCCTCCCTGTCACAGGATTGGAGGCGGCAATGATGGAACGCTTCGGAGACACCCTGCGGCGGGGAATCGACGGGCTCGTCGTGCGATGGCGCCGCTGGTGGGCATTTTCGCGCGGCGCAGGGAGCGAAACGATCACGGAGGCGTTGGAGGCCCTCGACGAGCGGCTTCTCGCCGATCTCGGCGTGACCCGGACGGGGCACGTCGTCCCAACCGGGGAGGTGCCACCGCGTCAGCGCAGGCAGACGAGACCGAGGCCGCCGATCATCAGGGCGCTGCCGAGGATGCGCCACGGGTCGGCGCTGTGCGGGGCGAACCCGACCCAGCCGAAATGGTCGAGCACGACCGAGGTGTCGATGGCGGCGGTCACCGTGATGCCGGTGAACACCGCGGCCCCCAGCTGCTCGGCGATGAAGATCGTGGCGCGCACGTAGGTCGCACCCATCGCCCCGCCGAGCCAACCCACCACGGCACACCCGCGAGCCGCCGGCTGCCCGGCCAGCCCATCCCGACAAAGGGCGCGTCGCGCTTAGCTCGAACACACAAAGCGCCACTCAACACGTCTAAAAATGCAACTGTAATGCTAAGGGCGCGGGGTCGGCCGCCAATCCTCGGGCGCCATCTCGAAGCCGGAGAACTCGAAGCCCGGTGAGACCGTGCAGCCGACGAGCGTCCAGGCGCCGAGGCTCGTCGCCGTCTGCCAATGGCCCGCGGGCACCACGATCTGCGGGCGCTGGCCGCGCAGGAGGTCGGGTCCGAGATGGTGGGCTGAGGCGTCGTGGCCGTTGGGGCTCATGGTGATCACCATCGGCGCGCCGGCATGCCAGTGCCAGATCTCGGCGGCGTCGACCTGGTGCCAGGCCGAGGTCTCGCCGACGCCGAGCAGGTAGTAGATCGCGGTGCCGACCGAGCGACCCTCGACCATGCGGGGATCGCGGAACGTCTCGCGGTAATGCCCGCCCTCCGGATGGGGCCTGAGACCGAGGGCATCGATCACCTGCGCGGCCGTCAGACTGTCGGTCATGGGGTCTCGTCCTCTCTCTCGTCGCAGCGGACCAGCCAGCCGCGGTAATGCACGAGCCTACCGACGAGCGGCAGGAACAGGGCCACATCGAAGCGGAAGCGACCCTGCGCATCGACCCGCTCGCTCGCCCGCGTCGTCGGCCGCAGGAAACGCGGCAGGGGCAGCGGGCCGAGCCGCCAGCCCGTCACCGCCATGTCGAGCCCGTCGGCGTGGGCGCTCACCGCGAGGTCCATCGCGAACGGGCCGAAGCGCTCGCGCACCCGCCCGCTTCCATCGGGGCCGGCGAGCCGCATCCGGCTGGAGAAGCGGCGGCCCGGAAAATGGCGCGTCCAGCGCTCCGCGCCGACCTCGAAGTCGGGTTCCATCGTGACGCGGATCGACCCGTCCTCCATGGCGGGCGGCAGCCGGAACAGCAGGGCGACGAGGGCAACCAGGCGTCCACGCCCGCGCAGAACCTCGGCCCGGCCGCGGAAGGCGCAGTCCCCCACCGCACCATGCAGGGCGCGGACCGCCTCTGGCATCCGCCCGAAGCCGGCGCCGAGCGCCCGCTCGAACAGCGGCACGGGATGATCGGTGTCGCGGCGGGTGCGGATGGCCAGGCGGCGCATCTCCGCCTCGATCGCGTCGAGCGGCAGCACGCCGACGCAAGGGTAGGCGCCGGGCGGGATCGACGCGGCGGAGGGATCGGTGAGGCGGCGGATCGCGGCGAGAGCGGGCAGGGTCGGGATGAAGGGGCCGTCGCCGGCCTCCGCGACGAGGCTCCACACGGCGCGCGTCGGCTGCCCTGCCGCGTCACGGCCCAAAACCTCGACGCTCATACCGCCGCGGTCGCTACCGAAGCGGTCGAGCCAGCCGGCCATGGCCAGGAAGGGGTGGGCGAAAGGCAGGAGCGAGGGCAGGACGCGCCATCGCACCGGCAGGCTCGCGAGGCTCAGGCCCCAATGCAGCACGGGCAGTTCGAGTCCGGCCCGGAACAGGGCCGTCTGCAGCCGGGGAAAGCGGGCCGGCAGGATGTCGAGGTCGGGCGTCTCGCACAGGCTGGCGAAGCGCCGGCCGAGGCCCGGTACGGCGATCCGGCCGAGCAGGCCCCAGCCGGGCCGGTTCTGCCACGTGCCGGCCCGCAGTACGCGCACCGGCTGACCCGCATAGGAGAGGATCGCGCGCATCACCGAGAGTCCGCGGGGTGCCCGGTTGCCCGGCACGATCGCGACCCGCACGGTCTCGATCGAGCGCCAGCCCGCGGTCAGTGCGTCGAGCACCGCGTTCGACAGGGCCGGAGTCGAACTCGCGCCGGTCAGCGCGACGACGTTCTTCGCCCGCGCCGCCGCATCGAGGACGGGAAACGCCGCAACGAAGTCGCGACCGTCGGCGAGATCGAGATACGGCAGGCCGGCCTCGATCGCCGCGCGGGCGAGGACCGGCACGCCGCCCTGGAACGGCCCGGCGGCGTCCACCACGACCGCTGCGCCGAGCACCCGCAACTCCGCGGCGTCGGCCCGTGTCGCGTCGAGACGCACGGCCCGCCCGCGCCCATCCGGCACGGTGCGGGCCACGGCCTCCGCCCTGGCCAGGTCACGACCGGCGACGATCACGCCAAGTTCGGTGGTGGCGGCGAGCCCGGCGACGAGCCGCGCTCCGAAGGCGCCGGCCCCACCAACCACGAGGATGGCGGGCGACTGCGTCAGGGAATCGCCCCCTGGGGCAGGGCCGAGCCCGGCGCGCGCGGCGGCGGGAGATGGGGAGGCGGCTTCACGCCGGCGGCTTTCGCGGCCTCGCGCGCCGCGGCCTTGGCGGCCTTTTCCGCCTTCTCCGCCTCCGCCGCGACGGCTTCGGGCGTGGGCGCCGTGCGGCGGGCTTTGGGCGGCGGCAGGAGCTTGCCCGAAGGCGCGGCGCCGCATTCGCGGAAGCGAAGCTCGGCCAGGGGCTCGCCGGTCTCCGCGTTGATCGGCAGGCTGTCGGGGAGAGGCACCAGGGAGGGATCCCACTGGATCTTGCCGCCGATGGTCCCCTCAAGGGTCGCCGGCGAGGCGCCCCGGCGCAGGGACAGCAGATCCGGCCCGTAGGCGGTGGCGACCTTGCCGGCGACCACGACCTGGAGCACGCGCGTCACGTCGGGCGTGAGCGGACGCAAAGGGTTGTCGAGGGTGATGGCGCCGCTGCGGGTCACCCACAGCTCGATGTTCTTGGCCCCCTGATAGCGGACGGCTTGGCCGGGCTCGCAGGCCACCGGCGGCGCTGCGAAATTCGTCGCGGCCGGCGACGGAACGGCGGGGGGAATCGGATTTGCGGCGGCTCCCGCTGCGACCGGCTCGGCCGCCGGCTTCATGTCCACAGGTTTCGCATCCGCGGGCGCCGACGAAGCCGGTGCATTCGCCTCGGGCTTGGTCTCGGGCTTGGCTTGCGGCTTCGGACGGGGCTTGGGCCGCGGCTTGGGTTTGGGCTTAGGCGTGTCCGGCACCGCGTCGGACTCGGTCGGCGCCTGCGTCGAGGGGGCCTCGTCCTGCGCGAGAGCCGCGGGCCTCATCTCTGGGGCGAGCGTCATCCAGGCCGCCGCGAGGGCAGCGATCCGGCCAATCCGTCTCATCGGGCCGACCGGTCCTTCGCCGTGGGCGGGGTCTCGTCGGGGGCAAGCGCCTGCTTCAGCGTCCGGTTCTGCTGGTCGAGAAGTTGATCGAGCATCTGGCTATCGAGTTCTTCCGCGTCGAACCTTCGGGCTGTCCCGGCGCCGCTCCCGCGCGCCTTGTCCGCAGGTCCGTCCACCGCTTCTCCGTTGATGACTTGCCCCTCGATGATCTGCCCCTCGATGACGGGACCACCGGTCATCTGGCCATCGATGATGCGGGCATCGAGCACCTGCGCGCCACGATCGATCGGGCTGGGTTGAGAGGCGGTCAGCACCTTCGAGACGGCATCCGCGTTATCGGCCCATTCCTCCTCGCGGGGAAGGCGCAGGGGAGGCTGGCGCGGCCCCTTGGAGAGCGTCGCCACGAAGATGCAGGCGAGCAGGGTCGCCGCCACCGCGGCCAGGATCACCAGGGTTTCCATGATCGGGCCGACCCTAGACCGGATCGCGCGCCGTTGCACGTGCCGGGGACATGGCAGTCAGGGCCATTGCTCGAACCCGCATCAGCGGCTTCGCGGCCCGAAAAGCGCCGCGCGGAGCGGGCTTTTCGAGGCATGAGCCTCGGAAAGCGTCGAACGGAGCGATAGCCTGAGCCCGTGGAGGCGGGCGCCGACGACTGAGGCCGGCAAAAAGCCAGGGTGATCGCTTTCAAGCGATTGCCCTGCACGCCACCCCGTCCGGGAACGGTCCTTGCGTCGCGGGCCGAAGGGTGAGAACCGCGTGATCGCCGCCGCCCGACGGTCACCGGCCGCTCACGACCAGGAACGCTCGATGCCCCTCGAAGATTCACGCTCCGGCCAAGCGCAGCCAGCCGCGCCGACGCCCGCCGCTTCGCCCGCACATCCGGCGGCGGCCCCTGCTCGGCCCACGGAGCGCGACCTCACCGGTCGCGACTTGGAGGCCGAACTCCTCGACCTCGTCGCTCGAACCCGCGAGCAGGCGAGCGAGGACCCGTTCCGCAATCCTGTCCTGGCGGTCACGCTCGCCATCACCCGCCGGCTCGATCGCGACGAAATCGGGGAGACGGATCTCGACGCGCTGCTCGCCACCCTGCGGCGGCGGGCACTCACGGCCCGGGCCGAGCGGTTGCGCGGCTATGTCGGCCTCGATGCCGACGCGTCCGCCGGGGAGCCGCCCCCCGTGGTGGACCTCGCGAACCGGCTCGTGGCGGCGGAGGCGCGGGGCTCGGGCGATTTCGAGACGTTCCGCGGGCGCGTCGGTCACACCGCCTTCGCGGCGGTGTTCACGGCGCATCCCACCTTCGGCATGCCGCGGGCCGTGGCCGAGCTGATTGCGCGGGCCGCCTCGCTGGCGGATGCCGACAAGCGGGCGCCGATCATCGGCGAGGCCGCCGCCCGCTCGACCCGGCCCGATCCGCAGATCAGCCTGGATGACGAGTTCGAGCAGGCCTGCGTGGCCGCCAACCACGGCCGCGCCGCCATCGACGCCTTCAACGGCGCGATCCTGGACGCCGCCCGCGCCCGCTGGCCGGATCGCTGGACCGAACTGGTGCCCAAGCCTCTGGCCATTGCCAGCTGGGTCGGCTGCGACACTGACGGTCGCACCGATATCGGCTGGTGGGACACCATGCGCTACCGGCTGATCTCCAAGCGCATGCAATTCGACCGCCTCCTGCGCGACCTGCCCGACATCCCCGCCACCCGCGTGGTGCGCGAACTGACCGCAGGCGCGCGCGACGCCGTCGAGCGCCAGCTCGCGGGCGCGCCGCTTCTCGGCACAAAGCCGTCTCTGGAGGCGGTCCACCGCTTCGCGCTGGCCCTCATCATCGAACGTGAGCGGGCACAAACCGATGCCGGCCCGATCCTGGCCGGGCTCGCGGCCGCGATCGGGGCCGCCGAAACCGACGCGGACCGCCGCGCCATCGCGGTGCTGCGCTCAGGCGTTTCCGCACACGGCCTCTCGAACGCGCTGCCGCATTTCCGGCTGAACGCCAGCCAG
The DNA here is from genome assembly GCF_014191355.1 of Methylobacterium sp. R2-1. Taxonomy (GTDB): domain Bacteria; phylum Pseudomonadota; class Alphaproteobacteria; order Rhizobiales; family Beijerinckiaceae; genus Methylobacterium. The sequence continues at coordinate 204,068 of NZ_JACHWM010000011.1, forward strand.
ATCCACAACGCGGTGCGCCGGGTCATCGATCTGGAAGGCGAGCCGACCGACGCCGCTCAACGCCGCTCCCACCTCTCGGCGATCAACACGCTGCTCAACGACGTGCGCGCCGTCCCCGTCGATTTCGGGGCGCTCGCCGCCGAGCGAGCTTCGGCCGCGCGGTTGATGATGACGATCACCCAGATCCTCAAGCACGTCGACGGCACCCACCCGGTGCGCTTCCTCATCGCCGAGACCGAGACCGGCTACACCCTGCTCGCGGCGTTGTGGCTCGCGCGCCATTACGGCATCTCCGACAAGCTCGAGATCACGCCGCTGTTTGAGACCGCGAGTGCGCTGGAACAGGGCATCCGCGTGCTCGATGATGCGCTGCGCAACCCGCATTGGCGCGCCCACCTCAAGCGCCTCGGCCGGCTCTCGGTGCAGTTCGGCTACTCGGATTCCGGGCGCTATGTCGGCCAGTTGGCTGCGACCTTCTGGATCGAGCGCCTGCGTCTGCGCATCACCGAGCTGATGACGCAGAATGGCCTTTCCGACGTCGAACTCGTCATCTTCGACACCCACGGCGAGTCGATCGGCCGGGGTGCCCATCCGACGAGCCTGCGCGACCGCCTCGCCTATCTCGCGCCGGAGGATTCGCGCCGGCGCAATGCTGCTTCCGGCATCCGTGAGCGACTGGAATCGAGCTTCCAGGGCTCGGACGGCTACCTGATGTTCGGCTCGCCCGAACTCGCCGGAGCCTCGGTGGCGCGCATCGCCGAGCACGTCTTCGCCGATGCGCTGACCGAGGACGACGCCTTCGCCGACTACGCGCTCAACGACCGGGCCGCCGCGCCCACCGCGGACCCGATCTACGAGGAGGCCGACTTCGCCGCCGAGTTCTTTCGCGTCGTGCGCCAGGACATGGAAACCTTGGTGGATGACCGCGGCTACGCGGCTTTGCTCGGCACCTTCGGCCCGAGCCTGATCGACCGCACGGGCTCGCGTCCCGTGGCGCGCCAGTCGGACGGCGGGGGGCCGGCCGCGATCACTCATCCGCGCCAGATGCGTGCGATCCCCAACAACGCGATCCTGCAGCAGCTCGGCTATCTCGCCAACTCGCTGCACGGCGTCGGCCGCGCCGCGCACCGGGCGCCGGAGCTGTTTCGCCACATGCGGGCGAACTCCGTGCGCTTCTCCCGCGCCTTCCGCCTCGTGCAGCACGCCGCCAGCGTCGGCGACCTCGACGTGATGCGCGCCTATATCGACACGCTCGATCCGGCGGTGTGGCTGGAGCGCGCCCGCCGCACCCGGCGCGACGCGCGGCGCGACGAACTCGTCACAATCGCCGCAGCGCTCGAGCGGCTGAACCTCGCCCCCGACCTGCGCCGCCTGTTCGGCCGGCTCACCTGCGACGGGCTTTTCCTCCAGGCCGCAGCGCCGGACCTCGCCACGATGTCGACCCGGCTCGCTCTGCTCCACGCGATCCGCCTCGCACTGATCCACCGGATCTGGTTCCTGGCCGCCCACATCCCGAGCTTCCGGCCGCAGGCGGGTCTCACCCGGGAGATGCTGCTGGAGCGCTTCCTGCGCCTCGACATCGACGGCTGCCTGAAGCTGCTCGACGAGATCTATCCGGTTACGCCCGACCCGACGCTGGGCCTCAATTTCGGCGAGCCGCCGGGCCCGCGCGACGTCGGCACCTACGAGACCGAGCACAACACTCTGTTCGGGCCGATCCGGCGGATGTTCGAGCGGGTGCGGGAGATTTCGGGGATCATCCAGCACGAGGTCGGCGCGTTCGGCTGAGGGCGGAAGGGGGCCGGTCACCGAGGCTCCCTTCGAGACTCAGTGCTTCAGCATGCTCTCGAAGCTCGCATCCGGCTCGACCTTGCCGGCGAAGCGCGCCAGCCGGCTCAGGCTCGGCTCGGCCAGGCCGCCGGCATTGGCGTAGGTGGCGAGCGCGAAGCTCACCAGGAGTTCGGCCTCCTCGTGAGTCATCGCCCGCCCGCTCAGGGTGCTGGCCGCGCCGCGCACGGCGAGGGCGGCTTGGCGGAAGGCGGGGTCGTTCTTCAGTTCGTCCAGGCGACTCATCGGGCGTCCTCGGGGCCGTACTCGGTGTTGCGTGGTCCTGCCGGCAGGGCCGGCTGCGCGGGCTGTTCCTGAAACGCTCGAAGCCTCGTCTCGTCTCCGACGGGGCTGGCGCCGCAGCGAACAGCCTAAGCGCGGCTTAAGTGAACTGCGCCCGAACGGGAACACCGTTCCGCAAGGGGGCGGTCCGGTTGTTCCGACTGAACACTCGCCATCCATGCGGGCAGCAATACATTCATGGATCGGCTGGGCCGCGAGCGGCGAGGGGAGGGCGCACCATGGAAGGGGTCGGCGACGGCATCGACCGGGACGAGACCGACGCGCCCGCCTATCGCGACGGCCGTCAGGCTGCCGAGCGGCGCGAGGGTGCAGCAGGGAACCCGCATCCCGCAGGCTCGGATGAGCACCGTCTCTGGCAGGCAGGCCACGCCTCGGTGACGGCGCCCGATGTCATCGCCGACAAGATCGGCGATTTCGCCTGAGGCGAACACCCGGAACCATCATTCGAGGGCGTCAGTCCTCGCGTCGGCCTCCCTCGCGAACGGCGCGCGGCGGCAGGAGGAAGGTGGGCGGCGGTACGGTGTCGTGAGGACGCCGCCGAGGATCAGCGCGAAGGAGCGGCGATGCGAGTGCTGGAAACACCGGATGGGCGCTACATCGTCGTGCACGGCCGGCTATGGCGGCGCCACCGGCCCGATCTCGAACCCCTGCAGCGCGACCGCTTGGTCCGCGACCTGATGGATGCCCGACGCGCGGTGCGCGCCGCCAAGCGCTCCGGCGACGAGGCGGCGCTTGTCCGCGCCCGAGCGGCCGTGGATGCCGCAAAGCACGGACTCGGCGAGCGTGGACCGGTCTGGTGGACGGACGGCGCGCCCGACCACAACCGGCGCATGATCGGCAACACGCCCTACGCCGCGTGGTACGCGGGCCTGCCTGACGCCGTGAAAGCCGACCCCGACCGCCGCAGGCGGTCGGGTGGGGAATAGAGGAGGCCGATGCAGCATTTGCTGCAACGTTCGTGTGCGGCACCGCACAGACGGTTTTTCGGGTTTCGTCCGCACGACGCCCGAACCCCTCTCTGGGACGCCAAAGCCTCGGACACGACCGAGTCGTGCGATTGCCATGGCCTCCCAGTTCTGATTAATTCTAGATAAGAAATGCAGTCGAGGCCGTTCCACGGCCTCCGCATCGTCGCGGCGGAGCGACAACGCCGCCCCCGCGACCGACGATAGGCACGAACCAAGAGCCGGACGGTATCATCCGTGAACCGGCCGCCACGGCACCGATCCACCCGCTCGTCGGGCCTCGGATCGGTCCCGATACGGCATCCATGGGGAACGGCAGATCGATCCGGCCGCCGAGCGGACATCCCATCCGCTCGCGCGCCTTCCATTCTGAAACGGCAGATGACAGCGATGATAAAACTCACGGTCAACGGAGCCGAACGCAGCTTCGACGGCGATCCCGAGATGCCGTTGCTCTGGTACCTGCGTGACGAACTCGGCCTCACCGGCACCAAGTTCGGCTGCGGCATCGCCCAGTGCGGCGCCTGCACGGTCCATCTCGGCGGCACCGCGGCGCGGGCCTGCATTACCCCCGTCTCAGCGGCGGAGGGCCAGGAGATCACGACGATCGAGGGGCTCTCGCCCGACGGCAACCACCCGGTCCAAGTGGCGTGGCGCGACCTGAACGTGGCCCAGTGCGGTTACTGCCAGACCGGCCAGATCATGCAGGCGGCCTCGCTCCTCAAGGACACGCCGAAGCCAACCGATCAGCAGATCGACGAGAACATGAGCGGCAACATCTGCCGCTGCGGCACTTATCCGCGCATCCGCGCCGCGATCCATCAGGCTGCCGGTCAGGCGCCCGCCACCAAGGGAGATCGCCTGTGATTCACGAAGCCAAGCTGATGGCCGAACTCGCCGCCTCCCAGAACACCGCCGGTCCGGTCCGGATCGACAACTTCAGCCGCCGCGGCATCCTCGGCGGCATGGGCGCTCTGGTGCTCGCCCTCTCGCTCTCCGATCGTGCCAAGGCCGACGAGGGTCAGACTGAGGAGCAGAAGGCGAAGAAGTTCGGTGCCGACGGCATGCCCAACGGCTGGCGCGACGATCCGAAGGTCTTCGTCGCCATCGCCAAGGACGGCACCGTCACCGTCACCAACCACCGCTCCGAGATGGGCCAGGGTGTTCGCACCTCGATCGCCTTCACCGTCGCCGACGAGCTGGAGGCCGACTGGTCGAAGGTAAAGGTGGTCCAGGCCTGGGGTGAGGAAACTCATTTCGGCAACCAGGACACCGACGGCTCCCGCTCGCTGCGCCACTTCTTCCAGCATTTCCGCCATGCCGGCGCCGCCGCGCGGCTGATGCTGATCCAAGCCGCCGCCAAGCAGTGGGGCGTGCCCGCGGGCGAGGTGAAGGCCGAGAATCACGTCCTGACCCACGCCAAGTCCGGCCGCACGCTCGGCTACGGCGACGTCGCCGAGGCCGCCGCCGGCCTGCCGGTGCCGGCCCGCGAGAGCGTGCAGCTCAAGAAGCCCGAAGCCTTCCGCTACATCGGCAAGGGCAAGATCGGCCTGATCGACAACCGCGACATCACCACGGGCAAGGCGATCTACGCCCTCGACGTGAAGCTCGACGGCATGCTCTACGCCGTCGTCGCGCGCCCCGCCGTCTACGGCGGCAAGGTCGTCAGCGTCGATGACACCGAGGCCAAGAAGGTCCCGGGCGTGGTGAAGATCGTCAAGATCGAGGGCGGCGAGATCCCGTCCGAGTTCATGCCACTCGGCGGCATCGCGGTGATCGCCAAGAACACCTGGGCGGCGATGAAGGGCCGCGAGGCTCTCAAAATTACCTGGGACGACGGCCCGAACGCGTCCTACGACACCGACGCCTTCCGCAAGGAATTGGAGAAGGCGGCGCGCGCGCCGGGCAAGGTCGTGCGCGTCGCGGGCGACGTCGATGCGGCGATGAAGACCGCCAAGGCGAAGTTCGAGGCGGAGTACTTCGTGCCCCACCTCGCCCAGGCGCCGATGGAGCCGCCGGCCGCGGTCGCCCGCTTCAAGGACGGCGTCTGCGAGGCTTGGGCCTGCACGCAGGGTCCGCAGGCCGCCCATGACCGGGTGATGAAGCGCCTCAACCTGCCCGCCGACAAGGTGCGGGTGAACGTGACGCTGCTCGGCGGCGGCTTCGGCCGCAAGTCGAAGCCCGACTACGTGGTCGAAGCGGCGCTCTGCTCGCAGGCGGTGGACGGCGCGCCGGTCAAGCTGGTCTGGACTCGCGAGGACGACATCCAGCACAGCTACTATCACACCATCTCGGTCGAGCGGATCGAGGCGGGCGTCGACGACAAGGGCATGCCGGTGGCGTGGCTTCACCGCTCGGTGGCGCCGACGATCGGCTCGATCTTCGCACCCGATCCGAAGCACGAGCTGCCGTTCGAGCTCGGCATGGGCCTCGTCAACAACCCGCTCGCCCTGAAGAACCTGCGCTTCGAGAACCCGGAAGCCTCCGCCCATACCCGGATCGGCTGGTTCCGCTCGGTCTCGAACATCCCGCACGCCTTCGCGATCCAGTCCTTCGTGGCCGAACTCGCGCACGCCGCGGGCCGCGATCCGAAGGACTATCTCCTCGAACTCATCGGCCCGGCCCGGAAGATCGACCCGACCGAGATCGGCGATGTCTGGAACTACGGTGAGGATCCGAAGCGCTACCCCGTCGATACCGGCCGCCTGCGCCGCGTCATCGAGACGGTGGCCGACGGCGCCAAGTGGGGCCGCAAGCTGGAGAAGGGCAGGGGTCTCGGTATCGCCGGCCACTACAGCTTCGTGACCTACACCGCGGTCGCGGCCGAGGTGGAGGTCGACGACAAGGGCCAGGTGAAGGTCCACGCCATCGACATCGCCGTCGATTGCGGGCCGCAGGTGAACCCGGAGCGCGTCCGCTCGCAGATGGAGGGCGCGGTGATCATGGGAATGGGCCTCGCGCTCACCTCGAAGATCACCTTCAAGAACGGGCGGGCCGAGCAGACGAACTACGACGGCTACGAGGTCATCCGCATCGACGCCGCGCCGAAGGTGGTGCGGGTGCATCTCGTACCCTCGAACGACTACGACAGCCCGCTCGGCGGCGTCGGCGAGCCGGGCGTGCCCCCGGTCGCGCCGGCCATCGCCAACGCGGTCTTCGCCGCCACCGGACGCCGGGTGCGCGAGCTGCCGCTGCGCGACCAGCTCAGCACCTGAGGCCGGTGGCCGACGCCCTCCCCCTTCGCCGGGGGAGGGCGGATTCGGTAGGCCCAGAAACCGGTTTGCGCAGACGCGGCAACTCTCAGGGCGCCTCGCGACTTTCCCAGGCATCTGTGTTGCACGAGGACCGACGCTTCATGACCCTCACCGCCCGCCTCACCTTCGGCCTGTCGCTGACCGGAATCCTGCTGGCGGGGTCGGCGCTCGCCTCGCCCTGCTCCGACAAGATCGCCAAGCTCGACGGAAGGGCGAAGTCGGAGGCCTCGGCGTCGATCTCGGCTTCGACCGGAAGCAAGACCGTCGCAGCCCACCGCGAGGGCGAGGGACAGACCGGCACCGGTGGCCAGACCGACCAGCGCGAGGCGCCTCCGGAGAAGTCGGCGGAAGCCGGCAAGGGCGGCGATCAGGCCCAGCAGGCCCGGGTCGCCCTGGAAGAGGCCCGCACCGCCGACAGCAAGGGCGACGCCAAGGGCTGCGAGGAGGCCATCAGCCGAGCGGAGAAGCTCCTCGACGCCAAGCCCTGAGACCGACGCACGCGGCCGAGCTCTGTCGATAAGAACGTGGAATGGAAGGGCTCGGCGGCGCCGGGCCTTTCCATTTTTCGTTGCACACCCAACCTTCCCATGTTGCCGACACCGTCGTCTGCAATCGCGCATCGCTCGCGCGAAACCCGCATCTCGGGAATCCTGAGACGACCCTATGATCGAGATTTCACCGGAGGCCCTCGACCTTCGGCTGCGCCAACAGTCGATCCTGTCCGATTTCGGTGTCGAGGCCCTGCGCGCCACCGAGCTCCTGCCGCTGCTGCAACGGGCGACCGAGCTCTGCGCGGAAGGCATGCAGGCGCAGTTCTGCAAGGCGCTCGAGTATCAACCGGCCCAGGACCTGCTCCTCGTCTGCGCGGGCGTCGGTTGGGAGCCGGACTGCATCGGCCGCGCGGTGATCGGCGCCGACCTTGCCTCACCCGCGGGCTATGCCCTGAAGACCGGCCGGCCCGTCATCTCCAACCATCTGGAGAACGAGACCCGCTTCCGCACGCCGGAACTGATGGCGAGCCACGGTATCCGCCGCGCGGTGAACGTGATCATCACCAACCGGGAGGGCCATTACGGCGTGCTGGAGGTGGATGACACCCGCGAGGGCGTGTTCGGCCTGGCCGACATCGCCTTCATGCAGGGCTTCGCCAACCTGCTCGGCAGCGCCATCGAGCGCCAGCGTTCGGAGGCGCAGCTCAAGGTCGCCCTGGAGCGTCAGGACCTCTTGAGCCGCGAGATGAGCCACCGGGTCAAGAACAGTCTCGCCGTGGTGGCCGGGCTTCTCGCGCTCCAGGCCCGCGGCACCGAGAACGAGGATGTGAAGAGCGCGCTGGCGGATGCACGCGCCCGCGTCGAGGCGGTGGCCCAGGTCCACGACCAGCTCTGGCGTCAGCCGGACCTCACCCGGATCGATGTGGCCGGCTTCCTCGAAGCGCTGTGCGAGAAGCTGAAGGAGACCGCGGGCGGGCACGCTCTGCTCTGCCGCGCGGCGGCTGTGACGATGCCGGCCGATCTCGCCATCCCGCTCGGCCTATTCGTGAACGAACTCGTCACCAACGCGATCAAGTACGCCTATCCCGAAGGCCAAGGCGAGATCCGCGTCGAGGCGGGGATGCGGGAGGATGGTGGGCTCACCGTTTCAGTTTGCGACGACGGCGTCGGCCTGCCACCGGGCTTCGACCCGCTGAAGGCCCGCGCGAGCCTCGGCATGCGTGTAATCGGCAATCTCGCCCGCCAGCTCGACGGCACACTGACGCTGAGGTCCGGCAAGGGCGCACAGTTCGAGTTGCGGATGGCTCCGCGCCACTGAGCCGGGCCCGGCGCTGTAGCCGGTCCCGGTCGGTTTTCGGAAATCAGTTGCCTCCGGCGCTGCCGCTTCCGCCGCCACCGCTGCCCTGCGGCACCGCGCGTGAGGGCTGGTTGGCATTCCCGCCGGCCGCCGAGTTGCTCTGCACCGTATCCGCCCCGGTGCTGCCCCGCGGAATCGTGACGTTCGAATCGGACCCGGTATTGTTCTGGCCGCCGGTCACGGGCGCGCCTGACTGAGGCGCGGTCGGCGCCGTCGTCTGGGCAAAGGCAGGCGCGGCGAAAACCAGCGTTGCGGCCAAGATCAGAGTTCGCATCAAGTCCTCTCGTCTGAGTATGGTGACCGCCGCGCAGGCATCCCGATGGGGTGCATCGGCGGCGCACCGACGGTACATGTGTCCGGACAACGACGGAAACGCGGGATGGCTCCGAAAAAGTCGTGCGGCCAAGACATTGGCGGCCCTTCGGCATGATCGTCGTCCCCGAAAGCCAGCAAGCAACGGATGGGAGGATCAGAGTGAAAGGCCATACGACAACGCTTGCCGAGACCGCGGCTAGGCGCCCCGGCCGGGCAGGCTTAACCCTCGCCGCCGCGCTGCTGCTCCTGCCGGCCCTCCTGCCGAGGGCGGGCGCGTCCGCGCAGGAGTCCGCCCGGCCTTCCGGTGACTGGCCGGCCTTCCGGCGCGACGCCGCCAACACCCACCATTCGCCGCTGGCGCAGATCGACCGCGGCAACGTCGCTCGCCTTCGCCCGGCCTGGATCTTCCAGACCGGGGTCACCGGCTACTTCCAGGCCGAGCCGGTGGTGGTGGAGGGCGTGATGTACGTCTCGACCACGGGCAACCACGTGGCGGCGCTGGAGGCGAAATCCGGCAAGGTGCTGTGGACCTACTCCCACAAGGCGCGCACGGAGAAGATTTTCGGGCCGCCCTCGAACAGAGGTGTCGCCGTGTCCGGAGGCCTCGTCTTCGAGGCGACCATGGATGGCCGCGTCATCGCGCTGGATGCGGAGACCGGCCGGTTGGTTTGGGATCGTGAGGCGGTGCGCCCGGAGGAGGGTGAGACCGAGACCGCCTCGGCACTCGCCGCGAGCCTAAGCGACAAGCCGGTCCAGGGATCGAGCCGTCTCGGCTTCAAGATGCCGCCGCTGGTGGCCGATGGGCTCGTCATCGTCGGGGTGACGGGGGCGGGTTACGGCTTCCATGTCGAGGACGAGCGGGGCGGGCTCGACGGCGGCGCCGTTGTCGGGATCGAGGGCGGCTACGGCCGGCGCGGCTGGCTAGCGGCCTACGACGCGAAGACCGGCGAGGAGCGCTGGCGCTGGTACGTTACCAAGGCCGATGGCTGGGAAGGCGACTTCGCCGAGAAGACGCCGGACGGAATCCCGCTCAACCGCGACATCGCAGCGGAAAAGGCTGCCGCGGCTCAGCATGCGGAAGCTTGGAAGGTCGGCGGCGGCTCGCTTTGGATGACGCCGGCCTACGATGCCGATCTCGGCCTGATCTATCTCGGCACCGGCAATCCGGCGCCGCAGAATTTCGGACTGACCCGGCCGGGCGACAACCTCTACACGATGAGCCTGGTGGCGCTCGACGTGAAGACCGGACAGCTCCGCTGGCACTTCCAGCAGGTGCCGCACGAGCAGTGGGGTTACGACGTGGCAAGCCCGCCCTTCCTGCTCGACCTCCCCACAGAGAAAGGGCCGATGAAGGCGGTGGCCCAGGCGAGCAAGCTCGGCTGGATCTATGTCCACGACCGCACGGACGGGCGGCTCATCGGCAAATCCGCTCCGCTCATCACGCACAAGAACCTGTTCGTGCCGCCGAGTCCGGAAGGGACGGTCGTCAGCCCCGGCCCGCTCGGGGCGGTCTCGTGGCATCCGGTGGCTTACGACGCGGTGAGCGGGCTCGCCTTCGCCCAGGTGCGGCACGGGGCGGCGACCTACACGGTGAAGACTGCGCCCGCTTCCGGTAGCCGCGGCGAGATCCGCTACACCGAGACCGGCGAGGCGAAGGGCGAGCCAACCTTCTCGACGCTGACCGCGATCGATCTCGCGCGAGGAGGCGCGGTGGCGTGGTCGCGCAAGGCTGGAAGCCGGCTCTCCGGCGGCACCCTCGCCACCGCGGGCGGCCTCGTCTTCTCGGGCGAGGAGGACGGGCATCTCGACGCGCACGACGCGAGGACCGGCGAAATCCTCTGGCGCTTCCAGTGCGGGGCGGGAATCGGCGGGCCGCCCGTCACCTACACGGTCGAGGGACGTCAATACGTGGCGGTGGCCGCGGGCGGCGCTTCCTTCACCAAGGCGTCCGGGTTCGGCACCGGTGACGCGCTCGTGGTGTTCGCGCTTCCCGAGTAACCCGCGTTGGGGGCGTCCGCCTCACTCGGCCGCGTCGGCTTCCGCATCCCCGTCGGCCGGCGTCTCGTCTGAGGCGGAGCGGGGTGTTCCGGCCGCGTAGAAGTCACCTCGGCGCACAGCCTCGCCGCTGCTGGCCATGACGCTGAGATAGGTGTTGAGCGTGTTGGGTGCGACGTCGGACAGGCGCCGGGCGATCTCGGCATGCGACAGGCCCTGTGGCCCGGCGCCCTCCAGAAGAGCCTTCAGCCGCCCCTTGGCCGAGTTGGCCCGCGGCCCGCGGGTGCCACGCCCGCCGCGTCTCGAACGCGGCTCGCCGGGAACCGCCGACGCGCCCCCACTCCCGCTGCCTATGATGCCTTCCAACGGCGCTCCCTCGACGATCGCCGCGAGCGACGTCTCCGCCACCCGAAGCTTAGCCAGTTCGCTGGAGACGCGCTCGTATTCGACCTGGAGGTCGGCCATCCGCTGCCTGACGTCAGCGAGGGCCTTGGCCAGCGTATCGCCTTCAGACATGACCGGGTTCAATCCTCACGGCAAATATCCAGGGCCTGCAAGCCATAGCGATCCCCGCTCGTCGACGGGCTCCCGCACCCTCGTCGGATCGTCCCGCACGAAGGGGCGGAGCAGCCTCAGTTGCCTGACGCACGGCTCGGAGGCGGCAGGAGCTTGCCCGATTGATAGTCCAGCGGATGCGGCTTCGGCGGAGGCGCGTCCGGATTCTTCTGCCAGCCCCGCCGCCCCTCAGCGAGGCCGCACTCGACGAAATGAACGAGTGGATTGCAGCCGCTCTCGCGCACGTCCGGATTGGCCTTCAGATAGCCCTCGGTGCTGAAGCCGGCGCTCGGGTCGCGTCCTTCCCGCCAGCCGTAATGGATGTAATGGACGAGGGGACCCTGCGGAAACGCACGCACGTCCGGATACCAATACAGATAATAGATCGGATCAAAACCCGGCAACGGCGTGCGAACGATCGAGGACGGCGCTCGCCGCGTCGTCAGGGCCGGCAGCTTCGCCTTCTTCAGAAACTTCTTCACGGCGCGCACGGCTCAAGGACTCGCTCGTTAAAGGCGACCTTTCATCCGCGGATTGCCCCCATCTGTCCAGTGCCGCGGGGCGGTACTCGGGAACGAAAGACGTCATCCTCTGCCGTCACGGCGCACGGGCACTGGGCGGTGCAGCTTGAGGACAATCGGGTGAACGAGGCGCCTCTCCGGGCTTCGGAGGGTCGCAGGGTGCAGTGCTTTGGAGGCTGGCCGTATCCCGGCCGGTACCAGGCCCATCACTGGTGGTGCGCAGCACGACGACCGTTCCCGAACCATGCCACCGACGTGGCCGATGCATCGCCTTCATCGTCGTCGATCGCGCGGCCGAGCACGATTTGGGGCACTGCGAATCCAACCATCCACTCGAAACGGACAAGCACGCGAGATCCGGGTAGACCACGCAAACAAAACCGGGCAAAAGTGGCAAATCGCGCGAAGAACGCGAGGGCTGTGGAGATGGTGTGATGCGGCGGGTCGTCCTGCCCGTGGGGCTGGCGCTCGGCGTGGGTGCACTTGGTGCGCTCGTGCTGACGGACGCCGGATCCGGCCTGCGTGTAAACGCCGGCCCTGTCTTTTCCGACCTGCGTGATCGACTGTCCAGCGCAATCACGCCCGCGGTGCACCGGTCGCCGTCGCAGGACCGCCCATTGGCGCGGGTCGCGGTCGAGGGCGGCCGGCCCATTGTGCGGCTGAGCGACGAGGAGCAGGGCCGGATCGGCGTCGAGACGGCAAGGCACAGGCGGATGGCCCACCGCATCGAGGTGCAGGCGTTCGGCTCGGTCCTCGACCTCGCCCGGGTCACGGAACTCACCAACAGCTATGCCAGCGCGAAGGCGCAGCTTCAGACCGCCGAAGCCAAGACGGAAGTCTCGCGGTCCGCCTATATCCGGGCGCGCAGCCTCGGCCAGTACGCGACGCAGGTCCAGCTCGAGACCGCCGGGGGCACCTTCCGCACCGACGAGGCGGCACTCGCTGCGGCGCAGTCCCAAGTCCGCACCCTCGCGGCTACGGCGCAGCAGGAATGGGGCACCGTGATCGGTCGCGCCATCATCGAGCGCTCGCCCGTCATCACCCGTCTGATCGAGCGCGCCGACTTCCTGGTGCAGGTAACCCTGCCGCCCGGCGAGACGCTGAAGGCGCCGCCGGCCATCGCCCATGCCGAGGTTCCGCCGCAGAGCGAGCGCGTCGCCCTGCGCTACGTCTCGCCCGCGACCCGGACCGACCAGCGCATCCAGGGCGTCAGCTACTTCTACACGGTGGCCGGCGACAGCGGGCTTCTGCCGGGCATGAGCACGCTGGCCTTCCTGACCTCGGAGCGCGAGACGAGCGGCATCGCCGTGCCCGAGAGCGCAGTTGTGCACTGGCAGGGAAGCGCCTGGATCTACCGCAGCGTCGGCGACGACGCCTTCGCCCGCCATCCCCTCAAGGCCGATGCGCCAATCTCGGCCGATGCCTATGTCGTGGACGATCTCGGGCCTGAGGCGGAGATCGTCGTGACCGGGCCGCAGGCCGTCCTCTCTGAGGAGCTGAGAGGACAGATCCAGGCCTCCGACGCGGACGACGATTGAGCATGCTCGGCCAACGGCCTGCCCGTCAGCCGGTGCGAGACCACGCGCCGGCTCCCGCTCCTGCCTCGGTGCCTTCAGGCCCTCAGTCCGCACTGGTCGCCTTCGCGGTGCGCCGGCCCGGCATCGTCCTGGCGCTGGTCCTGGCGCTCGCCGTCTACGGCGTCGTCGCTCTCAATTCCGCCAAGTACGACGTCTTCCCGGAATTCGCCCCGCCCACGGTGACGGTTCAGACCGAGGCGCCCGGCCTCAACCCCGAACAGGTCGAGGTGCTGGTGACGCAGGCGCTGGAGGTCGCGATCAGCGGCCTGCCGGGACTGGCCACGATGCGCTCGAACTCGATCCAGGGCCTGTCGGTCATCACCGCCACCTTCGCCTCAGGCAGCGACATCTACCGGGCGCGCCAGCTCGTGAACGAGCGTCTGGCCGCGGTGACGGCCCGGCTGCCGCAGGGCGTGCTGCCGCCCACCATGACGGCACTGACCTCATCGACCAGTTCGGTGCTTCTCATCGGCCTGACCTCGCCGACGCAGTCGCTGATGGATCTGCGAACGGTTGCCGATTGGCGCCTGCGCCTGCGCCTGCTCGCGGCCCCCGGCGTCGGCGAAGTTCTGGTCTATGGCGGCGACCTGCGCTCGATCCGCATCCAGGTTAGGCCGCAGGATCTGGTCCGCTTCCGTATCGGTCTGAACGACGTGCTCTCAGCCGGACGCAAGGCGACGGGCGTACGCGGGGCGGGCTTCGTCGACACGGCCAACCAGCGCATCACCCTGCAGACCGAGGGGCAGTCGCTGACCCCGGAGGCGGTGGCGCGCACCGTGCTCATCAACGAGGGCGGGGCGAGCGTGGTGCTCGGCGACGTCGCCGACGTCGTGGCCGGCCCGGAGCCGGCGATCAGCGCGGCGCTGGTCGACGGCAAGCCCGGCGTGCTGATGATGGTCGGCGCGCAGTACGGCGCCAACACCCTCGACGTGACGGCGCAAGTCGAGGCGGCGCTCGCCGAGATGCGCCCCGGCCTGGAGCGCGACGGCATCACGCTGCGTACCGACCTGTTCCGCCCGGCGAACTTCGTGACGCAGGCCACCGACAACGTGGTCCATGCGCTCGCGCTCGGCGGAATCCTCGTCGTCGTGGTGCTGTTCGTCTTCCTGGCCGACTGGCGCACGGCACTCATCAGCGCCTCGGCGATCCCGCTCTCGCTGATCGGCGCGGTGCTGATGCTCGGCGCGTTCGGCCAAAGCCTCAACACCATGACGCTCGGCGGCCTTGCCATCGCCATCGGCGAGGTCGTGGACGACGCGGTGATCGGCGTCGAGAACGTGATGCGCCGCCTGCGCGAGAACCGCAGCGCCGCCGTGCCCTTACCCGGCGCGCGGGTGGTGCTCGACGCGATCCTGGAGGTGCGCGTCTCGGTCGCCTATGCCACCTTCGCGGTGCTGCTCGTGTTCCTGCCGGTTCTGGCGCTGACCGGCGTGCCCGGCCGACTGTTCGCCCCGCTGGCGCTGGCCTACATCCTCGCCGTGCTGACCTCGCTCGCCGTGGCGCTGACGGTCACGCCCGCACTGGCCCGGTTGCTACTCGCCGGGCGCACGAACCTGCCGGCCCGCGAGCCGCCGGTGAGCCGCCGCGTGCGGAGCATCTATGTCCGCGGGCTCGCCGGGCTCAACCGTCACCCGCGTCTCGTCATGACCGGCAGCCTCGCCCTGACCCTCGCGGCGGCTCTGCCGGTTCCGTTCTTCGGCGGCGTGTTCCTGCCGGACCTCAAGGAAGGGCACCTCATCCTGCACATGGCCTCCGCGCCCGGCACTTCGCTTCAGGAGACACTTCGGCTCGGCGAGCGGATCGCGGCGGGGCTGAAGGCGGTGCCCGGCGTGCGCGCGGTCGCCCAGCAGGTCGGGCGCGCCGAGGCAGGCTACGATCTCGGCGGCACGCATGACAGCGAGATCCATATCGATCTCGAATCGGGCCTCGACGGCGAGAGGCAGGAGCAGGCGGAGGCCGGCATCCGCGCGCTGATGGCGGCCACGCCCGGGGCGAGCTTCTCGCTCAAGACCTTCCTGACCGAGCGCATCGAGGAAGTCGTTTCGGGCTTCACCGCGCCGGTCGTCGTCAGCGTCACCGGCACGAGTCTCGACCGGATCGAGGCCACTGCCCGCGACGTGGCGCGCGAACTCGCCGAGGTGCGCGGCGCGGCCGACGTCCAGCTCAAGTCGCCGCCAGGCCTGCCGCAGGTCAATGTGAGCCTGCGCCCGACCGATCTGCGCCACTGGGGTCTCGACGCGATCGAAGTCCTGGAGATCGTGCGCACCGCCTATCAGGGGGACATCGTGGGCCAAGCCTACGAGGGCAACGCCGTGTTCAACGTCGTCGTCGTGCTCGAACCGGCCGCGCGCACGCGCCTCTCGACGCTCGGCAACCTGCCCCTGCGTACGCCGAGCGGCAGCTATATCCGCCTCGCCCAGGTAGCGGACATCTACGAGACCGCCGGCCGCTACGCCGTCGGCCACGTCGGAGCGCAGCGCGTGCGCGTGGTGACCGCGAATGTGGAGGGGCGCGACGTCGCCTCCTTCACCGAGGCCGCAAAACGGAAGATCGCCCGCGAGGTCGCGCTGCCCTCGGGCATCGATATCGGCTTCGAGGGCGCGGCTGAGACGCAGGCGAAGGCGCGGCGCGAACTCGCGCTCTACGCGGGACTGGCCGGTCTCGGGATCGTGGTCCTGCTCCTCGTCGTGACAGGCTCGCTGACCAACCTCGCCCTCGTTCTCGTCAACCTGCCCTTCGCCTTCGTCGGCGGCGTGCTGGCGGTGGCGGCGAGCGGCGCCGTGATCTCGCTGGGCTCGATCGTCGGCTTCGTGACGTTGTTCGGCATCTCGCTGCGCAATACCATCATGATGATCGCACATTACGAGCACATGGTGCTGGCGGAGGGCCGGCCCTGGAATGAAGCGGCCGCTGTCGAGGGGGCTGCCGACCGCCTGGTGCCGATCCTGATGACGTCCCTCGTCACCGGCCTCGGGCTGCTGCCGCTGGCACTCGGAGCGGGCGAGCCCGGTCGCGAGATCGAGGGGCCGATGGCGCTCGTCATCCTCGGCGGTCTCGCCACCTCGACGGTGCTCAACCTCGCCGTGCTGCCGATGCTGGCTCTGCGGTTCGCCCGGTTCACGCCCGCGGACCGCGCGCTGTGACGGGCGTCTCGGAACCCAGATCCAAGCTCCTATCCTGACGCAGCGTCTGACCGCGGGCCAGTCCCGTACTTCTCAAGAATGTCTCCGGCGCCGTTCGGCGCCGGAGGATCGTGTGGCACATCCGTGCGTCTCATGAGGCCGGCTCAGAAGGCGGCCTGCCGTGTCCTCACCTCATCGACGGGGGTTTTGATCCACTGGACCGAGCCGGGGAGGGCGAAGCCGCCCTGGCGGTGGACCGAGAGGTCGCTGGTCGCCAGACCCTGGGTCTCCAGGGTCAGCGCACCGACCGTCTTGACGTTGTGAGCGCCGCCGGTCTCGTCGGCACGGGCGGAGGCCGTCGCGACAGCGGTGAAGGCGAGCGCGGCGGTGGTGAGTGAAAGAAGGGTCTTGGACATCGAGTTCAGCCTCTTTTCCGGCGGCGGGCTCCCCGTCGCTTCGTGAGACTGTATGTGCTGGGCCATGGCCCATGAATCAAATGGATCGATTTCATAATGCGCATCGATCACGTGCATCTTTCCCGTCTTGATCTCAACCTGCTCGTGGCCCTCGACGCGCTGCTGACGGAGCGCAGCGTGACTCGCGCGGCGGGACGGATCGGCATCAGCCAGTCGGCGATGAGCCACGCCCTGGCGCGGCTGCGCGCCGCCTTCTCGGATGAGCTGCTGACGCGGGCGCCCGACGGCATGCGGCCGACGCCGCGCGCGCTGGCGCTCATGGCGCCGGTGCAGGCGGCGCTCTCCCAGATCCAGCAGATCACGGCGCCGCCGGATGCCTTCGATCCGGCCACGGCCGACCTCACCTTCACCCTCGGCATCCCGGATTCAACCGAGGTGCTGCTGATGCCGACGCTCATCGCGCATCTTCAGGCGGTGGCGCCGGGCGTGAAGCTTCTGCTGCACACGGTCGATCGGCACCGCATCCTCGACGATCTCGATACGGGGCGGGTCGATCTCGGCATCGGCGTGTTCGAGCAGGGCCAGACGCACCACAAGCGCCGGATCCTCAACAAGGAGAGCTACCTCTGCATCTTCAACGCCGAGCTCGTCGGGGTGACGGCGCCGATCTCGCTCGACGACTACGTGCGGCTGCCCCACCTGCTGACGAGCCTCGTCGAGAGTGCCCACGGCGTCGTGGACGACGCGCTGGCCAAGATCGGCCGCAAGCGCGTCATCGCGCTGACCTCACCGCGATTCTCCGTGATGCCCTTCGTGGTGCGGCAGGCTCCCGTCATCGCGACGATGCACGCACGGCTCGCACGCTTCTTCGCCGACAGCATGGGCCTGACCGTGAGCCCGGCGCCGATCACGCTGCCGGACGTCTCGATCTCGATGATCTGGCACGCGTCCAACGACGCTGTGCCGAGCCAGCGCTGGCTACGGGAGACGATCGTGAAGCTGCGCCGGCCAGGGCCGACGGCCCTCGATGCTGAGGCATCGTGATCGTGGAGGCCCCTGACCAAGCTCTCCTCAAGGCGTGATCGCAGCCGGTCTCGAGGTTCGAAGAGCACCATGAAAGACGGGAACGAAGGGAGGGCGGTGACGTCGCCCTCCAGCAGGGACGAGGTCT
Source organism: Methylobacterium sp. R2-1 (assembly GCF_014191355.1). Classification (GTDB taxonomy): domain Bacteria; phylum Pseudomonadota; class Alphaproteobacteria; order Rhizobiales; family Beijerinckiaceae; genus Methylobacterium. Next base: position 221,937 of record NZ_JACHWM010000011.1, read on the forward strand.
TGGCCCGAAAAGTGGTCGGAGTGGCCGGACTTGAACCGACGACCCCCTGTCCCCCAGACAGGCTCATATTGTTGAAAAATAGGCTGTTTTATGCAAAAGACCGAATATTTGACGCTAGAGTTATCAGTGGCTTAGACGGTTTTCGCAAAGCAGAATTCGCCTGATTCGGCAACTTGTGCGGGCGACATGTTGGTGACCACGAGGCTCGCGGGATAGGCTCGCGGAATGGCTGATTCGTCCTCGACTGTCGGCGAACTCTTCAAAGCCAAGGCCGTCACCGACGAGCAGGTGAACGCGGCTGTCGAGGCATATCTGAAAGATCCCGAGACCAGAGCCTATCCGATTGCCGACGGCTACGTGCTCGACCTCGCGGCGGCCATCGCCGGTCATGGCTGGGCTAGCTCGGTAGTCGCCAGCCCGGAGATCAGCCTCGGCTTCAAGCGTGGAGCAGTTTGGACTGCGATTGTGCTCGCGCGGGCGCAGAAGACGTGAGGCCCCGAGAGCGCACCGTCGCCGACTGGATCGCCGAGGGCTTGAAGACGATGGCCCTGCACTGCGGCTGCGGGCACTTCGCGACCGTGACGCTGGCCGACCTGCCGCCGACGCGGCTCGGTCGGAACGCCCGCTGCGCCAAGTGCGGCAGGCAGGGCGCCCAGGTGATGCGGGACATGGAAGCGCACTATACCGAGGTTGAGGCGAATGGCGGCTTCAGCGCGCAGTATCCGGGGACCAAGGACGGCGCATGAAAAACCCCGCTCGGGCGGACCCGGCGGGGTTGAGAGGGCTGGGCTCTACCGCTCTGGACAATGGCAGCGCACTCGTGTTCAGCCTGCGCCATTCACTCCCGATTGTACGGAGACCGGCCCATGGACGCAGAAGCGAGCAGAGAAGAGGTCGAGCGGGTTGCACGGGACCTCTGCCGAGCCGCAGGGCATGATTGCGATGCCACGGTACGCTTGCAGCTAGGCGCCGACTGGCTGCCCCACGAGATCGAGTTCATGCAGAAATCCTCCCCCATGACGCTGCTCGTGAAGGATGGGAAAGTCATCGCACCCCCGATGCTGCTTGACATCCCTCGGTGGCGCGAGTTCCGGCCTGCGGCCTATGAACAGCTACAAGGACAGGCGCCTGAGGGAATGCAGGCGCCGCATTAAAAGTAAGGGCATGGTGCTTCGGGAGATGCGAGCGCCGGGCGCAGCAGATAGGCGCAAGCAGCTTACAGGCGGGGTGATTTATGTATAATTGGTTGATTGTCGGAGCCGGGTTTGCCGGTGCTGTGCTTGCCGAGCGCTTGGCTAACGAGCGCGGTGAGCGCGTTCTAGTCATCGATCGCCGGGCCCATATCGGCGGGAACGCTTACGATGAATTGAATGAGGACGGCATACTTTATCACAAATATGGACCACATCTGTTCCATACTAATTCTCAGCAGATCGTAGATTACCTATCTAGGTTCACGGAGTGGCATCCCTACGAGCATCGCGTTCTTGCCGAGGTCGATGGCAAGCTGGTGCCGATCCCGATCAACCTCGACACGGTCAATTCCCTTTACGGGCTTAACCTCACGCCGGAGGAGCTTCCGTCTTGGTTCGCAGAGCGCGCAGAAAACATTCCCGACATCCGGACGTCAGAGGACGTCGTGGTATCGACTGTCGGGCGCGAGCTGTATGAGAAGTTTTTCCGCGGGTACACCCGAAAGCAGTGGGGCATGGACCCTTCGCAGCTTGATAAGAGTGTGACGGCGCGAATTCCCACGCGAACGAACCGGGATGATCGTTACTTTACCGACACATTCCAAGCCATGCCTAAGTATGGCTACACGAAAATGTTCGAGGCGATGCTAGAAAGCCCGAACATCGAGATTCGGCTTGAGGCCGACTTCAGGGATGTGCGACGATCGGTTGAGTTTGGCCGTATGATCTACACAGGGCCGATCGATGAATATTTTGACCACTGTTACGGGAAGCTGCCCTACCGCTCTTTGCGGTTTAAACATGAAACGCTGGAGACTGCTCAGCACCAGCCGGTTGGGACTGTGAACTATCCGCAGACGAATGATTTCACCAGGATATCAGAATACAAGCATTTTACGGGGCAGCAGCATCCAAAGACTACGATTACAACGGAGTATCCTTCAGCAGAGGGCGACCCCTACTATCCTATCCCGCGCTCCGAAAATGCCGACCTCTTCCGGCGCTACGAAGCCCGGGCGAGAGAAGAGAAAAACGTCTGGTTCGTGGGTCGGCTGGCAACGTACAAATATTACAACATGGATCAAATCGTTGGACAAGCTCTAGCGACGTTCCGCAAACTCAACGAACAGATATAGCTGAGGGCAGCACAGTCGAAATGTCAAATCACCCGCAAATTTACGTTGCTACGCACAAGGAAACGGAGCTTCCAGGCCACCCTGGTTACATACCACTGCACGTTGGCAAAGCCATATCAGACAAAGATCTCGGCTTCCAGGGCGATGACACCGGAGATAACATATCAAGTCTGAACCATTCTTTTTGCGAATGCACAGGCGTCTACTGGATATCCAAAAATGTTGACGCGGAATATGTTGGACTCGTCCACTACCGTCGGCATTTCGCTGCGCTGGGACAAGGGATAGAGTTCAAGGGAAGCCAGATAGCATCGCCCGATGTGTTCCCGGAATTCGAGCGCGGCGCGAACCTAATCGTCGCCGCCCCGCTGGGGTTTCTGAACGGAGTCTCCGGCACACAGATAAGCTTGGAAGAAAACTATGTGGGCACTGCAATCGGTCAAGACCTCGTCCTAGTCCGTGAGGCTGTCGAAGAGCATCAGCCAAGTTACCTGAACGCGTATGACTTCACGATGCGAAGCTGCCAGCTAAATGCATACAACATGTTTGTTGGGAAAAAATCTGTTGTTGATGAATATGCTGATTGGCTGTTTCCGATCTTATTCACTTTAGAGAAAAATATTCCGTACCAGTTCTATGAAACGTATCAGAAGCGCGTTTTTGGCTTTATCGCAGAAAGACTTTTTACTGTTTGGATAAATAAAAATCGCGGGCGTCATAAAATTGTGACTAGAGAGGCACTCTTTTTGCCCTAAGCAAGCCCTTCCTCAATCTTAGACTCCAGCGCAGCGATACGTGTCTCAAGACGATCAGCTCGGCGGCGTTGATATGCCGCCTCCCAAATGGCGGCCTGCTCGTACCTGATGGTCAGTATGCTGCGTTGGTTTCCTGCTGCATCTAAGTCCGGCTCTTCGGTCTCGTACATCTCCTCGACTTCGGTCATGACAGGCACGAGGTGTGTCGCCTGCACCTCTTCGCTATGATCGTTGGGTTCTCGCGTTGGCAGATCGAAATACGCGACTGGGTTTCCGTTCGCATCAAGCCTGCGATGTGAGGTGATAACCGGCTCTCCATATTCATCAAATAATGGAATGCTACGAAAGATGGGCCGCTGCACAGCACGCTCAACCGTACGGCGGATGGCACGGCCGTCCAAAATCTCAACGACGGTCTCAACCTCAATCGCGTCCTCTGTCGCCTGAACCTGCACGATACGCTTGCGCTTGACCGGCTTCGTGACAGGGTCGCGACCGACGACGCCGTAGCGAAATGCGTCGTCTCCCAAGGCGGAAACGACGTCCTGTGCGATGACGCCAGCATGGAGCCGCGCTCCGTCAGCTCCTTTTGCGCTGATGGCGCTGAGGTACTGAAACAATCCGAGGCTGACAACGCTCCAGCGATCCAACTGAGCATCAGTGAACTGCACGAGGTTGGATTTTAGCCCTTGGTCCGAGGCAATACTTGGATTGTTCGACAGGAAAAGGTTCGCGAAGCGGGAGGACCCCGAACCCAAACTAACGGTCGAGCCTACGCCTGGAGTAATTGCGGATGCTGTGAAATGGGCGGGCGTACTCGCTCCGCATCTCAATCGCAGTGTCCCTGACGCCCCCGAGATCTGCGCTCCGCCAACTGGGTCGAAGCTGATGGCTTGCCCGTCCGCAAGCTTCATCGCATGCGCTGTCTTCGCATTGGTTAGGTCGATGCCTGTCTGGCGACTACCAGCTACGGTCAAGCCAATAGGCGCCGCGCCACGAGCGATGAAGTCCGAGACCCGCTTGGCGCCTTGAACGTCGAAGCCCACGGGCCCCGTCGAGTAGTCAATAAATGCGCCGTTCGCGTACGAGCCATCGGCTCGGCCGCCGCAAGTTCCATCGTGCTGCAGCCATAGACCCGCGACAGCCATTGAACGGCCGGCGTTCGTGCGAAAACCTGCCTCAGCGCTACAATCCAAGAAAACGCATGTTCCGCGGATGTATGGACTGGTGCCCTGTGAGAACATCAACCCGGCATCCCAACAGGCGCCGCCCGTTTTGCCGGCATTGCCCGTACCGTAGATCTGAGCCGTACCAAGCGTCTCGTTGATGGCGTTGAAGAACAACCCCATCGCATTGCCTTGGCCGATCGCAGCGTTGCCGTGGCGAAAGGTGGTATCGATTTCATGGGCCGCGAAAAACCCACGGGCGCCACGCTCAGTGATGATGCCCCCAGCCGCTCCCCAGCCATTACCGCCATTCGCCGTCACGTGCGTGCCGTAGCTGAAGCAGGTCTTTCCATTGTTGATGGAGGTACTGCTCGATTTCCCTGTGTCGGCACGCAACATGACCGCGAGAGCGACTTCTTGGCAGTCGTCGCCGCGAACGGACTTGAAGTTGAATAGGGAGCCTGCTCGCAGGTGATCTCCGGGCACGTGTCCGCCCGGCGGAGCATACGGGAATGCGTCTGCCGGGGCAGCTGTGTCAGGTGCGAAAGCGCTGTTGGTAGTGGTTCGGGCCGAACCGGTGACGAGCAAGTTCGGCATTGCCGGCGCTTCTGTCCGGGACCGTGGCGGCCCCTCTGCGAAGCCGCCGCCGGCCAGGCCGGCAGCACCGCCTGCGATTGAGGCAGTAACCTGCCGGCGAGTTGGTTTTTGGCTCATCGTCTCTTCGCAACCGTGTGCGGGTGAGCCTAGTCCCGTTTGGCCGGACATGTGAAGCCGTGGGCCATGTGGTTGCTCGCACCGACGCTAGATAGGCCGAAATTCTACGATTTGCAGGCTATTCTCAAGGCGCCCTTTGTGGAGTGCGGACTGCGTCTGGCATCCGACGAGATCAAGGCAGCAGGACGCAACTGCAGCATGGGAAGCTGTGAGTCGCTGACGACAATACGGTCGAGAGCGGCAAAACGCTGCGTAGCAGGTGCCGGGTTGGACAGGCTGGCGCGCACGAACAAAGCCCCGCGGCCGACGCCCCGGGGCGGCACAGCAACAAAAATCCCCGCCGCGGCTGAGCCGGGCGGAGCTGAAAAGGCGGGGCACCCTCATTTCGTCGCTATTTCGCGGCACCAGCGAGCCCACCACTGCCCTGCATGATGGATGTCATGGCCGACGTGCAACTACCACCAAGCAGCCCGCGACCTGCGAGCTACATCGACGTCTATCTGCGCGTCATCAGCGCCTTGATGCTGCGGGACATGCGCAGCCGTTTTGGCGGAAACTATTGGGGCTATCTAGTTCAGGTCCTCTGGCCGTGCGTGCACCTCGGCATCCTCGTTGGAGCTATGCAATTCCGCGGCATGAAGTCGCCCATGGGTGACAGTACCTTGATCTTCGTCGCCACGGGTGCACTTCCCGTGCTTGCCTTTCAGTACATCTCTCGCGAGATGATGAAAGGCTACATGGTTCACAAGTCACTGACCTATTTTCCGCAAGTGAAGGGCTTCGACACCATCGTTGCACGCGCCCTTGTCGAGATCGTCAGTAGCTTCATGGGTGTAATGTTAGTTTTGCTCGTGCTCTTAGCCCTCGGAGCTGACCCTATACCGGTCGATATGACAACGGCGATCATCGGATATTTGGCGGCAATCGCGATGGGCATCGGCGTCGGCACAGTCAACGTCGGCATTTGCTCAGTATTCCCGGGATGGGTTATTGGTTATATCCTCGTTACTATAAGTGTTTACCTGACAAGCGGCGTCTATTTCCTGACAAACTACATGCCGAACGAGATATACTACTATATGAAATGGAACCCGCTCACGCAGATCATCGAATTGGTTCGTCTTGGATACGATCCGACGCTTCCGATCCAGGTCGATTACCTTTACGTCTTCGGCTGGATTTTTAGCAGCATCACCATCGGGCTTCTGATGGAGCGTCACGTAGTTCGGGCTCAGCAATAGACCGCTTCAGTCGACGCGACGCGTGCGGATGGCACATGCTTAAGCGGACGTCGCTTTCGGCAAGCTGGGGGACACGGTGGAGAATTACCAACTGCCGCTTCTGGCCGCATGCATAACCGCAGTTCTACACTGTTTATGGGCGTCGTTCCGCTCCGCACGAAAAGGCTGGACGGGACGCGCTTTGACCTACTTGCTCATAGCGAGCGTTCCCTTCGTGGTCGCTGCGGTGCGCGCCGATAGCCAGCAGGCGGAAGTGCGTAAGCTGAGGGCAAGCAGCGGATGGCACGGAAGTGTACAAAAAAGCCCCGAGGCCGAAGCCCCGGGGCGGCACAGTAACGAAAGACCCGCCGCGGCTGGGCCGACCGGAGCTGATGCATTTGAAGAAAGATAGGTAGACGCGTCTAATTCTGCCTACTTAAGTATTCTCACCGCAACCTGCTGATGGTGCGGAACCAAAGCTATATATTCATACCTTCTGTCTCTTGTCTTGCAAAACTCCGCAAAGGCTCGGGCCTCGTGCTTCTGCCAGTTCGGATAATTGAAGTATTCGTCAAATAGAATTATTGTCCCCGGAACGATCATTTCGTTAAGATTGGCGAAAATCGTCTGAGTGGATGAATATAGGTCGCAATCAACGTGGAGAAACGAGATTTTGCTACCTCGATGGTTATCGCAAAATGACGGCAATGTGCGATCGAACCAGCCGGGCACCAGATCTACGTTCCCCGGAACGTCCGGCAGCCGCCCAATAGCGAACGACCCTTTGGTAAATGAGCCGACCCAGTCCTCAGGCAGACCCTCAAAGGAGTCGAAGCCGAAGACCTTACTTGACGGCCTTTTGTTTGCTATTTGTGAGATTGTTCGGCCCGAGAAAACTCCGAACTCAAGCACGAGACCTTCTTCTTGCGAGCGATCCAGGCAATAATCAATAATTGCATCAAGAGATGGCATCCTCTCAGCCTTCTCCATATGCTCAAGGGCATAATCAGCGGAGCTGAGCCCCGCAGCAAGCCAAGAAAGACGGTCTACGTTGAAAGAGTCCACCCATCTGCCAAACAGAAGTCGCTCAAGTTCCTCAGAACTTATTTGAGACATGCAAGCGATCCTTATATTAACCAATTCGTGCGCTTGGGAGATTATTTTTCTAAGCCGATGCGCCGAAAGTTGACAGTTGCCGGCTATGCTCCGGGCGCCTTCTTCGAAGTGGAGCCTGCGTCAGACATCCGGCGCGGTCAAGGCGGCTGGACGCGATTACGGCGCAGGCTGCCGTGAGCCGCTGACGGCAATGCGGTTCAGTGCAGTAAAATGCTGTGCAGCAGGCGCTAGGTTTGACAGGACAGCGCCCACGGGAAAAGCCACGAGGCCGAAGCCCCGGGGCGGTCTGTGGACGAGTGGGATAGTGGGGATCAGCCGCCTCGCTTTGACGGCCCCTGCCGCTCCTGCCGGGTCTCGCGCAGCA
>NZ_JACHWM010000012.1 GCF_014191355.1 Methylobacterium sp. R2-1
TCCACCCACAAGCCCGAAGACCCCCGAGAACCCCGCTCCACCCACTGGTGAGCCGCGGCGCCCCGTCGGTGAAATTGGGTATAGGCAGCCGCGCCGGAGCCGTCAATCGAAAAATCGGAGATAGCCCGAAGAGGGGCGCCACAGGGAAACCTCGTGGAGTGGCATGGCCCTCCACGAGCGACGTGAACTCCTCAGCCACAGGCCGGCTTGTCGGCCGACGGCACATGACCGGTGACGTCGGCGTCGGCGCCTGTCGAAAGCTAGCTCGTGAGCCGGCGCAGTTCGCCGCGGGCGACCCCGACAAGCGTCCGGACGGCAAGGGCCGCGATCACCACAGTGGCGAAGGCGAGCAGCCCCAGGGCCAGAGCGTCGATCGCGACCATGTCTGCGTGCCCGGCGTAACGCAAAGCCGCAACGGAGATGGCGGCAAGGGGAAAGCTCACGGCCCACCACGAGACGCGAAACGGACAGCATCGCGGCAGATCGTGGAGGCGGCCGACGAGCACGACGAGAACGAACAGGCCGATGAGGAACAGTGCTTCCGCGAAGGCATCGATCCGGCCGAGTGTCGCGGTGTAGCTGGAGAATCCGACGGCGAAGGGAGCGACCAGGATCATCAGCGTCGGCCGCTGACCGGCGGGCAGCGGCTCCTCGAAGACGAGGCGGGCGAAGACCAGGGTGAAGAGCGGCACGGCAAAGAAGAGGCCGACACTCAGCGCGAACATCGTCAGCGTCTGCGTGTGAGGCAGGCCGAGCGTCGGGGCGGCGAGCGGGATGTCGAGGAGGCCGACCACCGGCACCATCCAAGCGGGCGTCGCGTGGGCGAGTTGCTGGCGGCTTCCCATCCATCGGCTGACGATGAGGACGGCGAACACCACCATGCCCGCCGCACCGGTCACCCAAGCCGCAGCGCCGAGCATCGGGCTGACACCGCTGAGCACGAAGGGCAGCAGCAGAAGGCTGATGAGGATGGTGCCGAACAGGTTGCCGGCGATCGGATGGCGGAACTCGGCCAGCACCGTCGACCAAGCCGTGACCGCCTTCGCACCATAGGCCAGCGTGAGGACGAGGAACGTGAGAAGCGCGCCCCAGCCGATCGCATCGGCGACGAGGGCAGGCAGGCCGTAGCGCGCACTTGCGAGACGCCACGCGACGCTCAGGCCCGTGAGCCCCATCACGGCGCCGAACAGGGCGACCGGGAGGTACTCGAAGCGCGGCGCGAGGCCAGCGCGAGCCGGCCTCGCCTCCTGCGATACCGCGACCGTCGTCATGATCCCGTCCCTCCCCCGTCCTGCGGCCTCAGACCCCGGACAGATGCGTCTTGGCGAGCGGCAGGCTGCGCACACGCTGACCGGTCAGGGCGGCGACCGCGTTGACGACCGCGGGCGGCACGCCGGGCAGGCCCGGCTCGCCGATGCCGCCCATCGGCGCTCCGCTCTCGACGATGGTGACGTGCACCCGCGGCATCCGCTCACGATCGAGGATCGGATAGGTATCGAAGTTCTTCGCCTGGCGCTGGCCGTTCTCGTAGACCACCTGCTCCAGCAGCGTGGAGGAGAGACCGAGCGCCGCCGCGCTCTCGACCTGGCGCTTGACTATGGCCGGGTTGACCACGCTGCCCGGATCGATGGCGATCCAGAGGTCGTGCACCCGCGCCTCGCCGTCCTTCAGCGACACCTCGGCGATGGTCGCGGTTTCCGAGCCGAAGGGCGAGGCCATCGAGACGCCGCAGGCTCGGCGGGTGCCATCCTCCGCCGCGAACGGACCGCGCCGCCAGCCGCCGGCGAGATCCGCGACCGCCCGGAGCAGCGTCCGGTGGCGCGGGCTGTCCTTCAGCAGCGCCACGCGCAGGTCGAACGGATCATGGCCCCCGGCCGCGGCGATCTCATCGAGAAAGCTCTCGTAGAAGTAGTCGTTCATCGAGTGGCCGACCGAGCGCCAGAAGGCGATCGTGACGGGATGGGCCACCTTCACGTAGTCGAGGCGCCGGTTCGGAATGGCGTAGGGCTTCTTGTCGAGGCCCTCGACCACAGAGGAATCGACCGGCGACTTGAACAGGGCGCCGAACCAGCGGCCGATCGGGCCCTCGCCGACCGCCGTGGTCTGAAGCGCCACCGGCATGCCGTCGGCCCCGAGTGCGGCCTTGAAGCGGGCGAAGCTCAAGGGGCGCACGGCGTCCATGCCGAACTCCTCCTCCCGCGACCACAGCACCCGCACGGGCCGGCCCGTCGCCCGCGCGAGCAGGATCGCCTGCGGGAACGGGTTAGCCGGGCCGTAGTAGAAGTGGCGCCCGAAGAAGCCGCCCAGCATCGGCGAGTGGATGCGCACCTGCTCCGGAGCCAGACCCGCGGTCTTCGCGGCGATGTCCTGGAACAGCTCCGGCATCTGGTTCGGCAGCCAGAGATCGAGGCTGCCATCCGGCGTGAATCGGGCGACCGCCGAGGGCGGTTCGAGCTGCGCATGGGCGAGATAGGGCGCGTCGTACTCCGCCTCGATCACCCGTGCCGCGCCCGCGAAGGCGGCGGCCGGATCCCCCTCCCGCTCGGCCGGAATGCCGGGCTCGTTCGCGCCTTTCAGCGCCGCCAGCATCGCCGACGAGGAGAAGGTTTTCGAGACCGTCGCGATCCCGTCCGGGACCGGCTCCGTCCAGGCGACCTGCAGCGCTTCCGCGCCCTTACGCGCGCGCCACCAGGAATCGGCGACCACCGCCACCGCACCGGGCAGGCGGTGAACCGAGTGGACGCCCGCCATCACCCGCACCTCCGCCTCGTTGGCGATGGCCTGCGGCTCGGCGCCGAGATGGGGCGCATGCTGCACCGCCGCGTGCAGCATGTCCTCAAGGCGGATGTCGATGGTGTAGGTCGTGCGTCCGGTCGCCTTGTCGCGCCTATCGAGCCGGGCCACCGGCCGGCCGATCCAGCGGAAGTCTTTGGGATCTTTCAGCGAAACATCGTCCCGCGGCTGGAGTGCGAGCGCGGCCTCAGCGAGTTCGCCGTAGCCGAGCGTCCGACCGGAGGCGGCGTGGATCACGCGCCCGTCCTCGGTCGTCAGGCTGTCCTGCTTCACGGCGAGCCGGGCGGCCGCCGCGCGCAGCAGCATCTCGCGGGCGGTGGCGCCGAGCCGGCGCATCGCCTCGAAGCTCGATCGGGTCGAGAAGCTGCCACCGGTCATGCGCAGACCGTTGACGACGGCGTAGTCCGGGCCGGGCGGCGCGCATTCGACCGCGAACCGGGCCGGATCGAGGTCGAGTTCCTCGCCGATGGTCTGGGCGAGCCCGGTATTGATGCCCTGGCCGCCTTCCACGAAGGGGCTGAGCAGGCGCACGGAGCTGTCCGGGCGGATCTCGAGGAAGGCGGCGACCCGCGTGCCCGGCTTCGGCGCGACCGCCGCCGGGCCCTCCGCTCGGGTCTGGGCCGCGGCCTCGATCGGCAGGCCGACGCCGAGCAGGAGCGCGCCCGTGGCGACACCCAGGAAGCCGCGGCGCGAGAGGTTTTGCACCGGCTCGGGGTCGTGCCGGGCACCGATGCCGACGCGACGGAGGGGCGTGAGATCGTTCATCCTCGCCTCCCTCAGGCCGCGGCCTGCCGCACGGCGACGGCGATGGCGTTGTAGGTGCCGCAGCGGCACAGGTTGGTCATCGCCGCGGCGATCTCGTCCTCCGAGGGTTTAGGGGTCTCCTTGAGCAGGCCGGTCGCGGCCATGACCTGGCCGGACTGGCAGTAGCCGCATTGCGGCACCTCGATCCCGACCCAGGCCGCGACGACGCGGGCGCCGACCGGGTCCGCCTCGATCGCCTCGATGGTGGTGACACCTTGCGCGCCGATGCTCTCCACCGGCACCTGACAGGAGCGGGTCGCCTGCCCGTCGAGCAGAACCGTGCAGGCCCCGCACTGGCCGATGCCGCAGCCGTACTTGGTGCCGGTGAGTCCGAGCGCGTCGCGCAGGACGAAGAGAAGCGGCGTATCCGGCTCGGCATCGACCTGATGTTGATGACCGTTGATCGTGAGACTCACCATCGACCGATGCCTCCGAGGCTTCGCCTGAGCGTATCCATGGTCATCGATGACCCGGAACGGGGCAACGCCATAAACACAGCATTTTCGGACAGACCGACGAAGTGGCGGTACTCCGCCTTGTCCACGGGGCGGCACGCGCTCGGCGCGACGAACGGCGGCCGAGATGGCGCACCGCCCTCTGTCAGGCCCAGCCCTCCAGCACGATCTTGCCCTTGGCGCGCCCGCTCTCGATCAGTGCGTGGGCACGACGGAGGTTGGCGGCCGAGATCACCCCGAAATGGTCGGCTACCGTCGTCTTCAGCGTGCCCGCATCGACGAGGCGCGACACCTCGTCGAGCAGGTGACCCTGGGCGTCCATGTCGGCGGTGGCGAACATCGAGCGGGTGAACATGAACTCCCAATGCGTCGAGACGCTCTTCTGCTTGAACGGGAGCACGTCGAGGGCGGCGGGATCATCGATCAGCGCGAACCGGCCCTGGGGCGCGATGAGGGCGCCGATCTCCGGCAGGTGCCGGTCGGTGTGCGTGGTCGAGAACACGAAGGCCGGGGCGCCGAGGCCGAGCGCCGCGACTTCCGCCGCGAGCGGCCGGGTGTGATCGACGACGTGATGCGCGCCGAGCGTCCGGCTCCACGCCGCCGTCTCGGGCCGCGAGGCGGTGGCGATTACCGTCAGGTCGGTGAGCTGACGGGCAAGCTGGACGGCGATCGAACCGACACCGCCGGCTCCGCCGACGATCAAGAGAGCGTGCGCCGCCCCCGGCACCGGCTGGCGGACATCGAGCCGGTCGAACAGGGCCTCCCAGGCGGTGATCGCGGTGAGCGGCATCGCCGCGGCCTCGGCGAAGGAGAGAGAGGCGGGCTTGTGGCCGACGATCCGCTCATCGACGCAATGCAGCTCGGCATCGGTGCCGGGCCGGCCGAGGGCGCCGGCATAGAAGACTGCATCCCCGACCTTGAACCGGGTCGCCTCCCCTCCGACCGCCTCGACGATGCCGGCGGCATCGTAGCCCAGAACCTGCGGCTGACCCTCGGGCGGGTTCGCGCGCCTGCGGACCTTGGTATCGACCGGGTTGACCGAGACCGCCCGCACCCGGACCAGAAGGTCGCGCGGCCCCGGCACGGGCTCCGGCAGCGTGAGATCGAGCAGCGCCTGCTCGTCCTCGATGGGCAGGGGTTTGTGGAAGCCGACGGCACGCATGGGGCAAATCCTTCTTGTCGAGACCCGCGTCAGATGCGGGCTTTCACGCGGTTTGAGCTGGTGACGCGGGCGGGCACTGCACTCACGGCGATGCCGAGAACGATGGCCAGCGTGCCGAGGATGAGGTCGGGTCCGGGCGTCTCGTGCAGCGTCACCGTCGCGATCACGAGGCCGGTGACGGGCACCGCGAGCATCAGCGTCGACATCTGGCTCGCCGGCACCCGCTGGCTCGCGGCGTTGACGGCGCAGAAGCCGAAGGCGGTGGCGAGCGGCCCGACGAAGATCAGGCAGGCCCAGAACGTCCCCGTCCCGTCCCCAGTGAGCGGCCCCTCGACCACGCGGGCGAGCGGCAGCAGCACGGCGGCGGCCAGGAGCATCTGCCAGGGCGCGAGCTGCGCAGCGGAGCCCCTCGAGCGCCCATAGCGCAGATGCAGGATGCAGGCGGCCCAGGCGGCGGAGGCTGCGAGCAGCATCGCGTGGGCGCCGAGCACGGCGCCGTCCCGCCAATCGACGGCGTGCGGGTTGAACAGGATCAGCACGCCGAGGGCCGCCAGCCCGATCCCGGTGCCTTGCCAGCGTCCGATCCGCTCGCCGAAGACCAGAGCCGCCACCGGCACGACCCAGATCGGCGTGGTGTAGCTCAGGATCGCCGAGCGTCCGGCCGCCAGATGCGTCATCGCCACGGCGCCGAGCGCCGTGAACAGCATCATCTGCAGAAGGCCGATGGAGGCGATGAAGGGCATGTCGGCACGCTGCGGCCATCGCACTTCACCGCGGGCAGCCTGCCACGCGAACAGGCAGGCCGCGCCCGTGGCGAAGCGCAGGGCCGAGAACCAGAGCGGCGAGATGTGGCCGAGCCCGAGCTTCATCACCGGCCAGTTCGCGCCCCAGAGCAGGATCGCACCGCCAAGCAGAAGCGCCGGTGCCGAGTCTACGGCGCCGCCGCGCCGAAGCACGGGCGAAGTCGGCAGGACATGGCAGGCCGGAGGCGTCGGGACGGCAGGTGAGGCAGACATGGCTGGCCTCTTCGAGGCGGGAGCGAGGAGGAGCTCGGAGCTCGTCCGGCCGGTCGTCGTGACCGGCAAGACGAAGAATGGACCGCAGCGATAAAGTTGGGAAACGCATAGTTCTGATCGATGCGATCAGATTTTCTGCTTGCTGGCGAATATGGGGGCCACGAAGATGCGGCGCCGGCATGAGGCGCGGCGCGGCGCGTCCGCCGCTCTCAGCAACGAAGCGAATGGGCCATGCGTCACCCGGACCTCGAACTCGACCTGCTCCGCGCCTTCGTGGCGGTGGCGGAGACCGGCAGCTTCACGGCCGCGGCGGATGTCGTGCACCGCTCGCAATCCGCGGTGAGTCAGAAGGTGCTGCGTCTGGAGGAGATCCTGGGACGGCGCGTCTTCGACCGGACCAGCCGCACCCTCGGCCTGACTCCGGACGGCGAGCGCCTGCTCGTCGCCGCCCGGCAGATGCTGGAGTTCAACGACAAGCTGATGCGCGAGTGGCGCGAGCCGCCGGCCAGCGGGACGCTGCGGCTCGGCGTGTCCGAGGACTTCATCCCCGGACAGCTCCCGAAACTGCTCGCGCGCTTCGGCCGGCTCTATCCCGGGGTGCATATCGATCTGATGACCGGGCTGAGTTGCACCCTTCTCGAAGCCTACGACGCCAATCGCCTCGACGCGGTGATCGCCAAGCGCAGCGGCACCCATCCGCGCGGCCGGGTGATCTGGCGCGAGCCGCTCGTCTGGCTGGCCTCCGCCGATTACGAACTGGATTTCACGAAGCCTGCCCGGCTGGTGATGCTCGCCCCGCCCTGCAGCTACCGCGAGATGATGATCGCGGCGCTCGACTCGGTGCGCCGGGAGTGGAACGCCGCCTGCACCGCCAGCAGCCTCACCGGGGTGCAGGCGGCGGTGGCCGGCGGCCTCGGCGTGACACTGCTCGGCCGCTCCTTCCTGCAGGAGGGCATGCAGATCCTGCGGGCTCCCGAAATCTGGCCGGCCCTGCCGATGACCGAAGTCATGGTCCTCGGCGAGGAGCGGGCCGCCGACCTCGTTCAGCCGCTCATCACCTTCCTCGGCGAAAGCCTCGCCGGACGCGACGGATTGGACTTCGCGGCGTAACAGTTTGGGGTTCCCAAAGGGCGAGCCGTTTGGCGGGGCGCCGGGGCAGAGCCCCGGCCCTCTTCCAGGGCTCTGCCCTGGATCCGCGAAAGGACTCGTCCTTTCGAAACCTGATTTTTAGGCGGCGCGGTAGCGCGCGGCCGGCACGGCGCTCGACAGGTGCGGCAACATCGTCCGGCGCGCTGCTTCCCAGGCGTCCCACTCGGCCGCATCCTGAAGCGAGGGAATGGTGGCGAACTCGCCCCGATCGAGACCGACGAGCGCCGCATCGACCAGATCCTCGGCCGACATCACCCAATCCTGCGGCAGGTTGCTCACGGGCAGGCCGGCCACGTCCCAAAACTCGGTTCCGGTCGCGCCGGGCAGCACCACCTGCACCGTGACGCCGGTGCCGTCGAGTTCCTTGCGCAGGGAATGGCTGAAGCCGAGGACGAAGGATTTCGAGCCGCCATAGACCCCGTTCAGCACCTCGGGTCCGATGGCGACGATCGAGGCGATGTTGATGATCGTGCCTCTCCCGCGGGCCGTGAAGGCGGGCACCGCGGCGTAGGTCAGGCGCATCGGCGCGGTGACGTTGATGGCGATCATCCGCTCCATCTCGTCCACGGACGCCGCGGCGAGGGGCGCGGCACTGCCGAAGCCGGCATTGTTGACGAGATGCGTGATGCGCGGGTCGCTCTTGAGGATCTCTTCGACCGCGGCGAGGCCCGCGCGGTCGGTCAGGTCGGCCTCGACCCTCCGCACTGCGACGCCGTGGCGGCGGGACAGGTCGTCGGCCACGGCATCGAGCCGCGCCTTGTTGCGCGCGACGAGGATCAGGTCGTGGGAGCGCGCGGCGAAGCGGTCGGCGTAGACGGCGCCGATGCCGGAGGAGGCACCGGTGATCAGCACGGTCCCAGAGGTCGAGGTCATGGTCGTTGTCCTGTCCTGAGGCCAGCCCCGGCGGCCGGAGCTGCGTGGCCGTTGTTGATGTCAGGACCCTATCCCTGGACGTGGATGTCCGAAATGACGTATAAACGTCAAATCAGGACATTGGAGCGTTCGATGCGGCAGGTCGGATTCATCCTGGAGGACGGATTCCAGGTGATGGGGTTGGCCGCCCTGTCGGCCTTCGAGTTCGCCAACGTGCATCTCGGCCGCGAGGCCTACCGGCTGATCGTGATGTCGGAGCGGGGCGGCACCGTCCGCTCCTCGCTCGGCATCGGGATCGAGACCGTGGCACTGGTGCCCCCCCCCGACACGCTGATGGTGGTCGGCGAGTTGCTGCCCCGCCCGCTCTCGCCGCGCCTGCGGGATTACATCGCCGCGGCCGGCCGAGCCTCGCGGCGCGTGGCCGGCCTCTGCACCGGCGCCTTCGCGCTGGCCGAGGCCGGGCTGCTCGACGGGCGGTTGGCGACGACGCACTGGGCCCATGCCCGCGACCTGGAGGAGCGCTTCCCCCTGATCCGCGTCGATGACGACCGCATCTTCGTCGCAGACGGCAATGTCTGGACGTCGGCCGGGATGAGTGCGGCGATCGACCTGACGCTGGCGTTGATCGAGGACGACCACGGCGCCGAGTTGTCGCGCGCCATCGCCCGCAAGCTCGTGGTCTATCACCGGCGCCCCGGCGGCCAGTCACAGTTCTCGGCGCTGCTCGAACTGGAGCCGCGCTCGGACCGGGTCCGCCGCGCCCTCGTCTATGCGAAGGAGCACCTGCGCAACCCGCTGACCGTGGAGGAACTGGCCGAGGCCGCGAGCGTCAGTCCGCGCCAGTTCAGCCGCCTCTTCCGCGAGGAGACCGGGCAATCCCCGGCCAAGGCGGTCGAGCGGCTGCGGCTGGAGGCGGCGAAGGCCATGCTCGAAGAGGGGCGCCACTCCCTGGACGTGGTGGCGCGCGACACGGGCTTCGCTGACCGCGACCGGATGCGCCGTGCCTTCCTGCGCGCCTTCGGCCATCCGCCGCAGAGCCTGCGCCGCAGCTTGCGACTGATCGAGGGGCCGGAAACTTCCGTGGCGTGATCCAGGGCGCGGTCTCGGTTGTCGGGTTCGCGATTCTTTTCCGGCCGGTCCGCGCGAAAATCGTTCTGTCGCTCCCATGCCCCTGGCGAGGGCGGAGGGAAGCCGCCCGTTCAGGGAGATGCGACATGAACAAGGTGATGATCCTCGCGCTCGTCGGCACCGGTCTCCTCGGCGCCGCGCCCTCCGCCTTCGCGCAGGAGAGCGCCCCCCAGCCCGCCAATCAGGAATTCCTCGGCGTCGATCTCGACAATGGTGGCATCTATTACAACGGACGCAATTCCGGCCGGTACTGCCTCTATCGCACGGTCGAGGTGTTCAACCGCTACACCGGCTATGTCGAGGCCCGCCGGGTGCGCCGCTGCGGCCGCGGCCTCTACCTGCCGTAGGGAGGCGCCGCGATGCTGGCCGCCCTCTCGCCGCTCCACCTCGCTGCCCTCGGCCTCATCCTGACGCTGTTTGCCGGGGGCTGAGCCTCGCCACCCTCTCTTGCCGGAGGCGCGTGACGGTCCTCGTCGGCCACGCAGCAGGGCAAACGAGGCGACATTGTTTCCCAGCCACCGAGCGACTACCCCTGGGCGGCGTCCGACCGCGGACGCGCCCCGCTCCAAGGATGACAGCCTCGGTCCGCGAACCGAGAGGAGGACGATCCGCATGCCGAGACAGGCCCCGGTCTTCGCCGCGCGCAGAGCCTTTCACAGACGCTTCCGTCGAGCTGCGCTCCTCTTGGCAACCTGCCTCACCCTCGCCGCACCGGCCCAGGCTGTGCCCGAGGCGGCCCCCTTCGCCGACAACGCCGACTCGGTCGCGGTGGTGATCGGCAACCGAAGCTACAAGCAGACGGTGCCGGTCGATTACGCCCATAACGACGCGGAGGCGATCCGCGCCTACCTGACAGAGCGTTTGGGCTACCGTGACAGCAACGTCTTCATCCTGAAGGACGCGACCCTCAACGAGTTCAACCAAGTCTTCGGCACCGAGCGCAATCCGCAGTCAGGCCGGCTTTGGCGTAGCGCGCGCGAGGGCCGCTCGAACGTGTTCGTGTACTATTCCGGCCATGGCGTGCCGGATCTGACCACGCGGCAACCCTTTCTGCTGCCCGAGGACGGCAACCCGAACCAGGGTGAGAGCGGCTATTCCCTCGAGACCCTCTACCGCAACCTCGACCTCGTGAAGCGCAAGATCGGGCCCGAGCGCCAGCTTGTGGTGATGGTCGATGCCTGCTTCACCGGCGAGACAGGGCGCAAGGGCGAGAGCCTGCTCGCGGTCTCGGCACCCGGCTTCGCCCCGGCGCGGCCCAAGGCGGAGGGCGGGATCGTGCGCCTCGTCGCCACCTCGGGCGCGATGCCCGCGAACTGGGACGAACCGAACAAGCTCGGGCTTCTGACGAGCCGCTTCCTGATGGGCGTTTCGGGCCTTGCCGACTCGAAGGATCAACAGGGCGACGGCGACGGGCTGATCCAGTGGCCGGAGCTGAAGGACTACCTGCGCCGCGAGGTCGAGGAAGCGGCGCGGCGCGCCTCGGGCCGCGAGCAGGTGCCGGAGATCGACGACGCGCCGATCGTGGTCAAGGCCTCTCTGCCCGTGGCGGCGGTGGCCGGCGGCGCCGCCGCGATCCGCGACGAGGCGGCATGGCGCCGGGCGGAAAGCCTCGGCACGCGCGAGGCTTTCGAGGCTTATGTCGGCACCTGCGGCGAGGCGTGCGCCTACCGCTCCCAGGCGATGGACCGCCTGCTCGCCGGCCGCAAGCGCGACGCGGCGGCAATCGACCAGGAGAACTGGGCGAAGTTCGGCGGAGAGCGGCAATACCAGGCCTATCTCGATTCCTGCGGCGAGACTTGCGCCTATCGCAGTCTCGCGGAGGGCTACCTCGGCGGCGCGAATCCGAGCACTGATCCGCGGGTGAAGCGCTGCGACGAACTCGCCGCCGGCACCGACGATCCCGACCGGCCGAACGGCGTGCCGGGGGTGAAACTCGGGCGGATCGAGGCGTCCGCAGCCATCGAGGCCTGCCGCGGCGCCTTCGCCGCCTATCCGCAACTGCGCCGCCTCGCCTACCAGCTCGGCCGCGCCTACGACCGGGCCGACCGCTATAAGGAGGCGTTTTCGGCTTACGACCGGGCCGCCAAGGCCGGCAGCGTCTCGGCGATGAACAACCTCGCCACGCTCTACGAGAACGGCCAGGGCGTGAGGCGCGCGCAAGCGGAAGCCTTCCGGCTCTACCGGCAGGCGGGCGAGGGCGGCAACGTTGTGGCGCTCGCCAACGCCGCGCGGATGCTGGAATATGGCAACGGCATCCCGAAGGACGAGGCCGGGGCGGTGGCGCTCTACAAGCGCGCGGTCGCGGGCGGCGACGTCGCCTCGATCTCGAAGCTGGTGCCGCACTACGCCACCGGCGCCTACGGCTTTCCGAAGGATCTGCGCCAGGGCTTCGACCTGTTCCGGCAGGCGGCCGACAAGGGCGATCCCGTTGCCATGGCGACGATGGCGACGCTGATCGACAACGGCTTCGGCCGCTACTTTCCGGGCGTGAGCTCCGCCGACATGGTGCTGCGGGCTCTGAAGCGGGGCGAACTCGGTGCGGCCTCGGTCTCGGCCACCGACACGGCGGCGCAGAAGCTGAAGCCGGAGACGATCCGCACCGTTCAGCGCGCGGTCAAGGAGGCGGATTACTACTCGGGTGCCCTCGACGGCCGCTTCAATCCGGTCTTCGTCCGCGCTCTCGATCAGTACGCCCGGGCGAACGAGGCGGAATGAGGCTTCTCCTCGCAGCCCTCCTGCTTCTCCCCGCGGCCGCCCGCGCCGATCCCGGCACCGCCGCGCTCAGCCCCTTCCTCGATGCGGTGGCGGCCTGCGCCGGGCGGGCCGACCTGACGCTGGCCGTGGTCGGCGTCGAGCCGGGCCAGACCGCGCTCTCACGCGAGCAGGCCGAAGAGGTGCGCCTCGCCGTCGAGAGCCGACTCCAGGCAACAAACCGCGTGCGGCTCGCCGCCGCCGCCGACGTCGTCCGGATCAAGGCCCTGCGCGAGGGCACCACCGGATTGTCGGGGGCGGAGGCCGAGGCTCAGATCCGCGCGGCCTTCTCGGGGGACGCCAGCGTGTTCCTGGTAGAACCGCGCCGGGCCGGCGAGACCGCGGCCCTGCGGCTCCAGGCGATCACCCGGAACGCCACGTGCAAGGCCACGAGCGAGCCCGTGATCCTGCCGATCCGCGTCGGGGCCGGCGTCGCCGACATCGACGCGGTGATGGAGGGCGCAGTGAAGGCCTTCGCGGGGGCCGCGCCGAATGCGGGCGCGGTCGAAGTCTGTCCCTTCGTGGCGGAGGGCGGCCACTCGACCTGCGCCGGCGCGCTCACCGACCGGCTCGTCATCGCGCTCGACGCCGAGGCGCGCTCGGCCAACCGCATCCTGAAGGGCGCACGCCTCGACGTGCGCCGCCGACCGCCCGGCACGGCCTGCGCCGGCGCGGTCACGGCGCGCGGACGCTTCCTCTCCGATCAGAACCGGCAATCCTGGATGGAGCTGGAGTTCCAGCGCGACGGCGCGGTGCTGGCCCCAACGGGGCGGCGGCGGATCGGGATCGAGGGTCTCGGCTGCGATCCGACGCCGCGGCCCTTCCTCGACCATCTGGCGGCCACTGCCCGCACCGATGCCGGGCGCCTCACGGTCGCAGCCAGCGCCACGCCCTTCGCCGCTGGACAGCGGGTGGAGATGCGCATCGAGGCGCGCGCCCGGCAAAACCTCTATTGCTGGGTCGTTGCACCCGACGAGACTGCCTTCGTCGCCCTGCCGGTGCGCGGCAACGCCGCCTCGGCAGCGCCGCTCAAGCCCGGTGAGGCAAAACGCTACCCGCGCGGCTACGGCCTCGACGAGATCGTGGCCGGCGAGCCGTTCGAGAACCTGTTCGCCTGCTTCGGCGTCGAGGGCGGTCTGCCGCCGGAACTCGCCGAGCGCTGGCTCGCGGCAGCGCCGGGCACGGACGGCGAGGCCAAGTTGCTGCAGCCCTCCGATGTGCTCGACCTCCTCGAGAAAATCCGGGCGACGCCCGGCGTGACCGAGGCAACGGCGCGGATCGTGGTGCGGTGAGGCGCTCTCGGGCCCAATGATGGGCCGGACGTTCATCGAGCGGCGGCATCGATGTCCCGGTCGCCGTGCAGTGACGGCAGGCCCGCGACGTCATCCCCGATCGGCCTCTGTCCGGTCCATGGAGCGGGTGTGCCGCGCGCCCGCTCGGCACCGGAGGGTGACGGATGGCCGGGCTCGGGATAACCATACGGCGAATCGAAGAGTCGCAAGGGGTTGCGCGGAGCCCCGGCACCGGGAGGCGTATGACCGGCGGATATGACGAGCGTTGCGCGGCTGATCTGGCCGCCGTCTGCGACGGCCGCGACCTCTCCCGCGAGGACCGCGCCTGGCTTACCCGGGTCGTTACCGGGGCCGTGCGCCCGAACCGCGACAAGCCGCTCTGGGACCTCGCCCACGCTCTCGCCACCCTGGCCCGGGCAACTGACGCCCGGAACGGGCGCGACCTCGTCACGCTAGCGCTTGATCCAGGCCTCGCGACCGCCAGAGCCGTGGAGGCGCGCTTCTCGGGAGGCGCCGCCGCCGATGCCCGCGGCCCGGTGCTCGGCGAGGCATGGCGCACGAGCTGGGCCGGCCTCGCACGACTGCTCGCGCTGGCCGAGTTCGTGCTGACGGCGGAGGATCTGGCGCAGTTCGCCGCCGTCACGGGCTGGCTCGACGACCTTGCCGCCGCGCCCGATGCCGAGGGCGCCGCCTTCCTGGCAAAGCGTCTCGCCCGCCATCTCTCCGCCTACCGCAACGTCCACTTGCCGCTGGCGCCGCTGGAGCGCCGCTTCCGCGCGATTCTCGGCTTCCTGGCCGGCCGCAAGGCCTTCACCGACGACGACATCCTGGCCTTCTGGCGCACCGAAATGGAGGTGGGCGAGCGGCCGGGCTTCCGGACGGTCGCCGAGCATTTCGTGACCTTCGAGGCGGGCGCGCACCTGGTGGGCGGCCTGGAGGGGCTGTCCGCCCCCGTCTCCCTCGACGCGCATGCGGGTTGGGAAGAGCGGCTCGACGCGGCGCTCGGCGATCTCGCCACCTCGGAGCCCGCGGAAACTCTGGCAGCCCTGCTGGCCGACTGGCCGGACGGCCCGAAGATTCTCACCGGGGCCGAGCGCGAGGATCTGACCGATTTCCTGCGCCTGGAGCCGTTCCACCGCACCCGCCCGCTGACGACTTTGCGGGCCGCGAGCTTCGGGCGGGTCCAGTCGGGCCTCGCCAATCGCCTGCGCCGAGGCGGCGGCGGCGGCGAGGTCGCCGAACGGGCGACCTGCGCCGAGGCCGAGAGCTACGCCGCGCTCCAGGAGCGGGCCGGTGCCCTTGCGGCTCATCTCGCGCGGATGCTGCGCATCGCGGCGGCCCTGCGCATCGCCGAGCGTGACGGGCTCACGCCGGAGGCACGCGCCGCGCTGGAGGCGGCAGAGGCGGACCTGCGCCGGGTGCGCCGGTCCGGCTTCGAGGACCGCCCCACCGTTGCAGCCGGCTTCGCGGCCGTCGAGGCGGCGCTTCTGCGCCTTGCGGAGGAGGCGGACCGGCTGAAACGCGCACTCGCGACGCTCGCCCGGCAGCGCCCGCTCGACGCGACCTTCTCGGCGGATCGGTCCGTGTTCGCGGCGGCTTTCACGGCGGCCTATGCCGGGGAGGCCGCGGCGTGAGCGACGATGCCCGACTGCTTGCCGAACTCCACGCTGCCCGTGCCCTGATGCGGACGCAACATGCCGCTCTCCGGCCGGGCCAACCCGCCCGGCCAAGCCACGCCGCCCTTTGGGCGCACGCCAACCGGGAGCCGGGCGGCCCGGTCGATCTCGCCGTGGTCCGGGCGATCCACTCCGATCCCGAAGCCGCCCGGCGCTACCGCACGCTGCTCGGCGCGCAGGCTTTGGCCCACGCTCCCCTCGCCGCCGCGGCCTCCGACGGGGCGCTGATGCGGCGCCGGGTCGGCCCCTTCGAATTGGAGATCCTGGAGGGCGCGCCCCCGCTCCTGATCCTGCGGGGGCCGGTGGAACGGATGCCGCGGCTGATCGAGGCGTGGCTCGGCGACGAGACGGTGCGGCTCGATCTCGGCACGCCGGTCGACGGCGCGATCCTGCTCGCTCTCGATCCGGCTGTGGCCGAGGCCGACCGGATCGGCCACATGCTGCGTGATCCGGCCTGCGCAGTGTTCCTGTTGTGAGAGGGCGGGTCGCGCCCCGGCGGATCGCGTTGGATAAGAGATTGGGCAAGGGATCGAGCATGAGCTTGGCATGACCGGGCCCGCTATCCTCGTCGTGATCCCGACGACAAGGGGCCCGCTCCGCCTGCGATCGCTGAGCCCACGCCCCGGCCTACCGGCGCCAGCCGCCTTCGCCGACGGCGACTACCGCCCGTTGCCCTGGTCGGCCGACTATGCCCGGCTCTGCGCACCGGGCGGGCCCGTCGCCGGGCTCGGCGGCGACGCGGGGGGGCCGCACGAACTGCGCCTCTCGGGCTCCTTCGATGCCGGCCGCTCCTGGGAGGTACCGGTCTGTCTTGCCCACGGCCTTGCCGCGCGCAGCCACCGCTTCACCGCGGAGCCGGCGCAGGCCGATCTGATCCTCTGGGCGACCGGCGCGGTCGATCGCGATCTTGCGGTGCTGCCTGGCGACTACGCCCTCCTCGACAAGATCGAGCGCTCCCGCGCCCTGCTCGCCGAGGCGCCGAATGTGCCGCTCGCGGTTCTGCTGCCGGCCGGGCCGGAGCGGGGTGCAGCCGAGGCGGCCTTCCGCGCCTTCGGACGGAAAGAGGCGCCCCACATCCTACCGGGCGGGACCGTAGAAGCGGCCCTGGAGGCGCTGACCCGGCCGAGAGACAGGGACCCGCCCGAGCCGCGGCGACGTCTAGGGCGCCTCGCCCTGCCGGCGGGCGCCGCCGCGGCGGCGGGCCTCGTCGCGGTCGTCACGTTCATCGCCCTCGGTGCCCGACACGCTCCGGTCACCAACTCGGCAACCGATCCGGCCACCGGTACCGCTTCGGCCGAACTCGCGCGCAGCGCCGAGACCATACCACCCTCCCCGTCCGCGCTCGAAAAACCCGCCGCGGGGGACAGACCGGCCACAATCCGCGTCGAGGAATTGCGGGCGCCGCCCGGCTCGTCCTGCCGCCGTGTTGCCTTCGGCGCCGACCTGCCGGAGCGGCGCCTCGTCACGCCGGAGAGCGGCGGCCGCCTCACCCCGACCCGGCTCGTGCCCGAACTCTGCGGGCTCGCCATCGCGGCGGCGCCGGGCCTGCAGCTCGAGATCGGGCCGGAGTTGCGCGCCGCCACCCTGCCCCCGGTCAGGCTCGCTGACGGGGCACAGGGTTTCTTCCTGCGCGAGGGCAGCCGGCAGAACCTCGTCTACGCGGTCCAAGCACGGCCGGAGGCGGGAGCGGCTCCGCCGAGCGAACGGCTCGTCCACGCCCTGACGCGCTGATGGGCATGCAGTCCGCATCTTATGATTTTTGACCCAGCCGTCCGGGCCAGGCATACGACCCTGACGGAGAGGAGGGAGACGATGACCCCGATTCGCCGGAGACGCCGGCCCACCTCGGCCGCCGCCTGCCTGCTGCTTGCCCTGTGCGCGGCTGATCCCGCGTTTGCACAGAGCGTCGGCTTCGACCCCGCCGATTACGGCCGGGCGCAGCTCCCCTTACGCCAGACGACCGGCGACGCGGCGGCCTATGTCGATCAGAACAAGGGCGCCTTCGAGCCGATCAGTGAACTCGACCCGAAGGACGGGCTCGCCGCGCTGGCCCGCCCGATCGGCCGCGTCGACATCGTTTTGCGGAACGCCCAGACCGGCCAGCAGGTCGGCGCCTCCTGCACCGGAGCGCTGCTGCCCGGCGACTACGTGCTGACCAACCACCATTGCCTGCCGCAATCGGGCGACCTCACCCCGGTCAAGGCGTCGATCCTGATGGATTACCTGACGCTGGACGGCAAAGGCTCGCGCCGCTTCGAGATCGACCCGAAGCCGGTCGAGCACGACGCCCGCCTCGACTACGCGCTGGCCCGCGTCGCCGGGAATCCGAGTGCCACCTACGGTGCCGTCCGGCTCTCGGGCGAGACTGTGTCCGGCAACCGCTCGATGCTCGTCATCCATCATCCCCTCGGGCGCCCGAAGGTGATGAGCCGCTTCCGCTGCTTCGCAATGAAGGATCAGGCGGAGGGGCCGGACCTGCGCCACCGCTGCGACACGCTCGGCGGCTCGTCCGGCTCGCTGATGTTCGACGCTTCCGTCGCCGGCATCGCCCTTCACAAGGAGGGCGGCCTCGACCCGAAGGACCCGTCGAGCTTCAACAAAGCCACGCGTCTCTCGGCCATCCTCGGACGCAGCCGCATCCTGTCCGGGATCGCCGCTGCCCAGGCCCGCCCGGTCGCCGCCGCAGCGCCGGCCGGAGATGTGCCGGACAAGGCCGGCGCGGCACCCTCCAGACCGGCGGCCGGCCCGCCCGCGGACAGGCCGCTCGACCCCGCGAGCATGAACGCGATCCTGCGCGGACGCTGAACGACTTTTTTCGTGAGCAAGCGGCGAAAGCCGTTCTGCGCGGTCCAGGGATGAGTGGGACGGGGCCGCGGCAAGGCCCGCGAGCAAGGCCATGAGACGGAGACGAAAGCCATGGGGGCATTCGGGGGAGTACGCGAGCGGACGGCGCGCAGCCGGGAAGGCACCGCCAGCGGGACCGCGGCGGCCCGGCATCCGCGCTTTGGCCTGATGCTGGTGGCAGGCATCGTCCTCGCCCTCGCGCCCGCCCGCGCCAACCCGCTCACCGAGGTGCCGGGCGCGCGGACGCCCGCCGCCGAAGCAGACGCACCCCCGGCCCGCGACGAGGCCACCGAGCGGGCGGAGGCCGGGGCCGTGAACCCCTCGGCCAACGCGATCATCCGTTCGCTCGCCCCCTTCGCCGACGGCAATCCGGGCCGCCCCGCCGCGCCGGTCGCGGTCTCCCCCGGCGACGGCGGCCCGAGCCTGCGGGTCGATCCCGCCCGTTCGGTCGATCTGACCGTGTTCTTCGCTTACGACAGCGCCCGGCTGACGCCGGAGGCGCGCATCCAGCTCGAACCGCTGGGGAAGGCTCTGCAGGCCCGCGAGTTGGCCAGCCACGGCTTCCTCATCGCGGGGCACACCGATGCCGCGGGCGGGCTCGGCTACAACCGGCGCCTGTCGCTCGCCCGCGCCCGCGCGGTGAAGGCCCATCTCGTCGAGACCTACGACATCGATCCGCGCCGCCTGCGCATCCACGGCTGGGGACCGGTCCGCCCCAAGGACCCGTCCCAGCCCTTCGCGCGAATCAACCGTCGGGTCGAGGTGAGCCTGATCGCACCCGCCCCGAGCGGAGCCCTCCGCTTCGTGCTGCCGGCCTCCGAACGGACTTGCACGGCCGACGCCCTCGGCGATCCCCGCCGCCACGCCCCGCTCGATCTCGACGATTTCGGCGCGACGCCGACACCGCTGCCCTGCGCCGAATGACGCCAGCGACATCACCGCCGGCACACGACCCAGCCCACAGGATGATTCCAATGCTGCGCACCCGCACCCGAACGCTCGCCGCACTCGCCCTGATCGGCGGCGCGCTCCTCGGCCTCGCCACACAAGCGCAGGCCCAGGGCCGGCCCAACATCGTCGTGATGGGCGAGGATGCCGACGAGGATTCCGTACCCCGCGGCAACCGCATCTTTCAGCGCGTCATCGCTGAACTCTCCGAGACGATGAACCTGCGCGGCTACAACGTCTACGACGAGACCGCGGTGGCGATGGGGATCACCCAGGCCAACCGGGTTCGCCGCCGCGACGCGGAGCTGATCGAGGTCGCCCGCGCAGTCCAGAACCCGCCGCTCGACGTGGTGGCGGTGTTTCAGGTCTACGCCTCGGCGTCGAAATCGGCCTATTCCGACATCGTGCGGCCGGAAGTGCGCATCCCGGGCCGGCTCCTCAACGTGCGCACCGGGCAATCGCTCGGCGCCTTCGAGGTGGCGGGATTGCAGCTCCCGCCCCTGCCCCAGGGCTGCGACCGGGAATGCCTGCTCGAACGGGTCGGCGCCGAGGCGAAGAGCATCGCCACCGACGTGGCGAGCGCGCTCACGGCCAAGCTCGACGGCGTGGTCGCTCCCCGCCGCGCCGCCGATGCCGGCGCAGCCCCGAACGCGCTTCCGAACGCCCTTCCCGGCGCCGAGCCTCCGCTCGCAGCGGTGGCCGGCGGTGAATCCTGCGGCGGCCTGCCCACGGCCTATGTCGTGCGGCTCAATGGCTTCTCGCCACAGGAGGTGCAGGCGGCGGAGGAGTACATGGCAGCCTTCCGCTGCTACGAGCACCACCGCCCTGTGCGCTCGGGCGGTGCCACCGCCGAGTACTGGTACGAGACGCGCTCCGATTCAGCGCGGCTCGGCCGTAACCTGCGCCTGATGCTCGAGCACATGAGCGCCCCGGGGCAGGTCCAGTTCTCCGGCAATACCTTCGTCGTCAGCCGCGTCGCCACCCGCTGATGCCATCCCGGACTTCCAAGGGAGCCCGCGACGCCCTTCCGCACGCAGCCTTCGGAGTGACACCATGAGCGATCGCAACTCGCTGGGCCGCCTGCTCGCCCGCATCGTTCCGGGCCGGTGGGCCCTGTGCGGCCTGCTCGCCGGGCTGATCGCCGCACTGACAGCCTCGTCGGCGCCGGTCTTCGCGGCCGAGCCCGTCTTCCCGCCCGCCGGCTCGCTCGGCCTCGCGCCGCCGCCCGGCATGAAGCCGGCCGCGAGTTTCGCGGGTTTCGAGCACCGCTCCGGCGCCTCGATCGTCCTTGTCGAGATGCCGCCGGAGGCCTGGGACCAGATCAATGGGAAATTCACTCCCGAGGCCCTGGCGCCGACCGGCTTCCGGGTGAAGGGCGGGGTTGAGCCGCTGAGCACGGCGGGTGGCGAGGGGTTCGTCCTTCGCGGGACGCAGGGCGCCAACGGTCTTACCTATACCAAGTGGGTCGCCGTGGTGCGCGGCGCCTCCGGCACCGGCCTCGTGACCGTCCAAGTGCCGGAGACGGCGGCCAAGCAGGTGCCGGCTCCCACGGTCGAGGCGGCCCTTCGGACGATCGCGTTCCGGCCCAAGGCGAGCCTCGCCGATCAGGTCGCTGCCCTGCCCTACACCGTGGGCGATTCCGCCGGCTTCCGCCCGATGGGGGTGTTCGCCGGCAACGGCCTGCTCCTGACCGAGGGGCCGAAGGATGTCGATCCCGAGCGCGAGCAACCGGTGGTCATCGTCACACCGTCGCTCGGACAGTCACCAGTGCCGTCGGGGGCGGAAATCGCCTTCGCCCGCCGAATCTTCACGGCACAGAAGGACTTGAAGGACGTCGCGGTCACCGACGAGGAGCGCAGCACCCGAGGCGACGCCGTGGTGGTCCGCCTGCGCGGCACCGGCATCGACACCAAAACCGGACGCACGCTCGGCTTGACCCAGACGATGGTGTTCGACGGCGGACGTTACGTGCGGGTGATCGGCTTCGCCGATGCCGGACGTGCCGACGCGCTGGCCCGGGCCGAGCGCGTCGCCGCCTCGGTCACCATGCGCTGAGCCGGCGTGACCCGGTCGTCCAGCCTCGCCGTCAGCGGCGTCTGGCGCTAGCCCGCCACGTCCCCCCGCGTCGAGGCAGGCATCCTGCGCGAGGACATCCCAAAGGTGCCAGCCAGCCGCCGCGAGAACGGCCAATGCCAGCGCCGCCACGATCCAACTCCCCGTTCACATCATCCAGACCGAAAGCGCCCCCGTGACCCACCGCCATCCTCTTCCTCGGCCGAGTCTCGGGTCACGCGCCCTGATCCTGCTGACTTTGCTCGCTGCCGCCACCGGGGCCGCACGGGCGCAGGATCGGCACCCCCCCTCGAAGAACGAGTGCCGACGCACGCCCTCGCTCTCCGACGGGCCGGCTCTCGGCTTCGGGCGGGTCGTCGCGGCGGGCCGCACCGCCTTCGTCAAGGACGGGCTCGCGCAGAATGGCTGTCCCGATGTAAGCGCCGAATGCCGTGATCGGGCCTATCTGGTGACCGGCGATCCCGTGATCTTGGGAGAACGCCGCGGCGGCTATCTCTGCGCCAGCTATCGCGGCGCGAAGGGCGATCTGGCCCGGACCGGCTGGCTTCCGGCCGAGTCAGTGGCAGCCGAACCGCCGGCCCCGATCACGCTCGACGACTGGCTCGGCACTTGGACCCAGGCGGAAGGCCGCATCCAGGTGAAGCGGGGAGAGAAGCCCGGCACGCTTTCGATCTCGGGCGACGCGACCTGGGGCATGGGCGATCCGGAGCGGGTGAAGCGCGGCGGTGTCCATCTCGGCGAGATCTCCGGCACGGCCACGCCGGCGGGCGACGGCGCCAGCTTCGCCATGGGTGAGAACGGCACCCTGCCAGTCGCAAAGGGCGGTGAATACGATTGCAAGGTCTGGCTGCGGCGGCTCGGCCCCTGGCTCGTCGTAGAGGACAACCTTGCCTGCGGCGGCATGAACGTCACCTTCCGCGGTGTCTACCGGCGCGAGTCATGATGCGAGCGCAGGGCATGACGGAGCATACACGCGAGGCGCTTCGCCGCCTTGTTTCATTGCCGGCATCGATCTCGGCGGCCTGCTCTACACGCTTCTGATGATGGGCTGGCTGGTCATCCTGCTCCTGACCTTCATGCTGCTGACGCTCGTGATCTGGCTCGGAATCGGCCTGCGGGCGCTCGCCAGCACGTGGCTGTCGTGACGCCCGATGCGCAGAACCGCCTCTTTCTCCTCGCCCACCTGCCCCCGCTCCGCCTGCGGGCCGAAGCGGATCCGGGAGTGACCATGTGCCTCGATCCCTCCGGCCTCCCCTCCCCGGCCTCCGTGTTGCCGCGGCAGCTGCCATCCCGGTCGGGCACGAGGACGGGCCTGATCGCTGCCCTTCTGCTGCTGGCGGTCCCCGCCCCCGCACAGGATCTCGGAAAGGGCTCTCGCGCAGAGGTTCCGCAGCGGCAGGCGCAGGAGCCCGATCCCGGTGAGCCGGACCGGCGCCTGCCCTTCGCTTCCACCCTCGACCTGCGCCGGGCGACGGTGGAGCGTCACCTGCGCGGCCTGCGCACGACCGACCCGATCGCGGCGGCCGAGGCCGGCCGGGAACTCGCGAAACACGATTACGACACGATCTTCCGCAGCTTTCTCGACGGCACCGGCCTCGATCCGGAGGATGCCGGCGACGTGCTGACCGCCTTCATCGTCCTGCAATGGATGGTCGCCAACGACGCGACGGCAGAGCCCAGTCCGGCCGCGCTTCAGGCGATCCGCCGCCGGTTCGTGATGCCGATGGCGGCCAGACCGCCGCTGTCGCAGCCCGCGAGCCGGGCCGCTTTCGCCGAGCAGGTCAAGCTGCGCTCCGTGCTGCACCACGCAAGCTGGAAGGCCGCGCGGCAGCTCGGCGTCATGCCCCGCTTCCTCGCCACCCTCTCGAACGAGTTCATCCCCGCCGCCAAGCTGCAGGCGCTGGCTTTGACCGAGGCCGGGCTGGTGCCGAAGGGACGGGCGAATGGGCAGGCCGGCGCCCAGCCACCATCCAGATCTTCGTCAACACCCTCGGCGGACGCGCGTCCGCCCGTCGCCGATGCCCCACCGGCGCGACCGGCCGCCCCCGACGCGGCCCCGGATGTCGTCGCCCCGCCGCGCCATTCCGCCAACTGGGACGCGGTCGAGGGCGTGTATTTCCGCTCCACCACCGGCTTCGGCGTCGGCGGCATGATGATCGTCGATTTCGAGCCGCTGATCGTCCTCAAGGACGGCACCTATTATGAGACCGACGACACGGCGCTGGAGGATGTCGATCTCGCCGCCGAGCGGACGGCCAAGCCGCGCCGCTTCGGCCGCTGGACCCGTAAGGGTGGAGGCTTCGTGCTGACGGGCGCGGACGGCAAGCCGGCCGATTACGCCCTGGGCGACGGCAGTTTCTTCCGGGCCTTCCCGGCCGCCGCCGGCGAGAATATGGCGCGCTCCTATCGGCGCCTCTCGGGCGGCGGGAACAGCGCCATGGGCGGCGACGTCACGGTCGCGATCGAGAACCGCTACGATTTCCGGAGCGATGGCCGATACGGGCGCGGCGGCTCGGTCGGCGCGGTCAATTCCGGAGCGAGCAGCGGCGTCGGCACGGCAATCGGCCGGCGCAGAGCGTCCGAGGGCGGTCAGTATCGCCTCGACCGCCACACCCTGACGCTGACCGGTGCGGATGGGCGCAGTCGGCGCCTGTTCTTCGCCTACGGCTCGCAGAAGGACCCGCCCGAGATCGACCGCGACATGATCTTCGTCGGAGACAGCGTCTTCAGCGCGGACGATTGAGCCGCGCTCGGCGGGGCCCAAGAGCCGCTTGCGCCGGAAGGCCCGATCGGAGAGGACGGCCGCTCCGACCTTCCCTGCCACGATCACCGAGGGTGCATCCCGTGAAGAGCGTGAACCTGCTGATCGCCGAGGAACTCGGTGTGCGCGAGGGGCAGGTGGCCGCGGCCGTGGACCTGCTCGACGGCGGTTACACCGTCCCGTTCATCGCCCGCTACCGCAAGGAGGCGACCGGCTCGCTCGACGACGCGCAGCTCCGCAGCCTGGAGGAGCGGCTCGGCTACCTGCGTGAGCTGCGCGACCGGCGCGCCAGCGTCACCGAGAGCATCCGCGCCCAGGGCAAGCTGACGCCGGAATTGGCCGCCGCCATCGCCGCCGCCGACACCAAGGCGCGGCTGGAGGACATCTACCTGCCCTTCCGCCCGAAGCGCCGCAACAAGGCGCAAACCGCCCGCGAGGCCGGCCTCGGACCGCTCGCCGAGACCCTTCTCGCGCGGCCGGAGACGGTTCCGGAACGGGCGGCGCAGGGTTTCGTGGACGCGGCCAAGGGGATCGAAACCGCCGAGGTGGCGCTGGAGGGGGCCAAGGCGATCCTGATCGAGCGGTTTGCCGAGGATGCCGACCTGATCGGCCGCCTGCGCGAGGACTTTTGGCGCGGCGGCGAGGCCGTGGCGAAGGTGCGCAAGGGCAAGGAGGCCGCGGGCCAGAAGTTCTCGGATTACTTCGACTGGCGCGAGCGCCTGGAGCGCATGCCCTCGCACCGGGTGCTGGCGCTGTTCCGCGGCGAGAAGGAGGAGGTGCTCGACCTCGCCTTCGCCGCCGAAGGGGAGGATTCCGCGCCCGGCGTGCCGGGGCCGTTCGAACTCGCTGTCTGCCGCCGGTTCGGCGTCGCCGCCCGGGGCCGGCCAGCGGATGCGTGGCTGCTCGATGTCGTCCGCACCGCATGGCGCACCAAGATCCGCACCGGCATCAAGGCCGATCTGCGCGCGCGGCTGTTCGAGCGGGCGGAGGAGGCGGCAGTGAAGGTGTTCGCCGGCAACCTCAAGGATCTCCTGCTCGCCGCCCCCGCGGGCGGTCGCGCGACGCTCGGGCTCGATCCCGGTTACCGCAACGGCGTGAAGGCGGCGGTGGTGGACCGCACCGGCAAGGTCGTCGCTGTCGAGACCACCTACCCGCATGAGCCGCAGCGACGCTGGAAGGAGGCGGTGGCCTCGCTTTCCCGGCTCTGCCGCCAGCACGGCGTCGAGCTGATCGCCATCGGCAACGGCACGGCCTCGCGCGAGACCGACCGGCTCGCCACCGAGATCCTGGCCGCCAACCCCGATCTGAAGATGGCCAAGGTCACGGTGTCGGAGGCCGGCGCGTCGGTCTATTCGGCCTCGGCCATCGCCACCCGCGAATTGCCGGACCTCGACGTGTCGCATCGCGGCGCCGTCTCCATCGCCCGGCGCCTGCAGGATCCGTTGGCGGAACTGGTGAAGATCGATCCGAAATCCATCGGCGTCGGCCAGTACCAGCACGATGTCACGGAGCAGAAGCTGTCGCGCTCGCTCGAAGCTGTGGTGGAAGACGCGGTGAACGCGGTCGGTGTCGATGTGAACACCGCCTCCGGCCCCTTGCTCGCTCAGGTCTCGGGCCTCGGCGCATCGGTCGCCGAAAAAATCGTCGCCCACCGTGACGCCAACGGCCCGTTCCGCACCCGCGCCGGGCTGAAGAAGGTGCCCGGCTTAGGGTCGAAGACCTTCGAGCTGGCGGCGGGCTTCCTGCGCATCCCCGATGGCGAGGACCCGCTCGACCGCTCCGGCGTGCATCCGGAAGCCTATCCCGTCGTGCGGCGCATCCTGGAGGCGACGAAGAGCGATATCCGGGTGCTGATCGGCAACGCCGCGGCGCTGCGCGCACTGTCGCCCACCGCCTTCGCCGACGAGCGCTTCGGCGTTCCGACCGTGCGCGACATCATCGCCGAACTGGAGAAGCCCGGCCGCGATCCGCGCCCGGCCTTCAAGACCGCGAGCTTCCAGGAGGGCGTCGAGACGATCGGTGACCTCAAGCCCGGCATGCAATTGGAAGGGGTCGTCACCAACGTCGCGGCGTTTGGCGCCTTCGTCGATGTCGGTGTGCATCAGGACGGGCTCGTCCACATCTCGGCGATGGCCCGCAAGCGGATCGCCTCGCCATCCGAGGTGGTGAAGACCGGCGACGTGGTGCGCGTGCTGGTCTTGTCGGTCGACGTGCCACGCAAGCGCATCGCGCTCTCGATGCGGCTCGATGATCCCATCGAAGGCATGTCGGCGTCGACGTCGCGTGGAAATTCTCCTCGCTCCGAGGTGCAGCCCCGGCGGTCGGCGCCCGCTGCCCCACCGCAGGAGGGAGCCCTCGCCGAGGCGCTCCGACGGGCCGGCGTTTCGTCGCCTAAGCGCTCCTGATCGACAAACAATGGATCTGCCCGCGCGTAGGCACAGCCATTTCGCGGCGGAAGGCCTCCGAGACCGGGGCTGGCCGTTGATCCGGCGGCCGCAGCGCGTCGGCATCCTGGGGGCGGGAATGCGCGTTTCTGGCGGCCGGCTTGGTCGGCTCTGTGAGCGCGGGAGCGGCCGGATCTCCGGTAAGACCCCAGTCCTTGATCCGACACAGCACGACATAATCCCCGATCGTGATCAGATCCGCGTCCACAAGCGCCAAGGCCTCTTCGCGCGAGGCGATAAGATTGGGATTCAAAGCCTACTCCATCACCGCTTCCAGACCTAAGGGAGATATATTTGCCAAAAAAATCAACCTAAAGTACGATTTTGTGATCGTGCCCGCGACTGGAACTCTCCGCCAAATCTAATGGCGTTCTATAAAATCTGTCATCCTAAGAGCGTAATTCTGTAATATTCACAATTCAATCGCGAATGCTTCCACACATCCTATAGAATTATCCGTCACCATCTTTGATAATCCGCAAATTTCTCCAGATAAAAAAGTGTACCTCGCTTGGCGTAGTCGCCGCTTCAGCCAACCTCTTGCGAGTCCGCTATTCCAACCCGCTCCGAAGTTCGCTTAAACCGCACTCGGCGTATCTGTCCGGCCGCAGCGACGACACTCCTCACAATGCGCCCGACCATCGATCGGGAGGGCCAGCGCCGTGCTCGCCGGGACGGAACCCGTCCATTGACGCGATGAAGCGGAGATGACGGGTCATGTCGTGAGAGCCGCCGGGTACTCCCGGCAGCCAAGCTAGCGTCCCACCGACCACGATGGGCCACCGTCCCCAGATTCGCCGTTTTTCCCGGCTTCCTGCCCGCCTCAGGGTGCAGCTGCCACCTGCTCGCTCCGCTTCGCTTGCCGAGTGAGGCGGCGGCCGCTCTGACAGCGCACCTGTTACAGCGGGCCGGCCCGCATCGTTGCCGGCGGAGCTTATCGAACCGTGATCCGCTTCGAGAACGTCACCAAGGTCTACTCCACCTACGGTCGGCGCCGTACCATCCTCGATCGGGTGAACTTCACCCTGAGACCGGGCATCAGCTACGGCATCATGGGGATCAACGGTGCCGGCAAATCGACGACCATGAAGCTTATCGCCGGCGTCGAGGAGCCGACCCGAGGCCGCATATCCCGGGGCCTTCGCGTCTCCTGGCCCCTGGGCTTCGCGGGCGGCTTCAACGCGAAGATGACGGGCCGGGACAACGTCATCTTCGTCGCCCGGATCTACGGAGAAGATCCGCGTCGCGTGCTCGAATTCGTCGAGGATTTCTCAGAACTCGGCAGCTACCTGAACATGCCGGTGAACACCTACTCCTCCGGCATGGGTTCGCGGCTCGCCTTCGGGATGAGTATGGCGATTCCGTTCGACACCTATCTCATCGACGAGACCCTATCGGTGGGCGATGCGCGCTTCCAGAAACGTTGCGCGGAAGTGTTCAACAAGCGGCGCGAGAGCGCGGACGTGATCCTGATCTCCCACAGTATGGAGATGATCCGCGAGTATTGCAGTCAGGCTCTCATCCTGATCAACGGGCAGGCGGTGGTCTACGACGACGTCGACGAGGCGATCACGGCCTATCGCCGCCTGAACAGCTGAGAACGGCCAACTCGCCGCCGGGACATCACCGGGCCAATCCCGAATGGCAGATCGGACACGCTTTCGCCGCGAGGGCGGGCCAGAGACACAAGCGTGCGATCCGCCGCGGCTCCCTGACGCCGCGCAGCAGACCGCGTGGGGCGTGCGAGCACCGACACCATGAGCACCGAGATCAGTAGCCCGAGCGGCGCACCGCTGACCACCGCCGATCGCTCGACCGCTGTCACGGAATCGCTCAAGCGGTTCGCTCGCATCGCGCGTCAGTCCGACCACAAGAAGGGCATCCGCGCCTACCAGACGCATATTCGGCGCGATCCCTGGATCCCCGCTCTCTTCCTGCTCCTGTTCCTGCTGCCGACACTCGTCACCGCCGGCTACTTCTATCTCATCGCCTCGGACCGCTACGTCACCGAAGCGCGCTTCGCCCTGCGGCCGGCGCTCGGCAGCGTCGACAAGGTGCAGAGCGACGAGACGGGCAACAACAGCTCCCTGTCCAAGCAGATGGTCGCCCAGGACACGCTGATCACGACGAGCTACATCGCCAGCCGGCAGATGGTCGAAACCATGGAGCGGCAGATGCCGCTGCGAGAAATGTTCTCGCGCGACGGCATCGACTTCCTCTCGCGCTTCAGCGCCGACGAGCCGATCGAGCTGTTCCTGCGCTACTGGCACAAGCGCGTGACGACCTCGGTCGATTCGAACGGCGGCATCGTCAGCCTCAAGGTCGCCGCCTTCGATCCGCAGGAATCCTACACGCTCGCCCGCGCCCTGATGGACGAGAGCGAGCGCATGGTGAACGAGCTCAGCCTCAGGGCGCGCAACGCCGCCCTGGCCGAGAGCACGCGCGAGCTCAAGAATGCCGAGGAGCGCCTCGTCGCCGTACAGCGCGCCATGCGCGACCTGCGCAACCGGGCCGGCATTCTGGATGCGCAATCGGCCAACAAGAACAACCTCTTGGTCATTGCGGAACTGCGCAAGAAGCGCATCGACCTGTCTGTCCAGCTCAACCAGAGTCTGCGCGACCTCTCGCCCGAGCGGCGGCAGATTCAGGACCTGAAGGCGCAGATCCAGGATCTCGACGACAACATCGAGAAGATCGAACGGCAGATGACCAGCACCGATCCGGAGCAGCGGCGGCTGCTGTCGGAGGCGATGACGGACTTCGAGGGGCTGGAGAACGAGCGCAAGAATGCGCTGCTCTATTACAACAAGGTACTGGCCGCGAGCGAGCAGGCGCGCATCGTCGCCAACCGCCAGATCGAGTTCTTCACGCCCGTGGTGAGCCCGGTGGTCCCCGTCTCGGCGATCGAGCCGCGCAAGCACCTCATCACCAGCATCGTCGCGCTGGTGGCGATGCTGGTGTTCGGCCTCAGCGTCCTGATCCGGAAGTATCTCTACAGCTGATCCTGCCGGTTCAGGCGATCTCGCTGGGCGGACGGCGGGTCGGGTGCGGGGCCGTGGGATCGGCCGGCGTTCCCGGCTCTGGTGCGAGCGCCGGCTCGGGCTCCGGCGCGGGCGTTGCGGTCGCGTGGGGCGCCCCCGCCGTACCGCCGGTCCAGCCCTGCGCTCGCCAGCCCTCGGCGCGCTCATCGAGGTCGATCGCCCCGCCGCGCTGCATCAGCGCAATGACGCGGTCGGCGATCTCGCCCTCGGCGCGCACGGTCACCAGAGTGCCGCCGCGGCGGATCCCCTCGGCATAGGTTTCGGCATCGGCCCCGCTCAGGCCCGCCCCGGTCAAGGCGCCGATCAGGCCGCCCGCGGCTGCCCCGACTCCGGCGCCCGACAGGGCCGCGATGAGCCATCCCGCGGCGATCACCGGACCGGCACCGGGAATCGCGAGGAGGCCGAGGCTCGCGAGCAGGCCCGCGCCGCCGCCGAGCACGGTACCGACCGTCGCACCGGCGCCCGCCCCTTCCGCTGCCGAGCTCTCATGCGCCGGACTCTCGTGCCGGCTGCCGGTGACACGCGTCGCCGCCCCCGGCTCACCGGCCGAGGGACCAAGTATCGAGCCTGCCGGCCGATCCGCGGCGTTCAGGGACACGATGCCGATATCGGCCTGCTTCACGCCCGCCGCCTCGATGCGGTCGACGACGCGGGCGGCGTCCTCCTGGCTGTCGAACAGTGCGGTGACGGCACGTGCTGCCATGATCGTTCCTCTCATCTTTCTTCGGCCTCGGCCTGATTCACTCGGCGCGGCTCACTCGGCGGCAACTTCGCCCCGGTAATCCATGCCGACGGCGAGCGTGCGGCCCGCATGCTCAGCCCGACCGCGCCAGATGCCCTGCCCGTCGAGATGCAGGTCGGCGACCTCGGGAAATCCCATCTCGGCAAGCCGGGCCCGCACCTGCGCGGCGGTGAAGCTGTTGGCACCAGGTTCGAGCTTCGCTCCCACCGCTCCATGTGCCCGCTCCGCCGGGGCTACGGCCGGTGCTGCGGGTTCCGGCGCCGCCCGGACCGATGCCGGCGCGAGCAGGACGAGGAAGAGATGGGGAAGGACGCGCATGACCAGGACTCGTGTGCTAGTCCGAAGCCGAGCGCCGGACCGACTGGCTGACCAAGCCCTTTCGCCGACCGAGGTTCCGCGCGAGCTTCGGCGTTAACGCCTCGCTAACCCTGCACCCGGCAAATCCTGCCGGGTGCAGTCCTGCGAGGAGGCTGCGCGATTCGTCTTCGGGGATTCGGCGCAATGAGCGAGACGGCGAGGGCCGTACCGGCGGACACAGGCGGGTTCGGCGGCCTGTCGTCCCTGCGCATGCCGAGCCGGTCGAGCCTCCAGGCACTGTCGAAGCGCTCGGATCTGTTCTTCGCCACCGCGGTGATGGGCATCCTCGTGGTGCTGATCTTCCCGCTGCCGGCCTTCCTGCTCGACCTTCTGCTCGCGGTCTCGATCATCATCTCGGTGCTGATCATGATGACGGGGCTGTTCATCGACAACCCGCTCGAATTCACGGTCTTCCCGACGCTTCTGCTGGTCGCGACACTGCTGCGGCTGGCGCTCAACCTCGCCTCGACCCGGCTGATCCTCGGCCACGGCCACGAGGGGACGGCGGCAGCCGGTCATGTCATCGAGGCCTTCGGGCACTTCGTGATGGGCGGCAACTTCGTGATCGGGATCATCGTCTTCGCGATCCTGATCATCGTGAACTTCGTCGTCATCACCAAGGGCTCGGGCCGCATTGCCGAAGTGGCGGCCCGCTTCACCCTCGACGCCATGCCCGGCAAGCAGATGGCGATCGACGCCGACCTCTCGGCCGGGCTGATCGACGAGAAGGCGGCCAAGGCGCGGCGCTCGGCGCTCGAAGAAGAATCCTCGTTCTTCGGCGCCATGGACGGCGCCTCGAAATTCGTGCGCGGCGACGCAGTCGCCGCGCTGCTCATCACCGGCATCAACGTGGTCGGCGGCATCATCATTGGCGTCGCCCAGCAGGGGCTCGGCTTCGCCGAGGCCGCCAAGACCTACACCCTGCTCACCATCGGCGACGGGCTGGCTTCTCAGGTGCCGGCCCTGATCGTCTCGACCGCGGCCGGCATCCTCGTCTCGAAGGCCGGCGTGAAGGGCTCGGCCGACAAGGCGCTCGGCAAGCAGATGGCGAACTACCCGAAGGCGCTCGGCATGTCGGCCGGCGTCATGGTGCTGATCGCGCTCCTGCCCGGCATGCCGATGCTGCCCTTCCTCGCGCTCGGCGGCGCCTCCGGCTACGCGGCGTGGCGCATCGCCAAGACGCAGCGCGAAAACCCGCCCGCGGCGGCGGAGGGCACGCCCGGCGCTGCCGCTCCTGGCACAGCACCCGCGGAAGAAACCGTCACCGACCTGCTCAAGCTCGACGACCTCAAGCTGGAGATGGGCTACGCGCTCCTCGCGCTCGTCAACGGCGAGGGCCAGGACCGGCTGACCGACCAGATCAAGGCCCTGCGCCGCCAGCTCGCGGCGGAACTGGGCATCGTGATGCCCTCGGTGCGCATCCTCGACAACGTCAGCCTGGAGGCCAACACCTACGTGGTGCGGGTCAAGGAGATTGAGGCCGGCACCGGACAGGTCTTCCCCGGCCAGTTCATGGCGATGGACCCGATGGGCGGTCAGGTGCAGCTCCCCGGCCAGCACCTGCTGGAGCCGACCTTCGGTCTGCCCGCGACCTGGGTCGATGCCGGCCTGCGGGATCAGGCGCAGCTCAAGGGCTATACCGTGGTCGATGCGGCCACGGTGATCTCGACGCACCTGACCGAGCTCATCAAGGCTCACGTCTCGGAGCTCCTGAACCACGTCGAGGTGCAGAAGCTTCTGCGCGAACTGCCCAAGGAGCACACGGAACTGCTCAAGGAGGTGGTGCCCTCGCAGATCGCCACCACCGGCATCCAGCGGGTGCTGCAATTGCTGCTCGCCGAGCGGGTCTCGGTGCGCGACCTCGGCTCCATCGTCGAGGGCATCGCCGAGGTCGCCGGCCACGTGAAGAACCCGCGCGACATCGTCGAGCATGTCCGCGCCCGTCTCGGCCGCCAGATCTGCGCGCAGTACCAGGGACCGGACGGCACGTTGCCGATCATCACCCTTTCGCCCGCCTGGGAACAGGCCTTCCTCGAATCGATCGTCGGCGAGCGGGAGGAGCGTTACCTCGCGATGCAGCCGTCGAAGCTGACCGAGTTCGTCAACACGGTGCGGGACCGCTTCGAGCAGGCGGCGCGCATGGGCGAGATGCCGGTCCTCGTCACCTCCGTCCAGGCCCGGCCGTTCGTCCGCTCGATCATCGAACGCTTCCGCCGCGAGACCCCGGTGATGAGCCAGGCGGAGATTCATTCCCGCGCACGCCTGCGGACGGTCGGCTCGGTGTGAGCGCGTGGCGAGCGTGTGAGATCGGGCCGAGCACCATCCCGAAAAGGCGGGATGCCGCAGAGTGAGGCGCGGAATGCTGCCTGACGACGGAGCGGGCAGCCCGGGGTCGAATTGGGCCCATACGGAAAAGAGCCGAGCCCGCCCTCAAGCAAGGACGGGCTCGGCTCTGGCTCTCGTGGAAGTCCTCTCGGGAAGCTGGACCTGCCACACCGCCTGGAGCGCAGCGAAGGCCCGCTTCAGGTCAACAGCCGGTCAGGCGTGCCCCTCGATAGCGCGCAGGACCGCGACCATCTGGTCGGCCTGCGAACGCGTTAGTCCGCTGCTGATGATCATGCCGTCCCGGCAGATCGAGCAGGTCCCGTCCTGAGCAACCCGTATCTTGATCGAAGCCATGATATCCATCCGGGGGTCAGAATGGCCCCCCAATCCGTCGAAGCTTAACCGTTCCTGAAAGGGCGGCAACCCTGCGCGTCCCATTCATCCACTGAGGCGGCGTGACGTAAGGATTGGCACCCCATCCGTCACTGCGACGAATGGCGCATGGAACTTACAGCCCCCTGGAACGCAAACGGCGGCCGCTCCCTAGGGGGCGGCCGCCGGCCTGCGGTCTTGAGGAGGATGGATCAGACCGCCTTCTTCTCCAGCCGCTTCTCGATCACGTGGCTGTCGAGGCCCGGCGCCACCAGTGGCGGCTCCGGTGCCGCCCCGGCATCCTTGCCCAGTGCGCTCGTGAGGCGAGAGCGCTCGAAGAGAAGCACCACGACGATGGCCACCGCGAACGGGATCAGCAGGTAGAACAGGCGGAAGATCAGCACGGCGGCGAGAACCGGTGCCTTCTCCGCATCGGTCTGGAGCTGCATGGCGGTGAAGAACACGAGCTCGAACACACCCAATCCGCCCGGCGCGTGCGAGGCCAGCGCGACGGAGAACGAGGCGAGGAAGATGCCGAGCACCGCTATGAAGCCGGGATTCAGGGCATCCGGCAGGGCGAAGTAGATGATACCGGCGGCACCGAGCAGTTCGAGCGGCGCCGCGATGAGCTGGCGCACCATGATACCGGGCCGGGGATACTCGATCTTGAAGTTGCGGATCGTCAGGGGACGGAAGCGCAGCACCGAGCCGACGACGTAGAGCGCCACGAAGGCGAGCAGGCCGAATCCGACGAGCCGGGAGGTCGCCGGGTTGGTGAGCGCCGCGGGCAGCAGGTTGTCGAGCCGCGCGAGCAGGCCCGGATCGTAGGCCAGCACGAAGCCGCCGAGGAGGATCGTACCCAGGCCGAAGGTGAAGGAGCAGAGGGCTACCAGCACGGCGACCTGCGCCGCTGAAAGACCCTTCGAGGTGTAGGCCCGGTAGCGGACCAGGGCGCCGGAGAAGACCGAGGCGCCGATATTGTGGGAGAGAGCGTAGGTCGTGAACGAGCAAACCGACACGAACAGCCACGAGATGTGGCGCACGCCCAGATGCAGCAACGCGATCCGGTCGTACCAAGCGAGCGCGGCGTAGGCGACGAGCGT
This sequence comes from Methylobacterium sp. R2-1, assembly GCF_014191355.1. Classification (GTDB taxonomy): domain Bacteria; phylum Pseudomonadota; class Alphaproteobacteria; order Rhizobiales; family Beijerinckiaceae; genus Methylobacterium. Next base: position 34,110 of record NZ_JACHWM010000012.1, read on the forward strand.
GGAGACGGCGGCGAGCAGGAAGTGGTGGAGCGGGATGGCGGCGAAGGCCGCCTCGATGCTGGCCCAGGACAGGGTCTTCAACTCGCCCCAGAGCAGGTAGCAGGACACCGCCACCGCGGTGAGGCCGATCAGGCCCCAGACGATTTCACTGACTTTTTTCATGGATGCCGGCCGCCTCTCTCGGGAGCGGTCTCTCCTGCGCCACGACCGCGCGCATCGCAAGCGGAACCGGAGCGGCCGTCTCGATGCGGCCGGGTCTTGCCGACCGATCATGACGGTTTCATGCCGAAGAGAGGCGGCAGAGGCGGGTTCGATGGCGGATTCGACGAGGCTGGTGAGCGGCTCGACCTCCGAAGCCTAGTCCGACTGCCGGAAAATGCACTGCCGGTTGCATGCCCAGGAAATGCGCAACGCCTGCGCGGCTGCCGCACGCCGCCCTCGGCGCGGATTGGCTCCAAGCGAGGGCCTCGGCGTAGCCGGTCGGCTGAGGCAGAATCGTCAGCCTCATCCCAGACCGGGCCGTTGACCGCTCCAATGAGCGCGGGTCAGCGATCTACCGCGATGGCGTGACCTGCTCGATGTAGGCGGCGTTGGATCTTTTCAGATCCGGCGCAGTCACCCGTTCCCGGCCGCTGCCGGACCGGCCTCTGGTGGAACCGGGGATGGGTCCCGCAGCATCAATGAGCGCCTCATCGGTGATCAGGTTCGACCGAAGCGCGTTGGTACGGGGTCCCGGTCCCAAGCGCTGTCCCTCGTAGAGGTTGATGCAATCGCGCAAGGCGACCGGATCCCGAATGAACGTGCAGTCATTCACGTTCGGGACAGGCGCGTTCCCATTCTGCGTGACGAGGTTCTGGGCAACCACGACCCTGGAATTGGGCGTCGCGCCGAACACATCGACCCGATAACCCATGCCATCCGGGGTGATCACATCTCGGGTCGCTGCCGTCGATGCGACCTCACCCGAAGCGGACACGATCGCCTGGGACCCGCTTCCATCCAGAGCGATGATGTTCTGCGAAAACGCGGCCGTCGGCACAAAACCGGCGGCAAGTGCCGCGAGCAGGATCCTGGTTCCGGACTGCAGCATGTCGCACCTATGAAGAAGCGGAGCACGCAGGATCGCGGCTCGGTGCCGATTACATAGGTAAGAACTTGACCTCTCGTCCGGGGTTCCGTGTTGTCTGCGCGGCGTTGGGCCGGTCGCGGTCGTCCGACCGCTTTCGGTGAACGTGTTCCGCAAAAGACGGCGACACCGACCGACGTGCAGGCTCTCGGCAGATGGAGTCAGCGGGGAAGCAGCTGGGAACCGTGGCCTTGCCCGCGTCGCCGGCCTCATGGCCGCCGACGCCCCCACTGATCCCGCCCGCAATCGCGCCGATCAGGCCCGCGCGCGCAGACCGATCGCGTCCATCTCGGCCTGCTCGCGGGCGGCCTCGGCCGCGCGCTCGGCGGAGCGCTCGCGATCCTCCAAGATCTCGACCTTCTTCAGTTCCTCGAACGCCTCGCCCAGCTCAGCCTTGGCCTCGGCGAGCTGACCTTCCAGGGCGGCGGCCGACTGGCGCATGTTGTCCCGGCGGCCGGTCGCGGCGCGGGCATAGGTCGGGTAGGCGAAATGGGCCGGGTCGGAGATCCCGGCCCGGGCCTCCTCCTGCGCAACTTCGCGGTCGAGCTCGGCCGCCATGCGGTTGAAGTCGGCCATCATCATCTCGATCTGGGCGACCCGGCGGCGCTTCTCGTCCACCTGGAACCGACGCAGCCGGATCAGCGTGTCACGCGATTTCATGTCGGGCCATCCACTCCACGCTACGCTGGAAAGCGGCTTGATCGATGCCACGGCCCTCTCGGACCGTTAACCCGACGCGCTTTCGAAGCCGCCTCACCCGCCGCCGACAATGGCGGCCAACCAAGCGTAACCCTCGCCGATGGAGGTTGCTTCTTCCTTACCCTGCCCCAGAAAAGCCGTCAGATCCGGCATCAAAGCCACCGCCTCGTCCACCTCGGGCGACGAGCCGGCCCGGTAGGCTCCGAGCCGGATCAATTCCTCCATATCGGCATAGGTCGCCAGCACCTTTCGCGCCCGGCGGACCGTCGGGAGGTGGGCCGGGTCGCAGGCCCGCGGCATGGTGCGCGAGACCGAGCGCAGCACGTTGATCGCCGGGTAACGCCCCTGCTCGGCGATGCGCCGCTCCATCACGATATGTCCATCGAGGATGCCGCGCACCGCATCCGCCACCGGCTCGTTGTGGTCGTCGCCCTCCACCAGCACGGTGAACAGCCCGGAGATCGCCCCTTCCCCCGTGCCGGGCCCCGCCCGTTCGAGCAGGCGCGGCAGTTCGGAGAAGACGGTGGGCGTATAGCCCTTGGCGGTGGGCGGCTCGCCGCCGGCGAGCCCGATGTCGCGTTGGGCCATGGCGAATCGGGTGATCGAGTCGATCATGCACAGGACCTGCGCGCCCTGATCGCGAAAGTACTCGGCGATCGCCAGCGTCACGTAGGCGGCGTTGCGGCGCATCAGCACCGGCTCGTCGGAGGTCGCCACCACGACGACCGAGCGGGCGAGACCCGCCGCGCCGAGATCGTCTTGGAGAAACTCCTGCACCTCGCGGCCGCGCTCGCCCACGAGGCCGATCACTGCCACATCGGCGGCGGTGTAGCGGGCGAGCATCGAGAGCAGCACCGACTTGCCGACGCCGGAGCCGGCGAAGATGCCCATGCGCTGCCCACGGCACATGGTGAGAAAGGTGTTGATGCAGCGCACCCCGAGATCGAGCGGCGGCCCGACTCGCCTCCGTCCGTGCGCGGGGGGCGGGTCGGCCCGCAGGGGATAGATCGCAGGGCCCTGGGCCAGGGGTCCTAGCCCGTCAATGGGGCGCCCGAGGGCATCGACGGTGCGTCCGAGCCAGGCGGCGGACGGGCGAATCGCGCCCGCCGCCTCGTCGCGCACCACGGCGGGGCAGCCGCGGCGCACGCCTTCGAGGGAGCCGAACGGCATGGCGAGCGCGCGGTCGCCGGCAAACCCGATCACCTCACACGGAACGGTCGAGGGTCCGGTTGAAGTCGCGGCCCCGCCGCCTTCCTCCACCACCACGTCGATGCGGCCGCCGAGCCGCATGGCGGAGACCGGGCCCGCCACCTCGACCAGGAGACCGCGAATCGCCGTCACCCGGCCGAAGGTTTCCAGGGCCTCGACGGTCGAGAGCGCGGCGAGCGCCGCCGCCAGTCCCCCGGAGCCGCGCTCCTGCGTCATGCGCCCTCGACCCCGTTAACCGCCATCCGCCACCGAACCGGCCGATGTCTTAACATCGCGGGGTCGTCCGCCAAGGCTTCCCGTCGCCGCCCCGGCGCCGTCGCTGCCGGTCCGAAAGAATTGAATAGGCGACGAAAGCTCGCCGTCTCCTTTCGGCAACAGGACCGCCGACTCCAAGGAAATGAAGGGGTTAGCGGTCAGGGCCGATTTTCTGTCCCCCGAAAGCCCATGCGGATGGAGAACAGATCGCCAACCATGGTGAGAATCGGTGCCGGACTCGAAAGAGACAGCGCTTGCAAGCGGGATTCGGCTTTTGTTAACGGTTAAGGAATAGCGTTTCGAAAGTGGGAATGAGGGAGCGTCCGCCGGGGCCGTCGGCGGACGACCGGCGGCGGCTTGTCTCAAGCGCCCCGAAACGGCCTGTCCGGTGGGGATCACGATGCGCGTACTTCTGATCGAGGACGACAGCGCCACGGCGCAGAGCATCGAATTGATGCTCAAGTCCGAGAACTTCAACACCTACACGACCGACCTCGGCGAAGAGGGCGTCGATCTCGGCAAGCTCTACGACTACGACATTATCCTTCTGGATCTGAACCTGCCCGACATGTCGGGCTACGAGGTGCTGCGCTCGCTTCGCGTCGCCAAGGTGAAGACCCCGATCCTAATTCTGTCGGGCATGGCCGGGATCGAGGACAAGGTGAAGGGCCTCGGCTTCGGCGCCGACGATTACCTCACCAAGCCGTTCCACAAGGACGAACTGGTGGCGCGCATCCACGCCATCGTGCGCCGCTCGAAGGGTCATGCCCAGTCGGTCATCACCACCGGCGACCTGATCGTGAACCTCGACCAGAAGACCGTCGAGGTCTCCGGCTCGCGGGTGCACCTCACCGGCAAGGAGTACCAGATGCTGGAACTCCTCTCGCTGCGGAAGGGCACGACGCTCACCAAGGAGATGTTCCTCAACCATCTCTACGGTGGCATGGACGAGCCGGAATTGAAGATCATCGACGTGTTCATCTGCAAGCTGCGCAAGAAGCTGGCGAACGCGTCCGAGGGCAAGAACTACATCGAGACCGTGTGGGGCCGCGGCTACGTGCTGCGCGAGCCGGTTGAGGGCGAGGACCGCATGGCGGTCTGACAGCCGGCCTCATGCCACCCCGCCGACGAACCCCGCTCCGGCGGGGTTCTCTGTTTTCGCAGAGCGATCACTCCTGCGAGCGCGGCCAAGCGGATCGCTCAGCCTTCCTCGCGAAAATACGGCTCGACGGTGCCCTTGAGCTTTACCGTCATCGGGTTGCCGGCCCGGTCGAGCGTCTTGCCGGCTGAGAGGCGGACCCAGCCCTCGCTGACGCAGTATTCCTCGACATTGGTCTTCTCGACGCCCTTGAAGCGAATGCCGACGCCGCGGGCGAGAACCGCCTCGTCGTAGTAGGGGCTGTTCGGGTTCACCGAGAGGCGGTCGGGGAGCGTGTCGGACATGAGTCGTGACTTCCTGGCAATCGAGCGGGCCGGTTACGGCAATCGGAGCGGTCCCGCAACGGCGCGCTCGGCCCTGACCGCAGCGATCAGTTCGTCCACCCGGCCGCTCTGCAGCAGTGGAACCCACCGCATCACCGTCCCGTGCGGAAAGTCCCACCACGCCGCTTCGACCAGCGCCGCAACCGTCGCCTCGTCGAAGCGGCGGCGCACGAGCCGGGCCGGGTTGCCGGCGACCACGGCGTAGGGGGGAACATCGCGCGTGACGACGGCGTGGGCGGCCACCACCGCCCCGTGCCCCACGGTGATTCCCGACAGAATCATGCAGCCCGACCCGAGCCAGACATCGTGGCCGATGGTCACGTCGCCGCGCGAGGCGTGGTAATCCTCAGGCGCCTCTGCCCCCGGCCAGAGCCCGGTCATCGCCGCGAACGGATAGGTCGAAACCCAGTCGAGCCGATGGTCGCCGCCGAGCAGGATCTCGACGCGGTCCGCGATGGAACAATACCGGCCGATCGTCAGCCGCTGCCCGGATTCGGGGAAGCGCACCTTCGGCCTGCCGTAAGAGTATGCGCCGATTGTGAAATTCCAGCGCTTCGCCAGCTTTTCCAAGTGGAGCCGGGTCTCGTTGTGCGGGTTGCGCCCCCGCCTCAGCCGTTGCAACAGATGCCTCAACAGCGCCCCCCGGAAGAAGAGGGTGCGGGCGCGCAAAAACGAGCGGAAGAGGACGGCATCGCCATGGCCGACAATATGTCCGAGGATCTGAAGTCCGGGGCGCTCGTCTACCATCGACTGCCGAAACCCGGAAAGCTCGAGATCCAGGCCACCAAGCCCCTCGGAAACCAGCGCGACCTCGCCCTCGCCTATTCTCCCGGCGTCGCCGCCGCCTGCATGGCGATCCACGACGATCCGCAGGAGGCCGCCACCCTCACCATCCGCCAGAACCTCGTCGCGGTGCTCACGAACGGCACCGCCGTGCTCGGCCTCGGCGATATCGGCCCGCTCGCCTCGAAGCCGGTGATGGAGGGCAAGGCCGTCCTGTTCAAGAAGTTCGCCGGGATCGACGTGTTCGACGTCGAGGTCAACGAGAAGGATGTCGACAAGCTCGTCGACGTGGTCTGTTCCCTGGAGCCAACTTTCGGCGGCATCAATCTCGAGGATATCAAGGCACCCGAGTGCTTCGAGGTCGAGGAGCGCTGCCGGGAACGGATGAACATCCCGGTCTTCCACGACGACCAGCACGGCACGGCGATCATCGTCGCGGCCGCCGTCCTCAACGCCCTGGAACTGGCCGGCAAGCAACTCTCGGACGCCAAGATCGTCACCTCGGGCGCGGGCGCGGCGGCTTTGGCCTGCCTCAACCTGCTCGTCTCCCTCGGCGCCAAGGTCGAGAACATCACGGTCACCGACATCAAGGGCGTGGTCTACAAGGGCCGCGCCGAACTGATGGACCGCTGGAAGGACGTCTACGCGCAGGAGACAGAGGCCCGCACGCTGGCCGAGGTGATCCCCGGCGCCGACGTGTTCATCGGCCTCTCCGCGGGCGGGGTGCTCAAGCCCGAATATCTCGAGAAGATGGCCGAGAAGCCGCTGATCATGGCGCTGGCCAACCCCTATCCCGAGATCATGCCGGATCTCGCCCAGGAGCGGCGGCCCGACGCGATGATCTGCACCGGGCGCTCGGACTTCCCCAATCAGGTCAACAACGTTCTCTGCTTCCCCTACATCTTCCGCGGCGCCCTCGATGTCGGCGCGCACGCGATCAACGAGGAGATGAAGAAGGCCGCAGTGAAGGCGATCGCGGCGCTTGCCCGCGAGACGCCCTCCGACGTGGTGGCCCGCGCCTATGGTGGCGAGGCCCGGCCCTTCGGTCCCCACTCGCTGATCCCGAGCCCGTTCGATCCGCGCCTGATCCTGCGCATCGCGCCTGCGGTGGCCAAGGCGGCGATGGATTCGGGTGTGGCCGGCCGGCCCGTCGAGAACATCGAGGCCTACGCGGAATCGCTCGACCGGTTCGTTCACCGATCCGGCTTCATCATGAAGCCGATCTTCTCCAAGGCGAAGGATAACCCCAAGCGTGTCATCTACGCCGAGGGCGAGGATGAGCGGGTGTTGCGCGCGGCCCAGGTGGTGGTCGAGGACAAGGTGGCCCGGCCCATCCTGGTCGGGCGCCCGCGGGTGATCGAGACCCGCATCAAGCGCTTCGGCCTCGACCTGCGGCAGGGCGAGCATTTCGAGCTGATCGATCCCGAGGACGATCCGCGCTACCGCGCCTACGTCTCGACCTATCTTGAGGTCGCCGGGCGGCGCGGCATCACGCCGGATCTCGCCCGGACGCTGGTGCGCACGAACAGCACGGTGATCGCCGCACTCGCCGTGCGCCGCGGCGAGGCGGACGCCCTGATCTGCGGCCTGGAAGGACGCTTCGAGACCCGTCTGCGCGTCATCCGCGACATCATCGGCCTCTCGCCGGATCTGCTCGACTTCGCCGCGATGAGCCTGATCGTCACGAAGAAGGGCGCCTACTTCCTGGCCGACACCCATGTCCGGCAGAATCCGAGCGCGGAGGAAGTCGCCGACGTTGCGATCGCCTGCGCGGGCCATGTCGGCCGCTTCGGCCTCACGCCGAAAATCGCGCTGCTGAGCCACTCCGATTTCGGCCAATCGGACTCGGAATCAGCGAAGAAGATGCGCCGCGCCCTCGAGCTGATCCATGCCCGCGCACCGGGCCTTCAGGCCGACGGCGAGATGCAGGCGGATTCGGCTCTGTCCGAACTCGTGCGCGACCGGGTGCTGCCGGGGTCGAACTGGAAGGGCGCGGCCAACATCCTCGTCTTCCCGAACCTGGATGCGGCCAACATCGCCTTCCAGTTCGCCAAGGTGCTCGCCGACGCGCTTCCGGTCGGCCCCCTGCTGATCGGCCCGGCCAAGCCGGCACACATCCTCACGCCCTCGGTCACAGCGCGCGGCATCGTCAACGTCACCGCAGCGGCGGTGGTGGAGGCGCAGGCCGGGGCGGCGCAAGAGACGGCACCCGAGGCCGAGCCCGGCGCCGGACCGCTCTCGGAGTAGGCTGCCAGGTTTTGAAGTCCGTCCCTGCCCCGATCAAGGGTGGGTGGGCCTCAAGCTTGGCTGTCATTTTGCATTCAGATCCACGCGTTGAACACGCTTGGAGTCTGCAATGTGCCTTGGTGACGATCCGACCTGTGCCGCCTTCGCCGAGCATCGGCTGCGCTACCGGCGCGACATGGAGCCGGAGCGGCGTGCCTTCCTGAAGAGCAGCTTCGTCGCCACCGGAGGCGCTGCGGCGCTGGCGGCGGGCGGGCTCTCCCTGGTGAGCCCGGCCCTGGCGCAGAGCAGCGCGCGCCGGCTGAAGCAGACGGCCCACTACCACCTGCCGGCCAATGCCGAGACCATCCACTGGGGCTACTTCTCGAAGACTCTCAAACCCCAGGTCGAGATCGAGTCGGGCGACTTCGTCACCATCGAGACGCTGACCCACCACGCCAACGACGACGCCGAGCGGATGGTGACGGGCGATCCCGGCGCCGAGAGCGTGTTCCTCTGGACCAAGGAGAGAAAGGGCGTGCCGCGCCGCGGCGCCGGACCGGAGGATTCCAAGCTCGGCCCCGGCGGCGGGCTCGGGGTCCATATCTGCACCGGCCCGGTGGCGATCCGTGGCGCCGAGCCCGGCGACGTGCTGGAAGTGCGCATCCTCGATGTCGCCCCGCGCCCCTCCGCCAACCCGAAGTTCAAGGGCCGAACGTTCGGCAGCAACGCCGCGGCGTGGTGGGGCTATCACTACAACGACATGCTGGGGGGCAACAAACGCGAGGTCGTCACGATCTACGAGGTCGATGCCAGCGGCGAACGCGACTGGGCCAAGGCCGTCTACAGCTTCCCCTGGCCGGGCGTCACCGATCCGGACGGCCGTGAGCACCCGACGATCGACTATCCGGGCCTACCGGTCGATCACACCAAGACCAAGCGCAGCTTCGACGTGCTGAAGGGCATCCGCGTGCCGATCCGCCCTCATTTCGGCACGATGGGGCTGGCGCCGTCCGAGGCGGACATGGTGAACTCGATCCCGCCGAGCTACACTGGCGGCAACATCGACAATTGGCGCATCGGCAAGGGTGCCACGATGTATTACCCCGTCGCCGTGCCCGGCGCGCTGTTCTCGGTGGGGGATCCCCACGCGAGCCAGGGTGATTCGGAACTCTGCGGCACGGCGATCGAGTGCTCGCTCACCGGCACCTTCCAGTTCATCCTTCACAAGAAGGCCGAGCTCGCCGGCACCTCGCTGGAGGCCCTCGACTTCCCGATGATCGAGACGAGCGACGATTGGGTGCTCTCGGGCTTCAGCTACCCGAACTACCTGAAGGATCTCGGGCCGGACGCGCAGAACGCGATCTTCCAGAAGTCCTCCCTCGACCTCGCCATGCGCGACGCCTTCCGCAAGATGCGCCAGTTCTTGATGCAGGCGAAGGGACTGACCGAGGACGAGGCGATCTCGCTGATGTCGGTGGCCGTCGATTTCGGCATCACCCAGGTGGTGGACGGCAACTGGGGCGTCCACGCGATCGTCAAGAAGGCGATTTTTTTGGAGAGGTCGGCCTGAGGCCAAAGAGACCGCGCGGCACTGGCTCAGCGCCGCGCGGCCGTCATATCTCCCGGATCTTCTCCTCGATCCGCTTGGCCTCCGCCTCGTCCACCTGCACGGGCCGCCCGCTATCGTCGGGGATACCCTCGCCGGTCTGGGCGATGGTGGTGTCGCGGGGCCGGGAATTGGGGCCGGTGGAGTCGGGGCGTTCCTCGCGCCTCTGGCGGTCGTCGTCACTCATGATGGCAATCCTGCTCGAGTCCGTCGTCGGAGGAACGCCCGCGGCCGCCTCGGTTTCCCCGAATGACTGAGCAGGGATTCAGACCGCCGGCCACCCCTCCCCTTTCGCCAGCAGCCGTGCGGAAAAATGGCCGCCGGGGAACACGGCCGCCACGCCGGGCCACTTGAGGCGCAGGTCCCAGGCCCGCAGCTCGGCGTAGCGCAGGTGCAGCACCCGGCCGTTGTCCAAGCGGGAGACGAAGCAGCGCTCGAACGCGAGAAGTTGCGTCGGCATAGGCGGGTGCGGGCCGGAGCTCGTGTCGATTTCCAGAGCGAGCGCCGCCTGCGCACCCGCCTCGAAGGCGCGGAACGCGTCGAGCAGGGCGTCGTACTCGACGCCGTCGACGCAGAGCTGGAGGCAGAAGCGCGGCGCGAAATCCGCCGCGCGGTCGAGCGGGCTGTCACGCAGCAGCGTCAGGGCAAAGCGCCCGCCCTCGGCGTCGGGCAGGGTGAGGGTATGATCCTCCGCCACGCCGTCGAGCGCCCGCAGGCGGTCGGGCTCGATCGGCGAGGGTGCCGCCTCGCGCCCTTCCGCCCGGCCGTCGGTGCGGAAATGCAGGAGCGGGTTGATTCCGGCCGCAACCACGTCGGGGTAGCGGGCGAGATAGAGGCTGGTGCTGAAGCCGGGGCTCGGGTCGAGGCCCTGTGCCGCGCCAACCTGCTGGTAGTGGCGCAGGGGATCGAGTCGGGTCCGGCCGCTCTGTCGACGGTAGAAGGCCGTATCGAAATCCGCGCTCGGATTGCGGTCCCGGCGGGCGCCGAACCACGCGTAGTGCAGGAACGGGTCGAGGCCGCTGCGCGCCACGCCCGGATTGCGCTCGCGGTAATAGGCGGCATCGAACAGTTTCGGGACGCGGCCGATCGCGGCGCGGCGCAGGAGCCCGGTGGCGAAACCAACCAGGCGGGCGACGGGGGATGCACTCATGCGACGACCTGCACCTCGCACAGCGCCCGGATCTCAGCCGCGAAGGTCTCGGCGTCGCAATCCTCGGCGATGTTCCGGCTCCCCTCCTCCCGAATCGCATCCCACAGGGCGGCATCCTCGTGAAGCGCCACCAATGCCTCGGCGAAGGGCTTCGGATCGCGCCAGTCGCGCACGAGGAAGCCGGCGCCGTCCGCCCAGCCGACCTGATCGGCGAGGATCGGCGTGACGACGCAGGGCAGGCCGCGCGCCACCGCCTCGTGGACCTTGTGCGGGATGCCGGCGGCGAAGCGCGTCGGCGCCAGGAAGACGCGGGCCGCGTCGAGATAGGGCTCGGTCTGCGGCACCCGGCCGGTGACACGCACGCCCGGCTGCACCGCGTAGCGCTCGCGGATCTCGGGCGCGATCCCGCCGACGATCGTCAGCACCGCCTCCGGCAGCCGTGCGCGCACGAGGGGCCAGACATTCTCGAAGAACCAGTCCAGGGAATCGACGTTAGGCTGACCCTCGCGGGCGAGCGCGCCGACGAAGACGAAACCCGCGCGCCCGGCAAAATTCGGCGTCGGCGCCTCGGGCCGGGTCAGCGCGTGGCCGAGCACGGTGGCGTTGCAGGCGCTGTAGGGGGCGAGCACTCGCGCCTCGGCCGGCGAGACGCAGACCACCGCGTCGGCGAGCCCGAACAGGCGCGTCTCGCGCTCCGCCTGCCACGCCAGATCGGCGGCCACCGCGCTGCCCCCGGTCGCGGCCTCCGTCACGAAGTCGCGCAACGCGAACAGGGCCTCGGAGTCGAAGATCACCTTCGAGCGCACGAAGCCGCGCGGATCGAGCCCGGCGGCGTGGAGCGCCTGCGTGACGAACAGGATGTTGTGCGGGCGGCTGACCCAGAGCACGTCGTAATGGTCGCGCCGCTCGGCGATCAGGCGGGCGAAGCCGCCGTCGCCGCTGGCATAAGCGATCTCAATGCGCTCATCGAGATCGCGGTAGCGCCGCGCCTCCTCGGCATCCGCCTCATAGTTCGGGAAGAAGGTCACCGCGTAGCCGAGACCCGCCATGGCGTTGAGGATGGCATTGGCCCGCGGCAGTCCGGCGCCGAGATCCAGATGCGGCACCCGGTCATCGACGTAGAGCACCCGCAGGCGCCAGGGATCGTGGTCGAGGAGGCCGGTGCCGCGCGGCTGCGGACCCTGCGCGAACAGGCTCGAGCGGTGACGGTCGAGGAAGCGGGCGCGGTTTCGGTCGAGCAGCGCCTCCACGTCCTCGCGACGGGCGCTGGTGGCGTTCTCGTAATGGATCGCGGTGGCCCGCGGCTGCACGATCACCCGCCGCCCGGCCTGATGGCAGCGCAGGCAGAGATCGGTGTCCTCGTAATAGGCCGGCGCGAAGAGCGGATCGAAGCCGCCGAGGGTTTCGAACAGGGCCCGCTCGATCATCAGCACGGCGCCCGAGACGTAGCCGACATCGCGGGTCGCGGCGTGCTCGGGGGCGAAGGGGTCGGCGTTGCCGCGTCCGAACGGGTGGGTGAGTTGCGCGTCGTCGCGAAAGCCCGCGCCGGATTCCTGCAGCACGCCGCCGGGGAAGACGAGGCGGGCGCCGACGATGCCGGCGCCCTCGTGATCGCGGAAGGTCGCGACCATCGCCGCCAGCGCGCCGGGCAACAGATCGACATCGGGGTTGAGGAACAGGAGGAAGCGGCCCCGTGCCCGCGCCGCGCCGGCATTGCAGGCCGGCCCGAAGCCGGTGTTGGTCGCGTTCTCGATCAGCGTCACCCCGTCGAGATGCGGGTAGAGGGCGCGGGTCTCCGGCGCCGAGGCGTTGTCGACCAGCACGACCTCGAAGGTGACGCCCGCCAGCCCCTGACCAGCGCAGAGGCGGTAGAGGGTGAGCGCCAGGAGATGGCGGGCATCGCGGGCGACGATGACGATGGAGACATCCGGATCGGGCTGGGGCGCGAAAGCCAGGCGCACGCCGTTGCGCTGGATCGCGTCGAAGATGAGCGCGGCCTCGGCGAGCGCCGCGCGGCGGCCGGTGCCGGGATCGACGGTGTCGAGCAGGTGAACGGCGGGGGTCTCGCTCATAGGTTACGCTGCGCCCTCCGGCAGGATGATCCGGCCGATCCCGTCATCGGTGAGGAACAGGAGGCACCCGCTCGCCGGGGACATGGCCGCCGCGCGGAAGGACAGGCTCACGGGCAGCGGCGCAGGCAGGCGTCCGGTGAGGTTGGCATAGGTGTCGATCTCGCGCCGGTGGAGGGGCGTGACCCGCTCCAGGCGCAGTTCGGAAGCGCCCTCTCCCGCGATCAGGAAGGCGGCCGCCGGATGGGTGCCGTTGACGAGCACGCCGGGCAGAAGGGTTTCGATCTCGAGGCGATCCCCTGCGCTACCGACCATGCGGCCTTCCGTTTCCCAATCCGCCTGCATCCGGGCGAAAGCGCGGGCGAGCGCCACGCGGGTTGCAGGGGGCAACTTTCTGTCGCGCACCCATTCGGGCGACAGGGCGACATCGAGCGCGCCAAGATCGGGCGGATCACCGACGGCCGACGCCTCCGCACGGGCGAACCAGCGCTGACGCAGTGGCGCGTAGACCGCCGCCGTGCCCCGTCCGGGTCGCCGCTCGGTGGCGACCAGAACGCCGAGATCGGGATCGGCGGCGGTCCGGGAGTTTGCGGAGGTTTCGCAAGTCAGGGCGAGGCCGCCGCCCTGGATGACGATCGACACCGCATCCAGATTGGTTCCCCGTCTCCCCGCACGCACGGAGAGGGCTTCGGCACCCCTGTCGTCGCCGAAGTGAGGCGGCAGCCGAGGGTCAGGGGGGATAGACGGATGGGTCTCCACTTGAACCACCCCGTCGCCCGCGCTTCCCCTCGTCGCACCGACGACAAGGTCGTCGCGACCCTCTCCCCGCATGCGGGGAGAGGGGGACGTACGGTCACGTTCGTGCCTTTCCAGAAGGCCGATCAGCTCCGCCTCCGCCGCCTGTGCGGTCGTGGCGTAGCGCGTGAAGAGCGCCTCGCTCGCCCGGCTCAGCCGCGCCAGGGCCTCGGCATCGCGCGAGACCGCCAGCACCGCCTCCTTCACGGCCTCCGCGTCGCGGCAGCGGTGGGCCGGCACGACCGGCTCGAAGCCTTCGAGGCCGATTTCGGTGCCGATCACCGGACGGCCGAAGGAGAGCGCCTCTCCGACCTTCATCTTGAGCCCTGAACCCATCAGCATCGGCGCCACGACGAGGTCGGCCTGCGCGTAGAAATCCTCGAGCCGGTCGAGATAGCCGAGCAGCCGCACGCCGGGCCCTTCTACGCCGGGCAGGCTGCGGCAGATCTCGCCGGCGATGACGAGTTCCGGCCGATCCGGGGTCCAACCGTCGCGCCAAGTGCGGATGAAGCGGCCGATGGAGAACAGGTTCGGGTCGTTGCCGTGGCCGAGGAAGCCGATGCGCGCCACCCGCTCCGGCATGGCGAAGGGCTTTTGGGCCGGGAAATGCGGCGGCAACAGCAGGACGCGGCTGTCGGTCAGGCCCGCGAAATAGGCGGCTTCCGCCGCCTGGATCGCCAGCACGACGTCGGCACGGGCGAGCCCCGCCGCCTCGCCGGCCGCGTCGGTGTAGAAGAAGTTCGGCTCGGCGCGGAACGGACGGTACTGGTTCTGGCGGCCGGCGAAGCGGTCATGCGTGTCGATCAGCGTCAGGACGCCCGGCAGAACCCCCTCCAGGGCGCGCGACAGGAAGACGTAGTTCACCAGCACGGCGCCCGTCTCAGGATAGGCGGAGCAGTACCACGCCATGAAGTCGCCGACCTCGTCGGGGCACCATTCGTCGATCCCGAACGCGGTGGAGCGCGTCTTGAGCGGGATGACCGTGCGGGCCTCGATCAGGAAGACGTTCCGGAACGTCCGCTCCATCTCCAAGAGATCGGTCGGCGGGTGCTGACCGAAGCGGCGATAGATCTGATCCTCGTGGGCGTAATAGGCGAGATCGATGGCGAAGCCGCCGCGGGTCAGCGCCTCGCAGGTGGCGACCAGCCGGCGCCGGTTGCCGGCGCTCACGGGCGCTGCCGGCATCGGCGCGAGAACAAGAATCGCGGGCTTTTCCACGCTGTCGGGCGGCATCAGGAGGCCCATGTCGTCAGTGCTGTGAAGCCATGGGCGTAGAGCGCGAAAGAGCGCTCGGGCAGACCCTCGGGCGCCGCGCCCCAGACGGGTTCGAGCGTGAGGCGCTGGCGCGGGTGCTTCCCGAAGCGCAATCGTGCCCCGGCAACCTGCGCACAGCCCCAGCCCGCGCCAACTCGAAACAGCAGGCCATGCGGAACCGCGCTGCCACCGAGCGACCAGCCGCCGTCGTCATGCGCAAGATCCGGCGCATCCTCGGCGACCGGCAGCGCGATGACCGCCGCCTCGACGAGGCCGAACAGGCGTCCGAGCGGCCCGAGCCCCGCCCTGCCCGCCGAGAGCAACGCCCGCGCGAGCAAGGTCCGCTCGGCCGAGGGCAGAACATCGCTCGCAGCCGGCTCGGGCCGCACCACGAGGTCGCGGAAATGCGTGGCGAGGCTGACGCCCTCGCGCAGCGCGGCGCTTTCCGCTTCGAGCGCCAGCAGGCAGATGGGCCCGTCCGGCGCCCCCGCTTCAAGACCGGAAAAGACCCAGGTGACCAGCCGCACAGTCTCGGGCGCCGCGATATGCAGCGGGATCGGCAGTGAGGGTGGCAGCGGGAAGCGCAGCAGGCAGGCGCCTGGCGCGGCTTCAATAAGCTGGCCCGGCACCGACGCAGAGGCACCATTCGAGCTCTCGAAGAGTGCGGCCCCGTTCATGCCACCGGAAATCCCGCTGGGAGAAACCAGCGAACTCCGGCCCACTTCGTCATCACGCGTTTGCCAGCGCCGAGAGGATCCGCGCCCAGGAGCGCGTGCCCTTGTGGAAGCTCGTCAGCTCGTACTTCTCGTTGGGCGAATGGATGCGGTCGTCGTCGAGGCCGAAGCCGATCAGCAGCGTGTCGAGGCCGAGGATGCGCTTGAAGTCGCCGACGATCGGGATCGAGCCGCCGGCTCCGACCGCCACGGCCTCGCGGCCCCACTCGGCCGAAAGCGCGGCCTGGGCGGCGGCGAGTTGCGGCATGTCATAAGGCAGTGCCACCGCCCGGGAGCCCTTGTAGCAGATGACTTCGACCGAGCAGTCGGAGGGCACGCGCTCGCGCACGAAGGCTTCGAAGGTTTTGGAAAGCTGCTCCGGGTCCTGATCGTCCACGAGGCGGAACGAGACCTTGGCCGAGGCCTGGGAGGCGATGACGGTCTTCGTCCCCTCCCCGGTGTAGCCACCGATGATGCCGTTCACGTCGCAGGCCGGACGCGACTGGATCAGCTCGATCGGAAGGCGTCCGCGCTCGCCAGCGGGTTGCTTCAGGCCGATCGGCCTGAGAAACTTTTCGGGGGTCAGGCGGAGCGAGCGCCACTGCTCCAGCCGTTCGGGCGGGGGCTCGCGCACGCCGTCGTAGAAGCCCGGCAAGGTCACGCGGCCGCCGGCATCGTGCAGGTCGGCGATAATCCGCGAGAGCACGTGGATCGGGTTCGCCGCCGCCCCGCCGAAGAACCCGGAATGGAGGTCGCGGTCGGCGCAGGTCACCTTCACCTCGTAATAGGCGAGCCCGCGCAGCGAGGTCGTGATCTGCGGCGTCTCACGATCCCACATGCCGGTGTCGCAGACGAGCGCCACATCCGCCTTGAGCCGGTCACGGTTGGCCTCGACCCATTCGGGCAGCCCCTGCGAGCCGTTCTCCTCGGCACCCTCGATCAGGATGGTGACGCCGACGGGTAGGTCGCCGTTCATGGCGAGATGCGCCCGGCACGCCTCGACGAAGGTCATCACCTGACCCTTGTCGTCGGAGGCGCCGCGGGCGACGATTCTTCTGGAGTCTCCCGTTCCGTCGAGGCGCGGCTCGAAGGGCGGCGTCTGCCAGAGCTTCAGCGGATCGACCGGCTGCACGTCGTAATGGCCGTAGAACAGCACGTGCGGCGCCCCCGGCTTCGGGCGGTGCGCCAGCACGACGGGATGCAGCGAGGTCTCCTCGACGCTGGTCTCGAAACCGAGCGCGGTCAGGTTTCCTTCGAGCCACTGCGCCGCCTCGCGGCAATGTCCGGCATAGGCGGAATCCGTCGAGATCGAGGGGATGCGCAGCCACGCGAACAGCCGCTCCAGGCTGTTGTCCAGATCGCGGTCGATGTCGTTGAGGACGGGGTCGAGTGCGTCGGCCATGGCGGCTCCTCGAAGTCGGCGTGCGCGGGAAGCGTTAGCCGAGCTTCTCGCCCCGCGGAACCCCGCCCTGCCGGGTAGCGCGTCCCCGCGCATCGCCGGTCCGTGATGGCGCGGTGCCGCCCCTCCACAGGGCGAGCGGAACAGGGCCACCTTGGAATGGTTATCGACACGACCCGGTGCGGGCCCCCGAGCCCGCGCCCTTCCAAGACGCGCTCCCTGCCCGGCCCTCGCGACACCAACGGTGCCGCGTTTCGTCCGTGCCGGGCCCGCGCCTCATCACGGATGTAACCATGCTCATCGACAGCGGTTCGCCCGGCGCGGTCGGGACAATCGGCATCACGCTCACCATCAACGGCGAGCGGCGCGCGCTTCAGGTGGCGCCCTGGACCACGCTGCTCGACCTCCTGCGCGAGCGCCTCGACCTCACCGGCACCAAGAAGGGCTGCGACCACGGCCAGTGCGGCGCCTGCACCGTGCTGGTGAACGGCACGCGCATCAATTCCTGCCTCACGCTCGCGGTGATGAAGGACGGCGCCGAAATCACCACCGTCGAGGGGCTGGCCGGGCTCGTCCAGCGCGAGGGCAAGAACAGCCTTCACCCGATCCAGGAAGCCTTCGTTGAGCACGACGCATTCCAGTGCGGCTACTGCACGCCGGGCCAGCTCTGCTCCTCGGTCGGCCTGATCAACGAGGGTCACGCCAAGACCCGCGACGAGATCCGCGAGGCGATGAGCGGCAACATCTGCCGCTGCGGCGCCTACACCAACATCGTCGATGCCATCGAAGAGGTGATGCAGCAGGGAGGGGCTCAATGAACCGCTTCGATTATGTTCGTCCCAACACGGTGGCGGAGGCGATCCAGGCGCTGGGCAGCGATCCGGCGGCCCGCTTCATCGCCGGCGGCACCAACCTCATCGACCTGATGAAGTACGATGTCGAGCGGCCGGGCAAGCTCATCGACATCACCCGCCTACCGCTCGGCGAAATCGAGGAACGCGACGGGGGTCTGCGCATCGGCGCGCTCGTGACCAATGCGACGGTCGCCTACGATGCCCGCATCCGCGAGCGCTACCCGTTGCTCGCTGACGCGATCCTGGCCGGCGCCTCGGCGCAACTGCGCAACGCGGCCTCCACCGGCGGCAACCTGCTGCAGCGAACCCGCTGCTACTACTTCTACGATACAGCCACGCCCTGCAACAAGCGCGAGCCCGGCTCCGGTTGCTCGGCCATCGGCGGCGTCGATCGCATCCACGCCATCCTCGGCACCAGCGAGCACTGCATCGCCACCCACCCCTCCGACATGTGCGTGGCGCTCGCGGCGTTGGAAGCAACCGTGCAGGTGAGCGGGCCGCAGGGCGACCGCGCGATCCCGTTCAGCGACTTCCACCGCCTGCCCGGCGACAATCCGGCCAAGGACACCAACCTCGCGCCCGGCGAGATCATCGTCGCCATCGACCTTCCGGCCAACGGCTTTGCCGGCCACCACACCTACCTGAAGCTGCGCGACCGACTCTCCTACGCCTTCGCCCTGGTCTCGGTCGCCGCCGCACTCGAACTCGACGGGCCAACGATCCGCACCGCCCGCCTCGCGCTCGGCGGCGTCGCCCACAAGCCCTGGCGCAACAGAGAGGCCGAGGCGCTTCTCCAGGGCAAGCCCGCGACCCGTGAGAGCTTCAAGGCGGCCGCCGACCTCATCCTGCGCGAGGCCAAGCCGCAATCGACCAACGGCTTCAAGATCGAGCTGGCGCGCCGCGCCATCGTCCGCGGCCTGGAGCAGGCCGCCGCCGGCACGCCCCAGTCCCAGTCAGACAAGCGCATCCAGTAAGGAGCCGCCCATGACCGTCCAGTTCAGTCCGGCGGCCGGCCGCGACCGGTTCGTCGGCAGCGCCGTCAGCCGCGTCGACGGCCCGGCCAAGGTGACCGGCCTCGCCAAATATGCCGGTGAGTTCGCCGCCCCCGACCTCGCCTACGGCGTGGTCGTGTCGAGCGCTATTGCCAAGGGCAGCATCCGGAGCATCGACGCCTCCGCCGCGGAGGCGGTGCCCGGTGTCGTCAAGGTGATCACCCACGAGAACCGCCCGGCCACCTCCGACAAGCCGGAGGACTATCAGGACGCGGTGGCACCGCCCGGCGCGCCGTTCCAGGCGCTGGCAAGCAGCCGGATTGTCTTCTCCGGCCAGCCGGTGGCCCTCGTGGTTGCCGAGGATTTCGAGACGGCGCGCTACGCCGCCTCGCTGGTGCGGGTCGATTACGGGGTCGTGGCGCCGCGCACCGACCTCGAAGCGCAGGCGCCGGAGGCGTTCGACCCGCCGATGAAGCGGGCCGGCATCAAGCCGCCGCCGGAGCCGTGGGGCGACGCTTCGACGGGGTTCGACACGGCCGAGATCCGCGTCAAAGGCCAGTACCGGATGGCCGACGAGCACCACAACCCGATGGAGCCGCACGCCTCCACCGTGGTCGTGGAGAAGGACGGCACCTACACCGTCTACGACAAGATCCAAGGCGTTTCGAACACCCACGACTACATCGCCGGCGCCTTCGGCCTGAAGCCGGAACAGGTACGGGTGCTGAACCCCTATCTCGGCGGCGGCTTCGGCTCGGGCCTGCGCCCGCAATACCAGCTCTTCCTGGCGATGCTGGCGGCGAAGGATCTCGGCCGCTCGGTGCGGGTGACGCTGACCCGCGACCAGATGTGGTCCTTCACCTACCGCTCGGAGGCGCTCCAGACCGTCTCGCTGGGCGCCGACCGCTCGGGCAAACTCACCGCACTCAAGCACGACGCGGTGCAGGGCACCTCGGCCTACGAGGATTACCAGGAGGTCGTCGTCAACTGGTCGGGTGTGCTTTACGACTGTGACAACGTCGCGCTCACCTACAGCCTCGCCAAGCTCGACACCCCGACCCCCGGCGACATGCGCGCGCCCGGCGCCGTGACCGGCGTCTACGCCATCGAGACGGCGATGGACGAACTGGCCTACGCCACCGGCCAGGATCCGATTGCGCTCCGCTTGAAGAACTACACCGAGAGCGATCCGACCGAGGACAAGCCGTTCGGCTCCAAGGCGCTCAAGGACTGCTTCCGCCAGGGCGCCGAGCGCTTCGGCTGGAGCCGGCGCAACCCGCAGCCGCGCTCCATGCGCGAGGGCCGGGAACTCGTCGGCTGGGGCATGGCGACCGGCATCTGGGAATCGATGATGATGCAGTCGAGTGCGCATGCCGTGCTCACCGCGGACGGCCGGTTGGAGGTTGGCAACCAGACGGGCGATCTCGGCACCGGCACCTACACGATCCTGACGCAGATCGCCGCCGACACGCTGGGCCTGCCGCTCGATCACGTCACGACCAAGCTCGGCGACACGAAGCTCGCCAAGGCGCCCGTTGCGGGCGGCTCGTGGACGGCGGCCTCCTCCGGCACCGCCGTGATGAAGGCCTGCCGCGACATCGCCGAGCAGGCGTTCAAGCTGGCCCGCGGCCTGGAGAACTCACCGCTGGCCAACGCCGATTTCGAGCGGGTGGTGTTCTCGAACGGCCGCATCGAGGTGGCGGGCGATCCCTCAAAGAGCGTGGCGCTGGCCGACGTCCTGAAGGCGACCGGCACCGAGAAGCTGGAAGCGACCGGCGAGGCCGCTCCCGACAAGGACTTCGCCCAGCAATACGAGGCCTATACGCACTCGGCGATCTTCGCGGAGGTCAAGATCGACGAGGAACTCGGGCAGGTGCGCTGCACCCGCGTGGTCTCGGCGATCGCGGCGGGCAAGATCATCAACCTGAAGACCGCCCGCAGCCAGATCCTCGGCGGCATCGTCATGGGCATCGGCTCGGCGCTGCACGAGGAATCGATGCTCGACCACCGCATCGGCCGGTTCATGAATCACAATCTCGGCGAGTACCACGTGCCGGTTCATGCCGACATCCACGACCTCGATGTGATTTTCGTGGACGAGGAGGACAAGGCGAACCCGCTCGGCGTGAAGGGCCTGGGCGAGATCGGCATCGTCGGCGTGGCGGCGGCCATCGCAAACGCGGTGTACCACGCCACCGGCAAGCGCATCCGCCACCTGCCGATCACACCCGACAAGATTTTGGGCGACGACTGAGCCTCGCCACTGCCTCGAAACAGAGACCCCGCCGGCCCGATGCCGGCGGAGCGTTCTTTGGGAAAGCCGGCTCCGGCGGCTCGCACAAGACCTGTCGCCCTCGCGACGTCCGGATCACTTCGCTGACGCTCGCGATGACGGCCAGGCACGGCCCACTTCGTCCCGGAGGCGCCGCAGTTTCAGACGGAGTACGTCTTTCCGCTTGACGCCTCCGGCCTGTACGCGCCTTGCAAGAGCGCGCTCTCATCGTGCCTCCCCTCCCGAGACCTCGCCTTGAACACCCTTCTCGTCTTCCTCGGCGCCGGCCTGGGTGGTGTCATGCGCCACGGCGTGAATCTTTGGGCCGTGCGGCTCGGGTCGAGCTTTCCCTGGGGCACCCTCGGCATCAACATCGTCGGCTCGGTGCTGATGGGGATCGTCACCGGCTGGATGGCCGCGCGCGGCGGGCCGCTCCAGGCGCGGTTGTTCGTGGCCACCGGAATTCTCGGCGGCTTCACCACCTTCTCGACCTTTTCCCTCGAAGCCTTCACCCTGATGGAGCGCGGCGACGGGCTGGCGGCGCTCGCCTACGTGCTCGTCTCGGTGCTCGCCGGGATCGGCGGGCTGGCCCTGGCGCTGATCGTGATGCGCCACGCGCTGTAGGGAGGCTCTGGTGGGCGAACTGCTCCTGTCGTGGCGCTTCTGGGCCCTGCTCTCCGCAGGGTTTGCCGCCGCCACCGCGATCCTCGCCAAGGTCGGCATCGACGGCGTGGCGCCGGATGTGGCGACCTTCATCCGGACTCTCGTCGTGGTGGCGCTCGCCGGCGCCATCGTCTTCGCGGCGGGGCAAGCGCCGGATGTCACCCGCGTGTCCGGCCGAAGCCTCGTCTTCCTGATCCTGTCGGGACTTGCCACCGGCGCGTCCTGGCTCTGCTACTTCCGCGCACTCGCCCTCGGCGATGCCGGCCGCGTCGCGCCGCTCGATAAGCTGAGCGTCGTGCTGGTGGCCGTCTTCGGCGTCCTCTTCCTCGGCGAGCGCCTCGCGCCCCATCACTGGGTCGGCGTCGGGCTGATCGCGGCGGGTGCGGGGCTGCTGGCATGGCGGGCCTGATGCGCGCCGCGCTGACGGGCCTCGCCCTCGCCGCGTCCCAGCCGGCGGGAGCGGAGACCAATCCCTTCGTCGATGCCACCCGGCTCGTGCCGGGCCTCGTTCTCGACATGCGCTATGCCGGCTCCGACAACTTCATCGGGCGTCCCATCGCCGGCTACGAGGCCCCGCGCTGCCTGCTGACGCCGCAGGCGGCGAGAGCGCTGGCGGCGGTCCAGGCATCGCTCGCGCCGGAGCGGCTCGGCCTCAAGGTGTTCGACTGCTACCGCCCGCGCCGCGCGGTGGCCGATTTCGCCGCCTGGGCGCGCGACCCGGCCGACACGCGCATGAAGGCCGCCTACTATCCGCGGACCGACAAGGCGGATCTCTTTCGCCTCGGCTACATCGCCGAGCGTTCTTCGCACTCGCGCGGCTCGACCGTGGACCTGACGCTGGTGCGTCGCGACGACGGCACCGAACTCGACATGGGCACGCCCTTCGACCTGTTCGATGAGTCGTCGGCGACGGATTTTCCCGGTCTCACCCCGGCTCAGGCCCGCAACCGCTACCGCCTGCGCGAAACGATGATTCGCGCCGGCTTCGTCCCCTACGCGCAGGAATGGTGGCATTTCACCCTCAAGGGCGAACCCTTCCCCGATACAAGCTTCGACCAACCGGTCCGCTGATCGACATCACCAGCCCAGACCAAGTCGCGACGCGGCAGCACCTTTTTCGATCGAATTGAATTCTTCTAAATCGATATTGCATTCATTCAAAACAGAGATCGATTAAAGTATTTCCAATGTTTTGAAGATCGCTTGCGGGATATCCTCTGATGGAGCCATGATGAAGACATGGCTCACATTTTCATGTTTCCGAACGCTTCTCACGGCAGGCCGTGGCCGTCGCGGGCCGATAAGGTCTCCCCGGCGCGTGACAGCTTGGGCAGCCTCGTCGATCTGCTCGGCGCCCTCGATGCTCTGCTCGAATCGGTACGTCTCGCGTGGTGGGACGGTTCCGCTCTCACCTTGAGCCGAGGCGGCCTCGAATCTCTGGTCGGGCTGGAGCCCGGCGACGCGACGCCGCCACGCTTGGTGCCGGCCGAAGCCCGCGCGCGGGTGCGGGCGGAGGTGCGGGCATGAGTGCGGGTCTGGTCACGACCCCGCCCGACGCGGCGGAGCGGCACGCGCAAGGAACGTTGGAGCGGGCGCTCACCGTCGCCTTCTGGCAGGCGCTTCAGCGGGAGCCGATGCACGTCATGGCGGCACTGGAAGCAGCCGCCCGCACGGTCGGCACGCTCTACCGGCAGGTGGCCGCCGCCCACGGCCCCGACGGACATTGCACCTGCGGCTGGGAGCCCGACCCGGAAGCCGACCTCATCGTCCTGGAAGCGATGCTGGCCACCGCCCTCTCTCGCCCCGCCCAGCGGAACCTCGCCGACATGGTCCCGGCCGGGCGGGCCTGAACCGTCAGGCCGGGGTCAGCTGGTCCTATTTCGGGCTGGGGAAACGGCCGTCGGCAAGCCCGTCCCCGGTCGGCCTCAAGCCCGGCGCCTCGTTCCGGACATCAGATCCCGGTCGAGGCGCCGGGCTTCGTCTTTTCGGACGAGCCGGCAGCCATCGTCGGAACGATTCTCTACGACTGCGCCACCGCGTCGGAGGCCGTCGGTCCCAGCAGAGCCTCCTCCTCGTCATCGGACTCGCCGTCGATCTCGTGGTCGGCCTCCTCGTGGCCGGACACGCCCGCGGCTTCCGCGAGGTTGCGGGCGACGCGGCGCAGGAGCTTGCGCAGGCGGCGACGCTCCTTGTTGTCGAAGTCTTCGAGAAGTTCGGCCTCGACCTCGTCCCAGATCCGCTCGATCCCGGCGGCCTTGGCCATCCCGGTCTCGGTCAGGCGCACGCGCACGATGCGCCCGTCGCCGGCCTCGGCCCGGCGCTCGACGAAGCCGAGGGCGGCGAGCCGCGAGATCGTCTTGGAGGCGGTCGGCGGGCGCACCCGCAGGGTGGCGGCGAGATCGCCCATGGTCATGCTGCCGGCAGCCGCGAGCGCCTGCACCACCTGTTCCTGGCCGGCGAACAGGTCGAGTTCGGCCAGCCGATCGCCGACCCGGGCGCGATGCAGCCGCGCCGCCTGGACCAGCGCCCAGCCGACGCTCTTGGCCGCTGGGGGGCGCAGCCGCTTGACGGTCTTGCCCGCTTTGTCCTTCTGCGCGCCTCGGCCACCCGGCTGACCGCTGGCCTCGCCGTGTGCCGCCACGGCGACCGCTTCGTTTGCCGCCGACATGATCCGGTTTCCCTTCACGGACGCGCGGGCTCCTGAACGCTGCCCGGAAAGAGTGCCCTCCGGGCGGCCCGCTGGGCAAGCATCTGCCGACGGGCGATGAAACTTCGATGACAGAAACGTTTCGCTTTGCCGCGGCCGGGGGGCAAGACACAGCTCTTTCGAGAAATCACTTCACGGCGCGACCGATTTCATGGATTCCGGCGCCGCATGAGCTGTCACCATAACCGAGACGACGGGCCGATCCGATGAGGCGTCGCGAGGCGCTCGGCCTCTATCCGCTGCGCGACCTGCGCCGGCCCGCGGACGGTGGGGCCTGGACCGCGACCGGTCCCGATCCCGCCTTCGCCCTCGGCCCGGCGGCGGCGGTGGCATCCCTGTCGGGCACGCGCATCCGCATCCGCTGCCGCCCGGAGGCGATGCAGCCGGTGCTCGCCGTCGAGGCGGCAGGCGACGTCGAACCGCGCCGCTACCGACTCACCTTGCTGGCGGACGCCACCGATGACCTGATCCGCCTGCCACCGGGCACCCGCGCTCTGCGCCTGGAAGTCGCCGAGGCCGGCCCGCGCTTCCGCCTCGACGCCGTGCGGGTCGAGCCGGCGGGCCGGGTCGAGGCAGCCGTCCTGTCCGCACGAAAGATCATCGAACGGCTGCCGCCGCAGGAGCGCCGCCCGCTTCGCCTGCTGCGGCGCGCCTTCGGGCTGGTGCGCAGCGTGCCGCCCGGCGAGATCTGGCGCCGCCTCACCCGCGCCGCGCAGACCCGCCGCCCGCCCGCCACCTACGCCGCCTGGATTCAGGCGGTCGAAGCCGAGGCCCTGCCCTCGATCGAAGCCCTACGCGCGCAGCTCGCAGCCTTGCCGGAACGCCCGCTGATCTCCCTCCTCATGGCGGCGGGCAACGCCGATCCGGTCCACCTCGCGGAGGCGGTGGCGAGCCTGCGGGCGCAGATCTACCCGGATTGGGAACTGTGCCTCGCCGCCGCACCGTCGGCCGCGCTCCGGGCGCTGGCGGCCGAGGACGACCGTATCCGTCTTCTCCCATCCGCCGACGGCACCGCGGCCTCCCTCGATGCGGCGCTGGCGCAGGCGCGCGGCTCCTACCTCGCCACGATGGAGCCCGGCGCCCGGCTCGCGCCGCACGCGCTCCTCGCCCTCGTCCGGCGGCTCGCATGCGAGCCCGATCTCGACCTGCTCTACACGGACGAGGACCGGATCGGACCAGATGGCGAGCGCTGCGATCCGTACTTCAAGCCGGACTGGTCGCCCGAGACGCTCGAGAGCAGCTTCTACATCGGCGGCCTCGCCCTCACGCGCACCGCCCTGGTGCGGGCGCTCGGCGGCTTCTCGGGCGAGAGCGAGGGTGCGCACGACTACGACCTCGCGCTCCGCCTGACCGAGCGGAGCGACCGCATCGGGCACGTCCCGCAGGTGCTCTGCCATCGCCGCAGTGCCGAAACCGACCCCGAGGCGGCCGCACGCGCGCTCGCCGGACGCGCCCGGCGCACCGGCGGGCTCGATGTCGTCCGCGTGCTCGGCCCCGCGCATTTCGCCCTACGGCGGGTGCTCACGACGCGCCCGCTCGTCTCCATCGTGATCCCGACTGCCGGGCGCGACAGCGTCATCGGCGGGCGCAGCATCGACCTGCTCGCCGCCTGCCTTGCCAGCATCCGCGAGACCAGCACCTACGAAACCATCGAGATCGTGGCAGTCGATAACGGCGACCTGCGTCCGCAGACGCGCGCGGCGGTCGAGCGGTTCGGAGCGCGCACCGTCACCTGGGACAAGCCGGTCTTCAACGTGGCCGCCAAGATGAACCTCGGCGCTCACACGGCGCGCGGCGCGGTGCTGATCTTCCTCAACGACGACATCAGCGTCATCACGCCGGACTGGATCGAGGCGATGCTGGCGCTGCTGGCCATTCCCGGCGTCGGCGCGGTCGGACCCAAGCTCCTGTTCGAGGACGGCAGCCTGCAGCATGTCGGCGTGGTCTTCGGCGATGGCCTGCCGGACCATGTCCGCCGCGGTTTTCCGGGTGACGATACGGGCAATCACGGCTCCAGCCTGGCCAACCGCAACTATCTCGCCGTGACCGGCGCCTGCGTGATGGTGCGGCGCGCCGACTTCGAAGCTGTCGGGGGCTTCGACGAGAATTACGCCATCAACTACAACGACATCGACCTCTGCCTGCGGCTCGGCGAGCGGGCCTTGCGCACCGTCTACTGCGCCGAGGCCCGGCTCCATCACTACGAGAGCCGCAACCGCGTCCCGACCGTCGATCCCGCCGAACAGGCCCGTTTCCGCAAGCGCTGGGGGGCGCGGCTCGTCCGCGACCCGTATTACCCGGACCCGTTCGGCATCCGCCCGCCCGCTTTCGCGCTCGACGCCGAGCGGTTTCCGCTCGCCGCGCGACGCATGATAGAGGCGTGGCGATGATGGCGACGACGCACAGACTCGGAGATCAACCGTGAAGGCCGTGATCCTCGCGGGCGGGCTCGGCACGCGGCTCTCGGAGGAGACCGTGGTGCGCCCCAAGCCGATGCTGGAGATCGGCGGACGGCCGATCCTCTGGCACATCATGCAGATCTTCGCCGCCCACGGCGTCACCGAGTTCGTGATCTGCCTCGGCTACAAGGGCTACGTCATCAAGGAGTTTTTTCTCAATTACCGCTTGCACCTAAGCGACGTCACGCTCGACCTCGGCCGCGGCCATGTCGAGTTCCACCGCTCGGCGGCCGAGGAGTGGAAGGTCTCGCTGATCGAGACCGGCGACGCGACCATGACCGGCGGACGCCTCAAGCGGGTGCGCGACTATCTCGGCGAGGACGACTTCTTCATGACCTACGGCGACGGCGTCGCCGATATCGACCTCAAGGCGCTCGCCGCCTTCCACCGGGCGCACGGCCGGCTTGCCACCCTGACGGCGGTGGTGCCGCCGGGCCGCTTCGGCGCCCTCGATCTCCAAGGCGACGCCGTCCGCAGTTTCCGCGAAAAACCGGCGGGCGACGGGGCCACCATCAACGGCGGCTTCTTCGTGCTCTCGCCGAAGGTGCTCGACCGGATCGAGGGCGATGCCACCGTCTGGGAGAGTGAGCCGCTGGAGAGCCTCGCCCGCGAGGGGCAGCTCCATGCCTACCACCATACCGGTTTCTGGCAGGCGATGGACACGCTGCGCGACAAGAAGCACCTCGAAGAGCTCTGGGCCCGCGGCGACGCCCCCTGGAAGGTGTGGTGATGGGTGCGCTCAACCCCGATCCCGCCTTCTGGGCGGGCAGGCGCGTGCTGCTCACCGGCCATACCGGCTTCAAGGGCGCGTGGCTGAGCCTGTGGCTCGCCCGGCTCGGCGCCCATGTCACCGGCTTTGCCCTGGCACCGGAGACGCGGCCAAACCTGTTCGAGGCGACCGGCTTTCCGGCGGATCGCTCGCGGATCGGCGACATCCGCGATCTCCCCGCGCTCGCCGAGGCCGTGGCGGCCGCCGAGCCCGAGATCGTGATCCACATGGCCGCCCAAGCCCTGGTGCGGCCCTCCTACACCGATCCGGTCGGGACGTTCGCGGTCAACACCATGGGCACCGTTCACCTGCTGCAGGCGGTGCGATCGGCTCCGAGCGTGCGCGCCGTCGTCGTCGTGACAAGCGACAAGGCCTACGAGAACCGCGAATGGCCCTACGCCTATCGCGAGACCGAGGCGATGGGCGGCCACGATCCCTACAGCGCCTCGAAGGGCTGCGCCGAACTCGTCACGGGCGCCTACCGCGCCTCGTTCTTCGGCGCGGGCGGCCACCCGGCGCGGATCGCCAGCGCGCGGGCCGGCAACGTCATCGGCGGCGGCGACTGGTCGGCCGACCGGCTGATCCCCGACGTCGTGCGCGCGTTCGAGGCCGGAGAATCGGTCGAGATCCGCGCGCCCCACGCGATCCGACCCTGGCAGCACGTGCTGGAACCGCTCGCCGGCTACCTACGCCTCGCCGAATGCCTCGCGGGTACCGACGGCGCGGCCTACGCGGAGGGCTGGAATCTCGGGCCGGCGGACGAGGATTGCCGGGCGGTCTCGTACCTCGTCGAGCGGCTGGCCCAGGGCTGGGGCGTTGGCGCCGGCTGGCATCTCTCGCAAAAAACCCATCCGCACGAGGCGACCTATCTCAAGGTCGATGCCTCGAAGGCCCGCGCCCGCCTCGGCTGGGACCGGCGGCTGACCCTCGACACGGCGCTCGACTGGACCGCCGCATGGTACCGCGCGGCCGCCTCCGGCGCCGATCCCCGCGCTCTGGCCGAGGCCGAGATCGCGCGCTACGAGGCGCTGGGCCAGCCTGGAGCAAAAGCCGGAGTCGACGCGTGACCGCCCCGACCTGCCGCGCCTGCGGCGCCTCCCTCACCCGGACCTTCTGCGATCTCGGCCTGTCGCCGCTCGCCAATTCCTACGTCACGCCGGAGCGGCGCCACCGGGGCGAGACCTTCCACCCGCTCCACGCCTATGTCTGCGACGCCTGCTGGCTGGTACAACTCGAAGCCTTCGAGAGCCCCGAGGCGATCTTTTCGGATTATGCCTACTTCTCCGGCTTCTCAGCCGGCTGGCTTCGACACGCTGAAAGCTACGTCGCCGCGATGATCGCGCGCTTCGGCCTCGGGCCGGATAGCAAGGTCGTCGAGGTCGCGAGCAACGACGGCTACCTGCTGCAATACTTCGTTGCCCGCGGCGTGCCGGTGCTCGGCGTCGAGCCGGCGGCCAACGTCGCCCGCGTGGCGGTGGAGCGCGGCGTGCCGACGGAGGTCACCTTCTTCGGCCGCGACACCGCCCGGCGCCTCGCCGCCGCGGGATACAAGGCGGATCTGACAGCGGCCAACAACGTGCTCGCCCACGTGCCCGACATCCTCGACTTCACGGCGGGCTTCGCCGAGATCCTGAAGCCGGAGGGCGTGGCGACCTTCGAGTTCCCGCACCTGCTGCGGATGATCGAGAGCCGTCAGTTCGACACGATCTACCACGAACACTTCTCCTATCTCTCGCTCGGCGTGGTGATCGGCATCCTGCGCCGGCAGGGCTTGCGGGTGTTCGATGTCGAGGAATGGCCGACCCATGGCGGCTCGCTGCGCGTCTTCGCC
Source organism: Methylobacterium sp. R2-1 (assembly GCF_014191355.1). Taxonomy (GTDB): domain Bacteria; phylum Pseudomonadota; class Alphaproteobacteria; order Rhizobiales; family Beijerinckiaceae; genus Methylobacterium. The sequence goes on from NZ_JACHWM010000012.1 coordinate 63,423, forward strand.
TGCCACGAGGCTGCCGCGCACCGGCCGACTCCAGAGTTGGAGCGGGTGGTGCTCAGCGAATGGGGGGCGAACCTGTTCGACCCCTCCGGCTACGCCGGTTTCGGGCGGGCGGTGGCCGACATCAAATGCGCGGCGCTCCGCTTCCTGATCGAGGAGCGGGCGGCAGGCCGCGCCGTCTGCGCCTACGGCGCGGCGGCCAAGGGCAACACCTTCCTCAACTATTGCGGCATCGGCCCGGAGCTGATCCGCGCGGTCGCCGACCGCTCGCCGCACAAGCAGGGCACTTGGCTGCCCGGCAGCCGCATCCCCGTGGTCTCGCCCGACGAACTCCTGGCGATGCGCCCCGACACGGTGCTGATCCTGCCCTGGAACCTCAAGGACGAGATCGCCGGGGAGATGGCCGCGATCCGCGAATGGGGCGGACGCTTCGCCGTAGCGATCCCCGAACTGACGGTGTTCTGAGCCCCGATGATCTTCGAGGAACTCGAGCTGCCCGGCCTGTTCCGCGTCGCGCCCGAGCCGCACGCGGACGAGCGTGGCTTCTTCGCCCGCACCCAGTGCGAGAGCGCGTTCGCGGAGCGGGGACTGGTCGGGCGCTTCGCGCAGTCGAGCGTGTCGTTCAACCATCGCCGCGGCACCGTGCGCGGGATGCATTTTTCGAACTTGCCGCACGCCGAGACGAAGCTCGTGCGCTGCACGGGCGGCGCGATCCACGATGCGGTGATCGACCTGCGGCCCGACTCGCCGACCTATCTCCGCACCGTGTCCGTGACGCTCTCCGCCGCGAACCGTCACGCCCTCTACATTCCAGCCGGCCTCGCCCACGGCTTCCAGACGCTCTGCGACGACACCGAGATCCTTTACATGATCGACCGGCCCTTCGTGGCCACCGCCGCCGACGGCGTGCGCTGGGACGATCCCGCCTTCGCGCTCTCCTGGCCCGAGCCGGTGACCGTGATCTCGGACCGCGATCGCGCCTTTCCCGATTGGGCGGGGCGGTGAAGCGGGTCCTCGTCACCGGCGCGGCCGGCTTCGTCGGCCGCCCCGCCGTCGCCGCCCTGGTCGCCCGCGGTTTCGAGGTTCACGCGATCGGGCGAACGGCACCGGAAGGCGCACACGCCTTCCACGCCGCCGACCTGCTCGATCCAAGCCAGCGTCGGGCCGCGGTGCAGAAGGCCGGCGCGAGCCACCTCCTCCACCTCGCCTGGGTCACCACGCCCGGCCGCTACTGGCAGGCGCCGGAGAACCTCGACTGGACAGCGGCGAGCCTCGATCTCGTGCGGATGTTTCGCGAGGCGGGCGGCACACGCACGGTCGTGGCGGGAACCTGCGCGGAATACGACTGGACGGAAATCGTGAGCCTCGCCTCTTCCGGCACGCGGAAAGAGGGTCGAGACGGCCTCGTCGTCGGCGCGAAGAGCGGCAGCGAGGGTGAGGAGGCGCGTCGCTTCGGCGACGACGGGGCCGCCGAAGCCCTCTCCCCGCACGTCGGGAGGGGGGATGCGGCGGCAAACCTCCGCAACGGTCGCCTTTCGGAAGCCGCTCCCTGCAACCCCGCGACTCTCTACGGCGGTGCCAAGGACGGCCTGCGCCGCGTCCTGCACGCCTACGCCGCGTCCGCCGAGCTCTCCCTCGCCTGGGGACGGCTGTTCTACCTTTACGGACCCGACGAGACCCCGGGTCGGCTGGTCGGCGATGCGGCGCGCGCTCTGCTCGCGGGCCAGCGCCTCGCCACCAGCGAAGGCCGGCAGCGGCGCGATTTTCTTCACGTCACTGACGCGGGCGCAGCTTTCGCGGCCCTGCTCGATTCCGCCGTGGAAGGCCCCGTCAATATTGGCTCGGGCCACGCCGTACCGGTGCGCGAAATCCTGGCAGCGATGGGCGCGCTCACCGGCCGCCCGGACCTGATCGATTTCGGCGCACGCCCGCTCCCTCCCACGGAGCCGGCCTGCATCGAGGCCGACATCCGACGCTTGGCAGACGAAGTCGGTTTTTCCCCGCGCTACGGCCTCGAACAGGGTTTGGCGGAGACGGTGGCGGACTGGCGCGCCGGGCTCAGCACTGCGGCATCAGTCCCTTGAGACGGGCCAGGATATCCTCGCCGGCGCAGGGACGGGCGATGAACTGCGCGCCCTCCGGCATGCGCTCGGGATCGGGCGAGGCGCGGCCGGACACGATCAGGATCGGCAGATTCGGCCGGGCCTGAGCCACCGACGTTGCCAGCTCGAACCCATCGACGCGGCCCGAGAGCTGGACGTCGGTCACGAGGCCGCAGATGTCCGGCCGCGCCTGGAGGATGGAAAGTGCGCGCTCGGCGGAGGCGCATTGCACGGTGTCGTAGCCGCCCTCCTCCAGCACGTCGCCGAGGTCCATGATGGTCAGGGCCTCGTCCTCGACGATGAGGATGACGGGACGGTCGGCTTCCGGATTCGTCGTCTCGGTCTGGCTCGCCACCTTACGCTCTCCCCGATTTGCTCCCGCGACCCAAGTTGTTCGCAGACTTGTTGTTCGCAGACCCGTTGTTTGCAGACTTGGCCGTTTCCCAAGCAGGGAACCGCTGCGCTGCGATGATCCAACGAGTAACCCCGCTGCGGGTTGCAGGGTCCCGTCGGAGGGTGCCCTTCGGTTCTCCGCCGGGCAAGTCTGACGGGCAAGGCTGACCGGGCAAGGCTGACCGGGCAAGTCTGCAAGCGCCGCGCCGCGGGGCCTGTCGAGGCGAGCCGCCCTCAGGCGGTGGCCTCGGTCACCGCCGTCACCGCGGCGATCAGGCGATCGAGGTCGCCCGCTTCAATGGCGAGCGCGGGGGTGAGGTAGACGATGTCCCCGAAAGGGCGCACCCAGACGCCGCGCTCGACGAAGCGCCGCTTGAGGTCGGCGAGTTCGGGCGCGCGCGCGAACTGCACCGCGCCGATGGCGCCGAGCACCCGCACGTCCCGCACCCCGGAAAGCCGGCGCAGCGGCGCGAGACCTGCCTCCAGGCGCGAAGCGATGGTACGGGCCTGATCCAGGCGCGGCTCAAGCTCGAACAGGTCGAGGCTGGCATTGGCCGCTGCGCAGGCGAGCGGGTTCGCCATGAAGGTCGGGCCGTGCATCAACGCCGCCGAGGGATCGTCCGACCAGAAGGCGGAGAAGATCTCGGTGGTGGCGACGGTCGCGGCGAGCGCCATCGTGCCGCCGGTGAGCGCCTTCGACAGGCAGAGGATGTCGGGCACGACCTCGGCCTGCTCGCAGGCGAACATCGTCCCCGTGCGGCCGAACCCGGTAAAGATCTCGTCGGCGATGAGCGGCAGGCCGTGGCGGCGGGCGAGGCGCGCGACCGTGGCGAGCACCTCCGGCGGATGGGTCAGCATCCCGCCCGCACCCTGCACAAGCGGCTCGACGATCACGGCCGCGAGTTCGCGGCGATGGCGGGCGAGCGCCGCGTCCAGGGCGGCCTCGTCCTCGGCCGTTCGCGGCAGCGCGCAGAAGATCTGGGTTGGCAGGTAGGCACCGAAGCGCCGGTGCATCCCCTCCGAGGGGTCGCAGGCCGACATCGCACCCATCGTGTCGCCGTGATAGCCACCGCGGAAGGCCAGCACGCGGGTGCGGCCGGTCTCGCCGCGGTTGAGCCAGAGCTGCACTGCCATCTTCAGCGCGACCTCGACGGCGACCGAACCGGAATCGGTGAAGAAGACGTGGTTGAGATCGCCCGGCAGCAGCGCCGCGAGGCGCGCGCCCAGCCGCTCGGCCGGGGCATGAGTGAGCCCGCCGAACATCACGTGCGGCATGCGCATCAACTGATCGGCCACCGCCGCCGCGATGTAGGGGTGATTGTAGCCGTGAACGGCCGTCCACCAAGAGGCGAGGCCGTCGATCAGCTCGCGCCCGCCTTTCAGGGTGATGCGCGAACCCCGCGTCGCGATCGCCTCCAGCGGCGGCGCCGCGGTCTTCATCTGGGTATAGGGGCGCCAGAGGTGCTGATGATCGAGCGCAGTCATGCCCGGGGGATAGGAGGGTGGGAACGGCCGAGTCAAATCGCCGACGATCCCCTCCCCTGCGTGGGAGAGGATGGCTCCGAAGGGGTCGGGTGAGGGAAGCGCCGCCCCCCGAGAGGTCGGAGCCGGCTCTTCTCTCGCCCGCTCCGCAGGCACTCTCCCCACCCAAATCGGGCCTGCCCGATTTGGGCAGACGCTTGCGGATCTCGGACAAGACCGAGATCTGTCGGGAGAGGGTTATGTCACCCCTACTCCGCCGCCTGGCCGTAGGCCTCGGGTGGCGGGCAGGAGCAGACGAGGTTGCGGTCGCCGTAGGCGTTGTCGACGCGGTTCACCGGCGGCCAGTACTTGTCCATGCGGAACGACCCCGACGGGAAGCAGGCCGCCTCGCGGGAATAGGGCCGCTCCCAGGTTCCGATCAGGTCCTGCACCGTGTGGGGCGCGTTCTTGAGCGGGTTGTTCGCCTTGTCCATCCGCCCGTCCTCGATCGCCCGGATCTCCTCGCGGATCGCCAGCATGGCGTCGCAGAAGCGGTCGATCTCGGCCTTGGTCTCGGATTCGGTCGGCTCGATCATCAGCGTGCCCGCCACCGGCCAACTCATGGTCGGCGGGTGGAAGCCGCAATCGATCAGGCGCTTGGCGATGTCCTCGACAGTGACGCCCGCGCTCTTCTGGAAGGGCCGCACATCGACAATGCACTCGTGTGCGACGCGCCCGTTCCGGCCGGCATAGAGGATGGAATAGGCCCCATCGAGCCGCCGGGCGATGTAGTTGGCGTTGAGGATCGCCACCCGCGTCGCCTGGGTCAGGCCGCGCCCGCCCATCATCAGGCAGTAGCTCCACGAGATCGGCAGGATCGATGCCGAGCCGAAGGCGGCGGCCGAGACCGCGCCCTCCTCACCCGTCCGCGGATCGGAGGGAAGGAACGGGATCAGGTGCGCCTTGACGCCGATCGGCCCCATGCCCGGCCCGCCGCCGCCATGCGGGATGCAGAAGGTCTTGTGCAGGTTGAGGTGGCTGACATCGGCACCGATGTCGCCGGGCCGGGCCAGCCCGACCATGGCGTTGAGGTTGGCCCCGTCGAGATAGACCTGGCCGCCATGCCGATGGACGATGTCGCAGAGTTCGCGCACCCGCGCCTCGAACACGCCGTGCGTCGAGGGGTAGGTGATCATGCAGGCCGCGAGTTTTTCCGCGTGCAGCTCGGCCTTCTTCGCAAAATCCTCGACGTCGATGTTGCCGTGGGCATCGGCGCCGACCACGACGACGCTCATGCCGCACATCTGCGCCGAGGCCGGGTTGGTGCCGTGGGCCGAGGACGGGATCAGGCAGACCGTGCGATGCCCCTCCCCCCGCGACAGGTGATAGCGGCGGATGGCGAGCAGCCCCGCATACTCACCCTGCGCGCCCGAATTCGGCTGCATCGAGATCGCGTCGTAGCCGGTGATCGCGCAGAGTTTTTGAGACAGGTCGTCGATGAGTTCCTTGTAACCGAGGGCTTGGTCCTCCGGCACGAACGGGTGCAGCTCCGAGAATTCCGGCCAGGAGACCGGCAGCATCTCCGCGGTCGCGTTGAGCTTCATCGTGCAGGAGCCGAGCGGGATCATCGCCCGGTCGAGCGCGAGGTCGCGATCCGCGAGGCGGCGCATGTAGCGCGTCATCTCGCTCTCGGCCCGGTTCATGTGGAAGATCGGGTGGGTCAGGTACTCCGAGGTCCGCTCCAGCGCCGCCGGCAGGCGCGGCTCGGGATAGCCCTCGTCGTAGGCCAGATTGGTGCCGCCGAAGGCGCGCCACACCGCCTGGACGATGTCGGGCCGGGTGCGCTGATCGACGCTGATGCCGATGCGGTCCGCGCCGATTTTGCGCAGGTTCACCCCGTTCTCGACGGCGCTCTTCAGGATCACGCCCTGGAACGCGCCGACCCGCACGGTGATCGTGTCGAAGAAGTGCTTCGGCTCGACGGCGAAGCCGAGCGTCTCCAGCCCCTCGGCGAGGCGGACGGCGTCACGGTGGACGCGCCGGGCAATCGCCTTGAGGCCGGCCGGCCCGTGATAGACCGCGAACATCGAGGCGATGACCGCGAGCAGCACCTGGCTGGTGCAGATGTTCGAGGTCGCCTTCTCGCGGCGGATATGCTGCTCGCGGGTCTGGAGCGCGAGGCGATACGAGCGGTTGCCGCGGGCATCGACCGAGACGCCGACGATGCGGCCGGGCAGCGCCCGCTTGTGAGCGTCGCGGGTCGCCATGTAGGCGGCGTGCGGGCCGCCATAGCCCATCGGCACACCGTAGCGCTGCATCGAGCCGACGGCGATATCGGCCCCCATCTCGCCCGGGGCCTTCAGCAGCGTCAACGCCAGCGGGTCGGCGGCGACCACGGCAAGCGCACCGGCTTCATGCAGCCCGGCGATCACATCGGAGAAATCGTGAACCGCGCCGTTCACACCGGGATACTGGAACAACGCCCCGAAGACAGTGGACGGGTCCAAATCCGAAAAGGGATCGCCGACCACGATGTCCCAGCCGAGCGGCGCCGCGCGGGTCCTCAGCACGGCGATGGTCTGGGGCAGGCAGTCGCGATCGACGAAGAACGCGTTTCTGTCCGATTTCGCCACGCGCCTGGCCATGCCCATGGCCTCGGCCGCGGCAGTGCCCTCGTCGAGGAGCGAGGCATTGGCCACGTCGAGCGCGGTGAGGTCGCAGACCAGGGTCTGGAAGTTGAGCAGCGCCTCCAGACGGCCCTGGCTGATCTCGGGCTGGTAGGGCGAGTAGGCGGTGTACCAGGCCGGGTTCTCGAAGATGTTGCGCTGGATCGCCGGCGGCATCGTCGTGCCGTGGTAGCCCTGGCCGATCAGCGAGACGAGCAGCCGGTTCTTGTTGGCGGTGGCGCGCAGCTTCTCGAGCGAGCGCCGCTCGGTCAGCGAGGCGCCGAAATCGATGTATTCCGCCTGCCGGATGTCGGGCGGCAGTGTCTCGTCGATCAACGCATGCAGCGACTTCGCGCCGACCGTCTCCAGCATCTGGTCGATCTCGCTGAGCTTCGGGCCGATATGGCGGCGGGCGGCGAAATCGAAGGGATCGTGGCGATCGTATTTCATGGGATGCCTCTCGGGCGAAAGCTTCAGCTTTCCCTCTCCGCTCCGCGGGAGAGGGGGAAGGGCTGCGACGGCGGCTACTTCGCGAACTCCGCGTAGGCCGCCTCGTCCATCAGCGCGTCCATGGCGGACGGATCGTCGAGCTTGAGCCGGTAGAGCCAACCCGCGCCCTGCGGGTCGGCGCCGACCGAGGCCGGATCGCCGACCGCCGCCTCATTGACCTCGGTGACCTCGCCGGAGAGCGGCGCGTAGACATCGGAGGCCGCCTTGACGGACTCGACGACCGCGGCCGCCTCGCCCTTGGTGAGCCGGGCGCCGACCTTCGGCAGCTCGACGAAGACGAGGTCGCCGAGCTGTTCGGCGGCATGCGCCGTGATGCCGACCGTGGCGACATCGCCGTCGAGGCGCAGCCATTCGTGCTCGTCGGTGAAACGCAGCATGGTTCGAACTCCTGAGACGAGAGAAATCAGCCGCGCTTGAAGCCGGCCGGGACGAAGGGGAGCGGGGAGACGACGAGGGGAAGACGCTGGCCGCGCACGTCCGCGAAGACGCGGGTACCGGGGGCGGCGAGCGCCGTGGGCAGGAAGCCCATGGCGACGGGCGCGCCGAGGCTGGGACCGAAGCCGCCCGAGGTGACACGGCCGACCGCCCCACCCCCGTTCTCCGCGGCGAAGAGCGGGGCACCCGCCCGGACCGGCGCGCGGCCCTCGGGGCGCAGGCCGACGCGCCGCCGGACAGGACCGGCCTCCATCTCGGCGAGGATTTTTTCGGCGCCCGGAAATCCGCCCTCGCGGGCGCCGCCCCGGCGGCGGGCGGGCGAGATCGCCCAGGCCAGGCTCGCCTCAATTGGGCTGGTGGCAGCGTCGATGTCGGAGCCGTGCAGGGGGAGGCCGGCTTCGAGGCGCAGGGAATCGCGGGCGCCGAGGCCCACGGGCATAACCTCGGGCGCGGCGAGCAGCGCCTCGGCCACCGCCTCCGCGCGGGCGGCAGGCACGGCGATCTCGAACCCGTCCTCGCCGGTATAGCCGGAGCGGCTGACGAGGCAGGGCGCGCCGAGGATGTCGACCGCGCGCACGTCCATGAACCGCATCATCGCCGTCTCAGGGGCGAGCCGCGCGAGCACGTCCGCCGCCTTCGGTCCCTGGAGCGCGATCAGCGCATCCGGCACGAGCGTCACATCGAGGCTGTCGGGCAGATGCGCCCGGATCCGCGCGAGATCGGTCGCCTTGTTGGCGGCGTTGACGACGACGTGCAGCCGGTCGGGCAGGCGCGCGACCATCAGGTCATCGAGGATGCCGCCGGCCCCGTCCGTCAGGAAGCCGTAGCGCTGGCGTCCGACTCCGAGCCCGAGAATGTCGATCGGGACCAAGGCCTCGAGGGCGCGAGCCGCCTCCGCCCCATCGCCGGAGCGGGGGATCAGCGCGATCTGGCCCATATGCGACACGTCGAAGACACCGGCCGCCGCACGGGTGTGCAAGTGCTCCTTGAGCAGCCCGGCAGCGTATTGCAGCGGCATCGCATAGCCCGCGAACGGCACCATCTTGGCGCCGAGGCGCAGGTGGAGCGCGTGCAGCGGAGTCTGCGCCAGCGGATCAGAGGGGGTGGGGGCGGCAGGGCTCAAGGCCCCGGCGGCTTGCAGGCTCATCGGGCACTCCACGACAGACGGATCTTGCCCGCCGGCCGGCTGGCAAGTTGCCCCCATCTGTCGCGCTTACCTGAGAGCTTCCCTCACTCAGCGGTTGAGCGAGGTTTCTCCTTCGGTGGACGCCGGACGGCGCCTCTCTCCAGATTGTCCAACGGTACGGTGATTGTGCCTGAGAGTTTCCGGGGGTGGTTGCTCCGTCGGCGCCATGACCTCTCTTTCGAGCGGTCTGGGCTCTCCCGTATCGTCTGTATCGGACGGTTGAAGGCTCGCACTTTGCGGCACCACGCGCAAGCCAGGGCGTGTGACGATCAGCGCTGCATGTCGCGGAAGCTGCAGTACCCGCGAAAACTCTGGTAGCCCGCCGGGCAGCGGCGGACGCAGGCTCCGGCCGCGTATTTCAGCGGCGGGCGGCAGGTGTTGCGGAAGCGCTGCTCGCCGAACAGGTAGGATTGGGCCGGGCCGGCCGAAGCCGGTGCCGGAGCAGTGAAGGAACCGGCACCGGCGAGCAGCAGAAGGGCAGCGAGGAGGCGGCGCGGCATGATGGCAGTGTTCCGTAAAAGCTGGAGCAACGCGCCGTCCTGCATCGGGTTCGCAGCGGCCGCCGGCCACGGCTTGACATCTGCCGGGCACCGTCGCCTTCAGGCGCCATGTCGCCGAACCCCCTGACCAGCCTCGACGCCTTCGCCGCGGACAAGCTTGCCAGCCTTGAAGCCTCCGCTCTGCGCCGGCGGCTGGCCGTGACCGCCCGCGGTCCCGAAGCGGCGGCGGAGCGAAACGGCCGCGCCCTCGTCTCGTTCTCCTGCAACGACTATCTCGGCCTCGCCCACGATCCGCGGGTGATCGCGGCGGCCTCGGAGGCGCTGGCGCGCTACGGCGCGGGCGCGGGCGCCTCGCGGCTGGTGACCGGCAATTCGCCCCCGCTCGCGGCGCTGGAGGAGCGGCTTGCCCGGCACAAGGGCAAGGAGGCGGCCCTCGTCTTCGGCTCCGGCTATCTCGCCAATCTCGGCATCGCCCCGGCCCTCGTCGGCGCAGGCGACCTGATCCTGATCGACGAACTCGGCCATTCCTGCCTGTTCGCGGGCGCGAAGATGTCGGGCGCGCAGGTCGTGCGCTTCGCCCATAACGACCTGGCGGCGTTGCGCGGGCTTCTCGCCGAGCATCGCGGCGCGGCGCGGCGGGCGCTGATCCTGACCGAGCGGGTGTTCAGCATGGACGGCGACCGGGCGCCGCTCCCCGAGATCCTGGCGCTCGCGGACGACTACGATGCCTGGACGCTGGTGGACGACGCCCACGGCCTCGGCGTGGTCGAGCCCGGCCTGCGAGCCCCCCTCGAAATGGGGACGCTGTCGAAGACGCTGGGCTCCTACGGCGGGTATCTCTGTGCGTCGCGGCCCGTGATCGATCTGCTGACCAGCCGGGCGCGCAGTCTCGTCTATACCACCGGCCTACCGCCGGCTTCCGCCGCCGCGGCGCTCGCCGCCCTGGAGATCGTCGAGGCGGAGCCGGAGCGCGCCGCCCGGCCGCTGGCGCTCGCCCGCCGCTTCACCGCACGGCTCGGCCTGACCGAAGCGATGAGCCCGATCGTGCCCGTCCTCGTCGGCGAAGCGGAGGCAGCGCTCGCTCTCTCGGCGGCGTTGGAGGCCCGCGGTTTCCTCGTCGTCGCCATTCGCCCGCCGACGGTCGCATCCGGCACCGCGCGCCTGCGGGTCGCCTTCTCGGCGGCCCATGACGAGGGGCAGGTCGATGCCCTGGCCGAGGCCGTCGCCGAACTGGGTCCCGATTGCGTCCGCGCCGGCTGAGTGTCTCTCAGGCGATCGGATCGAGCCGCCTGATCGAGGTGACGGCGCCGAAGCTCTTGACGGCGATGCGCTCGACCGCTTCGCGCAAGGGTTCGATCGCTACCGCCATGTGGTGACCGTTGGCATGGATCAGCCGGTCGGCGTCGAGCATCAGCCCGACATGGCCCTTCCAGAACACGAGGTCGCCGCGGAGCAAGCCGTCGAGCCCCGGTGGCAGGGCGTCGCCGAGCGCTCGCTCCTGCTGGTCGGCATCGCGCGGGCAGGCGCGGCCGGCCGTCTCCAAGCAGAGCTGGACGAGGCCCGAGCAATCGAGGCCGAGGCTGGTGCGTCCGCCCCAGAGATAGGGCGTGCCGAGCAGCCGCTCGGCAGTCGCCGCGTAGTCGGCCTCGGCGGTTCCGAGCGGCACAGCATGACCCGCGAAGACGAAGCCGCCCCCCGCGAGCCGCCAGTACTCGCCCTCTTGCACCTCGGCCGCGAAGGCTGCGCCGAGGCTCAGATGGGCCACGTGCGGGCGCTTCAGGTCGGGCGCCGGATAGACGAAGGTGCGCAAGGCGGCGACCCGGTGGGTCGGCGCGGGATCGGCCGGCCCCAAAGCCGCCTCCGGCAGGTAACCGACATAGCCGTCGCGGGCGATCTGGACCCAGGCGAGGCCGTCACGACGCTCGAACACCGTCACCGCGTCGCCCATCACCGCCTCGGTCTCGAGCCCGGCCTCGAGACGCGGCGCGCGGCGTAAGGGGGCGGAGGGCACGACGACCCGCGCCGGCTCGCCCGCAACGTAGCGCTCCGCAGCGACGACGCTCTTCAGGCGGATGTCGGCGAGGTCGGGCCGGGCCGGGGTGAGGCGGGGATCAGGGGTGTCTGGCATCGCGGGGTTCGTGACTGGCGCAGGATCGGGGCAGGATTCGGGATGCAGCTTTACACTGCGTCTGATTTCCACGGATCATGATCAGCCGAAGAGACGATCACTCCATTTGCTGCGTCGCCGCGACACTATGACTATCTCGGGTCGGAGGCGCGGGACGGCCTCGTCAACGAATGTGCTGGCGAAGTTCCGGATCGGCGCGCATCCTGCATGCTCGACGAGCGGGGCGTCCGCCCGGCAGCCATGCGGCCGGCGGTCCGTCACGTCCGATTTGTGTGCAATGCACAAACCGGACGGGCCGTCCTATGATCGGTGCATGAAGACCGCGAGTCGTGCCGTGAAGAAAACGCCCAAGAGCTTCCAGGATCTGCCTCCGATCCGGGTGCGGCGCGAGCCGCCCACGGTGGCCGAGGCGGTTGCCGCCGCCCAGGATCTGGCCGACGACGTCGAGCAGCAGGTGGAGATCGCTTGCGGACTGATCGGCCTCGGCCCGGACGAGGTGCGCCCGCACGTGGTCGCCGCCGCCAAGGCCGCGGCAGCACGGCCCGCCCACCGTCCCCAGGAGCAGCGCATCCTGGCCCCGACGAGCCCCAACCGCGCACCGCCGCGCGCCGTCATCGTCGAGCGTCGCAGCCGCCCGACGGTGGTAGTCGAGCGCCGCAGCCGGCCCCTCGACCCGCGCCGCTGAGGCGTCACCAGGGCAGCGTCTCGCCCCGGTAATCGAGAAAGGCGAGATCGGTCCGTCCGGCCCTCGCCTCAATCACGTCCGCCAGCCCGACCGCGCTCGTTTCCACATCGAGGTCGGCGCCCGCGCCTCCCATGTCGGTAGCGACCCAACCCGGATGCAGCAGCAGCACGCCGAAGTCGCGGTCGGCGTGGCGCGCCGCGAAGCTTCGGACGTTGGTGTTCAGCGCCGCCTTGCTGGCCCGGTAGTTCTCCCAGCCGCCCTCGGTGTTGAGCCCGACGCTGCCAAGCACCGAGGACATGAAGGCAAGCGTGCCACCGGGCGCCAGCCTGTCGCGGAAGAGGTCCGCAAACAGGATCGGGCTCACCGCATTGGTGAGATAGACCTGCGCGTGGACCGCGCGCGACACCGCGTGGAGCGGCCGGTCCGCCTCCATCAGAACGCCGGCCACCACGAAGACGAGATCGAATTTTTCGTCCCTCAGCCGTTCGTGCAGGGCAGCGATCGAGGCGTCCTCGTCGATGTCCACCGTCTCGATCCGCACGCCCTGCGCCGCGAGCCGTTCGAGCCCGGGCGCGGCCCCGCGCCGGGTTGCGGTGACCTGCCAGCCGCGCCGCAGGAAGGTCTCGGCGAGGCCGAGCCCGAGACCGCGAGAAGCGCCGACGATGAGGGCGTGTCTTTGAGAATGGGTCATAATGGCTCGTTCGCGTTCGCATCGGCCGGTGCCGGGCGGCCCTATGCTCAGCCTCGGGGCTCGATCAATCCCCCGTCTGCACCGACCATGTCGCGTGGCGCACCTCGGGCTGCTTCTCCAGATCGGCCACCACGGCGTCGAGATCCTTGGAATGCGCCGTCCGTGCGGTGAGGGTGGCGATCACGTCCACGGTGGTCTCGCCGCGCTCCTCCACCTCCGTCGTGCCGACGGGATAGTCCGCCGCCTCCAGGCGCTCCACCAGCAGGTCGCGGGCGAGACCGGCGGATTCGGCCGGCACCGTCACCTGCACTTCGTAGATCGCCTCCGTCGCATTCTCGTCGATGGGGATGCGGTCGATGAGGTTGACGAGCGGGCGCAGCAGCGTGTTGCCGGCGAGGATGGCAAGGGTGACGAAGCAGGCCTCCAGCGGCAGGTCGGCTCCGGCGAAGGCGCCCACGGCCGCCGAGCACCAGAGGGTCGCGGCGGTGTTGAGGCCGCGCACATTCATCCCCTCCTTCATGATGACGCCCGCGCCGAGGAAGCCGATGCCGGAGACGACGTAGGCCACGACGCGGGTCGCCCCGTCACCGCCGGTCAGCCGCATGCCGAGATCGACGAAGGCGGCCGCGCCCAGCGCCACCAGCACGGCGGTGCGCAGCCCGGCGCTGCGCTGCCGGTACTGCCGCTCGACCCCGATCAGGGTGCCGAGGCCGAAGGCGACCGCGAGGCTGATCCCGGAATTCAGGGCTTCGGGCGTGGGGAAGGGAAAGGGGCCGGGCATCGAACCTTACAGGGATCTTTTCGGTGGCGCGCGGTTTTCCCGCTGTCGCACGAGCGTGACGGTTGCGTGACGAAACGTCACCGATCCGAGCGCAGTCGATCGAATGCGGTCAATTTGCCCGTGGCCAGGACCTTGGCACGGGATTGACGCGGCGACCGGGCAGCGGGCACACCGGCAGGATTGTGGGAGCCATAAGAATAACCCACGCTGAGGAGACGCGCATGCGGCAGGATCTTTCTCCTGCAACGATGGCCGAAGCTCGACCGGCGCTAGGGGCGCTGGCATGAGCGTCGAGGCACTCGCCCGGCCCGCGGCGACGGCACCCGTCCGCGACCGCATCCTCCAGCTTCGCGACGGACTGAGCCACGGGCTGATCGGCGCCGACAAGCTGGTTGAACGCCTGCTGATCGGGCTGCTGACCGGTGGCCACCTGCTGATCGAGGGCGCACCGGGGCTCGCCAAGACCCGCGCGGTCAAGCGCCTGTCGGACGGGCTCGACGGCTCCTTCGCTCGCGTGCAGTGCACGCCCGACCTGATGCCGGCCGATCTCACCGGCACCACCGTCTGGCGCCAGGATGCGGGCACCTTCGAGTTCCTGCCCGGTCCCCTGTTCCACTCGCTGATCCTCGTCGACGAGGTGAACCGTGCCCCGCCCAAGGTGCAGTCGGCGCTGCTGGAGGCGATGGCGGAGGGGCAGATCACCGTCTCAGGCCATACCCACCGCCTGCCCGACCCTTTCATGGTGGTGGCGACGCAGAACCCGATCGAGCACGCGGGCACCTTCCCACTGCCCGAAGCGCAGCTCGACCGCTTTCTGCTCCACGTCGTCGTCGAGATGCCGGACGAGGCCTCCGAGCGCCGCATCCTCGATCTCGTCGAGGGCGAGCTGAACCACCACGCCGAGGCGATGCCGGTGAAGCTCTCGGTCGCCGAGGTGATCGCCGCCCGCGAGGCCGCGCTCGCCACCTACGTCTCGCCGGCGCTCAAGGACTATCTCGTGCGTCTCGTGGCCGGCACCCGCGGCGACAGCGTGGCACCGGACCTGCGCGCGGCGATCGAGCACCCGGCCTCTCCGCGCGGGACACTCGCCCTGATGGTCGCCGGCAAAGCGAGGGCCTACCTGCACGGCCGTGACCACGTCGTGCCCGAGGACATCGCGGAGCTCGCCGCCGACGCCCTTTCGCACCGCATCGGCCTGACCTGGCGCGCGGCGGCCGAGGGGCGTACCACGCGGGGCATCATCGGCGGGCTGGTCGAGCGGACGCGGGCGCTGTAGCCGTCATGACCGCGACCGCGGCGCCTACGAGCGACCCGACCGACGCCCCCGGCATCCATCTCTCCGGCGCCGGGCTGATGAGCCTGCGCCACCTCGCGCGGCGCGGCGTCTCGCCCTCGACGCGGACGATCGCCGGGCTGCCCGGCGGCATCGTCACACGCAAACGCGGGCGCGGCTCGGAGCCGGACGATGTGCGGCCCTGGTCCGAGGGCGACGACCGCCGCTTCATCGACCGCAACGCCACCGCCCGCACCGGCGAACTGCACGTGCGCACGCACCACGACGAGCGCGACCGCGCCGTGGTGCTGCTTGCCGATTTCCGGCCCTCGATGCTGTTCGGGACGCGCCGGGCGCTGCGCTCGATCGCGGCGGCGGAGGCGCTGACGCTGCTCGGCTGGCGCATCGTCGGCGATGGCGGGCGCATCGGCCTGATCGCGGCAGGCGCGGGGGAGCCCTCGGTGGTCCGTCCGGCCGGCGGCGAGCGGGCGATGACCGCCGTCACCGGGGCGCTGGCCCATGCCCATGCCGCCGCGCTCGCAGGACCCGCGATGGACGACCCGCCGCTCACCGACACGCTGGCGCTTGCCCGCTCGCTGCTGCCCTCCGGCGGGCACCTCGTCTTCGCGAGCGCCCTCGACACGCCGGGACCGGATTTCGAGAGCCTGATCACCGCGTTGGCCGAGCGGCTCTCGATCCGCCTGCTGCTGGTCAGCGATGCCTTCGAGCGCGCCCGGCCGCCCGGCCTCTACCCCTACGCCCTGCCGGGCGGAGATCGCGGCACCGTCCATGCCCGCCGCGGGGCACCGGCCGTCGACGAGATCGACCCTCGCCTCGCCCGCCTCCATGCCTGCGGCGTCGAGGGCCTGCGCATCGATGTCGAGGCCGGGCCGGAGAGCTACGCCCCTCTGATGGAGCGGCTCGATGCGGTGTTGTGAGAGGCCCGCCTCCCATCCCTCGCGGGGCGGCGGGCAGGTGCGACATCCATGACTGCTCCCGCCCCCGACCTGTCGGCTCTGCGCGGCCTGCATCTCCCCACCGGAGGCAACAGTGCGGTGCAGCCCGAGATGGTGGCCGCCATCGTCCTCGGCTTCGCTCTCGCGCTGCTCGTCGGCCTGATCCGCCTGCTCCGCGCGCGGCGCGGCGCCTCTCTGCGCCGGGCCGCTCTGCGGGAGCTGGCGCTCGCCTCGCAGCTGGAGCCTGAAGCGCGGCGCGTCGCGCAGGCCCGACTCCTGCGCCGGGTGGTCCGCACGCTGAAGGGCGAAGAGGCGGCGCGCACCCGCGGCCCCGCCTGGGCCGCAACGCTCGATACCACCTTCGCCACCGACTTCTTCCGCAACGGCCCGGGTCGCGTCTTCGCCGACGATCTCTATCGGCGGCCAAAGAGCGTCGATCCCACGGCCGTCGATCCCGCCGCCATCGATGCCGGTCTCGGCCGCATGCTCTCACAGATCCGGGCCTGACACGAATGCCCGCCTGGTTCACGGCCCTGCTCTCCGCCTTCGACTTCGCGACGCCGCTCGCCCTGCTGCTTCTTCCCCTGCCGCTCGCCGCCCGGCTGATCCCGCCGGAGCGCGAGGGTGGCAGCGGCGCCCTGCGCGTTCCCCCCTCCCTGATCGGGGGAGCCGAGCGGGCGGAGAGCATCGCCGCCCGCGGACGGCGGCGCCTCTGGCTCATCGGAACGCTCTGGACGGCCCTTGTCGTCGCGCTCGCCGGTCCCCGCCTCGTGCTGCCCGCGACCGCGCTGCCGGCTTCTGCCCGAGAGATCGTGCTCGCCCTCGATCTCTCGGGCAGCATGGAGCGCAAGGACTTTTCTCTCGACGGTAAGACGGTAAGCCGGCTCGCTGCGGTGAAGCGCGTCGGCGCCGAGTTCATCCGCCGTCGGGCGGGCGACCGCATTGGCCTCGTCGAGTTCGCCGATCAGGCCTACGTCGCCGCAGCCCCCACCTTCGACACCGCGACCGTCGCCCGCACCCTGGAAGAAGCCACAATCGGCCTCCTGGGGCGCTCCACCGGCATTGGCGACGGGCTCGGCCTCGCCCTCAAGCGTCTCGCTCCGGCTCAGGTCGCGGCGGCCGAGGGCGGGGGGCCGCCCCCGTCCCGCGACAAGGTCGTGATTCTGCTCTCGGACGGTGCGAACAATGCCGGACAGACCGCGCCCAAGGACGTGGCTGCACTGGCGAAAGAGCTCGGCGTGCGCGTCTACACCATCGCGCTCGGGCCGATCGACATGGCCGACAACCCCAACAACGAGCAGGACGTGGTCGATGTCGAGACCCTGCGGGCCATGGCTGAGGCCAGCGGCGGCCGGGCGTTTCGCGTGAAGACGACCGACGACCTGGAGAGCGTGGCCAACGCCATCGACGAGCTGGAGGGCGGGCGCGCCAAGGCGCCGCCATTGCCGCTGCGGCGCGACCTCTGGCCGTGGCCGGCGGCGCTCGCCTTTCTCTGCGCCTGCGGGCTCCTGGCGACGCGGCGCCGGACATGATCGAATCGCTCGCCCTCCTGCGCCCGCTCTGGTTTCTGGCGCTGCCCGTGGTGGCCCTGCTCGCGCTCCGCGCGGCGTGGCGCTCAGCGCCGCTCGGCGACTGGGGCAAGGCGGTCGATCCTCACCTGATGGCGCTCTTCGCCCACCGCGGCGCCGTGCTCGGCGGGCGGCGGCAGGCCAATCTCGCCGCTGCGCTCACCGCAGGCATCCTGGCGTTGGCGCTCACGGGGCCGGCGGTGGAGCGCCCGGAGGCCGCGACCTTCCGCAACCTCGACGCCACGGTGATCGTGCTCGACCTCTCCCGCTCGGTCACCGAGGGCGGCCGCTTCAAGGAGGCGCGGCAGGCCGCGCAATCCGTGGCGGAGGCCGCGGGCACCCGCTCGCTGGCGCTGATCGTGTTTGCCGGCGACGCCTATACCGCCCTCTCACCGACCAACGACCGCGAGACCCTTGCCACCACCCTGTTCGCGCTCGACGCCGACACCGTGCCCGACCGCGGCAGCCACCCGGAGCGCGGATTGGCGCTGGCTCGCCGGACGCTCGCCGAGGCCAACGTCGTCGCCGCCGACGTGGTGCTGATCTCGGACGGCGACGGCCTCGGACAGGCTGCCGAGCGCGAGGCCGCCGCGATCCGGGACAAGGGCTGGCAGCTCCACGCCCTGTTCGTGCCGGCCGCCAAGACGCTGCCGGCCGGGGCACCGCGGCCCGACCGGATCGCCCTCGACCGGCTCGCGACGGCGGGCGGCGGTCGGGCTGCCGACATCGGCAGCCCCCAGGCGGTGCTCGACCGCGTCGGCGCCTCGACCGCCCAGCACCTCGCGGCTGGCGGCTATGGCGTGCTCGCCTTCGCCGATCTCGGCCGCTGGCTGCTGCTGCTGGCGCTGGTGCCCGCCCTCCTCCTGTTCCGACGGAGCGCGTGATGCTGGCGCCCACCCCTCCCCGCCTCGTCAACCGAGCGCCCCCCCAGGGGGTGCCGCTGCGCCGGGCTCTGCCCATCGCCTTCCCGCGTAACTGGCGGCGGCTCGCGCGCATCGCCGGCCTCGCGCTCGCGGGAATCGGTATCCTCGGCCTGCTCCTCGTGTCGGAACCGCGCACGACGCTGGGCCGCTTCCTGATGGCGGTCAGGCTCCCCGGTGCGGCTCTTCAGGTGTTCGATGTGCCCGCATGGCGCGCCGCTGCCCTCTACGAGGCCGGACGTTACGACGACGCCATCCCGCTATTCCGGGCTCAAGGACGGCGCGGCGCCTACAACCTCGGCAACGCGCTCGCCCGCTCCGGCGACCTGAAGGGTGCGCTCGACGCCTACGACGAGGCGCTGACCTACAATCCCCGCGACGCCGACGCGCAGGCCAACCGTTCGCTGATCGCGAGGGCGCTGGAGGAAGAGATCGACCGTGGCAAGGGCGGCGGCATCGCCAACGCCTCGGCCCAGTACGGCGCCCGCTACAACAACACCGCCAACCAGGACCAGAACGACGACATCCGCGCCACCTCCAGCGGCGAGGGTCTGGCCGGCAACAAGGAGGCGGGTTCCTCCGCCTCTCTCCCCGGCACCAGCCCAGTGGCACGGCGCGGCAAGGCGGAGCAGCAGGCGATCGATTCCGGCAAGGGTCAGGCCCGCGGCTCGGCGAGCGACGCGGCCGGCCGCGGGCGCCAGGGCGCCGGCTCGGCCATGGTCGCCGCCGCCCCGGAGCGCGAGGCGCGACGGGTGACGAAGAGCTTCGAAGCGCACGAGATCCATCCCGACCGGCTCTGGCTGCAGACCCTGCCGGACGAGCCCGGCCGTTACCTGAAGCTGCGCCTCAAGGCCGAGCAGGCCCGCCGCATCGAGGCCGGCACCGCCATCCCGGGAGGCAGCAACCCGTGGTGATCCACTTCGACGTTCTCCGGCCCGACGCGAAAACCCTTCCCCTCTCCCGCAGAACGGGGAGGGGAGCCTTGGCGGCCTTCCTCCTCATCCTGCTTGCCCTCGTCTCACCCGCCCGCGCCATCGAGCCCGGCGACCTGACCCTGACGGTGACGCCCGATCTCGCAGGCGGCGCGCAGCCCTATGCCCGCGAGATGGTGCTGCTGCGCCTGCGCGGCGTCTATCGCACGCAGA
Source organism: Methylobacterium sp. R2-1 (assembly GCF_014191355.1). Taxonomy (GTDB): domain Bacteria; phylum Pseudomonadota; class Alphaproteobacteria; order Rhizobiales; family Beijerinckiaceae; genus Methylobacterium. Next base: position 82,820 of record NZ_JACHWM010000012.1, read on the forward strand.
TCCTGCTGGAGGAGGTGCGCCAGCCGGCGCTGGTCAACTTCTCCTGGACGCAGCTCGGCCGCGACCATTGGGGCCGAACGCGCCTGCCCGACGGGCAGATGGCGCTCGAATTCGAGCGCACCATCGCGGTCTTCCCGCAGCATACGGGGACCTTCACCATCGATCCGTTCATCCACCGCCTCACCATCAACGACAACGGTGAGCGCAAGCAGATCGATGTCCGCTCGGAGCCCGTTCCCTTCCCCGTGGCAGCCTGGACGGGGGCGAGCGGCGGCCCCGATACGGCTGAACCGTGGTGGTTGCCGGCGCGGGATGTGTCGATCGCCGATTCCTGGGATCCCGACCCGGAGACGCTGAACAAGGGCGACACCGCACGCCGGATCGTCACCCTGGAGGCGCAGGGCATGCTCGCCGAGGGTCTGCCGCCGCGCCCGGTCATGCGCACCCGCGGCATCATCACCTTCGCCGGCCCGGTGAAGCGCGAGACCATCATCACGCCCTCCGGTCCGGTGGCGCGGGCGACCTACCAGTGGGACATCAAGAAGGGCGTGTCCGAGGTGATCCCGCTCGACGCGATCAAGATCCCCTGGTTCGACACGCTCACGCGCACCCTGCGCGAGGCCGAGATCCCCGCCCGCCAGATCGGCGGCGGCCTCGCCGACCGGGAGGAGGATCTCAAGGCCGCCGCCCCTGCCTCTTGGCCCGCCCTCGCCGCTGCGGCGCTCGCCGCCTTCGGTCTCGGGCTCGCTCTGATCGGCTTCCGCACCGGCCCCGCACGCCTGCGCCTCGACCGGGGACAGGCCCGAGCCCTGCGCCTGGCCGCGGCCGCGGGCGACGCGGCGGCTGTCCGGGCGACGCTCGGCCGCGCCGCGCAGGCGCAGCCGGATCTCGCCGCGCTCTGGAAAGGAGAGCCGGATCTGGCGCGAGACTTCGCCGCCCTCGATCGACAGGTGTTCGGCCAAGCGTCGGTGGGCGAGAGCCCGGTCGATCTTCCCGACCTCGTCCGGCGGCTCGCGCGACCCCGGCGACCCGGCCCGTCCGCGGTGCTGGCGCCCGAACCCCGCCTCGCGCCCCTCGACGGCCCGGTCGCGCAAGCGTGACCGCGCGCCGGTGAACGGCCGCGACCAACCCTGGTTTGGTTCCAGACCGGCCTCTTGAGGGCCGGCGGATCCAATACGAGGCCGGACGTGAGCGCTGCGAGCCCGATCCCCTATCACCCGTCCGTCGAGCAGCCGCGCACCGACGAGGCCGAACTCCACGCGCAGATGCTCGCGACCTTCGCGAAGATCCAAGAGACCACGTTCAAGGATTACGGCCGGGCGGTGCGCGGCGTTCACGCCAAGGCGCACGGTCTGCTGGTTGGCCGGCTCGACGTGTTGGATAGCCTGCCCCCCGAACTGGCCCAGGGCCTGTTCGAGAAGCCCGGCTCCTACGAGGCCGTGCTGCGTTTCTCCACCAATCCCGGTGACATCCTCGACGACAGCGTCTCGACCCCGCGCGGCCTCGCGCTGAAGATCTTCGGCGTCGAGGGCGAGCGCCTCGGCGGTGCGGAGGGCACCACGCAGGATTTCGTGATGGCCAACGCACCCGCCTTCACGGCACCGGACGACGCGGCCTTCCTGACGAGCCTGAAACTCCTGGCCGCCACCACCGACACGCCGCAGGTGTTCAAGAAGGCGTTCTCGGCCATCCTGCGCGGCGTCGAAACGGTGCTCGAAGGTCTCGGCACCAAGAGCCCGACCCTGATCGCGTTGGGAGGCCATCCGGAGACGCACATCCTGGGCGAGACGTTCTACAGCCAAGTCCCTCTGCGCTGGGGTGCCTACGTCGCCAAGGTCGCGGTTGCCCCGGTCTCTCCTGCCCTGACGGCGCTGACCGGCGCGAGCCTCAACGTCAACGGGAAACCCAACGGCCTGCGCGAGGCGGTCACCGCCTTCTTCGCCGAGAACGAGGGCATGTGGGAGCTGCGGGCGCAGTTGCGCACCGACGAGGAGACGATGCCCGTCGAGGACGCCTCGAAGCCCTGGCCGGAGGACCGGAGCCCCTATGTCGCGGTGGCCCGCCTCACCGTGCCGCGTCAGGAGGCCTGGAGCGAGGAGAAGGTGCGCCGGATCGACGACGGGCTGGCCTTCAATCCCTGGCACGCGCTCGCCGCGCACCGTCCGCTCGGCGCGATCATGCGGGCCCGCCGGGCCGCCTATCCCGCCTCCGCCAAGTTCCGGGCCGAGCATAACGGCTGCCCGATCCATGAACCGGGTGCTCATTCCGCCGCGGGAGCGTAACGGAGCCGGCGAGCCCTACCTCGAAGAGGGTTCAGGAAAGCGGTCTGCACTCTCGCGGGGATGAGACCCGCGTGGGGCCGGGATGCGCCGGCCTCCCGCTTGCTCTAGGGCCTCGATCCGGACAGGGGCCGGAGACCGGGAGAGAGACGTGTCCGCGAGACAAGCCGGCGAGTCGGGAGGATCGGTCGCCCGCGATCCGCGGCGCCTCGCCGGGATCGCCCTGATGTGCGTCGCCCCGGTGTTCTTCGCGAGCCTCGACGCGACGGGGAAGGTGCTGGCAGGGTCCGGCGTCGATCCGCTCTTCACCACCTTCATGCGCTACGCCGTCAACGTCGGACTGGTGATGGCCTTCCTCAATCCGGTGACGCGGCCGGGCGTGGCGCGTTCCCGGCGCCTGCCGCTGCAGATCCTCCGCTCGCTGCTGCTGTTCGGCTCGACCGCCTGCAACTTCCTGGCGCTGCGTTCGCTCCAGCTCGCCGAGACGATCTCGATCCAGTTCGCCGCACCGCTCACCGTGGCGCTGCTCGCCGGGCCGCTGCTCGGCGAATGGTCGTCGCGGCTGCGGCTCGCGGCGGTGGCGGCCGGGTTCGTCGGTGTTCTCGTGATCGTGCGGCCGGAGGCGCTGGTGGCGAAGCCCGCGATCCTGTTCAGCCTCGGTGCGATGCTCTGTTACGCGGTCTACGTGATCGTGACGCGCAAGCTCGCGGCCTACGACTCGACCGCGACGACGGTGTTCTATACCGGCCTCGGCGGCCTTGCGGTGATGAGCCCGCTCCTGCCCTGGATCTGGACGGCACCGGCTTCCGGCACGGTCTGGGCTTTGCTGATCGCGGTCGGGCTGTTCGGGACGATCGGGCACTGGCTGCTGGTGCTGGCCCATGCGCGGGCGCCGGCGAGCCTGCTCGCGCCCTTCATCTACACGCAGATCCTGTGGTCGGTGCTGCTGGGCTACCTGCTGTTCGGCGACGTGCCGAGCCTCTGGACGATGCTCGGCGCCGGAATCATCGTCGCCTCGGGCCTGGCGCTGCTCGCCGAGGATGCCCTCATGCGCCGGCCTGCGCGGCGGAGCGAACCCGCTTCCCCGCGCAGTGGAGCTCCGACTCAGGACTAGCGGTAGCCGCGATGATGGCGGCGGTGGTGGTCATGGCGGTGCGAGCGCATCCGGGTGCGGTAGGCACGCCGGCCAGGATCGATGCCGAGCGCACCGTTGACGCCGCCCACCGCGCCGCCGACGGCGCCGCCCACGACTCCGCCGATCGGACCGGCGACGCGGTCGCCCTCGGCTGCTCCGCGGCGCATGCCGCCGGGAATACCCTGGGCCTGGGCCTCACCGGCGATGGGCAGGAGGCAGAGCATCAAACCTGCGGCGGCAATGGCGAGACGTCTCATGACGGAGATTCCTCATTTGTAATGAAGACTTAACCAGTGCTCCGCGCAAGCGGACCGCGACCGGATGCCAGCCAACGAAGCGTCGCCCTTTCCGGTTCCGGCGGGCCGGGGCGTCATCCCCAAGATCTGCCCCCAGGATCTGCCCCAGGATCGACTGCGAAAACCGCAAGCGTCATCCTCGATCCCGAAATCCGGCCTCGTTCAGGGATACAACAAGAAAGCCGGCTTCCTGGGGAAGCCGGCTTTCTCGATCCTGATTGGTTCTTGGCTATCGCAGCCGGTCAGGTCTGCTGCGTGCGCCGGGGCCGGACCTGCCAGCGCTCGAACGCCTCGGTCACCTCCTCGTCGCGGCCCGGCTCCTGCGGGTTGCGGATCGCGGCGCCGAGCGCCTTCGAGAGGCTCTCGATCACGTCGTCGATGCGCGCATCGGGTGCGAGCCGCTCTCCGGATTCGGCCGCGGGCTTCTGAACCTCGGAAGCCTCGGCCGGAGCCGGGGTCTCATCCGGCTTGGCGGCTTCGACCGGCTCGGATGGCGCAGGCTCCTCAGCGGACGCCACCGGCTCGGGCGCAGGCTCTTCCGCCCGAGGCTGCTCGGTCGGAGCTTCCTCGGCTTTGGGCGCCTCAGCGACGGGTTCCGCTGCGGCCGCCGGAAGAGGCTCTTCGGCAGCCTGAGGCTGCTCCTCCGGCTTGGCCTCGGGCGACGTGGCCGGCTCCGCCACGGCCGCGGCGAGGAGAGCCTCCGGAATCGGAGGATGCCGCGGCGGCTCGGGCGAGCGCGGCGGGACCGAGGTCTCCCGCGGCGGCGCAACCGGCTTCGACGGGGAGAAGGGCGGACGGTTTGAGCCGAAGCGCGGCTCGATCAGGTCGAGCACCGCATCCAGGGCGGCGTTGCTGAGCGGGATGTCACCTGGGCTCGGGACGCCGGTCAGCGCGATCGACTGACCGTCATAGGCCTTGTCCGTCGTCACCTCCGTACCGAACCAGACCGGCGGCGTGAAACTCTGGGCCGCGGCGGCGTCGGAGAAGACGAGGCTGACGATGTCGAGGCCGGACGGACGCACGTAGCGGTCGACCAGTGCCTCGACCGAGCCCCCGAGCGAAACCGCGGTGCGCTCGTAGACGGCCCGGCCCTGGCACACGTCGAGGAGCGCGTCGCCGTGGGCGCGCGGCACCTCGGTGCGCTCCTCGGACATCGCGCCCTCAGTACCGGTCATCAGCACGAGGAAGCAGTTGGTGCCCTGCAAGCGCACGAACGAGGTGCGCCCGGCCTGCGGCGCAAAGTAGCCCTCGGTGACGCGGGAGCCGCCCCGCTCCTTCCGCAGGAGGCGGACCAGAGAGGGCGCCACGAGAAACCGGCGAACGACACTCATTCACTTCCCTCCGCGGGTCGGCATGCACCGGTCCGGGACCAGCCCGGACACTCGGTCTTCGGGGCGCTGATCCGGAACAGGATCGGCGGCCGCCCACCGTATCGGACACGGGCGGTCCGCGAAGACCGGGGCGTTAACCTCTTCTTCACACGGACCTTCATGGCGAAGTGTTGGGCCCGAAACAACCACGCGGCAAGCCCGGAGGCGGAAAAGGCGTGGAATTCATGGGGCGAAGCCCATGGATGCCTATGAATTCAGCCCTCCGGCTCGAAGCCGAGGGCGACGCCGTTCATGCAGTAGCGCAAGCCCGTCGGAGCCGGCCCGTCCTCGAAGACATGGCCGAGATGCCCCTTGCAGCGGGCGCAATGCACCTCGGTGCGGGTCATCCAGTGGCTGCGGTCGACCTTTGTTTCCACCGCCCCCTCCATCGGCGCAAAGAAGCTCGGCCAGCCGCTGCCCGACTCGTACTTGGTACCGCTCTCGAACAGGGGAGCGCCGCATCCCGCGCAGAAGAAGGTGCCGGGGCGCTTCTCGACGTTGAGGCCGCTCGTTCCGGCGCGCTCGGTGCCGTGCTCGCGCAGCACACGGTACTGCTCCGGCGTCAGCGCGGCGCGCCACTCGTCGTCCGTGCGAAGCCCGGGATCTGTCCCGATGACATCGGATCCGGCCATAGTCGCGTTCCTCGGTTCGTTTCTCGTTTGGCAAAATAGTGCCGGGCACCGCTTGTCACGAGTGCGACCCGCGCGCGCAAGAACCGATGATACGATGTTCACGCTGCACTCGACATTCGATCCCTTCGGGATGGCGGATGTCGTCTTCGCTCAAACGCCGCGCGGGCTCGCCGATAGCGACCGGCTTGAACCAAGCCGGTCGCTATCAGGCCGCCGCGCCCACGGTGTCGGCCATGCGCGCGCCGCGCTGCCCCAGCGGCTTCTGCGGGCTCGTGGTCGAGTCGCGGGCGGTCTGGTGCTCGATCTCCGCGTTGATCTCGCCGCCGAGCAGCACGATCGTTGCCGAGATCCAGATCCAGGTCATGAAGCCGATCACGGCGCCCAGCGAACCGTAGGTCTCGTTGTAGTTGCCGAAATTGGCGACGTACCAGGAGAACAGGATCGAGGCGACGAGCCACAGCAGACCGGCCACCACGCTGCCCGCGCCGACCCAGCGCCACCGCGCCCGCTCGCGGCTCGGGCCGTAGCGGTAGAGCACGGCAAGCCCGCCGAGCAGCACGAGGAGCAGTACCGGCCAGCGCGCCATGGCGATGAGGCGGGCCCCGTCGCCGAGGCCGAGGAAGTTGAACACCACCGGCAGCACGACGATCGACATCAGCGCCAGGATGATGAAGAGCAGCGCCCCAGCGGTGAAGGTCAGCGACCGGACGTTGAGCCAGAAGAAGTTGCGCTTCTCCTCCTCCTCGTAGACCACGTTGAGCGCATCGAACATCGCCTTCATCGCGGCGTTGGCGCTCCACAGCGACAGCGTCAGGCTGGTGAAGAAGGTGAAGCCGAGGGCTCCGCTACCCTTGGCGGAGATGCGCTTGACCTGCTCGCCGATGATATCGATGGCGCTTTCCGGAAGCACGCCGTGCAGCGTGGCGAGGTGGACGTTGATCGTGTTCACGTCGGCCACCAGCCCGTAGCAGGTGACGAGCGCGGCGATCGCCGGAAACAGGGAGAGCAGGGTGTAGAAGGTCACGCCCGCCGCCACCGAGAGCACCCGGTCGTTGTTAAACTCCAAGTAGACTCGCGTAGCGATGTCCCACCAGCCTGGGGACGGGATCTCGCCGGGATGATCGGCGGCCCGCCCGCGATCGGCCTGCGTCGCTGCCACCCAGCGGGCGGAGCGGCCCTCATGGGAATGGGCGCCGCCATTGCGCTCCTTCGCCTCGGGCTGCTCCGGCGGCTCGTCGTCGAGCCCGCGCCGGGGCGCGGCGGCGAGGGCGACCAGCGCCGCGCCCATCATCAGGGTCCAGAGCACGGAGGCCGTGCCCTCCGCGGGAGAGCGGGGAGGAGTCGGGGGAGAGGGCGGCATCGTTCCGCGAGGTCGGGCGCAGGCGCCTAGTGTGAGACGCCGTTCAACCCCGGATCAGGCTTGGCCGTTCCCTCGAAACCCGAGGTATCCCCTGGAAAAATCCAGGTGGGAGAAGGCGATGACGCGCAAAGCCTTCCGCGGAAGGCTCTTGCGAGGCCGTCAGGCGCCCTCGCGCTCCGGCAGCGGCGCCTCGACGGTGAAGACGAGGCCGCGGGTGCGGTAGTCGATCTTGGCCTCGCCGCCGAACTCGGCGGCCAGTACCCGTTCGATCATGCGCGTGCCGAAGCCGATCCGAGACGGCTTCTCGACGGGCGGACCATCGAGTTCCTCCCAGCGCATCAGCAGGCGCTTCGGCGCCGTCCCCTCGACCTCCCATTTGAGGATCACCCGGCCGGAATCGTTCGAGAGGCCACCATACTTCACCGCGTTGGTGGCGAGTTCATGGAGCGCCATCACCATGGCCAGCGTCAGGCGGGAGGTGAGGTGCACCTCCGGGCCGCCGATCCGGATACGGTTGCGCGGAGTGACCCGGAACGGCTGCAGGGCACTCTCCACCGCCTCGGCCAGGGTCACGCCGGTGGTGGCCTCCGAAGTCAGGATGTCGTGGGCGGTGGCGAGCGAGTTCAGGCGCGCGTCGAGCGTCCGGCGGGCATCGTCGAGGGAGGCGGCGTTGCGCAGGGTCTGGTGGGCGATCGACTGGACCGTGGCGATGGAATTCTTCACCCGGTGCTTCATCTCGGCGGCGAGCAGGGCGCGCTGCTCGTCGGCCCGCTTGCGCTCGGTCACGTCGAGCGAGATGCCGGCCATGGAGAGCGGCGCCCCGTCGGCCCGGTAATAGGCCCGGCCGCGCAGCTGCACCCAGCGGACCTCGCCGCAGGGCGCCGAGACGCGGTGTTCCACGTCGTAATCGCTCCGGCGATCGATGGCGGCCTGCATCGCCGCCTGCATCCGCTCCCGATCCTCCGGCACCACCGCCTCGACGAAGTCGTCGTAGGTGAAGGGCTCGTCCAGCGGACGGCCGAAATTCAGTTTGCACAGGTCCGAGGCGACGAGACGGCCCTCGGTGAGGTCGAGGGTCCAGGCCCCGAGCCGGCCGGCCGCCAGCACGAATTCGAGGCGATGCTGGCTGCGGGTGAGGTCGTCGCTGCGGCGCTCGACCTCCTGTTCCAGGGCGTCGCGGTCGCGCTGGAGCCGGACCATCCGGTCGCGCTCCAGAGTCACATCGAACTGCGAGGCGAAGAAGTAGGTGAGCTGCCCCTCGTCGTCGAAGACCGGCGAGATCAGCAGGCGATTCCAGAACACCTCACCGTTCTTCTTATGGTTGAGCAGCTCGATCTCGATCGGTATCCGCCGCTCGATGGCGTCGCGGATGCGCGCCACATCGCGCGGATCCGTTTCCGGCCCCTGAAGGAAGCGGCAGTTGCGCCCGAGGATCTCGTCGCGGCCATAGCCGGTGAGCTTGATGAAGGCCTCGTTGACGAAGATGACCGGGTTGTCGGGCGCGTAGGGATCGGTGATGAGCATCGGCATCCGCGTCGCCTTGACGGCGGCGGCGAAGGGATCGGAGCTGTCGGAGACGCGGACCAGCTCGGCGTCGATCCGGTCCTGCTCGGCACTGCTGGTCACGGTCGAACGAAACTCCGCGGTTCAGACAAGGCACGCAAAGCGGGCGCGCGGCGGCGTTCGTGCCGCCGGGACAGTTCACCCCCGGAACCATACGGCCCGCTCTTATCACTCGCACTGCGAAGCATCGCATCCCAGGGATGAGAGCGCCAGCGCCCGGTGTGGTCGCCGCTCCGGTTCAGGAAAATTCCCGTCGGAGGCCGCTCCGCCTGGGGGTTGAACCGCCGGCCGCCGGGCCTCTCGGAGACGAGCCTTCAGCCGCGATAGAGATCGGCGTGGGCCTCGCGCAATAGATTTTTCTGCACCTTTCCCATGGCGTTGCGCGGCAATTCCGGGGCGAACAGAACTCGCTTGGGGCACTTGTACTTGGCCAGCCGCCCCTCAAGTGCTGCAAGGACCGCCGCCTCGTCGGGCGCGCCCTCGCCCGGCACCACCACCGCCGTCACGCCCTCGCCGAAATCGGGATGGACGAGACCGATCACCGCGGACTCGACGACGCCCGGAAGCGCGTCGATCTCGGTCTCGATCTCCTTCGGGTAGACGTTGTAGCCGCCGGTGATGATGAGGTCCTTGCCGCGGCCGACGATGTGGACGTAGCCGTCGCGATCGATCTTGCCGAGATCGCCGGTGATGAAGAACCCGTCCACCTTCAGCTCGGCGGCCGTCTTTTCCGGCATGCGCCAGTAGCCCTGGAACACGTTCGGGCCCTTCACCTCGATCATCCCGACCTCCTCGGGCCCGAGCGGCGCCCCGGTCTCGGGATCGACCACGCGCAGGGTCACCCCCGGCAACGGGAAGCCGACCGTGCCGGCCCGCCGCGCGCCCTCGTAGGGGTTCGAGGTATTCATGTTGGTCTCGGTCATGCCATAGCGCTCGAGGATGGCGTGGCCGGTGCGCTGCGCCCATTCCCGGTGCGTCTCGGCCAACAACGGCGCGGAGCCCGACACGAACAGACGCATGTGGGCCGCCACCTCCCGGGTGAGGCCGGGCTCCTTCAGGAGGCGGGTGTAGAAGGTCGGCACCCCCATCATGGCGGTGGCCCGCGGCATCAGCTCCAGGATCTTCTTCGCGTCGAGCCGAGGCAGGAACAGCATGGTGCCGCCGGTGGCCAGCACGATGTTGGTGGCCACGAACAGCCCGTGGGTGTGGAAGACGGGCAGGGCGTGGATCAGCACGTCCCGTTCGGTGAAGTGCCAGTACTGCGCGAGCGTGAGCGCGTTCGAGGCGAGGTTGTCGTGGCTCAGCATGGCGCCCTTGGAGCGCCCGGTCGTGCCCGAGGTGTAGAGGATCGCGGCGAGGTCGTCGGCCCCACGGGGCACGTCCGTGAAGTCGGCGTTCGCCGCATCGGCGGCCTCGGCCATGCTGCCACGCCCGGCGGCGTCGAGGGTGCGCAACTGCGGCACGCCGGCTTGCGCGGCCACCGCCGTGAGGTCGGCCTCACGGGCGGGGTCGCACACGAACAGGGCCGGCTCCGCGTCGCCGAGGAAGTAGGCGATCTCGGGCCCCGTATAGGCGGTGTTGAGCGGCAGGAAGATCGCGCCCGCCCGCACCGCGCCGAGATAGAGGAAGATCACCTCGGCGCTCTTCTCGACCTGGACGGCGACCCGATCTCCGGGCTTCACGCCGAGAGCCTGGAGCGCGCTGGCATAGGCGCCCGAGCGGGCCAGCAGGTCGGCATAGGTGTAGCGCGCGCCCTCCGAGGTCTCGATGAAGACCTTGGCGCCCGGATCGGCCGGACAATGGGTGCGCACGAGGCCGAACAGGTGGTTGACGGTCGGATCGGCCATCGCGGGGTTCCTCACCAAATGTCCTTCGACTGATCCTTACGAGGGATCCTTGCCCTCCGCATTGGCGCGGGCATGCGCTTCGTTCAAGCGGGACCGATCGACAAGACGCGTCGAGCGATCTCAGGCCGCTCCCACTGTCAGCCTCACTCCGTCGGGATGCGCCCGACCGAGCAGAGGGTGCGCAGTGCCCCCGCACTGTCGGTGTAGCAGCTCGCCGACCAGCCGTTCTGCTGGATGAAGGACTTGCGGCCCTCGCGCAGGGCCGTCTGGTAGGCGCGTGCCAGAATCGGCTGCACGGTTGCCGCCGGCTCGCCGACGACGAGTTCGGCGGCGATCGTCAATTCGCGAAAGTACTCCGCGGAGGGCGAGGGATCGCCCGACGAGGCCTGCACGATGGGCTGCGCCCGGCAGGTGAGATCGAGCCGGATCCCGCTCGCCGCCCGGACATCGATGCTCGGCCCGACCCGACGCCCGGCCTTCTTCGCCCCGGTCGCCTGGGCGATGCGGGCGGCGAGCACATCGCACTCGTCAGCCTGCGCGGCGACCAGTGCGGCGGGGGACAGGAGGAACAGGGCGGCGAGAAGCGGGCGAAGCATGGCGGCAGATCGATCTCGAGGTCGCACGGTCCGGGCCGCCGCGCCCCTGCGGGCGGTCGGCGGATCGGGCCATTGCCGGCCTTCTTAGGATATCGGTTCGCCGATGGCTTGCGCTTTTCTCCGCTTCTCTTCGGCCGCACCCGCGGACCGCGTCAAACCGCGGCCGTGCCGCGTGGCCGTCTGTGGACCATTTCAGGAATTGCCATTCGGCTGAGCCGGTTGGCCTGGGGACAGTGTCTGTGGACGATTGTGGAGGATCGAGCGGGCTTGACCCCCGCCGGCCGGCAACGGAAACCTGCCCACCGCCGCGCCGGAAGATGCGTGGGTCAAGATCGGAGGAGCGAGGATGCGGACAACGCAGAGCCTGGGAGAACGGAAGCCGGCATCTCGGCGAGAGCTTCCACAGGCATCCTGGGCGACCCTCTCGCCGCTCCTGATCGCGCTCGGCCTCTCTCTCGCCGGACCGGCCGCGGCGCAGCCTCAGGGCGAGTCCGCGGCGGCGCCGTCGCGTCCTGCCCGCGCCGGCGTGCAGGCAGCGCGCCCGCCGGTCCAGCCGATCCAAGTCTGGGACGCGCGCATCGAGGGCGGCGACCTGCACGTCACCGGAAGCGTGCGCAAGAGCGGCGTGACCGTTACCCTCGACGACGATATCTCCGTCCTCTCCGACCGGCGCGGGCGCTTCGAGTTCCGGCTGCCCTATCGGCCCGCGACCTGCGTCGCGGTGATCAAGGCCGGCGAGGACGAGCGCGAGGCCGTGGTCGCCAACTGCGCGCCGGAGGGACCGGCCGGTAAGCCGGGCGAGCCGGGTCCGGCCGGGCCGCAGGGCACTGCGGGACTCCAGGGACCACCCGGTCCCACGGGTGCCGAGGGGCCGAAGGGCGACCAGGGACCGAAGGGAGAGGCCGGCCCGAAGGGAGAAGCGGGCCCGGCCGGATCTCCGGGCGTCCCGGGACCGAAGGGTGAGCAGGGGCCCAGGGGTGAGCAGGGAGCCAAGGGAGAAGCGGGTGCGAAGGGTGAGCGCGGCCCCAAGGGTGATCCGGGCCCCAAAGGTGAGGCCGCCGCGACGGTGTCAGCCCCGTTCCGTGTCGTGCGGGCGCGCGCCTGCACCGACGCGGGCTGCACGCTGACCTGCGACACGGGCGAGGTGCTGGCGTCAGCCACCTGCCAGACGGGCGGTGCGGCGGCCTTAGACGGAGAGACGAGGGCGTCCTGCCCGGCCGCCAGCGGCGGTATTGTCGGGATCTGCGCCCGGCCCTGAGCCGGGCTCAGGTCTGTCCATCGAGCCAAGCGAGCATCCCCTTCGCCGCCGCCCGGCCGCTGGCGAAGGCGGCTTGCAGCAGGTAGCCGCCCGTCGGCGCCTCCCAGTCGAGCATCTCGCCGGCTAGGAAGAGGCCGGGCCGCGCCCGCAGCATGTAGCGGTCGTCGAGTTCGGCGAAGACGACGCCACCCGCTGTCGAGATCGCTCGCGCGATCGGAGCCGGCGTCAGCAGCCGCAGGGGGGCCGCCTTGATCGCCGCCGCCAGCGCGTCCGGCTCCGTCGGCAGGGTATTGGCGTGCGCCTCGCGCAGCAGGCCGATGGCAGCGGGGCTCAGCGAGGCCGCCTTGCGCAGGCGGGTGGAGAGACTCTCTCCGGGACGTCCCCGGCTCAGGCGCACGGCGAGCGCAGCCACATCGACATCCGGGCGCAGGTCGAGGGTGAGTTCGGCGGAGCCGTCGCGCTCCACCGCCTCGCGGATCGGCCGCGAGAGCGCGTAGATCACGCCACCCTCGATGCCATCCTCCGTGGCGATGGCCTCACCGCGGGCGCTCGCGGCACCGATGCGCGCGGCAAGACGCTTGAGCGGCTCGCCCGCGAAGCGCTGCGCGAAATGCGCCGTCCACGCGACGCGGAAACCGACATTGGCCGGCCTCAGGGATGCCACAGCGACACCGTTCTCCTCCAGCAGCGGAACCCAGGCTCCGTCCGAGCCGAGCCGCGGCCAACTTGCGCCGCCAAGCGCCAGCAGCGTCGCCCGCGGCCGGACGACCTTTGGCCCCTCCGGCGTCTCGAAGCTCAGCGCGTCCTCCTCCAGGCCGACGAGCCGGTGCCGGGTGCGGATCGTGACGCCCTGCGCGCCGAGGCGGGCGAGCCAGGCGCGCAGCAGCGGCGAAGCCTTGAAGCTCTCGGGGAACACCCGGCCGCTCGATCCGACGAAGGTCTTTTGCCCCAGCCCCTCGCACCACGAGCGCAGCGCGTCCGGCGGATAGTCCGCAACGGCCGCCTTCAGGCGCGGATCGACCGGGGCGTAGCGCTCCAGAAAGTCCGGCAGCGGCTCGGAATGGGTCAGGTTGAGCCCGCCGCGCCCAGCGATGAGCAGCTTGCGGCCGACCGACGGCATGCGCTCGTAGACCGTGACGGCCTTCCCCGACTCGGCGAGCAGTTCCGCCGCCGCGAGTCCCGCCGGCCCGCCGCCGACGATCGCGAGTCCGTTCTCTCGATCCGCATCCATGATCCGCGGCAGGGCCCGGAGCGACAGCCGCTGTCAAGCGGCACGAGCCCGAAAATCGGCCATTCGCTCTCCGAGTGACGACCTGGGATGAAAAACGCGCTGCCCTTGATTCGACGCGATCTGCCCTCTAACTGCCCCCCATCGGCTGCGGGCCCCTCTGGCGGAACGCGCACCGTGCCCCTCGCGATGCCCCCGGACCTCCGGTGAGGCCATTCGTCCGCCGGTTCGGCGGCCCGTTCGGGAAGGGTTCGGCAGACGCTTCCGCGATGTCGGAGCCGATGCTCTCCCAATGTGAAGCATCCGGTCCCGCGCAATGATGATGGAATTTCTCACCCACGAGTGGCTCGGCAAGCCCGTCTGGATGTGGCTCGGTTTCCACGCCCTGGTGGCCGGCCTGCTCGCCTTCGATCTCGGCCTGCTCCACCGCGACAAGAACCACGAGATCGGCGTGAAGGAGAGCCTGCTCCTCACTGCCTTCTACTTCACTCTCGGCCTCGCCTTCGGCGGCTGGATCTGGTGGATGCTCGGGTTCGACCCGGCCCAGGAATACGTGACCGGCCTCGTGATCGAGAAGTCGCTGTCGATGGACAACGTCTTCGTGATCGCCGTGATCCTCACCTCGCTCGGCGTGCCGCGGGCGGCCCAGCACCGGGTGCTGGTCTGGGGCATCCTCGCCGCGGTGCTGCTGCGCGGCCTGATGATCGGGCTGGGTTCGGCCCTGGTCCAGCAGGCGCACTGGGTGCTCTCGGTCTTCGCCGCCTTCCTGATCTATGTCGGCATCAAGATGCTCGTCTCAAAGGAGGAGGACGAGCGGGACGTTCAGAACAGCGCCTCCATGCGTCTCCTCAAGAAGTGGGTGCGCATCACCGAGAAGCCGGAGGGGCAGCACTTCATCGTTCGTAAGCCCGACCCGAAGACCGGCAAGACCGTGCGCTGGCTGACCCCGCTCGCCGTGGCGCTGGTGCTCGTCAACATCGCGGATGTGATCTTCGCCGTCGACAGCGTGCCGGCGATCTTCGCGATCACGACCGACCCGTTCATCGTCTATACCTCGAACATCTTTGCCATCCTGGGCTTGCGCGCGCTCTACTTCGCGCTTGCCGCGATGGTGGACCGCTTCGCCTACCTGAAGACGGCGCTCGCTCTCATCCTGCTGTTCATCGGCGCCAAGATCGTGGTGGCCGACACCCTCGAACTCGTCCACCTGCCGCCGTGGGTCTCGCTCGTCGTCACCCTGGTCCTTCTCACCCTCGGCGTCGTCTACAGCCTGTGGCGCACCCGTGGCGCGGCCGAGAGAGAGGCTGGCAAGCCCGGGGCACAAGTCGCGCATCGAACCTGAGACGACCCGAGCCATCGAGGCGTGCCTTCCCGATCCGGCACGCCTCGCCGGCGGCATCGCGGAGGGTTCGTTCACGATCTTGCGCGATGCTGGGGACAGGCCGGGGAACCGGCTGCGTTCCCTGCGTTTTCGGGCCCGACCATGCGGCGTTTTCTGACCGGCGGCATCAAGGCGATCCTGGCCATCGCCGTCCTCTCCACCGCCGCCCACTGGGCGATGCGTGTCCAGCGCGAGCCCGCGACTCCGGCCCTGCCGGTCGCGGCGCTGGCCGATCCCGTCACCACCGGCTCCATCACCGCGCGGAAGTCCGAGCGTCCGATGGCGGAAGCGGCGATCATACCGGCGAGCCTCGGGGGCGGCCTCGATCAGGATCATCTCGCCAAGTTGATGGCCGGCGCCGCCTCGGAGCGGCCGAAGCTGCAGAAGGCCGTCGCAAAACGCTGAGCATCGACTCGGCGCATGATCGGGCATGAAAAAGCCGCCGACCCCGAGGTCGGCGGCCTTGTCGTGCGAGCGAGCAGGATCAGGCGGCGAGCTGGCGCGGTTCGTGCCGGCCTTCCTTCACCTCCTCGACGATCTTGGCGCAGAAGGCATCGAGATCGCCGGGATTGCGGCTGGTGATGATGCCGCTGTCGGTCACGACCTCCTTGTCCTGCCAGTGTCCGCCCGCGTTGATCACGTCCGTCTTGATCGAAGCGAACGAGGTCAGAGTGCGTCCCTTGACCGCCCCGGCCTCGATCAGCAGCCAGGGGCCGTGGCAGATCGCGGCGACGACCTTGCCGGAGGTGACGAAGCTGCGCACCACTTCGAGCGCCTTCGGCTCGAGGCGCAGCTTGTCCGGGTTGATCTGCCCGCCCGGCAGAACCAGAGCGTCGTAATCGGCCGGGTTCACGCTCTCGAGGTCGAGATCGACCGGTACGTCCTTGCCCCAATCGGTCTTGTCCCAGCCGCGGATCGTCCCTTTGGACTGGCGTGATTGCGGGCTTGCCACGGTGACCTTGGCTCCGGCCTCCTTCAGCTTGGTTTGCGGCACCGTCAGCTCGCTCTCTTCGAAGCCGTCGGTGGCGATGATGAGGATCCTGGTCTCACGGATATCGGGCATTGCGTTTGATCCGTCTGTATCGGGAATTGTCGGGCCAACGGATCGCCCTGGGCGAGGTTCCGAGGGCGGTGGCAGCGCCGCACCCGAGCGGGCGGCGAGACGAACGAGGAACGGAACCGGACCGGGAGGCAGGTGTTGGACCGCCATCTCCGAAGCCAACAATGGAGGCGGTCCATGGCCAATCCTGGCATTCCGACCCCCGAGCCCACCCCCGGCGGACAGATCCCTAGTGATCTCCCGCCGCCGCCGCAGCCCGACGATCAGCCCGATATCGGCCCGACCGGCCCTCGCACGCCCTACCCGGTCGATGATCCGAGCATCGATGAGCCGCGCGGGCCCGGCTCCGAACCGGATTATCTGCCCGGCGGTCCGACGGATCCCGGCATCCGGCTCTGATCTCTTTCAGGGCCGCGCCTTTTTAAGGCGTGGCCCTCATATGTTACATTTGTGCTACGAACCCCTGAGCCTGCAGGATTTTCCCGCTCCTTGACAGTCTGCACGCTTGTGTTGAGGCAAAGCCACCTCAACAACCTTCCCCGCCGCACGGAGATGCGGTTGGGGGATACGACATCATGCTCAAACAAGCTCTGGCCACCGCGCTCGTCGCGGCGAGCGTCGCCGCGTGCGGAAGCGTCACGCGCGGCACGACTGAGTTGATCGCTTTCACGTCCGAGCCGCCCGGCGCGGCCATCGCCACCACGACGAACCGGTTCTGCCCGGCGACGCCCTGCTCGCTCGATGTACCGCGGTCCGAAGAGTTCGACGTGACCTTCACAAAACCCGGATTTCAGCCGCAGACCGTGCCGGTGCGTACCAAGGTGGTCGGCACGGGCGCCGCAGGTTTCGCCGGCAACGTCCTGGCCGGTGGCGTCATCGGGATGGGCGTCGATGCTTATACCGGCGCGGCCATGGATCACACGCCCAACCCGGTTGCCGTCATCCTGGTGCCGGATGCCCTACCGAGCGCGGAGCGCACGCGCCGCCGCCGGAGCAAGCCGCAGGTCTGATCGAAGGTTCGATCGGACCGACACGGCAGCCGCCCGCCGATCAGGCTCGTCCTCAATGTCCGCCGTGGGAGGTCCTCACATCCCGCGGAGCGGCCAGAATCTCGCTGAGGCTCGCGGCGACGTGGCGGGCCTCCTCGTCGGTCAGGCGGAGCTGGAACGGCGGCAGCGCACCGGCCTGGAGGGCCACCACAGCCTGACCCTGCTCGTCTGTCCCGACCTCGATGGCCGAGGAGGTCACGTCGAGCATGGCGACTTCCTCGTCACCGTTCTCGTCGGGCAAGTCGACCTCGCCGTCGTCGTCGATGGCGGTGAGGAGCTGGCCGACGGCGCGCACGAGGGCGCGGGCGGCGCGGGCATCCATGACCACCGCCGTGGATTGGTCGTCCTTCTGGAACGAGAGCTGGATGTTCGCGCCTTCGAGGGAAACCGAGATGCCCGCCATGAACCGCCTGACTTGAACTTGCCTTGAGGGCGGTCCCGTAACCGCCTGGATTGACGTTCATATATGCATCGGCCCTGCGCTTTGTCACAGGGTGGCGGAGGCGGTACTCCATGCCCCGATCCGAGGTCTGGTCAGCGGCCCTGTGCGAGGCTCCGCAGCGGCGGCCTCCCATTCTGCCTTGTTAAGGCCGCATCCCCAGCCTACATGTAGGCCTGACGGGCGCGGCGGAGCGAAAGGCTTCGATTCATCCGCATAATGCTCGTCATCCCGCAAAATCGGCGGACGCTGCCACGTGCTCGCTTCGAGCGAATGCTTGCGCTTGGCGTGTGAAGAACGAAGGAACTATTCGTGGATACTGGGACTGTTAAGTGGTTCAACGAGACCAAGGGCTACGGCTTCATCCAGCCGGATAACGGCGGCAAGGACGTTTTCGTCCACATCTCCGCTGTCGAGCGCGCGGGCCTGCGCAACCTCGTCGAGGGCCAGAAGGTTTCCTACGAGGTTCTGACCGACAAGCGCAGCGGCAAGGACGCGGCCGGCAACCTGCAGGCGGTCTGATCCGTCTCGGGGCCGGACTTACGCCGGCCCGACCGCGCTGACCGACAACGAAGCGGCACCCACCGATCGAAGGCTCCGGGAACCTGTTTCCCGGGCTGCCTCACGGCGGGCGCCGCCGATAAACAAAACAACCAGAAACGACGCCGGCCACGCCAATCGGTGGCGCGGGATCCGGTGAGAAAGAAGAAAACAATGACGTTCGAGTTTCGGCGCCACGACGGCGCCATTTCGCCCGTGACCAACGCGGCGACCTTCCGGGTGGGCAGCCTGGTCGATACGCAGGCGCGCACCGCGCAGGCCGACCTCAGCCACCTCATCGACCCTTCCTACGAGTATCACTCCCCGCGCGAGCTGCGCTGGCACCTCGCCGACCGCCTCGGGATCACCCCGGGCGCCGTGCGACTGAAGGAAGCGGCCTGATCGGCCGGGCCTCGCACCCTCCGGAGCGGGGCCATCCCGGCTGTTACGCACGACCAGCGGACAGCCTCCGAAAAATTCCTCAAATCAAACCCAACGCGACCAATTCGCGCCGCAGGCTCTCGGGCATCTCGGCGACCTCCCCGGCACTGGCGCGATCGAGGTCGGCCGGCGCGTCACGAGCTTCCAGGTAGCGCCAGCCCTGGAACGGGCGGCAGGGACGCGGCGAGACCGGCCTCACCACCGGATCAAGGACGAGGCGGCAGCGATCGATCCCGTCGCTTCCCGTCACAGGCTCGATAGCGCGGATTGCCTGACGACAGGTCAACGTCCCCTTCATCACCCAGTAGATCGAGCCGCCGCCGGCGATGGCCAGCGCCCGCTTCGGGAACATGCGGGTGACGTGCGCCGTCACCGGCTCCTGGCCGAGGCGCAGGGCCTCCGCCCGGTTGTGGGCAATTCGCGCCTCCAACTCCTCGATGGAGGCGGGACCGACGCACAGCTTCAGAAGATGCAGGGCCATGACGCGGGCCCGTATAAGCCATCGGCCCGGAAAGTGGCCGACCGATTTTGTATGGACCGATGCGGCATGAAGAACCGCAGCGGTGCGTTAAGCCGCGCCATCAGGCGAAGAGCGCGATCTTCTCCTCAATGCTCAGCGTATCAAGGTCGGGAAAGGCAGCGGCGAGTTCGTCCTCCGCCACCAGCTCCACGGCTGCCACCACCAGGGGCTCGGCCACAGGCATGACCGCATCGGGCTCGTCCCGAACGGTGAGTTCGGCCGCCGGCTCGGTCTCTTCGACGATCTCGGCGTCTTGGACCGTTTCGGTGTCTTCGAATTCCGGCACGACGTCGGATGCGCTCGCGGCTACGTCCGCCTCGATCTCCACCTCCGCCGAACCTGGGTCGAGGATCACCGGGTCGGCCTCCGGATCCGGTTCGGCCGCCACGGCAGCGGCGTCCACGGCATCGATGGTCAGTGTTTTCAAAGCCGCGAGGTCGGCCGTAATTTCGTCAGCGAGGAGCATGGCGGGAGAGGCCGCCTCGGCCGGAATCCGTGCAGCCGGCTCCTCTTCGCCTATCGGCTCGGCCCGTTGGGCGCTCTCCGGAAGGAAGGCGAGATCGTCGTCGAGAACCATGGTCGGCAGCGGCGGCCGGGCGGCCCTGGTCGGCGCGGGCACCGGTCCTTCCATATCGAGGAAGCGGTCGACATCGCTCTGATCGAGAGCGGCCGCCGCCGCCTGCGCATTCTGATCGAGAGACGGCACCGCGTCGTCGGGATTGCCCCAGATCCCGATCATCGAGGCGATGCGGTTCTCGAGGTAGCGCAGGGTATGCACCACGCGGCTCGTGCGCTGCGCAGTGAGGTCCTGGAACGAGCAGGCGGTGTAGATCTGCGTGGCGTGCCGATCGAGGGCGTCGCACAGCTCTGAATCGGCTCCGGTCTCGCGCAGGGTCCAGGCCGCTTCCTGGACTTCCTCGGCAGCGCTGAGGATGTCGGAGGTCGCCCGCTCCGTGGCGCGCACGATCGCGTCGAGGGCCTCCGAAGCCACGGTGAGGCGGCTCTCGCCCTGCTCGGGCGCGGAGAGGGCAGCCACTTCGGCGCGGGTGCGGGCGATGGCGTCGGCCATCTCCATCAGGTCGCCGCGGAAGCGCCCGACATCGTCTGGCCGGTCCGTCGTAACGACGTTCTCGATGCGTCGGATCGCGTCCAGCAGCACCTCGGTGTCGGCGTTGCGGTTGCGGCGGGCATATTCGGTCAGAAACCACCGGCCCCGTTCGGTTTCTCGGACGGCATCCTCGATGGCATCGTATTGCGACGCGTCCAGCGGCGTCAGGGAACGGGAACTCGACATTACACCCCGCAAAGACTCGGGCCCCACCGCGAGGAGTGCCGCGACGATTGACGGTCGGCGCGAGATTGACAGGCGCGCTTTAACGGCGGCTTACGCTTTTCCTCGCTTCGCCCCGCAGCGCGGCGTTTTCTGCCGATTAGAGGGGCGGCCTGCTTCGCCGCGATCCCGTGACACGCATAGTCCCGACCGGTGAGCCCGATCCCGCCCGGCTCGGCCTCCTCTACGCCGTGGTCTTCGTGGAGATCGGCATCGCCATGCCGTTCATGCCCGTCTGGCTCGGCGCCCTCGGGCTCGACGCTGGGGTGATCGGCCTTCTGCTCGCCCTGCCGATCGCGACGAAGGTCGTGGCGACACGGCCCTTGATGGGGCTGATCGATCACGGTGTGCGCCCGCGCACCCTGCTCGTCATCGGCAGCCTCACCCTGGCGCTGAGCTACGCCCTGATGCCGGCGGCGGCTGCCATCGCGGCGGCACTGCTCGGCCTGCTGATCGTCGTGAATGCCGTGGCGCAAGCCCCGCTCGTGCCGAGCATCGACTACCTGACGCTCGCCGCCGCCCGCCGCTCGAAGCGGATCGACTATGCCCGCATCCGGCTGTGCGGCTCGGTCGCCTTCTTCGCCGCCAATCTCGCGGGCGGCGCGCTGCTCGGGGTGCTGGGCGACCAGGTGGCGGTGCCGCTGCTGCTCACCGGGCTCGCGCTGGCCGCGACCATCGTCGCCGCCTCCGGCCCGGAGGCCGGACCGGCCGTCGAGCGCTCCCCCGAGAAGGGGGCCTCTCCGCCCCTGCCGCGGGTGCTCCGACTCTCCATCGCCGCGGCGGCGCTGATCCAGTCAAGCCACGCGGCGATCTACGCCTTTGGCAGCCTCGACTGGGCGCGCCACGGCGTCTCGGCTCCGTGGATCGGCACGCTCTGGGCGGTCGGCGTCGCGGCCGAGATCGCGCTGTTCGCCGTCGTCGGCCGCCTTCCCGCCCGCTGGCGCAGCCCGTTCCGCCTGCTCGGCCTCGGCGCGGGCGCCGCCCTGGTGCGGGCCCTCGGCCTCAGCCTCGCGGACGGCGACCTCGCCCTCCTCCTGCCGCTCCAGATGCTGCACGGCCTCAGCTTCGGCGCGACCCATCTCGGCGTGATGGCGGCCGTCTCCGGCTTCGCACCGGAGGGCGCGCGGGGCCGGGCACAGGGGACGGTGGGTGCCTCGACTGCCCTCGTCTCAGCGCTGGCGACGCTGGCCTGCGGCGCGGTCTACCGCTCGTTCGGCGGGCCTTCGACCTTCCTGATGATGGCGCCGCTGGCGCTCGCCGGCCTCGTCCTCGTGGCACTGGCGCAACGCATCCATGATCCCCGCCGATTTGGCGGCGGCTCCCCCCATAAGGTATAGGCAGCGCTTCCAACACGAACCCGAAATCGGGATTCCAAAGGGAACGTCCCTCTGGCGGGGATCGGGGCAGCGCCCCGGGAGGCGACTCCGGTCGGCCGCGACGTCGAACCCGACCGATCGGATTCGACGCATCTTGGTAAGGATTTCGTTTCAAGACTTTTGGAGCGGAAGCGGGAGCGACGCGTGCGGATCGCAGACGGCTCAGGCATCTTGGAGACCGCGGGCGCCGAGCTCGACGCCGGCAGCGGCCGCGTGATGCTGCACGGGCGCTGGACGGCTGACCAGGGTCCGGCGGTGGAGAGCGCCTCGGCGCGCATTGCGGCGCAGGGTCGATCCCAGCCGGTGCTGGTCGATCTGAGCGGGTTGGTGCGCCTCGACACCCTCGGCGCATGGGTCCTGGAGCGGACCCGTGCCGAGGTCGAGGCGGCGGGCGGGCGCCTCGCCTATGCCGGCGCGCGGCCGGAGCACCGCATCCTCCTCGGCGAGATGGGCCTGCGCGAGCCCGAGCCGGCGCCGCAGGATACCCGCAACCCGGCTCTGCGCTTCCTCGACGCCACCGGTCGGCGCGTCGCGCGCGGCGGCAACGAGATCCTGGCCGGCATCGCCTTCCTCGGCGAGGTGGTCGCCGCCGGCGGCCGCGTCGCGCGCCGGCCGCAGACCTTCCGCATGGCGGCGCTGGTCAACCAGCTCGAACAGGTCGCCCTGCGCGGCGTGCCGATCATCGTGCTGATCTCGTTCCTCGTCGGCGGCATCGTCGCGCAGCAGGGCATCTTCCAGCTCCAGCGCTTCGGTGCACAGAGCTTCGTCGTGAACCTGATCGGCCTGCTGATCCTGCGCGAACTCGGGGTGCTCCTCACCTCGATCATGGTGGCGGGCCGTTCCGGCTCGGCGTTTACCGCCGAGATCGGCTCGATGCGGATGCGCGAGGAGGTCGATGCCCTGCGGGTGATGGGGCTCGATCCGATCGAGATCCTGATCCTGCCGCGCATCCTCGCCCTGGTGATCGGCCTGCCGATCCTGGCCTTCCTCGGCTCGCTCGCCGCGCTCGCCGGCGGCGGTCTCACCGCCGCGCTCTATGGCGGCATGACCGTCGATGCCTTCCTGGCGCGGCTCCAGGCGGCGGTGTCGTTCCACCACTTCGCGGTCGGGCTCATCAAGGCGCCGTTCATGGCTCTGACGATCGGCATCATCGCGACGATCGAGGGATTTGCGGTTGAGGGCTCGGCGGAGTCACTTGGGCGCCACGTCACCGCCTCAGTCGTCAAGTCAATTTTCATGGTGATCGTGCTGGACGGCCTGTTCGCGGTCTTCTTCGCCGCGATCGATTTCTAGCATCATGCGGGCAGACGACATCCGGACCGACATCTTGGCCACCCCTCATCTTCCTGTCGCAGAGCAAGACGCTGCCCCGAGCGACGCGATTATTCGCGTGCGCGACCTCGTGGTCGGCTTCGGCCACCGCACCGTGATGAAGGGGCTCGACCTCGACATCCGTCGCGGCGAGATTTTGGGATTCGTCGGTCCGTCGGGACAGGGCAAGTCGGTGCTGACGCGGACCATCCTCGGCCTCGTGCCGAAACGCTCCGGCACCATCGAGATCTTCGGCGAGGACGTGGACGGCCTCACCGTCGCCCGGCGGCGCCAATTGGAGCAGCGCTGGGGCGTGCTGTTCCAGCAGGGCGCACTGTTTTCGGGGCTCACCGTCAAGCAGAACATCCAGATGCCGATGCGCGAGCATCTCAAGCTCTCCGAGCGGCTGCTCGACGAGTTCGCCCGCCTCAAGATCGAGATGGTCGGTCTCAAGCCGGACGCCGCCGACAAATACCCGTCCGAACTCTCCGGCGGCATGATCAAGCGCGCGGCGCTCGCCCGCTCGCTCGCGCTCGATCCGGAGATCCTGTTCCTCGACGAGCCGACCTCGGGCCTTGATCCGATCGGCGCGGGCGAGTTCGACGACCTTGTCTCGACCCTGAAGAAGACGCTGGGGCTCACCGTCTTCATGGTGACGCACGATCTCGACAGCCTCTACACCGCCTGCGACCGTATCGCGGCGCTGGGGGATGGCCGGATCATCGCGCAGGGCACCATCGAAGAGATGCTGGCGAGCGACCACCCCTGGCTGCGCTCCTACTTCCACGGCAAGCGCGCCCGCGCCATCGCGACGCCGAGCCAAGCCGCGCAGCCAGGCTACGCCCATGCGTAAAGCTGCGGCGATCGCCCACGGTGCGGTTGCGCACCGCTACGCCCCCTCGGATCGGGATTAGAGCTGAGCCGATGGAGACTCGCGCAAACTACGTGCTGATCGGCGCCTTCACCATCGGCGTCGTCCTGGCCGCCTTCGGGTTCGTGTTCTGGCTCCAAGGCGGCTCCCGCGGCCAGGCGACCCAGGCGCTCCGCATCGTCTTCTCCGGCTCGGTCGGTGGGCTCGCCAAGGGCTCGACCGTGTCGTTCAACGGCATCAAGGTCGGCGAGGCGCTCGACGTGCGTCTGCTGCCGCAGGACCCGCGCCGCGTCGTCGCCGTGGTGCAGGTCGACCTCTCGACCCCTCTGCGGGCCGACACCCGCGCACGGCTCGATTCCGCGATGCTGACCGGCGTCTCGCAGATCGCGCTCTCCGGCGGCAGCGCCGACGCGCCGGCCCTCACGCCGGGCTCGGGCGACAAGATGCCGACGATCTTCGCGGATTCGAGCGACATCCAAGACATGATGGCGGCGGCCAAGCAGATCGCGCAGCGCGCCGACGACGTGCTCCAGCGCCTCGACAAGGTGGTGGCGGGCAACGAGGGCGCGATCAACCGCACGCTCGCCAATGTCGAGTCCTTCTCGAAGACGCTGGCCGAGGCCGGCCCATCGATCGCCGGCCTCGTGAAGGCGGTGGACGGACAGCGCCTCAACCGGGTGATCGAGAACGCCGACACCTTCTCGACCGCGCTCGCCAATGCCAGTCCCGACATCGAGGCCGGACTTCACGACGCCCGCGCGCTCGCAGCCAAGCTCAGCGCCTCCGCCGACCGGATCGACGGTGTCCTGAAGGGGGCCGAGGGCTTCCTCGGCTCGGCCTCGGGCCAGCAGGGGGCAGGCACCTTCACCGAGATCCGCGAGGCGGCGATCTCCGTGCGCGAGGCGGGCAAGGCCTTCCGCGCGCTCTCGGAGAACCTCGACAAGCGCACCGCCAATATCTCGACGAGCTTCAACCGCCTGTCGGGCACCAGCCGGCGCGAGGTCGAGGCGCTGTCGACCGACGGACAGCGCACCCTCAACACCCTCAGCCGGGCGGCCCGGAGCCTGGAGCGCGACCCGTCGCAGGTCATCTTCGGCGGCAAGCCGTCGTTGCCGGAATACAACGGTGGCCGCTGAGCGGCCCCGTTTCCGGAGAATGTGTCGGCACGCACCGCGCAGCTTGAGCGTTGCCGTATGCTCCCGCGTGCTAGAGGGGAGGTCAGTCTCCCCGATAGCGAACGGACGGTGCCCGAGCGTATGACGCGTCTTCCTCTCTCGCCTGCTCTTCCCGGTCGCCTCCTGGCCGGCCGCTTCCTGCGGGCGGGCGCGCTTCTCGCGCCGCTCGCACTCCTCGGTGGCTGCGGCGGCGGCACGCCGCTCACCTTCGACCTCGCCGCTCTGCCGGGTCAGGCCCGCGCCGGGGGCGCGGCGCGCTCGATCGTCGTGTCCGAGCCCGTCGGCCTGCAGCCGATGGAGGCCGACCGCATCATCGTGCGCGAGCCCGGCGGCTCCCTCTCCTTCCTCGGCGGCGGCCAGTGGGCCGACCGCCTGCCTCGCCTGATCCAGACGCGAGTGATCCAGAGCCTGGAGAATACCGGCCGGCTGCGCTCGGTCTCGCGGCCCGGCGACAAGGTGCCGTCGGACTACCAGCTCGTCAGCGAGATCCGCGAGTTCGACATCAATTCCGGCACCGGCGAGGCGGTGGTGGACCTCTCGGCCAAGCTGATCGCCGAAGGCAGCGGCCGGGTCGTCAACGCCCGCGTCTTCACCGCCCGGGTCCCGGTGCCGAAGGTCGATCCCCAGAGCGCCGCCGCCGGCCTCGACGCGGCTCTGAGCCAAGTCCTCGGCGACCTCGTGCGTTGGGTGAATAGCGGCCGATAGAGCCCGCGGCTTTCCCGGTGAAGGGTCAGCCGCGCGGGTTCGGAGAGACTGCCCCGCTTACCCTGGCTCGCGATCAGGCGTCCAAGGCGGCCAGCGCAGGCCCGCGCAGGGAGAGCGGCACAGCGATCAGCTCGCCGTGGCGCGGCTCCGGACGGTTATAGACCGCCGGACAGCCCTGAAGGTCGCAGACCACCCCGCCTGCCTCGCGGACGATGAGGTCGGCGCCGGCCAGATCCCAGTCCCGCGCGTCCCTGGAGACGAGGCCGAGGTCGATCCGGCCCTCGGCCACCCGTGCGAGCCGCAGGGCCAGCGACGGCACCCGATCGATCACCGTGACCGAGGGGCGCGGTCCGAGCCGTGCCGCGCCGTCGAGCAGGCGATCCTGGAACGGCTTCGGGCCGGTGACGCGGGCGCCCTCCAGCCTGTCCTGCGACGTGACGCGGATGGGCGTCCCGTTGAGGGTCGCCCCCTCGCCCGCCACGGCCTCGTAGAATTGATCCGTCGCGGGCGCGAAGACGCCGCCGATCACCGGCTCGCCCCGCGACAACAGGGCCACCGCGATCGACCAGTCCGGATGCCCGGACAGGAAGGCGCGGGTGCCGTCGATCGGATCGACGATCCAGACGAGGTCGTGGCCGAGCCGTACGGGATCGTCGCTGGTCTCCTCCGAGAGCCAGGCCGCCCGCGGCTCGATCTGCGACAGGCGGACCTTGAGGAAAGCGTCCACGGCGACATCGGCCTCGGTGACCGGCGAGCCGCCGGCCTTCGACCAGACCCGCGCGCTCGTGTGCGCACCGGTTCGGAAGGAGGGCAGCGCGAGCGCGGCGGCCTCCCGCATCGCTTCGTGCAGCACGGGCCGCAGCGCCGCGAAAGAGGATGTCGTCTGGGTCATGGATCCGGTCGGAGCCGTTCGTGCGAGGCCGGCCTCATGCCGATTGAACGGCGCCGACGCCTCTTCGTTCTAGGGCATCGATCGGAAAAATGGCCATCGGTTTCGCAAAACGCAGCCATGCGCCGCAGGACGAAGGCCTCGGCAGCCGATCCCGGCGCCGCCACTGACACCTCCACTGCCATGTCCGAACGGTTACCGACATTTGCACCAATCCCGGCAAGGGTCCGTTGAGCATCCGGCAGACTTCGGCTCGATCCACGAACGCTTAACGCTCACTCTTAAGGCGCCTTGGGGGAGACGACCGGCACTGTGCTTGTCAGATCAGCGGATCCGACAGAGACCGCGGCGAGGGATAGGGCATCGAACCGATGATGACTTTCGAGAGCGCGAATCTGAACTGTCGGCCCGGTTGCGATGACGAGGCGAGCGCACACAGCATCGAGGCCCCGGTGACGCCGCTGCCGCTCCTGGGTGCGATCCAGGGCAGTGCAAAGCCTGCCGGCGTGGCTCTGGCCTTCGCCGACGCCGCGGCCGACGCCTGCGGCGAGGACCGTTTCGCCCTGCTCCTCATCGATGGCGAGGGCGAGGTGGCGATGCGGCTCGGGCCGTTTCCCGAGGAGGATGTCGTGGCCGTTTGGCGCGACATCTCGACCAAGGGCGGTCTCGCCCGGATGCTCCTGCGCGAGGACGGAGACATCGTCCCGGTCTCGAAGCAGCTCGGCCCGGTCGTGCTCGGCAAAGGCCGCCAGCGCCGCCGTCACGCCGCCCTCAGCGGACGGCGCCCGCGCTTCCTCGTGCGGCGCAAGACCGCCCGCCTCCCGGCCCGGCCCTGCATTCACCGGGGCGAGAGCGAGATCATCTCGCGCGGCTGAGACAAGTCTCAGCCGTTGTCGAGCGGCCTGTCCGGCGCGCGGTCGGCCGGAGAGCCATCGTAGCCCTCGAGCCAGCCCGTGCGCTCGGGCGAGTTTAGCGGATAGGGGCAGGCGTCGCGCGGACGTCCCCGGGCCCGGGCGCGGGCACCCTCGGCGATGGTATCGTCGGGCTGTCGGTGCGGATCTTTCTCACTCATGCGACCGGATATGGCGCAGGGGTCTGTCCCCGCTACGGCCGGATCAGCGCAAACCCTGCCACAGCGCATCGGCGGCGAGTCCCGCGAACAGGATGAGACCGGCGTCGCGGTTCGAACGGAACAGTGCCAGGGCGCGCACGCCGTCGCGCTCGGAGAGCCGCATCACTTGGCCGGCGAGGTGAGCGGCGAATAGCGCGAGCCCGAGCCAGCCCAACGGGCCGGCCCCTGGACCGATCAGCGCCGGCAAGAACAGCGAAACGGTGCCGACGTAGCAGACCCCGACCGCGAGCCGCAGCCGCGCTCCGAACAGCCGGGCCGAGGAGTGGATGCCGACGATCTCGTCATCCTCGATGTCCTGCACCGCGTAGATCGTATCGTAGCCGACGATCCAACAGATCGTGCCCGCGTAGAGCCAAAGGGCCGGCGGGTCGAGACGGCCGAACACGGCGACCCAACCCATCAGCGCGCCCCAGCCGAAGGCGAGGCCGAGCACCGCCTGGGGCATCGGCATCAGCCGCTTCATGAACGGGTAGATCGCCACCGGCGCCAGCGAGAGCATGCCGACCAAGATCGCGGCCGAATTGAATTGCAGCAGCACCGCCAGCCCGACCAGCGCCTGCGCCACGAGGAAGGCGGCGGCCTGTTTCGTTGTCACCTGTCCCGACGGCAGCGGGCGCGAGCGGGTGCGCTCGACCTGCGCGTCGAGCTTCCGGTCGGCGATGTCGTTGTAGGTCGATCCGGCACCGCGCATCGCCACTGCGCCGATCAGGAACAACACGAGGTGGCCGGAATGGGGACCGGGATTCCCGGCGGCGGTCGCGGCGAGCGCCGCCGACCACCAACACGGCAGCAGCAGCAGCCACCAGCCGATCGGCCGCTCGATCCTGGCGAGCCGCAGATAGGGCCGCGCCCCGGCCGGCGCGAGCCGATCGGCCCAATGGCCGGCGACCGCGTCGGCGACGCGGCCGGAGCCGGGCTCGGACGGAGAGGGCAACGGTGACGCGACGCTGAAGACTTACAGCGCACCCTGCGGCATGCGGAAGGCGCCCGACAGGCCGGGACCGCCGAGCAGGCCGCCACCGCCGCCGTTCTGCGCCTGGGTCTTGGCCTGGGCTTCCATCTTCGAGGCCTGGGCAGCGATGCCGCAGACCTTGGTGCGGATCGCCGCGACCTTGTTGTGGTCGGCCTTGAAGCCCTCCGAGAACGAATCGGGGATCGAGCACCACTCCTTATTGGCGGTGATCCACTTGATGCCGGTGGTCCCGTTGGCCTGGAGCTGGCCGAACAGCGAGCAGGCCTCCTGCGGCGTCATCTTCTTCTTGGAATTCGAGGCGGCGTTGGCCTTGGCCACGAGATTCTTGCGCTCGATCAGCGTCTTCTGGATCGAGCTGCAATCGGTGCCCGCCTGCTTGGGCACGGACTGGGCGGGGGCGGCCGGGGCCATGGGCGCGGGAATGCTCATCGGCGCGGCGGCCGAGGGCGCGGGCTCGGCCGGCGTCTCCATCGACGGCAATGGCATTCCTCCCATGCCCCCCATGCCCTGAGCCAGTGCCGGCCCGGCCAGCAGGACAAGGCCGACTAGAGCGGCGGCGGTCTTCGTCGGTGCAGTCATCCTGGCAGACATTCGGCCCGGTCCTTCTCCCCGCATGCCGCGACGGGTGTGCCCCCGATCCCGCAGCGCCCATCCGGCCCGAATCCCTGGCGGCTCGCGCCCTGGGCCCGGCAGAGGGGCTTGAAGTGTTTCGATGCGGAAGTCTTCTGCGCACGGGATTGTGGCGCCAATGGTGCGTTCCGCCGCCCGAAGGCCATGGGCGTGGGAAACGCTTTGAAACGTTCGGAGCGTGCCTTTTTTGCACCAGTGATCGTCGTGTACGCCGCCGATTGACAGGCTGGGGCCGTCACGCGACGAGACCGGCCTGGCTGCGAGAGACCATGGCTGCTTACGACTTCACCGCTCCACGCCTCTTCGTCGAAGCGGATCTGGCGGAGGGGCGAGTCCTGCCGCTGGAACGGGCGCAGGCGAATTACCTGCTCACCGTCCTGCGCCGCGCGGAGGGCGAGCCCGTCCTGCTGTTCAATGGGCGCGACGGGGAGTGGCGCGCCGAGATCGTGCCGCAGGGCCGCAAGAGCGCGGACCTGCGCATCGTGGCTCAGACCCGGCCGCAACCGGCCCCGTCCAACCTGCACTACCTGTTCGCCCCCCTGAAGACGGGCCGGCTCGACTACATGGCGCAGAAGGCGGTCGAGATGGGCGCGGGACGCCTCCAGCCGGTCTTCACCCGCTTCACCCAAGGGGAACGGATCAAGCTCGACCGTCTCCAGGCCAACACGATCGAGGCAGCCGAGCAGTGCGGCATTCTTTCCGTGCCCGAAATCGGCGAGCCGACTCGCCTGCCTGCCTGCCTCGACGCGCTGGAAGCCGAGCGCCTGCTCGTGTTCTGCGATGAGGACGCGCCCGTCACCGATCCGGTGGCGGCCCTGCGCGGCGCGGCCGATCCGGCCAGTCCGCCGCCGCTCGCGGTGCTGGTCGGTCCGGAGGGCGGATTCCACGAGGAGGAGCGCGCCCTGATCGCCGCCCGACCCAACACCGTCGCTCTGTCGCTCGGGCCGCGCATCCTGCGGGCGGACACCGCGGCAGTGGCGGTGCTGGCGCTGGTGCAGGCGGTGCTCGGCGACGCGCGGTGAACCGGCCCGATTCGAGGATGTCCTAAGAAATGACGTTACCCCGCATCCTCCTCCTGTCCCTCGGCGGGACGATCACCATGACCCGAAGCGGCGAGGGCGGGATCGTGCCGACGCTGACGGCCGCCGACCTCGCGGCCTCGGTGCCGGGGCTCGCCGCGGTGGCGGCGGTCGAGACGCTCTCGCCCCTGCGCCGACCGAGTGCCGGACTGACCCTCGACGACCTGATCGGCGTGGCGCGCACACTCAACGACCGACTCGCCGGCGGTCTCGACGGAGCGGTGGTGATCCAGGGCACCGACACGATCGAAGAGACGGCCTTCGTGCTCGACAGCTTGGTCGCCGGCGACAAGCCCGTCGTCGTCACCGGAGCGATGCGCGGGCCGGAAAGCGCCGGGGCCGATGGGCCCGGCAACCTGCTGGCCGCGGCGATCGTCGCGGGAAGTGCGGCGGCGCGGGGGCTCGGCGTGCTCGCCGTGCTCAACGACGAGATCCACGCCGCCCGACTGGTGCAGAAGGCCCATACCGCCCTGCCCTCGGCCTTCCGCTCACCGCTCGCCGGTCCGATCGGGCTCGTGATCGAGGGCGAGACCCGGATCTTCCTGCGCCCCGGCCGCGGCCCCGTTCTGACCGAGTCGTTGCGTGAGGAACCGGCCCCGGTGGCGCTCCTGAAGATGGGCATCGGCGACGACGGGCGCCTGCTCGCCGCCCTCCCCGGTCTCGGTTTCCGCGGTGTCGTGATCGAAGGAATGGGCGCGGGCCACGTGCCGGAGGCGCTGGCGGAGACCGTCTCCGCCCTGGTGGAGCGGATTCCAGTGGTGCTCGCCTCCCGTGCGGAGACGGGTCCTGTGTTCTCGCGCACATACGGATATCCCGGCGGCGAGATCGATCTGCTGGCCCGCGGCGCATTCTCGGCCGGCATCCTGTCGGGTGTGAAGGCGCGGCTGCTGCTCCAGATCCTCCTTCGGGCGGGCGTCGATCGGGCGGGCTACGGGTCGTTCTTCGCGGATCCGTGATCGCCGGTCCCAGGCCATGAACAGAAGCTTGTGTCATGTCTGCCATGCGGTCAGCGGGCGCGTTGTTCACCCTTGCGGCGTCCTCTAAGGACACGACATCCGGTGAGGCCGCTACCGGCCCCTCCGGTGGCGGATCCTCGGCGCGCCGCTGACCCCTTCGACCGACGTTACCTTCGAGGCAGCGCATGGCGCGCGACACGTCCGACACCACCCCGCTGACGACGCGGGACGAACTGATCGCGTGGTTTTCCGCGGGCGAGAAGCCGCGCGAGCGCTTCGCCATCGGCACCGAGCACGAGAAAATCCCGTTCTACACGGCCGACCACACCCCCGTGCCCTACGAGGGCGAGCGCGGCATCCGGGCGCTGCTGGAAAATCTCGGCCGTGAGACCGGTTGGGAGCCGATCCAGGACGCCGGCAACATCATTGGGCTCGCGGGCCAGGAGAACGGAGGCCTGGGCGGCGGCGCGATCTCGATCGAACCCGGCGGACAGTTCGAACTCTCCGGCGCGCCGCTTCCCGACATTCACGCAACGGCGGCCGAACTCGACGAGCACCTCGCCGCGACGAAGCGCGCGGCGGCGCCTCTCGGTATCGGATTCCTCGACCTCGGCATGAGTCCGAAATGGACCCGCGAGGCGACGCCGCAGATGCCGAAGAGCCGCTACCGCATCATGCGCAACTACATGCCCAAGGTGGGCAAGCTCGGTCTCGACATGATGCTGCGCACGGCGACCGTGCAGGTGAATGTCGATTTCGCCTCCGAGGCCGACATGGTGCGCAAGATGCGCGTCAGCCTCGCGCTCCAACCCATCGCCACGGCGCTCTTCGCCAATTCCCCCTTCACCGACGGACGGCCCAACGGATTCCTGTCGCGCCGCTCCGAGATCTGGCGCGACACCGACGCCGACCGTACCGGCATGCTCCCCTTCGCCTTCGACGAGGGTTTCGGCTACGAGGCTTACGTCGACTGGCTGCTCGACGTGCCGATGTACTTCGTCAAGCGCGGCGAGACCTACCACGACGTGGCCGGCGCCTCGTTCCGCGACCTGATGGCCGGGCGCCTCGCGCAATTGCCGGGCGAGCGGGCCACTGTGTCGGACTGGGCCAACCACGCCTCCACGGTCTTCCCGGAAGTGCGGCTCAAGCGCTTCCTCGAGATGCGCGGGGCCGATGTCGGTGGGCCTGCGATGATCGCCGCGCAATCGGCCTTCTGGGTCGGGCTCCTCTACGACGAGACCGCGCTCTCCGCCGCTTGGGACCTCGTGCGCGGCTGGTCCACGAGCGAGCGAGAATCGATCCGCGCCGCCGTGCCGCGGCTCGGGCTCCATACCAGCATCGGCGGGCGCTGCCTCGGCGCGGTCGCAGCGGAGGCACTGGCCATCGCCCGCACCGGCCTGCAGGCGCGGGCGCGCCGCGACGGGAGCGGGCGCGACGAGGCGGTCTATCTCCAGCCGCTGGAGTCGATCGTCGCCGCCGGCCGCAGCCACGCGGAGGAGCGGCTGGCCGATTACGAGGGCGCCTGGGAAAAGTCGGTGGATCCGGCCTTCACCACCTGCACGTTCTGAGTTCGACGGAGGCTCCCGGCCCCCTGGCCCGGGCTCCCGGCACAGGCCGCATCGCGCGCTTCTCGGGCTGACTATTCCGCTGCGGCGCTCATGGGCGGCGTCAGGCGGTAGAGGATGTAGGGACCGCCCGCGCGCCCCGTATCCAGCGGATCGAGACCCCACCCGCCCTGGCGCAGATCGTCCGCGAGAGAGGCCCAAAAGCGGTCGGGCGCGTCGTCGAGGATGATCGCATGGGTGGCCCCGCTGCGCCGGGCGATCGCATCGAGGGCGCGGAACCGCTCGGCTCCGCCGCTTGGTGCCGTCCAGCGCCGGTGGTCGGCATTGCTTTCGGGTGATTTCAGACCGACGAGGTCGGTGAGCGGCAGGTCTGTGACGGAGGCGATCACGCCGGCATCGTGGATCAGCAGGTGCGCCTGCGGCAGGTTCGCTTGCACCCATTGCGCGACGGCCCGGTACTGCGCCACGCGTTCCTGAGCGGCGGCGATATCGGTCGG
The DNA here is from genome assembly GCF_014191355.1 of Methylobacterium sp. R2-1. GTDB lineage: Bacteria > Pseudomonadota > Alphaproteobacteria > Rhizobiales > Beijerinckiaceae > Methylobacterium. The sequence continues at coordinate 116,303 of NZ_JACHWM010000012.1, forward strand.
GAATGCCAGGGCGACTGCGCCCTGAGCGAGGATGAGAAGACGCAACAGGCGTGAGCCCCGCGCGACGCCGAGGCGCATCGCGGCAAACAGGGCGATCGGCAGCAGCGCGAAGGTGTAGCGGTGCCCGTTATGCGCGAGCACCTCCCAGTTGGTCAGCGCGAAGCCGAGGATGAACAGGCCCACGAACCACCGCAGAGCCGATCCCGGCCCGTCACGGCCGAGGAAGAGTAAAGCCGCCGCCGCCGGCCCGATCCCGCCTACGGTCATCGCGGCGGCGGAGAGGACGCTCTCGGGCAGGCTGCCGGAGGGCCGGCCGAAGAACGCGTGCTTGGCCGCCATCGTCTGCGGCAGCAAGGCACCCGTTGCGGCAAGGCTCCAGAGCAGCCAGGGGCTGGCCGCCGCCAGTGCGACCGCCGCATCCATCGCAACGGCGCGCAGGACCTTCGCGCGATCGGGTCCGGCGGTGAGCCGCAACCAAGCCTGCCGCGCTATCAGGACCAGCGAGAGCAGGCCGAGTTCGGGCCGCAGGAACGGCAGGAGCCCGCAGACCAGCGCGAGCCGCCACGACGGACGATCGAGGGCGAACACCAGCGTCCAGGTCACGGCGGCCATGACGAGGCCGGTCTCCAGACCGTTGAGGAACTGGCCGGCGCCCGAGGCCATTCCCACGAGGGCCAGCGCGGCGCCCTCCCGCCAGGGCAGGCCGAGCCGTTGCGCCAGTGTCAGCAGCCCGGCAAGGAACAGCACCGGCCCGACACCGGCGACGAGGTAGGAGGCGGCCTCGCCCGGCAGCACGAGATGGGACGCCGTCACCAGGACGAGGTGGATCAGGCTGCTGGCTCCGACGAGCGCCGGGACGCCGTAATTCGGGTCATGCCCCTCGATCAGGACGCGCGCGTTGTGGAGCGTGATGTAGGCGTCGTCGAGGGGGAAGACCCAGCCGCCGCGCACCCACCAGAGCAGCGCCAAGCCGAGACAGGTGGCGGCACACAGCGCGACGCGTAGATCGGGCTCGACGCGTCGATCGAGTTCGGTCTGCGCGATCGACGCGGATGCGGTTGCGGGCGAGACGGTCATCGGGATCGTACCGTGATACGTCACGATCAGATCATGCCGGCCTTACCCACCGGTGAAGGATCGTGGCGACCGCTCGGCCGGCCTGCCGCAGGGCGGGTCCCGTCCAAGAGCCCACCCCGTGACGAATTTTCGCCAGGGGTAAGCTTTGCCGTTGGAACGCGTTCGACGCTTCGTTGTTCCTTTGCGTGTTCCTTAATGGCTAAGGAGTCCGCATCCATGTCCCGCATCACGACCCTGGCCCTGGCCGGCCTGACCGCGGCGAGCCTGACCGTGACGGCCGTTCCGCCCGCACAGGCCGCGCCCCTGCCCGCGATGAACGCCGCGCAGGTCGGCGGCGGCAACACCACCGTCGACACCGTCGGCTGGCGGCGCGGTTATTACGGCCCGCGCTACGGCTACGGCTACGGATATCGCCGCCGCAACATCGGCGGTGCGCTCTTCGCCGGCGCGGCGCTCGGCCTAATCGGCGGTGCGATCGCCGCCAGCGCGGCCCCGCGCTATTACGGCGGCTACTACGATTACGGCTATGCCCGCCCCGTCGGCTACTATGGCGGCTATGGCTACGGCTACCCGGCCTATGGCGGCTATTACGGCTACGGTCCCTACGGCTGGTAGCCGATGCGTCCATCCGTGAGACGATCGCCCCGCCGGCTGGGTTCAGCCGGCGGGGCTTTTTCGTGCTATGCGCCGCTTCCATGCCCGAGACTTCGCAGGACGGCGCGGTCGAACTCGACTTGAGCGGCCTCAAATGCCCCCTTCCGGCGCTGCGCACGCGCAAAGCCCTGCGCGCCCTCGCGCCCGGGGCACGCCTTGCCGTGACCGCGACCGATCCCCTGGCGGGGATCGACATCCCCAATGTCGTCCGCGAGGAAGGGGCCGCTCTGGAGGCACAGGAGCGAGACGGTCCGGTCGCGCGCTTCCTGATCCGTCGCGGTGCCGACCGGGCGCACGAGCAAGCCTGATCCCGAACAAGCCCTGCCTGGAGACGCCATGCCCCCCGAGATCCGCGGCACCCGCACCATCCACGATGGCTGGGCGAGCTTTCTCGTCGCCGAGGTGACGACCACCGAGGGGACCGAGATAACCCGCGAGATCGAGGATCACGGCGAGGCCGTCTGCGTGTTGCCCTACGACCCGGAGCGGCGGGTCGCGCTGCTGATCCGCCAGTTCCGCGCACCGCCGTTCTTCACCGCGGGCGTGACCGATCTGCTCGAAGTGCCCGCGGGCCTGCTCGACGAGGCCGACCCGGAGGAGGGCGTGCGGCGAGAGGCCTTCGAGGAGACCGGCCTGCGGCTGTCGCAGTTGGAACCCATCTCCACGGTATGGAGCCTACCGGGGATCTCCACTGAGCGGATGCACCTGTTCCTGGCCCCCTACGCGGAGAGCGACCGGGAGGGACCGGGCGGCGGCTTGGCCGAGGAGCACGAGGCGATCACCGTGGTGGAGATGCCGCTTGCCACTCTGGCGGCCATGAGCGAGGCCGGCGAGATCACCGATATGAAGACGCTGGTGCTTCTGCTCTCCTTACGCCTGCGCCGTCCCGAACTCTTCGCCTGATCACCGGCTTGCGGGCCGGCCGGCAGCGCCTATCATCCTCTCACGCGGAACGGATTCTCTCGCACCAACGGAGGCCGCCGCGCGGGAGATGCGCCCATGTCGTTCTTCATCGGAATCGCCGGTCCCTGGCTCGTGGTTTCGGCCCTCCTGCTGATGTGGCACCGGCGGGAGGAAGAGCGCCCAGCGCGGACCGTGACCGTCGAGCCGGGCGGGTATCCGCCGCGCGCGTGAGACTCGGCGGGGGCCTCGTCCGCCGGCTCCCGCTCCATCTCCGTCCTGCATGGCGCACGGGCCCCGCCGAACCAACGGCCACGCCATGGGTTGTCGAGGCTCTGCGCCCCCGTTGCAGCCCGTCGTCACCGGCTCGTCCGAACGACCGCGACGGCCCCGGCGCGTTCCGTTCGAACCCGACGCGCCGCCCTCTCCGTGGGAGCCGTCGAAGCTGGAGTGACGTATGGACATCGCCCTCGACAAGGTCTCCGAGATCATCCTGCGGCTGCGGGCGGTCGAGGTGAAGGAAGGCGCGACCGATCCGGATTCGGGCTCCAACCCGACCGACGACGGTTCGATCGACATACTGGTCGGCGGCACCGACGACGCCACCGAGCAGGAGATCCGCAGCATGATCGCCGGGCTCAACGAGGACGAGCGGGCCGATCTCGGAGCGCTGCTCTATATCGGCCGCGGCGACTACGAGGCGGCGGAATGGCACACGGCAGTCGGCTTCGCCAAGGAGCGCGAGGCGGCGGGTGACACGGTGATGCGCGAGTTGCTCGGCACGCCGGATGGGGCCTCGCTGCTCGAGGAAGGCCTCGACGCTCTCGGCATCCCCATGGAGACGCCCGAAGCATCGTAGCCGGCATCGCCGGCTCGAGACGGCCCGTACAGAGCAGTATCGGCCCGGGGCAGGTTTCCCGGCCGATACTGCGTCACAGGTGAAAGCGGTCAGGGTTCGCAGGCCAACGCCTTCGCACCGATGGCGACGAACTCCGCCGCGGTCCGCAACTCGTCGTCGATCCGCGGCGTGCGGGCCACTACGGTGGCTTCGCGCGCCAGACGGTCGTTACAGGAGCAGGTGGGCAGGCCCTGACCCACGGGGGGCGAGCAGGCGTCGTGGTGCATGCAGGCCCGGTCGAGGGCATCGACTGGGGGAAGGCCAGCGCCGCGGCTGCCCGGGCCGCAGTAATTGCCGTGGAAGACCAGCGCACCCTGCGGCAGACCATTGCCGAGATCGGGCGTGGTCGGTCCTTCGATGGCGGGCGTCTCGACGACCGGCGCGGCGACGGATTGGGCGGAGGCGGCCAGCGGCGCGAGCCCGAGCAGGACAGCCGAGAGCACGGCGACCAGGGGAAGGCGCCGGGTGGCGGGGTAGGCAAGAGTGGCCACGTTCAAAATCTCCGTTCGAAACGCTCCCCTCACAGTCTTCGCCAGCCGGGTTCATCACCCGCCCTCGGAAGGCTGAGCCGTTCAAACGATTGTTCCGTGGTTGTGGTTCACTCTTTCAAGCAAGAAACAAGCCAGGGACTTGATTTCAGAACTTATAGTTCAAGCCGCCGCGCACGATCCCGAAACCGGATTCCGAACGATCGGTCCCACGATAAGCAGGAACTCTCACGTCTTGGACGGTCGTTCCGGCCCCTCCTTGTCGAGATCGACGTAGAGCCCTTCGACCTCCACCGAAACACGCTCCGCCAGGGCGTATTCGATGCCCGCACAGGCGGCGTAGCCCAGCCGCATGGCACCGGCGCGCGTCCCCAGGAGGAGGAGACGCCCGGCGGCGCCCGCGGCATCGGCGGCGATAGGCACCATCCGCCGGTCGGCTCGATCGTCGTCAACGACCTGCGCATCACCCATCCGCCGGACGTGCGCGTGCGCATCGACGGTGCGCCGGCACGGAGCGGGCGCGGTTCCGATAGGCAAGGTCCCGGCAAAGGCGGCTTCGGCGGCGGGGGCGCCACTGACGCCCGCAAAGGGTGCGTCAGCGGCTGCGCAGGATCAGCCGGTCGCCGCGCACCTCGTAGGAGGGCAACCGGTCGAGGAAGCTTTGGCCGAGCAGGTTGGTGGTCAGCACACCGGGCCGGCTCACCATCGCGTTGACGTCGCGCTCGGTGATCGGCCCGACCGTGATCGAGTCGAGCCGAATCGGCGCGGTGAGCGCGGTGCCGTTGGCGGTGGAGACGCGCTGGGTGAAGGCGCTCTCCGGCGGCCGGATGCCGAGCCGCTCGGCGGTCGTGGCGGTGAGCACGACGCTGCTCGCCCCCGTGTCGAAGACGAAGCGTTCTTCGGCGCCGCCGTTCACCTCCGCCAGCACGGCGAAGTCGCCGTCGGAGCGGCGGGTGATCGTCACCTCGCCGCCGGGTCCGAGTACGGCGGTGCCGGGGCGCAGGGCTCCGACGACATTGGCGCCGACGCGCTGCGCGTCGTCGCGATAGGTGTAGCCGACGACGATCACAGCGCCGATGGCAAGCCAGATCAGGATCGAGCCCAGGGTCTTACCCGGCAGGGCGAGTGCCTGCCGCCAGCGGCCCGCGGTGAGAAGCAGCAGCAGCGCGGTCATCGAGACGAGGCCGGCGAGCTGATCCGAATCGAGCCCCATCACCGGGCCGCCATCATGGTTGGCGATCAGGACGGCGAGGCCGATCCCGAGGATGGCGAGGCCGAGCCACATCGTCACGCGCGCAGATCCCGCTCAGGGTAGGCCCGGCGCAACCGCTCGGGCAGCACCGCCATGACCGCCAGCCGCTGCGGCTCGGAGAGCGAGCCCCACAGCCCGATCTCATCGCGCGTGCGCCCGCAGCCCTCGCACAGGCCCGTCACGGCATCGAGCACGCACACCTTGGTGCAGGGTGAGGAGGCTTTTTTCGAAAGGGTCGCTGTCATCGCCCGTGCAGATGGGACGGAGCGGGTCCCTGAATCAAGGGTTTTGCCACGAGCCTCACCCCTCCCGCGGGTCGTCGGATGGACTGCGCTTCAACCACCGAATCGGGTGGACGAGGATGCGCTTTCCCACGTCACCCTCCCAATGGGTCCGCAATCCCTGCGCCTCAACAGCCGCCACGATCTCGGCGGCAATGCCGGCCATGGTCTCGTCCCGGTCGTCGAAGGCGCCGAAGGCGAGGTAAAGTCCCCCGTCGGCGACGACCGCCTCGACATCCTGCCCGTGGTAGAAGACGAACCCGCGCGACGGGCGCCCCCGCTCCCTGCGCTGATGATACACCTCGGCCGCGTCCGAGATCCCGTCCGAGCGGGTGTACCCGGCACCGTGCAGCGCGATGATCCCACTGGCATCAAGCGCGTCGAAGGCAATGGCAAGGCGCTCGAAATCCGTCTCCAGCGGCCACGTCGCCTCGTCGGCCCGCTTGCGTGCGAAGGCTCGGGCCACCTCCGCCTCGATCCACCGGCGATCGTCGGGCGCGATCTTGTCCGGGCTCAGGTACTCGTCCTGGATCGTCTCGAGCGTCGAAGCTTCGGTCTCGAAGCCGCCCCGCGCCAGGATCTCGATCCGCTCGGCGGTGTCGGCGCGGTCGATCGTTTCCGCGGGCGTGTCAGAAGGCGTCCGACTCTGCGCCGCCCGTCGGCCGGCGAGGAGCCCGCAGAGGACCTTCAGCATCGGGCGGTCCTAGGTCTCTGATGTTGCATCGTCTTTTTCCGAAAGCCGGCAACCACCTTTCGGGACGATGCTCTAGGCCGTCGCCGCCACCAGGGCCAGCAGCACCGCGATCTCGCCGATCTGCTGGCAAGCACCGACGACGTCGCCGGTCTGGCCGCCGATCTTCCGCTCGGCCAGCGCGCTCAGGCCGAAGGCCGCGAGCGGCGCCAGCACGAGGGCAAAGACGAGCCCCAACGGCGGCAGGCCGAGGACGGCGGCGATTCCGGCGAGGATCAGGCAGAACAGTCCCGCGATTCCCAGCGTCGCGCGGCTCGGCCGGCCGACGGCGGCACCCGCGCCACCCGGACGGGCGGGGTCGAGGATCGCGAGCGGGATCAGTGCCACCGTCCGCGATAGGGCGGCAGCGAAGAGCAGCGATACGGCGGCGAGCGAGCCGGACCGGTCGAGCAGGGTCGCGAGCATCGCCGCCCGCAGCGCCAGCCCGAGGAACAGCGCGGTGCCGCCGTAGGCGCCGATGCGGCTGTCACGCATGATCTCCAGGCTGCGCTCGCGGCTCTGCCCGCCGCCGAACCCATCGGCGACGTCGGCTAGGCCGTCCTCGTGCATAGCGCCCGTGATGAGCGCGAGGGCAACGAGCGCCAGGGCAGCGGCCACGAAGGGGCCGAGCCGGATCTCCCAGGCGAGCACCAGCACCAGGGCAGCAGGCCCTGCGATCAACAGCCCGGCCAGGGGCAGCATGCGCGGCACGGTACGGAAATCCGGCGCGGCATAAGGCGCCGGCTCGTCGGGCAGGGGCGGGATCGGCAGGCGAGTGAAGAAGCGGAGGCAGGCGGCGAGGTCGTAGACCCATTCCGCCCCGGGAAAGGGCGGTCCTAGATCGCGGCCGCTGCGCTCGATCATTCCGTCCCCCTCCGTCCGGCCGCCTGTACCGCGGACCCATCCGCTTCTATAGCGCCGGGAGCCTCCTGCCTGCTACGCGGCGCCGCCTTCTATCCGGTGGCAATCTCCGCGCCGATCGGGCGACCTCCTTTCGTGTTTCCCTGGATCCGCCGCGCACGAGCTCTTCCGATGCCCCCCAGCCCAACCTCCGACGCTTCCCCCTTCGCTGACATTCGTCGCCTCCTCACCGAGATGCCCGGCCCCGACGGGGATGCGGTCGCCGCGATCCGGGCGCGGGACGCACAGCTGACCAAGCCGCCGGGGGCGCTCGGGCGGCTCGAAGCGTTCGTGGAGTGGCTCGGCGCGTGGCAGGGCAAGGCCAAGCCGACCCTCGACCGGCCGATGGTCTGCGTATTCGCCGGCAGCCACGGCGTGGTGGAGCGCGGCGTCTCGGCCTTCCCCGCCGCGGTCAACCGGCAGATGCTCGAGAACTTCGCCGCCGGGGGCGCGGCGATCAACCAACTCTGCGCCGCCTACGGCCTCGGCTTCCGGGTGTTCGACCTCGCCGTCGACCTGCCGACCGGCGATATCTGCTCCGGGCCCGCGCTGGACGAGAAGGGCTGCGTGGCCACCATGGCGTTCGGCATGGAGGCGGTGGCGGCCGGCACCGACTGCCTCGCGGTCGGCGAGATGGGCATCGGCAACACCACGGTCGCGGCGGCGATCTACGCCGCCCTCTACGGCGGCCAGGCCGAGCACTGGGTCGGGCGCGGAACCGGGCTCGACGCGGCCGGCCTCGCCCGCAAGGCGCAAGCCGTGCGGCTGGCGCTCGACACCCACAAGGATCATCTCGGGGACCCGCTGGCGGTGCTCGCGCGGCTCGGCGGCCGGGAGATCGCGGCCATGGCCGGTGCCATCCTCGCCGCGCGGCTGCAGCGGGTGCCGGTGGTGCTCGACGGCTACGTGGCGACCGCCGCAGCGGCCGTGCTGCACGCCGCCGACGCGCACGCCCTCGACCATTGCATCGCCGGCCACCGCTCGGCGGAAGGCGCGCATGGCGAGGTGCTGGAACGGCTCGGCCTCAAGCCCGTCCTGTCGCTCGATATGCGCCTCGGCGAAGCGTCGGGCGCGGCCCTGGCACTCGGCCTCTTGAAGGGCGCGCTCGCCTGCCACCGCGACATGGCGACTTTCGAGCAGGCGGGGGTCTCGGGCAAGAGCGCGGAGTGAGACGCGCCGGCTAAGACGGCCTCACGAAATTCTCGGCCATGGACCGTTCTCCCTCCGGCGGCGACAGGGCAGCGGGAGTTCTGTGAGAGGCACTGAGACGCGCGGACGGGCTCGTCAGGCCGCCCGCGCGCGCCGGGCCAGGGTCGCTTCGGCCGCGGCCTTGTCGGCGCCGAGGTTCACGGCGGCCAGGGTGTCCATGCCGCGGCTCGCGGGGAAGGTGACGATCACCTCGGTGCCCTCGCGCGGCTTCGACTTGAGCTGGAAGCCGCCGCCGTGGAGATCGACTAGGCCCTTCACGATCGGCAGACCGAGGCCCGAGCCCTGCTCGGCGGTCTTGATCGCCAGCGAGCCGCGCCCGAACGAGGACATCACCGTGCCGAGCTCGTCCTCGGGGATGCCGGGTCCGGAATCCTTGACGCTGACATATTGCCCGCCCGACGAGGTCCAGCCCACCTTGATCGTGATCTCGCCTCCCGGCGGCGTGAATTTCACCGCGTTCGACAGGAGGTTGAGCACGATCTGGCGCAGGGCCCGCTCGTCCGCCCAGAGGCGCGGCAGGGAATCGTCGATCAGGCTCGCGAAGGTCTGACCCTTGCTGCGCGCGCGCAGGGTCATCATGTGGCGGCACTCCTCGACCGTGTGGGAGAGCTGAACCGCCTCCTCGCTCAGGTCGTAGCGTCCGGCCTCGATGCGCGAGAGGTCGAGGATCTCGTTGATGAGATTGAGCAGGTGCATCCCGCTGTCGTGGATGTCGGTGGCGTATTCCCGGTAGGCCGGGGCGGCGTGGGCTCCGAACACCTCGTTCTTCATCACCTCCGAGAAGCCGAGGATGGCGTTGAGCGGCGTGCGCAGCTCGTGGCTCATGGTCGCGAGGAAGCGGGACTTGGCGAGGTTCGCCTCCTCCGCCCGCCGCCGCGCCTCGTCGGAATTGGCCTTGGCCTGTTCGAGCTCAGCGAAGATCGCGTCCTTCTCCGCCCGCGATTGCAGGGTGCCGACGGCGGAGGCGTAGAGGCGGCGCGCCAGCCCGGCGAAGAAGATCTGGCTCGCCACCGTCATCGCGACGAGGAGCATCGTGTCCATGTCGCGGGAGAAGAGCAGCAGCGACAGCGCCGCCAGCATCAGCGGCAACAGGCCAGACAGGGCGGCGATCGGCACGGTCGCGGCGAGCATCGTCGTCACCGCCGCGACGATGACGAGGCCGAACAGCGCGAGGGTGCGGGCATCGGGAATGCCGACGAGCAGCAGCATCGCCCAGGCCAGGCTCTGGCCGAACTCGGCGGCGATGAAGAGGCGTCCCCAGCGCTTGAGGGGCAGGCTGTCCGGCGCCTGCCGCAGGAAGCGGCGGCTCAGGAGCAGCATCAGGGCGGTGGCGGCGAGCGCCCCGGCCGCCCAGAAAGCCGCGGTCACGGCCGACACCCAGATCGAGGAGGCCCCCGCTACCACCATCGCCAGCACGAGGAGCGGGATGCCCGCGCCCACCCTGTACTGGGCGTAGAGGCGCAGCAATTCGTAGTCGAAGGCGCGCTCCAGCCCGCTCGTGGAGGTCAGCCGTTCCCGGGCCGAGCGCATGTCGCGCGCGATGCCGCGGCGCTTGGCCACTTCCTGCGAGGAGGGCCCGCGCCCGCGCTGAACCATCTCCGCTGTGAGGTCGGCCATAACAGTCGAAATCGCCAATCGGGAGCGGAATGCGGGGACCGGTCGTGGTCTTGCTGCGCACGGGCCGAGGTGGAGAGCCGACAGCCTGCCCTCGAACCGTTAAGAAGCGGCTTCGACACTCCCGCGAATTGCTCCGATCCGGATCGGGAAAAGCTCATTTCGTATCCAGGTGCGCTGCCGCACATCAGGAAAGGCGGTCCGGGATCAGAATCGGAACGATTCCAAGTGACGTCTCGAAGTGATGCTCCCGAGCACCTCCCCTTGCGGAGCGCGGCTGAGAGCCTGGGCGCTTCGTGCGGCACGTCGATCACGGAGTGCGCCCATGCTGACCCTCAACCTGAACGGCGTGGTCCGGGAGGTCGATGCCGACCCCGACATGCCCCTGCTCTGGGTGATCCGCGACCGGCTCGACATGACCGGCACCAAGTACGGCTGCGGCATCGCCCAGTGCGGCGCCTGCACCGTGCACCTCGATGGCCAGCCGGTGCGCTCCTGCCAGACCCGCATCGGCGACGTGGGCGAGGCCAAGATCACGACGATCGAGGGCGTCCAGGGCAAGGTGGCCGACGCGGTGAAGGCGGCGTGGCGCGGCCTCGACGTGGTCCAGTGCGGCTACTGCCAGTCCGGCCAGATCATGTCGGCCATCGGCCTGCTCACCGACAACCCGAAGCCCAGCGACGCGGATATCGACGGCGCCATGGACGGCAATGTCTGCCGCTGCGGCACCTACCAGCGCATCCGCGCCGCCATCCACGAAGCCGCCCTCTCGCTCGCCTGAGCCGCCTCGCAGCCCATCTGAACAAGGAGCCCGGCATGCTCAAGCTCGATTCAATCGATGCGCCCGTCCCCTCGCGGCGCGCCTTCCTCACCGGCGCGGCGGCGGGTGCCGTGCTGCTCGCCTTCCGACTCGACCTGAAGGGCGCCCGCGCTGCGGCCGGCTCGGACGCGCTGTCCAAGGCCCCGGCCCAGCCCAACGCCTTCGTGCGGATCGCCGCCGACGACACCGTCACGGTGATGATCAAGCACCTCGATATGGGCCAGGGCAACACGACGGGTCTCGCCACCATCCTTGCCGACGAGCTCGACGCGGATTGGAGTCAGATGCGCGTCGCTTTCGCGCCGGCCGACGCCAAGCTCTACGCAAACCTGCTGATGGGTCCGGTCCAGGGCACCGGCGGGTCGACGGCAATCGCCAATTCCTGGTTCCAGCTCCGCAAGGCCGGTGCCGCAGCCCGCGCCATGCTGGTTGCGGCGGCCGCCGAGAGGTGGGGCGTGCCGGCGGCTGAGATCACCGTCGCCAAGGGCGTTATCGGCCACAAGTCCGGCAAGCAGGCCCGCTTCGGGGAATTCGCGGAGGCGGCCACCGCCAAGCCGGTGCCGCAGGAGCCGCGCCTTAAGACACCGGCCGAGTGGACGCTGATCGGCCGGCGCGTGCCGCGGATCGATTCGGCCGCGAAGACCGACGGCACCGCGATCTACTCCCTCGACATCCGCCGCCCCGGCCAGGTCACGGCACTCGTCGCCCACCCGCCGCGCTTCGGCGCCACGGTGAAGTCGGTGGATGCGGAGGCCGCCCAGGGTATGCCGGGCGTGGTCGGCGTCGTGACGATCCCGACCGGCGTCGCGGTGATCGCCCGTGACACTTGGAGCGCGATGAAGGCCCGCGAGGCTCTCAAGATCACCTGGGACGACTCCGCCGCCGAGACCCGGTCCTCGGACGCGATCCTGGCCGAGTACCGCCAGACGGCGAAGACCCCTGGCCTCGTCGCCTCGCAGGCGGGCGACGCCGACGCCGGAATCAAGGGTGCCGCCAAGGTGTTGGAGGCCGAGTTCTCGTTCCCCTACCTGGCCCATGCGGCGATGGAGCCGCTGAATGCCACGATCGAGCGGGCAGCGGACGGCAGCTACGATGTCTATGCCGGCTGCCAGATCCAGACCGTCGAGCAGGCTGTGCTCGCCGCGACGCTGGGGGTCACCACGGACAAGGTCCGGCTTCACACCCAATGGGCCGGCGGCTCGTTCGGCCGGCGTGCGACGCCGGGCGCCGATTACTTCGCCGAGGCCGCCGCAATCGTGAAGGCCTGGGACGGCAAGGCCCCGGTCCACCTCGTCTGGACCCGCGAGGACGACATGGCCGGCGGCTATTACCGACCGCAGGTCTACCACACGGTGAAGGCCGGCCTCGACGCCAAGGGCCAGATCACCGGTTGGCGTCACGCCATGGTCGGCAAGTCGATCATGATCGGCTCGCCCTTCGAGGCGATGCTGGTGAAGAACGGCATCGACTCCACCACCGTCGAGGGCGCGTCCGACACGCCCTACGCCCTGCCGGCCTACCGGTTCGAAGTGCACAATGCCCGCGAGGGCGTGCCGGTGCTGTGGTGGCGCTCGGTCGGCCACACCCACACCGCCCACGTGATGGAGGTGTTCATCGACGAGCTGGCGCATGCCGCGAACGCCGATCCGGTCGCCTACCGGCTCTCGCTGCTGACGCGGGCGCCTCGTCTGTCCGGCGTGCTGCGGCTCGCGGCCGAGAAGGCGGGCTGGAACCAAAAACCCTCCGAGAAGGGTCGCGGCCTCGGCGTGGCCGTCCATGAATCCTTCGGCTCCTACGTGGCGATGGTCGCCGACGTGACGGCGGGCGATTCCACTGCGAAGGTCAACCGCATCGTCGCCGCGGTTGATGTCGGCATCGCCGTGAACCCGGACGTTGTGCGCGCCCAGGTCGAGGGGGCGGTTGGCTTTGCCCTCTCGGCGGTGCTGCGTAACCGCATCACCCTCAAGGACGGCGTCGTGCAGGAGACGAACTTCGACAGCTACCAGCCGACGCGCATCTCCGAGATGCCGCGGGTCGAGGTCCACATCGTGCCCTCCGACGTCGCCCCTACCGGTATCGGCGAGCCCGGTGTGCCGGTGCTGGCGCCGGCCATCGCCAACGCGGTCTTCGCCGCGACGGGTCAGCGCCTGCGCTCGCTGCCGCTCGATCTCTCGGCCCTGCGCGGAGCGTGATCGACCGGTTCGCATCCTTGCGCGCCTCCCCTCCCCGCCGACCCTGGACCGGGATCGACGGGGAGACGGACCCGATACTGGACACATCTCGGCGAGGTGCGCCTCCACGGTGCCCGCCCGCTTTGCAAATTTGGCCGTCCGTCGCTTAGGCTGAGCCCATCGGGCCGCAACGGGGCGTAGGATGGGCGCGAGAACAGAGCCGCCTGCCCGGCCCTCGAAGCGGGAAACGACGGATCAGCAGATCCGCGAACGCGATTGGGCGGAAACACCGCTCGGACCGGCCGAGGCGTGGTCGGACGCGCTGCGCTCCGCCGTCGGGCTCGTGACCCGTCTGAGTGCGCCGGCGGCCCTCGCCTGGGGTCAGGCGCTGACGACGCTGTGCAACGATGCCTTCGCGGCGCTTCTCGGTGCCGTCCCGCCGGGGGTCGCGTTCACCACCCTCGCGAGTACCGGCTGCGACGCGGACTGCGGCGCGGACGGGCTCGCGCGCCTCCTCCGGCGCGTCCGGGCCGGGGAGGCGCTCACTGCCCCCGGGATCGCACTTGGCACGGTTCCCTTCGCACCCGTGGTCACGCTCTGTCTCAGCCCCGTACGCGGCCCCGACGGCGGGGTGGAGGGGGTGCTCGCTCTCGTCACCGGAACCGGGGAAACGGCAACGGCCGCCGTGTGCGAGGAGGCAGAGCGCCGCCGGGCCGAGGCGGCGCTTCGGGCCAGCAAGGAGAAGTACAGCACCCTATTCCAGACGATAGGACAGGGTTTTTGCGAACTCGAATTCATCCGTGACGGGCAGGGTCGTGCCATCGATTTCCGCTACATCGAGCTGAATCCCGCCTTCGAACGTCTGATCGGCCTGCCGGCGGCGCAGGCGCGCGGGTGGCCGGTGCGCGAGGTGGGGCCGGAACTCGATCCTTGGTGGGTGCAGACCTACGAGCGGATCGCCGCGGCGGGCATCCCGGCACGGCTGGAGCGCAGGGCCACGCCGATGGGGCGCTGGTTCGAGGTCTCCGTCTATCCGCAGGCGAATGATCGGCTGCTGATCCTCTACGACGACGTCACGGAGCGCAAAGCGGCCGAAACGGCCCTGCGGGAACGCGAGGAGCGGCAGGCCTTCCTCCTGGCCCTGAGCGACGCGGTACGCACGCTGACTGATCCGGAGGCAATCGAGGAGGCCTGCCGGTTGCTGGGCGAGCGGCTGGCGGTCGACCGAGCCTCCTACGTCGCCATCGACGACGCCGGAACCGCGCGGGTGGCCTGGGATCATCTGCGCGGCGACGTTCCCTCGCTGGCCGGAGAGCACCGGATCGCGGACTTCGCAGGGTCGCTCGACATCCTCCGCCGCGGCCGGTGCCACGTCGTGGCCGACACGCAGACTTCGGCCGCGGTTCCGGAGACCGCCCGTCCCGGACTAGCGGCTCTCCGGATCGCCGCCTGCCTGAGCGCACCGCTCATCGAGAACGGCAGCCTGGTGGGCGCCCTCTGCGTCACGCATGCGACGCCGCGGAACTGGACGCAGACCGACATCGGATTGCTGCGCGACGGGGCCGAGCGGATCGGGTCCGCGCTCCAGCGCGGCCGGGCGGAAGCGGACATCCGGCGCAAGAACGCGGTGCTCGAAGGAATCAACCGCATCTTCCGCGAGGCGCTGACCGCGCGCACGGAGGAGGAGCTCGGCCGCGTCTGCCTCGCGGTCGCGGAGGACGTGACGCAGAGCGCCTTCAGCTTCATGGGTGAGGTCAACTTTGAAACCGGCCGGTTCGACGAACTCTGCATCAGCGACCGCGGCTGGAAGCATTTCAGCATGGACGACCCCGCCTTTCCGAGCGGGAAGGCACCGATGGGCCTGGCGATCCACGGCCTGTACGGCCGGGTGCTGCGCGACGGGAAGGGTCTCATCGCCAACGAGCCGCAGACGCATCCCGACCGGATCGGCACGCCGAAGGGTCACCCGCCCCTCAAGGCCTTTCTCGGCGTGCCGCTGAAGCGCGAGAACCGGACCATCGGCATGATCGGCCTCGGCAACCGGGAGGGTGGCTTCCGCCGGGAGGATCTGGAGGCCGCCGAGGCGCTGGCTCCGGCCATCCTCCAGGCGCTGCTGAGCAAGCGGACGGCCGACACCCTGCGCGACAGCGAGGAGCGGTTCCGCAGCCTCACCGAACTCGTGCCGAGCTTTCTCTGGAACACGGATCCCGAAGGGAAGTCCACCGTCACGAACCAGCAATGGTGCGACTACACCGGCCAGACGCAGGAGACGGCGCAGGGGGGCGGTTGGCTGGCGACGCTCCATCCCGACGAAATGGAGGAGACTTGGCACGCCTTCACCCACGCTCTCGCCACCGGCCGCACCCTGGAGCTGCAGCAGCGCATCCGCCGCCACGACGGGTCCTACCGCTGGTTCCTGATCCGCCACGCCCCGGCCCGCGACGCGCAGGGCCGGATCGGGCGCTGGTTCGGTGCGGCCACCGACATCCACGACCAGCATCTTGCGGCCGAGAACCTTCGGGCAGAGGAGGCGCGCCAGGCCTTCCTTCTCGACCTCGCCGACCGGCTGCACGGCCTGACCGATCCGCAGGCAACCCTGCGCGCGGCGGTCGAGGCGCTGGGGCCTCATCTCGGCCTCAGCCGGGTCGGCTACGCGCGTGTCTACGGCGACGGCGAAATCCTCGAGCGGCAGGTGCGCTACACCGCGGTTGAGGAGCCGGCCCTGGGGCCGCTGCGCATCAGGGATTTCGACGAGAGCTTTCGCGATCGGCTTCACCGGGGCGAGACGATCATCGTGAACGATGCTGCCGACCTCCGGAACCCCGACTTCTACAAGAAGGTGGATATTGGCAGCCTCCTGGCGGTTCCGCTGGTGCGCGACGGCCAGTTGCGCGCCCTGTTCTTTCTCAACGACCGCAAGCCCCGGGTCTGGTCGCGCGCCGAGGTGGCGCTGGCCGAGGACGTGGCCGCCCGAACCTGGGATGCGGCCGAGCGGGCGCAGGCCGAGACGGAGTTGCGCGCCAGCGAGGCAAGGCAACGCGCCCTGGTCGAAGGCATTCCCCAGCTCGTCTGGCGGGCGGACCAGGACGGCGGCTGGAGCTGGGCGAGCCCGCAATGGCACGCCTATACCGGCCAGACCGAGGCCGAGAGCTGCGGCTCCGGCTGGCTCGATGCGCTCCACCCCGACGACCGCGCCCGGGCGCGGGAGGCCTGGAACGGGGCCGCCCTGGCGAGCGCACTCACCGTCGATTACCGCATCCGCCACGCCGCGGAGGATCGCTACCGCTGGTTCCAGACCCGGGCACTGCCCGTACGTGGGGAGAACGGTATCGTCGAATGGTTCGGCACCTCCACCGACATCGACGACCTGCGCCGGCTTCAGGAGCAGCAGGGTGTCATGGTGGCCGAACTGCAGCACCGCACCCGCAACCTCATCACGGTGGTGCGCTCGCTGGCCGAGCAGACCATGGCCGGAAGCGCCTCCATGGAGCTGTTCCGCAGCCGCTTCTACGACCGGCTCTCGGTGCTCTCGCGGGTGCAGGGCCTTCTCTCCCGCTCGGCTCTGGAACCGATCACCCTGCACACGCTCATCAGCACCGAACTCGACGCCCTGGGCGCTTGGGAGGCGGCCGAACGCATCTTTCTCGACGGCCCATCCGTGCGGTTGCGCAAGGCGACGGTGCAGACCTTTGCGCTCGCCCTGCACGAGCTCGCGACAAACGCCCGCAAGTACGGCGCCCTGGCAGCCGGTGGGGGACGCCTGAGCGTGACGTGGCGCACCTACACCGAGGGCGAACGGACGCGGCTGGCTCTGCGCTGGCAGGAGACCGGCCTCGAGCGCTCAGCCGAGGAGCAGGCTCCGCAGCGCCGCGGCTTCGGCCGCGAACTGATCGAGAAAGCGCTGCCCTACGCGCTGGACGCGCGCACCCACTACGAGCTGGATGAGACCACCCTGCACTGCTCCATCGACCTGCCGCTGACCGAGCGGTGCAAGCCGAGCCGGTAGGGATGCCGTCGCTTCGAAGAAAACGGCCCGGATCGACGATCCGGGCCGTCCGCATCGCCGGTGTGAACCGCACTTACCAGCGGTAGGTGAAGCCGCCCTTTACCGCGTGATCCTGGGCGCGGGCGCCCACTTGTCCCGTATAGGCGAGCCCCAGCGTGGTGCTGGCCGAGACCCTCAGGTCGAGCCCGGCGCTGGCGACCAAGGCGTCGCGGTCGATCGGGATGCCGGCGCTCACGAAGGAGGCACCGCCCTGGAAGGCGAGCAGCGCGGTCGGGATCACGTCGCCGAAGGCGCGGCGATAGCCGACGAGGCCGTGGGCCACGACCGGCGCTCCGAAGCCGAGATCGAGCAAGGTCTGAGCGCGCAGGCCCACGGTGGCCGTGCCGACATCGTTGTCCCGGCCGAGCCCGCGCAGGGCCGCGGCCCCGCCGGTCTCGAGGAAGCGGTCCTGTCCGATATGGACGTAGGCGCCGCCGACGAAGGGCTCGATATAGGCGAGCGGCGCGGCCCCATTCGGCGAAAGCACCGCCGCGGATGCGGTGAAGGGGGAAGCCAGCGCGAAGCGGTAGCCGAGTTCGCCGAAGCCCTGGATCGTCCGGCCGCCGTAGCGCGCCGTCTCGCTCTCGGAGAGGCCGGGCAGGGTCACGCTGCGGCGGGTGCGCAGGCTGTTGTCGGCGTAGACCGCGCCGAGGCGCAGGGCCACCGGCCCGAACTCGGTGCCGCCGTAGACGCCACCGAAGGCACTCTCGATCTCGCCCGACTGCAGGCGCCCGGTCGTGTCGAGAGTGGTGCGGCTGTAGCCGCCCGCGACACCGATCCGGAAACCGTTCTCGAGCCGCAGGTCGGCGCCGAGCGCGAAGCCGGCGGTCTGACGGGTCAGCCCGGCGGCGTTGCCGTCGCTGCGAGCGTCGCCGAAGCTGCCGAAACCCTGACCCCACAGGCCGAACACCCGCGGATCGAGGGTCGCCACCGCCATCGGCGCGGAGCGGCCGGGCAGGTCGGCGGTGTAGGTCGCCGGCACGGTGCCGGACACCTCCGGAGTGCCGCCGCGACGCAGGCGGTCGAGCAGCGTCTCGCGCACGAAGGAGGCGGTTTCAAACGCGGCCGATGTCGTGCTCGCATGGACGTCGCCGGCCAGCCCGACGAAGGCGCCTTGCGCCTGCGCGGCGGTCAGGCCGACGACACGGTCGTTGAGGGCCGACCCGGCCGCGGTATCGAGCCCGGCGGCGGCGGCGGCCTCGTTGCGGGTCCGGCCGAAAGCCGCGAACGGCGTGCCGTTGCGGGTGATCGTCAGGTCGACGGTGCGGCCGGTGTAATCGAGGCCGCTCGTCAGGAAGGCGTAGTTCGGCCCGCTCACGCCGTCGAACCGGCCGGTCACGGCGCTCGCGGTGAGGATGCTGTAGCGCCCGGACGGGTTGATCACGCCGGCAAGCGGCGTGAACGCCACGGTGCCGCCGCCGAGAACCGCCTGGCCCGTCACGGCGACGCGATCGGAGGTTCCGCCGGTCGCGGTCTCGACCCGCAGCGTCGAGCCGGAGGCGAAGCGAGCATCGCCCGCCACCGTCAGCGTCCCGAGCGCACCGCCCTGGCCGCCGCCGGGGCTGACGGTGCCGCCGTTCCGGACCACGAGCCCGCCGACGGTGCCGGCACCGCCGAGCAGGCCGCCCGCCGCCACGGTGGCGCGGCCGGCAATCGCGCCGTCGGCCACGAGCGTGCCGGTGTTGCCGACGGTCACGTCGGTCGCGATCCGGTCGCGGGGATCGAGTTGGAGCGTGCCGGTGACGTTCTGGAAGTAGGTCGAGGCCGCGTAGAGGTCGAGGCGGGTCCAGTAGCTCAGTGGCGTGCCGTAGAAGGCGGCCAGCGCCTCGCTTTCCGTGTTGACCACGATCTGATTGATCGTCGCCGTCTGCAGGCTCGCGGTGAGACCGCCGTTCGGGGCGATCTGCTGCGCCGCCGCGCTGCTGCCGCCGTAGAGCGGCGCGAGCAGGATCGAGGCGTCGGGGCCGTTGGCCGGCGCCGCCTCGCGCGGGGCCTGCGCGAAGGTCAGGGTCGGCAGGCCGTAGGTCATGCGCTGGCGGTAGATCGCCGCGTTGGCGTCAGTGGGGAGGTAGGGATTGCCGGTGGTGTTGGCGGTGCTCGTGGCACAGGTCGCAACGGTGGCGCCGCATTGGGCGGCGAGGTAGCCCTGAAGCTCGCTCTGGGCGCGGGTGAACAGGTTCGGCAGGTTGATCGCCGTGCCGGTGGTCGCGGCGTTGTTGATGTAGGCCGGGTTGGTGAGGCCCTGGGCGATGTCGTAGGCCGAGAAGGCCCGCGAGGCGATGATGTCGAGCGGGTAGTGGACGCCCAGCACGATGCGGTTGTTGGCGTAGTCGGAGGCCCGCAGCAGCATGTTCTGATATTGCTGCGGCACCAGCATCGCGAGCAGGTAGCCGTCCGTATAGGCGTACTGGGTGTGGCCGCTCGGGAAGGACGGATTGGTGGCGATGCCGTTCAGCGCGGTCGGGTCGAAGATGTTGTACTGGCTCGGCGCGACCTGAATCGGGCGCGAGGAGCCGTACACGTCCTGGCCGGCCCCGGTGTTGCGCACGCCGTAGGCGAGGTCGAGCACGCTGTCATAGCGGTTCGGGAGGGTTCCGGTGGTGCCGGCCGCGCCGGCGGGCGAGCCCGCGGGGATCGTGTAGGATGCGGTCGGCAGCGTGTAGCCCGCGGGTGCCACCGCGGTCGCCGGCACGTAATTGGCGGGCGTGGTGCTCGGATTGCTGGGCGCGCTGTTGGCGAAGTAGTTCTTCGCCACGCCGAGATTGGCGCTGAACACCGTATAGGCTTGGTTCAGCAGGTTGAAGCTGTTGGTGAGCGGGCCGCTCGTCGCGTTGCTCGCCCGGATTCCGGTCTGGTAGATCGCACCGAGTTGAGGGCCGAGACCGCCGACCGGCTGGGACGGGGCCAGGCCGCCCGCACTCTGTGGCGCCTGAGGCGGCAGACCGCCCGCGAGGTTGTCCGCCGGGCCGAGATTGACCCGGCTGCCGTTGATCAGGGTGATCGTGGTCGTGAAGGACGCGCTGCCCGGCAGCGCCTTGTCGCTGATCGCCCGCTGCTGATCGGCCAGCGACGCGGCTTGGTTCTGCGCCACCGCCTGGGACAGGTTGAGCTGGAGCGTCTGCTGGCCGACAGCCGTGTTGTTCAGGCTGAGGAAGGGCGCCAGCAGGTTGAGCACGTTGACGTTGGCGGGATTGGTATTAGCCGTCTGTGCGTGCACTGCTGTCGCGCCAAATGCGCCGATCAGCAGGGCCGCGAGCGAGACGCCGTCCGCGTAACGCATGGAAAGTCCTCCGGAAACCGAATCGGCTGAGCCGTGGGGAGGACCCTTGATCAAGCTGAGCCGTTGCGCCTGTTCATAATGGCGTCACATTGCTCTTTGTTATTCTCGTTGTGATCTTGCAACACCTGAATTATTGAGTCTGACGCAGGGATTAAGATTACATTTGCCAGCTTATCAATGCGATCTGGCCTTTGGAACCGACGACAATCCGACGAAAGGCGTCCGTCCTGCGCCTGAGTATCGTGCCCGGCCGCGCTGGATCGGGCTGCGTGTCCTCGGCGCCTCGTTCCGACGCGTGCGGGCCGGTCCGCTCTCCGGTCCGGCGGCGCTCCGCCTAATCCCCGCTCAGCGCCTGTTCGATCCCCCGCGCGACAGCGAGCGCCCGCCCGTCGTCGCCGAAGCGGGCGATCACCTGCACCCCAAGCGGCAGACCGTCGCCGGGCACCGGAACGTTGACGCAGGGCACACCCATCAGGGTCCAGAGCCGGTTGAAGCGCGCATCCCCCGTCGAGCCGAGCCCGTGCGGGGCCCGGCCGACGCTGGAGACCGTCAGGATCGCGTCGATATCCGAGAACAGATCCTTGAGGAGACGGCGCGCACGGTGCGCCTCGCGGCGGGCGGCGTCGTAATCGGCCGCGCTGAGATCCTGCGCCCGGTCGAGCTGGCCGCGCAAAACCGGCGGCAGAGCGTCGCGGTGTTCGGCGTATTCCCAGGCGAGTGCTTGGCGCGCCTCGAAATCCTGCACGGTCGGGTGCGCGGCCCAGGCTCGCGCGAAAGGCTCAGGCAGGACGAGATCGCGCACCGACGCTCCGGCCCGCACGGCGGCGCGGGCCGCGCGATCCAGCGCGGCGAGCGCGTCCGCGTCGGGACTGCCGGCGAAATCCTGGAGGCAGAGGGCGAGGCGCGGGCGTTCCGGCGCGGCCGTCTCGATCCCCGGCCGCTCCGCGATCAGGGCCAGCGCATGGGCGATGTCGGCAACCGAGGCGCCGAACAGGCCCAAAGTGTCGAGCGCCCAGGAGAAGGTTTTGACGCCCACCGTCGGCAGCAGCCGGAACGAGGGCTTGATCGCCGCGACCCCGCAGAAGGCCGCCGGACGGATCACCGAGCCGCCGGTCTGCGTGCCGAGCGCCAGCGGCAGCATCCCGGCGGCGACGGCCGCGGCCGATCCCGAGGAGGAGCCGCCCGGCGTGTGGCAGGGATCGCGCGGATTCACGGTGGCGGCGGGATCGAGTCCGGCAAACGCCGTGGTCGCGGTCTTGGCGAGCGGCACAGCGCCGAGCGCCCGCAGCCGCGACACGATCGCCGCATCCGCTCTCGGCCGCCAGCCGGAATAGATGCCCGAGCCGGACTCGGTCGCCATGTCGGCGGTGTCGATGATGTCCTTGATGCCGACGGCGATGCCGGCGAGCGGCCCACTCTCAGGTATCGCCGCTTCGGGCACGGTGCGCAGCACGGCGCCAATGGCGGGGTCGCGCGTGGCGATCCGTTCGCGCGCCGCGCGAACCGCGTCCGCGGCGGAGAGGGTGCCGTCCGCGATGCGGGCGCGGATGTCGAGAAGCGAGATCATGCGCATCCGAGTCACGGCCCGTATCGAATCTGTCAACAGCGCTCCACACGGGGGCAGATCCGATCCCGCATCGTTAGCGGCTCGTTTACGCGACGGTGCGCATCGTCCCCTCCATGTGGCGTAAAGCGTTAGCGTTCTCGGCCCTGGTGCTGTTCGGCGCGGGGCTCACGGGCTGTGCAATCAACCGGTTCGAGCGCCGGGAGGCATGGCGCGACCAGGCCGAACAGATGTGCATCGCCCGCAAGCTGGTGCAGCCGACGGCCTATGTCTCGCTTGCCAAGGAGATCGACGGCCCCGGCCCCTGCGGGATGCAGCAGCCCTTCCGGGTGACGAAGCTCGGCGGCGGCACGGTGGCGCTCAAGCAGCGCATGACACTCGCCTGCCCGGCGCTCGCCGAGGCCGAAGCGTGGCTCGCCGACACGATCCAGCCTGCCGCCAACCTCTATTTCGGCGTGCCGGTGGCCGAGATCAACGCGGGCTCCTATTCCTGCCGCGGCCGCAACAATCAGGCTGGCGCCAAGCTCTCCGAGCATTCCTTCGGCAACGCGCTCGACATCATGTCCTTCACGCTGGCCGACGGCCACGTCATCACCGTCAAGGGCGGCTGGCGCGGCACCGAGGCCGAGCAGGCCTTTTTGCGCGAAGTCTTCGTAGGAGCCTGCGCCCGGTTCTCGACGGTGCTGGCACCGGGATCCAACGTGTTCCACTACGACCACATCCACGTCGACCTGGCGATGCACGACCCGCGCGGTCTGAAGCGCATCTGCAAGCCGCTGCTCAAGTTCGAGTCGCAGCTCACCGCCGCCGACGGCTCGCCCCGTCCGCTGGCCTCCCCCCGTCCGCCCTCGCGCCAGACGATCCCGACCCAGGCGCCGATCGACGTGGAGGAGGACGACCCCTACGGCGTCGCGCCGACCTCGTCTCGCACCACCGGTACGCGGGTCGCCCGTGCCCCGGCCGCCCCGGCCCCCACGGCCTACGCCGCGGCGCCGGCTCCCAGCCGAGCGCGCGCCCCGGTCCCGGCGCATGACGCGGCCTACGAGCCCCTGTCGCTCGCCGCGCCCCACGCTTCGGATCACGCTTCGGACGAGCCGATCTACTAATCAGCGCACATCGTCCCGAAAGGTGGTTTCCGGCTTTCGGGACGATGACGAGACGATGACGAGTCATGAGGTGTGCCCGGCACACCCCAGGGCCGGCCAAAAGCGGCGCCCTTGCCCGGACCAAGCTTGACTTGGCACGAGCGCGGCGCATCGTCTTTCGCCCATCCGGTGCCCGCCGCGCCACGCTCCGCGAGAGCGGTGTTGCGCCACGGCACCCTCAACAGGCGGATCAGAGCGGCATGCGCCCGTACCTTCCCCTCGCCGTCCTGGCGCTCGGCCTTTTCACGGCTTCCTCCGTGCTGCCGGCGCTCGCCCGCTCCGGCCGCGAGGAGATCTCCCCGGCCGAGGAGCAGACCTTCCCCTACGACGCCGACATTCCCGGTTGCCAGGACACCGACGTTCTGGAGAAGGTCTCGACCCAGTTTGCCGAGAAGGAGGCGAAGTTCTGGAACTCGTCGCTGACGATCGTATCCTACGAGCGGATCGAGCGCACGGCGTGGCGGCCCTACGGCGTTGACTTCATTCCGCGCCGCTTCTGCTCGGCGCTCGCCACGACCTCGGATGGCGTGCGGCGCAAGGTCGATTACTCGGTGCGCGAGAGCCTCGGCATCATCGGCTCGACCTGGGGCGTCGATTTCTGCGTCCACGGCCTCGACCGCAACAACGCTTACGCCTACGCCACCGCCTGCCGGATGGCTCGTCCCTGATCGGGAGCGGGAAACGCGGGAGCGCGGCGGGTACAAGCTTGACTTGTAGGCTGCGCCCGGCATCGTCCTGAGGCGTCCCGACCCTGAGTCCCGTCCATGCCCCGCCTTCACCGCCTCGCCGCCCTGGCCCTCGGCCTCACCCTGGCCTCCGGTGCGCAGGCGCAGGATTTCGGCGGTTTTCGACGCGGCGGCGAGCCCGGTGCGTTCGACTTCTACGTGCTGTCACTCTCGTGGTCGCCGACCTACTGCGACGGCGACGGTGCGCGCCGCGACCGCAACGGACAATGCGCGCCGGGGCGCGGCCTCGGCTTCGTGGTGCACGGGCTGTGGCCGCAATACGAGCGCGGCTATCCCTCGAACTGCTCGGCGGTGGAGCGCCCGCTCACCCGCAATGCGGTCGAGGCCGCGGGCGAAATCATGCCGAGCGAGGGGCTCGCCCGCCACGAGTGGCGCACCCACGGCACTTGCTCGGGGCTTGATCCGCTCGCCTATTTCAAGGCGGTAAAGACGGCCCGCGAAGCGGTGACGATCCCCGAGGCCTTCGTGAAGCCGCAGGGCGACATGCGGGCCGCCCCCATCGAGATCGCCCGGCAGTTCGTGCTGGCCAATAAGGGCCTGCGTCCGGACATGATGTCGGTGACCTGCCGCCGCGGGCAGTTGCAGGAGGTGCGGATCTGCTTCTCGAAGGATCTGCGCGGCTTCACTCCCTGCCCCGAGGTCGCGCGCCAGAACTGCCGGGCGGGCGAGGTATCGGTCGAAGCGGCACAGTGAGCCTCCGTGGCGTCAGGCTCTGCGCCGGCCCGTCCAGCGTGACATCATCCGTTCAAAACGACCCCGCAGGCGGAGAAGCCGCAGCCGCGCGGCGTGGCGGCCCGTTCCCATCAGCCGGTCGAAGGCGAGCCCGAGGGTGAGGTCGGCCAGCTCGCAGGCCGAGGCGTTCAGGTACTGGTAGTGCTGCCCGCGGCCGGCGGCGAGGAGCAGGAACCACGGCCGGAGCGTGCCGCCGCCGTCGAGATCGAGGTTCAGCTCCAGGACTCGCAAGCGGCGCGAGCCGAAGACGATGTTGCTCAGGCCGGCACCGTGGGCCGCCACCACATGCGTCGCCCCGGCAAACAGCCGGATCTGACCGGCCATGTCGAGCTGTTCGAGGCGAACCTTTTCGAAGCCGTGCGCGGCGAGCAGGCGGTCGAGACTGCGGATCGCATAGGGATCGAGGAGGCGCGTGTCGCGCACGCGCTCGATGAAGATCCGCTGCGGGCCGCCACGGGCCGGCGCGGCGGAAGCAGCCTGAGCGAGGGTGTCGAAGTAAGCGAAGGTCTCGTCGTGCAGATGGAGGGCGGCGGCCTGCGAGTGGTTCGGCCAGATGAGATGGAGGTTGCGCGGGCGATAGAGGCCGTCCGCCACAGGACGGATGCGCCCTCCATCCGGGTCCAGGGCGAGAAGCTGGTCAAGCATTGCCGGCCGTCCATCTGCCGCCGGGGTCGGGCGGCGAGCGGGAAGGACGAGAGCCGCCTCCGGCAGGTGCCGGCGGGCGAAGGGGAGCTTCGGCATCGCCAGGGTCAGCAGGTGGTAGTGGTTGTCCCAGCCGCAATCGACGACGGTGACCCAATCCTCAGCGACGTCGATAGCCTCACGAAGCCGCGCCTCCGAAACGGTCGCGTCACCGCGGGCGAACATCGCGGTCTCGGCGACGGGACGCCCTTCGGCGGTGAGCGCGATCCCGTCGACGCCGGGGCCGAACCAGACATAGCCCCGGGGAATCGTGATGATGTCGAGCCGCGGCGGCAGGGTTGTGCCGCGATGCGGAACCTGCTTCAGGAGGGCGGTCGGGTCCTGGCCGTTGAAGGAGGGCTGGATGACCCGCTCCGGATCCGGCTCACGCCCACGGGCAATGGTCCTGCGGTCGGTCAGGTCCATGACGGAGATGGGGGCCGGCCGCACGGGACTCACCGGGTCCGCTCGGTCGCCCATCGCCTGAAACCTCGATACGCGGAAGCTGCCACCATGGTCCGATCACGTCGAAACACAGATCGGACACCGTCCCCGGCCGTCCGGTGAACTACCGCCACGCCTTCCACGCCGGCAACTTCGCCGACGTACTCAAGCACCTCGTGCTGACTCGCGTGCTAGCACACCTCGCTGCCAAGCCGAAGCCGTTCCGCGCCATCGACACCCATGCGGGCCTCGGCGTCTACGATCTCGAAGCGGATGAGGCCGGGCGCACGGGGGAATGGCATGACGGCTTCGGCCGGCTCGACACGCCGTTCGGGCCGGAGGTCGAAGCCCTGCTCGCGCCCTATCGGGCGGCGGTCGCGGCAGTGCGGGCACGCCACGGCGCGACCACCTATTCCGGCTCGCCCGCGATCATCCACGAGCATCTGCGAGCGGGCGATAAGGGGGTGTTCGTGGAACTGCATCCGGCCGACGCGCAGACACTGGCGCAGCGTTACGCCAGCGATTCCCGCACCAAGACCATGCATCTCGACGGCTGGACGGCGCTCAACGCCCTGATCCCGCCGCCCGAGCGCCGTGGCCTCGTGCTGATCGACCCGCCCTACGAGGAGCGCGGCGAGATCGACCGTCTGGGGGCCCACCTGCTGAAGGCGGTGAAGAAGTGGCCGACGGGGATCTATCTCGGCTGGTACCCGATCAAGGACGTCTCCGCGGTGGACCGCATGGCGGCCGCGCTCGATGCGGGGCTGGAGCGGCCAGCGCTTCGCCTCGACCTGATGATCGAGCGGCCCGACGATCCCACGCGGCTCACCGGCACAGGCCTCGTCGTCGTCAACCCGCCCTGGACGCTGGCGGCCGAAGCGGAGGTGTTCCTGCCGGCCCTGGCAGAGAGGCTGGCCCGCAGCGGCTACGGTGCGTTCCGCTGCGAACGGCTCGGGCCGGAGGGGTGAAAGAGCGACGGCCCCTTCAATGCAGGGTCCCCTCCCCCGACTCGGGCGGATCGTCCAAGTCGGCGATCGCCTCGGCGAAGGGGAATTCCAGGACCACGTCGCCATCCTCGTCGGTGACGACGAGGATAGCCGCGACGAGACGCGGGTCGCTGCCCTCGTCCTCCAGGCTCGCCCGGATCGTTGCCCGCGCCACGCGCCACGCCTGATCGGGATCGCGCAACTCCACGCCCTCCTCGTCGGTGAGCGTGTCGGCGGCGATGCGGGTGTGGAAGAAGTAGCGCGGCACGGGGAACGCTTCGCTTACTTGGACTGGGATTGACCTTGCTGCGGGTCCTGTCCGCCGGACTTGTCCTTCTTGTTGGCCTCATGGTGGCCAATGGCGCAGCCGGCGGCGGCACCGGCCTTGCCGTGGCCCGCCATGCTACCGGCCGCACCGCCGACGACGGCGCCCTTGAGGCAGCCCTTGGCCTCGACCGGACCGGCGAGGGCCGCAACGCCGACGGCGAGGACGGCAGCAGTCAGAATCGGATGCTTCATCGCGTAAGCCTCTCGTTGAAGCATCGCTCGGAATCGATGTTCCGGGTCGATGCGATCGGGTGAGACGCCAACTGACCGGGACCGCATCCGTTCCGCGACCGATCAGGCCGCCACCCGGCCCTCGAGCGGGAACACCTTGGCCGGGTTCATCAACCAGGCCGGATCGAACACGTTGCGCACCCGCATCTGCTGTTCGAGATCCTCCTGCGCGTACTGGAAGCGCATCAACTCGCGCTTCTCGATGCCGACGCCGTGCTCGCCGGTGAGGCAGCCGCCGACCTCGACGCAGAGCTTGAGGATCGCGTCCCCCGCGGCCTCCGCCTTCTGCAGTTCGCCCGGCTTGTTGATGTCGAACAGGATCAGCGGGTGCAGGTTGCCGTCGCCGGCATGGAACACGTTGGCGACGCGAAGGCCCTGCTCCGCGCAGATCGCCTCGATGCGCTCCAGCACGTGGCCGAGCTGACCAGTCGGGATCGTGCCGTCCATGCAGATGTAGTCGGAGATGCGCCCCGTAGCACCGAAGGCGGATTTGCGGCCCTTCCAGATCGCGGCGGATTCAGCTTCCGATTTCGAGACGCGGATGCTGGTCGGGTTGAACCCTGCGGCAATCGCCTCGATGCGCGCCAGCATATCCTCACATTCTTCGTCCGAGCCCTCGACCTCGATGATGAGCATCGCCGCGGCGTCGCGCGGATAGCCGGCCTTGGCGAAGTCGTCGGTGATGAGGATCGCCTCGCGGTCCATGTATTCGATGGCGACTGGAATGATGCCGGCGCCGATGATCGCCGCGGTGCAGGCGCCGGCATCCTCGACCGAAGAGAACCCGACCAGTGCCGGACGCGCGCCCTCGGCCGCGCGCAGGATGCGCACGGTCGCCTCAGTGACGATGCCGAGCTGGCCCTCCGAGCCGCAGATCAGACCGAGCAGGTCGTATCCGGCGGCATCGAGGTGCTCGCCGCCGAGCTCGACCACGGTGCCGTCGTTGGTCACGAGCGTGACGCCCATGAGGTTGTTGGTGGTCACGCCGTATTTCAGGCAATGCGCGCCGCCGGAATTCATGGCGATGTTGCCGGCGATGGTGCAGGCGAGTTGGCTCGACGGATCGGGCGCGTAGAAGAAGCCCTCATGCGCCACCGCCCCGGAGATCGCGAGATTGGTGATGCCGGCCTCGACCCGCGCGATGCGGTTGGCGAAATCGAGATCGAGGATGCGCGTCATCTTGCCCACCCCGAGGATGATCGCGTCCTCCTGGGCGATGGCCCCGCCGGCCAGCGATGTGCCGGCGCCACGCGGCACCACCCGCACGCCGTTGGCATGGCAGAAGGCCATCACCGCCGAGACTTCCCGCGTCGTGGAGGGCAGCACGACGGCCAGCGGCATCTTGCGATAGGCGGTGAGCCCGTCCGTCTCGAAGGCGCGGCGCTCGTCCTCCGTCGTCACAAGAGCCTCCGGTGCCACCAGCGCGGAAAGCCCCTCGATGATCGCCTCACGGCGGGCGACGACATCCGCATCCGGTGCGGGGAAGGCGATCGACATGGCCGGCATCTCCTCCAGAAATCGGTTCGACGTCTTCGCTCGGACGCGCTCTCACGGACCGAGACCAATCCCGTGGTGAGCGCTTCTGTCGTCCGGCCATCCACAGGCACGGCTCGCGGCCTTCAGCCCCGCTTCAGCCGCCACAGCCCAAACCCGTTCGGACGACGCCGGAAGCACATTCTAGCCGAAACACGTTCGAGACGCACAGTGGTTCCCGCCGACCCATGCAGCCACCGAAAGCAGCGTGAGCGTGTTCGTGAAGCGACCTCGGCTGGACGCCTGCCCGGCTTAGTCTATATCTGTTCTAAGGCTAAAAGCTCTGCCATAAGCAAGCCGGCTTCGGCCGTTCCAAGGAGGAAAAAAACGATGCGTCATCTCATCCTCGGCGCCGCCTTCGCGCTGCTGCTTCCTGTCGCCGCCCATGCCGAGGGCGATGCTGCCGCCGGCGAGAAGGCGTTCGCTCCCTGCAAGGCCTGCCACAACTTCGAGAAGAACGGCGTCGGCCCGACCCTGAAGGGCGTCGTCGGTGCGAAGGCCGGTGAGGGCGCGGATGGCTATGCCTTCTCCGATGCGCTGAAGAAGTCCGGCATCACCTGGGACGAGGCCAACCTCAAGGAGTGGCTCACCGACCCGAAGAAGAAGGTGCCCGGCACCAAGATGGTCTTCCCCGGCATCAAGGACCCGAAGAAGGTCGACGACATCATCGCCTACCTCAAGACCAAGTCCTAAGTCCGGATCGGCGTCTTCAAGTCGCCGTCTGAGAAACGGAAAGCCGCCCTTCGGGGCGGCTTTTTCGTTCCGGCCGATGATCGGGATAAGCCCGTCAGCCGGGCGCGTTCGCCGCGGCCAGTTCGGTGCTTCCGGCGCGGGCATGAAGCTCGTCACGCATCAGAGCGAGGCTGTCGAGCAGCGCCCGCCGCGCGTCGAGGGTCATCCCGGTCATGCCGCCCACCGTGTGGGGCAGGCAGTCCATCTTGCCCTTGAGGCCGCGCCCCTTGTCGGTGAGGAAGATGCTGACTTGGCGCTCGTCCGGCCGGTCGCGGGCGCGGCGGACATGCCCCGAAGCCTCCAGGCGCTTGAGGAGGGGCGTCAGGGTGCCGGAATCGAGGAAGAGGCGGCTGCCGATCTCCTTGACCGATAGGCCTTCCTCCTCCCACAGCACCAGAAGCACGAGATATTGTGGGTAGGTCAGTTCGTGGTGGGCCAGCAGGCTGCGGTAGGCGCGACCGAAGGCGTGCGCCGCCGCGTAGACGGCGAAGCAGAGTTGGTTGTCCAAGAATTGCGGGTCATCGCGGCCCGTTTGACTCATGACACTCATCCTCGGTGCGCGCACGGCGCACTGGCGTTTCGAACCCGCGGACGGGTCTGACACCGGCAGATATGGGGGCGGCGAGCCGCCTTCGCGAATCGTTGGACCGCCACGCGATCCACCGACACCTTCGGAAAAGACCCCTGCACGGAAGGCAGCAGCCTCTCTCGGCTCTGTAATCTTCCGCGACAGACATCCCGACCGACGGCAGCCGCGCGGCGGAATCCGTGCGACGGTCCTAAGGTCCAGACCGTAAAGAAAAATCGTCGTGGGTACAATCGAACCACGCGCATGGCTTCTGCCGTCATCCGCATGAAAGTCGCGCTGCCGAGCTGAACCGGCAGGAAACATCCGTTCGTGCCTCGAAAATGCGGAGATCGGGGTGCGTCTCGCGAGCGCCGCTTCGCAACCGGTTCAAGAACGAAGCCACGCGGTGCTCCGTGCCAGTGTCCTGTAGGGGCCGCCTACGGCTCAGAGAGCGCACGCGGGCGGTCACGCCGCGCGGAGCAGCTCAAGTGCGTGGTCCTGGGTGTCGGATCCAGGACGACGCACTCACCGCTTGTTTTGGCATCGTCTTTTTCCGAAAGCCGGTGGCCACCTTTTCGGGACGATGCTCTAGCTCTTGCCGTTCCCCGCATCGTCCCCGGTCGGCTCGGCTGGGCTGTCGATGGTGCACGAGACCGCCTGCACCGCCGCATCGGCCACGGCGCGCTCGCTCGGAAGGGCCGCGATGACCCGAACCACCGCGAATCCGCGCCGGGCGGGCGCGATGATGCGCACGTCGCGCGTCACCTCGCCGGCCACGTCGTTGGCCAACGCCTCGTCGTACTGGGCGCGGGTCATCACCACGAGGTCGAGGCCGCCGCGCACCGCCGCCTGATCGGTAACCGCGTAGAAGGCACCCCGGCGGCTGTGCATCGAGACCGAGAGCATCTGCGAGCCGGCCTGGGCTGAGACCCGCATCGGCCCGTCGTCGAGATCGTAGGAACATACGCCGACCGAGACCGCCGGGTCGGGATTGGGCAGCCACTCCCCGCCCGAAGCGGACGGACCGCCCGCCAGGCCGTGAATGCGCAAGGGGTGGTCGAGGGATTCGCTCGCCCGGGCGCGGGTGAAGGCGTCACCCTCCGAAAAGCGCGGAATCGCCAGCACAGTTGCGATGTGGACGATGCCGGCGATGACGAGACCGCAGGCGGTGGCGAGGAGGAAGGCGCTCCGGCTCATGAACCGCACCCCGTCCGTTCGATCGCCGGCAGGCTGTCGCGGTCGAGCGAGCCGACGCTCGCGGCGACCGGTGTGTCGTAGAGGCGAAGCGCCAAGCGCACCGGGCCGCTGGGCCGCGGCATCGGCAGCCAGTTGCCCGCCTGAACCTCGGGACTGAGCAGAATCGCGAAGCGGCCGTCGGTCTCGCGCAGGATCTCGGTAGAGGTGAAGCTCGTTCGCACGGGCTCCTGCCCGGCTGCAGACGCGCCGCGACCAGTCACAGTGATCGTCCAGGCGCGTGCCGGGGGCGTGACTCCCGCGAGGCGGTACGTACAGGCGGCGTCGAGGATGCGCCCGTCGTCGTCGCTGGCCGCCGTCAGCAGCATGCCCTCGCCGACCGCGAGAGGAATGTCGCCGCGGCGAGCATTGACGGCGCGGGCATAGGGGTCGGAGTCGAGCGAGCCCGCCCGCGGCCACGCCGTCCAACTCCCGATCGCGGTTCCGCCGAAGGGATAGCCGCCGCTGGTGGCATAGTCGGCACTGGCGAGGCCCAGAAGGCCGCCGAGGGTCAGCGCGTAGACGAACAGCCCGACCCGAGAACTGCGTAAGGCTGCGTTCCGCGCGAGGCGGCGCAGGCGTGAGGATTGATCCTCACGCAGATCCCGACGCGCATCCTCACGCCCAGGGGCTCCGGTCGCCGGGCCGATTCCACTCGACAGAGCCATGAAGCGGCCTCAGGGCGTCCCGAAGCCGCCGGAGGCGCGCGCGCCCTCGGCGACGTCGACCGGTGCGAGGCCGGGTGGCCGCATCCGGTCGGGGGCAACGGCGCCGGAGCGCGCCGGATCGGGCTTAGAGGCGGAGCGACTGGTCTCGACGTTGCGGAACAGGCCGTTCAGGCTCGACAGCACTTCGAAGGAGCGGCGCGAGAGCCGGCCGCTCGAACTGGCGGCCGCCGCCGCACCGTCGGCCTGGGCCTGGGCGGCCTGCGGCGCGCCCTTGCGGTCGTTCAGGCCGGGCATCGGCTTCAGCTCGATGCCCTGGTGGGCGGGTGCCATGATCTCGTGCCACGTCATCGCGGGGAGCGAACCGCCGGTCATCTTGTTGGTCGGGCTGTGGTCGTCGTTGCCGTACCAGACGGCGCCGACATAGTTGCCGGTGTAGCCCACGAACCACGCATCGCGGTAGCCATTGGTGGTGCCGGTCTTGCCCGCGACCTTCACGCCCTCGATCTGGGCCTTTCGCGCGGTGCCCTCCTCGACCACCTTGTTGAGCATGTAGTTCATATCCGCCGTCACCTGGGACGAGAGCACCTGCACCGGCTTCTCGTCGGCGTGGCGGTAGATCACCTCGCCGCTGGAATTTCGCACCTCGGTGGCGACGTAGGGCTTGGCGACCTTTCCGCCATTGGCGAAGACCGCGAAGCCCGCCGCCTGATCCATCACCGTCACCTCGGTGGCGCCGATCGGCAGGGAGGGCGTGTCGGTCAGCGGGGTCGTGACGCCCATCGCCTTGGCGAGCTGGATGATCTTGGCCCGCCCGGCCTTGGCCGCGTTCCACTCGTGGGTGATGCCCATCCCCTTGCCGATAGCGGTGGTGACCTTGATCGGGATGGTGTTGACCGACTTCGCCACCGCGAGCCACATCGGCTGGCGGCCGGAATAGGAGCGGCCGTAATTCTGCGGGCACCAGTTGCCGACGCAGACCGGCGAATCCACCACCGGCGTGTCGGGCTTGAACAGGCCGGACGCCAGGGCCGCGGCGTAGACGTAGGGCTTGAACGAGGAGCCCGGCTGGCGCAGCGCATCGGTGGCGCGGTTGAACTGGCTCTCGCCGTAATCGGCGCCGCCAACCATGGCACGCAGGGCGCCATCCGGATCGAGGATCACCACGCCCGCCTCGTCCACGTCGTACTGGTCGCCCAGCCGCCGCAGCATGTTCTCGACCGCTTGGTCGGCGGAGCGCTGGATCGAGAGGTCGAGCGGCGTCTTCACCGTGAGCACGCGGTCGTTGCGGAGCTTGCCCGCATCGGCCATCCGCTTCACCTCGTTGAAGGCCCAATCGAGGTAGTAGTCGGCGGTGATGTCCTTCGTGCGGGTCACCGGCGTCGCGGGGTTGCGCAACGCCGTCTGGATCTGGCCTTCCGTGACGAAGCCGGCCTCGACCATGTTGTGCAGCACGTCCACCGCCCGGCCGCGGGCCGCGGGCAGGTTGACGTTGGGCGAGTATTTGGTCGGCGCCTTGAACAGGCCGGCGAGCATCGCGGCTTCCGCCAGCGTGATGTCCTGCAGGCGCTTGCCGAAATAATAGTCCGCCGCCGCCACCGCGCCGAAGGTGCCGCCGCCCATATAGGCGCGGTCGAGATAGAGCTTGAGAATCTGGTTCTTGGTCAGGTGCGTTTCGAGCCAGAAGGACAGGAACGCCTCGTTGATCTTGCGCTCCAGCGAGCGCTCGTTCGACAGGAACAGGTTCTTGGCGAGCTGCTGCGTCAGGGTCGAGCCGCCCTGCATGCCACCCTTGCCGGACGAGTTCGAGACGAGAGCGCGCGCCGTGCCGATCGGATCGATGCCCCAATGCTCGTAGAAGCGCCGGTCCTCGGTCGAGAGCAGCGCCTTGATCATCAGTTCGGGGAAGTCGTCGAACTTCAGCGAGTCGTCGTGCTTGATGCCGCGGCGCCCGACCTCGGTGCCGTAGCGGTCGAGGAAGGTGACGGCGAGATCCTGAGCCTTCAGCCAGTTGTCGCTGGTGAGATTGAAGGCGGGCTGCGCCAGGAACAGCAGCAGCAGGGCGCCGGCCGTACCGATGGTGACACCCTCGCTGGTCAGGTCGAGGGCATAGCGCTTCCAGCCACGGACGGAGAAGACCTGCATCCGCGCCTGGAAGCGCTCGTAGGCCTCGGTCGTGGAATGGCCGCCCTCGTAGAGGCTCGCGTTCACCCAGGCATCGAAGGCCAGGGCCGCGCGGCTGATCCGCGTCGTCAGCGTCTTGAGGCTGGGCAGGCGCAAGGCGGATTCCGGTTTCTCTCGACGTTGGCCGGGTCGGCTTAGAGCGATGCTCCGGACAACGATACCCCGATACGTTCTGTATCAGGACACACGCCCACCCGCGAGCTTTCGCTTCCGTTAAGGAACGCGAAGAGCGGGCCGGCGCCCCTTCGGCGCTCCGTCAACCGTACATTAACGTTAAGACAATCCTGACAGCCGAATCCGGCCGTCGGATGGCGGATCCCCCGGCCATGCTTGCTCCCGGCGGCGCCATGCGGCAGGAGGAGCGCCTTGTCCCGAAACGATACGATCAAGGTAGGCGAGGCGCCAAAGATGGCCGAGCGCA
Organism: Methylobacterium sp. R2-1; assembly: GCF_014191355.1. GTDB lineage: Bacteria > Pseudomonadota > Alphaproteobacteria > Rhizobiales > Beijerinckiaceae > Methylobacterium. Next base: position 150,814 of record NZ_JACHWM010000012.1, read on the forward strand.
GCGACGGGCCGTTCTGGCGCGTGAAGACCCTCGAGGCGATGAGCCCGGCGGAGTGGGAGAGCCTGTGCGACGGCTGCGGCCGCTGCTGCCTGCTCAAGCTCGAGGACGACGACACCGGCGAAATCCACCATACCGATGTCGGCTGCACGCTGCTCGACACCCATACCTGCCGCTGCCGTGATTATCGCAATCGCGCCAAGCGCGTGCCGGACTGCGTCCGCCTGACCCCGGAGGCGGTGCGCACGATCCCCTGGCTGCCGCCGACCTGCGCCTACCGTCTCGTGCGCGAGGGCCGCGACCTGCCGGTGTGGCATCCGCTGAAGACCGGCCGGCGGGCGAGTGTCCACGACGCGGGTATCTCAGTGCGCGGACGTGTCGCCGGCAACGAGGAGGAGTTTGCCGAGGATGAGCTGATCGAGCGCATCGTCGCGTGGCCGGACGAGGCGGCTTGAAACGCGAGGCTCAGGCCGCCCGCGGCAATGGCGGCGGGGGCCGAGATAGAGGCAGGGTCGCCACGGCGAGATTGAAATCGAGGGCCGTCTCGATCCCCTCCCGCCACAGCGAGAGCGGCGTCGCCTGGGCGAGCCGGATCGCCCCCTCGCTCTCGCCGTCGTCGAGGCGCATCTCCGCACCGAACGCCATGATCAGCCGTCGCATCGCGACGTTGTGGGACAGGCAGCTCAGGCGTAGCTCGGCGATGCCGCGGTTGCGGGCCGCCTCAGCCAGACGCTGCAGGAGCATCGAACCGAGCCCCGCCCGCCGAAAGCCCTGCTCGACCGTGAGCGCGACCTCCGCCCGCCGCAGGCCGGACGGCCCGTTGCCGAACGGGCGCAGTTCGCCGAGGGCCCGCAGGGTGCCGCCGACGAAGATTCCGACGACCACGCCCGACATGACCGTCGCCCGCTCCGCGTAGGATGCGGCCGCCCGGTCCCCGACCGCGGCCATGAAGCGGCTCGCACGCGTCTCGGGATCGAGGCGCAGGAAGAAGGCGCGCACCGCCGGTCCGTCGCTCGGCCAGAGACGGCGCAGGCTCGTCCCGCCGCGTCGCATGACAGGACGGCGCGAGAGATGATCGACGGGGAAGACCGGGACGCGGTGGGGAGAAGACATCGGGACGCGAAAAACTCGTGCGAAAGACTCGCGTGGCGAGCCGGATCGGCGGTCGGCCGCGCTGCCTCCCTCTCCTGGCGCGGTCAGGGAAGATCTGGGGCAAGAGCCTCCATACCGCAATGCAGCAAAGTGCTCGATCGCCGTCCGCGCCTGCATGGCTGGTCTGTCCGAACCCCAACGACCCGCACGAGGGTCGAGGCGGCTCGAAGCACGGTCGGGCACGTGCAGCTCCCGCCCGTGGAGCGCGGGGACGCCTCCCGGCCGGCATTTCCAGGCGATTCAGAGATTGCCCGATACCGGGCACGGCGCTCCCTGCCCAAGCAAACACCGAGATTTCGGGTATCGTGTTATCAGTTACTTAAATCCCTAGCGCTAGACTGCCTCCATGCGGCGGCTCCGGTATTACATCAGCAACGAAGAGGGATCGACAGCTGTCGAATTCGCCCTCGTCGGGACAGCTTTCATTCTGACACTTCTCTTCGTGTTGGGAGCGGCACTAGTCGCCTATATGAACCAAGCGCTCGACAACGCGACTGTGCGCGCGTCGCGCCAGATCCTGATCGGCGGCCTTCAGACGCAGTCCACGGCCGCGACACTGGCAAGTTTCAAGCAAAGCGTCTGCGGATACCTCCCCGCCGCCTTCTCCTGCAACGATGTCGTCGTCAACCTTTACGTCGTGCCGAAAGCGGGCCAGCCGAGCGGATACTACGCTTTCGTCAACAAGGACATGAACGGCTTGGCCGTGCCCAACCTCGCGACCGGGACAGGACAATTCAGTCTGGGTGGTCGAGGCGATTACCAGTATCTGCAAGTCATCTATCCGATCACCTTCCTGCCTCCGCAGATTTCATCCTGGCTGAGCGGCGGGGCAACCTTCAACGGCAAGCCTGCCTTCCTCGCGATCTCGTCCGCGGCTTTTCGCAACGAGCAGTACTGATGGCGGCCGCTCCTTCCCATATGCCCGCACCCGCGACGTCGGCCGGACCCGTTCCGGGGTGCCGCGGCGCCCGAGGCGCGATCGTGCTCAGGGCAGCCTTCACCGGTCTCGGCACGCGGGTCCGGCGCTTCCGCGCGGCCGACGACGCCATGGCCGCCATCGAGTTCGCGCTGATCCTGCCGACTCTGCTGCTGATCCTGTTCGCCGGGGCGCAGGTGGTCGCCTTCGTCAACGCGACGCGCAAGGTCGAGCTCGTCGCGCACTCGATCAGCCAGATGATCTCGCAGGCGGTTCCGCCGAAGAACACGACCGTCGCGCAGGTCAACGCCACCGACCTGCACTTCAGCTACGACGCGACGCTCGTCCTGTTTCCCTACGTGATGAAGGACGCCAAGCGCCGCGGCATGGAGTGGTGGCAAACCGTCTCGATCAACTACGCCGCTATCCAGTTCACGGCGAAGAACGACGCGTGCAAGAACAGCACCGACAACAGCGGCGACCTGAGCGCCTGCTACGAGGCAAAGGTGGTCTGGACCAGCACCGGCACCGCTCAGCCGGGCGGGGACAACTACCGGCCCTGCGGCACGGCGCAACTGCCGGCCGCCGACGACGCGTCCCCCAACCGGACGACCCTGCCGCGATCCTCGTTCGGCCCCGGATCGCTGGTGGCGATCGATGTGGTGTTCGACTTCGAGCCGACCTTCGGCTCGGGGTTCGTTCCCCCCATTCGGATCGCGCGATCGGCCTACGTGCAGCCGCGCTACGCCTCGCTAGTGGGATACGACACGACCAACAACGACGGGATCGCAACCAAATGCACCGGCTAATGACCCGCGCGGGCCGGCTTAAGGGCCGCGTGATGGACCTGGCCTCCGACCGCGGCGGCAGCATCAACGTCATGTTCGCCCTCGCGCTGCTCCCGACGATCGGCCTCGTCGGCCTCGGCGTCGATTACGGCATGGCAATCAGCAGCAAGACGCGGCTCGACAACGCGGCGGACGCCGCCGCGCTTGCGGGCGTGGTCACGGCCAAGGAGTACATCGCCGCCAACGCCAAGCAGAGCGACGTGACGACGGCCGGCCTCACCGCGGGGCGGAACCAAGGCACGAAAGCCTTCAACATCAATGCCGGCAAGGTCCCCTTCGCGACAGTCTCGCTGACCTCGCTGGACGTGACGCGGACCGGGCAGACGCTCACGGCGAAGGTGACTTACACGGCAACTGTTCAGAACACCTTCGGCAAGATCTTCGGGCTCTCGACCTCGATCGTGACCAACACGGTGACCGCCTCGGCCGATCTGGCCGGTTACCTCGACTTCTACCTCATGGTCGACGTGTCGGGCTCCATGGGCTTGCCGACGACCGATGCCGACGCGGCGCTGCTGGCCAGCAAGAGCGTCGAAGATCAGGGAAACTGCCAGTTCGCGTGCCACTTCCCCAACCGGAAAGGCTGGAACTTGGCAGCGGGAAAGATCCAGCTGCGGTCCGACGCGGTGAACAACGCCGTCTGCGCACTTCTGAACCGGGCCTCGACGCCGATCGTACCGAACCAGTATCGGATCGGCATCTATCCGTTCATCAACCGGCTCGCCACCCTCGCTCCCCTGAGCGATACCACCAGCTCTCTCGCCTCGCTGAGAACGGCGGCCCAGTGCGACAAGACCTGGCCGCTGGCCTTCACCAACCTGCTCGATACCGGATCGACGCAACTCTACACCAACAACGATCCGACCACAGGCACCGGCAGCGGCGGCACGCATTTCGAGAAGGCGCTGCCGCAGATGAAATCGACGATCCAACCCTATGGCAACGGCTCCAGCTCGTCGAACTCGAAGCCGTTCGTGTTCCTCATCACCGATGGCATGCAAAACAGCCAGTCCTACACGGCGTACCAGGATAAGAAGACGTTCTCAGGCAATCCTTCGAAGTTCGCGGGCTACCGCTACGCCGACTGGGACGGATCACAGCCCGCCCAGATCGATCCGGCCAAATGCACGGAGCTGAAGGACGCGGGCGCGACTATCTCGGTCCTCTACATCCCGTACAGACCTGTCAAAGACTACAGCAAGGACAGTTACATCATCTGGGAGAACAGTCGCGTCAACGGTTTCAGCCCGACGCTCGCCGAGCCACTACGCAAATGCGCCTCGTCGGGCCTCTTCTTCACGGCCAACACACAAGCCGACATCACCGCCTCGCTCGGAGCAATGTTCGACCAAGCGCTGAAGGTCGCCCGCATCACCGAGTGAAGCGGCGAAAGCCCGCATGTCGAAGCGGCACGGATGTTCGGGGGACAGGCCGCGCCGGCTTGATCGTGCGGCCGCGGCGCGGCAGACCGATGGCGCGCCATCCGTCTCGTCTCCTCCGCAAATGCGCTCGCCGGAGGAGCCGCCCCCTCACGCGAACGATCGGCCGAGATGCCCGAGAGTCACGCCCCTTCCCACGCCCCCTCCGACCATGCCCGCACCGGGCCTGTCTCTCCCGGCCGTGTCCGCGAGCGCTACGACGCCCTGGTGGCCTCGGGCGCGATCGAACGCGACCCGTCGCAGCTCCGCCTCGTCCAAGCCCTCGACCGACTGGTGCAGAACCTGGAGCGCCGCCGCCGGGCGAAGAAGGGCAGCGCGCTGGGTTGGCTGTTCGGGCGCAAGGACGACGACGCCGGGCCACCCACGGGGCTCTACATCTGGGGCTCGGTCGGTCGCGGCAAGACCATGCTGATGGACCTCTTCCACGAGGTTGCGCCGGGTCCGAAGCGCCGGGTTCACTTCCACGGTTTCCTCGCCGACGCGCACGAGCGCATTCACGCCCACCGGCAGGCGCTCAAGCGGGGCGAGGTGAAGGGCGACGACCCGATCCCACCGGTGGCCGACGCGCTCGCGGCGGAGGCGACACTGCTCTGCTTCGACGAGTTCACGGTGACCGACATCGCCGACGCGATGATTCTGGGCCGCCTGTTCGGAGCCTTGTTCAAGCGCGGCGTGACCGTGGTGGCGACCTCCAACGTCGAACCCGACCGGCTCTACGAGGGTGGTCTCAACCGGGCTCTGTTTCTGCCCTTCGTGGCGGAGCTGAAGGAACGGGTGGAGGTGCTGCGCCTCGACTCCCGCACCGATTTCCGGCTGGAGAAGCTCGGCGGCAGCTCGGTCTACCATGTTCCGGCCGACGCGGCGGCCGATGCCGCTCTGGATGCCGCCTTCAGGGCGCTCACGGGCCGCACGAAGGGCCGGCCGAGCACGGTCAAGGTGAAGGGGCGCGCGGTGCCGGTACCGGAGGAGGCCGGCGGCGTCGCCCGCTTTCATTTCGACGACCTGTGCCGGACGCCGCTCGGGGCCTCCGACTACATGGCGCTCGCCGATAGCTTCCACACCCTGATCGTTTCCAACATCCCGGTGATGGGCGAGGCGGAGCGCAACGAGGCCAAACGCTTCATCACCCTCATCGACACGCTCTACGACGCGCATGTGAAGTTCGTCGCCTCGGCCGAGGCCGAGCCGACCGGGCTCTACACCGCGGCGCAAGGCCGCGAAGCCTTCGAGTTCGAGCGCACCGCTTCCCGCCTCATCGAGATGCGCTCGGTGGAATACCTCGGAACGCCGCACGGTCGGGCGCCCTCACAATCGAGCACCGGCCTGGCCGAGACCTGATCTCCTACCCTGCCGGAGCGGCGCCGGGCTTCGTCCGGGGCAACGGCCGGCTGAGATAGGGTGAGCCGGGCACCAGGAAGCGCCAGGGCGCATCGACCCCGCGGCTGATGCCGATGCGGGTCGTGGCGGCAACCGTCACCGGTCCCTGCGGCGCCAGCCAAGCGAAGGGCGCCCGGTCGAGGCGCAGGCCATCGTGCGAGAGATCGATGCCGAGCGCCTGAGCGAGGCGGCCGGGCCCGGCGCAGAGAAGGCGTGGCGCGTCGAGCCCGCGGCGGGCGCGCATCGTCTCCAGCCCCGTGATCGGTTGGAGCGCGCGCAGCAGCACGGCACTGCCGGTCTCGCAGACGAGGTTGAGGCACCAGTGCAGGCCATATGAGCGATAGACGTAGGCGTGGCCCGGCGGTCCGAACATGCTGGCGTTTCGCCGCGTCGGCCCGGCGAAGCTGTGGGACGCCGGATCGGTCCGATCATAGGCCTCCGTCTCGACGATGATACCGCCGATGCCGTCCACGAGCAGGCCGTGACCGATCAGCGCGGCGGCGACGGTCGCGGCGGGACGATCGAAGAAGGCCGGGTTCATCGCACCTCGAGACCCCGCCTGGATCAGGACGCCCTCTGCAATTCGGCCCGGACGCGGGCGACGCCCGGCGGCTTGAGTTCCAGCGCCAGCCGCACGGCATCCTCCAGATAGGCTTGCGGGCTGATACCGGCGCTGGCCGCGGCCCGCGAAACCGCTTTGGCGAGGTCTGTGCTCAGCGCCACCTGCGTCGTCTCCGGCTGGGCCGGTTGCGCGGGCGCCTGGGAGGCCGCGGCATCGGCGGGCGGCAGAACCGTCGCGCCCGAGGTCTTACCGCCTAGGGCCTCCCGCCGGCCGAGAGCCGCGAGACGGTCGGCGCGCTCGTTGCCGGCCTCACCGGCATGGCCGCGCACCCAGGTCCAGCGCACGTCGCGGGCGGCGGCGAGGGCGTCAAGACGCTGCATCAGGTCGATGTTCTTCACCGGACCCGTGGCAGTGCGCCAGCCCCGTGCCTTCCACCCGCGCATCCATTCGGTGACGGATTTGACCACGTACTGGCTGTCGCAGCGCATCTCGATCGCGGCACCCTCCGGGAAATACGCCAGAGCGCTGATCGCAGCGGTCAGCTCCATGCGGTTGTTGGTGGTCGCGCGCTCGCCGCCGTGCAGCTCGACCGTGCCGGCAGGGTCCTGGATCACCACGCCCCAGCCGCCGGGACCAGGATTGGGATCGCAGCCGCCATCCGCGTAGACGATGGTTCGCATCAATCCCCTTCGCTCCGAACTGATCAGCCTGCCGAATTCGAGGGGACGCTAATACTTGGCCACGACCGGCTTGGCCACGACCGGCGCGGCCAGAACCGCCTGTGGCGGCGGTTCCACGAGGCCGCAGCGAGCGGCGGCGTCCGGCGGCAGCAGCGGGTCGAGAAGCGCCCGCCGCTCTTCGAGGAACGCGACCGCCTGCTCCGCAGGGGTCGCCTCGCGGCCGGGCATCTCGATCAGAAAGTGCTCGAGCGCGTAGCGGTAGCGAACGATGCGCAGGGATGTTTCCAGGCGCGTCCAGGCGACGAGGCAGCGGTTCTCCGCGACCCGCATCGCGGCCTGCCGCACGTCCCAGTCATCGAGGCTCTTCGAGAACGGCAGAGCGCGTAGTCGCACCGCGTCCGCCTCGAAGACCCGCCCGGCAACCACCGCGAAGGGCGGGATCAGCCGGCCATCGGCGACGGCATCGTCCGACAACTTGCGGTAGCGAGAATATGGGGAGCGGAACGACTCGGAGATCAAATCGCCGTGATAGGCGGGAATGTCGGCGCGCCGCCAGCGCGGGGGCAGGACGCGGGCACGGGTCAGGTTGGCGAGCGCGTCCTCGAAGGCGGCCCGGCTGTCGGCAGGCATCAGGAAACGCCAGGCGCGGTCGCGCAGAATCACCTCATCGTCGGTGAGCGGATAGACCGAGACTGGCGCACCGCGCTCGCGGGCCGCCAGCGTTCCCGTGGTCTCGATCAGCCGGTTCCAGGCGCTAGGCGCCGGGCGGCCGAAATCACCCTCCTGCGCGCAGGCGCTCAGCAGCGGCGCCAGCAGCAGGCCGAAGGGAAGGAGGCCGGGGGAACGCGAGCCGGTGCGCGTCACGAGCGGCGGCGGCGCGGAACCGGAAGGGCCTCGGCGTCCGGCATTCTCTCGTAGCGCACACCCGTGAACAGCAGGATCTGGCCGCGGGGCGCATCGTCCGCCTCACGACGGAAGCGGCGGTTCGTCGCCGGGATGAAGGGCACCACGGAGGCGGTCGCGCCGCGTTCCCGGTGGGCCAGCTTCCCGGACAGAACGGGTGAGGACGTCTTGAAAGGAGGCATGGGCCTGTCCCGTCGATGTGTGTGGCGGCCGGCTCCCGCCCGTCGCCTCCCGGAACGGGTCGGCGGAGTCGGGCGGGCGCTCCTCGTGAGCGGGACGGGCCCGCCCCGGCCGGGCGATCTCGGGCAAAGCTCAGCACGACGTGGTTAACGGAGTGTTTCAGCACACCCCGCATTCGGGTCTCACGGATGCCGGCGGGCGGACTTCGCCGGATTTGTGACGTTACCGGCACGGTCCTTGCGACGCCGGTTCTGCCCATGGCGGGCGTTTCCTCCCTTGACTTCGGCCCCGCGCGGATCCCGCTGCGGGGCCTTTTCTTTCCGAACCGCCCGTCCCTGCCGGAACCCAGGCCGCGCGTGTCGGTGCGCACGAAAGCGGCGGCATGCTGCGCTTGCTAACGAGGGGGGATGCCCGATATGCGGTGCCAACCCAATTTGGATCGAGCGAAGGACAAGGCAGGATGCGTCCGGACTTCTCACGATTTGACGGCCCGGTGCGCAGCGCGTCCGCGGCTCTGAGAGCGGCTCTGAGACTTGCGCCTCTCGCAGTGTTGGCCCTGATGGCGGCGAGCCCGGCTCAGGCTCAGCGCGAGGACCAGGGGTTGCAGCTCGGCTGCGCAAACGATTATTTCCGGCTCTGCGCGGGTGTCGACCCGAACAGCCAGGATGCCGATGCCTGCATGACCCGCAACCGTTCCCGCCTCTCGCCGGAGTGCAAGTCCGCGATCAGCGACTACGACCGGCGCACCGGCGGGGCCTCACAGTCCCGCGGCCAGCGCTAGGGCCCGTATCGTCGTCAGAGGATCATCGATCGGAACGAAGCGGGCTCGTCAGGAGCCCGCTTGTTCGCCCGCTGTTTCGGCGGAAAGCGCGCAGCAATCCGGGGACGAGCATGGCATTGACCGTCGCGGTCCAGATGGACCCGATCCAGTCGATCCGCATCGCGGGCGACACCACCTTCGCCCTGATGCTGGAGGCGCAGGCGCGGGGCCACAGCCTCTACACCTACACGCCTGATCGCCTCTCAATGCAGGGCCGGCTGGTGACGGCCTACGCCCAGCCAACCACGGTGCAGGATGTCGAGGGCGCACATGCGAGCCTCGGGAGCCCCGAGCGCATCGACCTCGCTGAGGTCGACGTGGTGCTGATGCGGCAGGATCCGCCCTTCGACATGGCCTACGTCACGGCCACCCACATGCTGGAAAAGGTCGCCTCGCGAACCCTGGTAGTCAACGATCCGCTCGAGGTCCGGAACGCGCCGGAAAAGCTGTTCGTCCTCGACTTCCCCGAACTGATGCCGCCGACCCTGATCTCCCGCGACCGCGCCGAGATCGAGGCGTTCCGCAAGGAGCACGGCACCGTCGCGATGAAACCGCTGCACGGGCATGGCGGCGCGGCGGTATTCCGGGTCACGGAGGAGGATCCGAACTTCGGTTCGATGTTCGACCTGTTCTCCGCCACCTTCCGCGAGCAGTGGGTGGTGCAGCGCTTCCTGGAAAAGATCACCGAGGGCGACAAGCGCATCATCCTGGTGGATGGCGAGCCGATGGGCGCCATCAACCGCGTACCGGCCAAGGGAGACATCCGCTCCAACATGGTCCGCGGCGGTGCGGCCGGTGCCTCCGAACTGAGCGAGCGGGAGCGCGAGATCTGCGCGACCATCGGACCCGAGTTGCGGCGACGCGGCCTGATCCTCGTCGGCATCGACGTGATCGACGGACATCTCACCGAGATCAACGTCACCTCCCCCACCGGCATCCGCACCATCAAGCGGCTCGGCGGCCCCGATCTCGCCGTGTCGGTCTGGGACGCGATCGAGGCGCGGCTCGCGGCCCGCGGCGAAGGCGCACCTTGATGGTCGCCCGAGGCCGCACCGTCTCCGACGCGCTGCGCCGTCTCGACGCTCCTCTATCGAAACACCGGCAGCCCGAAGCCGATCAAGGCGAGACCGAGGATCAGCAGGGCGCCGGCCAAGGATTCGGCGGCCGCTGAGCGCGCGCCGAAGCGGTGCGCCTGAGCCGCCAGCCCAACACCCGTGACAAGGCAGAATGCGCTCGCAACCATCAGCACGGCCGCTGCCGGAGAGGGCGGGCGGGCGCGCAGAAAAACATCGCATCGGGCTGCTTCTGCGAATGCAGGCGTCGGATCGACGGTTCGAACATTGATGCCGGCATTGGATCTGGTCCCGCCCCCTCCGCGCAAGCGGATAGCGGGACGACGTGAGGATTCGCGAACGCGCCGCAGGGCATACGCCACGACGTGACACGTGAGCGAAGGACTTCCCGGTGAGCTTTCGACAGCTGTTTCCTGTCTTCACCGTTCCGGGCTTGCGACCCTTAACGCGTTCTCAGAAAATTCGTTCGAGATTTACGGTTGAATCCATCAGTCATGCACAGTTCTTTGCAAAGCTTCATTTTTCATGGCCCACACGCCGCGCGGTAAGTCAGTCTCACGAACGAGACATTCAATATGCGCGACTTAGGAAAATTGCATTAACCTGAATTATCGATCTTTCCGAGGAACATATCATTATAGTTGCATGAGATGTCACCGCTAAAATCGCGGCTCATATGGCGATGTCAGCACAGATAAAATTCAGTCTGCACCCTTATTCTGTCCGTGGATTGGTGCCTTCAAGAAATAAAATCCCACATCTTGCGCACGCGTAGGACACCGGTCACGCCTCGCCGCGCGGGGTTGCATAGAGCTCCGCCCAATCGAGTTCCTCCTCCAGCACGAAGTAAGCGTCGTCGCCGATCCGGCCGTTCCGACGCAGCGTCTGGAGCCGGTCGCGGGCGGCGTGGATCGCGCGGCGGCGGGGCTCGTCGGTCGGCAGCCCTTCGGGGGCAAGTCCTTCCTCGTGCGCCTCGGCTGCGGCCAGGGCGGCGTGGAACTCCCGGCGCAGGGCATCCGCCGCCTCCGAGCGGTCGCCGCTCCAAGCCTCGACCGCAGCCCCGTAGGCGTCGGCTCGAGCCCGGCCCACCTCGCGCCCGACCGGATCGGAATCCTCCAGGCCGAGCCGCGCCAGGATCGGGCGCAGGCTCAAGCCCTGGACCACGAGCGTGCCGATCACCACGCAGAAGGCGGTGAGCACGATCAGATCCCGATAAGGGAATCCGCCGCCGCCGGAACCGCCCTCGGGCAGCGCCAGCGCCGTCGCGATGGTGACAAGGCCACGCATGCCGGACCACGAGACGGCAAAGCCCGCGCCGAGGCCGAGATCGCGGCCTTGGCGCGGTTCATCCGGATGCTCGGGACCGCTCCCGAAGCCGACGTGACGGATGGCGCTCGCCGGCAGCACCCAGGCAATGCGAACGAGGATCACGGTGACGACCACGGCACCGGCGACCGAGGCGTAGGCGACTTCCTGCTCGGGCGAAATCCGCGCCAGGATCGGCCCGATCTGCTCGCCGATCAGCACGAAGGCGAGAACGTTGAGCACGAAGATCGCCGTGTCCCAGACCGCGTTCGAAATCACCCGCAGGCGCGGCGAGGTCTGGCTTGGGGCGCGGCGGGCCACGGTGATCGCGAAGCTCACCACGGTCAGCACACCGGACAATTCCAACCCCTCGGCAGCGATCCAAAGCCCGAAGGCGGCCGAGAACTGCAGCACGATCACGCTCATCGGCTCCTCGACGCGGCGCAGGATCCGCAAGTAGACGAGCGCGGCGAGCGGTCCCGCCACGAGGCTGCCGACGACGCCGATCACGAAGGCCGGCGCCACCTCGGAGACGGAGAAGGAGCCGGTCATCGCCGCGGCCACGCCGAGCCGGTAGATCAGCAGAGAGGCGGCGTCGTTCAGGAGGCTCTCGCCCCGCAGGATCGTGGCGAGGCGGTGCGGCAGCGAGACGTGGCTGAGCACCGAGAGGGCGGCCACCGCATCGGGCGGGGCCACCACCGCGCCGAGAACGATGGCAGCGGCGAGCGGCATGTCCGGCACCAGCCACAGTGCCACCGCCGCGACCGCCGCCGTCGTCGCCGCCACCGCCCCGACGGCGAGCCCGGCTATGGGGCGGGCATTGCGCTTGAGATCGCGCAGCGAGGTGCTGTAGCCCGCATCCATCAGCACGGGCGCGAGGAACAGGGCGAGCGCCAGTTCGGGGTCGAGACTGAGACTCGGCACACCAGGGATGAAAGCGAGGCCGACGCCGCCCAGCGCCAGAAAGGCGGGATAGGGCGCGCGCAGACGCCGCGCCAAGCCAGCGAGCAGAACCGCGCCGACCAAGACGCCGACGATCCAGTAGAACACGAACATGAGGTAAAACGGGGTCCGACGCCCAACCGTGCCGATGACGGTGGCGACAAAACGCCGGGCAGTCGGGAATCTTTCCGAATTTTCCTGGCGGGCCGAGGTCAGGCCGGCTGCGCGGCGATCAGGTCACGCAGGGTGGTGATGGTGGAGGCATCGGCGACACCGTCTATGCGGGCCGGCCGGAAATGACGCTGGAAGGCGGTGACGACCGCGCGCATCGCCTCGTCGAACTGCCCGGTGACCGGCTGCTCGTAGCCGTAGAGGGCGAGCATCGCTTGCAGCGCCTCGACGGGCTGGCCGGTATCGCCCATGGCGAAGAAGCGTCCGTCCCGCATGGGCGCCGGCGGCACCCAGTGCCCGACGCCGGCCCGCGCCAGCCGCTCCCAAGGAAAGCCTTCGCCCGGATCCTCCTTGCGGGCAGGCGCCACATCGGAATGGGCGAGGACGCGGGGAGAGGGGATCGCGCGCCGGAAGACAATGTCTCGGGCGAGCCGGGTCACCGCCGCGATCTGCGCCTCCGGATAGGGCGGAAGCCCACCGGCATGACCGGGATGGGCGATCTCGATGCCGATGGAGCGGGAATTGATGTCGCGCGATCCGGCCCAAGTTGCCGCGCCCGCGTGCCAGGCCCGATCGGCCTCCGGCACCATCTGCACGATGCGCCCGTCCTCGAACACGAAGTAATGGGCCGAGACTTCGGCCGCCGGGTCGCACAGGCGCTCCAGCGCGCCCTGCGCCGTCGGCATGCCGGTATAGTGCAGGATCAGCGTGTCGAGATCGCCGCCGACGCGCGCGCCGCGATTGGGCGAGACCATGACGGCCTGCGCAAACGGGCTGTCGGCGGAGAAGCTCATGTCAGCCCCCGCTCGGCCGCGATCCGGTCCCAGGCGGCGTTGATGGCGGCGAGCCGGTGCGTCGCGATCGCCACCGCCTCCGGTGGCAGGCCGCGGGCCAGCGCCCGGTCGGGGTGATTCTCGGCCACGAGCCGCCGATATTGCGCCTTGAGAGAGGCAGAGTCGGCCGATCGATCGAGGCCGAGCACGAGGTAAGGGTCGTCGGCAAGCCGTACGTGACGGGCGGCGATGCGGCGGAAGGCGGCTTCGTCGAGGCCGAAGATGCCGGCGACGCTGCGCAGGTAGCGCTCCTCGCCCTCATGGATCGCCCCGTCGGCGGTGGCGATGTGGAACAGGCCGTCGAGCACGTCCTCGAGCAGGGCCGGCTCCTCGCCGAAAGCCGAGGCGAGTTGGCCGGCATAGGCCTCGAAGCCGTCGGTCGTCGCCTTGGCGAGGTCGAACAGGCGCTGGACGCCCGTGCGCGCCTCCGGCTCGACCTGAATGACCCGCTCGAACGCTTGGACCTCAGCGTCGGTCACCACGCCGTCGGATTTCGCCATCTTCGCCGCGAGCGCTACGAGCCCCGTCGTGAACACCACGTCCCGCGGCGTCGGCCCGAAAGGAGCACCCTCGCGATCGACGAGGAAGTGGCCGGCGACGCTCCCCACCAGCGCCCCGATCGGTCCGCCGACCAGCACGCCAATGCCGGCCCCGCCGATCTTGCCCCACAGGCCGGTGCTCATCGGGCGAGGCCCGCGGGGAGAAAGCGGAAGCTCAAGGTATCCAGGACGGACAAGGACGGTTCCGAGGTCATTCGGTGGGAGCGTTCGTCACGGCTTAACGCCGCAAACCGTACCGCAGCGCAAGGCCCGTGCTTTAACCGATCGCAAAAGGAAAGGGCCGGGGCTCCCGCCCCGGCCCTCCCGGCGCCAATCGCGTTGCGATCAGCGGCAGTAGACGTTGCCGTACTCGTCGCGGAAGGTGCCGTAGGGGCAGCGCGGCGCCGTGGCGGCACCAGCGATGGCCCCGCCCGCGCCACCGATCGCGGCACCGGCGAGCGCGCCGCCCGCACGGCCCGTGGCGAGGCCGCCGACCGCAGCGCCAAGACCCGCACCGAGGGCGGCACCGCCCAGAGCCCGATCCTGAGGCGTGTTGCAGGCACCGAGCGAGAGCGCGAGGCTACCCGCGAGGGCGGCGGCAATGAGTCTCTTCATGGTGGTCCGAACTCCCTTGTGCATCGGCGATCGGGCCTTTTGCCGGCGCGGGGCACCGTTTGGCCTTGGTTTGTCACCGGCTGCCATCGACGGCACATGAAACGGCCAAGATTGGGGCAGGTTGCATCGGCGCATGACTTTTCGCCCTGCGCCTGCCATCTGAGGGCACACCTGTTGCAAAATCGCCCGCGTCCGTCCTGTTGCCGACGGGCTCATGACCGAGGATCCCTATGCCCAAAGCCAGCCTGATTGTCCGCAAGGCCGCCGTCCGGCCCGATCTCGTCGTCGATACGGTGACCCTCGACCACGCCGCCCGGGGACGAGCGCACGCGCACCTGACAACGGCAGGCGGCCTATCGATCGATCTCGTCCTGGATCGCGCCGCGGGCCTCGAGGACGGCGACGCGTTGAAGCTCGAGGATGGGCGCCTCGTGAGCGTGCGCGCCGCCGAGGAAGCGCTGCTGGAAGTCCGTGCCGGCAACCCGGCCCGCCTGCTGCGCCTCGCCTGGCAACTCGGCGGCGAGCACGTTCCCGCCGAGGTCGGCGCGGAGGTTCTCTACGTGCCGGCCAGCGCCGCCGAACTGGTCCGCGGCGCGGGCTGCGCGGCCAGCCCGGTGAACCGCCCGTTCAAGCCGGAGAAGGCCGCCCACGACCACAGCCAGTGCGGCCATGACCACCATCACCACGGCCACGAAGCCCAAGTGCATGGTGCCGCGCATGAGCATGAGGCCCATGTGCATCATGATCACGACCATGGGCACAACCACGACCACGGTCATAGCCACGCCCATGGAAGCTGCGGTCACGACCATGATCACGAGCACGAGCATGGCCATGGGCAGGGCCATGAGCATCATCACAAGCACTGAGCGGCCAGGCTCCTGTGAGGGCCGAATTGGATGAATTGTGGGGCGGCGCAGGCGCGGTTCCCCCGCCCCCGGACGCGGAACACGCGGCCCTGCGGGATCGTTGCTCTGATGATCCCCTCGGAGGCTGGCCGTGCCGGCAATCAGTGTCTTCCAGAACGACGACGGCCTGTGGGCCGTCACGGCGCAGGGTCTCGTCGTCACCGGCCTGACCAAGGAATGTGCGGAGGCCTTCGCCGCGGCCTTCCAGCGTCTTCACGAGGGGCCGTCCCCGGGGGCGCCGTAGCCGGCCAGCCGCACTTCTCGGTCGGAGGTGAATCGCATCGGGATCATCGCGCGTAAGCGGTCCTCGGGCAACGGAAGTGCCCGCGACCGGGCGTGCGTCCCGGCGCTGTCACGACGCCTTTCCTCTTGGGGCCCTCCTCTTTCGAGCCCGGGCGAGGCATGATATCGGCACGTATCACGCACATCGTCCTGAACGATGGCGTCCGGCTTGTGGATTGTCGGCGAGTCGGAGCCGAGCTGCACGGCCTCCGGGAAGCTGGTCGCCAGCGCCTCATGCCGGAGCGTGTCCATTCCCGATCAGACCGTCTCGCGCATCGGTCCTCATGGACAGCCCGAGGTGAACCCGCTTCGAAACGGACAGGGCGCACGTGTCGACGCCGGCTGAAAAACTCAACGCTCTCAGCGGATGGCGCTTCAGCGTCGCGCCGATGATGGATTGGACCGACCGGCAGTGCCGCGCGTTCCACCGGACTCTCTCGCGCCGCGCCCGCCTCTATACCGAGATGGTGACGACCGGTGCCGTGCTGCACGGGGACCGGGAGCGGCTGCTCGGCTTCGATGCCGGAGAACATCCGGTCGCCGTTCAGCTCGGCGGCTCAGATCCGGGCGACCTGGCGGCGGCTGCGCGGATTGCCGCCGATTTCGGTTACGCCGAGATCAACCTCAATGTCGGCTGCCCATCCGACCGGGTGCAAGAGGGGCGCTTCGGCGCCTGCCTGATGCGCGAACCGGCCCTCGTCGGCGCGTGCGTGGCGGCCATGAAGGCGGCCGTGTCCGTGCCCGTCACCGTAAAGTGCCGCCTGGGCGTCGATGATCAGGATATCGAGGAAGCCCTCGACGCGGTGGCCGGCACCGTGATCGCAGCAGGCGTCGACGGGCTCATCGTGCACGCCCGCAAGGCTTGGCTGAAGGGCCTCTCACCGCGTGAGAACCGCGACGTTCCCCCCCTCGATTACGGCCGGGTCGCCCGGTTGAAGCAGGCGCATCCGGATCTGCCGATCGCGGTCAATGGCGGGATTGCCGGCATCGCCGCCGCCGAGGCCAGGCTCGCCGAGGTCGACGGAGTGATGATCGGTCGGGCGGCCTATACCGAGCCGGCGCTGCTGCTCGACGTCGATCCCGAGCTGTTCGGCGAGCCGGCGCCCGTGGCCGATGCCTTCGCCGCGGTCGAGGCGTTCGAGCCGATCATCGCGGAGGGACTCGCGCGTGGCCTGCGGCTGCATGCCTATACACGGCACATGCTCGGCTTGTTCAACGGGCGCCCCGGCGCGCGGGCTTATCGCCGGCATCTGGCCACCGCCGGCATGGGGGCGGAGGCGGGCCTCAACACCCTGCGCGAGGCGGCGGCCAAGGTCTCGCGGGAGCGCCCGCCGGCCTCGGCAGCGGCCTGAAGCGGAGCGCATCCGAAGAGAGAATCGGTGATCCGCCTCAGGCGGCGTGGCGCCTGCGACCGTTCCAGGTCTCGAGCAGGGCCGGAAGAGCGCTCGCTGGCACCGGTGGGCTGAACAGATAGCCCTGCACCTCGTCGCAGCCCTCCTCGCGCAGCCACGCGAGCTGCTCCGGCGTCTCGACACCTTCGGCAGTCGTCGTCATGCCGAGGCTCGAAGCGAGGCTGACCACCGCCCGCACGATGAAGCCCGAGCCCTGCTCCACCGTCAGGTCGCGGGTGAAGGATTGATCGACCTTCATCTTGTCGAAGGGGAAGCTGCGCAGGTAGCTGAGGCTCGAATAGCCGGTGCCGAAATCGTCCATGGCGATGCGGACCCCGAGATCCCGCAGCCCGTGCAGGATCGCGACCGTGGCGCCGCCATTCACGAGCAGGACGCTCTCGGTGATCTCCAGTTCGAGGCGGCGAGCGGGCAGGCCGCTCTCGGCCAGCGCTGCCTTCACCGTCCCGATCAGCGCGGTCGAGGTGAATTGCGCCGCCGAGACATTGACCGCGACCTTGAGCCCGTCGGGCCAGCCGGCGGCCTCGCGGCAGGCGCGCCGTAGGACCCATTCGCCCAGTGGCACGATGAGGCCGATCTCCTCGGCAAGCGGCACGAATTCGGCGGGCGAGACGCGCCCTCGCGTCGTGTGGGTCCAGCGCAGAAGCGCCTCGAAGCCGCAGATGCGCTCCTGAGCGAGGTCGTAGATCGGCTGGAAATGCAGATCGAACGCCTCCGCCTCGAAGGCGGCGCGCAGGTCGAGTTCGAGGGAGCGGCGGGCCTGAAGGCGGGCATCCATCTCCGCCTCGAAGAACCGGAATACACCGCGCCCGTCTCCCTTGGCGCGATAGAGGGCGACATCGGCGCACTGCATCAGCCGTTCGGGTTCCAAGCCGTCGCTGGGCGCGAGCGCGATGCCGATGCTGACGCCGATGGTGACGGAATGATGGGTGAGCGCGTAGGGCGCGCTGACCACGCCGAGGATACGCCGGGCCAAGGTGGCGGCATCCGCCGGCTCCTCGACCGCGGCCTGGATGATCGCGAACTCGTCGCCACCCAATCGAGCAACGGTATCAACCTCGCGCAGGCAGGCTCTGAGGCGATGGGCCACCGCCCGCAGCAACTCATCGCCGACCGCGTGGCCGAGGGTATCGTTGACCTGCTTGAAGTTGTCCAGGTCGAGGCAGAGTACGGCGAAGCCGGTGTCGCGCCGGGCCTGGGTGATCGCCCCCTCGATGCGCTCGCGCAGCAGTACGCGGTTGGGCAACTCCGTCACGGCATCGTGCCGGGCCATGTGGGCGATGCGGGCCTCGGCGTTCCAGCGCTCGGTTACCTCCTCGTAGATCGCCACGAAGCCGCCGCCGTCGATCGGCTGGATCTCGATCGCGACGATGCGTCCGTCGGCGAGGTGCTGGATTTGGGCCGGCACGGCGTCGGCCCCCATCAGCGCATCGATCTCGGCGATCTGCTCAGCCTCGCTCCAGTCCGACTGGTTTTCGGCCATGGCGTTCCTGCGCAGCACCTCCAGTGCCGGCATGCCCGGAGTCACGGCACCGGGCGGCAGGCGGTAGATCTCGTGATAGCGGCGGTTGACCACGAGCAGCCGGTGATCGCGATCGTAGAGCAGGAAGCCCAGAGACAGGGTGTCGAGCGCCGCATTCAGCCGAGCGATGCGGTCGCTCAGTTCCTCCTCACGGCGCTTCAAGGCCGTGAGGTCGGCCGGGATCGTCGGCCTGGACCGGGCCTCGGCCATCTGCATCGCCACGGTGAGGCGGCGGACGAGCTGGCGCAATGTGAGGACCACGAGGGCGAGCGCGGCGGCGCCGGCACCCGCGACGAGCACGGCCCGCGAGGCCGGTTCAGCGCAGAACGAGGCTGCGAACGCGGCGGCGGTGAGTCCGGTCACGGTCAGGCACAGCCGCAAGCCGGCGCGCAGGACGTCTCCGCGTATCGTCCCCTCGCCGCTCGGCGGAACCGCCTGCCGACCCGCGGCTCCGCAACATTCGGCCTGCGCCTGCATCGGTAGCCCGACCTTCTTCTCCGATCCCGGCGAGAATGCCCGGATCCGGTTAAGAGGGCCTCTCAGGATTCCAACCAAAGATCGTTTTCTCTGGCTCTGCCGATGATTTGGCGATCAGCCGACTGGTCCCTGAGCGATCTGGGCTGCGTCTGAAAGCCTTTCCTGAAACCTGCGTACGCTCGTTCGACACGCCGCCGCACCACATCCTCGATCGGTCGCAGGACCAGCCGAGCCCGAAGCAGCCGGGTCAGAACTTGCCGAGCAGCGGAAATTCCTGGCTCAGCGTCGACTCGGCGGGCAATGGCGCCTCGCGGCGGCGCGGCTTGCGATTGAGCACCTGTTTCAGCTTCGTCTTCAGGAGGTTGATATCGAACGGCTTGAGGATGAAGGCGTCGGCGCCCGCGACGTGGGCGTGGTTGATATCCTCGAAGTCGAACGAGGTCTCGGTGAGGATGAAGGGCGTATTCATCAGGCCGTCGTCGGCGCGGATCTCCCGCAGAAGCTGAAGCCCGTCCATCGGCTCCATGGCGAGATCGGAGATGACGAGAGCGTAACGGCGCTCCCGCATGCGCTTGAGGGCCTCGGAGCCGTCCGACACGCCTTCGACGTCCGGGAAGCCGAGACGGGACATCAACTCGATGACCAGCCGAAGGAGCTTGGGCTGGTCATCGACGATGAGGATGGGAAGCGTGTCGCTCATGGCGTCCGAGGTCATGTCTCAACAGGATCTCTGAAGGACGGGCCGAGACAGCCCGCCCGTTCAAACGAACAGATGATCGATGCCCTGCTTGGCCATCGATTCGGCTTGTAACGTGACGGCCAGCCCATGAATGGCGCTGGCCTTCGGCGTGCCCCGCTGCAGCATCGGCAGAAGGCCGGATTTGGCGAAGTGCGGCTCGTTGCCGGCCGTACGGCTCACCGTGGTGAACGAGCTGACGAACTCGCGCTTGGCGATCTCGCGCCACTCGACGATCTGCACGTCGCGGTGACGCGAATCCGCGGCGATCCGCTGGAAGGTGTCGTTGACCGACAGGCGCTCGCCCTCGACGACCTGGATCGCGAAATTCTGGTCGATGATCAGGAAGCTCGTGATCACGGCGAACTCGTTCTTCTTCTGAGCCTGACGCGTGATGTCGCCGATCTGCTTCGCGCGCAGGGCCGGCTCATTCGAGATGGTCAGGCGCGAGAAGTAGATCAGGTGGACGAGGCTCGTCCTCTTGTTCTTCATGGATCCCGTCCGACGCGAAAACTCAGCGTCCACCCTAAGGGGCGTCGCGATAACGGGCCGTAAACACGGTTGCACTCGGCAGAATCTGCCGTGGAGTGGGCCGGATCGTCCAATTCTGCCGAGGTCGCGGGAGGCCACCTCAATAATTTCAATGGCTTAGTTCTGGCACGGCGATTGCGGCCTCGCATCCACCGCCTCGTGCGGCCTTGTGGAGCGAGCGAACGCCATGGACGTCTTTTCCGCGCTTCAGACCGCGGTCTCAGGCCTGAAGGCGCAATCCTTCTCGCTGAGCAACATCTCCGGCAACATCGCGAACTCGCAGACGACCGGCTACAAGCGCATCGATACAAGCTTCGTCGACATGCTCGTCGACGGCGACGCCCGGAGCCAAACCGCAGGCTCGGTCGGGGCATTCTCGGAACTCACGAACTCGATCCAGGGCAACAAGGTCTCGACCGGCGTCTCCACCAACATGGCGCTCGACGGTCAGGGCTTCTTCGTCGTGCGGAAGAAGACCACCGATGCGGGCGGCAGCGAGAGCTTCTCCACCGCCAACCTCTATACCCGCCGCGGCGATTTCGCCCCGGACAAGGACGGCTATCTCGTCAACGGCGCGGGCTCCTACCTCGTCGGCGCGAGCCTCGATCCGGTCACCGGTCAGACCAACGGCACCGGGCCGATCAAGATCTCCAATGCGATCATCCCGGCCAAGCCGACGACGACGATCACCTATTCGGCCAACCTGCCGAAGTCGCCCGCCACCACCAACGCCGCCTCGACGAAAGGCCTGCTCTCCGCCTTCAGCGACGGCACCGACGCGCGGGTGACACCGACCAACGGCGCGACCGGCGGCACCGTGTCCCAGACCAACGCGCAGAGCTTCATCGACAACAGCATCGCCGGCCCGGCGCTGACCGCCTACACCGCCTCCGGCTCCCCCTTGAGCGTCCAGAGCCGGTGGGCGAAGGTGGCCGCCGCCGACACGGCGACCGGCACGAGCGACACCTGGAACCTGTTCATTGCCGACAAGACCAGCGTCAACGGCAATCAGACGAGCTGGACCAATATCGGCCAGGCCTTCACCTTCAGCGCCAGCGGGCAGATGACCGCTCCCACCGGCAGCACAGTTCCGATCAACAACCTGACGGTCGACGACGTCAATGTCGGCCAAGTCACCCTCGATCTCAGCGGCGGCCTGACCCAGTACGCTGCCGCCTCCGGTACGGTGACGACCAACGACCTCAAGCAGAACGGCTACGCCTCGGGCTCGCTGAACTCCGTCGAGGTGGGCGAGAACGGCATCATCAGCGGCAAGTACTCGAACGGCTCGGTTCTCGGGCTGGCCCGGCTCGAGGTGGTGCAGTTCGTCAACCCCGACGGGTTGAAGCCGGATTCGCTGGGCAACTACCAGCAGACCGTCGCCTCGGGCGAGGCGATCGCCGGGCTCAAGGACTCGACCGTGGTCGGGGCGAACCTCGAGCAGTCGAATACTGACATTGCCGCGGAATTCTCGAAGATGATCGTTACCCAACAGGCCTACTCTGCCAACACCCGGGTGATGTCGACGGCGCAGACGATGATCTCCGACCTTTTGAACGTCATCCGCTGAAGAGCCCCTGAAGGAGGAGAGACGCCTTGGCCCTCGACGCGTTCAGCACGGCCACCGCCGGCCTGCGGGTCACGCAGGCCCAGATCGGGGTCGTCTCGCAGAACATCGCCAATGTCGGCACGGCGGGCTACGTCCGGCGCACGCTGTCGCCAGTCACCTCAGGCACGGGGAATGCCGGTGTAGCGACCGGCACGGTCGCCCGAGCAATCGATGCGGCGGCGCTCAAGCAGCTCCGCTCCGAGACGTCGGGCGCGGCCTATACCTCGCTGATGTCCAAGGCGCGTACCCAGCTCGACACGCTCTACGGACGGCCGGGCGACAGCTCGGCGCTCGACGGCGTATTCAACAACTTCACGCTCTCGCTTCAAACGCTCGCAGCCAACCCGACCTCGACGGCCGCGCGGGCCACGGTGCTCAGTGCGGCCAACGACATCGCCACGCGCATCGGCAGCGCCGCCAACGGCGTTCAGGCCCTGCGCTCGGGGCTGGAGACGCAGCTCGGCATCGACACCGACAAGGCGAACGGCCTGCTCGCACAACTGGCCAAGCTCAACTCCCGCATCATCGCGACCTCGACCGGCGACCCGAGCCGCCCCGACCTGGAGGACCAGCGCGACCAGGCACTCACCAGCCTGTCGGGTCTCATGGACATCAACGCCGTCACCCAGGGTGACGGCAGCGTGAGCGTACTGACCAGCTCCGGCGTCACCCTGCTCGATCGCACCAATCCGGCTTCGCTCAGCTTCGATGCCCGCGGCACTCTTTCGGCCAATGCCCTCTACGACACCGACCCGTCGCAGAGCGGGGTGGGCACCATCGTCGCGACCACACCCGGAGGCGGCAAGATCGACCTGCTCGCCTCCGGGGCGATCCGTTCCGGCTCGATCGCCGCCGCGATCGAGCTGCGCGACACGGTGCTGCCGCAGGCTCAGCGCCAACTCGACGACCTCGCGGCGGGCCTGTCGCGGGCGATGTCCGACCGTGTCGCCACCGGTACGGTTCCCACCGACGGCACCCAAGGCGGCTTCGACATCGACCTCACCGGCCTCTCGGCCGGCAACGCCATCACCCTGACGGTCCAGGACGGAAGCGGGACGCAGCGCAACCTGATCCTGATGCCGTCGTACCAGACGCCGCCGCCCACCGTTCCCGCCGGGAGCACCGACGACGCGAACGCGACGATCATCCCGTTTACGATCCCGCCGCCCGGTGCAAGCCGCGACCCCGCCTCGGTTCGCAACGCGATCGCTGCCGCTCTGGGTGGGGGCTACACGGTGTCGAGCGCGCCGGGCGGCGCGGCGGGAGCGATGCGGATCCTGTCGACCGGCGGTGCGTCGCTGGTCGGGGCGAGCGCCAGCGTGACGCAGGTCACCTCGGCGAGCGACATCAAGGGCTCGGCCACGCAGCTTCCGCTCTTCGTCGATGGCGCGACCGCCGCGCTCTACACCGGCACCTTCGATGGCGGCTCGCAGCTCACCGGCTTCGCCCAGCGCATCGCCGTGAACCCGACCGTGGTCGGCAGTGCCGGCAGCCTCGTCGGAATCACAGGGACGGGCACCGGAAGCAGCAACGGCGACGGAACCCGGCCCCAGGCCCTCTACACCGCGCTGACGAGCACGCAGCGCCTGTTCTCCTCGTCCAGCGGCATCAGCGGCATCGACGCGCCGACCCGCTCGAGCGTCGCCGACTTCGTCCAGGGCGTCATCTCGGTGCAGGGTGCAGCAGCCGCGGCGGCTCAGGATCTCGATGAGGGGCAGAGCATCGCCCTCTCGACGGCGCAGGGTCGCTTCGCCTCCGCCTCGGGCGTCAACATCGACGAGGAAATGTCGAACCTGATCGCGCTCCAGCAGGCCTACGCCGCCAATGCCCGCGTGCTGACGGCCGCTCGCGACATGATCGACACCCTGCTCAGGATTTAGCTTCGGAGCCGCCGATGACCATTTCCGCCTTCGCCGCCGGCACCTACCGCTTCGACCGCCAGTCGGCGAGCCTCGTCGGCATGAAGAACCAGCTCGACGGGCTGGCCCGGCAGCTCTCGACGGGGCGCACCGCCGAAACCTATGGCGGCCTCGGCGTGGCGCGCACGACGAGCCTCAGCGCCCACGCGGCGATCAGCGCCCAGGACGGCTATCTCACGGCGATCACCTCGGCCGAGACCCGGGTGAAGCTCACGAGCGCCAGCCTGACGCAGCTCAAGTCGCTCTCCGACAGCACCCGATCCAACCTCAGCGGAAACGTCGCCTCGCGCAACGAGAAGCTGCCGGCCACGACCGTGCAGCTCGCCGCCAACAACCTCTCGGCGGCTGTCGATGCATTGAATCAGCAGGCCGGCGGGGTCTACGTCTTCTCTGGGCGAGCCACCGATACGGTGCCGGTCGTCTCGCAGCAGGCGATCATGAACGGCATCCCGGCGGAGGGCCTGGATGGGCTCAAAGCGCTGATCGCCGAGCAGAAGAAGGCCGATCTCGGTCCCTCGGGGAACGGACGCCTGATCCAGGGCCTCGGCACCCGGACGGTCAGTCTGTCGGAAGATACCAACCCGGAGGCGCGGGCGAATTTCGGCTTCACCCTCATGGCCGCGTCGAGTTCGAACAGCGCCTCGCTCGGCGTCGACTTCATCGCGGGGACGAAGCCCGATGTTTCCCTGAGCTTCGCGCAGCAGCCCGCCGACGGCGCGCAGGTGCGCGTCGTCCTGCAGTTCGCCGACGGCAGCCAGAAGACCCTCGACCTGACGGCTCGCACGGGGGAGGCCGGAAACGCGGCGGGCGCCTTCTCCATCGGCAACACCGCGGCGGAGACCGCCGCAAACCTGAAGCGGGCGCTCGGCGGAGCCGACATCGCGAGCGTGCAGAGCGCCAACCCTCCCGGCGTGACGGCTACCTTCGCCAACGGGCGAGCCGCCTCGACATCTTTCTCGATCGGGAACGGCGTCGCATCCGGTGACACCATCACGCTGAAGCTCGGCCTGCATGACGGCACGACCAAGACCATCACCCTGACCGCCTCCGAGACGGCCGATTCCACCTCCACGACGACCTTCGCCATCGGCGCGACGCCGGACGACACCACCGCAAACCTGTCGCGGACGCTCCAGAACGCTCTGACAGCGGCCGCCAACACCGACCTTTCTGCGAGTTCGACGGCCCGCGCCGCGCTCAACTTCTTCGAGGGCTCACCGGTGGCAGGGCTGAGCCCGCGGCGCGTCGCAGCGGACGGCAACGGCTTCGCCGAGACCGCAAGCGCCAAGACCGTGATCTGGTACAAGGGCGACACCGCCGCCGACCCACGGGCGACGGCGACCGTGCAGGCCGGTACCAGCCGGACGGTGGAGATCGGCGCTCAGGCCAACGAGGAAGCGATCCGCAGGACGCTGGCTGGCATCGCCGCGATGGCGGCCGAAAGCTTCACCAGCACGACCGGAACCGTCGATACGGCGCGTTTCGAGGCGGTGTCCAGCCGGGCGGCCAACCTGCTCACCCCGAGTGAGGATGAGCAGAGCCTGGAGCAGCTCGGCACCGATTTCGGCTTGGCGGCCAGCAGCATGGCCAATGCGAAGTCGGTAGCGAATACGACCAAGGCGACCCTGGAGGCGTCCCTCGACGGGGTCGACACGGTCTCGACGGAGGAGGTCGCGGCCAAGCTGCTGAGCCTGCAGACGCAACTGCAAGCGAGCTACAAGGTCACCTCGATCCTCTCCGAGATGAGCCTCGTCAACTATCTGCGCTAGGCTTTCGGCGTTGCGTCGACTTTTTACGAAAGCCGGCGGTCATCGTTCGGGACGCCGCGTTCACTGCCGCCTGGAATGAAAGCGGCCCGAGGTTTCCCTCGGGCCGCTTTCATTTTGCTCGTCTTACTCGGCTGCGTCCGGCGTATCGCTCTTCTCCGGAGCGGCCTCGCCCTCGGCGCCCTTGTAGCGGGTCCGGCGACGCCGGGGCTTGGGTGCAGGTGCCTCGTCGCCCGAGGGCAGCTCAGCGGCCGGTGCCGCTTCGCGAGGCTCCGGCGCGGAGCGCGGAGCCGGGGCCTCGGTCGAGGCCGGCAAAGGAGCGGGATTGCGGGTTGCCGTCATCAGGAAAGCGGGCAGTGCCGACGGATCCGCAGCCTCGGCCGCCGCGGCGCGGCTGGCCTCGCTTGCACGACCGCGTCCGCGACGCGGCGGCGGACTCTCGGAACGCACCGGCCCCTCGGACCGCGGGGCGGCCTCGGCGCGCGTGTCCTGACGCGGCTCGATCGGGCGCGGGTCTTGGCGCGGTTCCTGGCGTGGCTCCTGACGCGGCGCTTCGGAGGTCTCGGGGCGAGCGGTCTCGAAACGCGCGGCGTCGCGGCGGTTCTCCCTCGGGTTTTCACGGCCTTCCTGAGGCTGCTGCCCGAAGTCCTGTCGATAATCCTGGCGCCGGTCCTGCCGATAATCCTGGCGGTGACCGTCCTGACGAGGATAGTCCTGGCGATCCTGACGCTCGGGCCGGTCTTGACGCTCAGGCCGGTCTTGACGGTCCTGGCGGAAGTCCTGCCGCGGCTCGCCGCGGTTGTAGTCCTGCCGGTTGCCCTCGAAACGCTGACCGCGTTCACCGCGGTCATTACGATCGTTGCGGTCGCGGGCCTGGAAGCGCTGGTTCCGGTCGTTGCGGTCGTTGCGCTGGTTCCGGCCGTCGAAGTCGTGGCGCTCGAACGGCTGCGGCTGCTGGGCCGGGTCGCCGTACTCGTCGGTGCCGTAGCCGAAGCCCGGGCGACCGCCCTCGCTGGTCTGACCCTGGACGGCCTCGTCCTCACCCTCCTCGTCCTCGTCGAAGCCGTTGCGGGCATAGCCCTGGCTGACTTGCGGACGGCCCGGCTCCTGGGCGCCGGTGATGATGCGAAAATAGTGCTCGCCGTGCTGGAAGTAGTTCTCCGCCGCGATTGGATCACCGCTCGCCAAGGCATCGCGGGCGAGCTGCGCGTACTTGTCGGCGATATGCTGAGCGGTGCCGCGGATTTTGACGTCGGGACCGTTCGACTCGTAGGAGCGCGTCAGCGGATTCGGACCTTTGGGCCGATTGCGACCCCGCATCCGTCGATTCTGGTTTGGTCTCATCGGCCTCGATTGACCCTCGTTACCTGTCGCTCAGCGTGACTGACAGCGCCGGAGCCTTGCTCGCGGACGAAGCGGGTCGGGCGCAGGGCGCCCAAGCGCGCACATTCCGCGATGTTTGCCGCTCGTCCGGTGGCTGCGCTCTGTTCCGGCGCGCCGCGAGACATCCCTCGACTGTCAGGTTCGATCCCACCGAGCCTGGCCGCGACTGCCGGAGCGCGTCCGCTCGATGGTGGGAAGACCGTCCGAAGCCGGAGGACACGGTCAAAACCGATCCTGCCGATACCGACTTAAAGAGTGCCTCACAAAAATCCCGGAATTCGGGAGCTCCCTTTAGCCAGAACGGCGCAGCGGGAGTTTTGTGAGAGACGCTCAACGGGCCGTTGGCGGTCTGCATATCTAAGCTAGTGACTGACGCCCTCGACAACAAGCATTTTTTCGGGGCAACGGTGGCTTATGCCGGATTTCTGTGGGCTCAGTGGCAATTTAAGCCGAACCGTGCCCCGGAATCCGCCCTTCGATTCCTCACCTGCCCGCCAAGGATGGCCGAAGCGTGACGACCCGATCGTTGCCGGCGAGATCCCGGCCGACGCTCATGTCCTCGAATCCCATCGCCCGCCCGAGACGGGTCAGCGCCTGTCCCTGATCGTAGCCGATCTCCATGACGAGGGCGCCGCGGGTGGAGAGCAGACCGGGCCGCCGCGCGATGTCGGAGAGAATCGCGCGATAGGCGTCGAGCCCGTCGACGCCGCCATCGAGGGCGGCGGGCGGATCGTGCAGGCGCACTTCCGGCTCGAGCGTCGCGATGACGGGGGCGGCGATGTAGGGCGGGTTCGAGACGATCAGGTCGAACGGCCCCGTCATCGCATCGAGCCAGGAGCCGCACAGGAAGGCGGCCCGGTCCCCGACGCCGTTCGCCTCCGCATTCCGGCGGGCGACAGCCAGGGCACCCTGCGCGCGGTCGAGGCCGATACCCAAAGCACCGGGCCGCTCGTGCAGCAGCGCCACGAGGATGCAGCCGGAGCCGGTGCCGAGATCGATCAGCCGCAGCGGCCGATCCCGCTCGGGAAACAGGCGCAAAGCCGCCTCCACCACGCTCTCGGTGTCGGGCCGCGGCACCAGCGTCTCCGGCCCGAGGGCGAAGGGCAGCCCCCAGAACTCCCAAGCGCCGATGATCCGCGCCACCGGTTCGCCTGCCAGCCGGCGCGCCGCAGCCTGTCCGAGCGCCGCCGCACCGGCCTCGCCGATCGGCTCGCGCCCGCGCAGGGACAGGTCGAGGGGGGTGAGCGCGAGGGCGTGCAGGGCGAGGAAGCGGGCATCCGTGCGCGCATTCGGCAGCCCGGCCTCTTCGAAGACCTGTCCGAGGCGCCGCAGGGCGGTCTCGCGGGGGAGCGTCGGGGCGAGATCGATGGTCATGCGAACCGATGCGAGACGAAACCGTCGCCCGTCCATCCTCGCAGGGTCGAGCGGATCCGTGCGCCGGACCTTGCCGTCACGCCATCCCCTCGGCCGCGAGCAGCTCCGCCTGATGCTCGGTCACCAGCGCATCGATCACCTCGTCGAGGGCCGGCCCAGCCATGACGTCCTCCAGCTTGTAGAGGGTCAGGTTGATGCGGTGGTCGGTAACGCGGCCTTGCGGGAAGTTGTAGGTGCGGATGCGCTCGGAGCGGTCGCCGGAGCCGACCTGCGCCTTGCGGTCGGCCGCCCGCGCTGAATCCTTGGCCGTGCGCTCGGCGTCGAACAGCTTCGCCCGCAGGAGCGCCATCGCCCGGGCGCGGTTCTTGTGCTGCGAGCGCTCCTCCTGGACGAACACGACCACGCCCGTCGGAATGTGGGTGATACGGATCGCCGATTCCGTCTTGTTGACGTGCTGGCCGCCCGCTCCTTGAGCCCGCATGGTGTCGATCTTCAGATCGGCCTCGTTGACGACGACATCGACCTCCTCCGCCTCCGGCAGCACGGCCACAGTGGCGGCGGAGGTGTGGATGCGCCCCTGAGTCTCGGTGTCGGGCACGCGCTGGACGCGGTGGGCCCCGCTCTCGAACTTCAGCCGCGAGAACACCGAGCGGCCCTTCACCTCGGCCACGACCTCGCGAAAGCCGCCGACCGTGCCCTCGCTCTCGGAGATCACCTCGACGCGCCAGCCCTTCGACTCGGCGTATTTCGCGTACATGCGGAACAGGTCACCCGCGAACAGGGCCGCCTCGTCGCCGCCGGTGCCGGCGCGGATTTCGAGGATCGCGCTCTTCTCGTCGGCCGCGTCCTTGGGCAGCAGCATCAGTTGCAGCGCGCGGTGAGCCTGTTCGAGTGCCGCCTCGGCTTCCGGCTTCTCCTCGGCCGCGAGCGCGCGCATCTCGGGATCGCCGCCGGGCTCGTCGATCAGCGCCCGAATGCCGGCCAGGTTGGCCTCCGCGGCCCGGTAGCCGTGGATCGCGGCCACGACGCCGTCGAGCTCGGACAATTCGCGGGAAAGCTGCACGATCGTTTCGGCCTCGGCCGAGCCGTCGGCGAGCTGCGCCGTGACGATCTCGTGCCGAGCCAGAATGGCGTCGAGGCGATCGGAAGGAATGGGGGTCATCGCCTGCTAGGATACTCGTGGATGGTGCGCGTCAAATCGGAAGAGGACGGGGCGGATCGCACGACCGCTTCGGTTGGCTTGCCCGAACAGCGAGTTCAGGGCGGTTCGACCGGCACCCGTTACCCGTGCGACGACCGGGAGGGAAGATGCGCCGGAGCCGGCGGCGCATCAGGGTCGTTCATGGATCGCTCACGCCGTGGCAGACCATGGCGAGGCTGCAAGGACTCTATCCGCCGGCACGTTCACCCAGGTCTCGCCATCCGGCGCAGGGTGCGCGGCAAGCCAATCGCCGACGATCCGGTATCCGAGCGTGTAGCCGAACCAGCGCGGGTGCCGCCCGCCCGCTCCGAAGAACCAGCCGGCGTGGTCGTGATCGAGCGCTCGCAGGTCCGTTGCACTCGGAAGATGGGCCCGCAACACCGCATCGTCCAGGGCGCACTCCCAAGGCTCGGGAGGCGCGTTGAAGAGCGTCCCGGCGAACTGCCCGGCCAATCCCTCGCTGACCAGCGCCTCGCCCAGCGTGCGGCCGTATCCGGGTCCGGCGAAGCGACGGCAGTGATGCACCTCGTGGGCGATCGTTCGCCGGATGTCGCCGTTGTCGAGGCTCGCCGCAAAATTCGGATTGAGCGGGTCGAGCGTCAGCGAGCACAGGCCGGGGCGGTAGGCACGGCCGGTCGTTCCCGTCTCCGGGATGACAGCCCCCGTCAGGCGCTCCACGAGGATGTCCAGGCAGAACGGCGGCAAGAGGCCCGCCACGGCCTGCCGGGCGGCTTCGATCTCCGCAGCGATCCGATCGCGCCAGGGCGCGAGGTCCCCCTCCGCTTCCAGCCAGTGCAGACGCCAGTCCAACGGGTTCTCCGACGCTAAACCGGCACGCCGTTGGCCTTCGCATAAGCCGCGAGCGCAGGGCGGATGGAGGCGCCATCGGTCACGCGGGTCAGCTCGGACTCGATCAGTTGCGCGACCTCGCCGGCATGGGCGGAGAGGACCATCGCCTTGACCGGGCCGATCGCGGCCGGAGACATCGAGAATTCGCGAAACCCGAGGCCGATCAGCGCCAGCGCCTCGAGTGGGCGCCCGCCGATCTCGCCGCAGACGGTGGCGGGGCAGCCCTGTGCGGCGGCGCGCTCGGCGATCAGGCGGAAGGCGCGCATCGCCGCCCCGCACAGGGGATCGAAGCGGTTGGCCACGCGCCGGTTCTCGCGATCGACCGCGAACAGGAACTGCATCAGGTCGTTGGAGCCGACCGATAAAAAGTCCGCCTCGCGGGCGATCTCGTCGATCTGGAACAGGAGCGAGGGCACCTCGACCATCGCGCCAAGGTGGCAGTCGCTGGGCAGAAGGTAGCCGTGGCGGCGCAGATGCGCCTTCTCGCGCTCGACGATGTCGCGGGCCCGGGTGAACTCCTCGACGGTGGCCACCATCGGGAACATGATCTTGATCGGGCGCCCGGCCGCCGCCTTGAGCAGGGCCCGCAACTGCACCCGCAGCAGGGCCGGCCGGTCGAGGCCGATGCGGATCGCCCGCCAGCCCAGCGCCGGATTCTCCTCCTCGAGGGCCGGCATGTAGGGGAGGATCTTGTCACCGCCGATGTCGAGGGTGCGGATCGTGACCGGCAGATCGCCGGTCGCCGAATAGACCGCCTCGTAGAGCGTCTGCTGCTCGGCCGCCGAGGGCATCCGCTCGGCGATCATGAATTGCAGTTCGGTGCGGAACAGGCCGACGCCTTCCGCCCCGGTTTCGTGCAGATGGGTCAGGTCGACCAGCAGGCCGGCATTGAGGTGCAAGCCGATCTTGACGCCGTCGCGGGTGACGGCGGGCACGTCGCGCAGCGCCCGGTACTGCTCCTGCCGTCGGGCGCGCAGGCGCACCATCTCGGCGTAGGACGCCTCGACCTCGGGTGTGGGCCGGATCTGCACCTCGCCGGACAGGCCGTCGACGATGATCGCGTCACCCGAATCGCACAGGCCCGTGGCGTTCGCGATCTCGCCGACCGCCGGAATGCCCAGCGCGCGGGCGACGATGGCGATGTGGCTCGTCGGACCGCCCTCCTCCAGCACCACGCCGCGCAGGCGGGCCCGATCGTAGTCGAGGAGTGCGGCCGGTCCCATGGAGCGGGCAACCAGGATCGCGTTCTCCGGCAGGCCGTCGCCGTTTCGCCCCTCTTGGCCGACGAGGCGACGCAGCAGGCGGTTGGCGAGGTCGTCGAGATCGTGCAGGCGATCGCGCAGGTAAGGATCGCTCTGGCGCAGCATCCGCGCCCGGTTGTCCGACTGCACCCGCTCGACCGCGGCCTCGGCGGTCAGGCCGGACTGGACCGCCTCGCGCATCCGCCGCAGCCAGCCCTTGTCGTGGGCGAACATGCGGACCGTCTCGAGGATCTCGCGGGACTCGCCCGAGCCGATCCCGTCGCCGCGCTCGACCAGTTCATCGATCGCCGAGCGCACGTCCTCGATCGCCGCCTCAAGCCGCTCGACCTCGCGCTCGACGTTCTCGGCGATCAGCGTCTTCACGACGATGCGCGGCTCGTGCAGCACGACGTGGCCGAGCCCGATCCCGTCGGCAAGCGCCACGCCGCGCTGGCTGACCGGGCGCCGCGCCGCGGTGCCGGCGCCGGGGGACAGCGCCTGGAGTTCTCCCGAGGCGATCAGCTCCGCCAGCACCATGGCGGTGGTCTGGAGCGCCTCGATCTCCTCCTCGGAATAGACGCGATAGGTCTTGTTCTGGACCACCAGCACGCCGAGCGTATTCCCGGCCCGCAGCAGCGGCACGCCGAGGAAGGCGTGGTAGATCTCTTCGCCCGTTTCCGGGCGATACGAGAACGAGGGGTGCGACTGTGCGTCCGAGAGCGCCAGCGGCTCGGCGGTCTTGGCGATCAGGCCGACGAGGCCCTCGTCGGCGCGCATGCGGGTGATGTGGACCGCGTCGCGGTTCAGACCCTCGGTTGCAAACAGTTCGAGAGTGTTGTCATCGCGCACCACGTAAACCGAGCACACTTCGGCGATCACGTTCGCCGCAATGAGGACGACGATCCGGTCGAGGCGCTGCTGAGGGCTGACCGGCTCCGCCATGGCTTCGCGGAGCCGGCGCAGCAGCAGGCGCGGGCCTCCGGGCGCAGCGGGCATCGTGTCGTCAATCCGGGTCGGCCGGCGCAACCCTGGCTGGTGAGCCTGAGGGCGGCGCCGACGGGAACGGTCAGGCCTGGTCGAGGCCGTATAGCGAGTGGAGCGTGCGAACGGCAAGCTCCGTGTAGGCGGCGTCGATCAGGACCGAGAACTTGATTTCGGAGGTCGTGATCGCGCGAATGTTGATACCCTTCTGCGCCAGCGCCCGGAAGGCTTTGGCTGCAACGCCCGCATGCGAACGCATCCCGACGCCGATCGCCGAGACCTTCACGACGTCGGTGGCGCCCTCGATCTGGCCGAACTGGATCGTATCGCGCTGCGCGTCGAGGATGGCGCGGGAGCGCTCGTAATCGGCCGCCGGTACGGTGAAGGTCATGTCGGTGGTCGATTGATCGCCCGACACCGTCTGAATGATCATATCGACGTTGATGTTGGCATCCGCCAGCGGGCCGAAGATCGCCGCGGCGATCCCGGGGCTGTCCTTCACGGCGCGCAGGGTGATCTGCGCCTCGTCCTTCGAGAAGGCGATGCCGGTGATGATCTGCTGTTCCACGATTTGGTCCTCGTCGCAGATGAGGGTGCCCGGCCGCGCGGCATCGGGGGGATCGAAGGAGGAGCGCACCGTGGTCGGCACCCGGTGCACCATGGCGAGCTCGACGGAGCGCACCTGCAGCACCTTGGCGCCCAGAGACGCCATCTCCAGCATCTCCTCGAAGGTCACGCGCTCCATGCGCTGGGCCTTGGGCACCACGCGCGGATCGGTGGTGTAGACCCCGTCCACGTCGGTGTAGATGTCGCAGCGCTCTGCGCCGATGGCGGCGGCGATCGCCACGGCCGAAGTGTCCGAGCCACCCCGCCCGAGCGTCGCGATCCGGCCGGTCTCGGCGTTCACGCCCTGGAAGCCCGAGATCACGGCGACCTCGCCGCGCTTGAAGCTCTCGTCGAGGTTCTTCGGGTCGATGCCCTCGATCCGGGCCGAGCCGTGCGCGTCGGAGGTGTGGATCGGGATCTGCCAGCCCTGCCAGGAGCGGGCCTTGATGCCGTCCTTGTTGAGCGCGATGGCGAGAAGCCCGGAGGTGACCTGCTCGCCCGAGGCCACGACGGTGTCGTACTCCGCCGCGCCGTAGAGCGGGTCGGCATCCTTGACCCAGCCGACCAGTTCGTTGGTCTTGCCCGACATCGCCGAGACCACGACCGCGACCTCGTAACCGGCTGCGACCTCGCGGGCGACGTGGCGCGCCACGTTGCGGATGCGGTCGACGGTGGCGACGGAGGTGCCGCCGAATTTCATCACCAAACGGGGCATGTCGCGTCCGGTCTGCTCATCTCTCCCCACGGTGCCGGCCGCGAGGCCGGCGCGCCTCGCCAGCTCAGGAAAACAACACGGCGCGGCTGTACCGGGGATGCGCCCGGCGGGTACAAGGGCCCCCCGGCCGTGTCAATCGGACGGACCGTAGGTTCAAACGATGCGAAAGTGAGCCGGATGACGGGTGCCTCGATCGACCGGGACGAAGTGGCGCGCTTCGACGCCCTGGCCGCGCGCTGGTGGGACGAGCGGGGGCCAATGGCGGTGCTGCATAAGTTCAATCCAGTCCGAGTCGGCTACATCCGCGACGAAGCGTGCCGCATCTTCGACCGTGATCCGGCCGCGCCCTTCCCGCTCGAAGGGCTCAGCGTCATCGACATCGGCTGCGGCGGCGGCGTGCTGTCGGAGCCGCTGGCTCGGCTCGGGGCGACGGTCACGGGTCTCGACCCGGCGACCGGCAACGTCGCGGCCGCGCGCGCCCATGCTGAGGCCGAGGGGCTCACCATCGACTACCGCGACGAGACCATCGAGGCGGTGGCCGCGAGGGCCGAGCGCTTCGACATCGTGCTCGCCATGGAGGTGGTCGAGCACGTCTCCGACCGCGTGGGCTTCTTGCGCGCGGCCTGCGAGACGGTGAAGCCGGGCGGCCTGCTGTTCGCCGCCACCATCAACCGGACGATGCGCTCCTTCGCACTCGCCATCGTCGGCGCAGAGTACGTGCTACGCTGGCTGCCGCGGGGCACCCACGATTGGGAGAAGTTCGTGACGCCGCGGGAGCTTTCCGCCGACATCACGGCGGGGGGCCTCACCGTCACCGACACGACCGGCGTGGTCTACAATCCGCTGAACGATTCCTGGCGCGCAAGCCGCGACACGGGGGTCAACTACATGGTGGCGGCGCACCGCCCCGCCTGAACGAAGCGGACGGGCGTTCGTTGAGGGATCTTCCGGGCAGAACGGAGAATCTCGGACACCATGCTCGAAAAGCTGCCGCACGCCGTTGGCGAAGCCCTGTCCGGCCTCAGGGCCGGCGCGGAGAAGGCCGCGTTCCACACGATCGCGGCGGAGGCCCCCGCGACGCTCCGGGTGACGAGCGAGGCTTTCGCCGACACCACGTCGATCCCGGCCCGCTACACCGCGGACGGTGAAGGGCTCTCACCGCCGCTCGGCATTGCCGGCGTGCCGGACGAGGCCGCTTCCCTCGTGCTGCTCGTGGAGGACCCGGATGCGCCCTCCCCCCGCCCCTTCGTCCACCTGATCGCCTGGAATCTGCGACCGGAGGACCGAAGCTTTCCGGAAGGAGCGTTCGCGAGTCAGGCCGGCGAGGGCGCCCGGCACGATCTCGGCCGCAACTCGTTCCAGAAGAATGGGTGGCTGCCGCCGGACCCGCCGACCGGCCACGGACCGCACCATTACCTGTTCCAGGTTTTTGCCCTCGCCCGCCCTGCGGATCTGCCCGCCTCGCCGGGCCGCGGCGCCCTGCTCGACGCGCTTCAAGGCAACGTGATCGCCAAGGGCCTGCTGACCGGGACCTACGAGCGGGCGTGAACGTCTTGCGCTCACCGCGCGCGAGCGGGCATGAGCGTCGTCGAACGCGGCACCCAGCCTGCGCCCCGCCCGACGGGGGCGATGCGGGACGACCGGCGAGACGAGGGAGACGGCGCTGACATGAAGGCCCTGGTGTGCAGCCGGCTCGGCGGACCGGAGGATCTGAGTCTTGAGGATCTGCCCGATCCGGTGCCGGGGCCGGGCGAAGCGCTGGTGCGGGTGCGGGTCGCCGCGCTGAATTTTTTCGATACGCTGATCATCGCCGGCCGCTATCAGGTGAAGCCGGAACTGCCGTTCTCGCCGGGCGGCGAGGCTTGCGGCGTGATCGAGGCCCTGGGTCCCGGCGCGGAAAACTTTTCCGTCGGCGACCGGGTCATGGTCCATCTCAGCCACGGCACCGCCCGCGAGCGGATCGCGGTTCCGCTCAAGCGCCTCGCGCGGGTGCCGGAGGCGGTCTCCGACGAGGTCGCCGCCGGGCTCTCGATCACCTACGGCACCACGCTCCACGCGCTCCGGGATCGTGCCGATATCAGGCCGGGCGAAACCCTCGTCGTGCTCGGCGCCTCGGGGGGCGTCGGGCTCGCCGCGGTCGAGCTCGGCAAGCTGCTGGGCGCTCGCGTCATCGCCTGCGCCTCCTCGCCGGAAAAACTCGAAACGGCCCGCGCCCACGGCGCCGACGACCTCGTCGACTACAAGGCGAACAACCTGCGCGAGGAATTGCGGCGCCTCACCGGCGAGCGCGGCGTCGACGTGGTCTACGACGCGGTCGGCGGCGACTTGGCCGAGCCGGCCATGCGCTCGCTCGGCTGGAAGGGCCGCTTCCTCGTGATCGGCTTCGCCGCGGGCGAGATCCCGAAATTTCCCCTCAACGTCATCATGCTCAAGGGCATCGACGTGCAGGGCGTCCACTGGGGCGCCTTCGTCGAGCGCGAGCCGGAGGCGCACGGAGCGAACCAAGCCCGGCTGCTCGCCTGGGCGGCGGAGGGCAAGCTGACCGTGAAGGTGCACGGCGCCTATCCGCTCGCGGACTACGCGGATGCGCTCGGGGTCCTCGTCCGCCGCGAGGCGGTCGGCAAGGTTCTGCTCGACCTGAGAGACTAGAGCATCATCCTGGATATCGTATCCAGGATGATGCTCTAGACTCCTGTTTTGCATCGTCTTTTTCCGAAAGCCGGCGGCCACCTTTCGGGACGATGCTCTAGCGTCACGCCCGAATCGACTGTTGTCCAGAAGTCGGAGTCCGCCTTTCGGGACGGTACTTTAGGCCCGTACCGTCGTCCGGGATGGGGCCTATCGGTCGAGTCGCGCCAGCGCCGCGGCGATCCGCGCCGCGCCCGGGCCGCCGCCCGCGGCCACGGCGTGGCGGCGATCGAGGGCGATGGCGCCACGGTGGCTCGCATGAGTGATGGCAATGGCGAGTGCGTCGGCCGCGTCGGCGAGCTTGAACTCCGCCTTCGGCAGCAGGAACTTCACCATCGCCTGGATCTGGACCTTCTCCGCGTGGCCGTTCCCGGCCACCGTCTTCTTCACGAGGTTGGCGGCATATTCCGCCACCGGCAATCCGGCGAGCGCCGGCACCAGCAAAGCCACGGCGCGAGCATGGCCGAGCTTGAGCGTGGCCTGCGCGTCCTTGTTGACGAAGGTCTCCTCGACCGAGACCTCGTCCGGCGCGTGGGTCGTTATGACGCGGCTGAGACCCTCGTGCAGCTCGCGCAGGCGCAAAGCCAGCGGCAGGTCACCGTCAGAGGTGACGACGCCGCAGGCGAGATAGGACAGCTTGGTGCCCCGCGCGGTGATCAGCCCCCAGCCGGTGCGGCGCAGGCCGGGATCGATGCCGAGGATACGGACGTCCGTGGTCATGGCCTCGGCCTCCTTCAAAGCATCGATCCGGTACGGCACGTATCGTGAACGAAGCCTTGCCGCAAACCCGCTTCGCGCTTCGCCGCTTACTGAAGCTTGAACTCGCCCTCCAACCGAAGGGCCACCTCGTCGCCGAGCAGCGGCAGGAAGGCATTCACGCCGAACTCGGAACGCTTGATCACCGTCCAACCGTCGAAGCCCACGGAGTAGATTTTGTCGACCGGGTTGACGCCCGCTTGATTGAAGGTGGCATCGAACGAAACCGGCTTCGACACGCCGCGCAGGGTGAGCGTGCCGTTCACCCGTGCGGTGGTCGGGCCCGTCGGTTCGACCGACTCGCTTACGAAGGTGGCCTCGGGAAACTTCTCCACGTCGAGGAAGTCCGGCTGCTTGAGATGGGCGTTGAGCCGATCGTTCAGCCCGTTGGCGCTGCCGGTGCCGATCTTGACGGAAAGGGTGCTCTTGCCCGGCACGGCGGGATCGAGGACGAGGTCGCCCGAGACCTCCGTGAACTGGCCGTAATAGGTCGAGAAGCCGAGATGGCTGATCGACCACGTGATCTTGCCATGCGCGGAATCGAGGCGGTAACGCCCGGCCTTCACCTGTTTCGGATCCTTGGTCAGGGCAGGGGCAACTCCCTGGGCAGCCTCCTGAGCATGGGGCCTGCCGGGCTCTGCGAGGGCGAAACCCGCCAGCAGGAGGGCGGCGAGGGCGAGCGTGCGCTTCATGCGGTCACCTTGTCGGTTGTGCCGCCAAGACGGATATGGCCTTAGGCCGAACGCGGCAACGGACCCTTCGAGGATCGACGGTTTCATATGATCGGCAAGCTCAAGGGGATCGTCGATTCCTACGGAGAGGACTTCGTGATCCTCGACGTGAACGGCGTCGGCTACGTCGTCCACTGCTCCGCCCGCACCCTGCAGCGCCTGCCCACACCCGGCGAGGCTACGGATCTGGCCATTGAGACGCATGTGCGCGAGGACATGATTCGTCTCTACGGCTTCCGCTCCGATGCCGAGCGGGAGTGGTTCCGTCTGCTCCAGACGGTGCAGGGCGTGGGCACCCGCGTGGCGCTCGGCGTTTTGTCGGTGCTGGAGCCGCCACAGCTCGCCACCGCCATCGCCACCGGCGACAAAGGCTCGATTGCCCGCGCCCCCGGCGTCGGCCCCCGGCTGGCCGCCCGCCTCGTCGCGGAGCTGAAGGACAAGGCGCCCGCCTTCGCCCCCATCGATCCGGCGCTCATCGCCTTGACCGGCGCCATTGAGGACAGAACCGCGCCGCAGCCGGTTGCGGACGCGATCTCGGCGCTGGTCAATCTCGGTTATCCCCAGGTTCAAGCCTCGGCCGCCATCGCCGCAGCCCTGAAGGGCTTGGGCGCGGAGGCCGAAACCGTGGAGGCCAAGACCCTGATCCGGCTCGGGCTGCGGGAACTCGCCCGGTAGCGCATCGTCCCGAAAGGGGCCGCCGGCTTTCGGATCAAGACGAAGCGAAGCCGTCTCAGCCGCCCTCGTCGAAGGGCGGCGGCTGCAGGCGCTGCCAAGCGGAAGCGATCCGTTCCGGCTTCACCCCGAGTGCCTCAGCGCAGGCGAGCAGCGACGGTTCGTCGCTCATCACATGGTCGAGAACGGCGCCGAGGAAGCCGGGATCGTGCAGGCTCTCGCGCAGCGTTCCGGGCTCCAGGCCGCTCGCGGCGACGAACCGGAACAACCGGTCCTCGTCGGCGGCGAGCCATCCCAGTACATCGATCGCGAGACGTTCGCTCGCGCCATCACTATGATCAAGTTTGCGTTTCATCAACGAGTGGCAGTTTAAGAGAGTACGAGGGCCGGGCCACGGGGTGGAACGCCATCGCGACCGCGCCGGAGCAGGTCATGAAGAAAACCGTTCTTATCGTTGAAGACAACGAGCTGAACATGAAGCTCTTCAACGATCTGCTGGAGGCGCATGGCTACGCGACCCTCAAGACAGCCAACGGCATCGAGGCGATCGAACTGGCCCGGGCGCATCATCCGGACCTGATTCTCATGGACATCCAGCTTCCCGAAGTTTCGGGCCTGGAGGTGACCAAGTGGCTCAAGGACGACGACGACCTTCGTGACATCCCCGTGATCGCCATCACTGCCTTTGCAATGAAGGGCGACGAGGAACGCATTCGTGAAGGCGGATGCGAGGCCTATTTGTCCAAGCCCATCTCAGTTGCCAAGTTTTTGGCAACGGTCCGCAGGTACATTGGTGATGACGGTGCTCCCTGAGATCTCCTCGGACTGAATGCCGTCGCGGTCGAGAAGGCCGCGCATCGGAGGAACGATGTCCGCTCGCGTCCTGATCGTGGATGATCTCTACCCCAACGTCCGGCTGCTCGAGACGAAGCTGTCTCTCGAGTATTTCGACGTGGTCGTGGCGATGAACGGGCTCGACGCCCTGGCGATCTGCGAGAAGGGCGCCTGCGACGTCGTGCTTCTCGACGTGATGATGCCGGGCATGGACGGCTTCGAGGTGTGCCGCCGGCTCAAGTCCAACCCTGCCACCGCCCACCTGCCGGTGGTGATCGTCACCGCCCTCGACCAGCCCGCCGACCGGCTGCGGGGCCTGGATGCCGGGGCCGACGATTTCCTGACCAAACCAATCGACGACATCGCGCTGATGACGCGGGTGCGCAGCCTCGTGCGGCTGAAGGCGGTGACGGACGAGCTGCGCTCCCGTGCGCTCGCGACGCGCGAGATCGGCGGTCCCGATCCCCTGGTTCTCGCCGCCGCCGATACCGGCGAGGATGCGCGCATCCTCCTCGTGGAGGACCGGCCGAGCGCCATCGACCGCATCGGCACGGCCCTGTCCCAGCACCATCAGGTCACTGTAGAGACCGATCCTCACCGCGCCCTGGTGCAGGCACCCGACGGCGGCTTCGATCTCGCCCTGGTGAGCCTCGACCTCGAAGGGTTCGATGGCCTGCGCCTGTGCAGCCAACTCCGCTCGCTGGAGCGGACCCGCAACATGGCGCTGATCATGATCGGCGAGATGCACGAGAAGGCCCGCATCACCCGCGGCCTCGACTTCGGTGTCAACGATTACCTGTTGCGCCCGGTCGACCGCAACGAACTGATCGCACGGGTGCGCACGCAGGTGCGGCGGCGGCGCTTCTCGGAGACCCTGCGCGGTGCGCTCCAGGCCTCGATGGAACTCGCGATCACCGACGACCTGACGGGTCTGCACAACCGGCGCTACCTCGACCGGCATCTCGGTCCGGTTTTCGGTGAGGCGACGCTGCAGCAGACGGGCCTCGCCTGCCTGCTCCTCGACATCGATCGCTTCAAGCTGATCAACGACACCTATGGCCACGAGGCCGGCGACGAGGTGCTGCGCGCCTTCGCCGAGCGCGTCCGCCAATACGTGCGGCCGATGGATATCCTTGCCCGCTACGGCGGCGAGGAGATCGTGATGGTGGTGCCCGGCGCCGAGCTGCCCGACGCCCGCGCCATCGCCGAGCGCATCCGCGAGCGGATCGAGGCGACGCCCTTCGCCATCGACGGCGGGACGCGCGATATCGGCGTGACCGTCTCGGTCGGTGTGTCGGTGCGGCGCGCGACCGATACCGGCCCGGCCGACCTTCTCAAGCGCGCCGACACGGCCCTCTACCGTGCCAAATCCTTCGGCCGGAACAGGGTCGAGGCGGCGGCGGCCTAGCGCATCGTCCAGAAAATCGGCTTCCAAGACAAAGTGCTAGGTGATTGCTTTTGCATCTTCTTTTTCCCGAAAGGCACGGCCCATCTTTCGGAATGACGCTCTCGTCGCGTCAGGCGCCTTCGGGCTCGGGAACCGGTACCTCCGCCGTCGCCGCGACCGGTGGGAACAGGCCGAGCAGCCGCGCGACCTCGTCGCCTTCCGCCCCGCCGAGAAGGTCCGCTAGGGTATAGCGGTCCAGCACCGCCAGGAACGCCGCCAGGGCCTCGCCCAGAGCCCGCCGCAGGCGGCAGGGCGCGGTGATCGCGCAGGAGCTTGCGGAGAAGCACTCGACCAGCGCGAGATCGTCCTCGGTCGCCCGGACCACGGCGCCGACCACGATCTCGACGGGTGGCTTGCCGAGCCGCAAGCCGCCGCCTCGCCCCCGGATTGTCTGGATCAGTCCAAGCCGGCCGAGCTGATGCACCACCTTCGTGAGGTGGCTCTCCGAGATCCCATAGGCCCGCGCGATCTCCGCGATCGAGCTCTGCCGCGGCTCGCGCAGGCCGACATAGATCAGGGTACGCAGGGCGTAGTCCGTGTAGCGGGTCAGGCGCATGGCGGTTCCGAACGCCTTTTAAGGTACATTTCTCTTGCATCTTTTCAAGCTTTGCAGCAAAAGGTGCATGTTCAATGGAGCTTTGGATTCGCCCATGACCAAGCCTTCGCCCGCACCGCTCTCGCCCCAAACCATCGCCGTCGTCAAAGCCACCGTTCCGGCGCTCGAGACGCACGGGCTCGCCATTACGCGGCGCATGTACGAGCGCCTATTCCAGAACGCCGAAATCCGCGACCTCTTCAATCAGTCGCATCACGGCGAGACCGGCTCGCAGCCCAAGGCGCTTGCCCTCGCCGTTCTGGCCTATGCCCGCAACATCGACAACCTGGGCGTATTGACGGGCGCCGTGGAGCGCATCGCCCAGAAGCACGTCGCGCTCAACATCCTGCCCGAACATTACCCCTACGTTGCCGACGCCCTGCTGGCCGCGATCCGCGACGTTCTTGGCGAAGCGGCGACGCCCGAGATCATCGCGGCCTGGGGCGAGGCGTACTGGTTCCTGGCGGAACTGCTGATCGGCCGGGAAGCGACGATCTACCGCGATCTGGCGGCCAAGGCCGGCGGCTGGAACGGCTGGCGCGATTTCGTGGTGGAGAGCGTGACCCCGGAAAGCGAGACGATCCGCTCCTTCGTGCTGGTCCCCGCCGACGGCGGTCCGGTGATGCGGCACGAGCCGGGGCAGTATCTCGGCTTCCTGCTCGATCTGCCGGGCCGCGGCGTGCTGAAGCGGAACTACTCGATCTCCTGCGCGCCCAACGAGCGCGCTTACCGCATCACCGTGAAGCGCGAGGCAACGGCGGACCATCCGGCCGGCCTGGTCTCGAACTGGCTGCACGCCGAGGCTCAGGCTGGAACCGTGCTGAAGGTCGCCGCACCTGCGGGCGACTTCTTCCTCGATCGGCAGAGCGCCGAGCCGGTGGTTCTCGTCAGCGGCGGCGTCGGCCTGACCCCGATGATCAGCATGCTGGAGAGCATCATGCAGGAGGCGCCGGAGCGCCCGGCATGGTTCGTCCACGGCGCCCTGAACGGGCGAGTCCATGCCATGCGCGAGCATGTGCGCAGTCTCGTCGCGAGCCGGGAGACCCTGTCGGCGCGCACCTTCTACGCGGAGCCGGAGGCCCGGGATCAGCTCGGCGAGCACTACGACGAGGCGGGGCTGATCACGACGGACTGGCTCGTGGCGAATACACCCTCGGAGCGGGCCACCTACTATCTGTGCGGGCCCAAGCCCTTCCTGGCCGCCCTTTCGAACGGTCTCGCCCGCGCCGGCGTGCCGGCGGAGCGGATCCGGTTCGAGTTCTTCGGCCCGGCCGACGAGCTTCTGGACGAGGCACCCAGGCAGGCGGCCTGAGGCACGGGCGAAGCCGATCCGGAAACCGGTTCAGCCGGCGCCCGGATCGGTCTCGTCGCCCTGCGGCGGCACGCCCGGCTTGCCGTCGGTCTTCTCGCTCGGGTCCTTGACCGCGTCGGGAGCGCTATTGGCGGGCTTGTGCCCCTCCCGGCGCTCCCGATCCTGCTCGCGGTCGTCCCCGTTCTGCCTGTCCATCGTCAAGCTCCCTCAGGAATCCGGAACCCAATCGGGGCCATTCAGGACCGCTTCGCCCGATCGGGCTCGCCCGCGATGGGCTCCCCCTCGCGTGGACCGGCCGAGGCCTTGCGGTCGGAATGACCGCCGGACGAGCCGCCGAGCGCGGGTGGGGTGTGCCCTTCCGCATCGCTTCCCTGGCTGCCCCCGCCCCACTCGCCGCGCCGCTCGGCATCCGAGCGCCCTCCGGTCCCCTGGCCGGTGATCGCCGCCTGCTCCGGCGTCTGATGGCCGCCGCCCGCCGGATGAGGGCCGCGCGAGCCGACCGCCTCGTCGGGTTTGCGGGTGCCGGTATTGCTCAGATCTTCGTCGGGCCGGTTCTCATTCCCCATCACGGCCCCCTTGAGACTCGCCATGGCGCGGCGCTTCCTCCTGGCCGACGGCAGCGGTGGCGCGCTCGATCGCCTCCTGCGCCGTCGCATCGGGCTCAGAGCGTGACGTTGGATCGGAGATCCGGCGCAGATTTTCTTCGGGTGTCTCGGCCTTTGTCTGGTCGACCGCGTCCTGGGCGACACCGGGACGATCCGCTCCGGAGGCGACGCGCGCCGTCTCGGCCGTGCTGCCGGGATTACCGTTCAGGTCCGCCTGGGTCCGCGAAGGCACGCCCACGTCGGGGGGCGAGTCAGTGCCGAAATCCTGGCCGTTGCGGTCCGCATAGGCGTCGAACGCCTTCAGCGACGGCCGGGCGGGAGACGTCTCCGTCATCATCATCCTCCAGATCTGACCGGGACAACAATCCGGGACCGGAGGAGTTGCGGTGCGGACCCGCCGCCGGGTCCGCACCGCCTTTCGATCGTTAGCCGATGCCCTCGAACAGCACCGAGGAGATGTAGCGCTCAGCGAACGAGCAGGCGACGGTGACGATGCGCTTGCCCTGGAACTCGGGACGGCCCGCCAGCTCCAGCGCCGCGGCGACGTTGCCGCCGGTCGAGATGCCGCCTGGGATGCCCTCGAACTTGGCCAGATCCCGGGCGGTGTCGATCGCCTGCTGGTTCGTGACCTTGAGCACGCCGTCGAGGATGTCGGTGTGCAGGTTGTCGGGGATGAAGCCCGCGCCGATGCCCTGGATCTTGTGCGGGCCCGGCTGGCC
Source organism: Methylobacterium sp. R2-1 (assembly GCF_014191355.1). Lineage (GTDB taxonomy): Bacteria > Pseudomonadota > Alphaproteobacteria > Rhizobiales > Beijerinckiaceae > Methylobacterium. The sequence continues at coordinate 195,034 of NZ_JACHWM010000012.1, forward strand.
GCCGGAGATCACGGGACTGTCCACCGGCTCCACCGCGAACACCTTGAGGCCGGGCAGGCGCGGCTTGAGCACCTCGCCGACGCCGGTCACCGTGCCGCCGGTGCCAACCCCCGCCACGAAGGCGTCGAGCTGACCCTGCGTGTCGTTCCAGATTTCCTCGGCGGTGGTCTTTCGGTGAATCTCAGGGTTGGCCGGGTTCGAGAATTGCTGCGGCATCACCGCGCCGTCGATCTCGCGCAGCAGTTCCTCGGCACGGGCGATGGCGCCCTTCATGCCCTGCGGGCCAGGGGTCAGTTCGAGCTGCGCGCCGAGGAAGGCGAGCATCTTGCGCCGCTCCAGCGACATCGTCTCCGGCATGACCAGGATCAGGCGGTAGCCGCGGGCGGCGGCGACGAAGGCCAGCGCGATGCCGGTGTTGCCCGAGGTCGGCTCGACCAGCGTGCCGCCGGGCTTGAGCTGGCCGGAGGCTTCAAGGGCGTCGATCATATTGACGCCGATACGGTCCTTCACGCTCGAGATCGGGTTGAAGAATTCGAGCTTGAGCAGGATCTCGGCATCGACGCCCCGCTCCTTGGTGAGCCGGTTCAGGCGCACGAGCGGCGTGTTGCCGATGGTCTCGGTGATCGAGCCGTAGACGCGGCCATGTCCGGGCTTCCGAACGCCTGGGGTCGAGGTATCTGTCATCGTCTGTCCGCTCCCTGAGCGCTCCCGTGCCGAAACGTCACCAGCCCGGCGTCGGAGCGCACCAAAACGAGAGGTTTCAGCATCGGTCCAAAAGAGGATGACCGCCACTTGGCCCAGTACTTGGCCCACCACTTGGCAAAGCCGATGCGAAACCAGAAACTTAGCGCTCCCGCCGAAGCGGTGGCCGCTGCGGCGACGCGTAGCCGATTTCGCAAGCTCCGTCGAGCTTCCCGCCCGGCGGATACCAGCCTTTACACGCACAGCGCACGGCTGAGCTTATTGGGAGAATTTTATTTTCTTTTTCCAGACGCAAACGACAGTATTGTCATCTTCGATGCGTCGGCTGGACAGTCTCGTTGCAGGCCGGGGCCACGGCTCAGGCTGTGAGCAGGCGGGTCGCGAGAATCAGGATGGCGATCCCCGAACTGGTCGCGAGAACCGCCAGGGTCGCGGCACCCTCATGGTGGGCACGGACGAAATCGTAGCGTGTCGTGGCAGCCGCCGGCCGCACCTTCGGGACGACGCGCTGGTGAACCCGGCCGATCCGCATTCCGTCTCTCCGCGTGGCCGGCCACGTGGGGCGCGACCGGGAGCACGAAGAAACGGCCCGCGGGCCTGACGGAGAATGAATCCGGATCGCCGTCCGCGAATCGTCGTCAACGGCGTCTTAACGGGATGTCGCGCCGGCTCGTCCGAGAAGCCGGCGCGGTGTTCGAGAGCGCGGTCCTTACAGCGCGCGGTCGAAGCGCAATTCGCCGTTCGGGCTGCGGATCACGAGCTGCGAACCGTCGAGATCCCACTTGCCTGCCGTGCGCAGGGCGATGAGGAAGGCCTGCTCGGAGGCCACCAGCCCCTTGTCGCAGGTCTTCTTGGTGAGCGCCAAGGGACCGACGGCGAGGTGCTGCTCGCGCAGCGGGAAGGCGGTGGCGGTGAACGTGTTGCAGCCACCGTAGCCGCGGGCGCGGTACTGCGTATCGATGATGAAGCTCGGACGATCGGCGCCCGTGAACGGCTTGCCGTTCATGCTGACCGCGGTCCACATCGAGCCGAGGGGAAACATCTTCTCCTGCGGCTTCGTGCCGGGGACGTATTGCGGCTTCTTCTCCGGCTGCTTGCCGGCGCCGAAGCCGGACGGATTTCCCCCCATGCCCATCTGTGCCGCAGCCGGCACGGTCGCGAACGCGCCCGCGGCAACCGCGCAGGCCAACGTGGCGGTCAGCATCCTGTTCATCGTTCAGCCCCCTTTCTGCTCGGCTGCTTCACCCCGGAGCCCCACTCGACCGGACTTGTCGCCGCATGGCGAGCGGACACGGCTCTCGACTCTTTTCCCGCAACGGCACGTGCTCCGAACCTTGGGGCCGCGCATCTGATCCTGGGCGATAGGGGACATCGACACAGATTCAAGCACAATTATGGTCAAGACCTGATCGAAATCCGGTTCGGGTGTGATCCCGTCCATTTCTACGCCGGTCGACCTTGTGCGACAGGAACCTCCCGCGGGGGAACCGCCGAATCCGATTCATGCGCCGTTTCTCACAAGCTTTGCCGAAACGAACCGGCCCTTCCCGCGGTTAAACGTTCCCGAGCCACGCGGCCCGGGGCGCTGATGGCAGGATGAGGAGAGCGGTTTGACCGGATCGGACGAAGGAGCGTCGAGCGGCGCCTCGCCCAACACGATGACGGCGCCCCAGTGCCGCGGCGCCCGAGGCCTGCTCGGCTGGTCGGAGGCGGAGTTGGCCCGCCGCTCGGGACTGGACGAGGGTTTCGTGAAAGGCTTCGAGGCCGGCACGAGTGACCCGGCTTCCGGCCAGGTCGAGGCCCTGCGCAGCGCCTTGATGCTGGGCGGCGTCGTCTTCACCAACGGTGCAACGCCGGGCGTGCGCCTTTCGGAACAGCAGCGGGGCGGTAACGAGGGGACGCGGGTCGATGAGCTGACCACCGAGAACGACCGCTGAAGAACCGCCTTACGCCGTCGCCAGGGCCTTGAGGTCGAAGTCCGGGTCGGCGGCCTGTTCCGGCGTCAGCGGTTTGGCCGAGGCCAGAAGGCGGCGAGCGGCCATGTGGTCGGCAGGCCGGTCAACCGATTCGACGGCGCTGAGAGCGCGATCGCGGAAGCGGAACACCGAGAAGCCGGTGCCGACCCGGCGCAGGACGCTCGCATCACCCGGCGCGGCGAGCCCGGCGATCTGGAGCTTGCGCGGTCCCTGGTCGCTCCAGAACCACGGCACCGCGTCGTAGGCCGCGGGCCGCCCGATGAGCCGCGCGGCGAGGCAGCGGCCCTGATCGACCGCGTTCTGGACCGATTCGATCCGCACCCGGTCGCCTCCGGGCATCCCGGCCGCGAAGCGGCTCGGGAATCGGACACAGTCGCCGAGGGCCGAGACGGCCGGATCGTGTGTCGCCAGGAAGGCATCGACCTCGATGCCGTCGCGCACGGCGAGCCCCGCTTCCGCCGCGAGTTCTTGGTTCGGCACCACGCCGATACCGATGAGCACGAGGTCGGCAGGCAGGCTCTGCCCATCGGCGGTGCGGACGGCGGCGACTCGCCCGGCCCCGCCCTCGATGGCAGTGACGCCCGTTCCGAACAGGAACGTGACGCCGGCCTCCTCGTGGAAGGCGCGGAAGGCTTCCGAGGTCTCCGGCGAGACGGCCCGTGCCATCACGCGCTCGGCCGCCTCGATCACCGTGACGGAGAGGCCGCGGGCGGCGCAGACGGCTGCGAATTCGAGGCCGATGAAGCCCGCGCCCACCACGACGATCCGGCGGATGCCCTCGATCGCCGCGCGAAGCGCATCGGCATCGTCGAGGGAGCGGAGCTGGTGCACACCCCCGAGATCGGCTCCCGGCACGGGCAGCGCCCGGTTGCGGGTGCCCGTCGCGAGAATGAGATGATCGTAGGCGAGGCGCCCGCCGTCCGAGAGCCGGACACTGCGCCCGGCGCGGTCGATCGCCACCACCCGTGTCCCAGGGCGATGGTCGATGCGGTGCTCGGCGAAATAGCTTTCCTGCCGCAGCAGCAGGCCGCGGGCATCGGCTTTGCCGGCGAGATAGGCCTTGGACAGCGGCGGGCGCTGGTAGGGAAGCGCGGCCTCCTCGCCGACCAGGGTCAGGCTTCCAGGAAATCCCGCCTCCCGCAACGAGGCGGCGGCCTGGAAGCCGGCCTGTCCCGCGCCGGCGATGACGATGGTCTCCATCGGCCCGCTCATTCGCCCGCCTCGGCCGGGCTGCGGGCGGCCTTGAGCACCGGGCTTCCCGCCGGCTCCTCCGCGAAGAAGCCGCCGGGGATGGTCGGCAGGAAGCGGCGACCCTCCTGGGCGAGATAGTCCCAGAACGCGTCGGAGGCCGGGCCGAGCACCTTGTCGGCGCGGCGTACGACGTACCAGTCCCGCCGGATCGGCAGGCCCTCCACGTCGAGGAGGACGAGGCGCCCGCTCGCCACCTCCGCCGCCACCGAGTGGCCGGAAAGGAGCGCGATGCCGAGCCCCGCCATCACCGCCTGTTTCAGCGTCTCGTTCGAGCCCGAATCGATTCCGAGCTTGGCCCGGCGGATCATCACGCCGCTCATGAATTCCTCGAACACCGAGCGAGTGCCCGAGCCTTCCTCGCGGACGAGGAAGGATTCCTCCGCCAGATCCGCCCGAGTGAGCCCGCGCCGCCCGGCCATCGGGTGGTCCGCCGCAGCGATCAGCACCAGGGGATGAGGCCCGAAGGTCTCCGCCTCGATGGCGAAGTCCCGCGGCGGACGGCCCATGATGGCGAAATCGATGTCGTAGTTGCGCAGGGCCTCGATCGTGTCCTGCCGGTTGCCGACAGTGAGCGAGATCTCGACCTTCGGGTGGCTCTCCATGAAGCCCGCGATGACGAGCGGTGCGAAGTACTTCGCCGTCGAGACCACGCCGAGGCCGACCCGGCCGCCGCCCCCGCCCTTCAGGGTGCGCAGGCGGTCGGTGCAGGTCTCCAGCACGGTGTTGATGCTGTTGATCGCCCACAGCATCTCGCGACCGGCATCGGTCGGCTTGAGCCCGGTCGGCGTGCGGTCGAACAGGAGGAGGCCCGCCTCCTCCTCGAGTTGGCGGATGCGAGCGTAGAGCGCGGCGGAGGTGACGTTCAGCTCCTGCGCGGCCCGCGTCATGGTGCCGAGCCGCGCTACCGCGGCGACCGCCTGAAGCTGCTTGAGCGAAAGATTGCGCATGCCTCGTTTTTAGTTTTTTTGCGGGGCACCACAAGTTTTTTTAGAAAACCTTCGACAGCACTCCCCTGCCGTCTGGCGCTGCCGGGTTGCCGCAGGGTATCATAGTCCGAGACGGGCCTGCACGCCTCAGGGCGCGCATGGCCGGCAAGAACGCTGCGCAGGACCTCAGGTGTCCCGCGGCCTCGACGGGAGCGAGCCTTAGAACGATGACGAAGCCGTACGGGTCATCCCTCGACGACCATCTCGACGCGGAGGTTGCGCGCGACGCCTCGCTGGCCGACACCGCCGCCACGATCCGGGCGCTCGCCGCCGCCGCGATCGACGTGAGCGAGACCGTAGGCCGAGGGTCCCTGGCCGGCGATCTCGCCGCTCAAGGCGAGCATAACAGCGACGGCGACGTTCAGAAGGCGCTCGACGTGATCGCCCACAAGCGCTTCATGCAGGCGCTGGAAGAGGCCCCCGTGGCGCAGGTCGCCTCGGAGGAGGCCGAGGACGTGGTGGAGCTGAAGGCCGACGCGCCGCTCGCGGTGGCGATCGATCCGCTCGACGGCTCGTCCAATATCGGCGTCGGCATGGTGGTCGGCACCATCTTCGGCATCCGCCCGGCGGCGCGGGCGGAGGACCCCAATGCCTCGTTCCTGACGCCCGGCACGACGCAGACGGCCGCCGGTTTCGTCGTCTACGGCCCGGCCACCACCTTCGTGGTCACGCTCGGCAACGGTACCCGCATCTTCACCCTCGACCGGTCGGAGAAGGTCTTCCGGCTCACCCACGACGCGATGAAGATCGTGCCCAGCGCCAACGAGTACGCCATCAACGCCTCGAACGTGCGGCACTGGGACGGGCCGGTGAAGTCCTTCATCGAGGATTGCCTGCGCGGCGCGGAAGGCCCGCGCGACCGCGACTTCAACATGCGCTGGACCGCCGCCCTTGTGGCGGACGCGCAGCGCGTCCTGATCCGCGGCGGTGTGTTCCTGTATCCGGGCGACAACCGGAAGGGTTATGCACAGGGCCGTCTGCGCCTCCTCTACGAGACCGCCCCGATCGCCTTCCTGATCGAGCAGGCGGGCGGCGCCGCCACCGACGGGCAGAACCGCATTCTGGAGCGGGTCGCGAGCAAGATCCACGAGCGCTCGCCGTTGGTGTTCGGCTCCACCGAGGAGGTCGAGTGCGTGGCCAAGTACTATGACGGGCGCCAGCCCAGCGCCGGCCGCTCACCCCTGTTCGGCCAGCGCGGCCTGATGCGCAGCTAGAGCTTCGGCGCACTCACATCAGCAAGTCCATGTCGGCGCGTCATCCCATCATCTCGGTCACCGGCTCATCAGGGGCCGGGACCACCTCTGTCCGCAACACCTTCGAGCAGATCTTCCGCCGGGAGGATGTCAGCGCCGTCTACATCGAGGGGGACGGCTTCCACGCCTACGACCGCGACACCATGCGCTCGATGATGGCGCGCGAGCCGACGCTGAGCCACTTCGCGCCGCGGGCCAACCTCCTGCCCGAGCTCGAGGAGGTGTTTCGCAGCTACAGCGAATCCGGCACCGGCCGCACCCGGCACTACGCCCACGACGACGCGGACGCGATCCGCTACGGCGTGCCGATAGGCTCGTTCACGCCCTGGGAGCCGTTCCAGCCAAGCTCTGACCTCCTGTTCTACGAGGGGCTGCACGGCTGCGTGGTCGACAACAACGTCGATCTTGCCCGCTATCCCGATCTCAAGATCGGGGTGGTGCCGGTGATCAATCTCGAATGGATCCAGAAGCTGCACCGGGATCGCTCGACCCGGGGCTATTCGACGGAGGCCGTCACCGACGTGATCCTGCGACGGATGCCGGACTACGTGCAGACGATCTGCCCGCAATTCTCCTGGACGGACATCAACTTCCAGCGGGTGCCGACGGTGGACACCTCGAATCCCTTCATCGCCCGCTGGATTCCGACCGCCGACGAGTCGATGGTGGTGATCCGCTTCAAGGATCCGAAGGGGATCGACTTCTCCTATCTCGTCTCGATGATCCACGACAGCTTCATGAGCCGGGCCAACTCCATCGTCATCCCAGGCGGCAAGCTCGACCTGGCGATGCAGCTCATCCTGACGCCGATCATCATGCAGTTGGTGGAGCGGCGGCGGCGGCTCGCGTGAGCCGCCCCGTCTTTGCGAGGCGGAGCCGAAGCAATCCAGTGCGCTGCATTTTCCGGAGATGTCGCGCCGTTGGATCGCTTCGCTGACGCTCGCGATGACGGGGAGGCTCACACCCCTCAGGCGTCCTCTGCATCCGACATCTCGACGGAGGCGACCACCCTCTCCCCATCGAGAAACCCCGCCACGGCTCGCGAAAACTCCGGCGTCCGCAGGTAGCCATAGGATTTGTGATGGTTCACGCCGCCGCGCGGGCGCCGGTAGGCGTTGATCACCGGGCAGTCGGTTACGGCGACGCCCGCCAGGTTTGGGGCGTAGGCCTCGGCCAGCGTCGTGCCGACGGTCGCCACATCCTCCCGGTCGCCGAGATTGCTCCAACGGGCCACGGCGTAGGGCACGCGCAGGTCACCGTGCTCCGCGGCGAGGCGATGCTTGATCTCGGCGAGCCCCAGGGGGGCACCCATGGTGACGAAGTGGTCGATCTGCGGGCAGAGCCCGTCGCGTTCGAGCTGCCGCAGCACGTCGTAGGCGATCAGCGAACCCATGGAGTGGGCTGCGATCAGCAGCGGCCGGCCGGCATGGCGCTCCAGCGCCTCCCGCAGCCGGTCGCGCGCGGCCTCGCGGAACGTGCGGTCCTCGTAATAGCCCCACAGATCGTCGAGCCGATGCTCGATGATGAGATCGTCGAGGACGAGGTGCCCGGTCTTCTCCTGCGCCCATTCGACGATGCGGTAGAGACGGTCGGTCAGGGTCGGGGCGCACGCGCCGTCGGCGCTCGGGAAAGGTCCCCTCCCCCGCACGGGGTAGTAGGGCTCCCGGTTGTGATCCTCGGAGAGCGGGGTGTCGTAGCGCAGGTCGGCCCAGTAGACGAAATCGAAGGGCAGAGCCCCAGGGTCCTCGCCGAGGTTGCGCCGCAGCCCCTCGCGGATCGCCGCGGCCCACCACGCCTGCTTCTCCTCCTTCGGCGGCTTGTTGGCGAGGCCATGAATGCCGAGGATGAGTGGGCGGTCCTGCATCGGTCGAGAGAGGGAGCCTGGCGATCGGTCGTTCGCCGGCTCGGCACCGGCATCGCCGGGCATATAGCGCGCGGAGTTGATCGATCCGCGCGACAAATCGGTAGGACGCTTCCTCTGCGGGAAATCTCCTCGCCGTCAGCGGAGAGGAACTACCGTCAGGGAAGGGCGCGGGCGGTCGTCTACGCGCCCATCTTCTCGACCAGCGCGTCGGACAGCGCGAAGTTGACGTAGACGTTCTGCACGTCGTCCTGGTCCTCGATCACCTCGACAAGGCGGATCAGCTTCTCGCCGGTCTCGTCATCGACGTCGATGGTGTTCTGCGCCTTCCAGATCAGGCCGGTGCGACGCGGCTCGCCGAAGCGGGCCTCCAGCGCCTTCGACACGTCACCGTAGGCGTCCTGGGCGCAGATGACCTCGTGTCCGTCGGAATCGGAGCGCACGTCGTCGGCGCCGGCCTCGATGGCAGCCTCCAGCATCGTGTCGGCATCGGCAACGTCCGGCGCGAAGGCGATGACGCCGACCCGGTCGAACATGAAGGCGACGGCGCCGGTCTCGGCGAGGCTGCCGCCGGACTTGGTGAAGGCCGAGCGCACGTCGGAGGCGGTGCGGTTGCGGTTGTCGGTCTGTGCCTCGACGATCAGCGCGGCGCCGCCGGGGCCATAGCCCTCGTAGCGGATCTCCTCGTAGTTCTCGCCGTCATTGCCCGCTGCCTTCTTGATGGCGCGCTCGATATTGTCCTTGGGCATGTTCTCGGCCCGGGCCGCGAGGATCGCGGCGCGCAGGCGCGGGTTCATCGAGGGGTCGGGCGTGCCGAGCTTGGCCGCCACCGTGATTTCGCGGGCGAGCTTGCTGAAGACCTTCGAGCGGACCGCATCGACGCGGCCCTTGCGGTGCATGATGTTCTTGAACTGGGAATGCCCGGCCATGGCGGGATCGTCTTCTCGTTCGTGCGGGCGGAGGGCTCCTTCGATGAGGAAGGATCCTCGACGTCGCGCGGGATGTGTCGGGAGCTCCGCTTATAGGCCGCAGCTACCCCCCGAGGCAACGCGAGGCGGCTACGGCTCGGCCTTGATTGCCTTTGCGGCCCGAGCGGTGGCCGGGATTGCGGCGGGAATGATAAAGATCGTGGGCGAGGACACGATCCCGTCTCGCGATTTACGATGGGACGATTCCAATGCCGACGACCGAAACGGGTACGGCCGGCGTGCGGCGCAAGCCCTGGCGGTTCGGCCTCGCCGCGCTCCTCGGCGCCTTGGCTGGCGCGACACTGTTCGCGAGACCTGCCAAGGGTGGCGCGAGGGACGATTTCAGGGCTGATCCTGCTCCAAGAGAGCCCGGTAGCGCGCCGCCGAGCGGCTGACGACGGCGTTCGCAACCTCCGCGATATGCAGTCCGAAGGCGCCGTAGAGGCGTGCAAACGCTCTCGCCTCGAGCCGCGCCGCGATGCGGGCCACCGTGCCGCCGGAGAGCGGCAGCCAATTCGGATAGCTCCAGAGGAAGGACACGCTCTTCCGGTCCGCACCCGGCTGCACGATGTCGCTCGCGAGCAGCGCGCCGCGCCCCTCTGCCCCGTCCTGCCAGTGCAGCACGGAGCCGCCGGGAAAGTGGCCGCCGAGGCGCATCAGGGTCAGGCCGGGCGCGAGAGCGAGCTCGTCCTCCTCCCAGAACACCACGCGGTCGTCTGGCCGCATCACCCATTCGCGGTCGCGGGCGTGAAGGTAGACCGGCGCGTCGAAGGCGGCCGCCCAGTCCGGCATCGTGGTGTAATAGTGAGGATGCGAGATGGCGATGCCGGCAAGGCCGCCGAGCGCCCGCACCAGCGCGACCGTGGCCGGGTCGAGGAGCGCGAGGCAGTCCCAGAGAAAATTGCCCTGGGGCGTTTGCAGCAGGAAGGCGCGCTGGCCGATGCCGAAATGGGGCTGGGTCTCGATCTCGAACAATCTCGGCTCGACCTGCCGCCACGCATTGGCGTGAGCGGCGGCGAGCGCGTCGGGCGTCGTCCAGCGCTGGCCGGAGGCGGGCACGTATTGCCGCTCCTCGTCGCAGATCGGGCAGCACTCGGGCGGACTCGGCGCGGCGTGGAAGCTGGTTCCGCAGGTGACGCAGATGTGGATCGTCACGGGCTCATCCCCCGCTTCCATCGGCGAAGTGCTCAACCGCCGCGGTAGCCCTGGCCGCCCGCCGAACCAGGCCCCTCGCGCGAGGGTGTCTCCTCGTCACGCTCAGTACCGATATCGCCCGGCTCGGTCGGTGCTGGGGATCGGTGCCCTGGGACCGGTGAGGAGACCGGCCGCTGCTCGTAAGTCCGGGCACTCGGAGTCTCGACGGGGTCGTCAGGTCGGGTCGCGTCGGTCGGGCTCAAAGGATGCCTCCGGGGTCTTTCCCGGTGAAAAGCCGCATGGTGAACCCGGTTCCCTCGCGCGGGAGAGGCGTGAGGTTTATTGTCGACGGACGCAGAGAACCGACTTGGCGCAAAGGCGGTTCAAGGGGCAGAACGCGGGTTCCTCCCTCTGCCGGACAGGCCCCACGACGATGCAGCGCTCGCTCTCCCATCTCCCTCACGTCCTGTGTCTCGGCGCCGCCGTCCTCGGGCTTGCCGTCACCGCAGCCTCGGCACAGGAGCGGCCCTACACGCCGTCGCTCACCTGCGGCGCGGTGCAGGCCCTGGTGGCGCGGCAGCGCCGCGTCGTTCTCGCCACGAGCCCGACCGCCTACGAGGCGGTGCATTTCGAGAGCGGTGATTGCCAGAACGAGGTGACCGCCCGCCCCGCCTTCGAGCCGACCCTCGACGATCCGTACTGCTTCGCCGGCTATCGCTGCGTCCAGCGCAACAACGGCGAGAACTCGACGCGCTGAAGGCCAGGGACGACGCGCTGTCAGCCTCGTCCCAGCAGCCGCTTGGCCTCGGCCCTGGCGCGATGCTCGAACCGGGCGAGGCGCAGGCGCCGCTCCAGGGAGATCAGGTCGGCGCCCGGCGGCAGGGCGATGATCTCGGCAATGGTCTCGCGCTCGAGGTAGAGGCTCTCCAGCGCCGAGCCCGGCATCGTCGCCGAGTCGAGGCGCCCGGCGAAGCCTTCCGCGTGGAGAGCGCGCACGATAGCGTCCTCCAGCACGAGGCCGGGGGCCTGGGCGCGCAAGCCCTCGTCGTAAGCGGTCTTGAGCAGATGAGCGGTCCCGCCGGAGACCAGGGCGAGGCTGGCCGCAACCGTGCGTCCGTCGAGGCGCAGCAGGTCGGCTCGAACGGTCACCGCGCCGACTTCCCCGCCACCTTGGGGCCGGAACAGGGCGCGGGCGAACGCCTCCGTCCGCGGGCGGCTCCGCAAAGCCGTGCCGGCCTCGCCCTTCCAGCCGGCGGCCTCAACAGCCAGGAAATCCTCCAGCGCCCGCTCCAGCTCCGGCCCGTCCGTCGCGCTCTCGACGGTGAGCCTCCCGGCCTCCTCCAGCCGCCGCCGGCGGCGGCGCAGGTCCTTGAGACGGCTCTTGTGCGGGTGTTCGGCGAGGAAGGTCTCGTAATCGGCCCGCCGGTCGAGAACCGGGCGCTCGAACTGCGCGACGGTGCCGACCTGCCAGCCGGCCCGCTCCATGGCGGCGAGGAGCCGGGCGCCGAGGCGCGCCTCGGTGGCGAGCAGCGGCCAGCGCCAGGGACGTCCGCCGGAGGCGAGCGCGAGACCCTCGACCAGGGCATCGAGCCGCTCCTCCAGGCCGGGACCGTCCGCAACGAGGGGGCCGCTCGCCGTCACGTAGGGCGAGTGGAAGGGCTGCGCGATCGCCGCGCCGAGGCCGGTGATATCGGGGCGAAGGGCGAAGGGCAGAAGGGCCGCGAGGTCTCGCCCCTCCCGGACGACCACCGCCGAGAGACGGGGATGGCAGAGACCGTGGGTGCGGTGCGCCGCGACGGCCGCGCGCGTGTAGAACGGGTGCGGCGCGACGGCTCGGACGGCCAGTGCGTCCCAGGCCGCGGCGTCCGCAGCGAGCGCGGCGACGGGCTCGACGGCCGCCCGCAACGATCCGCAGCCGGAGAGGGAAAGGGCGCGCGTCACCGGGCGGCACTCCGCTGAGAGAACCCGACGACTGGCGTCGAGAGGCCGTGGAGGGCCTGGACTCCGCGCGCTAGAACGTAGCCGCGCAGTGTCTGGGTTACCGCCACCGCGACCGCCGCCCCGGCGACTCCGAGCCACGGTATCAGGACGAGGCAGAGCCCTGCGGCGAGGATCAGCATCGCCAGGGTGATCCCGGCGCAGAGCCGCTCACCGCCGAGCATGGTCAGCACGTCCTCGGCCGGGCCGAACAGGCTCGCCGCAACGCTGCCGGCGACGAGGATCGCCAGCACCGGCAAGCTGCCGCGATACCCCTCGCCGAACAGCCCGAGCAGCAGCGGCGACACCGCGAGGATGGCGAGCCCGACCGCCGCCGTGGCCAGGAAGGTCCAGCGCGCCTGCAGGCGCACGAGGCGGGCGAGCCCCGCCTCGTCGCCGCGCGCGCGGGAAGCGGCGAGGCGCTGGGCGATCGTGGCCGAGGCGGCGTAATGCACGAAGGCCACGAACTGCTGGATGCGGGTCGCGGCGAAGTAGAGGCCGACGGCTTCCGGCGGCGCGAGGAAGCCGAGGATCACGACATCGACGAAGCCGAAAGCGCTCGCGGCGAGGTCACCCGCCGCAATCGGCAGGCACGCGGTCAGCCAGAGCCGCCAGCGGTAGAGATGCGGGCCCCGCGGCAGGTGCCGGCGCAGGCGCGCCAGCAGCAGACCGGCCTGGACGGTAGCGGCGAGGCCGGTCGCGGCGAGCGTGCAGGCAATGGCGACCCAGGCCTCGGCCGGGGCACCGGCGAGCACGGCACCGATCATCGCGACCATGATCAGGCCTTGGCGCAGCAGGTAGGGCGGCGCGATGGCGAGCAGCGGCCAGCCCTGGCTGCGGGCCACGCCCTCCAGGTAGTCCTGAAATGCGAAGAGCGGCACGACCAGCGCCGCGACGAGGATGGGCGTGCCGTAGGGGCCGGCGAGCAGGCTCCCCTGCAGGAGGGCCACGGCGAGGCCGCCGAGCGACAGGGCGAGCCCCCCACCAAGGCTCGCCAGCGCCCCGCCGAGCAGGAAGCCGCGCACGCTGTCGAGCCGGTCCATGGCCTGGTCGGCGGGCAGGAAGCGGCAGGCGCCCTGGGACAGACCGAAGGTGGCCGTGTGGCCGAGGATGGCGATCCAGACCCAGACGGTGGCGAAGATCCCGTATTCCGCGCCGCCCATCATCCGGGCCATCAGGACCTGCGCCCCGTAGGCGAACCCGGCCGCGCCGATGCGGACCGCGAACACGCCGAGCGCCGAAACCGCCGCGGTGGCCCGCACCGCCCGAAGCCGGACGAGAAGAGTGTCGAGCGAGGATGACGGGAGGCCGCCCGCAATCACCTTGTCCGCTGCCATGGGGCGCCATCCGAAAGGGCGCCGGGCGCTGGTATGGCCGGCACGCTCGGGGGCCAGCCTAGAAAGAGCGGGATTTCGAGCGGGTTAAGAGGACCTGATAAATCGCCCGTGCCGGGCTTACGGCTGCTTCGGTGCTGGGGTCGGGCCGGTGCTCGAGGTTCCGGTCTGGGCGGGATCGGTCTTCGCGGTTCCGGATGTGGCGTGGTCCGTCTTCACCGCATCGGTTTTGCCCGCATCCGCCTTCCCCGCATCCTTGGCCGCCTCCGGCTGGAGCAGCGATAGGGTGATCGCCCGGGTGGCGTGCTCGGCCATGCAGCGCAGGCCCAGATCGTTGAGTCGGAAATGGCGGCCCAGCATGTGCGCTTCGGTGGTGCGCTGGGTCGAGAGGAAGCGCATCGCCGCGTAGCGGTGGACCAGCGGTACCGCCTCGCGGCGCGCCACCTCCTGCACGGTGCGCACCATCTGCGTGTAGTAGGCGTCGTCGGCGAGGCTTTCGGTGAAGACGGGATCGATCAGCACGATGTCGATGCCGTGAGACTTCACCCACTGCACCGATTCATCGAGCGCCTCGCCGAAGGCTTCGATGCCGACACGGGCGAGCGCGTCGTTGGTGCCGACCTGCCAGACCACGAGGTCCGGCTCCATCTCGGCGACCATGGAACGGAGCCGCTCGCCCGCTCCGCTCGCCACCTCGCCGGGGAGTCCCCGGGCCTCGACCTCGACCTGAACGTCGGGGAGCGCCTGCTCCAGGGCGTTTTCCAGCTTCACCGGATAGCTCGCAGAGGCGCCGAGCCCCGCCGAGGAGGAGCCGATCGAGAGGACGCGGATCGGCCGCTTTTCCTTGAGCGCGGCCTTCACCGCCTTGAGCCGCGCCAGCGTGTAGAGCTTCGAGCCGGGCACCCGGCATTCGGGCGACAGGCTCTGGTCGAGCGCCTCCGCCGCCGGCGATGGCAGGGGTGTCGACGCGGCCGGCATCGGCGCGGCGCCCAATGTCTCACTGAGCGCGGGCGAGGCGAGGCTCAGGCCGAGCGGGAGGAGGACGGCGAGTCGGCGGACGAGGCGGCGTCGGGTGCCTTTCGCGTCGGCCGCGGTCTGCGGGAACGCCATTCGACGAACCATGCGGTGAAACCCAGTGCGATTAGGCCGGAGCCTACGACCGAAATGTCAATGAAGATACCGCCGCCGGTTTGGAAGCGCACGAACTGTCCGGCGAGGCTCAACAGCGATCCCATCGAGAACACGGCGAGCGAGTTGCGCCCCAAACCCGACAGAAAGCGGGCAAGTCGCCCGACATGCGGGGCGATGAGAGCGTAGACGCCTTGGAAAGCCAGCACCATGCCGCAGAAATGGATCAGCCGGGCGGGCGAGAGGTAGGTCTTGTCGAAGGTGAAGACGAGGCGCGGCTCGGGCGCCAGCATCGGATCGGGCCGCAGTTCGAGCACCGCCAGCACGACCCCGACCGCGACGACGACGATGCCGAGCGGCATCAGGCGCTGCCAGAGGCGCCGCAGCCGCTCCGATTCCCGTGTCGCCTCGTTGGACAGGAAGCCCAGCACCAGCAGAAGTTGCCAGCAGAGCGGGTCGAAGAACCAGTCGCCCTCGCCCGGCCAGGACGGAAAGTTCCACTCGAAGACGAGGCTCGCCCCGTAGAGCGACAGCGAGAGCGCCAGCAGCAGGACCCGGCTCACCCGGCCGATCAGCACGACGGCCGGGGCAATGGCGATGAGCACCACGTAGAGTGGCAGGATGTTGAAGAAACCGAGCTGGTGGGTGAGCAGCACGACGCCGACCATGGTCTGGATCGGGTCGGCGAAGAAGCCGCCGGCATTGTGCCATTCGAGGATGAGCGGATTGTCGAGATAGAGCGCGCATCCCGCGATCATCGCCAGTGCCAGCGCCATGATCGTGATCTGCGCGCGGTACACCTCGACCGTGCGCGACAGAAGCCGCAGCACCGTGGTGAGGCGCGGCTCCGGCGCGCCGTCGCGCCCGCGAGTGGCAAGCCCGATCGACCAGCCGGCGAGGAACACGAACAGCTCGGCGGCATCCGAAATGCCGTACTGCGAGAAGGTGTAGCGCTCGAAGACGTTGCCGGGGATGTGATTGATGAAAATCGTCACCAACGCGAAGCCGCGCCAGAAATCGATCGCGTTCGGCTCGCGCATCAGGCTCCACGGTCCGGCGGTGTGACGTCGACGCGGCAGGGTCCCGGCCTCCCGCGTGGAACCGCGAAGGTCCGGCGCGGCGCCGTTCCGGGACCCGCGACCCGGAGCGGAAGGCGGCCGTCCTGATAGACCGCGCCGGGGTGAATTGGGAAGCGGGGCTGCGGTGACGAGGGTGCGATCAGGGCACGAGCCTTCAGGCCGCCCCTCGCAGATGCCCTGCATGCCAATCGCGCAGCGCCTCGAGCGTGACGACGCCGTCCGGCCAGACATGCCCCTGGAGGTGGCTGTGCGGCGCGTCCGGCTCGCCGAGGTCGGAGACGGCGGAGAAGGCGCCGTCAAGTCGGTGGCTCTGCGTGTACCGGCTTCGGGTGGCGAGCACCGGCAGGCCGGCGGCCAGCGCCGAGCGGATGCCGGCCGCCGAATCCTCGAAGGCGATCGCCTCGGAGGGATCGATGCCGAGGCGGTGGACGGCAAGCGCGAAGATGTCGGGGGCGGGCTTCTTCTGCGCCGCCTCGTCGCCTGCGGCGATCACGTCGAAGGGGTGCGTGTCGTCCGGGAAGTTGAGCTTGAGCAGCAGGTCGATGTTCGGTCGGCTGGTGGTGGTGGCCACCGCCAGCCGAACATCCTCCGCCCGGGCTTGTTCGACCAGACGTCGCACGCCGGGACGCAAGGACAGGCCGCCGCTCTGCGCCAGTTCGCCATAGAAGCGCGTCTTGAGATCGTGGATCTCCGGCATCCGGCGTTTCAGCCCTTCCGCCTCCTCCGGATGGAAGCGCTCGATGTAGTGGACGAGCCGCTCCTTGCCGCCCATCACCTTCAGGAGTTCGGCATAGAGTTCCGGCGACCAATGCCAGGGCAAATCGAGCGCGTGAAAAGCCCGATTGAAGCCCTGGCGATGGAGGTCTTCGGTCTCTGCGAGCGTCCCGTCGACGTCGAAGATCAGTGCCCTCAGCATCGCACGCCATCCCGCCCGGCGGCGGCATCGGCTGCGGAGCGGATCGCCGCGATGTTCTTCTCGTACTGGCTCGGTCCACCCTTGAAGGCGGCAGAGCCGGCGACGAGGATATTGGCGCCGGCCTGCGCAGCGGGTCCGGCCGTGTCCGGGGTGATGCCGCCATCGACCGAAATGTCGATCGGCCGGCCCGCCGTCATCGCCTTGACGCGCGAGATGGTTTCGAGCGCCGAGTGGATGAAGCTCTGGCCTCCGAAGCCGGGATTGACCGTCATCACCAGCACGAGATCGACCAAGTCGAGCAGCGGCTCGATGGCGGAGGCCGGCGTGCCGGGGTTGAGCGCCACGCCGGCGCGCTTGCCCAAGCCCCGGATCGTCTGGAGCGAGCGGTGGATGTGCGGGCCCGCTTCGACATGAACCGTGATCGCATCCGCCCCGGCCTCCGCGAAGGCGGCGAGGTACGGGTCGGCCGGGGCGATCATCAGGTGGACGTCGAAGATCTTGTCGGTCCAGGGCCGCAGCGCCTTCACCACCGCCGGACCGAAGCTGATGTTGGGCACGAAATGCCCGTCCATCACGTCGAGGTGGATCCAGTCGGCGCCGGCTTGGGCGATCGCCCGCGTCTCCTCGCCGAGCCTGGAGAAGTCGGCGGCGAGGATCGAGGGTGCGAGTAGGGTCATGGAACGGCTCGGAGCAAACGACGCGCCGCCCCGCGGAAAAAGCGGGCGGCCCTGGGGAGGGAGAGGCTTCCTGCAACCGATCTAGTGCATCGGCCGGCAAGATGCTCGCCGGCTTCCCGCAAAAAAGTCGACGCGGATAGGACGGAACGCACCTACCGTCACCGCGAGCGTCGGCGAAGCGATCCAGCGGCGCGGCGTTACCGGAATGGGCGGCGCGCTGGATCGCCTCGGCGCCGCGTCACACTGACAGGCCGTGTCACGAGGGAGGAAACGAAAAGGTCCTCCCCTGCTCCGGCCGGTTCCAGGCGGAGGGCTGGTCGTCGGCGCCGGTCCCCAGCGGACACTGCACGATGACGCTGTCGCTCCAGCGCCCGTACTTGTAGCCGATGGCCGGAAGGTAGCCGACGCGGGCGAATCCGCAGGCCTCGTGCAGGCGCAACGAGGCCTCGTTGCTCGCGTCGATATAGCCGATCATCTGCCGGTAGCCGCCCGCAGCGCAGGCCTCGATCAGCGCCGGCAGAAGACGGCGCCCGATGCCGGCATGCAGGTGGTCGGGATGCACGTAGATCGAGTGCTTGAGGGCGTACCGGTAGGCAGGGCGCTTGCGGAACGGAACGGCGTAGGCGTAGCCGGCGATCTGCCCGCCCCGCTCGGCGACGAGGTGGGGCAGGCGCTTGCTGCGCATGTTTTTCCGCCGTCGGCGCAACTCGTCGGGCAGCAGGCGCTCCTCCTCGAAGTCGCCGGTATCGCCGACGCCCTTGCGGATGTGACGCTCGTAGATCGCGATCATCGCCGCCACGTCGGCATCCGACGAGGGCCTGATCACGACATCCGCGCAGGGCGCGGCGTTCGGGGGGACGGTCGCCGCGCCCGAAACCATCAGGCGCCCTCGCGCACGACGTAGGTGTGGAAGCGGATGCGCCCGTCCGGGTCGGTCTCGCGGTAGACGCCCTGGATCTCCGCCTCGAAACCGGGGAACAGGTTGGCGGCCGCCTCGAACATCTTGAAATAGTCGAGCATGGGTTTGGCCCGCTCGTCGAGGCGCTCGCCCGGCAGCACCGTGCCGATGCCGGGGGGATAGACCAGCATCAGGGTAGTGGCGATGCGCCCCTCGGCTTCAGCGATCGGCACGTAATCGACCCGGTTCCGCGTCAGCATCTGCGCGGCGGCCTTGGGTGGCATGACCATCTTGGGCAGGTGCTCGGGCATGAACTGCTTGCGCTGGAGCGCCGAGGTGCCCGACTCGCGGTGGAAGCCGTGGTAGTCGGCGCAGAGGTCGCGCAGGCCGACACCGCGGTAGCGCTTCGGTCGCCGGGCGACGAATTCCGGCATGGCCTCTTCGAGGGGCACGTTGTCGTCGTGCAGGCGCTTGAACGCGACGAGGCCGGAGATCAGCGTACCCGCCTTCGACGACTCGACGCCCGGCGTCAGCAGGAAGAGCAGCGAGTTGAGGTCGTTCTTCTCCGGCACGATCCGGTTCTCGCGCAGGTATTGCGCGACGATCGGCGCCGGCACGCCGTGCTCGGTATAGGCGCCGGTCTTCCGGTCGAAGCCGGGCGTGAGCACGGTGAGCTTGTTGGGATCGGTGATGGCGAAGCCCGGCGCGACATGGGTGAAGCCGTGCCACGAGGCGCCCGGCGTCAGCTCCCAGTAGCGAGCATCTGACGCCAGGGCGTCGGTCGGGATCGACTCCCACGAGGTTTCGGAGCCGTCGGGGCCGGTGACCACGTCGGGCACGAAGGGGTCGAAGAACCAGCGCCGCTTCGGATCGGCCTCGCGCTCCTCGAACTCCTTGCGGATGGCGCGGGCTTTTTTCCGCCACTCGATGCCGAGCCGGATCGTGTCGTCCCACAGCACGACGCCGGAACGGCCCTTCATCATCTGCGCGCCGACATCGAGCGAGGCGAAGATCGGGTAGAACGGCGAGGTCGAGGCGTGGACGAGGAAGCTTTCGTTCAGGCGCTTGTGCTCGACCCGCCGGGTCTGGCCGCGGATATGCCCGTCGCGGGTGTGGATCTGCGAGGCCTGCGAGAAGCTGGCGAGCTGCTTGTGGGTCGATTGCGTGGCGATGATGCCCGGCGAGGTCTCGTCGAGTCCGGTCAGGCCCATGGCGAAGCGGCGCTGGTAGAGCGGGTGGAACTTCATGAAGCCCGCCCAGGCCTCGTCGAACAGGATGTAGTCGCACAGGTGGCCGATCCGCTCGACGATCGCCTGCGCGTCGTAGATCGTGCCGTCATAGGTGCATTGCTCGATCACCGCGCAGCGGAACGGGCGCTCCCGGCGCCACGCCTCCTTGTCCTTCACGAGCGGGTTGTCGCGGATCTTCTCGCGGATGCGCCCCTCGTCCAGCGCCTCGTGGTAGATCGGCCCGATCAGGCCGTAGGCGTTGCGGTCCGTCTCGAGGAAGATCGGGATGCCGCCGGCGAGCAGCAGCGCGCCGTGATGGGCGGCCTTGTGGTTGTTGCGGTCGAACAGGACGAGATCGTCCTCGGCCACCAGCGAACCCAGCACCACCTTGTTCGAGGCCGAGGTGCCGTTGAGGACGAAGTAGGTCTTCTCCGCCCCGAAGATTTTTGCGGCTTCCTTCTGGGCCTTCAGCGCCGGACCTTCGTGGGTGAGGAGATCGCCCAGGTCGAGGACGGAATTGTCCAGATCATCGCGAAAGATCGCCTCGCCGAGATGCTCGACGAAGATGCGGCCGATCGGCGAGCGGTTGTAGAAGATGCCGCCGTTGTGCCCGGGGCAGGTCCAGAGCTGGTTGCCCTCCTCGGCATAATCGACCAATGCGCCGAAGAACGGCGTCTTCAGCGTATCGGCGTACTGCGTCACGCGGGAGACGAGGTTGCGGGCAATGAATTCGGGCGTTTCTTCCGCGAGGAAGATGTAGCCGTCGATAAAGTCGAGCAACTCGACCGGGATGTCCTCCAGCCGCTTGCGGCGGACCATGATCACGATCGGCATCTCCAGGCCGCGCTTGCGCATCATGTCGATGAGCGCAGCCGCCTTGCCCTCGAGTCCGCGCTTGCCCCAATCGACCACAAGGCAGCCGACGGCGGAGTCGGTCTGCACCGCGATCGAGGCATCCTCGACGCGCCGGGCCCGCACCACCTCGAAGCCGCGCTTCTCCACCGCCGCGACGATCTGATCGACGCGCGCGCCCTCCAGATCATCCGGATCGAAGGCGGGGGTGCACATCAGCACGGTGAAACGGCGGTGAAAATCCATGGAGTGCGGCTCTTCTCACGAACGGAAACCCAGCCTTTCCGGCCCATCCGCGACGATTCGATGACACGATGGCGATTGGCGCCGTCACCGCAGCGTGAGAGGGAAACTCAGCTCCGTAAAACCTTCCAGCGTGAGCAGCCCCGCCGGGGGCGGCGGGAAGGGGGCGGCCGCCTGAGCGGCGCGGGCCGCGCGCTCGCCGAGCGCGACCGGGCCGTCCTCGATCTCGACGCCGTCAAGCCCGCCCTTCGCATCGATTCGGACCCGGATCGTCACTTGGCCGCCGCGCCGCGGCGCCCGGGCGCGATCCGCCATGCCGATCCGACTGACGACCCCAGCCACCCAGGCTTTCGCCCGCGCATCGACCCGCGGCGCAGCCAGGGCGTTTCCGGGCGAAGCGGCCAGCATCAGTGCCAGGAGGAGGACCGACCGGAGGAGAAACGCAACCAAGACGAGGAACTCCGCAACGAAAAAGGGCGCCCTGCGGCGCCCTCGGAACGCGTGATCGCCAGCCGATCACATCCTGTTCTTCTTGGACTTCATCTTCTTCGATTTCATCTGGCCGCCGCCGCCGGACATCTTGTTCATGCCGCCCTCGGGCTGCACGCCGGCCGCGTTCGAACCGGTCATCTGCGTGGTATTTGCGCTCTGAGCCACGGCCGCCGTGGTCAGGGTTGCGGCGCCGACGAGAAGCGCCGCCGCGAGGCCGATCACCTGTTTCATGAGCGTCTCCCGGATTTTGTCGTCTTGTACTTGACCGCGACATCAACCCACGGCTGCGGCCGCGGTTCCTGTTCTCGGCGCCTCCTTCGTCGATGCGATGCAGCAACCGCGGCAGGGGCAGCAAGAACTCAGGTACGGATCGACGCGCCCCGGCGCAGATGCTCGTCGAGGCGCGGCATGATCTCGACGAAGTTGCAGGGGCGGTGGCGATAGTCGAGCTGTTGGGCGAGGATGCCGTCCCAAGCATCCTTGCAGGCGCCGGGCGAGCCCGGCAGCACGAAGATATAGGTCGCCCCCGCGACTCCGGCGGTGGCCCGCGACTGCAGCGTCGAGGTGCCGATCTTGTCGTAGGAGATCCGGTGGAACACCGCCGAGAAGCCGTCCATGCGCTTCTCGAACAGCGGCTCGATCGCCTCCGGCGTCACGTCCCGTCCGGTGAAGCCGGTGCCGCCGGTGGTCAGGATCACGTCGATGGCCGGATCGCGGATCCAGCCTTCGACCTTTTCCCGAATGGCGGCGACCTCGTCCGGCACGATGTCCCGGCTCGCGAGCCGGTGCCCGGCCTCGGTGAGCCGCGCGGCCAGGGTGTCGCCGGAGCGGTCGTCGGCGAGCACGCGGGTATCGGACACCGTGAGCACGGCGATCGAGAGGGGGATGAAGGCGCGGGGCGTCGGCTCGCTCGTCATGCTGCCGATGTTGTCCCGTAGACGCGGCGGGTCAACCGCCGCCTGACGTCGCGGAGGAGCCATGCACATCACGGCAGGGCGGCGCGTTGAGGCGCTGGGCCACCCCGTGCTACGCGCGGAGCGATTTCGCGAAATCGCGACACGTCCGAGGCGCTGAAAACGATGATCCCCCGCTACTCCCGTCCCGAGATGACCGCGATCTGGTCGCCGGAGAGCCGGTTCCGGATCTGGTTCGAGATCGAGGCCCATGCCACCACGGCTCTGGCCCAGATCGGCGTCGTGCCGAAGGAGGCCGCCGACAAGGTGTGGGAGAAGGGCCGCGACGCGACCTTCGACGTCGCCCGCATCGACGCGATCGAGGCGGTGACGAAGCACGACGTCATCGCCTTCCTCACACATCTGGCCGAGATCGTCGGGCCGGAGGCGCGCTTCGTCCACCAGGGCATGACCTCGTCCGACGTGCTCGACACCTGCCTCAACGTGCAGCTCACCCGCGCCGCTGACATCCTGATCAAGGATCTCGACGCCCTGCTCGCCGCCCTGAAGCGGCGCGCCTTCGAGCACAAGCACACGCCGACCATCGGCCGCTCGCACGGCATCCACGCCGAGCCCGTCACCTTCGGCCTCAAGCTCGCCCAGGCCTATGCCGAGTTCGCCAGAGCGAAGGACCGGCTCATCGCCGCACGAAAAGAGGTCGCGACCTGCGCGATCTCGGGGGCGGTCGGCACCTTCGCCAATATCGACCCGCGGGTGGAGGAATACGTCGCCGAACAGATGGGGCTGGCCCCGGAGCCGGTCTCGACCCAGGTGATCCCGCGCGACCGCCACGCCATGTTCTTCGCCGTGCTCGGCGTGATCGCCAGCTCCATGGAGCGGCTCGCGACGGAAGTGCGCCACCTGCAGCGCACCGAAGTGCTGGAGGCCGAAGAATTCTTCTCGGAGGGGCAGAAGGGCTCCTCGGCCATGCCGCACAAGCGCAATCCGGTGCTCACCGAGAACATCACCGGGCTCGCCCGCATGGTGCGCGGCTACGTGACCCCGGCACTGGAGAACGTCGCGCTCTGGCACGAGCGGGACATCTCGCATTCCTCGGTCGAGCGGATGATCGGCCCGGACGCGACGGTGACCCTCGACTTCGCGCTCGCCCGGCTCACCGGGGTGATCGACAAGCTCTTGGTCTACCCGGCCACCATGCAGAAGAACCTCGACCGGCTCGGCGGCCTCGTCCACTCGCAGCGGGTGCTCCTGGCGCTGACGCAGGGCGGCGTCTCGCGTGAGGATTCCTACCGGCTGGTTCAGCGCAACGCGATGCCGGTCTGGCGCGGCGAGGGCGACTTCCTCACCCTGCTCAAGGCCGACCCGGAGGTGACGGCGGTGCTCAAGCCCGAGCAGATCGAGGAGTGCTTCGATCTCGGTTACCACCTCAAGCACGTCGACACGATTTTTTCGCGGGTGTTCGGGGACGCGTGATCCGTTCTGCACGGAACCTGCTTCGCGCTTCACCTGACGACGGACGATCGAGACTGCCCGAAGAGACTGCCATGAGCCGCATTGCCTACCTCAACGTTGAGTTCCTGCCCCTCGACGAGGCCCGCGTGCCGGTGATGGACCGCGGCTTCCTGTTCGCGGACGGGATCTACGAGGTGGCCGCCGTGCTGCACGGACGCCTCGTGGACAATGCAGCCCATCTCGCCCGGCTCGACCGCTCGCTCTCCGAGATCGGCATCCACAATCCGCACACGGCGCCGGAATGGGAGCGGCTGCAGAGCGAACTCGTCGCGCGAAACGAGGTCCGCGAGGGCCTCGTCTACATCCAAGTGACGCGGGGCGTGGCCGAGCGCGACTTCTCGTTTCCGAAGGGGGACGTGGCCCCGACCGTGGTGATGTTCACGCAGGAGAAATCCATCGTGAACAACCCGATGGCCGAGGCCGGCGCCCGGGTGATCACCGTGCCGGACCTGCGGTGGAAGCGGCGGGACATCAAGTCGGTGGCGCTTCTGGCCCAGGTTCTCGCGAAGCAACAGGCGGCGGAGGCCGGTGTGGCCGAGGCCTTCATGGTCGAGGACGGGGTGGTGACGGAGGGCTCCTCCTCCACCGTCTTCATCCTCACCAAGGGCGGCACGCTGGTGACGCGCCCGCTCTCCCACGCGGTTCTACCGGGCATCACACGCAAGGCGGTGCTGGCGCTAGCGGAGGAGACCGGCCTCGCCTTCGAGGAGCGGCTCATCAACGCGCGGGAGCTGCCCGAGGCGGCGGAAGCCTTCTACACCTCGGCCTCGGCCTTCGTGATGCCGGTGGTGGAGATCGACGGCAAGCCGCTCGGCGACGGACGGCCCGGCCCGGTGGCACGGCGCCTGCGCCAATTGTACTTCGCCTTCGCTGAAAGGTCAGAGGCTTAGCGTGACAGGAACGCGAAGGCGCGCGCATCCGTTGGTCCCCAAAGGATCACCCGAGGACGCGATGACTTTCAGGAAAACCACGCTAAGCGCCGCCGCTCTGCTCGTCGGCCTGATGAGCACGGCGGCCTTCGCCCAGGATCCGTCCGTTCCACAGCGCGGACAGGACAGCGACCCGAAGCTGCCCGCCCCCCAGGACCAGGTGCCGGAGAAAGTCCGGCCGGAGAGCGACACAACCGGCAGCACGCTCAGTGACAAGCTTGAGAAGTCGGGCGGCGTGATCAAGCCGCCGGCCGGCGTCGATCCCGAGATCAAGACGATCGCGCCGGAGCCGACCCCGAACTCCACCCCCGTGATCAAGCCGCCGGGCAATGCCAAGTAGCTCAGGACGGAGCCCAGATCGGCCGGAATGATGCGGGAAGACGCATCAGCCATGCGGAGCGGTCCCCAGACCTAAGGGCCCGCTTCGCTTGACCTGCCTGTCGAGATCGCCGAAGACGCCCCCGTATGCTCGATCCCCCGGCTCGACGGCCGGGGTTTTCGCGCGTGGCGCAACCGCTTGGCGCCCGCGCCATCGATTGCGAGACAGGTCAGACGCGCATGGCGAACGTCGTCGTCGTAGGCGCCCAATGGGGCGACGAGGGCAAGGGCAAGATCGTCGACTGGCTCTCGGAGCAGGCCGACATCGTCGTCCGCTTTCAAGGCGGCCACAATGCCGGCCACACGCTCGTGGTCGGCGAGGCCGTGTACAAGCTCTCGCTGCTGCCTTCCGGCGTGGTCCGACCGAACACGCTGGGCGTGATCGGCAACGGCGTGGTGCTCGACCCCTACGCGCTCGCCTCCGAGATCGATCGGCTCGCCGGCCAGGGCGTGACGGTAACGCGCGAGAACCTTCGCGTGGCCGACAATGCCACCCTCATCCTGTCGCTCCACCGCGAGCTCGACGCACTGCGCGAGGACGGGGCGCCCGGTACCAAGATCGGCACGACCAAGCGCGGCATCGGTCCGGCCTACGAGGACAAGGTCGGCCGCCGGGCGATCCGGCTGATGGACCTCGCCGACCCGGAGAACCTGCCGCCGAAGATCGAGCGGCTGCTCGCCCATCACAACGCCCTGCGCCGCGGCTTCGGCCTCGAGGAAATCTCCGAGCAGACGATCCTCGATGAGCTGACGGGGATTGCCGAGCGGGTGCTGCCTTACCAGGACACGGTGTGGCGCCTGCTCGACGAGGCGCGCCGGGGCGGCAAGCGCATCCTGTTCGAGGGCGCGCAGGGTGCGCTGCTGGACGTCGATCACGGCACCTACCCGTTCGTGACCTCCTCCAACACGGTAGCCGGACAGGCGGCGACCGGCTCGGGGCTCGGCCCGCGAGCGATCGGCTACGTGCTTGGCATCGCCAAGGCCTACACCACCCGCGTCGGCGAGGGCCCGTTCCCGACCGAGCTGCACGATGAGATCGGCCAGCGCATCGGCGAGCGCGGCCGCGAATTCGGCACCGTGACAGGGCGCAAGCGCCGCTGCGGCTGGTTCGATGCCTGCCTCGTGCGCCAGACCGTGCAGACCTCGGGGATCGACGGTATCGCGCTGACCAAGCTCGACGTGCTCGACGGCTTCGACGAGATCCGGGTCTGCACCGCCTACGACATCGACGGGCAGCGCTTCGATCATCTTCCCGCCAGCCAAGCGGCGCAGCAGCGCGCCGTGCCGGTCTACGAGACGATCCCCGGCTGGAGCGGCACCACGGCGGGCGCCCGCTCCTGGGCCGATCTGCCGGCCCAGGCGATCAAGTACGTGCGCCGGATCGAAGAACTGATCGGCGCGCCGGTGGCGCTGCTCTCCACCTCGCCGGAGCGCGACGACACCATCCTCATGCACAACCCCTTCGAGGATTAAGTCCCGGGACGGCGGGTAGAGACAGGCAGATCCGGGCACGATGGCCGACTATTATCCGTTGCTGGCACGCGCGCTCGACGCCCTGCCCGATCGATCCCCGGCCTTGCGCCGCGCCGTCTACGATCGCGCGCGCAGCGCCCTGATCGCACAGCTCCGCTCGCTCGATCCGCCAGTGCCGGAGGCCGATATCGACCTCGAGCGTCAGGCGCTCGATACGGCGATCGGACGCCTGGAGGCCGAGTACGAGACGCCCCCCGCCGCGGCCGGGATGCCGGCGAAGGCGCCCGAGCCTGCGCCGCCGAAGCCGTCCCCTCCCCCAGCATCCGAACCGCTCCGGCCGGAGCCGCTCTCGCCCGGCCCTCTGCCGCCGACGCTGCCGGAACCCGAGCCACCGCAGAACCCGGACGAACCGCTGGTCCTGCCGCCCGCCTCGGTGCCGGCCGGGATCGGATCGGATCTCGGTCCCACGGAGTCCAAGCCGGCGGGCGAGACGGTGCCGTTCATGCCGCCGCCCCGCCGGTCGCGGACCGACGAGGTCCCGAAGCCCGCACCGGAGTCGGCCGACGGCTTCATCCCGCTCACGCCGTCCCCCGCCGAGACCGCGAGTGGGGCCAAGACCGAGGCGGATGTTGACATCGCGTCGCCCGAAGCCGCCACTGAAACGAACGGCGCGAGCGAGGCGAGCAACGGCCGCCAGCGGCCGCGCATCGATGTGGTGGCGCCACCCGCGGGCCGTTCGCGCCTGCTGCGCAACCTGTTCGTCGGGGGCGTGCTCGCGACGGTGATCGCACTGATCGCGGTGGCCGCCTTCTTCCTGCGCGACAAGCCGTCCGACCTTCAGCAGAGCGCGACCGAGCAGGAGGTACCGGCCGAACAGCCGGACGCGAAGTTCTCGGATCGGGTCGGGGCGGAGCGCAGCGAGGCCGAGGCACGGTCGAAGCCGGCCGCTCCCGGCGCTGCACCGGCACAGCCGGAGGTCACCGTCTCGCAGCGGGCGATCCTCTACGAAGAGAACCAGAGCGATCCGCGCGCCCAGCCGATCTCCACCAATGGCCACACGGTCTGGCGGGTGGAGGCCGTGAACGGCGCTCAGGGCGAGCCGCTGCAGACGGTGCTCCGGGCCAATGTGGAGTTTCCGGATGCGGGGCTGACGCTGGCAATGACCATGCGCAAGAATCTCGACGCGACGCTTCCCGCCTCGCACACGATCGAGCTCGCCTTCACCAACAACGCCGATGCCGGCGCCAAGCGCGCGGTGCAGAATATCGGCCTGCTCCAGCTCAAGGACGAGGAAGCCGCCCGCGGCTCACCCGTCTCGGGGCTTCCGGTGCGTGTTCGTGAAAACCTGTTCCTGATCGGGCTGTCCTCGCTGAAGAGCGATGTGGACCGCAACACCGAACTGATGCTGCACAAGAACTGGTTCGATCTGGCGCTGACCTACACGAGCGGACAGAGGGCGGTCATCAGCTTCGAGAAGGGCGCGGCCGGCACCCAGGCCCTGCAGAACGCCTTCGCGCAGTGGCGGGAGTGATACGTTGTCCGGTTGAGGTGTTCGGTTCCGCACTTTGCCTTCATCGCGAGGCGGAGCCGAAGCGATCCAGGGCGCGACCTTTCCGGATCGTGCGGAGCCCTGGACTGCCACGGCTTCGCCTCGCAAGGACGGAGAGGACATCGAAGCCACCAACCGGATTTGGTATGACGCGCCGCAGGAAGCAGTGACGGTCGCCCACACGCCGCGACGGCGTCGCGACTGACGAAAAAACCCGGCCCATTGGGCCGGGTTTTTTACGTTCTCGGGTTGGACGGGAGACGCCCTCGCGGTCTTACGAGACCCGCGCCTCGGTCCGGGGCAGTTCGCGGGTCGCGAGGTTGCGCTTGACCGCCTCCTGCACCTTCTCGAAGGCACGCACCTCGATCTGACGGACACGCTCGCGTGAGACGCCGAACTCGCCGGAGAGATCCTCCAGGGTGATCGGATCGTCAGCCAGCCGCCGCGCCTCGAAGATGCGGCGCTCGCGCGGATTCAGCACGCCGAGCGCGTCGCGCAGGGCCGAGAGGCGGTTGCGCCCCTCCTCCTCGCGGGCGAGCACGGTCTCCTGGCTCGGGCTGTTGTCCACCAGCCAATCCTGCCACTCGCCCTCGCCCTCCTCGCGCAGAGGCGCGTTGAGCGAGGTGTCGCCGGACAGGCGGCGGTTCATGTCGATCACGTCCTGCGCGGGCACGCCGAGCGAGGTCGCGATCTGCTGGACCTGATCGGGGCGGAGATCGCCCTCGTCGAGAGCCGAGATGCGGCCCTTGGCCTTGCGCAGGTTGAAGAACAGCTTCTTCTGGTTGGCGGTGGTGCCCATCTTCACGAGGGACCACGAGCGCAGGATGTATTCCTGGATCGCCGCCTTGATCCACCACATCGCGTAGGTGGCGAGCCGGAAGCCCTTGTCCGGGTCGAAGCGCTTGACCGCCTGCATCAGGCCGACATTGCCCTCGGACACCACTTCGCTGATCGGCAGGCCGTAGCCGCGATAGCCCATGGCGATCTTGGCCACGAGACGCAGGTGCGACGTCACGAGGCGGTGGGCGGCTTCGCGGTCGCCCTCGTCGCGCCAGCTCTTGGCAAGGGTAAACTCTTCCGCCGGTTCCAGCATCGGGAACTTGCGGATCTCATCGAGGTAGCGCGAAAGGCCTCCCTCATTGGCGAGCACGGGCAGAGCGCCGGCCATGTGCACCTCCTTCAACAGCCCCCCTGTCGGGCAGGCCCCAAGCGAATGACCGCTCCCTTGAGCCGGCCACGCCGCTTCCCATCTTAATGGAAATCCGTAATGCCCGGTAGCGACCAACGCTGTTCACGCGGGGTCTCAACGCGCGAACCGGAGTCCGGGTTTAACCTCTCACGGGCGCACAAGGGTCGCAGTGCCGAAACGCACTTTTCTGGTGACTCTCGCAACACGCCCGCTGCGCCGTAAACCCTATCACGCTCCCAGGCGCTGGAACCGGCTCTGAACCCCTGCGGACGGATGCGCTTCGAGGAAGCCCAGAATCGCCTCCGCCGATTGCGGGCGGCCGAGATGGTAGCCCTGCATGAAGGGACACCCCATGGCTTGCAGCGTGGCGAGGTCGTCTGCCGTCTCGACGCCCTCCGCCACGACTTCGAGGCCGAGCGCCCGGCCGAGACCCAGCACCGCCTGGACGAGGCCACGCTTGTCCTCGGCCTCGGTCAGACCCGTGACGAGGCTGCGATCGATCTTGACCCGGTCGGCCCGCAGCTGGCGCACTGAGGCCAGTGACGAGTAGCCGGTTCCGAAATCGTCGAGTGCCATCCGGATGCCCGCTCGCGACAGCGCCAGCAGCTTGCCCTGCACCGCCTCGATGTCGAGCGC
Source organism: Methylobacterium sp. R2-1 (assembly GCF_014191355.1). Lineage (GTDB taxonomy): Bacteria > Pseudomonadota > Alphaproteobacteria > Rhizobiales > Beijerinckiaceae > Methylobacterium. The sequence goes on from NZ_JACHWM010000012.1 coordinate 224,570, forward strand.
CGTCTCCTCGGTGATCTCGATCTCCAGGGCCGTCGCCGGCAGGCCGAGCAGGCGAAGCCGTCCGAGCACGATCTCATCGACCGCAATCTGCGCCATCTCCCGCGGCGAGACGTTCATCGCCACCGAGAGGTCATGACGGCCCCGGTCTCGCAACGTACACAGCATCCCGCAGACCTGCTCCAGGATGAAGCGCAGCAGCGATTCCGTCAGCCCGGCCGTGGCGGCGGCGGCGATCAGGTCGGCGGGCGGAACCCAGCCGTGGACCGGATGGTGCCATCGGACCAGCGCCTCCAGGTTAATCACAGCGCGGCCGTCGCGGCCGAAGATCGGCTGGAACCACACCTCCAGCGCCCCCTCGGCCAGGGCTTGCGAGAGGTCGCGCTCGCAGTCGCGCCGCACCTCCAGGCGGGCGCGCAGACCCTCGTCGAACAGGCGGAAGTGGTTGCGGCCCGAATGCTTGGCGGCGTAGAGCGCCTCGTCGGCGCAGCTCAAGAGATGCGTCAGGCTGTCGGCCGGACGCTGGCAGATGCCGATGCTCATGCCCAGCCGGCCCGTATCGAAGCTCTCGAACGGTTCGGCCACGATCCGGATGAGGCGATCGGCGAGACTCGCCGGACTCTCGATCAACCGGGCGGTATCGTAGACGAGGGCGAACTCGTCCCCGCCGAGGCGCGCGGCGTCGCAATCCGCCGGCAGAGCGACCCGGATCCGGTGGGCGACCTCGACGAGCACCCGGTCCCCGGTGGTATGGCCGTAGACATCGTTGACCGACTTGAAGCCGTCGAGGTCGAGCAGCATCAGGCACAGCGCTTGTCCGGCAGCGAGCCGCTCTTCCGCCCGCTGAACGAAGCCCGCGCGGTTCAGGAGGCCGGTGAGGCCGTCATGCGTTGCCCGCTCGCGCATCTCCTCCGCCAGGGCGCTCGCGCTCGCATGGGCGGCCTTGCGCGCCTCGGCCAGCGCGGTCGCCTCGTTCTTCAGGCGGCTCGTCTCGCGGAAGCTCCACTCGGTCGCGATCGTGCTGCGGATCAGCGCGGCCAGATACAGCAGGACGGTGGCGGCAAGGCAGTTCCGGTCGAAGCCGCCGACGGCGAGCAGGCAGATCGCGACCGACAGGAGCGGCGGCGTGATGAAGCAGATCGGGATGCGCGCGTAGGCGATGCCGTGCGTCACCGCGCCGGCGGTGATCCCGCAGGTGACGGTGAGATAGAAGAGCGTCTGCGCCGTGGTGTAGCCGTCGCAGAGGATCGGTACGAAGGCCCAGACGGAACCGGAGAGCAGCGCGGCGAGGCAGGCCAGCCGCAGGTGACGGTCGATCGAGCGGCAAGCGGTCTCTCCCGCGGCCGGGCTCTCGTCCGAAGACGTCACCAACCCCGCGCAGGGCGCGCGGCACAGGCTCCAGCGCAGCAGGTTCGCGGCCGTGGATGCGGCGAACCAGAATCCGCCCAGCGCGCCATGCCCCGAATGCAGAGCCACCAGGAAGCTCGTCAGGCCGAGCAACATGTTGACGGGCAGCGCCCATTGCATACTGGCGCGCACCGCGTCGAGTTGATCGCCGCGGATCAGCCTGTCGAGATGTGGCCCGGTGCTCGGACGTGAGCGCATGGAGAACGAGCCTGGGTCACACGCTTCGGACATGAAGCATACTGCTTCTACGCGCAAAGACGTAACAGATGGTTGAAGTCCGCTTCATTCTAGAGTTGCGTGTCGAGACGACGACATCGTGACTCTGCGCCCGGACTCAACTTAGTCTCCGCCCGACGTGACCTTTCGGCAAAGGACGGTGAGACAGGAACGTCGCCGTTGGAGCCTTGTTCGTCTGCTCCGTCGGTCGGCCCGATCGGCGTCTCAGAGTACCTCACAAAACGCCCGGCCTGACGGTCGCCAACCACTCGATCGCCCCCTCCTGCGCCTGTGATCGCCGGCCGCCTGTCCGGACCGGAGCCCGTCACCCCTTCTTGCGCAGGGGCCTCACGAAGCAGCCGGCGCTCGGTGTGAAGCCGGTTGCGCCGCAGAATTCCGGCAGGCCGGTCCCCTCGGCGGCGGCCAGGAGCTGGAGCGCGCCGCAGCCCGCCATCCGGGCAGCCTGTGCGGCAGCCTTCAGCAACTGGCGACCGACGCCGCGACGGCGTCCGTCAGGGGCGACCAGCAACATCGTGATCTGCGCCATCGGCGCGGTCTGTTCGAGCACCGGATACCAGTGCAGCACCACGATCCCGCTCGGCGGCCCCCATTCAAGGGAGAGCAGCGCCGTGCCGTGTCCGTAGCGGAGAGCGTCGAGCTGCTCGGCCAGGAGGTGCGAGGACACCGGATGACCCGAGGCGCTCAACAACTCCGCGAGCCCCGGCGCATCGGCCGGCAGCGCCGAGCGGATCTCCAACCCGTAGCGGCTTCCCAAAAGCGCCTCCGCTCGATGCCGTTCTCACCCTGCAGCGCGGGGCCGAGGCCAACCCCGCTGTTCCAGCGCCGAAGAACGGGTGATCCACGGTCGCGGCACGAGAGGCAAGGCGATGCGCTTCTTTTCCAAACCCACGCGCATCGCCCGCGGGCAAGGGATGTCATGTTCCTCCGGCGTGACGGAACTGCCTGATGCCGGTGGCTCATCTCAGCCGAGGGCGGCGAGCAGCCTTGAAAAATCCTCCGGCAACGGGCTCTCGAAACGGAGGCGCGCGCCGGAGCGAGGGTGAAGAAAGCCCAGCTCGGTCGCGTGCAGAGCCTGCCGCCCAAGATGCTGCAGGGCGGCGCGGGCAGGTTCGGTGAGCCGGGCCGATTTAGTCTTGAAGGCGCCGCCATAGACGGGATCACCCAGGAGCGGGTGACCGCGATGGCTCAGATGCACTCGGATCTGATGGGTGCGGCCGGTCTCCAGGCGGCAGCGCAGCAGCGCGGTGACGCCATCGGCACCGGGCAGGGATTCAAGCTGGTAATGGGTGATCGCCTCCCGTCCCTCGCCCTCGCGGACCACGGCGATCTTTTCGCGGTTGTGGCGCGAGCGGGCGAGGTTCGCGCGGATCGTCCCCGCCCTCGGCTCGGGCACGCCCCAGACCAGAGCGAGATAGGCCCGCTCCAGGGCTCCGCTACGGCCGTGATCGGCAAATTGCGCCGAGAGACCCTGGTGGGCGAGGTCGTTCTTGGCGACGACGAGCAGGCCGCTCGTGTCCTTGTCGAGACGGTGCACGATGCCCGGCCGGCGCACGCCGCCGATGCCGGACAGGCTCGCGCCGCAATGGGCGATCAGCCTGTTCACGAGGGTACCGTCCTCGTGCCCCGCCGCCGGATGCACGACGAGGCCCGCCGGCTTGTCGACGACGATGAGATCCTCATCCTCGTGGACGACTGCGAGCGGCAGCGCCTCGCCCAACGGCTCGGCGGCGAGCGGCGCCGGAACGCTGAGATCGATCCGGCAGCCGGCCGCGACCTTACGCGAGGGATCACACACCACCGCCCCGTCGCAGCGCACGAGGCCGTTGCGCACTAGAGCCTGGAGCCGGGCGCGGGACAAATCGTTGAAGGTCCGGGCGAGGACGCGGTCGAGCCGCTCGGGAACAGCTCCTTCTTCGAGGAGGAGGCTGCGTGCCTCGCCACCGCCGGGAATCGTGGAAAGCACCGTGGAGGACACCGTAAGGATTCTCGTCGTTTCGCCCCGGAAAGCGCTTGCGGGGTCGGAGATGCCTCGCTATACGAACCCCCGTCGGCCCGGAAGCTCCCATCGTCTAGCGGTCTAGGACGTCGCCCTCTCACGGCGAAAACAGGGGTTCGATTCCCCTTGGGAGCGCCACCGGCCAAGTTCCCCAAAATCTGATTGCTTGTGCTTTGTGGGTGCCTGTGAGTTCGGGCTTCTGCTGGGCGTTCGACGGCTTTTTCCTGGCGCCCAACGCCCCCCTTCGGTCTGTGACCCAGGGTCGTTCGTATGGCGGGCGGCAAGAGTCATCGCTCCTGACTTTGGCAGCTCCTTCTTCCTTCTCCGGCTCGTGAGCGCAGATCCGATCCTCGCTTCAGGAAAGGCATGCGAGGGCATGGCCTCGTGCAGGCATCTCCTCTGAAGCCTGAGCGAAGTGCGGTTTGGCCGGGAGCCCCCTCCCCTTTCGGGTCGCCGGGGTGCGTGGCGGGTGGGGCCTGCCGGTCCGTCGTGGTGTGATCGGCGTGGAACGGCATGAAGCCCGCGGACCTGTCGGGGTCTGCGGGCTTGGGCCGGGTCGGGACGATGGGGGATGTTGGTTGCGTGTGATGTTGGTTGCGGGGG
>NZ_JACHWM010000013.1 GCF_014191355.1 Methylobacterium sp. R2-1
AGCTGGCAGCGCGCGCGGCCGAGTACGCGGCCGGCCTCCCCACCCTGCGCCTGTTCGACGGAGAAGGCCGCTCGCTCCTCCGCTTCCGTGCCGTCAGCGAACGCTACCTCGCCGTGATCGGCGACTGGGTCCGCCGGGTCCTGCTGGCAAGCGCGGTGCTTCAGGTCTGCGTCGGTTCCGGGCTGCTGCTCGTGCTCCCGCTGAGCTTGTGGCTCACGGCGCGGGGGGACTTGCCCGTTTCGCATCTCGTGATCTTCCTGGTCTTCGTTCCGAGCCTCGGCGGTCTGATCACCCGCCTGCCGAATTTCGCCTTCCGCTTCGCGCAGCAGGGCGAGGTGCTGAGCCGGATCGATGCCCTACTCGCCGAACCGCCGCTGCCCCGAGCCGACGCCCCCGCCCGTCCGGCGGACCGGACCGTGCGCTTCGAAGGAGTCGGCTTCCGCCGCGGTGAGCGAACGGTGCTGGACGGGATCGACCTCGTGCTGGAGCCCGGCACGGTCACGGCCCTCGTCGGCGCGAGCGGGGCCGGCAAGACGACGCTGGCCAACCTGCTGATGCGCTTCCACGACCCGCAGGCGGGCCGGATCACCATCGGCGGGGTCGATCTGCGCGCCATGACACCGGAGACGCTCTATTCCCTGGTCGGCACCGTGCCGCAGCATCCCTGGCTGTTCACCGGCACGGTGGCCGAGAACCTGCGCCTCGCCGCACCGGAGGCCGGCCCGGCGGCTCTGTCGGAGGCACTGGCACTGGCCCGCGCCGAGACCTTCGTCGCCGGCCTGCCGGGCGGCATCGACGCCCCGCTCGACCACGGCGGCGCCACCCTCTCCGGCGGCGAGCGCCAGCGCCTCTGCGTCGCCCGCGCGCTCCTGCACGACGCGCCGATCCTCGTCCTCGACGAGGCGACGGCTTCGGCCGATCCGATCAACGAGCGCGAGATCCAGCGCGCGCTGGGTGCCCTGGCCCGCGGCCGGACGGTGCTCGTGATCGCCCACCGCCTCGCCTCGATCGTCGATGCCGACCGGATCGTCGTGCTCGACGAGGGCCGGATCGTCGAGAGCGGCGATCATGGGGCCTTGCTGGCGAAGGGCGGCCGCTATGCCCGCTATTGGGCGCTGCAGAACCCCGGCACGCCGAGCGGGAGCTCCGCTCAGGAGGAGAGCGCCTATGCCGCCCGTGCCTAGGGTGCTGTCCGAAGCGGACACCGCTTCGAGAGAGAGCGGGGCGGGAAAGGAGGCCCGGGCCGTGCCCTGGTGGCGCGACCTGACCGGCCGGATCGAGCCCCGGCTGCGCCGCCGTTACCGCGTCGGGCTCGCTCTGCTGGCGGCGGATGCGGGGCTCGCCGCCCTGCCGCTCCTGACGGCGGCCTGGGTGATCGGTCAGCTCGCCGCCGACACCTGGACCAGCGGAAAAGCCTGGATTGCCGCCGCGATCGTGGTCGGTGCCTTCCTCGCTCGCCTCGCCGTGATGCCGGTCGGTTTCGCCCGCGGCTTCGAGGCCGGCTACGGCGCGGTCGCCGAGCTGCGGCTCGCATTGTTCGCGCATCTGCGTCGCCTCGGCCTCGGTGCCCTGTCCCGGATCGGCGCGGCGAGCCTGTCCGATCTCGTGACCCACCGCTTCCGCTGGATCGAGGAGGAGGCGGGCTACGGTCTCGGCCGCCAGATCGGCCACGCGGCACTCGTCCTGGTCCTGATCCTGGTGCTCGCGAGCGTCCATCTCGCCTTTCTCGCCATCGTCGCCGTTCTCGCAGGCGCCGCCGCCCTCGCCTACCACCGACTGGACCGCGCCTTCGCGCGGCTTGCGCGCGACCAAGCCAGCCTCGTCGCGGAGAGCGCCGAGCGCATGGTCGAGTACCTCACAGGCCTGCCGGTGCTGCGATCGCTAGGGCAGGTCGGTGCGCGGCAGGGGGCATATCGCCGCCAAGTTGAGGCGCTGCACGCCTTCTATCGCGCAACGATCGGCACGGTCGCGCCACTGGTCAGCGCCACCCGCATTCTGCTCGATCTGGCGCTGCTCGCCCTGGTGGGGGTCGCGGTGACCCTGTTCGCGCTCGGCGCGATCGGGGCACCGGGCTTGGCCGTCGCCCTTGTTCTGGTGCTACTCCTGCTCCCTCCCCTCGAAGCCTCCGTCGGTGAGGGGTTCATGCTGCGCCTCGTCGGCGATGCCCATGTCCGCGCCGCCGCAATTCTGGCACAGCCGCCGCTCACCGAGGGCGCCGAGACACCGCGCACGGGCGAGATCCGTTTCGAGGGGGTCCGATTCGGCTACGCCCCCGGTCGGCCCGTCCTCGACGAGTTCGACCTCGTCCTTCCCCATGGTCACGTCACGGCGGTGATCGGCCCGAGCGGCGCCGGCAAATCGACTCTGTTGTCGCTGTTGGCCCGCTCCTTCGACGTGGAAGCGGGCTGCATCACCATCGGCGGCCAGGACATCCGTGCGGTCCCCCTCGACCGGCATCTCGCTCGGCTCGGCGTGGTGCCGCAGGACGTGTTTCTGTTCGCTGACACGCTCGCGGGCAACCTGCGCATTGCCAAGCCCGAGGCTACCGAGGCTGAGTGTCGGGCGGCGGCCGAGAGCGCCTGCTGCGCCGGTTTCGTCGCGCACCTTCCCGAAAAAGACGGGACCCGGATCGGCGAGGGGGGGCGCGACCTGTCGGGCGGCGAGCGCCAGCGGGTCGCCATCGCCCGCGCCATGCTGAAGGATGCGGAGATCGTGCTCCTCGACGAGGTGACCTCCGCCCTCGACGCGGAGAGCGAGCACGGCGTCGGCGAGGGCCTGCGGACGCTCTTCCGCGGCCGGACCGTGGTCATGGTCGCCCATCGGCTTCAGACCGTGGCCCAGGCCGACCATATCGTGGTGATGGAAGCGGGCCGCGTCGTCGACAGCGGCCCGCCGGCGGAGCTGCAGGTGCGCTGCGCCCTCTACCGCAATCTTTGGGCCGCCTATCACGACACCGAGCGTTGGCGCCTCTCGAAAGGGATATCCGCTTCCCCGTTGAATGCGGACAACGGACGCTAAGCTGTCGTTCGCAGGCTGAACGTTTTGGAACCGGACGAAACCATCCCTCGCTGCATGGTGGTCACATCTACGACCACATCGCGGGATCAAACACCTAAAGGTGAGCCTCCGGGTCTTATTCGGCGACTTGTCGAGCCGCCGCCAAGGCGAAGTCCTGGGGCGTCAGCCACCCCAGAGCTGTGTGAGGACGGCTCTCGTTGTACTGCCGCCGCCACGTCTCGATCTTGCTCCTCGCGTCGGCCAAGGACAAGAACCAGTTCGCGTTTAGTCACTCGTCGCGCAGGCGGCCGTTGAACGACTCGACCAACGCGTTGTCGGTCGGTTTGCCAGGCCGCGAGAAGTCCAGCGTGACGCCGTTCTCGTAGGCCCAGCGGTGAGCGCTTTCGAGACGAACTCAGGCCCGTTATCGACCTGGATCGCGCGCGGCGCTCCGCGCAGCAGTGCCAAGCGGGCGACGGCAGCCACGACCTGCTCGCCTTTGATGCCTTGGTCGACCTCGATCGCCAGAGCCTCGCGCGTGAAGGCGTCGACGATCGTTAGGGCTCGCAGCCGGCGGCCGTCGAACAGCGCGTCGGAGACGAAGTCCATCGACCAACGCTCGTTCGGCCAAAGCGTCACGCAGTTCGCGCAGAAAGATCGCCGGCCGCGCCTCGTAGGTCGTCAGGATCAGGTCGGCCTGCGCCTCGATCCGGTGCGAGGCGTGATCGCCACCCGACGGCTTGGGCGCGAGCTGTCCCTCCTGGCGAAACCGATCCGACCAGCGGCTGGCGCTGGACACGCTGACCCCGAACCGGGCTGCGGCTTGATGACAGGACGCGCCCGCGGCTACCGCCGACACGACACGCTCGCGTAGATCGACAGACAAGGGTGAAGGCATCGGCATCCTCCTTCACTCCTCAACGTCCCGACTCTCCAGCCGTCCCAACCCGCTCGGGCACGGCTCTAAATCGCTTTTGCCGTGACGGCGGCAGCCAGCGCACACGAGAAGCTGGGTAACCAGTTATCTGATCTCGTGCGCCCACGTCCCCTAATCGGAGCATGTCGTCGCAACCCGATCCAAGCTGTGAGGACACCGCGTAGCGGTGAACAGCTCAGGGCGACGTCGGGTGGCCCGCAAGTCCCGTGGCACCGGCCAACAGCTTCCGAACGCCGGAATGAAATTTTCGGCGCGCCTCGGAACTGGCTTGCGCTCGCTGCGTTACGCGCGTGCGAGGCCCTGAATGGGCTCGCACCATGGGCGCCGGACACCCGGTGTCCGGCGTCCCTTGTAGTCACGTTGCTCATTGGAGGATGTGGTTATGAGGACATACGACGTTGCGCCCCTGTTCCGTTCGTCCGTTGGCTTCGACAGGCTGCTCGATCTGCTGAGCCAAGCCGAAAGGGCCGAAGCGACAGCCGCTTGGCCGCCCTACAACATCGAGAAAGTGGCTGAGGACGAGTACCGCATCACCATGGCGGTGGCCGGCTTCACGTCGGACGAGATTGAACTCACTCAGCACGCCACCGCCCTCGTCGTCTCCGGCCAGAAGAAGAGCCAGGAGAGCGAGCGCCACTACCTGCATCGCGGCATCGCCGCCCGCACGTTCCGCCAGACCTTTAATCTGGCCGAGCACGTGAGGGTCACGGGCGCCGCCCTGGAGAACGGACTGCTCACCGTGGATCTCAAACGCGAGGTGCCGGAGGCGCTCAAGCCCCACCGCATTGCCATCGACGGGACACAGGCCGCCCTCGGGCAGGACAACGCGCCCGCACAGGTCGAGGACCGCGTCAAAGCTGCCTGATCAGGACTAGGAGCAACACGGATCCCGCGCGGGTCCTGTGCCCGCGCTGAAGGTCACATGCCCCCAACCATGCTGATGGAGACAGAAGCTATGAGTGTGAGAGATCTGATCCCTTGGGGTCGCAGCACGAGCGCGCCCGTGCCGAGCCGGATGCGGGATGAGTCCGCGAGCCCGTTCCTGATGCTCCACCGCGAAATGAACCGTCTGTTCGATGACGTGTTCAGCGGCCTTGGCGCCGGAGCCCTCACGCCGGCTATGCGCGGCCTCGGCTGGCCGAGCGTCGAAGTGGTCGAGACCGAGCAGGGCCTACGCGTCTCGGCCGAACTGCCAGGCCTTGACGAGAAGGATGTCGAGCTCACGATTGATGATGGCGTCCTGACGCTCCGGGGCGAGAAGCGAGCGGAGAAGACGGACAAGGAGCGCGGCTACACAGAGCGCTCCTACGGCCGCTTCGAACGCAGCCTCGCCCTCCCCTTCGCCGTCGAAGAGGACAAGGCCGAAGCCTCGTTCAAGAACGGCGTGCTCAGTGTGACGCTGCCCCGCTCGGCCAAGGCACCGGAGCGCGGACGGCGCATCGCGATCAACGGCGGCACGCCGCAGACGACGGCGCACTGACGCGCACTCTACCGGTTCGGAGAGAGCCAACGACTGAACGCTGAAACGGTGGCCGGCGTGGACCAGCGGGTCACGTCGGCTGCTGAACCTTTGCTCGATTGAGGAGGGTCCCATGCAGCAGATTGAGACACCCGTCGAACGGCTCGGCCCGCTGGCCTCGGTGACGCTCCGGCCATCGGCCGAGGACGCGTTCGAGGCCTTCGTGGCACCGGGTGACGTCTTCAGGCATCCCCGCGAGGTGCTGACCTATCCCGGCCTGACCACGGCCGAGAAGCGCGTCGTCCTTGCGTCCTGGGCGTCCGATGCCCGCGCGGTCGAATCCTGCCCGACCATGCGCTGCCTGCCAGGGTGTCGGGCCGAGCCCGTCCCATTCGATGCCGTCCTTGCCGCGCTGCAGGCGCTGGATGAAGGGCCTATCGACCGGCCGGAAGCGAGGGGAAAGCCACGCTTGCCATTCACGGTCGGAAGCCGCGGCAATCGCGAAGCAGCGTCCTGGCGGAACGGCTTCCACTAAGAGGGGGAGCGATCACATGACGACCTTACACCTGAAGGATTGGCGCCACCGGTGGTCCTGGGTGCAACGCCGGTGGTTCATGGTTCCGGCGCGAGGTACGAACGCTGCGCTGCTGACGGATTGGCTGCTCACCATGAGCCTTTGCGTCGGCCTCGCGTCAATCCTGCCGGCATCGGCCGCAGTCTGGGCGCTAGCGTCCCTGTCCTCCGTGGCAGGCTACGTCTGGCTCGCCCTTGCCATCACGCAAGCCGGTCCGCCTGCCGCAAGCCCGCACCTCACCGCCTGGGATGCCGCCCTGCTGTCGTTTGCCGCCAGCTTCGGTGTGCAGACAGCAGCGTATCTCGGAGCGTTCAGCCCCTGATCGGATCAAGACATGGAGACGCAGCCATGCAGGAAACCGCAGCCGGGATTGGACACAACAATCCGCCGGTCGCGTGCAACCCGGCACCCTGGCTTGCCGGCGCACACGCGATCATACGGCGCCGCAAGCGTCCGGTCGGAACCGCAGGTCGAGCCCGCGAGAACGACTGGATCCTCAGCTTCGAGCGGCGCAAACCCCCGGAGATTGACGAGCTCATGGGCTGGACCGGGGGCGACGACACCCTGGCGAATGAGGTTCGTCTGACCTTCGCCTCGCGAGCCGAGGCCATCGCTTATGCCGAGCGCCAGGGGCTGGACTACGACGTCGAGGCCGAGCCTGAAGGCGTCCCGCAGGCCAGCTTCGTGACGCCGCGATTTTGGGCCCGGTACGGCAGGCATGCCTTCGGCAGGCCGCTGGTTACCCGCACTCGATCTCCGGTGGGCCAGAACCCCGAGGACCACACGGCACCTGGGACGAGCAGCCCAGACCTGGAGCATGCCCTCTTGGCCCCTGCCGCAATCTTTTCGGCTCCTGAGGTTGTTCTGAACCAGCCCCAGCTGACGAAGGAGTACAAGCGGGAGATCCTCCGGCGTTGGGCCTGGGACGAGTACCTGAAAGAGGTTTCTGCCTCGGAAGGGATGGCGGGAGGCGAGCCCTCCCGGCTCGAAGAGGTCAAGAGGGCCCTTCTGACCCTGAGTGAGGTTTGGCGACCGAGGCCGAGCGCGCCAGCGGCGGCCGTGTCGAGCACACTTGGTGAGCTCGCCGCCATCGCTGCTTGAGCATGCTTGGTCATGGACGGCCATCTCGGTTGCCGGAGCCATCAGGAGCGACAGAGAAAATCATGGCCGGTTGTTCACTGAACCATCCGAACTGCCGCTCCTGAGCGGACAACATCAGCGATCTGCAAGCATGAGGCGGATCATGGTCACGAACTGGAGAGAATACATCGAATCCTACACGTCGTGCATCATTGCACTTGCCGTGTTCCTGTTCGCAGCGCCCTGGGTCTGGGGCTACTCGGACGTGCCAAGAGCGTCATGGAGCGCCTGGATCAGCGCCATGGTCGTGGCAGGCTTGGCCGTCGTCGCCTGGGCTTGGCCGCCGCTACGTGCGGAGCGTGCCAACCTCTTCGGCGGTCTCTGGTTGATCCTCGCCCCTTGGGCTCTGCACTTCACCGAAAGCTCCAGCGCATTCTGGACACATGTCTGCGTGGGTGCTGGTGTCATGGCGTTTGCAGCAGCGGAAGCATGGCTCCTGCACCGCGCCGGCCCGACGGCAATTCAGCCGCGTCACCCTTGTGATTTGAGCGGCTCATATCGCTCATAGAGATGGGATCGATGCTGTTCCGAGCCCGCAGTGTCAGGAGCCAAGTGCGAGCGGGGTCTTCAGGCGCCGGTGACGACTAGAGAGGCCACGGGACATACAGTGCTACCATGATCAAGCCGCGGCGATTCATTGCAAGCGTGCTCATGATCGCGCTCTCGGCCTGCAATCAGAAGCAGGCTGTGGCCCCGATGCCGGCCGGCTTGCCGGAGGTGAGCATCGTCACGGTCCAGGCGCAGCCGCTCCCATACGTGAGAAGCCTTCCCGGTCGGGTCGCTCCGCTGCGGGTCGCGGAGGTGCGTTCCCGAGTTTCCGGACTCGTGACCAAGCGTCTGTTCGAGCAAGGCAGCCACGTCAAGGAAGGCGACATTCTCTACAAGATCGATCCGGCTCCCTACGAGGTTGAACTCGCGCGAAGCGAGGCGGAGTTGGCCAAGGCCGAGGCAGCCCTCACGCTCACAACGCAGCAGGCGGAGCGCCTTGGGCTTCTTCTCGCGCGAGGTACCGCGAGCCAGGCGCAGTATGATGGTGCCTCCGCGGCACAGAAGCAGGCTCAGGCGGAAGTCGCAGCGGCGAAAGCCATGCGCGATAGGGCCAAGTTGAACCTCGGCTACACCGACGTCCGCGCTCCCATCTCGGGTCGTATCGGGCGAGCGCTGCTCACGGAGGGCAACCTCATCGAGCAAGGCAGCGGGCAGGTGTTCGCGACCATCCAGCAGCTCGATCCGATCTACGTCGACATCACTCAGTCGGTCGGTGAGCTGAACAAGATCCGGCGCGACCTTGCGAGAGGCGAGCTACTGAGCCTTGCGAACGATGTCGCCAATGTCGAGCTCCTCCTCGACGATGGAACGGCCTATGGCCAAACCGGCAAGCTCCTGTTCTCCGATGTGACAACCGACCCGAGCACCGGTCAGGTCACCATGCGCGTGCTGTTCCCCAATCCCCGGGACGAGCTGTTCCCTGGCATGTACGTGCGGGCGCGCCTTCCGCAGGGTATCGACGCGGACGCCATCGTCGTGCCTCAGCAGGCGGTCCACCGCACTAGCGACGGTAAGCCTGAGGTTTGGGTCGTCGGCGACGGTGATAAGGTCATGCTCCAACCGGTGGAGGTTGGGCCGGTTATCGATGAGGGGTGGATCGTTCGCGAGGGTCTCAAGTCAGGCGACCGCGTCGTCGTTGAGGGTGTCCAGAAGATCAGTCCAGGCACACAAGTGACGCCCGTGGAATGGAAGATCCCCCCGCCCGGCCGATCCGAACCCGATCCGCCTGGAAGCGCCGGCTCTATGAATATGCTGCAGTATTGATGGATCGCTGTCTCGGGAAATCAGGCCAGCGTGTCGTAGCCACTGCCTTCCAACAGGGCGGAGAGAAAGCGATCAGCTCGCTTCGGGCCCGACTGGCCTATGGCAGCCAGTCGTGGTTGCCGCTCTCCGAGGCGGGGGGTCAGTGTGGCCGCATTGAGCCGGCATGCTCCGCCCGAAGTTCGTTAACAGGAACGGAAGATCGCGTTCTGGGCATGGAAGGTACGAAGGAGTTCGCAGGGTGGATCAACGTACAACCCAGGATCCAATCGATCCGAACCAGGGCCAAAGGCGTTTTCCCTTCTCGCGACACGTCTCGGCGGCGGCGGACACGCTGCGGGACACGCGCAAGGCGTGGCCGGGCCTGAGCCTCTACGAGCGTTTCGAAGAGGGGATCGTTGTGGTTCTGACCGGCCTCATCGGCCTCGTCATCGTCGCGGCGGTGATCAACCTCTGTTTCCGGGTGGTCTTACTCGTGGTCTACGGCTTGCTCGACCCGGCCGAGCACAGCGTGTTCCAGGCCGTGTTCGGCATGATCTTCACCGTGCTGATCGCGCTGGAGTTCAACCATTCGATCCTGAGCGTGCTCCACCGCCAAGAAAGCATCATCCAGTTGCGCACGGTCATCCTGATCGCGCTGCTGGCGCTCGCCCGCAAGTTCATCATCCTGGATGCCAGCAAGACCGAGCCGCTGACCATCATTGGGCTGGCAGCCGCCGTCCTGGCGCTTGGCGCCGTCCACTGGCTGGTGCGGGACCAGGATCGCAAGGACACGCAAACGAGGAGCGAGAGCCCTTCCTAGCGCCGCGTGTCTGCCAGCTCCAGCAGAAGTGGCTCGACCACCGCTCAGAGGTCGTCAGGTGCGAGGGTGTCCATGCCCTCCCAACCCGCTCGGCCCAGTTTTGTCCCACGCTCTTCATCGCCGTTGTACCGCTTCATCATCAAGTGCCAAGGGACCGAGAACTGGACGTCTGCCCCCGCGCACGAACACGGGAGGAGAGATCGACGACGTCGATGTTCCATTGGTTGCCGTGTTCGGTCGAGGCGGGTCTGATCGGATGCACGCTGATCCTCGGACCTGTGGACGAATCCGGAAACAGTAGCAGCTAATAAATACATCGCGTCATTGTAATAGATATTATCTAAGAACTTCAGTTTTTGTAAAATATTCTATAATCATACACATTATGCCTGAGGGGTCTTCATCTTGGGGAGAGTGACCTCTTTCCGGTAGATGATGAACCTCTACCTGCGGACAGGATTGGCGCACGCCGTCGATCTGCAATACGGTGCCGTAGCGGTCACTCTCGCCCTGAACGAGGAGGAGTGGCACGATCACGGTCTCCAAAGTCGTCCGGACGTCCCATCCGCTGCGCTGGGGATCGAGCCACGCGTCGCTCCAGCCTCTGAATGCGCCGTCAACGTCCATGTGTCGTGTTGCTAACCTCCGCCTCAGGTCGCCCTCCTCAAAGGCCTGCGTGGCACGCGCGACACCCTCGATCGTCGCGGCCTCAGCCACGACGTGCGGCGCGATCAAGGCCGCTCCGCGGATGCGCGGGTCACCGGAAGCGGCCGCGAGGGCTGCGATGGTCGCACCGTCCGAATGGCCGATGAGGATGCAGTCGCTGATGCCGACCACCTCGAGCACGTGCGGCAGAACCTCCGCCGCCTCGCGCTCGAGATAGTCGAGCGGGCGTGGCCGCGTGATCCGGCTCGAACGCCCGTAGCCCGCGCGGGAATAGGCGAAGACCGGGCATCCGGATGCCTTTGCCAGCCCGTCCGCAAACGGCCACCAGCCATCGGCCGAGCCGAGGCCCTCGTGAAGAAGCACGATCGTGGTGGCGCCGGCCCGTCGTGGTATGGTGCGGCGATATTCGAGGCGCTGCGAACCGAGATCGAGGAAGCCCGCTTCCGGCGGATCGGGGGCTTCACCCGGCTCGGATGTCATCGGCGATCTTCTTGGCGATCATAAGGGTTGGAACGTTGGTGTTGGCGCTCGGCAGACGCGGCATGACGGAGGCGTCTGCGACCGTCAATCCGTCGGTCTTGATTGTGCTTCCTGTCGGATCGACAACGGCCCCGGGATCCGCCGGATCGCCCATCCTGCAGGTCACTCTCGCGTGCCAAGCCCAGAAGACGCCGTCGCACACGTCGTCCGCGAGGGCCGTCTCGTCGGCACCGATTCGGGCGAGATCGCGCCCGCCGGTGAGGCTGCGCAACATTAGCCAGCGTAAGGGGCGCGGCCCGTCGAGTAGGCGTGCGAGCTCCGCCGTGACATGGCGGCAGCGACGGCCGACCCGGCACGGCGCTGGGCAGGGTATCGATCCCGGCCCCCACGAGAAAGACGCGGCGCCCGGGATACGTGGACACACGGTTGGCTAAGACGCAGCCCGCGGACCCGCCACCGGCGATCAGCCGTCGACCGAGTCTGGCAGGCCCCCCTTCCCCCTTGCCCGTCAGCCGCCTACTTCCGCGCGCCAGTCGGCCTCGGGTACGATCACAGCCGCGAGGTCCACCTCGGCCTCGCCCGGCACGCGGATGCGCGTGAACTTCATTGGCGGTGCGTCGAGCGGCGCCGTGGCGTCGAGGCCCATCTTGGCGCCGAACCCCTCCCGTGTGGAAGGGTCGAGCTTCGAGCCCTGGCTGCCGGCGATCACTACTAGGTCGCGATCGGCCTGGAAGCGAGTCGACACCGCCCACTCGACCTCCCGGGGATCGTGGATGTCCACGTCCGTATCGACCACGACCGCGTGCTTGATGTCGTAATGTGCGGCGAAGGCCCCGAGCAGCACGTTCTTGGCCTCGCCCTCCTGCGACTTACGCAACTTGATGTAGAGGTGGTAACGTCCGACGCCACCCAGCGACAGGTGGACGTCCTCGACGCTGGGGAAGTTGCGCTGGAGCGAGGCGAGGATCGTGGCCTCGCGCGGGATCGCGCCGAGGAGGAGGTGCTCCAAGCCGCCGCCGACGATCATGTGGAAGATCGGGTTTTCGCGATGGGAGACCGCGTCGACGGTCATGACATGGCGTTTGGCGCGCTCGCCGTAATATTGCGGGAACTCGCCGAAAGGCCCCTCCAACTCGCGCACCTCCGGCAGGATCCGGCCCTCAATTACGATCTCCGCCTCCGCGGGCACGCGCACGTTGTTCGTCAGGCACTTTACCACGTCGAGGGGTGCGCCGGAGAGCGCGCCTGCGATCTCCAGCTCGTCGTGGCCGAGCGGCACGATCGCCTGCGAGGCCAGCAGGCAGGCCGGATCAACCCCGACAACCAGGGCGACCTCAAGGCCACGGCCTGTGGCCTCGGCCTTCCGGTAGAAGTTGTCGGTGTGGCGCGGCAGGACGAGGACGCCGATCCGATCCGGCCCGCTGATCTGGCAGCGCAGGATGGCGACGTTCTGCGCGCCCGTCTCGGGATCGCGAGAGATCATCAACCCGGCCGAGATGTAGGGGCCGCTGTCGTGCTCGTTCAGCGTGGGCACGGGCAGCAGACGCAGGATGTCGATGGCGCCGCGGTGCACCACCTCCTGGGCCGGGCCGGTCTCGCGCTCGCACCAGGGCAGTGGCTCGGCGCAGGCCTGCTGGAAATGCGCGATCAGGCGGTCCTCGCGGGTACCGAGCGCCTCGGCCATCCAGGCCCGGCTGGAGACGAGGCCGGAGACGATGGTGCCGCGCTGGCCGCCTGGCCGCGGGAACAGGGTGGCACTGCGCCCGTCCAGCCGGTTGGCGACTGCAGCCGCCTCGTGGCGCAGACAGATGCCGGGCCGCGCGACGCTGAGGCGCCCGCTTCCGTCGAGACGGTCGAGCCAGGCGCGCAGGGAGCGCACGGGAACCGGGTCGCTCATGATGTCCTCCCGTTCGCCGCGGGTCGTCGGCGTCGTTCCTCCCTGGTTAGGGTGTCCACGGGGCGCGCCAAAATAAAGATTGCTGATACCCGCGATCAGACAGTCTGAATTGCCCCGTTGGCATCGGCGTGGTCCAGTTTAAGAGGGTGTGGCCGCAGAGCCGGACCTGGGAGGCGCAAGCGGTGGACCTACGCCAGATCTCCTACTTCGTCGCGTTGTTCGAGGAGGGCAGCGTAACCCGCGCGGCACAACGCATGAATGTGGTGCAGCCGGCGCTCAGCATGCAGATCGCCAAGCTGGAGCGAGAACTGGACCAACGCCTGTTCGACCGGCAGCCCAAGGCGATGGTGCCGACCGCCGCCGGCCGGACGCTGCACCAGCTCGTAGCGCCGATACTGCGCGACGTCGCCGAGGCGCGGGCAACGATGGCGCGGCTGTCCGAGAGCGTGTCCGGCCGCTTGACCGTCGGAATCCTGTCCTCGCTCGCGATGAGCGTCGTTCCGAATGTGCTCGCCCGCTTCTCGGTCGCCTATCCGCAGGTCGAGCTGTCGCTGGCGGACGGTTACAGCAGCACCTTCATCGACAGCGTCGGCACCGGCGGCCTCGATCTCGCGGTAATCAACAAGCCGCCGCGACGCCTCGGCCTCCTCGTCGATCCCCTGCTCGACGAGGAGATGGTGGTGGTCGGCGGGCGCGACACGCCGCTGCCGATCCCGGTCCCGGTCCGCATGCGCGACCTGACGCAACTCGACCTGATCCTGCCCTCGCAGCGGCACGGCCTGAGGCTCGAGCTCGACCGGCGGGTTGGCTCAGAGGACATCGCGCTGAGCCCGAAGCTCGAGCTCGACCTTCCGCCGGCCATCGCCGACTTCGTGGCGCGCTCGGACCGCTTCACAGTCCTGCCCAGCGTCGCCGTGAGCCGGCAGCTCGCCGAGGGGTCCCTTAAGGCCTACCGCATCGTCGCGCCACGCATCACGCGCCAGCTCGTCATCATCCACCACCCGAAGCATCCGCTGACCACGGCAGCCCTTCGCTTCATCGAAATGCTGTCCGAGGAACTCTCGGCGGCGGCGGACGCCCTGCAGGCGCATATCGTGACTGGGTCCTGATTCGGCCTGCCCGATCGCGCCCGTGCAACGATCGCGCATGCAGTCCCGGTGATCGCGACTATCAACCATCCTTATTCGACAGCGCCGTCCGGACGTCCCTACGATCGCCGGAAGCCGCCCGCCCAGCGCCGGGGTGAGGGGGAACCACGATCGAGGGCGAGGAAACGACCATGGACGGCAGCGCGCATCACTGGATCGATGGCGAGGTTTGCGGCACGCCGCGGGCGGACAGCCTCGACCCAGCGGACGGCAGCCGCGTCGGCAGGATCGCCGAGGGCGGCCTGGCCGAGGCGAAGGCGGCGGTCGCGGCGGCGCGCCGGGCCTTCGACTGCGGCATCTGGGCCTCCACCCCACGACTCAGGCAGCAGGTACTGCTCCTCTGGGCCGCAGCGCTAGAAGCGGATCGGGAGCGCCTCGCCGAACTCCTCACTCGCGACAACGGCAAGGCAATCGCTCAGTCGCGCGGCGAGATCGCGGGGGCGATCTCGGAGGTGCTTTACTACGCGGGCCTTGCCCGCCACATCCCTGGCCACGTCCTGGAGCCGGAGCCGGGCGTGCTCTCAACCATGCTGCGCGAGCCCGCGGGCGTCACCGGCATCATCGTGCCCTGGAACGCACCGGCCGTGTTGCTGGTGCGCTCTCTCGCGCCGGCACTGGCCGCGGGCTGCACCGCGATCGTCAAGCCGGCTGCGCAGACCGCCGTGTTCAACGCCGCCCTGATGGCCCCGCTGCTCGCCGCACCGGGACTGCCCGCGGGCGTGGTCAACGTCATCGTTGAAATCGGCCACGCCGGGGCCGAGCACCTCTCGGTCTCGCACGACGTCGACGTCCTCAGCTTCACCGGCTCGACCGCCACCGGCAAGGCGATCATGCGGGCCGCGGCCGACAGTATGAAGAAGCTCTCGCTCGAACTCGGAGGCAAGTCCGCCTGCCTCGTCTTCCCGGATGCCGAGATCGGCACCGTGGCGGTCAAGCTGGCCGAGGCGGCGACCATCATCTCGGGCCAGCAATGCACGGCTGCGCGGCGCGTCCTCGTGCACCGATCCCGGTTACCCGAGATGCGCGAGGCTCTGACGGCGGCCCTCTCGGAGTTGCGGGTCGGACCCGGTCTCGACCCGGCGACACAGGTCGGCCCGCTCATCGACCGCGCGACGCGCGACGCTGTCGCGGCCCGCGTCGAAGCGGCCTGCGCCGGTGCCGACGCTGTCCTGTTGAGGCCGACGATTCCCGACGGGCCCGGCGCATTCCTGACGCCATCCCTCGTGGAGCACGGCGATCCGCGCGCTGACTTCGTGCAGGACGAGATCTTCGGCCCCTTCCTCGTCCTCGAAGGCTTCGAGAGCGAGGCCGAGGCGGTCGAGAAGGCGAACGACACCGTATTCGGGCTCTCAGCGAGCGTCTGGACGCGGGACGGAGCGCGGGCGCTGCGGATGGCCCGGGCGTTACGCAACGGCACGGTCTGGATCAACGACCACAACAAGCTTTTCGCGGAGGCCGAGACCGGCGGCTACCGTCAGAGCGGCCTCGGACGCCTGCACGGCTACGAAGCCTTCATGGACTTCACCGAGCTGAAGCACGTCTACCAGGCGCCGGGGCTCATCGAAGGCTTTGACGCGTGAGCCTCAACCTGCCCCTCGTCGTCGGCATCTCCGGCGCTTCGGGCGCGATCTACGGCATCCGCCTGCTCGAGATACTGCGCGACCTCGACATCCCGGCCCATCTCGTGATGTCGCGCTCGGCCGAGGTGACCCTCGCCCACGAGACCGACCTGAAGGTCGCCGACGTGCGCGCTCTCGCGGCGAAGACCTACGCGCAGTCCGACATCGGCGCGGCGATCTCCTCAGGCTCGTTCCGCACGCGCGGTATGATCGTGGCGCCTTGCTCGGTGCGCAGCATGTCGGAGATCGCCGCGGGCACCACCACCGGCCTGCTGACGCGGGCCGCCGACGTGGTGCTCAAGGAGCGCCGGCGCCTTGTCCTGATGGTGCGCGAGACGCCGCTCCATACCGGGCACCTCCGTACGATGACGGCGCTCTCCGAGATGGGCGCGATCATCGCGCCCCCTGTTCCCGCCTTCTACGCGCGGCCGGAGAACCTCGCAGTGATGGTCGATCACACGGTGGGCCGCGTCCTCGACCTGTTCGAGATCGAGGCCGGCTGCGTACGGCGATGGCGCGAGGATGCGAAGTGACTCGCAGAAGCGGCGATGTGAGGCCCATCATCGGCGGTGATCGGATCAATAAAACAAGATTATTTGCCAGAAATATTGTTCCGGCGTTGAATCCAAATGCAGAATATCGGTCTCTCGCAGTCACGAGTGAGACCGAATACCCCGCAATGCTCCCGGTCGACCGGATGGCAACGGAGCGGGACATGGGAGGTTCGGATGAGAGTCGAGCTTGAGCCGCGCGAACGCACCAGCGAGGTCTGCAGCGCCGCTGACGTTCTGCTCCGGCAGCTCAGCGTCTGCGGCGTCGACTACTTCTTCGCCAACGGCGGCACTGATTTCCCGCCGATCGCGGAGGCCTTCGCCCGCGCCGAGGCGACCGGCGAGGCCGCGCCGCGACCGTTGGTGATCCCGCACGAGAACCTCGCCGTCGCGATGGCGCATGGCGTCTATATGGTCTCCGGCCGAGCCCAGGCCGTGATGGTGCACGTCAATGTCGGCACCGCCAACGCTGTCAACGCCGTGCTGGACGCCAGCCGGGACGAGACCCCAGTGCTGCTGTTCGCCGGCCGCTCGCCCTATTCCGAAGCCGGCCGCCACGGGTCGCGCACCCGTTACATTCACTGGGCGCAGGAGATGTTCGATCAGGCGGGTATGCTGCGCGAGGCGGTGAAGTGGGACTACGAGCTCCACCTCCCCGAGCAGGCCGGCGAGATCGTGGCCCGGGCCCATCAGGTGGCGATGTCGGCCCCACGCGGGCCCGTCTATGTCACGCTACCCCGTGATACCCTGGCCGGTGCCGCGGCGCTGCCGGGCTCCTCTGCCACCGCCCCCCTCGCGCTCGTCCCGGCGCCCCACCCGGACCCGGCCTCCATCGCGCAACTCGCGGACTGGCTCGCGCTGGCCCGGCAGCCGGTCATCGTTACGGCGAGCGCCGGCCGGAGCGAGGCCGGCTTCCGAGCACTGGCGCGCTTTGCCGAGCGCTTCGCGGTGCCGGTGGTGTCCTTTCACCAGCGCTTCCTCAACATCGCGTCCGATCATCCGTGCTTCGCGGGGTTCGAGCCCGGTCCCTGGATCCATGACGCCGACCTCGTCATCGCGCTCGACTGCGACGTACCCTGGATCCCCTCGATCCAGAACCCGCCGAAGGGCGCGCGGGTGGCCCATCTCGGGATCGATCCGGCATATACACGCTACCCGATGCGTAGCTTCCAGGCGGATCTCTGCCTGCCCGGTGAGGCCGCCGTGCTGCTCGGCGGCCTGGAGCGCGCTCTCGAAGGCCGCATCGCCGAGCATTGCCTCTCGGAGCGTCGCGCGGAGATCAGGCGGCGCAGGCCTTCGCTCACGCTACCCGAAGCGCGCGATCCGATCACCCCCGAATGGATCAGCGCCTGCGTGGCCAAAGCGGTCGGGCCTGAGGCAATCATCGTCAACGAGTACCCACTGCGCCTCGACCATTGCCCGCGCAGGCAGGCCGGGACCTATTTCGGGCTGAGCCCAGCCGGCGGCCTTGGCTGGGGACTCGGAGCGGCGCTCGGCGCAAAGCTCGCGGCGCCGGACCGGCTCGTCGTCGCGACGCTCGGCGACGGAGCCTACATCTTCGCCAACCCGACCGCGAGCCACTGGGCGGCTGCCACCCACGGCCTGCCTGTCCTCACGGTCGTCTTCAACAACGCACTCTACGGCGCTGTCCGAAACTCGACGCTCGCCATGTACCGGGAGGGCTTCGCCGCGAAGAACCGCGGGCGCATGCTCGCCGATCTCGGCCCCGCCCCAGACTTCGAGCGGGTCGTGGAGGCGAGCGGCGGCCTCGGCCTGCGGGTCGAGAGCGCCAACGCCCTGCCCGGCGCGCTCGCCGAGGCCGTCGCGGCGGTGCGCGGCGGCCGGCAGGCCCTCGTCAACGTCATCTGCGAGTACTGAGATGACGGCGACGAACCCGGGCGTGGCCGAGGGGGGCGCCGGACGGGGTGCGGCTCCGGCACGCGCCGCCGGCTGGGGCAGCGGCGGCTTCAGCGGACAGGCCGCCGCCCTGCGCCGTCGATATCCGACGGTGGACGATCTGAAGGCCCGAGCCCGGCGCCGCACGCCGCGCTTCGCCTACGATTTCGTGGCCGGCGGGGTCGGAGAGGATCTCTGCCTCGCCCGCAATCGCGCCGCCCTCGACGCCATTGTGATCACTCCGCGCCTCGGACTCGACGTCGCGCGGATCGATACGGCGATCACGCTGTTCGGGCGCGACTACCGCGCGCCCTTCGGCGTCGCGCCGATGGGCCTCGCCGGGCTGCTCTGGCCCGGTGTCGACGAGGCTCTCGCCCGTGCCGCGCAGCGCGCCCGGATCCCCTACGTGCTCTCGACGGTGGCCAACACCACGATCGAGCGCGTCGGCCAACTCGCGCCCGACGTGTTCTGGTACCAACTCTACGGCGTTCCGGGAAACGACCACGCCGTCTCCTTCGACCTGGTCGCCCGCGCTGAGCGGGCCGGCGCGCACGCCCTCGTGGTCACCATGGACGTGCCGGTGCGCTCGAAGCGCACCCGTGACGTGCGCAACGGCCTCGTCGTGCCCTTCCGCCCCACTCTGCGCACGGCTCTCGACGCCGCCCGCGCTCCGCAATGGGGCCTTGCGATGTTGCGCCACGGCCAACCCCGCTTCGAGAACTTCCTGGCTTATGCCGGGGCGGACGCGAACACCACGGATCTGGCGAGCTACGTCTTCCAGAAGATGGCCGGCCCGATGACCTGGGAAATGGTGGCGCGCCTGCGCCAGGCGTGGCCCCGCGCCTTCCTGGTTAAAGGCTTGCTGCACCCGGACGACGCCGAGAAGGCGGTCTCGCTCGGCGTCGACGGCATCGTCGTGTCCAATCACGGCGGACGCCAGTTCGACGCGGCGCCGGCCTCGATCGACGCGTTGGCCGAGATTGCGGCGCGGGTCGGCGACAGCACGAGCCTGATCGTCGACGGCGGCATGATGCACGGCCTCGATCTGCTGCGGGCGCTCCGCTGTGGCGCGCAGGCGGCCTTCGCGGGCCGAGCCTTCCTGTTCGGCTACGGCGCCCTCGGCGAGGAGGGGGGCGATCACGTCGCGCGCCTCTTCGAGGAGGAACTGCGCCTCGCTCTCGCCCAGAGCGGCGCCGTCTCCGTTGCGGAGGCGCGCGGAGCGGGCACGACGATGTGAATCACGGCGCGGCCAACGGCACCCACGACCGCACCCGGTCCAATGAGGTCGCCGATCCGCCCTATCCGGAGGAACACCGATGACGACTCTAAATGACCTGAAACCGGCGGGCCGCCGAGCCCCGCCGGAACGCCCCCTGCTGACCTTCGGCTGCTGAGGAGGCACATTATGCAGGCGAGTTGGACCGTCCTGTCCCTGACGGGACTCTACATGGCCGTTCTCGGCGTGATCAGCTTCGCGGCGAAGCGGTACGCGAACAGCGCCAAGAGCTTCACCTCCGGCGGGACGACCTATCCCGCCATCCTGATCGGCTTCCTGCTGATGTCGGAGTTCATCGGCACGACGGCGAGCATCGGCACCGCGCAGGTGGCCTACACCCATGGGATTTCCGGGGCCTGGAGCCTTGCCGTCCTCGGGATCGGGTTCGTTCTCTACTCGATGCTGCTCGCGCGCCGATTCAAGGCGCTCGGCGAGAACACGATCTCGGGGGCGCTGTCGCGGATCTACGGGACGAAGGTGAAAGTCGCGACTTCGGTAATCATGATTTTCGCGATCCAGATCGTGGCGATCTCGGTCTATACGAGCGGCGGTGCCGTCCTGTCGAGCATCCTCGGCATCGACCGTACGGTGGCGATTGTCCTCACCGGTATCGTGGCGGTGCTCTATGTGACGGTCGGCGGCATGCGCTCGGTCATCTACACCAACGTGCTTCACGCGCTCGTCAAATATCTCGGCATCTTCATCGCCTTCGTGTTCGCGCTCAACCAAGTCGGCGGGATGGGCGAGTTGCAGGCGCGGCTACCCGAGAAAATGTTCGAGGTGGGCACGGTCGGGTGGCCGCAGATCATCGCCTGGTTCATCGCGGCGACGGGTGCGATCTTCTCGACCCAATACGTGATCCAGGCGATCAGCACGGTCAGCGACGGCGCCAAGGCGCAGCGGGCGAGCCTCTACTCGGCGATCCTGCTGATCGGGTTCAGCCTGTTGGCGGCCGGTATCGGCATGTGCGCCGCCGTCCTCTCGCCGACCATCCCGCCGCTCCAGGCCTTCCCGAGTATCATCGCGCGGATGGACACCGTCACCGCCGCCTTTGTGGTCGCGGGTCTCTCGGGCTCGCTGTTCGGCACGATCTCCGCCGTCAGCATCGGGACCGCAACGCTCCTGTTCAAGGATTTCTACCAGCCCTTGTTCAAGGATCGCGGCGACGGGCAGCGCTCACTCCTGTTCGTGCGCGTCGCGACGGTGGTGGTCGGGCTGATCCCGCTGCCGTTCGCGATCCTGGCGCCGGATGTGGTCAAGGTGACCTTCCTGGCCAAGGCGCTCCGCGCGACGCTCGCCGTGTTGGTGCTGCTCCTGTTCTATGCACCCTGGTTCGGTACGCGCCTTGGCGCCCTGATCAGCATCCTGGCCTCCCTCGTGCTGACGATCGCCTGGTTCCTCTTCGGCGACCCCTTCGGCATCGACAACACCTACATTGCAGTCGCCATCCCGATCGTCGTGATGAGCGTCTCGCATCTGTTGCGCGGCCTCACCGGCTCGGAGAGGCCCGGGCACCTGCCCGAGGAGGTGACCGGCGAGTTCGAGCAGGCGGGCGAGTCCGCGCTGTCGCTGCACGCAACCGCGCCGCGGGCCAGGTAGCCGGGGCGACGATGCGGATCCCGGCCGACACCGGAGCGGAGCTGCCGCGACAACTCCGCGAGCGCCTCAGTGCGATCCTCGGCGCGCGCGGCGTCGTCGAGGGGGATTGCTCGCGCTACCACGAGTCCTGGGGCGGCAGCTTCACGGCGCCTGGCGGCTTTGTGGTCCGGCCCGGCTCGACCGCGGAGGTGGCCGGGACCCTCGCGGCCTGCGCCGAGGCCCGCGTCGCCGTGGTCCCGCAGGGCGGCAATACCGGGCTGGCCGGCGGCGCCCAGCCCACGCGGCGCGGCGCCGTGATCGTCTCACTGGAGCGGATGCGGGCCCTCCGCGCGATCGATCCCGTCAACGACACCATCACGGTCGAGGCCGGGATGACGCTCGCCGAGCTACAGGCGCGGGCCGCGGAGGTGGACCGCCTTTTCCCCCTGAGCCTCGCCTCGGAAGGCTCCTGCCAGATCGGCGGCAACCTCTCGACCAATGCCGGGGGTACGCAGTGCCTGCGCTACGGCAATGCCCGTGCCATGGCTCTCGGCCTGGAAGTCGTGCTGCCCGACGGGCAGGTCTGGGACGGCCTGCGCGGGCTGCGCAAGGACGCCACTGGCTACGATCTCAAGCAACTCTTCATCGGCGCGGAGGGCACGCTCGGCATCATCACGGCGGCAGTGCTGCGGCTCCTGCCGCGCCCGCGCGACGCGGCCACTGCCTTCGCCGCCGTGCCGGATCCGGAGGCTGCGCTCCGCCTGCTCGACCACGCGCGCCGCCATCTCGGCGAGAGCCTCACGGCCTTCGAGCTGATGCGGCACGAATGCCTTGCCTGGGCGCTGGTGGCACTGGGGGGCACCTCGCCCTTCGCCGCGTGCCATCCCTGGTACGTGCTGATCGAGGCGACCGGCCAGAGCGCGCCGGGCACCCTGGCCCTGCCGATGGAGGAGAGCATGGCGGCGGCCATCGCCGAGGGGATCGTCTCCGACGCGACGCTCGCCGCCTCCGAGACGCAGCGGCGGCGCCTCTGGGCGATGCGCGAGGGTCAGGCGGAGGCGCAGAAGGCGGCCGGACCCGGCATCAAGCACGACGTGTCGGTGCCGGTCTCGGCCGTCCCGGACTTCCTGGCCCGGGCCGACGCCGCGCTGGCGGCGGCCTTCCCCATGATACGGCCCTTCGCGTTCGGTCACCTCGGGGACGGCAACATCCACTACAACCCGCTCGGGCCCGCCGGCTCGACCCCGGCGGAGGTCGCGCGCCTGCGCCCGCAGGTAAACCGCATCGTGCACGACATCGTGGTCGATCTCGGCGGCTCGATCAGCGCCGAGCACGGGCTCGGCCAACTGCGCACGCACGAGATCCAGCGCTACAAGGCGCCGGTCGAGCGCGCGATGATGGCGGCCCTCAAGGCGACCTTCGATCCGAAGGGCCTGATGAACCCGGGCAAGATCGTGCCGGACTGAAACGGTCAGGCACTCGCGAGCGCGCCGAGCAGGACCTCGCGGGAGCCTTCCGGGATAGGCCGGCCGAGATGGTGGGCGTAGAGGCCGAGATGCCCCTGGGCGGCCGCGACCCGGTCGAGCGGCGCCCCGGGCAGCGGAGCAGCGCGAAACAGCGTGTCCTGGACCAAGCGTTCGGCCTCGAGCTCGACCGCCTTGATCCGCGCGCGGTAGGCCTCGGACCCGAATTCCGCGAGGGGAGCGACCTTCAGCGCTCGCCGAACCGTCCGCAGCGGCTCGATCACTGCCGCGCGCCACGGCGCGATCCGCGCATCCGCCGCCGCCACCGCTGCGGCGTCGAGCGGCCTGTCGGTCACAGCACACCAGAGCAGGAACATGAGGAGGTTCACGTCCGCTCCTGCCTCGTCCTGGAGGGGGAGGCAGGCGGGCGCGACACCGGGCCGGCCGTAGAGGCGGAGGGAGAAGTCCCAGAGCGCATTGTCGGACATGATAGCCTTACCCGCGATCGAGGTTGCCCCGCGTCTCCGGCATCAGCACCGCGCCGATCAGGTAGACCACCGTCACAAGGGTCGAGAAGATCGCCAGCACCAGCGTGATCTGGCCCGGTCCGTCGGCGGTCAGAGAGACCAGCGTGGGGAGCATGCCGCCCAGCGCGAAGCCGATGTTCCAACTCAGGCCTGTGCCAGTGGCGCGCAAAGCCGTCGGGAAGGTCTCGTTGAGGAAGATCAGGAGGGGCCCGTAGCTCCCGTTCGCCACGAAAGCGAGCAGCATGGCGTAGATCGCGATATGGATCGGGTCCGTCGTCCGGCCGAGGGCCAGGAACAGCAGGGGAAAGGCGACGAGCCGCACGGCGCCCATCAGGAGAAAACTCCGCTTGCGGCCAATATGCTGGCTCAGTTCGCCCAGTCCGCAGGCGCCGACCGCCGCGGCAAGGCTCGCGCCGATCAACATCAGCGAGGCTGTGGCGTTGGGCAGGCCATTCACGAGCTTCAGGACGGTGGGGAGGTAGCCCGAGGTCAGGTAGTAGGCCGCGCCGCCGCCGAAGGAGAGCAGCACCGCGAGGACGAAGCTGCGGGCATGCTCAGCCGAGAACAGGGCCCGCACGGGTGAGACGACCACCGTGGTGTCGGCACGCCTCGCCGCCTTCGCGGCCTGGAGCTGCCGGAAGATCGGCGATTCTTCGAGGTTGCGGAACAGGATGAGCCCCACGACCGAGGTGAGGAGGCCGGAGAAGAACATCACCCGCCAACCCCAGGCCGCGAAGGCTTCGCCGGGCGCCAGCAGCGAGACAAGGGAGAAGACGAGCGATGCGAGCAGGCCGCCGATCGCCGCGCCGCCGCCGCCGACCGAGCCGGACATCAGGCCGCGCCAGCGCTCGGGCACCGACTCCGTGCCGATCGTGTGCGAGGCGGCGACCACGCCGCCGACGAAGATGCCCTGAATCAAGCGGAATGCGAGGAAGATCGCGGTGGCAGCCCAGCCGATCTGGCCGACGGTGGGCAGGAGGCCGAAAGCGCCCGTCGAGAGGCCGACCCCGATCACCGCCACCATCAGGGCGCGCCGCCGTCCGAAGCGGTCGGCGTAGGTGCCGAACAGGGCCGAGCCGAGCGGCCGGATCAGCAGCGTCACAGCGAAGGAGGCGTAGGCACCGGCAAGCGACAGCATCGGCTTGTCGGCCGGGAAGAACAGAGCTCCGACGACCGGCGCCACGTAGAGCAGGATGAACAGGTCGAACAGGTCGAGGCCCCAGCCGAACAGCGAGGCTAGGGCGGCCGTCACGGTTTGGCGCGTAGTCGGCTTCGGCAGGGCCGCGGGGGCGGCAAGCGTCGTGGTGGCGTCCATGTTTCGCCTCCCTCCGGGCTCGAACGAGCCCGCTCCGGATCCGCCCGCCGGTCTTTGTGCCGGCGCGGCGGACTCTCG
Organism: Methylobacterium sp. R2-1; assembly: GCF_014191355.1. Classification (GTDB taxonomy): domain Bacteria; phylum Pseudomonadota; class Alphaproteobacteria; order Rhizobiales; family Beijerinckiaceae; genus Methylobacterium. The sequence continues at coordinate 24,213 of NZ_JACHWM010000013.1, forward strand.
CAGGTGGCCGTCCGAGCCCTAGCTGCCGCGGAATTTCGGCTGCCGCTTCTCGTGGAAGGCCTCGACGCCCTCCCGGAAATCGTCCGACTGGCGCAGGCGGCTGTAACAGTGTCCCTCAAGCTCAATAGCGATCGCGAGGCTCGAATCCTCGGTGTCGTTGAGGAGCTTCTTGGCGGTACGCTGGGCGATCGGAGAGAAGGCACGCAACTCGTCGACGAGGGCGTCGACTGCCTTCTCGAGGTCCGTATCGGCCACGCATTCGGTGGCGATGCCCCAGTCCAGCGCCTGCCGGCCCGGGATGCGCTTGGAGCGCATAACGATGTCCTTGGTGCGGGTGATGCCGACGATCTTTTGTAGACGGGCCGAGCCGCCGGATCCGGGAATCTGGCCGAGCTTCTGCTCGGGCAGCGCATAGCGGCAGGTCTCCGAGACGATGCGGAAGTCGCAGGCGAGCGAGATCTCGAAGCCGACGCCGAAGGTGTAGCCACGGTTGGCCGCGATTACCGGCTTTGCGCATCGGGCCGGCGCGGCGATGTTCCAGGCGAGCTTCGAGACGTGCTCGGGCGAGGCTTCCAGGAAACCCTTGATGTAGCCGCCGGAGGAGAAATGCTCGCCCTCGGCCCGCAGCACGATCACGCGAACGTGCGGATCCTCGTCTAGCGCCTCGAACACCTTCCGGATCTCGTCGCGCTGGGGCATCGAGATCACGTTCATCGGCGGCCGGTTCAGGATCACATCGGCGCGCTCGCGGGCGGGATCGATTTCGACGCGGAAGCCGTCGAGGTTCGTCAAGCGGGGATCGTCGGTCATCGGCTCTCTCTTTAGGAAACAGGTTGGGGAGGGTTGAGCTGGGTCAGGCGGCGGCCGGCGGCTCGCCCGCCGCTTCGGGCTGGTACTCGCCCGCCACGAGTTGGCGGCGCAGGAGCTTGCCGACCGGCGATTTCGGGATCTCGGTGACGAAAACGTAGGAGCGGGGCAGCTTGTGGCTCGGCAGGCCGGCCGCGCGGCAATGGGCGTCGAGGGCGGGTCCGCCGGTGGCGTCGCGGCGCTTGACGAAGGCGGTGACGAGCTTGCCCCAGCGCTCGTCGGGCAGGCCCACCACCGCCACCTCCGAGACGGCCGGGTGGAGCGAGAGGCAGCTCTCGATCTCGACCGGGGAGACATTCTCGCCGCCGGTGATGATCATGTCGTCGACGCGACCCGTGACGAAGATGTCGCCGTCCGGATCCGCGAAGCCCGTGTCGCCGGTGAAGTACCAGCCGCCTCGAAAAGCCTTCGCGTCCGCCTCTGGGCGACTCCAGTAGCCCTCGAAGACCTCGTCGCCGCTGGCGATCACGGCGATCTCGCCCTCCTCGCCTGGGGCGGCGACAGCTTCCGGGTCCGAGGCGCTGAGCGGCACCACGCGCACCATGGTGTTGAGGCCCGCCCGGCCGGCGGAGCCGGGCTTCGTGGCGGCGTCCTGATTGATCGTGAAGGTGTAGACCTCCGACGAGCCGTAATGGTTGACGAAGAGGTCGGGCCGGAACGCCTCGGTCAGCTTGGCGAGCAGGCCGTCGGTCATCGGCGCGCCGGCGAATCCGAGCTTGCGCACCGAGGCGGTGTCCGTCCGCGCAAAATCCGGGTGGTGCACGAGGTCGTGGTAGAGGGTCGGCACGAGGTAGAGGTTCGTCACGCGCTCGGCGGCGATCAGGCGGAGCGCCCCTGAGACGTCGAAGCGCGGCAGGCACACGAAGGCGCCACCGATCAGCGACATGGCGATGAGCGAGCGCACGCCCATCGTGTGGTAGAGCGGCATGACGCCCAGCGTTCGCTCGCCGCGCGCGTAGAGGTTCTGCGCCACATGGGCGATTGCGGCGGCGCGCTCGGCGCGATGGCGGCGGGGCACACCCTTGGGCTTGGCTGTGGTGCCCGAGGTGTAGAGCATCAGCGAGGTGGCGTCCGCGCCGACGCGAGGCTTGGCCGGCACCGCTCCGGGCTGCGCGAGATCCGCGAAGGCCATCGCTCCGGACGCCGTGGCGTGGCCGACCGCGATGCGCGGCAGCGCCCGGGCGGCGGTGCTGGCCCGCACCGCGGCGGCGGAGACCTCCTCGTAGGCGAGCGCCCGGGCGTCGGAATTCTCGATCGCGAAATCGATCTCGTCGGGCTTCGCGCGCCAGTTGATCGGCGTCAGCACGACGCCGGCGAACTGGCAGGCCCAGTGCAGCGTCGCCGCCTCCAGCCGGTTCTGCAGCACGGTGACGAGGTGGTCGCCTGGGTTCAAACCAAGACGATCGAGCCCGGCCACGGTGTCGGAGACCCGCTCGTACCAGGCCGCGTAGGTCAGTCGTGTCTCGCCGTCCACGATGGCGAGTGCGTGCGGATCGCGCGAGACGCTCGCGAGGAAGCTGGTGCCGAGGTCAAGCATGGGCCTTCTCCCCTTCGATCGCCCCTTCGATCACCCCTTGGGCCGTGGGTTCGGACGGGTCCTCGCCGCGCAGGATGGCGGCGGCCTCGAGCGCCGCCGCGACGATCGGGGCGTAGCCGGTGCAGCGGCAGAGATGGCCACCGATGACCTCGGTGAGTTCCGTGCGGCTCGCACGCGGCCGCAGGCGCAGGTAGGCGTCCAGCGACATCAGGATCCCGGCGGTGCAGAAGCCGCATTGCAGGGCGTGGCGGCGGCGGAAGGCCGCCTGCAGCACGCCGAGGCGGCCGGGCTCGGGCGACAGACCTTCGACGGTGCGCAGGTCGCAGCCCTCGACGCCGACCGCCAGCGTCAGGCAGGCGCGGGCCGGCACGCCGTCGATCGCGACCGTGCAAGCGCCGCAGACGCCGTGCTCGCAGCCGACATGCGTGCCGGTAAGCCCGAGCCCGTGGCGCAGGGCGTCGGTCAGGAGCGTGCGCGCCTCGACCTCGACGTCGGCGGGCGCGCCGTTCAGGGTGAAGCGCACGCGATGGCGCGCGCCGACGTCTAGCTGCGGCATCGGATACTGTCCTGTCGCGCTTGGCTCAGCACGTGGCGGCCGAGCTGGCGCACGAGGTCGCGGCGGTAGCGGGCGGTGGCATGGAGATCCTCGCCCGCGCCGAGGTCCCAGGCGAAGGCGTTGAGGGCGTCGTCGAGGGCGGAGCCGTCAAGAAGAGGAAAGTCCCGCGCCGTCGGCCGGTCGGCGACGCCGCCGACCGCGAGCCGCATGCGCCGGGCATCGACCACGGCTGCGCAGGCCACGATGGCGAAGTCGCCTTGGCGGCGCCCCACCTCGGCGAAGGCGTAGCCGGTATCCGCGACCCGAGTCGGGTAGGCGATGGCCTCGATCAGCTCGTCGTCGCCGCGCTCCGTCACCATCATGCCGGTGAAGAAGTCCTCGGCGCGCAGGCTGCGGCGCCGCTTGCGCGAGCGCAGCCGCACCTCGCCCTCCAGCGCCACGAGGCAGAGCGGGATCTCCGCGCTCGGGTCGGCATGGGCGACCGAGCCGCAGAGCGTGCCCCGCGCCCGGGTCTGGACATGGCCGACCCAGGGCAGTGCTGCGGCGAGGAGCGGCAGGTCGTCCGCAAGCCCCGGCCGGTCGAGCAGGATGGCCTGGCGCACGCCCGCCGGGATCACGAGGGCGCCGCGCTCCGGCCTCGGCTCGCGCAGGGCCTCGATCCGCATCACGTCGACGAGGATCGCGGGCTTCGTCAGCCGCATGTTCAGCATGGGCAAGAGGGACTGGCCGCCCGCCACGATGCGGGCCTCGTCGCCATGTTGCCCGAGCGCGTCGAGCGCCTCGTCGAGGCTCGTCGCGCGCAGGTAGCCGAAGGGGGCGGGCTTCATGGCGAGATCCCCAGGCGGGCGAGGAGGCGGCGCAGCAGGCCCGGGGCATTCGCGCGCCCGCCCGCAGATTGCCCGGCTCTGCGCGCCAGCGCCGCGAAGAAGCCGCCGATGATCACGCGGGCGGCGCCGTCGAGCAGGCGGCCGCCCACCGCCGCGACCTTGCCGCCGACCGCGGCCTCGTACGCGTAGCCGATCCGCGTCCCGCCTCCTTCAGGGGTCAGGGTGATGCGGCCGGATCCGCCGCCGTTTCCGAGCGCGCCGGTCACCGTGCCGGCGAGCGTCGCCGCGCGCGGCGCGTCGAGGTCGGATAGGCGGATGTCGGCCTTGTAGCGGCCCTTCACCGGCCCGACGCCGAGGGTGACCTCGGCGGTGAAATGCGTGTCCGAGCGCTTGCGCACCCCGTGCGCGCCCGGGATCACGGAGGCCAGCACCTCGGGATCGAGCAGCATCGCCCAGACGGTCTCGGGCGGTGCCGCGACGCTCGCCGAGCCCTCGCCGCGCATCGTGCGGTCGCCGGGCTTCGAGACGCGGGAGGGCGAGCCCTTCCCGGCGAGCCCGGCGGGCGGTGCCGGCTCGTCGCGGCCGGCGGCGAGTGCGGCGAGCTTGGCCGGGGTCAGCGGCAGGTCGATCGCGTCGAGCCCGAGCGCGTCGGCAACCGCGTTGGCGAGGCAGACCGGCGTCGACATGCAGTTGCCCTCGCCGACGCCCTTGGCGCCGAGCGGCGTGAACGGGGACGGGCTCTCGACGTGGAGGACCGTGAGCTCCGGCATCTCGGTCGCGGTCGGGAGGAGGTAGTCGGCGAGCGTGCCGGACAGGAAGGCGCCGTCCTCGCCGTAGGCAAGTTCCTCGTAGACCGCCGCGCCGAGCGCCTGAGCGAAGCCGCCGCGCACCTGCCCCTCGACCATGCCGGGATGCAGGATGCGCCCGCAATCGTGCATGGTGACGTAGCGGTCGATGCGCAGCTTGCCGGTGATCCGGTCGATCTCGACCCCGCAGAAATCGAAGATGAAGCCGTGGCAGAGCGAGGAGTTGACCGCATCGGCCTCGTCCGGCGCCGTGAGCTGCGGCGGCGTCCAGAAGGCCGTCTCGCGGATCGGCGCGCCGTCCATGTCCGGCAGCAATCCGGGCGACCAGTGGGCGGTCGCCGCGACCCGGGCGAAGGGCAAGGAGGCGTCGGGGTTCGTGCGCGAGCCGACGCGACCCCCGGCGAAGACGAGGTCGTCGGCGCGCACGTTGAGCTGGGCCGCCGCCACCGCCGCGAGCTTCTCGCGAAGCCGCACGGCCGCCTGATGCGCGACACCCGCCACCGCGGCGGCGAAGCGGCTCGAATAATTGCCTGAGGCGATCGACCACGCATCCTTGGCGGTGTCGAGGTCGACCATGACCCGGACCTGGTCGAGGGCGATGCCGAAGACGTCCGCCACCACCTGCGCCAGCACGGTGCGGTGGCCCTGGCCCTGCGGCACGGAGGCGACCTGCACAGTCACCGCGCCGACCGGATCGAGGGTGATGGTGGCGGTGGCCTGCGCCCCGTTCTTCGGGCCGGCGTTGGCGCGCTCGGCCACGGTGAGGACGGTGGTGATGTAACCCATGTTCGAGACGCTGGGCTCGACCGCCGCGGTGTAGCCGATCCCGTAGAGGCGGCCCGCGGCACGGGCCTCGGCGCGGCGGCGGACGAGGTCTTCGAGCCCGCCGTCGCGGGCTGCCACGTCGAGAGCGTGCTGGTAGTTGCCGGAATCGTAGAGCGCCCCGGTCGCGGTGCGGTAGGGGAAGGCGTCGCCCGGGATCAGGTTGCGCCGGATCACCGCGAGAGGGTCGAGGCCGAGCGTCACGGCGATGCGCTGCATCAGCCGCTCCAGGGGATAGTAGACCTGCGGGCCGCCGAAGCCGCGCACCAGCCCCGTCGGCGTCTTGTTGGTCAGCACCACGCGGTTGCGCATCCGCAGGTTCCGGATCGCGTAGGCGCCGGTCATGTTGCCGTGCATCCGGTAGAGCGTGGCGGGCTCGGGCGCGCGCAGATACGCCCCGCAATCCTCGACCTGATCCCAGTCGAGGGCCTCGACCCGTCCCTCGTCGTCGAAGGCGGCTCGGAGCGTGGTGATGCGGTTGGTGGCCGAGACCGAGGCCGCGAGGTGCTCCAGCCGGTCCTCCACCCATTTCACCGGCCGGCCGGCCTTGCGCGACGCGGCGGCCATCAGGACAGCGTAGGGCGCGACACCCTGCTTCACGCCGAAGCTGCCGCCAGAATCGGGCGGCGTGCGCAGGCGCAGGCGGTTGCCCGGCACCTTCAGAGCGCGGGAGACCACGGCGTGGATGCTGAACGGCCCCTGGAAATTGGCCAACACGTCGTAGCTGTCGTCGGTGGGGTCGTACTCGGCGACGACGCCGTATGTCTCCATCGGGGAGCCGGTGTTGCGCGGGTAGCGGACCGTCACCACGAGGGTGCGCCGCGCCCGCGCGAAGGCCGCCTCGGGGTCGCCGTAGCGGAAGGAGCGGTCGCTGACCTGATTGGCGCCGACGCCCTCGTGCAGGACGGGTGCCCCGGCTTCCAGGGCCGCGAGCGGATCGACCACGGCCGGGCGCGGCCGGTACTCGACCTCGATCAGGTCGCAGCCGTCCTCCGCGACGTAGCGGTCGCGGCCCAGGACGATGGCGACCGGCTCGCCGACGTAGCGGACCCGGTCGACCGCGATGGCGCGGGCATCCACGGCCGCGCGCACCGCGGGAACGAGGCCCGCCGTGATGTCGAGAAGATCGCGTCCGGTGACGACGGCCGCCACGCCGGGAAGCGCCAGCGCCGCCACAACGTCGATCGCGACGATGTCCGCGTGCGCGTGGGGCGAGCGCACGATCGCCGCGTGCAGCGTGCCCGGCTTCGTGCCCAGATCGTCGATGTAGCGCCCGCGCCCCGACAGCAGGCCCGCGTCCTCGACGCGCTCGACCGACTGCCCGACGAACGGGATGTGCTCGATGCCCAACGTTCGCTTCCTCGCCCGGGGCTCTTGCCGGCCCGGTTCCACGAGGATGCACAGCGTCGCGCGCGGCGGTGGATCCCGCCGCGTCTCACGACTTACCCAAACGTCTCATAAAGCGCCGAGGCGCGCGGAGACGCTCAGGCGAGCGGCAGGGCGCCGCGGCGCACGATGTTGCGGAAAACGCTCGGCGGGACGCCGACATGATCGCGGAAGAAGCGCGAGAAATGCGCGGGCGTGGAGAAGCCGAGGTCGAGCGAGAGATCCGTCAGGCCCTGGTCGGTGCCGACGATGGTCCGGACCGCGCGCTCGACCCGGATGGCGTTCTTGAAGACGTTCGGCGAGGCGCCGGTCGTCTGCTCGAACAGGCGGTAGAAATGGGCCCGCGAGAGCCCGACCTCGCGCGCGAGCGTGTCGATGCCAGTCTCCGTCCCCGGCTCGGCCTGGATCCGGGCGATGGCCCGCTGTACGCGCCAGTCCCGGCTCCGGCTCGCCGCCCGCAGGGAGGCCCTGGCCTCGCGCCACGCGGTGAACCGCTCGATCAGGGCGATCATCAGCCCGGGCAGCAGGGTCTCGCGGATGTAGTGTGATTCCGGCGTGTAGACCATCTCGGCCGCGAGATCCTGGGCGAGCCGCCGGATCTGAGCCGTGATCAGGCCGACCGGCTGCTCGAAGAAGCCTGGAGCGCCGCTGGCCGCCCAGTTGTTGCGGAACGATCCGAGCCAGGCCGGCTCGATGTAGAGCGCGAGGATCATCGCCTTGTCGCGCGCCGGGTCGTGCAGGTAGGCGTGCGTCTCCCAGGCGTTGACGAGGACAGCCTGCTCGTCGGTGAGGCGGACGACGCGCTCGCCGACCAGAAACTGCGTATCGTCGCCCTCGACCTTCAGCAGAACGTGGCAGTGATGATGCGCGTGCCGGACGAGGCCGCGGTCCATGTCGAGCAGGGCCACCCGGCCGAAATCGCCGTGGGCAATCTCGAGAGCTTCGGACATCCGTCCCGAATAACACACCGCCCGAGGGGCGGCCAATCGCGGGCGCCGGTCAAGGGCCGCGGCGGACGAGGAGCACGACGTGCCGCCGCTCTTCTCCTTCGGAGCGGGCATCCAGATTCGGCAGGGCGGAAGGTCCGGCAGGGGGCACGTCAAGCGCTTCACCTGTGCTGCGACGAAACCACCGAAGTGGACCAGCAGCTTCCGGTCATGCTCCGCTGCAGCCGATCGTTCGTGGGCCTGCCATGGTAAGGGTCGCGCACTGTGTCAATCGACGGTATCCCGCGGCACGATGCGGGAGTTGGGTTGCGCATCCACCGTAGGCGCGGCGGCACAAGTCAGCAGTCTCGGTTCCGGTGAGCCTGCCTCGCTCCAGGAGCGCGTCGGCAATGGTTCGGATTGCCGCCTCGCCTGGCCGCGACCGGATGAGGGTGGTCGCCCGCCAGGCCGCAAGAACGCTCGCGGCCCGGCGCTCGACCCCGTGCAAGTTCCAGGCATCGAGGAGCATGGACGCGTGCTGCATGTCCGCATCGCCACCGGCCAACGTGCAGGTCGCCACGGCCACTTTCCGGAAGCGTGCCTCCGCGATGATGCCCGAGACGCAATCGATGAGAGCGATGTCGCGTGCGATACCTCGCAGACGGTCGCTCCGCTCCTGGGCGCGGGCATCCCCCGCGACACGCATCGGGTCATATGGCCAACCACAGATGTCGTAGGCATCGACATGGCCCTCGCAGAGCAACTGTTGGCCGGCCCGATCCTCGATCCGCACGCCGGCGAGCAACTCGTCCACCGACAGGATCGTGACGGAGTCCTGCCTGTGGCCGAAGGACCATCGTGCCAGCGCGTGTCCTGCCTCGTGGTGACACCGAGGGCGAAACATCAGCGTGGCAGAGGAGGACATGCGGCGATTCACCTATGTCGTGGCTGGTGATGCCTCATCCGTCATTGGCCTTGAAGCGCCGTTCAAGCAAGGCGAAACTGAGCAAGTAGGACAACTCGACCAACTCGACGATGAAACCGATCTCTTCGATTTCTGGATCACTCATCGGAACTCGGATCAGGTCTCGAGTCGCAAGATCGACCCGCGTCTTCTGAAGACACGACAAAGATAGAGCCAGTTTCGTGAATTGGCTCCCGGCATGGAAACGTGTCGTTTCGTTGGTAACGCACCGAGCCGATCGAGCCGTGGGCTCGGATGACCTCCGCCCTGTTGGCCGACGTCCCGCTTGCGCTGCCGCTCCCTACCCGTCGCGGTCGAGGTGCGCCCTGCGCCTCCTGAACCAGGCTTGGTCCCGGGCGCAGTCGCGATGGGTGCCATGGCAGGCACCCTGTGGTTTGCCGCGCTGTTCGGTCCAGGCTTGCTGCGCGACCCGCGGGTTTGGCGCCACACCGTACGCTCGTCGAACAACGTGGGCACCAAGCGTTAGACTCAGCCCACTAGATTTCCGCCGAGGAAGGTCGCGTCCGCCGTCCTGACCCGAGACGAGGAGGCGGTCGCCGCGGTGGCGCTCCATGAGGCGTTCGAACTCGGGATCGGCTTCCACGTGCTGTGGACGCACGAGGACACTGGGTTTCTCGGGCGGGCGGAAGATGCTGTCCATGCCTTGCGTGTGGACCGCGCGCCCAAACCGGCCGTGCTGACGCGGCAGTGCTGGCCTGCCTCACTCCGCGTCTTCCGTCAGGTCCTCTTCGACAGCTCGGAAGTGGCGGCATCCGCGCATGGCCCTTCGGCAACGGGGGCGCCGAGGCGCGCGCCGTGCGCCTCGCCAGCGTGCGGACGTGGTTCGTTGACCTTTACCCCGCGGGGGAGAGGACGAAGCCAAACGCGCCGACGAGAAGCGAAGGCATCCAACCGTGCCCTCGCCGGTGCCACGAGCCGCGACCTCATCGGCTCCGTCGAGCTTCACGGGCTCGGCCACATTTGGCTGAAGATGGGGAAATCAAGCTCTGTAGGGGATCTCCGATGCTTCTATGGTCAGGCCTAGGCGCATTGTCTCAAGAGCTTTGATGTTCAGCTCCTGATGCCGAGATGGGCCCATCATTAGGTCTGTGATTCTGATCTTTTTTCCTCCGCTGAAATCTTCAATCTGGTTGCCGTCCTGATCGAATTTTTCTTCAGGCACGATGCCATAATCGTAGTGCGGGACAATGAGCCCGAGACTGTCCGTATAATACTTCCTTTTTAAGAACTGTCCTTCATACGACTGTCATCAGGCGCGCGCAGCTCAACGCCGGTCATGTGCCGAATGAACGCGCGCGATCTCGCCATCTTCCGCGCCGGTATCTGCCACGCCGCCGATATCGATAGCCTTGCCGGCGGCGGCTGCACGTCCCAGGACATCTGGGCCGTGCTCGGCCGAAAAGCTTACGGGATGAATTCCAGGACGTGGATATGGCGCTTCGACCAGACTACGCTGCAGGCTCTTGCAAGTCCAATACTGCCAACGCTCAGTATCAAATTTGCTGGAAGCCTCGAAGTAAAATCAACCCACACGATAGATCGGGATTCGGCATGTTCCCATACCAAGCATTCCTTCCAATCGGAACTGCCGGGAAGGATGAGACTGCCAATTCTTGAAGCGCTTAAGTCCGTGATCCTCCTGCACTCGTTGGGCATTGCGCGCCTCCTGCCAGAGTTGAAGCTGTCAATCCGCACAAGCGGTCAATCACACAATTCCACCTGTGGTTTCGATGATGCAGCTGCATTCTGCGGCACGGTTAATGGAGCCTCCGCGTGACCGCCTTAGCGACAGAGCGATGGGAGCATCCCGCAACGTCCTACCTCTCCGTCTGCTCCGGCATCGAGGTTGCCGCGCTCGCATGGGTGTCGCTCCGCTGGCGGCCGGTGCTCGTCTCCGAGATCGAGGCGTTCCTGCGCGATGTCCTGCCGCTGCGCCCGGCCGCCTGGCCGAGGAATGCCTCGACGGCCTGCGCTACTGCGCCCTCGGCAACGCCTACCCGCGCCCTGTGCTCGCCTGGGTCGGTCGGCGGATCGCCGCCGCCAACATACCCCTCTTCACCGTCGCAGCGGAGTGACCGGGATGGGGGACCTCCTCAATCTCGACCGCGCCCTGACGCCGAGCGGGCGCAGTCGGCTACGCGGAGGCACCCATGCGAAGAGGTACGCAGCACTGCTTGGTACCGGACCAGAGAGCGAGACCCGCAGCACCTGCGAGCACCTCGTGTGGAAGCACCTCTCCAAGGTCTATCGGAAGTGCGAACTCATGCGTCCGTACTGGAAGGGCGAGAAGGGCACCGGCGTGCTCGCGTCCGCACCAGCCTGCCGGAACTGGAAACCACTCTCCGATCCCAGGATGGCCGGGGACGCAAAGTGAGAGCGCCGGAATCCTCTTGCTGCCGCTGTCGGCCGATCTCCTCGTCGGACAACCAAAGCTCAAGCGGCGCGGCATGGCCCTCAAGGTCCACCACGACTTGCCTGAAGCTTGCCTCGGTCATCGTTCCGGGCTTCGGCATCGACACAGACGCTCCGATTGCGCGGATAGTGCCCTGCAACTTGATAGAGCCGAGCGATATATTTACAGTTGCCCCAGGATACACGTCACAACCCAATTTTGATCTTTCCTCCACCGCCCTGAGACAACGTCTCTGCGCAGAGGGTGATCCGACCGATTGGTGGACAGGCTTAACAGCCGCCACAACAGACCGCCCGCCGGATGACTCTAGGCCTGCCATGGTGGGTCGTATCGCGCGGAACTCAGCTGCAGACGGTGAGGAGACACACCTCAAGTGCGCCGGCCAGGTCCGGTGGATCAAGGACGCCGGCAACGGCCATATCCACGCGCGGTGCGTGACCTGACCGGTATTTCGGACCGGGCCAGTTGTGAGGCTACTGCATGGTCGTGGCCATGGGTAGCCGGAAGGCCAGATCCGGGAAGGTGACGGGCGCCGGCGGCCGGTAGCCCAGCGACGAATGCGGCCGGACACGGTTGTAGGTGTTCTGCCATAGGCCAATCACGACCTGTGCTTCTCTCAGCGAGTAGAAGATCTCCTGGCGTAGGCACTCGTCACGAAGCTTTGCTCGGAGACATCCGCCTCCTTGCACGCGACGGTGATACTCTTGCCTTGCGCCGTCTGTACCTCGATTTGGCGCAGCATCAGCACGACCTGCTCCGCGCTCGGCCTCTGTCCTCGCTTCATTCCCAACTCCTCTGATCCACGCTGATCCTCTCAATCAGCCCGGTCCAAAGCCAGCCGGTCAGGTCAGAGGGAGAGGATCAGATCCGCATGCGCCTCGATCGCCGGCAGGCTGTCGTCGGCGTGAATCGGTTTGGGCGCGACGTGACCCTTCTGCGCAAACCGCTGCGACCAGCGGCTGGCGCTCGACACGCTCACCCCGAACCGCGCCGCCGCCCGATGGAAGGAAGCGCCCCCGGCCACGGCCGCTACGACGCGTTCGCGCAGATCGACAGACAACGGTAAAGGCATCGCTGGCTCCTTCACCAGTCAACGCCCCAACCACCGTCCCGTCGCAACACCGCCGGGAACAGCTCTAGCAGTCCGAGCGGGCCAGTGCGCAGGTCGAGTGTGCCACCGGTCTCTGAAGGGTAGACCTCACCGACTGACAAGCCTGGCTACAACGCTGACACCAGCGTCCGGCGCATAAGCAAGCTTGACAGGCGTGGTCGTTCTAGGTTCTGCAATGTCATAACGTAACAGCTGCGATTTTCGCGTTCTCGTCGGTAGGGTCATGGTTGAGTCAGACGCCGAACGTCGGCACCCTCACGTTGTGTTCGGCAGGAATGTCGACTTCTGCGTCTTTACGGGCCTGCTTCTAGGAGTCTGTCTGATCGACCCCAAAGAAGCTGTCGCTCAAGCTGGTGGTGGTGTTTCCGCCAGCACTGGACCGGAACAGCACGTACTCCTCGAAACCTTGAGCGTTACTGGAGACGCGTCGGGCGGAGGCCTTGGCGGTACAACCTTCGAACGCCAGAAGGAGCGGTTTTTGCGCCGCCCAGGAGCGGAGGTCGTGGTCACGGTCAAGGACGCCGAGCCGGGCCGGAGAACGAATCTCAATGATACGCTCATCAGAACGCCGGGCGTGTTTGTGACGGAGCGCGGTGCTGGATCACTCGGCTTCATCTCCATTCGTGGCAGCGACATCGCTGCTGAGGGCTCACGCAACGGTCGCGGCATTCGCGGCTACATCGATGGGATTCCCCTCGGCCGGACCGATGCGGGCCTGACCAGCGCCCTAATCGATCCGCTCGCGACCGATTTTGTCGAAGTCTACCGAGGGGCCAACAGCCTCCGATACGGCAGCATCGCCACGGGCGGCGCGCTCAACTTCGTCTCAAAGACGGGGCTGACCGCCCCGTGGAACGCTGTCACGATCTCCGGCGGCAGCTTCGGCAACCTGCTGACCCAGGCTGAAACGGGCGGGCAGGACGAAAACGTCGACTGGTACCTACAAGGCAATATTTTCAACAATCAGGGCTTTCAGGATCATACGCGCGAGCGCAATTTTCGCTTCAGCGGAAATGTCGGCGTGCGACTGGCGCCGAACATCGAGAGCCGGACCTTCTTTGCCGCTGGTCATCTCCTGCAGGATCTGGCCGAGCCGCTGCCGCTCAATACCCTGCGCACGCAGCGACGCACGGCGCCGCCCAACTCCTATCTCTTCAATGAGCGGCTGAATCTCGATTACCAGCGCATCGCCAATCGCACCACGATCCGCGATGGGGACACCAACTATGAAATCGGGACCTACTTCCTGAACACGCGGCTCGACCATCTGCCCTCCCCCTTTGCCGGCGTCATTGATTACGGGTGGCGCGATTTCGGAGCCTCCGGTCGCGTAGAGCACAAATCGACGCTTGCAGATTTCCCGACGGAGTTCGTGGCCGGCGCACGGATCAACTACACCGATGCTGATTTTGATCGGTTCCAACACCGAAACAACGGTCGCGACAAGGGACGGCTGATCTTCGACAACAGCTTTGGCTCGTGGCTCGCCGAGAGCTACGGCGAGGCTGCCATTGAGGTCCTGCCGGGCGTCAGGACCTTCCTCGGCCTGCAGGCTGTCTACACAACGCGCACGCTCAATGATCTCTATCGTGGCGGCGTAGTCCCGGCCCTTGGCCCAACAGCACCGGGCGGCCCCCAACCTGGGCGCACAGCGGCGCGTCAAGAGTACGATCGGGATTTCGGTGCCATCAACCCGAAGTTTGGAGCAAACTGGGAATACACGCCCGGCCAGTTCATCTACGCCAATATCGCGCGGAGCTACGAAGTCCCCTCAGGCGCTGACCTGACCGACCTCCTGAGCGTGCAGGCTCGTACGGGCCGCAGCCTTTCCCCACTCGAAGCGCAGAGCGCCTGGACGGCGGAGGCCGGCACGCGTGGCGGATGGGATCGTTTCTCCTACGACGTCACGTTCTACCACATGCGCCTGCGTAACGAGATTTTGACGCGGTGTGCCGACGAGGTCGATCCGAGTTGCGCGACGACAGTCGCGTTCAACGCCCGCAATACCGTCCACAACGGGATCGAGCTCGGTCTCAACACGGAACCGTTCGTCGATGTCCTGCTGCCGGCTGATCGCATCTTTGTAAACCTCGTCTACAATCTCACCGACTTCCGCTTCGACGGGGATCCGCTTTTCGGAAGCGGTCGCCTACCCGTCATCCCGCGTCATCAGCTCTTTGCCGAGGGCGGCTACCGGCATCCGGCCGGCTGGTTCGTGTCGGTGAATGTGCGGGCGCTGAGCGAACGCCGCACGACCTTCGACGGAACGGGGGGAGAGGCGTTCATCGTGCCCTCCTACGCGTTGCTGGGGGCTCGGGCAGGCTGGCGCTCGGCGGATGCGTCGTGGAGCGTATTCTTGGAAGGACGCAACCTAACTGACGAGGTTTATGTCTCGGAGTTTTCCGCAACGCCGACGATCCCGGTCGTGCAGCAAGGCCCGCGTGTAGTACCGCGCGTGACGCCCCAGGTCCGTCCGGGAGACGGCCGCGCCGTCTATGCCGGCATCACCCACCGCTTCTGACCGGCTCGCGACATCATGCTTGTTCAGCCGGAAGGCCAGGGTGCACGGCGCCGCGCGATCTCGTCGGAGAGTGCATCACCCATCCCGCAAGGCGGCCGTTCGGGTGAGGTCCAACGAGGGAGGCGGAGAGCGTCGTGCCGGATGTCGGCGACGCGTGTGCAGGCCATCGTCGGCGCCGGCTTACTGTGGCTTGCTGCTGTTCTGCTTTCGACAATTCCGGCTGGCGCCGAGGATGCACCGGCCGGGTCGAGGCCTGTCCGGCTGCGCATCGTCGCAACGGACCTCGTGCTGCCGGGTAAGATTGCGAGCATCCGCCGTATCGCCGAGGCCGAGGGCGTTGCGGTCGAGGAAACGCGGCTCGGCACGAACGGTGGTGCGCCGGATCCGTTCGCGGAGAATGACATCGTCATCATCGATACGCCGCGCCCGGGCGATGTCGCGGCGATGCAGGCGTCGATGGCGGATACCCTGGCGAAGACGACGCGCCCATGGGTGAGGGTCGGCGGCGGCCCACCGGCGTTTGCCAACATCGCTGCCGGTGCAGCTCGCCGGATCGCGGCCTACTATGCGTCAGGGGGGCAAGCGAACTTCGCCCTGCTCGCAACCTATCTGCGCAGCTGGGCCGATGGCCGCGATCCATCGGCCATCCCTCCCGCCGTCCCGCTGCCGGCGTCCGGCCTGTATCATCCTGAGGCCGAGAAAGTTTTTGCGGACGCGCAAGCCTATCAGGACTGGGCTCGGTCGCGCTGGAAGGAGGGGGCGCCGCGCATCGCGGTGGCGATCCCGAGCAGCCTTGTGTCCAACATGGAAACACGGGTGGTCGATGAGATCGTCCGACGCAGCGAAACCGCGGGCTTGGCGCCCGTTCCCTTCTGGTTCGACCAGGCCGATCCGTCCGGACTTGAGCGGACGCTCGGGCCGATTCGGACCGACATCCTCATCGTTGCGACCCATCTCCAGAACGGCGCCGCCCGTGCGGCCGAGTTCCTCAAGCTCGGGATCCCGGTCATTCAAACGGTCGGGTACCGAGCGGGGGATCCGGCCGCCTGGGCAAGCGCGGCGAGCGGCATCCCGACGCCGCTGGTTGCCCCCTTTCTGATCGTCCCTGAGACTTGGGGAGCGACCGACCCGATGGTGATCGAGGCCGTGGCGAGCGGCGAACTCGTGCCGCTCACCCGCCAGATCGACGCCCTGGTCGCCAAGGCAGGACGCCTTGCCGCCCTGAAACAGAAGCCGGCGGCGGAAAAGCAAATCGCGCTGATGTTCTGGAACTATCCCCCCGGCGAGAAGAACCTCGGGGCGTCCAACCTCAACCTGCCGCGAAGCCTCGAACGGCTGAGCCGTACCCTTGCAGAAGCGGGTTACGACGTCCCTGCCCTGCGAGAGAAAAGTTTGATCACGGACATGCAGGCGCTGCTCGGTGCCGTCTACCATCCCGACCGGGTTACGGACCTGTTGGCGCGAAACATGGCCGTTGCGCTGCCGCTGGCGCGCTACCAAGCCTGGTTTGCGAGCCTGCCCAAGGGCCATCAGACCGAGATCGTCAAAGCCTGGGGCAAGCCCGAGGACAGCGCGCTGCTGCGTCAGGTGCACGGCGAACCATCGTTCGTCCTGCCGCTGATCCGTGCCGGCAAGCTCGTGATCATGCCGCAGCTGCCGCGCGGAGAAAGACCGGGCGAGGCCTATCACGATACGGCGGTGCCGCCCGGTCACCTCTACCTTGCGCAGTACCTCTACCTTCGTGAGGTCTCTGGCGCCGACGCTCTCATCCACTTCGGAACTCATGGCACCCAGGAGTGGACGCCGGGCAAGGACCGCGGCTTGTCAGTGGACGACTACCCCTATCTGCTTCCCGGCGACCTGCCGGTCTTCTACCCCTACATCCAGGACAATGTCGGCGAGGCCGTCCAAGCCAAGCGGCGCGGGCGGGCGGTCACGATCAGTCATCAGACACCGCCCTTCGCTCCCTCTGGGCTCTATGACGAGCTGCGGGATCTTCACGTCCTGATCCACGAGTATCAGCAGCTTGAGCCGGGCGCCGCCCGCGACCGAACGGCCGAACGGATCCAAGAGGCGGCGGCTGCAAGCCACATCGACCGCGATCTCGGCCTGAACGTGGAAACCATGCGGCGCGACGTCCCTGCTTTCCTGTCCAAGCTGCACGATCATCTGCACGGCCTCGCCGCCTCGGTGACGCCGCTCGGCCTGCATACCTTCGGAGAGGCCGCCGCGCCGGATCACCGGCTCATGACGGTGCTTCAGCAGCTTGGACCGGAGTTTCAGCGCCAGGCAGGCACGGACCCGGAGGAAGCGTATGCGGCAGAGGCGAGGACATTCGCCGAGACCCCGGCCTACCGCCTCCTCCAGACGCACCTGCGGAACGGAGACAGCCCCCCTCCGATCACCGAGCCGAAGCTCGCCGCGTTGATCGAGCGGGCCCGGAAACTCGACGGGCATTTGGCTCAGGTCGATGAGAGCGACGCCTTGCTCGCAGGGCTCGCCGGCCGCTTCGTCGCGCCGGGACCAGGGGGCGACCCCATACGCAATCCCGAGGTCCCGAACGGCCGGAACCTCTATCCTTTCGAGGCCGACAAGGTGCCGACGCAGGCTGCTTATGAGGCCGGCGACGCGGCACTCCGGCAGATCATCGAAAGCTATCAGGCGAGTCATGGCGGCACAGCGCCGACGAAGCTTGCTTTCAGCCTTTGGTCCTCCGAGACGATGCGCCACCTCGGCACGCTCGAGTCGCAGATCCTTCACGCGCTGGGACTGCGTCCAGTCTGGAAGGATGGAGGCCGCGTCGCACGGCTCGATATCATCCCCGCCGCCGAACTCGGTCGGCCGCGCATCGACGCGGTGATTCAAGTGACAGGGCTCTACCGGGACCAGTTCGATGGGTTCCTGCGACTGCTTGCGGATGGAATCGAGCGGCTTTCCCGGCTCGACGAGCCCGGCAACCCGATCGCCGCCAACTCCCGCAGCGCGCTCGCCCGGCTTCTCGCTGCTGGCAACTCGCAGGAAGCGGCAGAGGGGTTCGCTTCGATGCGCATCTTCTCGAACGCGCCGGGTGATTACACAACAGGCCTCTCGGCTTCGGTGCTGGATTCCACCTCCTGGGAGAAGGACGATGGCCTCGCCGATGCCTTCCTCGCCCGAACGCAATACGCCTACGGCTCCAAGGGCTGGGGCATCCGTGCCGAGGCGGGCAACCTTTTGGCAGAGCAGCTTCGGGGTGTCAGCGCGGCGACGCTGTCCCGCAGCTCGAACCTGCACGGACTGCTGTCGACCGATCATCCCTATGAGTTCCTGGGTGGCCTCTCTCTGGCGGTCCGCCGCCTCGATGGGCAGGCGCCGGCCCTCTACGTCTCAGATCTGCGTCGGCCCGATGCGCGTGTGGCGACGGCTGGGCAGTTCCTCTCCGATGAACTCCGTGCCCGCTATCTCAACCCGCACTGGATCGAGGGGATGAAGCGGGAAGGCTACGCCGGGACGCTGGAGATCCTGAACGCGGTCAACAACCTCTGGGGTTGGCAAGTCGTCGATCCTTCGACTGTTCGTGCCGACCAGTGGCAGTCGATCCATGACACCTTTGTGCGAGACGCCCGCGAACTCGGCCTGAATCAGTGGTTCGCAAACACCAATCCAACAGCCCAAAAGCAGCTCCTTGAGCGGCTCGTGGAGGCAATCCGGAAAGGCTACTGGGACGCCCCTGATCGCACCCGACGCGAGATCGTTGAACGGTGGCAGGAACTCACGGCGCTTGACGGCCTACCGACCGCACCAGAGACAACGCAGGCGTTCGTCGGCGAGATGGCTGCCGGCTTCGGGCTCCAAGCGGCAGCGTCCGAGGCGCAGGGCGGGGCGCCTGAGCCGAACCCATCCACGGCGATAGTGGGCGAGCCACAAACCGTTCGTGGCCAGGTCATGAAGGCCGCCCCTGCGGAACCGCAGGCTTGGTACCGCCGCCTCATCGCTCTGCTCCCACTGCTCCTCTTCGCAGCGGGCATGGTTCTTCAAGCCATCACAAACCGGCGAACTGCCTTCGGATCCACGGCATGAATACATTCGAGACGACCCTCTACGACCTCGCGCGGATCTTCCTCGTGCCGGTGACGCTCCTCATCATGGTGTCTCTGGCCTATGCCTTCGCGACTCTGGGGGCGTTCGTGGTCGAAGCGTTCCAGCGACGGCGCGGCACCTACAGGTCCAGTCTGCTGGCCTTCCAGGCCGAGGCGAATGTCGGCAGCGACGATCTGGAGCTGTGGATCATGCGCCGGCTCGAATGGCTGCGCATCGTCTCTCGCTCGGCTCCAATGCTGGGCCTCGTCGCGACGATGATCCCGATGGGGCCGGCCTTGCTGGCCTTGACCGGCAACGATGCCAGCGCCGTAGGCGCCAACCTAGCCGTCGCTTTTTCGTCCGTGATCCTCGCCCTCGTGAGTGCATCCATCAGTTTCTTTGTCCTCACCGTTCGGCGGCGCTGGCTGCTGGAGGAACTGCGGTCGTTCGAGCGGGCAAAGGGGATCGTCTGATGAGGTTCTTACAGGATGACGAAGCCGATGATCCCTTGCTGTCGGTCATCAATCTCATCGACGTTTTCCTGGTCGTCATTGCGATGCTGATGATCGCCATTCTTCAAAACCCGAGCAACCGATTTGCTTCGCAAGCCTCGAGTGGCCAGGCATCGGAACAGAATATGACAATCCAGAACAGCAAGGATTTGACACGTTATCAGACCAGCTCCGAAATGGGAGAGGGCAAAGGAGTTCGAGCCGGAACAACCTACCGCCTTCCCGATGGCCGAATGATCTACGTCCCTGACTAATCTTAACTTAGCGATATGCTGGATTCCTCGCGTTGCTGAGGGTTCCGCAAGAAGAAATTTGCGCCGTCGATTCGATGATGCGGCTCCGATCTAACTCTGATCTAGGCCTCCGATTTGAGCAGCAGCACGGCGTCGACGGCTCCATCGAGATAGGTGCGAGCGAAGCGAACGCCGAACAAGTGGTCCAGATCGTTCCCGCGAGCGATCTCCGCGACTGGTCCGTCTCCCATTATGCGCCCTCGCCCCAGCAGCACGAGCCGATCGCAATCGCGCACGGCCTGCTCGATGTCATGTAAGACGAGGACGACGATCCGGTCGCGGGCATAAGCGTGAAGTCGCCGTATCAGGTCGATGCGGTGGCCAATGTCGAGGCTCGCTCCTGGTTCATCGGCAAGCAGCACCTCCGGTTCGGCGATCATGGTTGCGGCGAGCAGCGCCCGCGCCCGTTCGCCGCCGGAGATGCGCGACCAGGGGCGCTCGGCAAGATCGACGAGATCATGGGTGCATAGGATCTCGTCGAGACGGCGCTCGGCACCCGGCATCCGGCTCGCGCCGAGTTCGACGATCGTGCGCACGCTGTAGTCCCAGGCCGGCTGGAACGACTGCGGCAAATACCCGATGCGGCGGGCGCGCTCCCGGGGCGGCAGGTCCACGACGGGTCGGCCATCGAGCATCGCGACGCCGGCTTGCGGGCGTGAAAGGCCGGCCAGCGTGCGCAAAAGGGTCGATTTGCCCGCCCCATTCGGGCCGATCAATCCGATCAGGGCGCCGGGCTTGATGTCGAGATCGACCGCATCGAGCAGACGGTGAGCGCCTGCCGTCACAGTGATGCCTTTGGCGATAAGGTGGGTCATGCGTGAAGCCTGCGGCGCAGCAGGACGAGGAAGAATGGTCCGCCCGCCGCGGCGGTGACGAGGCCGAGCGGCAACTCGGCCGGCGGCAGAACGGCGCGGGCGAGCCCGTCGCAGACGATGACCAGGGCGGCGCCCGTCGCGGCCGAAATTGGTAGCAGCGCGCTGTGGCGCGGGCCGACCCACCAGCGGGCGATGTGGGGGGCGACAAGACCGACGAAGGCGACGAGACCGCCATAGGCGACGGCGAGCGCCACAACGGCGGCGCCGACCAGTACGGCGCGGGCAGTGAAGCGGTCGGCAACAAGTCCGAAGGCACGAGCCTGATCCTCACCCAGACCGAGGAGGTCGAGGCCGCGGGACAAAGGAAGGCTCACACACAGGGCGCAAGCCGCTAGGCCGGCGAGCAGGGCGAGGCCAGTCCAGTCCGGGGTCTGGATGCCACCGAGCGTCCAGCTCAGAACGACCTGTAGGCTGACGCTTTCATCCGAAAGAGCGAGCATCAGGAACGAGCGAGCTGCGCCCAGCATCGCCGCCACCGCGACACCTGCCAGCAGCAGGCCAGCGGCATCCGCCGCACCCGAGCCTCGCGCTACGGCGAGCACCAGCACGGCTGCGGCCCAAGCCCCCAAGAAGGCGAGGCCGCCAAGAGCGAGGCTGGAAGGAAGGCCGAGCGGCACGAGCAGGGCAACGGTCGCTCCGATCGCCGCACCGCCGGAGGCGCCGAGCAGGTAGGGCTCGGCGAGGGGATTGCGGAACACCCCCTGGAAGATCGCGCCGCCCAGGCCGAGCATGGCTCCGACGAGACCGGCAGCGAGCACGCGCGGCAGGCGCCAGTCACGGAGCAGGCGCGCCCGCAGGTCATCGGCTCCGCCGAGGACGTGGACGATCTCTAGCGGCCCGGCCCAGTCGTGTCCGGCCGCGAGACCGAAAGTCAGAGCGAGAAGGAGGATGGCAGCAATGAGAGGGATAAGCCTCACGGCATGGCCTGCGCCGGATGGAGAAGGGCGGCAAGGCGCTCGATCCCGCCAACCGTACGCGGTCCCGGAATCAGGAACTCGGCGCGCGGCAGAGTGTAGGCGCGGCCAGCTCGCACGGCGCGCATCTCACGAAAGCCTGGACGGGCGGTGAGCTCTGCCAGCTCCCACTCCTGTCCAGCGAGAAGAAGCACATCCGGATCGGCGGCGAGGACCGCCTCCGGCGAGACTTGGGCGATTCCGCGAATGGCGAGCGCCGGACAAGTGCCGGCGCGGACGAGGGCATCACCGGTGTAGGTATCCTGACGCGCAACCAGCAGCAGCCCATTGCCGAGGCGTCCGGTCACGAGGATCGTGCGGGGGCAAACCGTGCCTGCGAGCCTGCGGGCTACTGCTGCGAGGCGTGCCTCCAGCCCCGCCGCGACCGCCTCCCCGCGCTCCGCCTCTCCGAGAGCCCGCCCGACGAGGCGAATGTTGCCGAGCACCTCATCGAGGCTGCGGCTCGTCAGCACGATCACCGGCAGGCCCAGCCGCTCCATCGGTGCGAGGAGTTGATGCACCGCCTGCCGGGCCGGCGTGACGAGCACGAGGTCCGGGTTTTGCGCCACAACGGCATCGACCGAGAAGCCGAGGCGACCGCCGACGACGGGTTTGTTTGCGGCTTCGGGCGGGTAGCGGGTGAAGGCGTCGATGCCGACGATGCGGTCCGTGAGACCAAGGACCGCCACCAACTCCGTGTTCGAGGAGAAGATCGTCACGACCCGCCGCGGGGCTGCCGGCAGCTCCACGGCCCGACCGAGGGTATCGGTCAGGCGGATTGGCTGGGCCATAGCCGGACTGGCCGCAGTCAGTCCGGTGAGAGCCCCGATGATCGCCACGCGCATTCAGAAGCGCGCCTGCAGGCCGAGTTGCAAATCCCGACCGGGTGCGGAGGTGCCGCCTCCGCCGTTGTAGAGGCGCAGGTCGGCCAGGGTCGACTGCTGCCCGGCGATGGCGATGAAGAGCGGGTGGTAGTTCACGTCGAACAGGTTGCGCACCTGCGCGAACAGCTTCACCCCCGGCATCAGGTCCACCTCACCGCGTATGTTGACGAGGAAGAACGGATCCTTGCGCCAGATGTACTCGCGGTAGGGCTCGGCCGTAGGCACGAGCAGGTTCTCCTCCGTGTTGTACCAGACCGGACCGTTGAGCACACCCTGGACCTGGATCGCCCAGGGATAGGGGATATCGGCCTGACCGAAGCGGGTGCCGAGGGCAAGCTGGTACTCGTAGACGCGCTCGACCCGGCGCGTGTTGGCGCTGGCGACGCTGACGGCGCCCTCGTCCTTCATGTCGAAGTTGTAGTTGCCGTTGGCGTAAGCCCGCCAGCGCCAGCTGCCGGGTTCCCAGCCGAGGGTGCGGATCATGTCCGTCTCGTACTGGACCTCGATGCCGCGAATGAGCACGTCGCCGGCGTTGTTCACGTAGTCCGAGGTGTTGCTGTTGGGCCCGCGCGAGCGGGTGATGATGCGGTCCGAGATGATGTTCTGGAACAGCGCCACGTCGAGGCGCGAGACCCCGTTCGTCAAGGTGGTGCCGATCTCGATCTGCTCGCTCGTCTCGGGCCGAATGTTTGCGTTGCCGAAGATGCGTCCGCCGCCGAGCGTGTTGTAGTCCGCCGCGATTTCTGTTGCGGTCGGCGCTCGGAAGCCCGACGAGGCACCGACGCGGAAGGCGGCCCAGTCAGTTGCCCGGTAGGTCGCGCCGGCGGAGTAGGTCGTGGCTTCGTAGGGGCGCGAGCCAGTGATCTGCCCGGCTAGGAACGGGGTCGGATCGAAGCTCGTGGTGCCGTAGGTCTGGCGGATGCCAGCCCGCAGCGTCACCCGATCGTCGAACAGGCGCTGGGTGTCCTCGACGTAGAGGGCGTGGAACTGGTCGGTCTGGTTGTTATCCTGCGGCGAGACCTGAGCCAACGGGTTGCCGGGCAGACCCACGCGGAAGCGATCGGAGCGCAGCCGGCTCGTCTCCCAATCCCAACCGAGAAGCAGGTCGTTGCCCGCAAACAGGCTCACCCTCGGCTGGAAGCGGGTGCCGAGGATGTCGAGGTTGCGCGTGTTGAAGTCCGCCTGCGTGCCTGGCACCGGCTGCCCAGTGCCGCCGCGCTGGACCGGCGAGGCCCATTTGAAATGGTCCTCGTCAGTGACGCTGTAGAACTGCGCAAACAGGCTCGCGCGCCCGTCATCGGTGCGCCCGGTATAGCTCGCATCAAACGATCCGTTGATACGGTTGTCCCGGCTGTAGAGGTTGCCACCGGAACCGCGGAAGCCGACCCCGTAGATGCCGTCCGTGCGAAGCGTAAAGTCGAGCCGCTGATTGGGATCGATCTGGAAGCCGAGCGCGCCAGTGATGCCCATCCGGTTCCACTGGGTGTTGGCCATGCGATCGCCGGAGCCAGCATAGTAGTCGTCGCGCTTGGCGCCCGACAGGCCGAGATAATAGTCGAACGGGCCGACGACCCCACCGGTCTGCGCGCGTCCCTGTGCCAACCCCCAGACGCCGCCGATGCCCTCGGCAAGGGTACCAGGCGCAGTGCGGCCGGTCTTCAGGATGATGTTGATGACGCCGCCGATGTTCTGGCTGCCGTAGATCACCGAGGAAGGCCCGCGCACGATCTCGATCCGCTCGACATCGGCTATGGAGAGCTTGGAAAGGTTCGCCGTACCAGCCCGGCGGCCGTTCATGAGGACAAGGACTTGGCTGCGGAAGTCCTTGCCTTGGCCGTCGGTGGCACCGCCGCGGATGTTGATCGAGGTCTGGCCCGGCGTCCATTCCGAGAAAAAGCCGACGGCGTTCTCGGCCAGCAGATCGGTCACCGATTTGGCGGTTGTGTTCTCGATCATCGTACGATCGATAACCTGGACGGTGCCGGCGATCTCGGAGCGCGGCTCGGGTCGGCCGGTAGCGGTCACCACGAGCTCATCGAGGCTCACCGCGGCGCTGCCGGCGACGGTGGTGCCTTCCTGTGCCATCGCGGCGACTGAGTGCGTGCTGCCGACAAGGAGAAGCACGAGAGGGAAAAAGGCGCGAGGCATCACGAGGCGGTCCTCCACACGAGGAGGGCGGAAGCTCGGGGAACGGACAGGCGGTGTCCGCCAGGAACGGGCACGGCTTGGGCGGCAAGATGTTCGTAAAGCTTGCGTCGGCGGCCGTCATCGAGGGCCCAACCGAGGCGGTCGGCAAGGAAGCCGGAAGTCCGTTCCACGTCTCGAACGACTGCGCTGAAGGTCCACTCTGTTTGCGCCGCGATGGATGGCTGATCACATGGCGGCAGGTTGCGCAGGACGACGTCGATGCCCGGCGTCTCGTCTTCACCGTGCCAGGCAGACGGCAGACAGCCGGCGAGGCAAAGGCCTCGCGGGCCGCGCTGGGCCGGAACCAGCCAGATGACATTGTTGCGGGCCCAAGCGCGGCACTGACGCAAGAAGACGCCCGCATCCGTGAGCGGGGCAGCGATGTTGGCGGCTAGCACGGTGTCTGCGGATCCTGCCGGCAGATCGGCTTGTTGCCACCCCACTGGTAGAAGGTGGGGCGGCGGCACGAGCGCGCGCAGGCGCTGCTGCATCCCAATGTTCGGCTCTACGGCGATCCAGGCTGCAAGCGGATCGCGCACGGCCTGGCCGAGTTGCCCGCCCCCGGCGCCGACATCAAGCAGGTCGCCAATGCGCGGCACTGCCGCACGCACGAGCGGAGCGACATGCGCGACGTAGTCGGATGTGTCGATGCCGGCCGCGTAGAGTTCGAGAGGATCGACTTCGATCTCGCTCGCCTGAGGCGGCGCAACGTTGAAGGGTCGTATGGTTGTGCAACTTTGTTTCATCGGTCCTTCCCCGAACCTTGACGGGGGACCGTGGGCGCAAGCCGACGTCGCGGTTGCCGCAACGTGCGTTCATGCGGCCCGTTGGGACACCCCGCCCACGAGACATTTCACGGTCATGGCAGGTCTCCTGGCTCACGGGTCGCCGCCACCCGTCTGGCCTTCCCGGTGATCTCTCACCAGTGACGCAGATCGACGGATGACTCGCCGCTTACAGTTGCGGGGGCAGCTCCGGTTTGGGCGCAAGCGCCGCACCGGATTCCCTCTTAGCTCGCCATGTCGGATGGCGAGAACCTTGACCGCAGCTCGTAGACCAAGCGGCGTTGAGGTTGTCAACCGCCAGAAAACTATCTCATTTTGACTTAATTCGCCGAGCTAATTTGCTTGATATCGTTTGCGGCAGCTCCACTCATGAGCAAATGTGGCCGGCAACACAGAAAAAGCGAAGCTCACCTTCTGAGCGCCAGATGGCAATCTTTGTGCATGGAGGCGCTTCAAGCGGAAGAGGCAGCATGTGCACTCTCGAGAACGGCAATAGCACCCCTGGATACCTCGCACACAGGTGTCGAGCCGGCTTGGACATCGCCGCGGCACGTGTCTCTCGACCGAATGCGGGATAGCACGCTCGGGCTTTGTTCATTTGCATGTAACATTATAACGTGACGTTCTTGTCAAGCTCCGAATCCGATGCCCAGCTGCCGCTCGCACAGGTACAGTGCCGTGCCAATGCACTCCACGGCCAATTCCTTGTAGCAGGATGGGCACATCGACTGCCGCAGCGCGGGATCAAGCACCAAGCACCTTGGCAGAGTTTGCGCCGTGCCCTCGCACATGTACCTCTGCAAGTCTGACTCGGGGTCTAAGTTTTTGTTCTATTAGAGCGTTTTCGGTTTGATCTGATTCGGCCTGATGGGGTTCACAGGGCTTTTGCGGGCTGATTCAGTGCTCGTTCCGGACGAGGAGCGAGATATGGGTCGACCCTACTGTTGATCCGGCCATGGCTGTGGAGGGGATCGACTGCGACGTCCACCATCCCGCATCCTGAAACTTAGCCTTCCCGCCCAAGGCCGGACTGCAGCCCGGGTCTCGATCCCGCAATTTCGCCGCCGGAGCTGCGGATAGTTGACGCTGGTAGGCGAGTCGGAATGCTTTCGCCCTCATGCTGTTCGAACAACCCAACGCCCTGCAGATCCACGTCGTGCTGGACGGCGTCGAGCCTGCCGTCTGGCGGCGCCTCGCGGTGCCCTGCAGTTGGCATCTGGGCGAGTTGCACCTGGCCATCCAAGCCGCATTCAACTGGTGGAACTACCACCTGCACGAGTTCCGCATCGGCGGCCTACGCTACGGCGATCCCGACACGGTTGATTGGAGCGGTGTCGACGATCCCCGCGTGTTCGACGAGCGCACGGTGCGCCTGCTCGACTTCGACCGCGAGCCTGGGCTGGCCTTCACCTACCTCTACGACTTCGGCGACGACTGGCACCATACCGTCACGATCGAGGGACCTCTCGTTTTCGGCGCGCGGCCCCGCCATGCCACCTGCCTCGACGGGGCGCGGGCACGGCCGCCCGAAGACGTCGGCGGGATCAGGGGCTACGAGCGCTTCCTGGCTGTCATGGCCGACCCCGGCGATCCCGAGCATGCCGGGATCCGGCGCTGGTGCGGTGGCCACTTCGCGCCCGAATGGTTCGACCGCGCGCTCGTCGACAAGGACCTAAAGAGCGCCCTCAAGCCCAATGTCCGTCGACGCCTCCATCAGCCCAAACCGAAGCGACTTGGACACCCATCGTAACCGACGCCGGTTGGGCATCGATATGGTCGTCGCACCGCCTTGGTGCACCCATCGGGGGCCGAACCTCCGGATGCAGAGACCCTCGTCCCACTGCGGAGTCGGCTGCGCCTCCTTCTGATCCGCCCCCATCGAAGTGGTTCATCGCCGAGTTTGGTGGATCGAGGTGCGTGACGGTTGGGGTCTTGGCGTGGTCGGTTCAGCCTCGCAGATCGGGGCATGACCCAGCTCTTCCCTTTGCCTGGCTGCCGCCTCGTCCGCGTCGCGCGGGACGGCCCCACCGCCCTCACCCTCGTCGCCGAAGCGAAGCCCGACCACGCCCGCTGCCCGACGTGCCGAGCCATCAGCACGTCGGTCCATAGCCGGTATCGGCGACGGCCTGCCGATTTGCCGGCCAGCGGCAAGGCCGTTCGGCTGCAGTTGGAGGTTCGGCGCTTCTACTGCTGCGACCCAATCAAATTGCTGACGTCGTCTCGACCCAGGTCGAGCGGAGCCACAAAGCAGCCTCATCCAGGCCGCAGATCCTGTCGCCGGCCTATCGTTCAGCCGCGAGTTTGAACGTTTGGAAGCCACACTTCCGCAGGCAAGTCTGCTTACGAAGCAACAGCGGACCTGCCGCCGCACAAGAGCGAAGGTCTGCTGATGGCGCGAGGCCGTCAGTCAGCGCGCAGATGCTGAACAGCGGCTTCTTACCCTTCGCAGGCAATCGGAAGGTCCGCTTACCGGCAAACTGCCCGGACCTCACAGACGAAGTTTGGCTGGAAGACGGGCATTCCCGAGCAACTGCTCACCGCCGCCCTCGAACATGGTGATACACACCGCGCTCGCGGCCCTGGGCGCTGTCGATGACGGAGTGGTCGAACTGACGGCGCGAACATCTACCACGTGGCGTTCCGCTATCGAACGGACGAGGTGCTCACGGCCCTGCGCGCGCTCTTCGTCGAGGTAGGAACAAAGGACGCACCGGCGAAGATCAGCCCGCTGGGGGCTCCACCGCGCGACAGGTCAGTTCGGCGTCGACGGGGCAGCCGACGCAGGCCTCGTAATCACATAGCCGGCAGACCGCGTAGGCGCGATCGAGATCGGTGACGAAGCCGCGCAGAACCTTCTCTGCCAAAATTCCAAAGGTCTTCCGCTCCTCAACCGTCAGAACTGTCAGCGCTTGTGTGACCGTATGATCTCTGGAGGCGATCACGGCCTGACATGTCACTTGACCGGCGGCGGTCAGTTGTAGCGCGACGGTCCGCCGATCTTTGGCGGATGGTGTCCGGATCACAAGCCCGTCATCAACCAGGCGGTCGACCAAGCGGACAGTGCCCGGATGCGACAGCCCGAGGGACCGGCGCAGCCGCTCGATCGTCATGCCGGGATCGTGACCCAAGAGTGCTAACGCCGCTGCTGCGGGCCCGAGTTCTGGTGCCTGTGCCTGCGCCTCGCGCAGCATCGCATCCGAGAGACCTAGCGCCAGCGCGCCGATCACGTTTTCGCTTCGACTGACCATTTCACGTAAATATATGCGCCACGCATAGACAGCAAGGCGGGATGCGATTATATGCGTGACGCATACATTGGAGTGCCACGATGCAAACGCTGTCCTTTCAGAGCCTGACGCGCATGGCGCAGGACCGTGCGATCGCCGTCACCGGCGTCGGCCGTGTTCTCGCGCTTACAGGTGTCGTCCTACCGCTGTTTATGATCGGTATCCTCAAGTTCACCGCGGTCGAGGTCGAGGCGCTCAAGCCCGTCATCAGCGGCACGCCGTGGCTCGTTTGGCTTTACTCCGCCTTCGGTGAGTCAGGCGCCTCCTATCTGCTCGGCACCGTCGAAGTTATTACGGCTTTGCTGTTCGTGGCTTCGCCGTGGTCGGCGCGCGCTGGAACCGTCGCCGGCGCGATCGGGTCGCTTACCTTCGCAGTCACATCCTCGACGCTTCTCGCCCTTCCGATCTGGGAGGAGGGATCGGGTGGCTTCCCCTGGCTCAACGCGCTGGGCTCATTCCTCATAAAGGACGTGGCGCTGCTCGGCGTCAGTCTCGTCGTGCTCGGCGAAAGCCTTCCACGGCTGCGCGCGAACGCCTGAGTAGCGAGAGGTAGTGAAAGCCGTGAACGACGAACAGCGGATCCTACGCGTCTCGGTGGTCGCGACCGTGACGCTCGCCATCGCCGGCGTCACCGTGGGCCTCGCTGCCGGGGCCACCGCGATCGTCTTCGACCCGCCAAACCTTCGGCACCCGCGCTGCCGGTAGCCTCTGGCTCGCCCTCGGCCTGCCCGTCGTCCCCGAAATGCGGGAGGGCCGGCGTCAATCCGATTTCGGCTTCACCTACGAAGCCCTTCCCACCACCGCAGAGAGGAGTGCCTGATCATGGCGACGGTTCGTCAGAGGAAAGAGCCGAGCAAAAAGACCGGCAAGAAGGCTTGGTACGTCGACTATGTGGACCAAGGAGGCGTGCGTCGGCAGGAGACCCCGAAGTCGGGATTGAAGCGCGACGCCGAAGCCTTGCGCATCAAGATTGAGGCAGAGGTAGCGCGCGGCGAGCATGTGCCCGAGGCGTGCGCCCTCACCGTCAAGGAAGTGGCGGATCTGTTCATGCAGGATCAGCAACAGCGTGCGGATGACGGTCGTATCGGGCGCGGCCGGTTGGTCAACGTAGACATTCACGTCCGCAAGACCATCGTTCCTGTCATCGGGGCCATCGCGGTGTCGAAGCTGCGCGCCACTGATATTGAGAGGATCTACGCCGAGGCGGTGCAGGCGAAGACGCTCTCGCCGCGCACCGCCCGGCAGCGGATCGGCACGCTTAAGATGATCCAAGATTTTGCCGTGCGCCGCGGCTATATGAAGGCCAAGCCGGTAGATCAGGTGCTCGAAGATCTCCGGGGCGTCGGCGTGAAACCAATCCGCCGGCTGAGCCGCGCCAATGTGCTGCGCATCCTTGAGGCCTCGAAGAAGCGTCGGCGCCGTTGCTGGCCGCGATCCTGCGCGCAAGCATCCCTGATGATCCACCTCGCAGCGCTCGCGGGACTGCGCTTTGGGGAGATCACCGGGCTCAAGGTCGAGAACGTGGATCTGGAAGCGGGCGTGCTGCGCATTGTCAACAGCATGTCGCGGTACGACGGACACAAGGGGCCGAAGAGTGAGGTGGGTTATCGGACCTTCCCCATCTCGTCGCCCCTCGCCGCAGTGTTGCGGGCGTGGCTCGCTGAATGGCACGTCCCAAACGAGGCGGGCCTACTCATCACCACGAAGGACGGCACGCCGACCAAGCTCCAATCGTTCCATGAGGACCACTGGAAGCCGCTTCTGCACGACCTCGGGCTCGGCAACCCGGGCGACGAATACCACTTCCATGCCCTCCGCGGCTTCGCTGTCTCCATGGCGTCGAGACACGTCCCGATCACGGACCTGCCGCGCATGTTCGGTCACAAGCACCTCGACGTGACGTTGCAGCACTACCTGCACGAGCTGATGTCCGACACAGACAAGGCCGATGCAGTCGAGCGGATGGCGCTAGAAATCGTCTCGCAGCCCGCTCTTTGACGTGAGAAAAATGCGGGAGTTTGCGAGCGCCCGTTAATAAGTGACTGTCGTACATTAGATTTTAGCACCCCCGGTTACCTTCGAGGAGTATCGCGGGATGGTTGGCGCCTCAGGCGAGCGTTCGATCGCGGCCCGCGCCGTATCCGACGGCGGCGAACAACAGCCCGAACGCCACCAGGACAGCGAGCGGCAGAGACCATGTGCCGGTGAGATCGTGCAGCAGCCCGAAGGTGAAGGGTCCGAACGCCGCCAGCAGGTAGCCGACCGATTGCGACATCATCGACAATGAGGCCGCCTGATGGTGGTCGGCCGCGCGCAGGCTGATGAAGGCCAGCGCAAGCGGAAGACAGGCGCCCCCGCCCAATCCCGCGACGATCATCCAGAGATAGGCCCCGGCAGGGAACAGCAGCACCCCGCCCATCGCGACCGCGACCAGCAGGGCGGCCACGCACGCGACCCGGCTTTGGTCCTTCGCGCGCCCGAGGATCAGCGGCATCATTGCGCTCACCGCGAGCGCGACGAGTTGGAAGAGCGTGATGAGCAGGCCCGCCTCGGCGGGGGCATAGCCATCGTGCTGGAAAATCGTGGGGAGCCAGGCGACCGCTACGTAGAAATAGAGCGACTGCAGCCCCATGAAGCCGGTGACCAGCCATGCCACGCCTGAGCGCCAAACCGGCATACGCTTCGAGGCACAATGTCTGTGGGCATCCCCGCCCGTGCGAAGGGCAATCGGCGACCATGCGAGCGCCGCGACGAACGCGGGCACCGCCCAGATGGCCAACGCCGTCTGCCAGCCACCCGGAAGCCAGGTGGCGAGGGGAACAGCAAGCGCGGACGCCACGGCTGCGGTGAGGCCGAGCGTCACCGCATAGAGCGTGGTGAGGCCCTTTACGCGATCGGGATAGTCGCGCTTGATGATGCCGGGAACGAGCACGTTCCCGATCGCAATGCCGCCGGCGAGGCAAGCCGATCCGGCGAACAACGCCATGGTCGATCCTGAAGACCGGATCAGGATGCCGGCCGCCAATAACAGGAGAGCGGCGACCAGCGTTCTCTCTGCCCCAAAGCGCCGTCCGAAGTGCGCGAGCGGCGCGAATGCGGCGAGCGCGAGGAGCGGAAGGCTGTTCAGCAATCCGGCCGCGGTCAGCGACAGGCCCGTCGTCTGGCGGATCGGTTCGATCAGCGGTCCAACGCTGGTCAGCGCCGGGCGTAGGTTCGCCGCCAACAGCAAGAAGGGCAGGATGGAGAGAGCTGGGCCGGGTGGCCTGTTACGCGTCGGCACGATCGTTCCTCGGGTTGG
Source organism: Methylobacterium sp. R2-1 (assembly GCF_014191355.1). Lineage (GTDB taxonomy): Bacteria > Pseudomonadota > Alphaproteobacteria > Rhizobiales > Beijerinckiaceae > Methylobacterium. The sequence continues at coordinate 56,103 of NZ_JACHWM010000013.1, forward strand.
TGAGGCGGTCGTTGGCTGCGCTTCCCTTCAAGGGAGACGCCGCATTGCCTCCGCGCTTTACTAGCGTACCCCAAGGTGGCTGTATCTTGCCTACCAGGTCACTCGATATTCAAATCCGGACAAGTTGCTACCGATGGTACTGCCGCTCGACTCGCTCCCGCTCGATCCCGTCCGGCATCCCGTGGCAGCGCTTCACGTCGAAGGGGCCAACTATCAGATCGAGATCCCTTCGCACGCTCATGACCATGGCCAACTCATCCTGGCACTGCGGGGGGCGGTCACCTGTCATGTGCCGGCAGCGATGTGGATGGTCCCGCCCGGGCAGGCGGTATGGATCCCGGCCGGCCTAGAGCACCGCAGTCCGGCAACCCCTAATGCACGTATGTGCTTCTTGTTTGTCGACACGCATGCGGCGCGACTTCCGGCACAATGTTGCACTCTGCAAATCACGCCGATGATCCGGGAGATGATCCTGCATCTGGCCGATAATTCCAACGCGGACCAATTGCCCGACGATGATACCTTGCTCTTGATGCAGGTATTGTTGAGCCAGCTCGAGCGAATGCCAACGGGCGGACTCGAACTCCCGGTCTCTTCGCATCCGAAGCTCAGGCAGTTTCTTGACGGGCTCTCCGCCGATCCCGCGGATCGCCGCACGATAGGTGAGTGGGCAGGACAGCTCGCGATGAGCGAGCGCACCTTGGCGCGGCTCGTCGTGAAGGAGACCGGCATGACCTTCGGCCGCTGGCGCCAGCAATTGCATCTGCTGATCGCGTTATCACAGCTCGCCGGAGGTGCATCGGTGCAGCGAGTTTCCGAAGCACTGGGGTACGAGTCGCCGACCTCCTTCATCATCATGTTCAAAGGGGCGCTCGGGACGACGCCGGCACGCTATTTCGATGATAAGGCGCCTAGGAGCCCGTCCGAGTAATTCTCTCGACGGCGGGGACGGAGGGCGATTCACTCGGCTCATGGCCAAGGTGTTTCGCTCCTGGGATGTCGATCAGGGCTGGCTTCTGCCGCCCTCGCTGTACGGGTTCGTGCCGCCCGGGCACATGGCGCACTTCGTGCGCGACACGGTGCGGGAGGCATGCGACCTATCGGGGGCATCACGGGCTATCTTGCTCCGGGTCGAGCGCGTCATGGCGAGGCTGACGCGGCCGGCCGCCGGAGGCTGACCAAGATGCCGTTGATGAGCGCGATGGCTGCGCGCCTGAAGCGGGCTGGCCGCCGCAGTCGCTATCGCCTCAGGAAGCAGGTGGTCGAACCCGTGTTCGGGCAGATCAAGCAGGCCCGAGGCTTCCGGCAGTTCCTGCTCAGAGGCCTCGATCAGGTCCGGGGTGAATGGGCGATGATCTGCACTGCCCACAACCTCCTCAAGCTGGCGAAGGTCGGGAGTTGAGACCAGGGCAAACGACCTGATCGTCGAAATTCTCATGCCAATCTCAACACGCAAACCCGTTACTCAGACGGGCTCCTAGCGCGGGGTGGGTCCGGCTCAAGCAGACCTGCACTTTGCCAACACCCCAACGTCGCCCAGTGGCCTTGGCTCAGCTCGACTTGGTCGCTGACTGGCCCACACCGTAAGGGCACCCGGGTGCTTCAGCACCAGGCCCAGCTTCACCATCAATCAAAGTATCTCATCAGGGCAGCATCTCTTGTGATCCCCAAAGCCTTGCACTGAGATACTGAACGAGTGGTCCGCGTGACGGTGGACAATTGCGCTCACGTTGTAGACTGTCGCCAACGTCGCGGACGTGACCGTCATTTCGGGTGTCCCGTCGGCGGCGACGGCCCCATCCCGGATTAGGATCATCCGGTCGGCCCAGGATGCCGCGAGGCCGAGATCGTGCAGCACCGCAACCACTATTAAACCCTCCTCACTCAACCTGCGCAACAAGGTTAGGACGGCATGCTGGTGGTGCAGATCAAGTGCGCTGAGCGGCTCGTCGAGGAGCAGGAGGCGCGGTCGGCGCACGAGAGCCTGTGCAAGGCTCGTCAACTGCCTCTGACCGCCCGATAGGCGATCGAGCGGAACATCGGAAAGGGATGTAAGTCCGAGACGGTCAAGGGTCGCGACGGCCTGCGCGACCGTCTCGACCGGTGCCAGCCGCCGCGCCTCGCCGGACCGGCAGGCGTGCACGACGGCCTCCAGCACCGTGAAGCCGAGATCATGCGGCAGGGTTTGCGGCATGAAGGCGATGCTCGCCGCCCGCTCAGCCGGTCGGGCGCCGATCAGTTCGTGCCCGTCGAGACGAAGGGAGCCCTCGACCGGCACCAGTCCTGCGAGCGCGCGCAGGAAGGTCGACTTACCGGCGCCGTTCGGCCCCGCCACAATCGTCAGCCGACTTGGCTCGATCGCTGGCAGCGTCAGGTTTGCCAGAACTGTGCGGCGTCCGTATCGCGCGCGCATCCCCTCGACGACGAGACCGCGCTCCCGTTCAAGCGTCACGACGGCCCCGGCGAAGGATGAGCGCGAGAAAGAACGGCACGCCGACCAAGGCTGTAACAATGCCGATCGGCAGCACGACCCCTGGTACGATGAGCTTGCTGACGGTCGAGGCCAAGGACAGAAGAAGCGCGCCCGTGCAGAGGCTCATCGGCAGGAGAAGGCGGTGGTCTTCGCCCGTCAGCAGCCGCGCGAGATGGGGGCCGACCAGCCCCACGAAGCCGATCGTCCCGACGAATGCGACCGCTACCCCGGTCAGCACACTGATCCGCAGCATGGCAGCAAGGCGCAGACGGTCGACGTCGACCCCAAACGTTCGCGCGCGCTCAGATCCGAACCTGAGCGCCGTCAGCCCCGAGGCGGAGCGTAGGGAGAGCGGGACGACGACAGCCAGCGCCAGAGCCAAGACTCCAATCTGCGGCCAATCGGTCCGACTCACGTTGCCCATGGTCCAGAAGACGAGCTGCTGCAGCGCCTGCTCCGTCGCGGCGAACTGCAGGAGCGCAACGAGTGCGTTGAACGAGAAGAACAGCGCGATCCCGAACAGCACGACGGCGTCGCGCCCACCTCGAAGCCGCGACAGCACCTGGAGGAGCAGGGCAGCGCCGAACGCGAACGCGAAGGCATAGACCGGCAGGATCCAGGTCTGCGGCAGGAAGGGGAGCGTGGTGCCGAGCACGATGCAAAGGGCCGCGCCGAAGGTTGCGGCGGAGGACAAGCCGAGGGTGAAGGGGCTTGCCAGCGGGTTGTCGAGGACCGTCTGCATCTCCGTGCCGGCGAGCGACAGCGCTGCGCCGACCAGGATCGCCGTAACCGCTGGGGGAAGGCGGATCGCACGCACGATCGTCGCCTCGCCGATCGTCACACCCGCCGGATCGAGGAGCGCACGCAGCACCTGGCCTGGTGACAGCAGTGCGGGACCCGTGCCGATGTCGAGCAGGAAGGCCAACCCAACGCACAGGCCGGCGAGGATCAACCAGGCCGCCCGCCGCCACTGGGTTCGGCGGTAACGTGCAGTCAGGTCGTGCACGGTTGTTCCGGACAGGGCGCTCTCCGTACGGGACCAACTCATTGCGGGGAAATCCAGTAGGTCCCATCCATCGGGACAGCGAGGAAGCGTGTGTTGAGTTCGGCTAGTGTGGCGTCCGGATCAACGTCGCGCGTCAGGTCCGGGTGCAGCCACTTGGCCAGGACCTCGACCGCCAGCACGTTCACCGGAGAGACGCTGAAGCCCTGCCACAGGCCGTAGGCCCGGCCGGAGCGGATTGCGGAGAGCTGCGCGAGCCTGGGCGTTTGAAGGACCGCTGCGAGTGCGGCCTGTGCCGTCTCGCGGTCGACGCCGGTGCCGAGCACCAGTCCGCCCTTATCGGCAAGGTGGGTGCCACCGGTCGCGACATAGACCGCCGGATCGAGGCCGAGAAGAGCCTCGGCGCTGACCTGCCCAGATGCACCCGGGAGAAGCGCGGCCGCCGCATTACGCCCTCCGGCGGCTTGGATGTCGTCGCTGAAGGTTCCCTGGCCCGGAGAGAAGCAGCAGGGCGTTGCCCCGGCATGGGCGTGCAGGAAGACGACGGGCTGCGTGTTCCGATCCTGCAAGCGGGCCGCGACGGCGGCAAGATGCGCCCCAATGAAGCTGGTGAAGGCTTCCGCCTCCTGATCTCGCTCGAGCAGACGTCCGAGCAGCCGCATCACTGGTCCAGTGTCGCGCAGGGGGTGACCGTGCAAGTCGATCACCGCAACCGGGATGCCCGCAGCAGCGAGCGCGCGCAGCAGCGGGTTTACCCCATCGGAGGCGACGCCACCGGCTTGCGTGCGATCGAGGATCACGAGATCGGGTGCGAGCGCGATCGCCTGCTCTGTCGGGAAGCCGCCAGGACCTGTCTCGATCACCGGCAGCGTGCTGAGGCGCGGGAAGTAAGCGGCGTAGGCCTTGTGAATGTCGGGGCTCTGCCGCTGAAGATCGCGCCCGATGCCCACGAGACGATCGACGACGGTCCGGTCGAGGATGGCCAAAGCCGGGAGGCCGCGACCAGCGGCTAGGAGGATGCGCCGGGCCGGCGCCTCCAGCGTGACCGTGCGGCCGAGGCTGTCCGTTGCCGTTATAGGTGCCGCGATCGCTGGGGCCGCCCCGAGCAGCAGAACGGCGGCCGTGAGCGCGCGTATGAGCCGGCCCATCAGGCAGCTCCTGTATTGGCGAGGAGGAAGGGAAGGGCGCGACCGAGTGCGACAGGCACCACCGAGGCGTGGTTCTCGCCCTCGAAGATGTGAAACTGGACTTCGCGGTCCGCGCCTGCTGAGTGTCCGAGGTGCCCGGCCACCGCCCGGGCGTTGGCGATCATGGCACGGTCCGGCGCTTCCCGATCCAGCGCAGCGTGGTCCGGAGGCTCACACTCCGCGCGACAAGACGCTGGAGCCACTCGCTCTTCGAGAGCACCGACCGCGATCATCAGAGGGACCGACAGCGCGAGAGGCGTTGCCGCACAGGTTCGTAGCAGAGCACGGTCGTCGAACCAGAGCGATGGGCTCGCGGCGGCGTAGGCCGCGAAGGCCCAGGGCCGCGTCAAGACGGTGTGGAGGACGAACAGACCGCCGAACGAGTGCCCGAACAGGACGCGGCGTTGGTTGGCTAGACCGAAGCGTGCATCGATCAGAGGACTCAGCTCGTCGGTGAGGAAATCGAGGAAGGCGTCCGCGCCACCGGTATCGCAATCGTCTGCCGCGCCGCCGGAGCGTGGCGGTGTCAGATCATAGCGGCGGCGCGCGACGTCCACGACATCGTCGATCGGATAGCCAATACCGACGGCGATGGCAGGGCGTACGCCCGTGACATCGGGCCGGCGCGCTCGCATGCGTAGGCTGTCGAGCAGCGTGCCGAACCATGCGTTGCCATCGAGCAGGTAAACGACATCCCAGCCCTCCCGCGGCATCGGCGTATCCGGCCAGCCCAGCAAGATGCGATAGGGTCGGCCAGCCCGCGAAGGGATATCCCACTGCTCGGTGTTAGGCAGGCGCACAGGGACCGGGAAGTCCGAACGGACTCTCGTCAGCATGGGCTCACCAGCGATAGGACACGGTGGCGAGAATGGTGCGGCTCGTCCCGTAGAAGCACTGGTTCGCCGAGGCGCATGCAGAGACGTACTGCTTGTCGAACAGATTGGTAGCGTTCACCGCCGCAGTCAGCCCTCTCAAAGCGGGGTTCATAGCCCCGAAATCGTAGTGAACCTGCGCGTCGAGGAGCAGGTAACCCGGTACCTTGTAAGCGGCGGAGTTGACCGCATCTCCGAACGAAGCGCCGATGTAGCGCAAGCCGCCACCGAAGCCGAAACCGCGCAGCTCCCCGCTCTGGAAGGTGTAGTCGCCCCAGCCGGCGATCGTCTGATCCGGTACGCCCACCGGCCGCTTTCCCTGAACGGCGACGCCATCCGTGACCACGCTGCTGCGCGTGACTCTCACATCGGCGTATCCGTACGAAGCAATCAGCGCGAGGCCAGGCAAGGGAGATGCCTTGGCGCTGAACTCGACGCCCTTCGAGTTGATCGCACCAGTCTGAACCTGGCACACGGTGGCGCTGCACCCCGTCACCGCCGTGTTGGTACTGGTGTGGGCGGTGTCGGTCGTCAGAACGTTGTACTGCGTGAGGTCGAAGGCGGCGACCTGCAGGAGCGCATCGACGCCCGGCGGCTGGTACTTGATACCGATTTCGTACTGCTCACCCGTCGTCGGCTGGAATGGCGTCCCACCGTAACCGGTGCCTGCCTGCGGCTCGAACGAAGTCGCGTAATCCGCGAAGGGTGCCAAGCCATTCTCGAATTGGTAGAGCAAGCCCACACGCCACGTCGTCGCCTCGCTGTTGGTCTCGGCCACCGTCGAGCGGCCTGTCGACAGGGTCGTGGTTTGCGACCAGTTCCTGGCCCAGTCGTGGCGGATGCCCGCCTGCAAGTTCCAGTTGCCCCACTGGATCTGGTCCTCGCCATAGAGGCCGAGCTGACTGTTATCCTGTCGCTGCTCGGTCGTCAGGCCAGGCACGGTGAAGGCGCCGTAGGCAGCGGTCAGGTAGTTGACGTAGCTCGTCGTACCCGTCCCGTACTTGGCTGTCGGACCTGTCCAGAGATAGCCGAGGCCGGTCAGCACCGTGTGCTTCAGCGGCCCCGTCCAGAAATGCGCCTCCGCCTCGTTGTCGAGGGCGATCGCGTCCAGGCTCTCGACGTAGCGCTGCGGCGTGCGGGCAAGACACAGATAAGTTCGGCCCCCGCAGAGGGAGGATGCCGCGTAAGGGCTGCCGCCCGCGGGCACCGAGAAGGCCTTGAAGTCGGTATCGAGATGGAAGTAGCGGAAGTTCTGGCGCACCGCGAGCGTGTCGTCGAAGATGTGCTCGAACTGGTAGCTGAAAGCGGCCTGGTCTCGGCTGAAGCTGTTGTAGAGCGGGTTGCCGCTCTGGAAGGTGTAGGGGATCTGCCCATTCGGGTTGCGCAGCAGCGTGCCGAGGGCCGGCATCCAGTTCGAGTGGAAGCTGTTGGGATCGCGCTGATACAGGCCTTGGACCGAGAGGGTCGTGGCGGCATCTGGGCGCCAAGTCAGCATCGGCGCAATCATCATGCGCTGGTTCGAACTGTCCTTGACGGCGGTGTCTGTGTCGCGCCCGAGGCCGATCAAGCGGTAGAGGAGGTGTCCCTCCGGATCGACGGGGCCGCTTAGGTCAAAGCCGCCCTCCACATGTCCGTAATTGCCGATCCGCGTGATGACCTCGTTATAGGGGACTGCGAGCGGACGCTTGCCGACGAGATTGACCAAGCCGCCGGGATTGGACTGGCCATAGAGCACGGAAGCCGGCCCGTGCAGGACGTCGATGCGCTCCAGCAGGTAAGGCTCGATCGACGGGATGGCGTAGTTGACGCCCTTCGGCAGGCGCAGGTTGTCGAGGAACTGTACGTAGCTGGCATTGCCGCCGAAGCCGCCGAAGCCACGGATGAAGACGCTGTCAGACCGATTACCGCCGCGCGTCTCGGCGGCCAGGCCAGGTTCGTAGCGCAGGGCTTGGCTGACGCTGAGCGAGGCTTGCGCCTCGATCTGTGCGCGGGGCACCACCGTAATCGACTGAGGCGTCCGACCGATCGGCGTCGCGGTCTTCGTTCCCGTTGCAGTCACAGCCGGTGCGTAGCCGGCGGATGGCCCACCACCAGGGCCGCCTGAACCCTCGACAGAGAGGGCGTCGAGAGTGACTTCTTCGGTCGTGGCGCCAGTCCGGATGCCGGGCGCGGCCTGGGAGGCCGTGCCGGAAATGGATACGAGAGTGCCGCCGAGCAGGAGCAGTGACGACCAGGGCTCGCGGCGGGAATGCAAGATCTTGAGCACGACTTTCGGTCCCGGAAGGCATCCCCGGGAGCGCAGGAACGCTCGAACTCCCTCGGGGAACGCGTTCGCTCATAGGAAGATTAGGCTGAGGCGAGCAATCGCACGAACTTACGAGATCGAGACTTTCCTTTTCGGTCTTATCTGGAACAATTACGATCTGAGCTCAGCGGAGCTCTCGTGGCGAGAGGCCAAAACGGTTCCGGAACAACGTCGAGAAGTACGCCGGCGTGTAACCGACCCGGTAGGCTGTCTCGGCGACGCCGGCCTCTCCTGCCGCGAGTATGTTGTAGGCGAGCTGCAACCGATACTCCTGCAGGAAGTCGGGGATGCCCGTCCCGAATAAACGCCGAAAGCCGATGCCCAGCGCCTTTGCGTTCAGGCCAACCATTGCGGCGAGTTGCGACACGACGAGCGGCTCGGCGTAGCGGCGCACCAGGATGTCACGCGCGGCGGTAATGCGCTCTATCTCACCCGAGGACAGCCCGTTTCCGACCTCCGACAGGGCGTCGACAGGCAGGCAGCTGTCGATCGCACAGGCGACGAGCTCCAGGCTTTTACCCAGGAGAAAAAGGTCGCGGGCCGCCCCTTGGACCGGACAGACCATAATCTGCGAGGCGATCGAGCGGACGGCAGCATCGGCCGCCGTGGTGAGGAAGACGGGTGCATGGCCGCCATTGCGCTGCATCGCACGCGTGAGCAGCGCCTCGAAACCGATGCCGGTGTGGGACTCGGCAATCCCGATTGAAAGATGGACGAGGGCGTAGCGAAAGGTCTGGCCCGGCGAGAAGACCTGCTCGCGGCGATGCTCGGAGGCACTCAGGATGAGGCTGACGGACGGCGCCTCAATCTGGATGGGTGACCGGTCGTCGATCCGGCATGACATGCGCCCTTCGAGGGTGACGGCAGCGGTCAAGCCCCGCTTGAATGGCTCGATCACCCGTCGCTCTTCGGAGAACTCGTTCTCGCCAGTCGAGATGACCAAGCCCCCCGCGAGCAGAGAGACGAATTGCTTTGGCAGCAGGATGCCGTGGACCAAGTTCGCCATCGTTCTCTGTTCTTCGCCCGCCACTACAGGAAGGAAATGCGGAGACAATGTCTTTAGTAATAATACTTTAAAATTAGATGGGGTATGAGACGCCTCTCTCGCCATAGACATTAAGACTTAATCCCCGATACTGCATAAAAACAGTGGTGTATAGAGGCGGATTTATCGCTCGCCGGACGCAACAATGCCAGAATATATGGGCTCAAGTCCGCCCTGATGGTGTCTCTCTCCGCTCAGGCGCGATAGGGCATGACGACCAAGCATCGTGACCCCGCCAACCTCGATCCTGACACGAATTGTCCGCTTTAGCCCGCAGTACCGACCTCCATCTCGCGACAAGTGAACTGCCGCTCACCGGCCGGAGCAGCCCTCTGGTTGTGCGATCGCGTGCGTGTAAAAAGCGAAGGTTTTCCTTACGCATCGCGCCTGAGCGACCGCGGCGGTGTGCGGTCGCTGTCAGCGCAGGGTGAACACAAGGCACAGCTCGGTGCCGCTCTCGCCCGCCGCTGACCAGTGCGGCTTTGTGCCGATCTGACGGGCCAGCGCCTCGATCAGGCGCATGCCCGTGCCAGAACCGGGCTTGGCGGCCTGAGGCTCGCGCGGCAACCCCTTGCCGTTGTCGCTTAGGCGCACACGAAACGTACTCTGCTCCGGCGCCTCGACGCTGATCGCGATCACACCGCCCTGGCCGCCGAAGGCATATTTCAGGCTGTTGGTGGTGAACACGTTCAGGATCAGGCCGAGCGGCACCGCCGTATCCGGCCCAAGGTCCACTTCTTCGATCTCGATTTCCAGCCGCACGGGGCCGGATTGGTCCGCGTGCAGGTGGCACAGGTTCTCGACGTACTGCGTCGCATAGGGCCGCAGGCGCAGGCGCTCGGCCGTGTTGGCGGCGTAGAGCTGTTGGTGAACGAGCCGTAGCGTCTCGACCCGTTCACCAACCGCCGTCAATTCTTGGCGCGCCTCGTGCGAACTCGTTTCCTTCGCCCGCATTCGCACGAGAGAGGTGATGATGCCGATATGGTTCGCGATGCGGTGCTGCAGCTCCTGCATCAGGTGCTTGTTGGCATCGAGCGCGACCTGCAGGTCATGCACCTTGTGCAGGCGGTCGATCACCGGCCCAAGAATGCTAGCATAGGTGCGCAGAAACTGGACGTCTTCCTGGCTGAACTCGGGCGGGCCCGTATATGCCGATAACCTGAACAGCATCTACTACATCGCGCTGCTAAACGGATTGTATCGCATAGACATTGGCGCAGAGAAGGTCACGAAAATATGCCAGCTTGCAGCAGAGATAGCATCAACTATAGAGTACATCGGACAACTTAGTCTCAAAGATTTGCGAGCATCTGAGCGTGGGGATGACGTCGTATTCACACCGGTAGGTAGCGCACCTCCTGTCCAGAGCGGCGTCAAACGCGAACTTGCGAGTCTTACAAACGGGCGATGCGGCTGAGTTCAGGGTCTCTGTCCGCTAAAGGTTGATTTTGTTGAAAAACTCCGGGGCAATGCGCCAAGCGTCGCCCAGCATAGGTCGCTGGAGAATGTTCGCCTCTTTCCAATCATGCGACGCCACGATAGTCGCGCATCCTGGGCGATCTGGAGGTAGGATCTTCTCCAAGAACTGCGGCTAGCGGTGCTGCATCGGGCCGATCCCGAGTTTTTCAACATCGGGTAATGGGCGGCAGCTCTTCCGCGGAAGTCGATAGGATCGGCTCCGCTGCCGGAAGAGGAGGCTGATCATGGAGTATTTCGCTGGCCTGGATGTCTCGATGGAGGAGACGCACGTCTGCGTGCTCGACCGCGACGGAGTAATTACCCATCAGTCGAAGGTGGCCTCTACGCCTGCCAACATTGCGCAGGAACTCAAGAAGGCGCCCGCCTGCCGTCGGGTTGTGTTCGAGACGGGCCGGATGGCTCCGATGCTGTTCCACGGCTTGGCTGAACCCGGTGTGCCGGTCGTCTGCGTCGAGAGCCGGCAGGCTCACCAAGCGCTGAAGTCGCTCACGACGCACAAGACCGACCGCAACGATGCGCGCGGTCTCGCTCACCTGGCACGAACGGGCTTCTTCAAGTCGGTGCACGTCAAGTCGCTGCCAGCCCACGCCGTGCGGTCGTTGATCCTCGCGCGCAAGAAGCTGGTCGGCCAGCGAGTCACGCTGGAGAACCAGATCCGCGGCCTTGCCGTCGTGTTCGGGGTTCGGTTGCCGCGGGCCCTCAGCCCTGCCTTCATCGAGCAGGCTCTGCGTTCAAGCGACGGGATCGCCGGGCTGTCCGCAGCCATGCGCGGCCTGATCGGCGCGCCAGCCGCTGTGCTGGCGGCCGTGGCAGCCATCGACGCGGACATCAAGAAGATGGTCCGCGCGTCGGATGCCTGCCGGCGCTTGATGACGATCCCCGGCGTCGGCCAGCTCACCGCACTCGCCTTCGCGGCAGCCATCGATGATCCGGAGCGCTTCAGGCGTTCGCGCGACGTCGGTGCGTATCTTGGCCTTGTTCCGCGACGCTACCAATCGGGCGAGGTCGACTACACCGGCAGCATCTCGAAGTGCGGCGACCGGCGGGTCAGAACGCTGCTGTACGAAGCCGCCAACGTGATGCTGACGCGTTGCAGGCGGCCTCTGAAGCTGAAGGAGTGGGCCCTGGCCATCGCGCAACGCTCGACGATGCGCAAGGCGCGCATCGCGCTCGCGCGCCGACTGGCGATCATCATGCATGCGATGCTGCGGCAAGGGACCGAATTGAAGCCCGCGTAAGTGCCTGTCGTGGGCTAGGAGGCCGAACCGAGCTCCCGAGCGGGAGCGACGCCCGAGGGAGGGAGTGGAGGACGGCGCCGATACTGTAGCATGCGGCCTCGTGCCGACTGCGGTTTCAACCGAGCCGCCCCGCACCCAGCTGACCCCATCAAGTGCCGCACGAGCACGTAGAGAACGCAGGCATCCGAAAGCGTCGAACGCTCTGGATCGAGCTGCCGCCCATTGACCCATTAGAGAACGAAATCGGTTGGAAGCGGCTGTAGCCTTCAGTAAGAGCAATCGTCCCCAGCGTTCAGTCGCCGCGGTAGAGCTTGCTCATGTCCCAGCCTCGGATTTCGGGGCCGAGGGTGTGCTCGAACGCCACGATCCCGAGCCCATCGGGCGTGGTCCTGCAGCGGAAGGAGAGGCGGAACCAACGGCCTCGGCTCCTGACAACCGCACCCGGTGCGACGACTTCCGTTCCGTGCTCCTGTGGATCGGCCAGAGCGTAAGCAATCACCTTGTCGGCTTGGAGGCCTGGATGTTGGCGCGAGACTTCGCCGCCGGCTCTCGCGTCACACCGCTGCTCGATCCGGGTTCCGAGTTCCACTTTGAGCATCAGGCGATCCCGCGCCTCGGGCGACTGTCCGGCCTCGGCTACGCTATGCGCAGAACTCACGGCGCAGGCTACGGCAAGGGTGAGAACGGTTGTCCGGATCATGGCTCTTGCTTGAGCGGCGATTTAGGCACGTCTATGGCCAAGCTTGCTGGCGTGGCGCCGAGGTCCGCGATCGGTCTGCTGCCGGTTTCACAGACACTCGGTTTAGATGTGATGGTGAAGCCGAAGGTGCTCCATGCAGCATCGCAAGTTCGGGCGTGAGTTCAAGATCGAGGCGGTTCAACTGCTTCGGGAACGCGGGGTCAGCGTCGCGCAGGCAGCGCGCGACCTCGACGTTCACGAGACGATGCTGCACCGGTGGGTGAAGCAGGCGGCGGCCGATCCGCACGTCACGTGCAGCACCCACCAGCATGGCGGGCCGCCTTCGGCGTGCTCGTGCTCTAAACGAATGATTCCAGGCTTGGCAGCTAGCAGCAGCCTAGGGCAGGGAAGTGCTGAAAAGAGAGCGGCCACGGGAGCCGGAACGAAAGTGCGCGTTCATCCGGCGTCACCCCAATCCCAGCATCGTGGCCGCGTCCGATCGAGCGATAGGATCGCGATCGGCATGTCCCTGAGATGGAGACGGTATGGTTAACAATCAGTGACCAGCCCCGCTGCCCGAACTGCTCACGGGCTGGCGGGCATGCCGCGCCGTGTCCATACGGCGGAGAGCCAATACGCAACGCAGCTGCTGGTCAGCATCCGGGGATCGGGCTAGCTCGACATCTACCTGCACCCATCCTGCTTGTCCCAATTCGCGCCGCCCCTCGATCTCACATAGTGGGAGATCATGTTTGCTGCGCTCAGCGTAGGCGATTATCGCTCATAAGGAAGCGCTTGGCTCGCGAAACAACTTCTGCGCTAAAAATTGCATCAATCATAATCGAGAATAATACTAAACTAGTGTTGTAAATATCATACTGTCAGCCGACTTCCTGAGCGAGGGGTCGTCTCTCAAGGTCGACTTCTAGATACCGGATAAGTATGCCCGCTCAATATACGGAGATGGTCATGCACGATATTTCTGCGAAGCCCATATGGTTGGCTCTCCGCCCGCGATTGAGTCATCACTTGCTTGCTTCGACCATGCTGTCCGGTGCGGTCACCTTTTGTGCTGTTCTGCCAGTTTTGGCGCAGCCGGCTGCCGAGTCCGCCGTTGAACTGTCCGAACTGAGCGTAACCGGCGAGGGGCGCGGCGCGACGCTTGGCGGGGCTTTGTACGGTCCTGGTGGGGCTTCGGGACCGGTCCCGGGCTACGTCGCGAGCCGCAGCACGGTGGGTACCAAGACCGACACGCCGATCCTGGAGACCGCGCAGTCGATCTCGGTCATCAGCCGCGAGCAGATCCAGGATCAGAATGCGCTGACCATCAACCAAGCCCTGCGTTACACCCCGAGCGTTACGACGGAGCAGCGCGGCGGCGCCGGCTCGACCCGACTGGAGCAATTCTCGATCCGCGGCTTCACCGCCCCGCTTTTCCTGGATGGCTTATCGCTGCCCGGTAGCCGTGACGCTTTCCCGACTGTTGATCCCTATCGGCTTGAGCGTGTGGATGTCATCAAGGGACCGGCCTCGGTGCTCTACGGGCAGTCGGGCCCGGGCGGCATCGTCAACCTCGTATCGAAGGTGCCGCAATTCGTCCGCCACGGTGAGATCTTCGTCCAGGGCGGCGGCTTCAACGAGGTGCGCGGCGGCTTCGACGTCGGGGGGCCGGTCGGCGACGGCAGCGGCGGGGTCGCAGATCAGTTCGCCTATCGGGTGATCGGCCTGGGATGGAAGGGCGACGGGCCGGCGGTAACTACCGAGGTCGAGCGCTTCTTCATCAATCCGAGCCTGACGTGGCGGCCCGACGCGGATACGCAACTCACGATCATAGGCAACTACCAGCGCGATCCGTTCTCCGGCTTCTACGGCGGCTTCCCAGCGATCGGCACCGTATTCCCGCGCAACTTCGGCAATGGCACTGTCGGGCGCCTTCCGGTCGATTTCTACGATGGCGACCGCAACATCGAGCGTTCCGACCGGAACCAGGCCTCGATCAGCTATCTGTTCGATCACCGCATCAACGAGCACCTACGTTTCCATTCGGCCGGGCGCTACCTGAGAAGCGAAGGCGACTACCGCAGCGTCTACGGCGCCTTCAACACGGTGACCGCGTCCAGCGGGCCGATCCTCGGCCGTTCGCAGGGCGGTACTCAGGTTGGCATCGACGCCTGGACGATGGACAACAACTTCGTGGCCAACTTCGACACCGGCCCGGTCGCACATACCGCTCTACTCGGCGTCGATCATCGCACGTTCCGCACGCGGACGCTGGCGACACCTTTCCCTCGGGCGCCCGATCTGAACGTGCTGTTCCCGAACTACGAGATGAACATCAACTTCCCGGCCTTCTCCACCGAAGCGGCTATCACGGCCGAGCAGACCGGCGTCTATTTCCAGGATCAGATCAAGTTCGACCGGCTCGTCCTGACGCTGGGCGGGCGCTACGACATCGCCCGGCAGAGTGGTCCGACGCGCACACTGGCCACCGGTGCGCTTGCGATCCAGAATGCCCCGGCGGACGCCTTCACCGGGCGGGCAAGCCTCCTCTACCTGTTCGACAACGGCGTCGCTCCGTACGTTTCCTACAGTGAGGCATTCGAGCCGATCACCGGCGGGCGCATCTTTGACCCAACCTTTGGCACAGTCGGGCGTATTCCCGACCCGATTTCCAGCAACCAGTACGAGGCCGGTATCAAGTACCAGCCCCCCGGCACTGACATCCTGCTCACGGCAGCAGCCTTCGACATTCGGCGCTCGAATGCGACACAGCCGGACCCGACCCCAAACAGACAAGGCTTTGTCGTGCAGACCGGGGAGGTCGGCGTACAAGGTATCGAGTTCGAAGCGCGCGTGAACGTCTCCGAGAACCTGAATCTCATCGGCGGTTTCTCGATCCTCGATACCCGGAACGTGAGCGACATCACCAACACCACCAACGAACTAACTGGACAGCCAGTGCCACTCGTCGGCCGCCGCCCAGTGCTGGTGCCGGACTCCACCGCCTCGCTGTTCGTGGATTACCGCTTCGCCGAAGGGCCGCTGCTCGGCCTCGGGATTGGCGGCGGAGTGCGCTACCTTGGCCCCTCCTGGGGCGATCCGGCCAACACCTTCAAGGTGCCCGCGAGTGTTCTTGTCGATGCCTTGCTCACCTACGACCTGAAGCATCTCGACGCGACGCTCCAGGGCTTTCAGTTGCAGGTCAACGCCCAGAACCTGCTCGATGATCGCTACGTGACCGGCTGCTTCAGCTATCAGACCTGCTTTTACGGCCTACCGCGGACGGTCTACGGCGCCTTGCGCTATCGCTGGTGATAAGCTGCACGCCACTTCGGCAGATCTCACCCAGGGGTTGGTCACATCGATGGCTGCAATCAAAACAGTCGGACAGCTGTGTTCAGAAATGACCGTTTAGGTGACATCCGCGGGCAGCCGCTTCCGACCGATTGCAAGCATTGGAATGGAGTGCGAAAACCGCCGGAAAGATGTACAGCAAAGCTTGCAGATCTGGCGGATGCTGACCTCAATGTGCGGTGCTGCGATGAACCTGCTCCTAAGCTTCGCACCCTTCTTCGCCTTCGCGGTGCTCATCCATCTCGGCTACGTCGAAGCCGCGCTCTGGGCCGGAGCCCTCGTCGCCGGCGCGCTTCTACTGCGCGACTGCCTCGTGCTGGGCCGCTCCTTCAAGATCCTGGAGGTCGGTACCCTCGCGCTGTTCGCGGCCCTTGCCCTCTACACCAGAGCGACCGGACAGGCTTGGACGATCCCGTCGGTGCGCTTTGTCGTCGACGCGGGCCTCCTCCTGATCGTGCTCGCCTCGCTCGCGGTTGGACGGCCGTTCACGCTTCAGTACGCCCGTGAGGGGGCGCCGCGAGAGGTCTGGGACAATCCGCGCTTCCTTGCAATCAACCGCAGCATCAGCCTCGTCTGGGCCACGGCCTTCGCGGTGCTGGTGCTCGCCGACGCCGCAATGGTCTACGTGCCCGAGATCCCGCGGCGCCTCGACATCATCGCGACCCTGCTCGCACTCGTCGGCGCCTACAAGTACACGGCACGTGCGACCGCGCAGGCGGAGGGTTCAGCGTGAGCACATCGGCTGGAAGGTCAGCCCCTTTCAGTATGTGGAGAAAGCGGCAGTGTGACTCTGCCTACCCTTGGCGGAAACAGCACGACAGGCCGATGTCGTGACCGCATGTCTTCGTACTACGGTATCTCATACGCACATGTTCAGGATGTTTGTACGCTCGCCTAGCAATCGAGAACGTGAGATACAGCGAGCGAGAGGCATCCCACTCATCACCTTAACCGCTGCGATTGACACGCTTCAGTGGCGGGCGCATCTCAGCGAGTGCAACATTGTTACACGGAGGTGTGCATGGACCGTTTCGATCGCGGGACCAAACGGATTTGCCCAGCCACTGGCAAAAAGTTCTATGATCTCAACCGTGATCCTGTGATTTCGCCCTACACAGGCGAAGTCGTGCCCCTTTCTGCTGGAGTGCCCTTCACGCGCGGGGCAGCGCCAGCCCTCTCGAAAGCAGATGCTGAAGAGGACGAGCCTGAGGTGGAGGGTGCCGAACTCGTTTCGCTCGATGAGGTCGAGAGCGAGGAGGCTGACGCGGATCCTAACGGTGATGCCGAAGGCGACGACGACCTTACCATCGGAGACGACGCTGACGACGCCGCTGATGATACACTCATCGTAGACGAGGATGACGACAACACCAGCGATCTTGTCGACCTCGAGAACGACGACGAGGATTGACGTCTAACAGGACGTGCCATGAGCAGAGCTGAGCGTATCGCGATGCGCCGCGAGGGCGTGTGCGTGTCGTTCAGCTCTGTCAGCTGGCGCCTAGTCGCATATCGAGCGATCGAGGCCGCCAGATCAAGGGTGTAGTGGGCATCGATCTGATGCTCTCCGGTTTCGGGATCGGCCAGATAGGCGTCGATGGCACTCCCCAGATCCTCAATGGCGATGCGCTCCTCGGTGACGAGGTCCCAGAGTGTTAGATCAGCAACCATTCGGTTGATCCAGCGTTATGGCGCCCGCCCGCACTCGGTGGATACTGCGATGGGGGCGACGCTTGCGACAGCTACGGCAGGGCATTGGCTCGCTTTTCACTATCCTCCGCGGTGATGCGCAGGCAGTCTTCTGCAGTGATCTGTTCCAGCGCCTGCTCGACACGCATCCCCAGCAGAATAGGGATGCAGTCGGCACCGTCAGGGTCTGGGCAGGTGATCTCGGTAACTTGCAGGGAGTCCTGATCATCAAGCTGCTGGGTGTCCGTGAGAGCTGCCTTCAGCTGGGCACGCCGTTCCGTCAGGACTGTGGAACGGGCGCAATGCTTTCAGCGACTGGAACACAGGGTTGACTTGCCAGCACCAAGGAGGCTGGGAAACATGATCGCAGGCAGGCGAGCGTGGTGAGCAGGCATCGATAACGGGATATATGGCTGATGTTACACCATTGCCGTTGATCGAGACGCTATAACGTTGCAATGTCAATGGCGAGCGTGACTCTTCGCGAGGCGACGATGACGGCGAAGGCTGCTAGGGAGGCGAAGGTCGTTGAGCGCGCGGTACTTGTCTGCCGCGTTCGTGGCCTGAAGTTTACCCCGATCCGACGCCGCGTTTTGGAGTTGCTGGCAGCTTCACGTGCACCTGTTCCGGCCTACACGCTTGTCCGCCAACTTGCCCCCGGAAAGCCGGTCGGACCGCCAACTGTCTACCGGGCCTTGGAGTTTCTAATCAAGGCCGGGTTCGTGCGATACATCGCTCTGCACAAGGCCTACATCTGCAGCGAACTGCCGGACGTGAACGGACCCGTCGCGCTGCTGATGTGCGCAGACTGCGGCGACGTCAGTGAGGTCGCGTCAGGAGCGCTGCAGGACGTGATCACCCAGATATCCTCCTCCCATGGATTTGATCCCGGTTCTCGTTTCATTGAGATCACGGGCCGGTGCACGGAATGCCGCTCTGCAGCCTGAGCCCCCACACCTCATGTTGTAATAACGTTACATACCGGTCCAAACGCTCTCGCGTACCGTCGCGCTTGTTGCCTAGGTCGTAGCTGCCAAGCCATACGTTACATTGTTACATTGCAACTGGCAGTCTGGTCTTATGTCACGTCATCTGCGTGCCTGCGCTCTTTCGAGCACCATGCTAATTGCGGTGCCCTTGCTCGTCGGCATGTCCTGCGATGCCCGTGCTCAATCGGCGGCGACGCTTGAGGAGATCAGCGTCACGTCCGTGAGCCCGGTCCAGGCGCGGTCCCCCGCCCCGGCGACCCCCTCCCCCGCCGTGCCGTTCGCGCGAGCGGCCGAGGTGCTGCCTGTGGCGACGAACACCTTCTCCCCCGTGACCGTCGTGCCCCAGGAGCGGATCGCCCGCGACCAGCCGCGCACGCTCGGCGACGCCCTGTTCGACCGGCCCGGCATCTCCGCCTCGACCTACGCGCCGGGGGCGGCCTCGCGGCCGATCATCCGCGGCCTCGACCAGGCGCGGGTGCGCATCCAGGAGAACGGCATCGTCAACGGCGGCGTGTCGGATCTCGGCGAGGACCACGCGGTGCCGGTCAACCCGCTGAACGCCAGCCGGATCGAGGTGATCCGCGGCCCCGCGACCCTGCGCTACGGCTCGGGGGCGATCGGCGGCGTGGTCTCGGCCGAGAACAATCAGGTGCCGACCTTCATTCCCGCCCGCGGGATCACGGGGCAGGTCACGACCGGCTACACCACCGTCGACAACGGCCGGCTCGGGGCGGCGAGCATCGATGCGGGCGCGAACGGCATCGCGGTCCATGCCGACGGGTTCGCGACCGCGACCGATTCCTACGCCATCCCCGGGGGCATCCAGCGCAACTCGGCGACCGAGACGCAAGGGGGCTCGGTCGGCATCTCGGCGATCGGCGACCGCGGCTTCCTCGGCATCTCCTACAGCCACTTCAACGCGCTCTATCAGATCCCCGGCGGCGAGGCGGAGGAGGCGCGCACCCGGCTGACCCCGAACCAGGATCGGGTGCTCGCCCGCGGCGAGTACCGGCCCCTGGACGGCCCCTTCGAGGTGCTGCGCTTCTGGGCGGGCTACTCGGTCTACCGCCACGAGGAGATCGGCATCGGGCACGATCACCACGATCACGATCACGGGGAAGATCACGACCACGATCATGCCCATGGCGGCGGGGCCGAGGGCGTGCAGGCGATCTTCAAGAACCGCGAGGTCGAGGCGCGCTTCGAGGCGCAGCACGTGCCGGTCTTCACGGCACTCGGCACGCTCACGGGCGCGGTCGGTGTGCAGGCGAGCCGGCGGGTGCTCAACACGCAGCTCGAGGCCTTCCTGCCACCGACCGAGTCGCGGATGCTGGCTGCCTACCTGTTCGAGGAACTGGCCGTTGGCGGAGGCCTGCGCTTCCAGGCGGCGGGCCGCATCGAGGGCGACCGGCTCAACAGCATCGCGACGCAGTTTCCGGGAAGCTACCTGCCGACGGACGGGGAGCCCTTCAGCTACGCCCGGACCCGCCGCTTCGCGCCCAAGAGCGCGAGCATCGGCGCGCTGCAGGACCTGCCCTACGGCTTCGTGGCGAGTCTCAACGGCTCCTATGTCGAGCGCGCCCCGACCGGCTACGAGCTGTTCTCGCAGGGGCCGCACCACGCCTCCGCGACCTTCGAGATCGGCGACCCGGCCCTACGGCTGGAGCGCGCCCGTACGGTCGAGCTAAGCCTGCGCCGGGGTATCGGGCCGCTGCGCATCGACGCTACCGGCTACTACACCCGCTACACCGGCTTCATCTACCGGCGCGACACCGGCAACCGCTGCGACGACGATTTCGGCTCCTGCGGCACCGGCGACGAATTGCGCCAGGTCGTCTACTCGCAGGCCAACACCATCTTCTACGGCGCCGAGATCGCCGCGCAGCTCGACCTCCTGCCCGTGGGCGACGGCTGGGCGGGCCTGGAGGCGCAGTACGACTTCGTCCGCGCCCAGTTCGACGATGGCTCCTACGTGCCGCGCATTCCGCCGCACCGGCTCGGCGGCGGCGCCTTCGTCGCGGCCAACGGCTGGTTCGCGCGCATCAACCTGCTCCATGCCTTCGACCACACAGAGATCGCCTCCTTCGAGACGCCGACTAAGGGCTGGAACGACCTGCGCGCGGAACTCGCCTACACCCAGGCGCTCGATCCGGCACTCTACGGCGCCACCGAGGTGACGCTCGGCCTGCAGGGCCGCAACCTGCTCGACGACGACATCCGCAACTCGGCCTCATTCAAGAAGGACGAGATCCTGCTGCCGGGCCGCAACGTCCGCCTGTTCCTGACGGCGCGGTTCTGATGTATCGCCCGCCTCTGCTAGAAAAGTAGAGGCGGGCCAAGGGTCTTATCCGTGGCCGGTACAGCTGGCGTGCCCGCAGCCTGCATGGTCCTTTTGTGTGCGGACCGTGCTTCTAATCCGAGTTATGAGCGCCGCAGTTGTGAGCCATGCCTGCTTTCGACTCGTGGCACAGCCTTGTCGTGGATCAGCGCGGCTTTAATGCGTTCAGATTTCCATGCGGCATCTGAAGCGCGGCTGCGTGGATCATGATGTAAAGTTGTTGGGCGTTGTCTGCTGGGGCTGTTTCGCTCGCCGTTCGGCGCGCAGCTCTCGCTCAGCTAGGAGCCAGAACTCGACCTCAAAGCCATCCGGCTGATGATTGCGTTCCCACAAATCATAGGCTCGCTGCCGGATCTCAGCTGGCGTGATTGGCGGCTCGGCCTGCGGCATTGGGACAAGAAACCTGCAAACTGCGGCCAGACCCATTCAGCCGGTGTCGGCAGTGGGACACATGGGACCGGCTTAGATCAGAGCGGCGAGCCCTAGCAAACGACTCATAACGCAGCAGTGATGAGCATCACCCTGAGGCGTTGCTCCTGTGTTTCCACGCTAACAACTCACAACTAAAACCTGCGCTACGCTATGTCCATAAAACGACCGGACACTGTTGGCGAAGTCGATGGCTATGCGGCGAGAGCGCTGAAGCGTGAGGTGTGCGCCGAAGCCAGGGGTCTGTGCCCGAACCAAGCGGCAAGACGATCGAGATTGAGGGCAGCGGCCGTGGCCACCCCTTGGAAGGTCGTCTTCGCCAGTCCACGGTAGCGGGCTCGGCGCAGGCCGAAGCTGCGCACGCCCTGCGAGATTCGGCGAAAATGGGACCGAGGTGATCCCGCAGCAGCAGGTAGGGATTGCCGCGGCGGAACGCGGTTCGAGCGATCCGAGCCGTGTCCTCAGGCACCGGCGGGAGCGCGGATTGCGGGCGGAGCGACATGAGCGGCCTCCGGGCGGGACGGCCACCCTACACCCAGCCCACGACCGCTCGGAATTCGCCAACAGGGTCCGAACGTTTTCCTGGCATGCTACAACCACTGCTGCCAACCCGTGGCAGACCCTAGCTCTGATGCGAGAGCATCACGACGGCCATTCCGTGAGCCGACGGGAAGCGAGCGCGATCAGCAGCAGGGCGCCGGCCAAGAGGGAGCCGAGCGCCACCAGGGCCTGACGCTCGGCGCGCGCGCGGCATCGAGGGTGCGAACGCGGGCACGGCGTCGTAGGCGTCGAAGTTGAGGCGGGCCGGGCACCCCGCGCAGACGGGAACCGGGTTCATGGCCTGGGCGAGGATGCGCGGCTCGAAGAAGGCACGCAGCTGGCGCCGATAGGTGCCGCCGGCCGTCAGGAAGTCTACATGCCGTCCCGCATCGGTGCCGGCTGCGGTCTCAAGCGCGATGGCGAGGATCGTGGCGGGCGACAGAAGCGCCAGATGTTGGCTCCAGGCCGATGCTGCCAGAGCATGTTCGCGCACGGCTTCCCGATGGTCGGCCAACGCCTCATCGTAGAACGCGTCGCGGGCCAGACGCTTGATCTCCGGGGCTTCGACGAGGTCTGGCCGCTGTGCGGTGTCCGGAACGTTGCGGGCAGCCCAGGCCGCCGTGATCCGTGCACCCTTCTCACCGGTCGAGAACAGAGCCTGGGCCTGCCGGCTGGCGTCGATCGCTGCGATCCGAGAGGGCATCGGTGCGACGGCATCGAGCGCGATGCCGAGCCCCGTCGGCAGCACCACGGTGATGCCGGCCCAGGCCAGCACGAGGATCGCCAGCGCGGCGACCGCCCCTTGCCAGAGGCTTGCCACCAACGCGCAGGCCGCAACCCAGAGCAAGACGTAGGTCGCGAGTGCCGCGGCGAGCAGCGCCAGCGTGGTCTCCCAGCCGGCGAGCTGTCTGAGGCCGCCGGCAAGGACCAGCGCCAAGCCCGTGCCACCGACGACACCGGTGACGGCAACTAGCGCGACCGCGCCGAACTTCGCCGCGGCAACCCGGAGCGGCCCGACGGGCTGCGCCGCGATCATCCGCAGGATCCCAGCATCCTGCTCGGCCGAGAGGCGGGTGCCGGCGAGCGCGATCACCGCGAGCGGCACAAGGTAGACCAGGACGAAAGCGAGGTCGAAGGGGCCGAGCTTGAGTCTGGCCGCCGAGCCGAGTTCGTAGGCCGTGTCGTCGAACACCGTGCTGAAGCCGAAGCTGACCTTCGTCACTGCGGGCTGCACGTCGGACTGGCCGGCGGCGAGGAGGGCGAGGGGGGGCGGTGGCTTCACCGCGTAGGCGGCCAGGAAGTAGGTCATGAAGCCGAACGCGTCGGTCGGATCCTGCCAGTAGTTCACCTTGATCGGGCTGGGCCGTGCATAGCGCTCATGGGCGGCTCTAGCCTCACGAATGGCCCGCGCGCTGTCGTCGGCCGCCGCGGCGATCGCGGTGCGCTCGCGCGCGACGCGTTCCGCCCCGGTCCAGGCCGCCAGACAGAGGGCGGCGAAGAGCACGGCGAGGATGGCCCAGGTCAGGCGTTCGCGCAGGACGAGCCGCAGTTCGGCACCGAGCAGACGGGGGAAGCGGGCAACGCTCACGGCTTCAGCCTCCGGATCATCGGCAGGCTCAGGCCGGCGAGCAGCGTGAGCCATAGGGCGAGAACGAGGGCCGGCACGCCCGCATCCGCCAGGGACCGCGTCAACGGCAGCGGGGCGTGGACGAAGGGCGGGATTTGCTGCCACAGCTCCGCCCCGGCAATGAGCCGGCCCCTGCCGTGCTGCGGATGATCGCGGATCTCGCCGTTCATGCGCTCAGAGATCCTGCGGCGATAGGCTTCGACATTCCAGACGAAGTGGGCATGCTGAGCGAAGTCGGTGCCGGCGAGCGTCTGGGAGAGAGCCTGCAGGGCGACCCGCGGGGAGAGCAGGCCGGCCCAGCCGAACGCCCGCTCCTGGCTCGCGAGGCTCTCGAAGAAGGCGCCGAGTTCGCGATCGTAGACCGCGAAGTTGTGGCTCTCGTTCTCGAACATCATGAGACCGTCGAGATCGACGGGCAGCTCGCGCGCGTCGTCGACGCCGTAGCGGGCCAGTACCTCCCGGGCGCGCTCGTCGCTCGCCTCCGCCGTCTTGTACTCTCGGAAGCCGGCATCGATGCGTGCCCGGACCTCGCGGTAGGAGAGTGTGGGCACGAGAGCATCGACACCGGCCGTCGCGAGGCGCGGTGCCGCGACGCAGAGCAGGACCCAGGCCACGAGCGCGGCCGCGAGCGCGGCGCGGGCGGTCGGGGCCACGAGCGAGACCAGCATCGCCAGGAGCAGGAACACGCTGGCATAAGCGATCTGCACGGCGACCCAGGCCGGCAGGCGCGCCGGCACCTGCCAGCCTGCACCGTTCTGGCCCGCCGTTACAAAGCCCCCGATCGCGAGGAGCGGACAGCCGACGACGAGGATGAGCACGAGGAGAAGTGCTGCAAAGCGGGCGGCGAAGAGGCGGTCCGGCGGGGCACCATTGCCCAGGGCAAGACGAAGGGTTCCGCGCTCCCGGTCAGCAGCAAAGGCGGAGAAGCCGAGCAGGATCGCCACGAGCGGCACCACAAGCTGCACGATGTCGGCGATGGTGCCGAGGCCGGTGCGGGCGAGTGGCCCGGCATCCTGCACGGCGCGGTAGACCGCATCGTTGAAGACGTGCGCCTCCACCCGCACCATGCGGCCGGTATAGGGCTCGGTGCCAGGATCAAGCACGGCGAGCGGCGCGGAGGGCCGGAACAGCCACAGGCCAAAATGGTCGGCCGAGTGCGGGTTCTTGGCGTCCTGCCCGAGCCAGCGCTCACGCTCGGCTGCCGTGATCTGGGCCGCCTGACCCGTATAGCGTTGGGCCTCCCGCCACGCGCCGAAGCCCGTCACAGCCAGGAGCAGGATCAGCCCAGCGCCGATCCAACGCACGCGCGCGTCGCGAAGGATCAGCGCGACTTCAGCCGCGACCCGCTTCATGCCGCGATCTCGGCGTGACGCTCGATGTAGAGGCGTTCGAGCGCGACATGGTCGAGCGTCTTCGGATCAACCTCCTCGACGATGCGGCCGCGGCTCAGCACGCCGACGCGGTCGGCCATCTCGCGCACCCGGTAGAGGTCGTGGGTCGCCATCAGCACCGCGGTGCCCCGCTCCGCCGCGCGGCGCACTGTGACCGAGAAGTCGGCCGCCGCGCTCGGGTCGAGCCCGGAGGTTGGTTCGTCGAGAAGCAGGAGCCGCGCCCGGCGGGCGAGGGCGACGGCGATCCCGACTTTCTGGCGCATGCCCTTCGAGTAGGACGCGGCGGGCCGACCATGAGCCTCGTTGGGCAGGCCGGCCTCAGTGAGCAGCCGGCGCGATGCGTCTGCGGGCAGGACGAGACCGGCGAGCGTTGCGAAGTAGCGCAGGTTCTGGAGGCCCGAGAGGTCCGGATAGAGGGCGACCTGCTCGGGGATGTAGGCCACGTGGCTCCGCGCACCGACTGGGTCGGCGCCGGCCTCGATCCCGCAGACCCGGACCGAGCCGGCATCCGGCTTCAGGAAGCCGAGGATCAGGTTGATCGTCGTGGTCTTGCCGGCTCCGTTCGGTCCGAGCAGGGCGAAGACTTCGCCGGCCTGCAGCGTCAGGTCCAGGCCGTCCAGGGCGGTGCGTGCCTCGAAGCGCTTTATCGTCGCCCGGATCGCCAGCACCGGATCGTCTGCCCGTGTCTCGGAAAGTTCGCTATGTTCGCGATACATGCGCTGACGCCCTCAGAAGGCAATGTTGTAGGCGACTTCGACCGAGCGCGGCCGGCCCAGCAGCCAAGTGTTGGCGCTGCCGGTCACGGGGTAGACTTTGTCGAGCAGGTTGTAGACGCGGACGCTGAAACGGGAATTATCGCTGACGCGGTAGTCGACGCTGCCGTTGACGACCTCGTAGTCCGGGCGCCGCACCGTGTTGGCGAAGTCGCTGAAGGTCTCACCGACGAACTGAACGCCGACCCGCGCCTCCCAGCGCGGCGCGAAGGCCCAGCTCAGCCAGAGGTTGGCGATGCGCTCAGGCACCGAGATCGGCTGGTTGCCGGCGAAGTTGACCGCGACGCCGCCGACGGATTGCTGGAAGTCGTCGTACTGCGCGTGCAGCAGGGCGAGATTGCCCTCCACCCGCCAGTTCTCCCACAATCCGAGCGACACGAACGCCTCGACACCGTGGGACGACTGGCTGCCGACCTGGATCGAAACCTGCGGCCGCAGCGGATCCACGGTCAGAAGATCGCGCTTGTTGATGCGGTAGCCGGCCAGGGTGAACTCGCCGCGTCCTTCCCAGAACAACTGCTTGTAGCCGACCTCGACCTGTTCGCCGGCGGAGAGCTTGAAGTCCTTCTGAGCGATCGGCACCGTGATCAGCGAGTTCACCGGATCGACAGCGGTCGCGTAGCTTGCGTAGATCGAACTATCCGGGGTCGGGTTGTAGACGGCGCCGAAGCGGTAACTGAGCGCGCTAAAATCCTTGGTAAAGCTCTGTGACGGCGTAACCAGGTCCTCCCGGCGCACCGTCGGCGCGTCGTAGCGCACCCCGGCGATCAGCGAGAACTGGTCGGATAGGATCAGCCGGTCCTCGGCGAAGAGAGAGTACTGATCCGTGCTCGACACGTAGAGCGGCCGGACGCTGTCCAGGCTGCTGAAGAAGCCCGGATCGAAGAAGAATGGGTTCACGGTGTTCTCGCTGCGATAGGGCGAGTTGTTGCGCAGGCGGAAATCGATGTGGTTGACCTCGAAGCCCGCCACGAACTCGTTTCGGAAGCCGAACAGCGTACCCTTGAATGTCGCGTCGAAGCGATTGCCGATCTGCTCCTGGTGATGGAAGATCTCGATCGGGCTACTGCGCCGGATGAGGCCTGTGCTCGGGACGAAGGCGTAGCTCTCGAGATTGCGCCAGTGCCGGTCTGCGAGCAGGCGGTAGGCGGTGTTGCGGATGACGATGTCGTCGCTCGGCGACCACTCCACCTTCAGCTGGGTCCAGTTGTCTTCGAAGGCGATGCGGCTGCCGTCGATGTTGTAGTTCTGGAAGCGCGGGCGCGGGTCGATGCGTCCCCCGATCAGGGGTGTTCCGAAGTAGCGCAAGGGTTCTTGGTAGCCGTAATCGTGCGAGAGCGTGACGGCGAGATCCGGGGTCGCCTGATAGAGCAGTGAGCCGGAGACGGCGAGGTTCGCGAACTCTCCATTCTGGTTCAGCCAGCCATTGACTTGGTTGCCGCTGACGTTGAGGCGGTAGAACAGGTTCTCACCGATCGGTCCGCCGCTGTCGACGGCAAGGCGCTTGACGCCGTCCGATCCGAGGGCGGCGCGGGCAGCGTTAACTGGCACGGCGACCGGCTTCTTGGGCACCACGTTGATCACGCCGCCGATCGCGCCGTCGCCGTAGAGCACGGAAGCCGGACCGCGCAGCACCTCGATCCGGTCCACGTTCCAGGTATCGAACGGATAGGTCGTGGTGTTGACGCCGACGAAAAGCCGGGTGCCGTCGTAGAGCTGCATCACCGAGTTCACCCCGGAGAACCCGCGAGAGGTGTAGGCACCAAAGCCGTTGCCGGGCGAGCTGATCGTCGTGATACCGGCGGCGTTCTGTGTGATCGCCTCCTGCACGGTCTGTTGCCCGCGCTCACGGATTTTCTGACCCGGGATGACCTCGATACTGGCGGGCGTCTGCAGCGGCGACAGGTCGAGGCGGCTAGCGCTCCGGCTCGGCGTAGTGAGGTTCAGGCCAGTTGGGGCCGCAGTGTAAGGCGCCGAAGCTAGCAGCCGGGTCCCTGATCCTGAGCCAGAAACGGCAAGCTCATCCAGAGAGATAGCGTGTCCCCGATCAGCGCTTTCCGCCCGCTCTTCTGCGGCCGCATTGTCTGAGGTGAGAGCGACAGTGCTGGCAGTTAGGAGCAGGACAGTAGGTAGGCGCGAACGCTGACGGAGCGACCAGCCGAATGGCTTGGCGAGGGGCTTCTGTGTCGGCATCGCAAGAAATCAACCGTCCGGGCGCGATCCGCGCCGATCCATGCAGTCCTTAAAGGTAACGTTATAATGTTACAAGTGCCTCACTTCGGAGTGCCGTCTACGGCCCAGACAGCGCTGCTCGGAGCAGTAAACCTCCAGGAGCGGGTGACGGCCGGATGGAAGTAGACGTGGGCGGTGCGCACACGGTGGCTGATATGTTGCCGCTCCGTGCGCGACCTCATATCTAGAATAGTCTCACTCGCTGTTTGTCGAGAAAATATTGCGTTATTTCATATAAGTGCGCACGACCTCTATCAGTTCGGCTGCTCCTTTCGCTCGTGCAGGATCGGCCTCATTGTCCGGATTTACAACATGATGTCGAATATGGTCTTCTATCAACTCACTAGTCAGGCCGTTGATGGCGCCGCGCATTGAGGCAACGAGCATCAACACATCGGCACAGCCGAGTTCAGCCCCTAAAGCCCGTTCGACGGCCTCCGCCTGTCCTTTGATCCGACGAACGCGCGCCAGCACCTTCGCCTTATCCTTGATCGCATGAGCCATCAGAGCGACTTTCGCTTGTGTGACAGGGCATAGGGGGGTACCCTACCATCTGCTGAGCGGGATCGCCCGACATGGCGCAAAGGTCCTGCCATGAAGAAGGATGATCCCTGTACCGGGGTCTGTCAGTTCGACAATCGCACTGGATGGTGTGCAGGATGCGGCCGAACGATGAGCGAGATCAAAGCATGGCGGAAGATGACCCCTTACCGACGCACTGCACTATCTCGTGAGCTACAACGTCGTATACAGCAAGTGACGAAACAAGACATTCGTTAAGGTCGTCTGCGCCGCTTTTCTGCTGACAAGGCAATCAAACTCGCCCCCATGGTGCCAGCAGGCAGCAAACGATCTGTCGGAGAGTCGTTCGCGCGCCATGTATCATTATAACGTTGCTGCGGTGCATGGGGTGCCGATCGGCTATCGTTCATTGGAGATAATGATGTCAGAAAAGATTCCTGTGACCGTGCTCACCGGCTATCTCGGAGCCGGCAAGACGACACTGCTCAACCGCATCCTCACCGAGCAGCACGGCAAGCGCTACGCCGTGATCGTCAACGAGTTCGGCGAGATCGGCATCGACAACGACCTCGTGGTCGGCGCCGACGAAGAAGTGTTCGAGATGAACAATGGCTGCATCTGCTGCACCGTTCGTGGCGACCTGATCCGCATTCTCGACGGATTGATGAAGCGTCGTGGCCGGTTCGACGCGATCATCGTCGAGACTACGGGGCTCGCCGACCCTGCTCCGGTCGCCCAGACCTTCTTCGTAGATGATGATGTTTCCAGCAATGCAGCCCTAGATGCGATCGTTACTGTGGCCGACGCGAGATGGCTTCTCGATCGCCTGCGCGACGCTCCTGAAGCTAAGAACCAGATTGCCTTCGCCGACGTGATCCTGCTCAACAAGACGGATCTTGTATCAGCGGAGGATTTGAAGACTGTCGCAAGTCGGATACACACCATCAATCCCTACGCCCGCGTCCATCACACGACCAATTGCCAGATCCCGATCGCTGAGGTGCTAGACCGAGGTGCATTTGAGTTAGACCGTATACTGACTTTGGAACCTCATTTCCTGGAGGATGAAGACCACGACCACCATCACCACGGCGAGGCTGAACATACCGAAAGCGATGGCCACGGACACAGCGTTCATCGCCAAGGTGGATTGGTGCACCACCATGACGAAGACATGCAATCCGTGGCCCTTTCCGTTGCCGGCGACCTAGATCCCGAGCGCTTCATTCCCTGGTTTTCCGAACTTACCCAACGCGAGGGTCAAAATATTCTTCGTTCCAAGGGCATTCTGGCCTTCAAGAACGACGACAACCGCTTCGTGGTCCAAGGCGTCCATATGCTGATTGACGGCAAGCCGCAGCGGGCATGGGAAGCAGCCGAGCGGCGGGAGTCGCGCCTAGTCCTTATCGGACGCAACCTCGATGCTCAAAACTTGCGTGCTGGGTTCGAAGCATGTGTAGCTTAACTAGAGCCGCGCCCGATCATGTAGCAACGGCCCTGTCGTCTGCGTATCCGGCCGCGGCGAGGCAGTTGCGGCACTCCTGGGCGGTGACGCGGGTGAGCGCCTGCCGGATAGCTGCCCACAGCTCGGGCACGGTGCGAGCGGCTGCCGTCCGCAGCAGGCGCTTGAGCTTGGAGAAGACCTGCTCGATCGGGTTGAAGTCCGGGCTGTAGGGCGGGAGGTACAGCAGGCGCGCGCCCGTCGCCTCGACCGCCTCGCGCACGCCTGCCACCTTGTGAGCGGCCAAGTTGTCGAGGATCACGGTGTCGCCGGGCCGCAGCACGGGGCCCAAGGTGTCGGTGATGTAGGCGCGGAAGCGCCCGCCGTTCGTGGCGCCGTCGGCTAGATCGACCGCGCACAGGCCGTCGGCGCGCAGCGCGGCGGTGACGGTGGTCGTCTTGTAGTGACGGTGGTCGTCTTGTAGTGGCCCTGGGGCACGCTCATCCGGCAGCGCTCGCCCCGCGGTGCCCACCCGTAGCGACGAGCCATGTTGGTGGCGGCCGCGGTCTCGTCGAGGAACACCAGACGGCCCGGGTCGAGGGCATCCTGGTTCGCGAACCAGTCCTCCCGGGCGGCCTTCACGTCCGACCGCTCCTGCTCGGCCGCGTGCTGTGCCCCCTTTTGCGGGTGATGCCGTGCCGGGCGAAGAAGCGCGACAGGCCGCTCGTGCTGGTCTCCACCCCGCGCTCGGCCAAGGCAGCGCGCAGTTCGTGCAGACAGATCGTGGGCCGCGCTTCGTAGGTGGCCTGGATCAGGTCGGCGTGCGCCTCGATGGCCCGGGAGCGCTGATCGCCCCCGCGCGCTCGGGGCGCAACCTGACCGTCCTGCCGCAAGCGACCCGCCCAGCGGCTGGCGCTCGACACGCTCACCCCGAAGCGGGCGGCTGCGCCGTGGCAGGAGGCCCCCGCCGCCATCGCGGCCACGACGCGCACGCAGATCGACCGATAAGGCTGACGGCATCGGCGCCTCCTCAGCCCGTCAACGCCTCTCCCTAAATGCCGTTGCAGATCGGTCGGGCGCAGCTCTAAGATAGCTGCCTGGCGTCTGCAGCTGTGTTTGTACTGTAAGGTAGCAGCCTGACGGTGGCGGTGGTCTTTATATGGCCACCCCGCTTCATCCAGGAAATGCATGCAGTATTGCACACTACCGTGTTGGCGAAGCTATCCGCCGATAGGGCAGTGCGTAGGTTTTTCATGGTTTGCCCGGTAGGATTTGCGCATGAGTACACCCGTATTTCTGATGGACCACGTCGCCAAAATCGAGACTGGCGCGCACGTGACAGCAGTGCACTGGGTCGGCAGTACTTTGGCATTGGCACTGAGCGACGGCAATGTGGTCCTAGAACGGGAGGGAGAGGTTGCGCGGATAGCAGCTCATCCAGAAGGTTCAATCCTCGTCGCAGCAGGAGACGCCGACCGGCTCGTTACCGGCGGTGATGATGGGCGCATCGTCGAAATCAGGCGCGACGGCGCGATCAGTGAGAAAGCGGTGGCAAAGGGTACCGCTTGGATCGATGCACTCGCCCTGCATCGGGATGGTAGTCTTGCCTTCTCAGCTGGGCGTCGCGTCGTCGCGCGAGATGCCAAGGGCCATGAGAGCATCTTCGAGGCCCCCTCTACGGCTCGCGGCCTCGCCTTTGCACCCAAGGGCTATCGCCTCGTGGTCGCGCACTACAATGGCGTTAGCCTCTGGTACCCGAACCTGGACGCTGCACCTGAGGTAATCTCCTGGAAAGGCTCGCACATCGACGTAAGTTGGTCTGTGAACCGCCCCAGGTTTCCCGGAGGCCGTTGGGTTTGGGTCAGGCGGCCAAGGCTTGCACCTCGGCCTGAGCAAAGTAGCGCGCCTCAGCCTCGGCGGGAGGCACGTTGCCGATCGGTTCGAGCAATCGGCGGGTGTTGAACCAATCGACCCATTCGAGGGTGGCGAACTCGACCGCCTCGAAGGAGCGCCATGGTCCACGGCGATGGATCAGCTTGATCCGCCCCCAGCTGGGATCGAGGGCGTCCTGATTCTCGAACCAAGCCTCGCGAGCCGCACTTACGTCTTCGCGCGCTTGCTCGGCTGCGTGGATCGAACCTTTCTACGGGTGATGCCGTGCCGGGCGAAGAAACGGGACAGGCTGCTCGTGCTGGTCTGCACGCCGTGCTGGACCAGGGCGTCGCGCAACTCGTGCAGTCAGGCCCGGCGGCACCGTCATCCTCGACAACCTGCAGGCCCACAAGGGGGCGGGTGTGCGCGAGGCTATCGAGACCACCGGGGCCAAGCTGCTCTACCTTCTGCCCTACAGTCTGGATTTCAATCCGATCGAGCAGATCTTCGCCAAGTTGAAGGGACTGCTCCGAACCGCGGCTGCCCGCACTGTCCCAGACCTGTGGCACACTATCCGGCAGGCCTTCGCTCGCGTCACGGCCAACGAGTGCCGCAACTGCCTCGCTGCAGCCGGCTGCGCGGGTGCCTCGACAGGATTGTCCAGACACGACAGACGTGAGAACGTAAAGTGAGCAAGCTCGGCGTGTTGGGCTTCGTCTTACTGTCGGTGGATGTAGCATCCTGGGCGCGACCCGCCAGGGGGCGGTAAGGCGCTGGCGGTCCGCTGGCTCGCTGCCCGAGCCACGGGATCCTGATGGCGGCCTCGCGATCTTCACGGGATGCCGCGGGTTCCTATCGCGGACCCTCGCCGCGCGGCCGAGCGCCGGGCCCCTCCCCGGCCGCGGCGGGCACCGCATCGACCGCGCAGCGCGTCGTGATCTCGCGGACGAGGTAGTCCGCGTCGGTGACCGGCAGCATGCGGAAGGCCGTCGCGTCCTCCGGGTTGAACCGGTACGTCGCGCCCATGTAGACGCTTTCGTAGGATCCGGACTCGTTCTCCACCCAGTCCCCTGCGTTTCCGACCGTGTCGAGCAGGCCGAAGGGGCTGCGCTCGCCCGGGTAGGCGTCCACCGGCTTGAGCGCGGGCGACGGCTGCCCCTTGGCAGGCAGGCCAGGGACGTTGGCGCGTTTTTCGTCGAACCGATTGCCCCAGGGATATGCGCGTCCGTCCACTCCGCGGGTCGCGAGTTCCCATTCCAGGTCGGTCGGGAGGCGCATCCCGCGCAACGCGCAATAGGCGCGGGCCTCGAACTGGGTCATCGGAGGCGGACAGGTCGCGCACGGCACCTCGCCGGTGCCGACCACGATGTCGCCCGGTGCCGACACCCGCGGCGAGGTCCCGGCATCGATCTTCCCGAAGATCGCCCCCAGGTCCCTTCCGAGTTCCCGGACCTGCCCGGCACCGACCTGATCGATTGCCGACCGGCGCGGTAGGAACGTGAGCATGAACGAATTCTCGCGCTTGATGCGCCCCGCCTTGAGCATGGCGCGCACCTTTGGGAGGTACTCCTCGACGGTGGGGGGGCGCACGTCGATCCAGTAAGGCCTGCGGTTTGCCCGGAGCTCCTGGTCGAGCCCGTGCACCCACCGGGCTGCCGGTACGTGCGCCATTCCTGGATGTGCCTGGACCTCCCGCGCGTCCGGCAACGTGAGGTGCAAAGCCTTGCCGAGCGGGTCGAAGCCCGGACTCAGCAGGAGATGGAATCCGAGCCTGCGGTCGGCGCCGTCAACGTACCTAGCCTCGACCTTCACGATGATGTCTGCGGCCGGAACCCACAACCTGACACGTCCTCCCGACGGCTTCACCTCCGCGTAAAGGGTGCTCGCATTGCTTCCGGGATCCTCCTCCGTCACGGTCAACCGCACGTCGCTCGCGATGCTCGGCAGGCCTGCGAGATCCACGTCCAAAAGCGCGTGGCCGCGATAGAACCAAGCCAGCCAGATGACCGTGAGGGCGAGGAGGGCGCCCACGCCGAGCAGTGCATTTCGGACCAGGGCCACCGTTCGCTCGCGGCGGCCGCGACTCGACGGGCCGTGCCGCGACAAGCGCAAGGGCCGGCCGTTCATCCGGTAGTCGACCGCCTGCCCGGCGATCACCCCGTCCGCCGCGAGATCCCGACAGACCGCCGACACGACCTCCACCAGGTCGGCGACCGCGCCGGCGCCACGCAGGCGCTTCGCGAGCCCGATGCTGAGACGGCTCGCGTTGTCGCCGATCAACGCGATCGCCTTCTCGTCCGGTCCGCAGGCATAAACCGTGAGCCGCGGGGTGACGGCGGCCGACCCGAGACAGGAGTCGAAGGCACCGGCGTGGCAGCAGTCCAGGACCAGCACGGTACGATCCGCCGCCTCTGGCCGGACAAGCCTGGAGAGGAGCTTCCCCGCCCCCTCGACCACGGTCTCGTTCCCCGAGCGGGAGGCCGTGGTTGGCTCTCCTTGGACGAGCCAGGCGTGGCCGTAGGCATAGATCAGGTGGATGCCGCGCGCCGGTGCTCCCGGCACGGCCGTCGCGCTTACCATCTCCACCGGCAGGTCGCCGGCGCAGAAGGCGTCGAAGGCCGACCTCACGCGGCTCAGGACCCCGTGCGCATTGGGCAACGCCTCGAGCCCAAGATCGGCCGGAGCCTCCCCGTCGAGGGGGACGAAACTCAGCTGGGTCAGGTCCTCCATCGGTTCACCACCGCAAGAAGTCCTTCAACGAAACCGTGCGTTCGCCCTGACGGGCAGTTGCCGACGGCACGTTGGCGATGAGCTTCTGCACGATCACCGGCGTTGCCGCACCGAGATGGAAGCAGAGCAAGGCCGATGACGAGCCCTGCAGGTAGAGAAGCGGCATAGCACCGCCCAGTAGGATCATCGCGACCGTCGCCGCCCAGTAGATCGGCCCGGCTTGGTACTGGGCCAGGGCCTCCGGCTTACGCGAAAGCGCATACCAGTGCAGCGTCTCCGCCGCCGCGCCCCCGAGGAGCGCGACCGAGATCTGGGCCACCAAGCTGTCTAGAAGCACGCCGCACGTCCCCCCGAATCGCAGCCGCGGCCTCGCCGGACGCAGAATCGGCCGTACAGTAATGCATTTCAAACCCGTCCGCGCGGCAACGCCACCCTCCTGGTCTTAGCAACCACTCGGCCTCGCCATCGCACTGCGTCCCCCGTTTCGCCCGCGTGCTGCCCGTCGAGGGCAACGGCGCCAACGTGGTCTCGATCTTTCGAGTATGCCGGCGATCAGACCCTCCTTCTTGACCGACGTGTTCCCGGTTGCACCAGATGAACCCTACTCATAGGCAACCTGGGATCGGACCGGGATCGCATACGTGGACCTGCCTCCCGACGACTCCGACGCGCTCATAGGCCTTCTCAAGGAAGGGCCGGTCGGCTTTGGGTTTGCCGTCAATCGCGGCGGAGATCTCCTGGGCATCGGAGACTTTGCCGACGAGCTGGTCAGGATAGCGGCATGCCGTGCGCTGATTGTCGCAACCGCCGTCTATGGAAGGTGGGTACTGGAAAAAGAATCGCTGGACCAAGTCCCGGCTGCGTCGGCGGGCGCGCTAAGTCGCGCCTTGCAGGCCAGGCCCAGCGACGAGGCCTTCCGAGCGCTTTTGCAATTGATTGGTCGTCTTCGCCTGTTCGATCCGCATGCGGAAGGATACCCGGACGAGTTGAGATTCAGATTCGCCGGAGCGTATCTGGAGAACCCTCTCCACCTTCGGTTTCTTGCCGTCGGAACGGTTGCTTGCCTCGGGCTGTGCGTGACCACTCTCGCAGCGGCGCAATTGATGAAGGAGTGGGATTCACCTGCGTGCCAAGCCAGGGGCGACGGAATGGCACGCACGCAGTTCGACATGCTGCAATCGCTTGCCCACAGGGAAGGTAAGTGGACGAATCAGCATGCCCAGAGCCACAAGGCAATCACTGATGCGGCGCGTGTGGCGCGGTCGGCGTGCGGTTCCCTTCTGAGCAATATCCAGTTCCGCCTGCATCTCCCCGCTGGCGTAGACTATGAGGTCAAGCTCGGCTCCGCCCCACCCGCTCCTAGCCTATAACAGCCCTCTCCGAGCCAGCGGGAGGGGCTCACCCGAAGCTTGCTTGCCTCGGACCAGGTGAGCCAGCCATAGATATCTATGGCAAGTCCGGATCGGTCCGGCGCTTCGCTGCCCGTCGCGAGCGCGAAGTGCCGTTCGACATGCTCACGGAGATTCTTTCTGTCGACGAGCCCGCGGTCGGTCAGGTAGTCTACCACTATGCCAATTGATTGGACGGCCCTGGCCACGCCCTCGTCGACCAAGTGTCGATCCATTTCCTAGCGGACGGACGCCTCGGCTTCCAGCCTCGCTATCCTCTCTGCGAGGGTGTCCCGATCCCCGGTTCGGTCGGCGTCGCTCATAGGCTGCTGGTCAGCCATCATCGTTTGCCTCATCCGTTCGTGCGGAAGCAGCGTAGCCGATTCGGTGCCTCGACAGGAATGGTCGTCGCGATTGAGGATCGGGAGGATGCCGGGGAAAGCTCCCAGGAATGCTGGGAGACCGGCCTCCAACAACGCTGGGCGTGGCACGAGCTGACGCGCCCGCTTTACACCCCGTCACCCTCCTCACGTCCTCCAAGTATGCGCGGCCCGCTCGGCGAGGCCGCCTCCCAACGCTTGTCCAGCTTTCGTCGCTGCCACGTCCTACGATCGGCCATCTCGTACGAAAGCGAGAACCTCGCCCTCTGTTCACCGCTCCCGGTCAAGCTCTTCGTCCATACCAGCCACCGGCGAGCGCCCGCGGCATCATCGCGCCCTGGCTGCTCGATGGAGCGATGAACGGGCAGACCTTCCGCACCTACGTGACGGACGTGCTCGCTCCGGCCCCCAGTCCGGTGCCACGGTCGTCACGGATAACCCGCTAGCTCACAAGATCAGCAGGATCCGCAAGCGCTTCGAGGCAGTGGGAGCCCGGCTCCTCTACCTCCCGGCCTACTCGCCCGACCTCGATCCGATCGAGGAAGCCTTCGCCAAGCACAAGGCCCACCTGCGAAAAAGCCACAGCGGCGGTACACGATCGCCCCAAGGCTTGGTCAAGCACCGAATGGGACCCAAAAATCGAATTTTCCGGGTACGTGATTGGGGTACGTTCTGGGGTACGCATGAAAATTAGCGCGACCACCAAGGTCCTGGCAACAAACGAGAATTTCGTCCGTCGAGAAACCTGGTGGAGCTGAGGGGAATCGAACCCCTGACCTCCGCAGTGCGATTGCGGCGCTCTCCCATCTGAGCTACAGCCCCGTCCGAGGCGAGGGCCTTGTAGGCTTGTCCGCTTCGGCCTGTCAATTCAGGAAATTCCCCGCCGCGCTCCGCGCATTCCGCGCCGGGCGTGCGTTTGGGGCGACGAGGACCGATACCCCCCGCATGAATGCCCTGCTCTGGCTCTTCAATACCATTATCCAGCTCTACATCTACGTCCTCGTCGCGAGCGCGGTGCTGAGCTGGCTCGTGGCTTTCAACGTGGTCAACGTGCGCAACCCGATCGTCTCGCAGATCGGCGAATTCCTCTATCGCGTCACCGAGCCGGTGCTGCGGCCGATCCGCAACCTGCTGCCCAATCTCGGCGGCGTCGACATCTCGCCGATCATCCTGATCCTGCTCCTGCTGTTTGCGCAGAAGCTTGCGACCGACCTCTACGTCCAGCTCGCCTTCTGAGCCCGCATCCGGCGCCATCCAGCCCGGCGCCAAGCGCGGCATTGCGCGGGCGCCGGGCTCGTTGCTAAGGCGGTCGGGCATCGGTTCGGCCGAAAAGCCGATGCAACGTCAGAAGTTTAGGGCCTCGTTTTGAATACGGTATTCAAGACGGTGCCCGGCTCGGCCAGCAAGAGCCGCACAGGGAGCGACGCGCGCGCCATGAAGACCAATCCCGGCCGCTTCTTCGAGGATTTCCGCCTCGGGGAGACCATCCGCCACGCCACGCCGCGCACCGTCACCACGGGCGACGTGGCGCTCTACACCGCCCTCTACGGCCCGCGCTTCGCCGTGCAATCCTCGGACGCCTTCGCCAAGGCGATCGGTTACCCGGCGAGCCCGCTCGACGACCTGCTCACCTTCCACGTGGTGTTCGGCAAGACCGTGCCGGACGTCTCGCTCAACGCGCTGGCCAATCTGGGCTACGCCGAGGGCGGCTTCCACCGCCCGGTCTATCCCGGCGAGACGCTCTCCACCGTCTCCGAGGTGATTGGCCTCAAGGAAAGCTCCAACCGCCAGACCGGCGTGGTCTACGTGCGCTCGACCGGTTCCGATGCCTCGGGCCGGACCGTGCTGAGCTATTGCCGCTGGGTTCTCGTGCGCAAGCGCGACCCGGATGCCAAGGTTGCCGAGGAGCACGTGCCGCAGCT
Source organism: Methylobacterium sp. R2-1 (assembly GCF_014191355.1). Taxonomy (GTDB): domain Bacteria; phylum Pseudomonadota; class Alphaproteobacteria; order Rhizobiales; family Beijerinckiaceae; genus Methylobacterium. The sequence goes on from NZ_JACHWM010000013.1 coordinate 94,001, forward strand.
CGCCAAGGTCGTGAACCCGGCCGACCTTGCCCACGCCCTGCCCCCGCTCGATCCCGCCGCCTACGACAACGCGCTGGCCGGCAGCCCGCATCGCTTCGCGGATTACGCGGTCGGCGAGAAGATCGATCACGTCGACGGCATGACCGTCGAGGAGGCCGAGCACCAGATCGCCACGCGCCTGTTCCAGAACACCGCCAAGGTCCATTTCGACGCGGTGGCGACGCGGGAGACCAAGTTCGGCAAGCGCCTGATCTACGGCGGCCACGTCATCTCGCTCGCCCGCGCGCTCAGCTTCAACGGGCTCGCCAACGCCTTCGCCATCGGCGGCATCAATGCCGGCCGCCACGTCGCCCCGCTGTTTGCGGGCGATACGGTCTACGCCTGGTCCGAGGTGCTGGAGACCGCCGAACTCCCCGGCCGCAGCGATATCGGCGCGCTGCGCCTGCGCACGGTGGCGGCCAAGAACCAGTCCTGCGGCGCCTATCCGGACAGGCAGGGCGAGGGCTACGACCCGTCGGTGATCCTCGATCTCGACTACTGGGCCTTCATCCCGCGCTGAAACGTCGGCCCATAAGAGGCTGACGCCCCTACGAAAAGAACCCGGCAACAGCCTGACGCAACGGGTTGGCCGGGTTCGAGAGGAGGCGCAGCGCCATCGCGCAGGCGATGACGACGAGGAGCGGGCGGATCAGCCGGGCGCCGAGGCGCACGGCGAGCACTGAGCCGACCTGGGCGCCGAGAAAGGCACCGGCTGCCATGGCGAGCCCGACGGGCCAGATCACCGCGCCCTGGAGCGTGAACAGGGCGAGGCTTCCCAGATTGCTCGCGGCGTTCGAGAGCTTGGTGTGGGCGGTGGCCCGCACCACGCCCAGCCCGAGCAGGGTGACGAAGCCGATCATGTAGAACGAGCCGGCACCGGGCCCGAACACGCCGTCGTAGAAGCCGATTGCGGGCGCGAGCGTCACGGCGAACAGGCCGGGCGTGATGCGCGCGGCCGCGTCCTCGTTGCTCATCCGCCGCGCAGTGGCGAAATAGCCTGCGATCCCGACCAGCATCAGCGGCACCAGCGCGTCGAGCACCGGGCGCGGCAGCAGGCTGACGCAGAGCGCGCCCGCCACCGAGGCGAGGCCGGCCCCGAGCGCTGCGGGGGCCGCCTCCGGCCAGCGGATCAATCCGCGCCGGGCGAAGGCGATCGTGGCCGAGACCGAGCCGGCGCTGCCCTGAAGCTTGTTGGTGGCGATCGCGCTCACGGGATCGAGCCCGGCGAGCAGCAGGGCCGGCAGGGTCATCAGCCCGCCCCCGCCGGCGATGGCGTCGATGGCGCCCGCCACCACGGCCACGCCGAACAGGCCGGCGACCGTCTCGAACTCAATGCTCATCGGGATCCCAAAGGGCTTGCAGCCCTTTGGCGGGTTGTCAGGGCAGGGCCCTGAAGCCGGCGAAGCCGAATGCAGGGCCCTGCCCTGCACCTTTGACAAGGACTCGTCCTTTCGAATCCTTGACCACGGCTGCCCCGCCTGGGCAAGCTTCAGGCGGCGGCGCGCTCCGTGCGCGGCAGACTGACGACGGCGCGGCTGCCGCGGTTGGCCCGCAGCGTTCCGCCTTTCGGCACGACCTTCCAGCCCTCCTTGCAGCCGTCGATCGGCTCGGAGACGACGGTGAGGCCGCGCTCGCTCTCGCGGTAGTACAGGCTCGGCGGGCGGCCGTCGCAGGCCCAGCGGAAGGCGGTGAGACTCTCGCCGTCGGTGAGCACGGCGGTGAAGCGGAAGGCGTCCGTGACGCGCGCCTCCTGCATCAGGCCGCGCACGGTGGCGCAGGTCGCCTCCATGGCGGTGACCGGATCGGAGTCCAGGCCGTTGGCGAGCGCCAGCAGGAAGAGCGCCTCCGAATCGGTCGAGCCGCGGCGGGTGTCGTACAATTCGTCCGGGATCAGCGCCTCCAGGCGGCGCTTGATCCGGTGATAGCCGCCGATCTGGCCGTTATGCATGAACAGGTGCCGGCCATGGGCGAAGGGATGGCAGTTCGCTCGCGTCGTCGCCGTCCCGGTGGCCGCGCGCACGTGGGCGAAGAACGTCCGTGCGCGCACCTGCCGGCAGAGGTTCACGAGGTTTTCATCGGACCAGGCGGGGCAGATGTCGCGGTAGAGGCCAGGCTCGGCGTGCTCGCCGTACCAGCCGATTCCGAATCCGTCGCCGTTGATCTCGGTCTTCGCCTCGGAGGCGTGCAGCGATTGATGGACCAGCGAATGGGTCGGGGCGCAGACCAGCTCGTTCAGGAAGACCGGCTCACCGAGATAGGCGAGGAAGCGGCACATGGCGGGACGAGAGCCTCCTTTGCGGTCCAGGGCGAGCTATGCAAGCATCAGTCCGTTCGGACCGCCCCGCGTCGCCGGACTGTAACAATTCGTCTCGTGTGATGAACAGCCCGTTAAGGGAGGGATCGATCGGAAGGGTTCGGGCTGGCACAATTTCGCTGAACCGATCATCCCCGAACTTGTTGTCGCAGGGCAAGCATCGTCGGCGCCGCCGATTCCGCCGCGGCGCGCCCATGGCCGGGCCGCCGCTTCCGAACCGCTCGCACAGCTTCAGGGAGACATCATGGCTCATTCCGGAGACAGCCCGGTCGCGCTCGTCGTCGAGGAGGACGAGGCCGCCCGCGACCTTGCGACCGTCCTGATCGAGGAGACTGACCTCGACGTCATCGCCTGTTCGAGCGCCGAGGATGCGCTGGCCGTGCTCGAACGCGGCGACGTGACGGTGGCGATGGTGATCGCCGATACGCATCTCTCGGGCGCGATGGACGGCGCGGCGCTCGCGCGCGCGGTCGAGGACCGCTGGCCGGAGGTGCGGCTCGTGGTGACCTCCGAGGCCCGCGAGGAGCGCCGGACCGAGATCCCGCCGCATGCGGTCTACATGCGCAAGCCCTGGCTGCCCCTGGAACTGCTGCGGCAGGCGGAACGCGCCACGCTCACCGCGCGCGCCGCCTGAGCCGGGTCGTTCTCCACGAAAAAGGCCCCGCCGGTCGAGCCGGCGGGGCCTTTTTCGTATCCGGATCGCGCGGCCCGCTCCGGGGCCGGCGCGTCTCAGATGGTGGGTCTCAGGAGGCGGCGGCGGGCGCCTGGACGGCAGCCGGCTGCTGCGAGAAGCTCGGCATGCCGGGGCGGCGCGGCGCGCCGGTCCGGGGCTTCGGCTTCGGCGCGGCGATCAGGCCCTCGCGGATCGCGGTCTTGCGGGCCTGCTTGCGGGCGCGGCGGACGGCCTCGGCCTTCTCGCGAGCCTTGCGCACGGAGGGCTTCTCGTAGGCCTTGCGCTGCTTCATCTCGCGGAAGATGCCCTCGCGTTGCATCTTCTTCTTGAGGACGCGGAGCGCCTGATCGACGTTGTTATCGCGAACGAGTACCTGCAACGGAATCAACCCCTAGGATCTGTTGTTTCGAACCGCACCGGCCTCGGATTCCCGGCGGAACCGGGAAAAAGCCGTCAGGCGCCCCTGCCCCGGTCTCATTCCGGAGGAAGCGTCGTGACGGCAGCCGAATCGGTGCGAAAGAATTGCACCTGAGCGCGCGGCATACACGAAACAGGTTCGTGTTGGAAGTGCAGGAAAGCCTCTTGCGCTTTGAGCAGGCGCGGAACGGCTTCTGACTTTGGTGTCCGGATATCGGCCGGGTTTCCCTCTCCCCGCGAGCGCGGCGAGGGATGCTCAGACGATCAGGCCGCCTGCAGGGACGGTCTCACGCGTGCGAGGCGATGAAGTTACGCACGATCGGGTAGGTTTGCGCTTCCCACTTGCGCCCCGAGAACACGCCGTAATGGCCCACCCCTGCCTGGAGATGGTGGCTCTTCATATGCGGCGGCAGGCCCGAGCAGAGGTCGTGGGCAGCCATGGTCTGACCCACCGCGCAGATGTCGTCGCGCTCGCCCTCCACCGTCATCAGGGCGGTGCGGCGGATGGCGCCCATGTCGATGGGCTCGCCGCGATAGGTGAGCTGGTTGCGGGCGAGCGTGTAGTCCTGGAAGACGGTCTTGACGGTCTCGAGGTAGAACTCGGCGGTCAGGTCGAGGACGGCGAAATACTCGTCGTAGAAGGTCTCGATCGCCTGCGCCTTGTCCGCGCTACCGTCCACGTAGTGCCAGAACAGGTCCGTATGCGCGTCCGAGTGGCGCTTGGCGTTCATCGAGACGAAGGCCGACACCTGCATGAAGCCCGGATAGACCCGCCGCCCCGCGCCCTTGTGGCGGCCGGGCACCGTCTCGATCAGGTTCTGCTCGAACCACTCGATCGGCTTCGAGATGGCGAGCCTGTTCACCGAGGTCGGGCTGACGCGGCAATCGACCGGCCCGGCCATCAGGGTCATGCTGCGCGGCTGCGCCGGGTTCTTGGTGTGCGCCATCACCGCCGTGGCGGCGAGCGCCTGCACCGCGGGCTGGCACACGGCCATGAGGTGGGCGCCCTCGCCGATGGTCTCCAGGAAGCGCACGACGTGATCGACATAGTCGTCGAAGCCGAAGCGCCCTTCCGAGACCGGCACGTCGCGGGCATTGTGCCAGTCGGTGATGTAGACGTCGTGGTCGGGCAGCAGCGTGCGCACGGTGCTGCGCAGCAAGGTGGCGAAGTGGCCGGAGAGGGGAGCGAGCACCAGGACCTTGGGCTGGACGGTGTCGATGTCCTTGCGGAAGCGGAGCAGGGTGCCGAAGGGTGTGGCGAGCACCGGCTCCTCGATCACCGGCACGTCGCGGTTGCCGACCCTGACGGCATGGATGCCGTAGGCCGGCCGCGCGAAGGTGAGGCCGGCCCGCATCATCATGCGCGCGCCCGCCGACCACCATTTCGCGGCGTCGTGCCAGGGCGTCCGCAACCACGGCGCGGAAGCTTCTTGCAGGAGGCGGCCCCATTGGCGGGTCTGCCGGGCGATGTCCGATTGGACATCGAAGGCTTGGTAGAGCATCGGGCCCAAACTCCAAGCGCGCAAGGTGCCTGCACGCGCCACTCTCTCGCGAACGTCCCGAATGGCCCGGATTCGCCCGCTTCGCTCCCCGCATCGCCTCTGCCGCCCTCACGAGACGATGCCGGACGTAGCAGGCTAAGCGGTTCTGGATTGGGCGCAACCGATCAAATGGATATCCCGCGCCGCTGTGATGTGGATGCATCACTTTGCGCGCCTGCCGCGAGAGGATGAATGCTCTTGCCGGGAAAGTGGAACTCTCCGCGCGCGGCTCGGCACGAAGCTCGGCACGAGATCCGGCACGAGATCCGGCACGAGTCTTGGATGTCGGCTGAGAGCTTTGGGCCGTCGGCTCAGGCAAACGCGTATCCGGGGGAGAGCCATGGCCGAGGCGACGCTCACGATCTCCAGTCGCAACTACTCGTCCTGGTCCCTGCGCGGCTGGCTGCTGTGCCGGATGGCCGGGCTCGACCTCTCGGTGGAGGTGCTGTCCGGCTCGGACGCCGCGACGCGGGCCGAACTGCTCCACCTGTCGCCGTCCTTCCTGGTGCCGCGGCTGGAGCACGGCGCGATCGTGGTGTGGGACGTGCTCGCCATCGCCGAGTACCTCAACGAGATCCGGCCGGAAGCCGGCCTCCTGCCCGAGGCCGCCGCCGAGCGCGCGCGCTGCCGTGCCGTGTCGGGCGAGATGCATGGCGGCTTCGTCAACCTGCGCTCGGCCCTGCCGATGAACCTGCGCAGCCTCCACCGCGGCTTCAAGATCTTCAACGGCGCCAAGGGCGACATCGAGCGCATCTGCACGATCTTCGAGGATTGTCTGTCGCGCTCGGGCGGGCCCTACCTGTTCGGGGCGCGGCCGACCCTGGCGGATGCGATGTATGCCCCGGTCTGCACCCGCTTCCGAACCTACGATGTCACCCTCCCCTTCACCTCGGCCACCTACCGCGACACGATCCTGGCCTGGGATCTGATGGACGAGTGGGCAGCGCTCGCCGAAGCTGAGCCGGAGGAGATCGAGGAGCTCGACATGGAGTTCTGAGGACGGACGGCGGAGGGCGTCCGCCGGTCCGGCCCCGTCAGGCGGAGGCTTCCTCCGTCTTCGTCCGCCCGGCGGCGAGCGGCAGCTCGATGCGCGCGCAGAAGCCGCCGCCGGGGCGGTTCTCCAGGCGCAGGCGCCCGCCATGCCCCTCGACGATGGCGAGCACGATCGACAGGCCGAGGCCGAAGCCGCTCGCCGCATCGAGGTTGCGGGCTCGGTCGCCGCGCACGAAGGGCTGGAGCATGGCGCTGCGCTCGGCATCCGGGATGCCGGGGCCGTCGTCGATCACCTCCACCGCCACGCCGGGGTGGTCGCTCGAGCCCGCCGGTCCCATGACGAGACGGGCGCCGCCGCCGTATTTCACGGCGTTGTCGACCAGGTTGGTGATCGCGCGCTGGAGGTCGTCGGGGCGGCCGCGCACGAGGACGTGGCGGGTCCGCTCCAAGCTCACCGCCGCGCCGATGTCACTGAACCCGTCGCAGACCGTCTGCACCACCGAGGCGAGGTCGATCAGCGTGGTCTCGCCCTCGCCCGGCGCCCCCTGCCCGTCCCGGACGTAGGAGAGCGCGGATTCCACGAGCCCGTTCATCTGGTCGAGGTCCCGCAGGGTCATCTCCCGGGCGCGCTCGTCCTCGATGAACTCGGCCCGCAGCCGCAGGCGGGTGATCGGGGTGCGCAGGTCGTGGCTGATCGCGGCCAGCATCTGCGTGCGGTCGTCGAGCAGGCGCAGCAGGCGGGTGCGCATCCGGTCCAGCGCGCGGGCGAGCGCCAGCACCTCCTCCGGACCGCGCTTGGGCAGCGGCGGCGGCTCCTCCGCCGTGCCGAAGGCCTCCGCCGCCGCGGCGAGCCCGGCGAGCGGTGCGGTCAGCGCCCGCGTCGCCCAGAACGAGAGCAGCGTGAGGCTGACGCCCAAGAAGACGAAGGTGAAGATGATCGGCCCCTGCGCCGGCGGGCGCGGGAAATCGTCGGGCAGCACCGCCCGCAGCCGGGCGCCGGTCGGCGTCGTGAGGCCGACCTGCAGGAGGCCGGTCTTCCCCCGGTCGTGGCCGGGGGAGAGGTCGGTCACCGGCAGCGGCCGCCCGAAGCCGTCGCGCAGGCGCTCGATCAGGGGATGGTGCCCGATCTCGTCCTCCGCATCGCCCTGCCCCACGGGCGGCACGGCGCCGTCCCAGGGGGCGATGCGCAGGGTCGGCAGGCTGCGTGCCGCCGCCCGGAGAATCCCGTCGCGCTCGCTCGGCTCGGCGGCGTCGAGCAGCCGCGCGACGGTGGAGAGCCGGGTCGCGGCGACGCCGGGCCGCTCGTCCGGCCGCCACGGCTCGCGCAGGGCCAGCATCGTGACCGCCGCCAGCACGTGGGCGGCGAGCAGGGCCGCGACGACGAGGAGGGCGATCTGCCCGGCGGCCTTTTGCGGGCGCGGCCAAGGCAAAGGTGGCCAAGGCAAAGGTGGCCAAGACAAGCGTGGCCAAGACAAACGCGGCCGGGTTCGGGACTGTACGGGGGCAGCCGTGGCAGGAGGCTCAGCCGCGGTTCTCAAGGTGCTTCTCACGGTGCTCATGAGCGGCCGATCTCCGGCGCGAACAGGTAGCCGCCCGAGCGGATCGTGCGGATGATCTCGGGATTGCGCGGGTCGCGCTCGATCTTCTGGCGGATGCGCGAGACCAGGACGTCGATGCTGCGCTCGAACGGGCCCGCCGCCCGCCCCTGCGTCAGATCGAGGAGCTGGTCGCGGGAGAGGACACGGCCTGGCCGCAGGCAGAGCGCGTGGAGCAGGTCGAACTCGGCCCCCGTGATGGCGATGCGCGCGCCCTCGGGGCTCAGCACCTGCCTGAGACCCACATCGAGGGTCCAGCCCGAGAAGTGGAAGCGGCGCGTGCTCTCCCCGTCCTGCGGCTCGGCGCCCTTGCGCCGCAGGATCGCCCGGATGCGCGCCAGCAATTCGCGCGGGTTGAACGGCTTGCCGAGATAGTCGTCGGCGCCGATCTCCAGCCCGACGATCCGGTCGATCTCCTCCGATTTGGCCGTGAGCATCAGGATCGGTACCTGCGACGAGGCCCGCAGACGCCGGCACAAGCTCAGGCCGTCCTCGCCGGGCAGCATCAGGTCGAGGACGATGAGATCGACCCGGGCATCGGCCAGCACCCGGTCCATCTCGCGCCCATCGCCGGCGAGGCTCACACGGCACTCGTTGGCGCGCAGGTAGCGCGCGACGAGGGCGCTGATCTCGCGGTCGTCCTCGACGACGAGGATGTGGGGCGTCGGCGGGTTCGTGGTCATGACGAGGAGAGTCTTACGCCTGCGTGCGCCCTGCCCGAAAGTATGGCCGACCGTGAAGATTGTAACCGCACGTTTCCGCTGCCGGATCTGAGACCTGCGGCAACAATCCGGGCCGGTTCCCGCTCTCCGCCGGCGTCGGCGGCCGAGGCGTTTCGTGAACGCCCCTCGATTGCCCTGCCGGCCGCCGATTCTTATGTCGTAGGAACGTGCTCGAAACAGGTCCGGGCGCGGGAGGAGATCCCCATGCAAGGCTCGAACCGCCTTTTCGACGATGTCGCCCGCCTGTTCACCGATGCCGCCGGGGCCGCCCAGGGCGTGCGCCGCGAGGCGGAGACGATGTTCAAGGGCCAGGTCGAGCGCCTGATCCGCGACATGGATGTCGCCACCCGCGAGGAGGTGGACGTGCTGCGCGACCTCGTCGCGGCTCTGCGCAGCCAGAACGACGCGCTCGCCGCCCGGGTGAGTGCCCTGGAGGCCCGGCTCGGTGCCGAGACGGGGAGCGCCGGCAGCACGGAATCGGTCTGAGCGGCGGCGCGGAGTCGGCCGAGACTCACCAACGACTCACCAAAGACTCACCCTTGAGGGAAAACGCGGAATCTGGATTTCTTTGCACAGGAAGCATCGGTGGATAGCCGCGTTGCCCACCGCTGATGCCGGGGCGACGCTTTGAAGCCCGCGGGCGGCGCGGGCTATAAACGATCCGAAGTTGATTCGCCCCGGCGGAAAGGTGGAACCAAACCCCGGGGCGGTGAAATCTGGATTGAACCCCTCCGCAGGACGGAGATCGACGGGTGTCGCCTCGATTCCCGTCACGGCCCTGCTTTGCCCGCCGGCCCGATCGAGCCATCGACCGGGTCGACAACTTGGATCGCCATGACCCAGCTTAGCCTCATCGAAGACAGCGACCGGCCGGAGCACCCGCTCGATGTCGTCGAGCGCCTCGCCTCGCTGCGGGACTGGATCTTCGATCGGATCGAGACCGACGAGATGTCGGTGTCCGTGTCGGGGCGCTGGGCCGAGTACCACGTCGCCTTCACGTGGATCGAGGAAGTCGAGTCGCTGCACGTGGCCGCCGCCTTCGACCTGAAAGTGCCGGAGCGGCGCCGGGCCGAGATGCTGCGCCTCGTCGCGCTCGTGAACGAGCAGCTCTGGATCGGCCATTTCGACCTATGGTCGTCGGACAGCGTCGTGATGTTCCGCCACTCGCTGCTGCTCACCGACGGCATCGCGCCGACGCAAGGGCAGTGCGCGATGATGATGAAGACGGCTGCCGACGCCTGCGAGCGCTACTATCAGGCCTTCCAGTTCGTGCTCTGGGCCGGCAAGAGCGCCCGCGAGGCCCTCGACGCGGTGCTGTTCGAGACCGAAGGCGAGGCGTGACCGTCCGGTTTCGAGAGGACCAAGCCCCTTGATCCGGCGCCGCGGCGGTGGAATCGAGAGGGCATGACGCAAGACCAAGCCTCGACCGCCTTCCCCACGCCCCTGGTTCTGGCCGGTGCCGGCAAGATGGGGGCGGCTTTGCTGCGGGGTTGGCTCGCGGGCGGCCTCGACCCTGCCGCCGTGACCGTCATTGATCCGCAGCCCTCCCCCGAGATCGCCGTGCTCTGCGCCGAGCGGGGTTTGCGCCTCAACCCTGATGCCGCTTCTCCGGCCGGAGCCCTGGTGCTCGGCATCAAGCCGCAGGTCCTCGACGCGGCAGCCCCGGCGCTCGGGGCCTGGATCGGCCCGGATACCCTCGTCGTCTCGATCCTGGCCGGCAAGACCATCGCCGATCTCAAGCGCCGCCTGCCGGCCGCTCGCGCCGTGGTGCGCGTCATGCCCAACCTGCCCGCCAGCATCGGCCGGGGCGCGACCGGCGCCGTCGGCAGTCCCGAGGTCGGGCCGCAGGCACGGGCGGCGGCGGAAAGGCTGCTCGCCCGTTCCGGCCTCGTCGCCTGGCTCGACGACGAGGCGTTGATCGATGCGGTGACCGCGGTCTCGGGCTCCGGCCCGGCCTATGTCTTCCTGCTGGCGGAAGCGCTGGCGGAGGCCGGCGTGGCGGCCGGCCTGCCGCCGGAGCTGTCGGAGCAGCTCGCCCGCGCCACCGTCGCGGGCGCCGGTGCCCTGCTCGATGCCGATGCCCGCGAGGCCGGGCAGCTGCGCCGGGACGTGACCTCGCCCGGCGGCACCACCGCGGCGGCGCTCGCCGTGCTGATGCGTGAGGGTGCCCTGCCCGACCTGATGCGGGAGGCGGTGGGTGCGGCGAAGCGGCGGGCGGGGGAATTGTCCGGCTGAGGCGGGCGACGGGTGCAACCCGACGGTTCCGCCCCTACATGAGACGTCGAACCGAACACGGAGCACGGATCATGGACACGGCCCCCGAGCCCGAGACCGGCGGCAAGCTCGAAACCGGTGGAGAGTCCGGTTCGTCGCATTCCGAGAAGCCGCAAGCCGGCGCTTCCAGGCCCAACCCGCGCGAGGCTGCGGTCGAGGCGCTGATGCGGCTCGCGGCCGAGCAGCCCTGGAACGACATCGAGGTCGGCGACATCGCTCGCGAAGCAGGCCTGACCCTCGCCGAATTGCGCGACCTCTTCCCCTCGAAGGGGGCCGTGCTCGGCGGCCTGTCGCGGATCATCGATCGTAAGGTGCTGGACGTCGACACGGCCGACCTCGCCGATGAGCCGGCCCGCGAGCGCCTGTTCGATGTGCTGATGCGCCGGCTCGACGCGATGACGCCCTATAAGCCGGCCCTGCGCCGCATCGCCTTCGCGCTACGCGGCGATGTCCTGTCCATGCTGGCGCTCAACGGCGTTGCCCTCAACTCGCACCGCTACATGCTGGCCGCCGCCGGCATCGACACGGAGGGGCCGCTCGGCCGGCTCAAGCTCCAGGGCACCGTGATCGCCTTCGCCCGCACCGTCGAGGTCTGGCTGGACGACGACGACCCGGCGCTCGCCCGGACCATGGCCAAGCTCGACCGTGAGATCCGCCGCGGCGAGACCATCATGGAACGCGCCGACGATGCTCGCCGCCTCACCGCGCCGCTGCGCGCTCTCGGTCGTGCCCTGATGGAGCGCCGCTCCCGCCGCGACCGGACGCCGCCCGCGGGCGATGCAGAGGATCGCGACCCAGCCGCGGCGATCTGAGAGACCGGCTTTCAGGTAGGGGGATTTCGGGGCGGGAACGGAGCGGGTCTGCCGTCTCTGGTCGATCAACATCGATCCGGTCGGTCCAGAAGCACCGGCCGCCAACTCAGTGTGCGTCACTCTCGCCGAGGAATAGCTAGCTTAACGGGTTTGTCGCGCGGTCATGATTCTTAGGGGTGAGTTCTTCAGTGGGATGGCTCGCCCTTGCAGTTCAAGCACAGGAAATTCGCAACAATCCTAGTCGGGACGGCTGTTTGCGGCATGATTGTGGGCGTTGCCTCGGCAATAGGCACGATGATTCGACAGGGACCCGAACCTGACGAGTATCTGCGGGATTCGTCGAAGGCTGTCATGTGCGCCACGTCTGGGGCGCTGGTGGGAGCCGCCTTCGGAGTGATCCAGGCCCCGGTGCTGGTTGAGAGCCTACTGGGAGGCGATCCGCACGATGGCGGCTGACGGCAAAGACCCGTCGTCAGTCCGTCCTCCTCCGGCGCAACCTCGCGCTCGGCCGCTGTTTTAGCCGTTCTGTAAGGATCTTTTGCCGCTGTCGGTGCTGCACTCTGCAACAGACGCGGCCGGAACTCGTCGGCGCGAGGGTGCCGAGGCTCCGGCGGCTAGAGGGGTCGCAACAGGCCGGAGATGACGCTCCGGCCTCGCAGTCTCTACCGATCCCACCCCTTCAGGTCGCACAATGTCATGAAGTCGTGGATCGTGATCAGGTCGGCATCGAGTAGAGCCAGGGCTTCGTCGCGGCTCTTGATCGCTTCGGCGTTCATAGACTGCGCCTTTCCAGTGGCTGGTGTCTAAGAACGGGAGGTCGAAGCTTTCAGTTCCCCTTTTGCGGATGCGTTGCAGGAGGGGCAGCGTGCGCTCCGTCGACGCGCACCGTCTCAAAGATCGCCATTCGGGACGGTGCGCCGCGATCCCGGCCTATCCCTGCCGCGCGCCGCCCATCATCGCCTGCATCCGCGACAGTTGCGCGATGTGCCGCTGGATCAGCGGGATCGCGCCCGCCGCGATGCGGCGCAGGGCCGGGTCATCGCCGGCCTGCGCGTAGGAGCCGTGGATCTGGTAGGCTTCCTGGTGGCCCTGGAGCGAGGCGTTGACGAACATCGCGTCGTATTCGGGGCCGGGCTGCATCCCCGAGAGCTGCGAGAGGATCTGGGCCTTCTGCTCGTCCGTGGTCATGGCGCCGGGACCGTTCCCGCCAGGCGCACCCAGGGCGCCGCCGACGACCCCGCCGACCGCGCCGACCGTCGCGCCCGCGACCGCCAGAGGCGCCGTGACCAAGCCGCCGACGAGGCCGCCCGGACCGGCGGGCGCACCTGCCATGGGTGCCGCTGCACCCACATACGGGTCGAGCTTGCGGGCGAGGTTGACCTGCTCGGTCACCTCCGCCCGGCTGAAGGCCTTGATGCGCGGATTGCGGCTCTTGGCGTAGGCGTCGCGCGCCGTGTTCTCGAGGAAGAGGCCGCCCTTCGTCGCCATGGCGAGGTAGACGGGGGCCGGAATGGCACCGGCCGGCGCCGGTTGGGCGAGGGCTGTGCGGGTGACGGCCAGCGCAGCCGTTGCGGTCAGCAGAGTCGTCAGAAAATCACGCCGATGCATGGTATCGGATCTCCCGGTGTGGAAACGACACCCGAGCGCCGATTTTCTTGAGCGGTGCCGGAGTCTGACGGGCGAAACCTTCGCAAAATCGGCAATGTTCCTGGAAGCTGGGAGCTGTGACAATCGAAGACGCTCGGGCGTTCCACGCCGGCCTTTCGGGCTAGATTCCGTGTCCGCTCGGAGGGCGCAGGCGGGCCATGCAGTGCACGTCGGCAAAGGTCCCGTTGCGGAACGAGGCGGCCTTGTGCGTCCCCTCGATGACGAAACCGAATTTCTCGTAGAGGGCGATGGCGCGCGTGTTGTCGGTGAAAACCGTCATCTCGATCCGCGAAACATTGATCCAGTTGTCGGCGGTGTCGATCACCGCGGCGAGGAGCCGCGAGCCGATACCGTGACCGGCGAAATCCTCGTGGACCGCGATCCAGAACTCCGCCGCGTGCGCGCGCCGGCCGTAGAACGGGCGCAGGGCCGCCGCCCCGACGACGCGCCCGTCCCGTTCCGCGGCCAGGTGCAGATCCCGCGGCGAGCGGGGTTCGGCCCACTTCTTCACGGCCTCGAACGACTCGTAGGGAAGAGCGAGGGTTCCGAAGCGGAAGGCGGGCTGATTGTAGATCTCGAAGAGATCCTGCGCGTCGTCGTCCCGCATGGCCCGTATGGTCACGTCCCCGTCATGTCTCATGCCGCTCATTCCACTCTCTGCTTCCTGCGAAGTGCTTCTCGGTCTTTGCGAAGGCGGGCTCACGTCCACTCGAAGCGCAGCGTCTCGCGGAAGGCGAACCGCTCAATGTGGCGCACGACCACATCGCGCAGATCGGGCAGGCTCGCCGCCTCGTGTGCGGTCAGGTCGATCGTCAGGGTCTCGGCATCGGCGGAGAGCCGCGTCTCGCCGAGCGGCAGCGCGATGCGGGCGTTCGTCGCGCTGAACTCGGTCTCGAACCGGTGGGCCCAGTGTTTGCAGAGCTGCTGGAGATAGCGGCTGGCATGCGGGGTGCTGACGACGGCGTGGCTGTCGGGCATGTCGATCTCCTGGGTGTCCGGTGTGCCCGCTCAGCGCGCGGCATGGAGGGGGCCGGTGCCGCGGCGGCCGGCAGTGGCGGTGCGCACGCGAAAAAGGTCGGTCGGCAGGACCGAGAAGGAGGCGTCGCCGAACCATTCGAGCGAGGCTTCCGCCTGCGGCGGCAGCGTCTTCAGGAAGGCGCCGTAATCCAGTGCGCCCTCGAACAAGGCAGTCATGCCCTCGCGCCGTCCGGCGGCGGCGTAGACGTTGGCCGGCTCGAACACCGACAGGTCGGCGCGGCTGCGCACGTTCTTGAGATGGTAGTAGTCGATATGCGGAGCGAGCCGGGCATGGGCCGCGAGGGGATCGTCGCCGCCCTCCCAGACGTGGAGCGTGTCGAAGTTCACCCGGAGGTTCGGGTGATCGACCGCGTCGAGCAGGTCGAGGAGTGAGGCGGTGGTGTCAGCGAGCGTGCCGGGATGCGTCTCGACCACCAGCCGTAGACCCTCGTCGGCGAGCTGGCCCGCCGCCATCCGCAGGCGCTGGGCAACGTGGGTGCGCTCCTCCGGTGCGGCGACCGCGCTGCCCTTCGTGCCGGCGAAGGTGCGCAGCCGCGGGGCGCCCCAGCTCCCCGCGAGCCGGGCGAGTTCAGCCGCCCGCTCGGTCAGGGTTTTGGGGGCTGCGTCGAGCGGCAGGTAGTCGCTCAACATCGGCACGCGCAGGCCGTAGGCGGCGAGCCACTCGGCATGGTCGCCGGGGCCGAGATTGCGGGCATGCACGCCCCACAATTCGATGCCGTCGAAGCCGTGGCCGCGGGCGAAGCGGGCGAGCTCGCCGATCGAGACGAGATGGTGGCGAAAGCTGATGGTGCAGAGCGCGATTCTCATGCGGAAAGCCTTTCGCGGGAGGATACGGCGGCCTGTCCGAGATCCGGGCTCGCTTGCCGCCACGCGGCGTAGGCCGCGGCGAGCTGCCGCTTGATCGCGAATTCCTGCGCGTCGAGGGCGTCGAGCCGCGCGAGGACAGGCGCGACCCCTGCTGTGTCCTCTCGGGCCACGCCGGTCCGGGCAAGCTTCAGCACGGCGTAGTGCAGGGCAGTGAGGCCGTTCACCAAGGCCTCGATCTCGTCGCAGATCCGCTGGAACTCCGGATCCGGCCAGCGCAGGGCCCGCCAGAAGAAGGCGAAGCCGTGCTCGTAGGCCCATTTGCGGATGGTGATGACCGGCAGTTCCCGCAGCGCCTCGCCGAGATCGGTCAGCCTCAAGCCGCCGCGCCCCTCGGCATGGGCGAGCACGATGGCACGCGCCGCGTCGATCAGCGGGTTGGTGTCGAACCGGAAGCAGGCATCGAAGAAGGCCGCGAGATCCGTGTCCGCCGGCGGATGCGCGAGCGAGGGGTCGAAGCGGTAGCCGCCGGCGACGCTCGGCTGGCGGATGGCGTTCAGCATCCGCTCGCGCTCGATCACGCCCTCCCAGCGGAAGTCGGGGTCGCGCACCTGCCAGAGGTCGGGGTCGTCGCCGAGCGACACCATCAGGTAGTGCGGGAAGGGGTTCTGGTTGAACTTGTTCTCCCGCTCAGGGAGGTGGAACATGTCGAGCATCACCATGATGCGCGTGTCGGGCTCCCGCCGCTCCATCAGGTCGAGCAGGGTCGCGACGTTCTCCTCCTTGGAGCGGGAATGGTCGTACCAGGAGACGAGCGGCACGCCGTAGAGCCGCTCGAACCAGTAGCGGAACGACTCGTGGTCCATCGCGTCCGAGTGGTAGGCGAGCCGCGAGCCGTCGGTGATGGCGAACTCGGCGTCCCAGATCAGGGCGTAGAACGGGCGATGGTCGATGCCCCGCGTCTTCAGCCCGTCGCAGACGCAACTGACGAAGCAGTGGATCTTCAGGTCGTAGGGCATCGCGCCGTGGACGCCCTCGGAGGGCGCCGCCAGTTCGGCGGCGACCGGTGCGGCCGGCTCCGCGCCCGGCGCCAGGAGCCGAGCGAGGTCGGCGACGGTGGAGACGTCCTGCCGGTTGATCGCTTCCTCCGGTACCGACACCCCGTGCGTCAGCTCCAGCGACAGGATGAGCTGAAGCAATTGGACGGAATCGAGGTAGAGGTCCTCGTTCAGCCGCGCCTCAGGCCCGAACCCGTCGAGATGGGGGTGGCGCATCTCCTCGCGCAGCACCGTGCCGATGGCCGTGACCAGCGCTTCACTGCTCATGCCAGCACTCTTGCCGGAGTTCATGCCACCGCCTCCAGGCTGCCGCCCCGGTACTGCGCAGCCACCGCGCGGCGAGAGATCTTGCCGTTGGCTTCGCGCGGGATCGCGCCGACCTGCACCGCCTCGACCGGCACTTGGTGGCCGGCGAGCCAGCGGCGGCACCAGTCCTGAAGCGCGCGGGGCGGCACGGGACCTTCAGCGCTGAACAGCAGCGTCACCCGCTCGCCCGCGAACGGATCGGGCCGGGCGAAGGCCACGGCGTCGGTGATGCCGGGCATGGCCATCACCACGTCCTCGACCTCGCCGGGATAGACGTTGAGGCCCGAGACGTTGATCGTGTCGTCCTGGCGCGCGACGAAGATCAGCATGCCGTCGGGGGCGAGATAGCCGAGATCGGCGGTGTGGATCGTCCCGCCCTCCCCCTCGACCACGATCTCCGCCGGGGCCTCTGGGCCTGTTCCCGCCCGGACGCGGTGATGCGGCAGCGGGCGGCCGATGGCGTCGGCGCGGCGCAGATCCGGATTGATCGCGATGCAGCCGGCTTCCGAGCAGCCATATTGCTGGAACAAGTGGGTGACGCGCCCGCGGATGGCGGCGAACCAGGGTGCCGGCAGGAGCGTGCCCGAGACCATCGCCGCGTGGATGGTCTCATCCCCGGGCAGGAGCCGGGCCAGCGTGTGCAGCATGGCCGGTGCGGTGTAGAGCACCGGCCGCTCGATCTCGCGCAGGCGGCGCAGGAGGTATTTCGGGTTGGTGGTGTCGACAATCACCGGCACGCGGCCGCGGCGCAGTCCCACGAACAGGCCGCAGATCAGCCCGTAGGAATGGGTGATCGGACAGGCGATGACCGGGGTCATGCCGTCCGGCTCGGTGAAGGCGCCGACATAGCTCTCGATCTCGCGCTCCACCGCGCTCCAGGGGCGGGCGATGCATTTCGGCTCGCCGGTAGTGCCGGAACTCATCTGGAGAAGCTCGCCCTCGCCCGGAACCGGCGGGGCGGCGCCGTCCAGCGCCGCGCCCTCCAGGCTGTCGAGGAACAGGCGGTGGCAGCCGGCGCGTTCCGCGAGCCGGCGCGCACCCTCGTCGGGCAGGGCCGGATGGATCGGCAGCAGGCTCGCGCCGCACCGGCGGGCGGCGAGGATGAAGGCGAGACCCTGGGCGGTGTCGCGGAAGCGCGCGGCGACGCGCTCGCCGCTGCCGCCGCTCAGCCCGGCCGCGTCCTCGACGCGCCGGATGGCGGCCTCCATCGCGTCCGCGGTGATGGTGCGGCCGTCGATCTCGATCATGCGGTCTCCGAAAAGGGCGTCAGGGGAATGGAACAGGGTGTTGGGCGCGTGGAGGCTGCCGCGCACCTCACCGAGCCCGAGCTTGCGGGACAGAAGCGCCTCGACCCGCAGCCGGGGCGCCTCGACCTGAAGCCGGGCGAAGCACTCCTCCAGCCCATGTGCGATCGCGTGGCGCCGCAACTGCCGGCCGAGGCGGCGCCAGAACGCCGTCTCGTCGAGGCCGTGCCGACGCGCGAGCAGGGCGGTGATTTCGCTGAGGTTGAAGACGAACAGGCTGTCGGTGACGAGTTCGGCGAGCGTCGCGGCCGAGCGCATGGCGTGGAAGCGGTCATCCACCGGGCCGGCATGGGCGGGGTCGATCGCCCCGAAATCCGGCACGCGCTCCGGGTTTGTCACGAAGTCGGGCGCGTATTCCGCGCTCTCGTGGAAGTCGCGCAGGATCACCCGTTCCGGCCAGCCGCCGCGGTGGACCAGAATCATGTTCTGGCCGTGCGCCTCCAGGGCGACGCCGTGGCCCGCGAGCAGGTGCCAGACCGGCAGCACCGCGACCTCAACCAGACGGTCGAGCCAGGCGTCGCGGCCGTGGCGTTCGAGCCAGGGTGCGACGAAGCTGCTTCCGTCCGCCTCGCACACGGCGAGGGCATTGAAGGGCACGGCCGCCTCGCCGGGCGCGAGACGCGGGCTCTCCCGCCAGATCGCGGCGAGCTGTCCGGCGAGCGGCCCGTCCCGGTCGGCGAGCGCGGCGGCGTATTCGCGCAGCACCGTGACCCGGTCGCGCAACTTGGGGTCGTCCGCGACGAGGCCGGCGAGCCAGTTGGACAGCGCTGGGCCGGTCAGCACGAAATGCGGATCGAGGATGCGCAGGCTCGAGGTCGAAACGACGCCGAGCGCCAGCTTCACGCTCGCAGCCGACGGATCGTCGAGGTTGTGCAGCGTGCGCAGGGACTGGCTGGCGACGTAGCGCGGGCCGGCGATCCCGAGCGCGACCGCGCGGCCCTCCGCCAGCCAGGGGCGCAAAGCCTCGCTTTCGAGCCGGCGCATCTGCCAGGGATGGACCGGCAGCAGCGCGTGCGTGTCGAGGGAATGTCCGGCCTCGCCGAGGCGGTGAGCGAGGAGGTTCCATTCCCCGCCGAGTTCGGCCCGCCAGAACGCGGCCTCCGGGCCCGGCAGCGCGAGGGCGATCGTGTCCCGGCGCACGGCGAGCCACTCCAGGCGGAACGGCGCAGCGGCCTCGGGCCCGTAGCGGCGGTGATCCTCCAGGGTGAAGCCGGTGCGCGCCTTGAAGCTCGGATGGTAGGGATGGCCCTCCCACAAAGCCGCATCGAGCGTGGCGAAAGGCAGGGCGCGGCGCTCCGGCGGCGACAGATTTTGGACGTTCCAGCGGCAGAGTTCGATCGTCTGCCGAAGCTCGGCCCGCAGCCGCACCGTGTGTTCGCCGGCAGCGGGAAGGACCTCTACCAGGGCGGCGAGATCGGCAGGCATCCAGGCACCCTCCCCGCTCGCCATCTCCACCGACGACGGGTCGAGGCGAGGACGGCCGAAGGCGCCGACGGCGCCGGTTGCGCGGAAGCGGCGGGAGCCGAGGCGCCATGCGATCCGGCGAGAGCCGTCGTAGGCCGGCTCGCAGTCGGCCAGCCCCTCGAACAGGACCGCTTCCGCCAGCTGGCGCAGGACGCGCGCTTCCGGTTGCTCCATGGCTTCAAGACGCGAGGGCACGGCCGGCCTCGCCCCGCGCCGCCGCACGAAGTGTGAGCGGGTTCGGCATGTCGATGTAGTTGCCGGTGCCATCGCCCGAGGCGAGCTCGTCGCGGTCGGACAGGCGCACCCGCAGGTTGGCCTTGGTGCAGAGCGTTGGCCCCTCCAGCACCGAGCGGGCGAAGGCGCGGCCGGCGCCGGTCAGTCGGCGCACCATCGCCTCCAGGCGGCGGCCGAGATCGTCGAGGAGCGTTTCCTCGCGTGCCAGCCCGTCATGGCCCATCCGGGCGATGACGGAGAAGATCTGGTTGACCACGAGATAGTAGGCCAGCCGTCGGCGGATCTCGCCGTCCGGGAAGTAGAGCGAGGCGATGGCGCCGGTCTCGGGCGCGTCGCGCAGGAGACGGGGGCGGGCGGATTCCGAGAGGTAGAAGCCCTGGTTGTCGCGGTAGAAACCCCGCTGCGGCCAGCCGGTGGCGACGTCGAGCAGCGCGTTCTGCTGGTGGGCTTCCAGCGCGATGCCCTGCGCGTCGTAGAGCGCGACCACGGGCTCCAGCATGCAGTCGAGATAGCGTCTGAACCAAGTACGGGCGGCCTGCGCGCGCGGGGCCGCACCCTCCGGACAGACTTTCCGCAGGAGCGACTCCAGCCGCGACGGGTGGCCGGGCAGCGGCTCGGCGGTCAGCGCCGCCAGCGTGGCGATCCCGCGCTCCGCGCCACCGCGAAACGGGTTCTCGCGCAGCACCGTCTCGAATCCGCTCTCCTCGCGGTCGGGGCTCTGCAGGGTGAGGTAGGCGGGGTCGGCGAGGATCAGGAAGTCGGGGTGGCGGGCGCCGAAGCCGCTCTTGGCCAGCAGGCGGGCCATGGCGACGCCTGCTTTGAGTTCGGCGAGCCGGTTGACCCGCAGCGAGTTGGTGAGGGTGACGGGCAGTGAGAACTTCGCCATCCACGGGCTCTCGGCCGCGTAGACCGTGCGCAGCGAGGAGGTCGCGGTGAAGCGGGGGCCGAAGGCGCCGAGCCGCCGTAGCCGACCCGCCTCGACCCACGCGGCGACGTGCGGCTCCAGCATCAGCGCCTCGGCCTGGAGCGGATGCATCGGCAGGGCAATTTCGCCCGCGTGCAAGTCCAGCCGGGCGGCGTCAGGGCCGAGCAGGTCGAGGGCGAGGTCGGGCGCAGCGCGGGTCACCGCCGAATCGTGGCGGACGAGGCGCGCTTCGGCGGCGAACACGGCGAGTTGGAACGTGCCGCCCTCCTCCGGTGCGTAGGCGCGGGCCTGCCAGGTCGTGAGGCCCTGCCGGCTCTTGGGCGTCGGGTGCAGCCAGTGGCCGAAGACGAGGGCGCGCTCGGCGGCGATGAAGCCGGTCCCCGCGCCGGCTTCCCGTTCCGCGAGGCCGAGCAGGCGCGCGGTCTCGCGGTAGCTGTCGAGCACGCGCCCGAGCAGTTCCAGCTCGCGCTCGCGGGCGGTCTCGCCCCGCCCCTCGTCCGTACGCGAATAGGCCTCGCCGAGAAGCTCCTGAAGCGCCCGCATCGGTGCGACTGGGCGCCAGCGCGGCTCGTGCAGGTGGCGGGTCCAGAGGCGGCCGAACGCGTGCGCGCCGCAAAGCGACGGGGAGAGGATCTCGGCGCGGATCGCGAGACGGCGGCTGCGCAGGTTCCATTCGACGCAAGGTGCGGGTGGCCCGTCCGGCAGCGCGTGCCGGATGCGGATGCCGGGGTCGATCTCGCGCAGATATCCGTTGGCGAAGCTGCGGAAGGCGGCTGCCTCGGCAACGGCTTGAGACGATGGTGGCATGATCTCCGAACCTCGTGAGAGCCTTCAGGGCCGGCTCCAGCCGTGTCGCGGCCGGAGCGGGGGGCCGCGTTCCTGATCCGTAAGCCCGGCGCCGACCCGGTCTCCGTCTCGGCCGACGGCGTTCCCGACGCCTCGACGCCTCATTGGCGCGTTATCGACGCCTCATCGAAGCGGCACGGCCATCCGGTTGCCGGCGCGCGGGCATCACCGCCGTCGTGCAGGCCGAACGCATGACGAACCCACCGTTGCAGGGACAGGCAAGGAGGGCCCGCGGTTTCGTGAGCAAGAAGAAGATGTTGGTCGAAGCGTAAGAAAAGGAAAATTGCTTTTCGTTGTACTTGCTCATCGGACTGAGGACTCCCTCGAATCGCGTGAAGCTGAAGGCGTGTTGCGCAAACTTCAGGCAGGCGTCAAGGGAAGTCGAATCGATTGGAATTGTTCTTGATATAGGGTGACCGCGTGTTTGTTTTGCCGCGTCAGTCCGTTGCCGGCGTAAAAAACCTGATTTTACTCTTCGGTAATTCGGGTCATGGACCGGATGCGGACAGGTTCCGCGGCGTCATTCGTCCAGGGATTCTGTTGCGCGTGGTCGATCGCGGGTTGTGCCGCGCTTCCGCCGCACCGCGCTGCCCCATCCCGTTGCCGGCTCTGTTCGACTTGGGCTTGATCCTCGGCTTCGGTTCTGGCTTCGCCGGATGGACTCGGTTCGTGTATCGTTTGCTGCACGGTGGTGAAGCGGCCTGTTGCTGATCTGCAACGAGATAATGAAATGGCTTCAATGCTTTATTTGTAATAATTCTTGTTTTGGCTTCCGGGAAAATATTTCGACTGTCTGTCCAACGCCTTGCGATAGCATCGGCGTCTAGGCTGGAAGTTGTCCAAGCTATTGCGGGACTTGCATTGCCCGCCCGTCTCCTTCTGGTCGGTCCTCGGTCATTGAGGGCGGGATCATCTGTGGGCGACGGGGCCGAGATCATGGCGGGAGGGGCGACGGGGGTGTCGATCGATACCCTCTACCGGCACGAGGGTCTCAAGCTTCGGCGCTTCCTTCTGCGCCTGCTCGACAACCCGGCTGATGCTGCGGATGCGAGTCAGGAGACCTACCTGCGCATGGTCGCTGCGCTCTCGCGCACGAGCATCGAGCACCCGTCCGCCCTTCTGTTCCGCATCGCCACCAATGTCGCCCTGCGGATGCGCAACCGCGGCCGGCTGGAACGGACTCTGTTCGCGGCGAAGTGCGACGCGGAATTGGCTGAAATCGTCGACGGCTACGCCCTCCCGGAGCGGCAGGCGATCGCCCGCCAGG
Source organism: Methylobacterium sp. R2-1 (assembly GCF_014191355.1). Lineage (GTDB taxonomy): Bacteria > Pseudomonadota > Alphaproteobacteria > Rhizobiales > Beijerinckiaceae > Methylobacterium. Next base: position 116,274 of record NZ_JACHWM010000013.1, read on the forward strand.
AACTGAGGCGCCTCGCCGGGGCGATCGACGCGTTGCCGCCCCGCTGCCGCGAGGTGTTCCTGCTCAGCCGCCTCGATGGCCTTCCCAACGGGGAGATCGCACTGCGCCTCGGCATCTCGCGCAACATGGTCGAGAAGCACATCATCAAGGCCCTCCTGCATTGCCGCCGCACCCGCCTCGATCTTTTTTGAACGGATCGCATCAGGAGGCCGCGACCTCGTTGATCTAAGGGGATAGGACACCGGCGCGGCACCATGTCGGGCCGCGGCAGGCCCCCAGGGGAACGTGACGTGGGACGTGACGTGGCCGGCAGCGACGGGGCGGAGGCCGACGAGGCCGACAGCGGCGAGGATCCGGTCGAGCGCGCGGCCGCGGCCTGGGTTGCGCGGCTCTCCTCCTCCGACGCCACCGAGGCCGACCGCGGGGAATTCGAGGCATGGCGCGGGGCCGATCCGGCCCATGCCGCGGCCTATGCCGAGATGGATGCGCTGTGGCGCAGGCTCGGGCAACTGCCCGATCCCCGCCCGCGCAAGGGGCCTCCCAAGGGATCTCCGAAGACGCTTGCCGCCCTGGCCCTGATCGGAGGCGCCCTGGTGTATCAGATCGGGCTCCTCGACCGGCTGCGCGCGGATCTGTGGAGCGACGTCGGCACCATCGAGCACGCGACCCTTGCCGACGGCAGCGGCGTCGATCTCAACACGGACACGGCGATCACGGTGCGGTTCACCGAGCGGGAGCGCAAGATCGAGCTTCTGCGGGGTGAGGCCAGCTTTGATGTCGTGCCTGATCCGAGCCGCCCGTTCGTCGTGCGTGGCGGCGGCCTGAGCGTGCGCGCCATCGGGACCCGCTTTTTCCTGCGCGCGGATGGGGCGGCCAGCCCGGTGGGGGTGGCGGAGGGGCGTGTCGACGTGTCGGGGGAGAGGGGGCGCGCCGTCGTCTCGGCCGGGGAGGAAGTCCGCGTCGGCGACGGCGTCCTGCAGGTGGTTGCCGCGGATGTGGAGCGCGACACGGCGTGGCGTGACGGCCGGCTGATCTACGCCGGAAAGCCGCTGGCGGCGGTCCTTGCGGAATTGAACCGCTACCGCCGCGGGCGCATCCTGCTGCTCGACCGTGAACTCGGGGCGCGGCGGGTGACGGGCGCGTTCGATGCCCGCAACACCGACGACGCCCTCGACGTGATCGCCGCGACCATGGGGGCCCGTATCCGGCGCCTCTCACCCCTGCTGGTCCTGGTCGGATCGCCCCTGTGAGAGGGGGGAATGCCGATGGGCGAAAAAATCGCTCGCTCCACGTCAGGAGATCGCGTGCCCGTTGATCTTAACCATCGAGGGCGCGGATGACGCGAAGCGTGCCGCCCCTCCCGATGGATCGATGGGGCTTTAGCATGGCGTCGCGCGCGCGCAGGTTTTCACGGGGCCGGATGGCGGGACTCGCGCTGGCCGGCGTGTCGGCCGCGGTGATGGCACAGGCGGCGGCTCAGGCCGGCGAGATGACCGGCGAGGCGAAACCCACGCGCGGCCCGGCTCCGCGCACGATCCGGTCCGACGCGCCGATGTCCGGTGACCCGGTTCGTCTCGCCATCCCGAAGGGCTCGCTTGAGACCGGCCTCGTCGCCTTCACCGAGCAGGCCGGGGTCAAGCTGGTCTACCCGACCGAGCTGACGGCGCGCCTGGAGACGCAAGGGCTCGCGGGCGAGTTCGCCCCGATCGAGGCCCTGACCAAGCTTCTGGAGGGTACCGGCCTCACCTATCGGCCGGCCGGCGCCTCGACCATCACCCTGGTCAACCCGCGCTACGTCCAGCTCGGCGCGGAGCCCGCGGGCACGGTGCAGCTCGACGAGCTGCACGTTCAGGGGCAGGCTCAAGGGCAGGATCGTGCCGCCGCCGGCCTGCCGCCGCCCACGGGAACCGTCGGACAGCCGCCCGTGCCCTATGCCGGCGGCCAGGTCGGCTCGGGAACCCGGGTCGGCCTTCTGGGTAACCGCTCCGTCCTCAAGACGCCCTTCAGCGTGACCGGATACACGGAGAAGCTGATCGCGGATCAGCAGGCGCGGTCGGTCGCCGACGTCGTGCTGAACAACCCCTCGGTGCGCAGCGATGCGCCGCCGTTCAGCGAGCGCGATTCCTACTTCATCCGCGGCTTCTCGGTCACCAATCTGGATACCGGCTTCGACGGGCTGTTCTACCTCGCCAACCCGCGCCGGCACTTCGTGGAGGGCATCGAGCGCGTCGAGGTTCTGCTCGGCCCCACAGCGCTTCTGAGCGGCGGCACCGGCCGCGTCGGCGGCACGATCAACCTCATCCCCAAGCGCGCCTACGACGAGCCGCTCGCCCGGCTCACCACGACCTATATCAGCGACGCACAGATCTGGACGCATGCCGACCTCGGCCGCCGCTTCGGCGAGTTCAAGGAATGGGGCGTGCGCTTCAACGGTGCCTACCGCAACGGGGCCACGCCCCTCGACAAGAACGAGATCGAGGTCGGCGTCGCCACCCTCGGCCTCGACTATCGCGGCGAGCGCTTCCACGCCTCGCTCGATCTGATGCACTCGACGCAGAACGTCACGGCGCCGACGTCGCTGTTCAATGCGGTCGCCGCGAACATCCAGGTTCCCCGTGCCCCGAACAACCGTCGCAACGCGGCCAATCCGTTCGAGTACAACGACAGCCGGTACGACATGATCGCCGGCCGGGTCGAGTACGACCTCCTGCCCGAGACGACGATCTACGCCGCGGGCGGCGCCAGCCGCTACAACGAGGATTTCCTGACCTCGAACTATGTGGTCACGAGCCCGACCGGGCTGGCCACCAACACCCTGGCGATCCAACCGCTGCAACTGGAAGGCTTCACCGGCGAAGTCGGCCTGCGCACGAAGTTCCAGACCGGCTTCCTCCATCACCAGTTCAACGTCAGCGCCGTCGAGGTGGTCAACAAGAACTATTCGCGCGGATTCACGCCTTTCACGATTCCGCCCTACCAAATCAACATCTACGATCCGATCAACCGGCCAGCCGGACCCATTCCGACCATCGGGTTTCCGCGCTCCGGGCAACAGCCGCTATTCACCCAGCTCTCCGCGCGCAGCGTGGCGGTGGCCGACACACTCTCCTTCAACGGCGACGATCGCTTCCTGCTGACTTTGGGCGGACGCTATCAGGAGATCGACCAGCAGAGCTTCGACACCCGTCCCGGAACGCCCATCGGTCGAGTGGCGACGAACTATCAGGAGGGCCGGTTCAGTCCCGCCATCACCCTGGTGATCCAGCCGTTCGCGAACCTGTCGTTCTATGGGAACTACATCGAGGCCCTCGAGGTCGGGCCGACGAACCCCGGCATCGTCGGGACCAATACAGACCAAGTCTTCCCGCCCGTCGTGACACGGCAGAAGGAAGTCGGCGCCAAATACGATTTCGGCACCGTCGCGGTCACCGCGGCCTTGTTCGAGATCGAACAGCCCAATGCCATCACCGAGGGGGGGCGGTTCAACGTCAACGGCCTCCAGCGCAATCGCGGCATCGAGTTCAACGTGTTCGGCGAGCCCATTCCGGGCGTGCGTGTGCTCGGCGGCATCACCTTCATCGACGCGCAACTAGTGAGGACGGCGGGTGGAAGGTTCGACGGCCAGGCCGCCCCCGGCGTGCCCGACACGGCGTTCAACCTCTACGCCGAATACGACCTGCCGCCGTGGCTGGCGACGGGCCTCACCCTGACCGGGCGGGCGATCTATACCAGCAGCATGTTCTACAACCAGGCCAACACCCAGTCGGTCCCGGATTGGACCCGCTTCGATGCCGGCCTGCGCTACACGACCGAGGGCGTGAACGGGAAACCCGTCGTGATCCGCGCCACCGTCGAGAACCTGCTCGACGACTCGTACTGGGCGTCCGCCGCTCGCGGCTTCCTCGCCGTCGGCGCGCCCCGGACGTTCATCGTGTCCGCGTCGGTCGACTTCTGAGAGACCGACGCATCGATCCTTGTCCACCCTGCCCCGACATCGCGAAAGGGTAAGGGCCGACCGCTCGGTCGCGCACGCCGCGCCTGTCGATCACCCCATGATATGCGGGGCGGCCGGCGGGCCGTCAGCATTCACAGGCACGTCTCGCCTGCGATCTGCCGCCGAAACGAGCAGCTTCCGCATGAACTGCCCGCCGCCTGCTCAGCGCCCCCACTCCTGGCGGCAATCACCGTCAAGCTGACCGGTGTGTGTTTTGCGGCTTCTGGCACGCGTCCTGCTATGTGGTTTTTGACCGCTTTGATGGATGCGTGGGAACTCAGGAGCCTCAGCATGGCCGGAACGATGGATCGCAGACGGTTTCTGCAAGGGGTTCTGCAGGGTAGTGCTGCCGCTGTGGGATTTGCCCAGATCAACCCCGACTTTCTGATTTCTTCCGCTTTCGCGCAGACGGGCAAGCCGCTGGTCTTCCTCTCGGCCGAGAACATCACCGGCAACTGGGACCCGACCGCCCACACCACGCTCTCGCAGAAGAACATCGAGGGCTTCGTGATGGGCTTCCTGACCCGCACGCCGATGACCCTCGATGACCCCGGTAAGGTCGTCTACGAACTTGCCACCGACATTCAGTTGCTCGACCCGCACCGCCTCCAGATCAAGCTGCGCAAGGGCGTGCATTTCCACGACGGCAAGCCGTTCGGGCCCGAGGACGTGAAGGCGACCTTCGAGTACGGCTCGGGCAAGGATCGCCCGGCGCAGTGGTATCCCGGCCCGACCGAGACGCTGACGATCACCACGCCCGACGACGAGACCGTGATCGTCGACACCTCGAAGGGCGGCTACCCCGCCCACCTCTTCATCTTCCTCGCCTCGTTCCTCCCCATCCTCTCGGCCAAGGACGTCGCCGAGGGGCCGGGCGGCGCCCTCACCCGTCGCCTGAACGGCACGGGCCCGTTCCGCTTCGTCGAGCAGCGCGGCAACGATACCGTGCTCAAGGCCCATGACGGCTATTTCCGCGGCAAGCCCGGCATCCCCGGTATCAACTTCACCTTCACCGGCGACTCGACGACGCGGATGCTGTCGCTGATGAACGGTCAGGCCTCGATCGTCGAGCGGCTCGAGCCCGAGCAGGTCGAGACGGTCAAGAACAATCCGAAGATCGCGATCAACGAGGTCGTCTCGGTCGAGAACAAGTATCTCTGGTTCCGCTGCTCCAAGCCGCCCTTCAACGACGTGCGGGTGCGCATGGCCGCCTGCCACTCCATCGACCGGGCGATGCTGCTGGAGATCCTGGGCGCGGCGGGTCATGCCTGCGCCAACTTCATCTCGCCGGTGAAGTTCGGCTACGTCGACCTGAAGAACTATCCGGCCTACGACCCCGCCAAGGCCCAGGCGCTGCTGGCCGAGGCGGGCTTTCCCAAGGGCAAGGGGCTGCCGCCGCTCGAATACATCACCTCGGTCGGGTTCTACCCGAAGACCAAGGAGTACGGCGAGGTCATCACCGCGATGCTCAACGAGCAGGGCTTTCCGGTGAGCCTGACCGTGCTGGAGCCCGCGGCCTGGAACGAGCGCCTCTATCACCGCCCCGGCGGCGGGCCCGGCCACATGGTCGATTGCGGCTGGTCCACCGCCTCGCCCGAGCCGGATCTGGTGCTGCGCACCCACTTCCACTCGTCCTCGCACCGCATCACCGGCATCGAGGATGCGGAGATCGATGCGAGCCTGGATCGTGAGCGCGCGGCGCCGACGCTGGAGGAGCGTAAGGCCATCCTCCAGAACGAAACCATGCCGCTGCTGGCAACCAAGATGCCGGCGCTGTCGCTGTTCACCTCGGTGATGATCCACGCGATGCAGCGGGAGCTGAAGGGCCTCTACATCTACCCCGACGGCTCCATCGACGCCTCGAAAACGGCCTGACCGGCAAGACCGCCTGACTGAACTGTCCGCGCTCGGCGCGGGGCCCGGCCCGCCCCTACGGCGGCCGGGCCCCGCCCTGCCGATTCCGTCACCGGACCCGATGCCCCGATGTTCGTTCTCAGTTTCCTCGCCCGGCGCCTCGCGCAGGGTGCGGTCATCATCTTCCTCGTCTCGCTTCTGATCTTCACCCTGCTGCGGGTGATGTCGGGCAATCCCGTACGCCAGATGGTGGGCGGCATGGCGCCCGACTCCCTGGTGGAGGAGATCGCCACCACGATGGGCCTGCGCGATCCGATCATCGTGCAGTTCGGCCGCTATGCCGCTCAGGTCGTCCGGGGCGATCTCGGCCGCAGCTTCATGCGGCCGGCCAACGGCGCGGCGACGGGGGGCGCGAATTTCGACGACATGACCCGCGGCGAGCGGGCCGCGGTCGGCGACCTCATTCTCGACGCCCTGCCGATGACCCTGCAACTCGCCGCCCTGGCGCTCGCCATCGCCCTGGTCTTCTCGGCCCTGCTCGGGATCGCGGCGGGCTTGCGCCCCGGCGGGTTCTTCGACCGGCTCGCCTTCGCGGTCTCCTCGGTCTTCATCTCGATCCCGAATTTCTGGCTCGGCATCGTGCTCGCCCTGCTCCTGTCGGTGAAGCTCGGCTGGCTGCCGGCGATCGGCTATGGCGGCTTCTCCTACACGGTGCTGCCGGCCCTGGTGCTCGCCGTCGAGCTGTCGCCGGTGCTGATCCGGACGCTGTCGAGCGCGGTGGCGGCGCAGATGGGCGAATCTTACGTCGCCGTCGGCCATGTGCGCGGCCTGTCACGCCCGCGCATCGTCGCCGCGCATGCGCTGCGCAACGCCTCGGTGCCGCTCCTCAACCTGCTCGGCGTGCAGTTCTCCTCGCTGCTCGGGGGCGTGATCATCGTCGAATACATCTTCGACTATCCCGGCCTCGGGCTCCTCACCATCAACGCCGTGCTCCAGCGCGACTTCCCGCTGATCCAAGGCATCGCGATCGTCACCAGCGCGATCTTCGTCCTCATCAACATCCTCGTCGATCTCGCGGCGACGACCATCGATCCGAGGCTCGAATACTGATGGATGCCGTGGATTCTTCCCTGGCGCTCGTGCCGCCGCGCGTCGACGTCACGGCGTCGCGCTCCATCGGCCGGCGCATCCTCGGACGCGCCGCCCGCTCCGGCGGGTTCCGTATCGGCTTCGCCGTGCTCGCCCTCCTCGTGCTCGCCGCCGCGCTCTACCCGGAACTCAGTGGCATCGACCCGGCGATGCGGGACATCCGGGCGCGCCTGCTGCCGCCGCTGTTCCTCGGTGACAAGTGGAGCTGGGCGCATCCGCTGGGCACCGACCAGATCGGCCGCGACATGCTGGTGCGCTGCCTCGTGGGCTTACGCTACTCGCTGCTGATCGGCGTGGCCTCGGTCGCCGTGACCGTGGTCATCGGCTGCGCGCTCGGCACGGTTGCCGGCTATTTCGGCGGGCGCACCGACACGGTGATCATGCGGGTCACCGACGCGCAGCTCTCGATCCCGATGATCATCCTGGCGATCGCGGTGCTCGGCGCCGACCGCCCGACGATCCCAGCGATCATCCTCGTCCTCGGCCTGTCGAACTGGCCGGTCTACGCTCGGGTCATGCGCTCGGTGGTGATGGCCGAGCGCGGGCGCGAATACGTGCGGGCCGCGCAGGTCTCGGGCGCCACGCATCCGCGCATCATCCTCACCCTCCTCGTGCCGCTGCTGGTGCCGCCGCTGCTGTTCACCTCGGTGCTCGACGTGGCGCGGATGATGATCTTCGAGTCGACGCTGGGCTTTCTCGGCCTCGGCGTGCAGCCGCCGACGCCGACCTTCGGCAGCATCATCGCCGACGGGCGCAAATACCTCCTCAACGCGTGGTGGATCGCCACCATGCCCGGCGTGTTCCTGTGCCTCACGCTGACCGGCATCAACCTGATCGGCGCCGCGTTCGAGCGCGCCCGCAACACGATCCACGGGGGCGCCTGATGGACCCGGTGCTCTCCGTCCGCGACCTCTCCGTCGCCCTCACCCTCCCCGGGCGTGAGCGAAAAATCCTCGACGGCATCGGCTTTGACGTCGCCCCGCGGGAAATCGTCGGCGTGGTCGGCGCCTCGGGCGCGGGCAAGACGGTGCTGTCGCGGGCCGTGGTCAACTGGATCGCGGCCCCGCTCGCCATCCGCTCCGGTACCGTGTCCTTCCGCGGCCAGAACCTGCTGGCGCTGCCGCCACGGGCGATGCGAGGGCTTCGCCGCGACATCGCCTATGTCGGCGCCGACCCGATGGGCGCCCTCGACCCGACCCTGCCGGTCGGGCGCCAGATCGTCGAGAAGCTGCGCGCGGTGATGCCGGAGGTGGGCCGCCGAGAGGCGCAGGCGCGCGTGATCGCCCTGCTCGACGCCGTGCGCATCCCCTCGGCTACCGCGCGTTTCCACGATTACCCGTCGCAGTTCTCCGGCGGGATGATGCAGCGCGCGCTCATCGTCGACGCCATGGTCTCGAACCCGGCTTTGCTCGTCGCCGACAACGTGACCCAGCCCCTCGACGTGACGGTGGCCGCCCAGGTGATCCGCCTGATGCGCGAACTCACCGAGCGTTTCGAAACCGCGATCCTGTTCGTCTCCTCCTCGCTGCCCGTGGCCCGCGAGGCGGCGAGCCGCACTCTGGTGATCGATGCGGGGCGTCTGGTCGAGGAACAGCCGACGGAGGCGCTGATCGCCACGCCGCGCCACGCCTACACCCGCGATCTCGTGGCCCAGATCCCGGTGATCTGGGGCGAGCGGCCGAGCCTGCCCGCGGCTCCGAGGGCCGCCGGCGCGCGCCCCGCCGAGGCGATCATCAGCCTGCGGGACGTGTCGCAGACCTACCGGGTGAAGCGGCGCGGGAGCTTTGCCGGCACGAGCGCGCTGCGGGCCGTGCGCAACGTCACCTTCGACATCGCCAAGGGCGACAGCTTCGCCGTGGTCGGCGAATCCGGCTGTGGCAAGTCCACCCTGATGCGGCTGCTGAGCCGCCTTGAGCGCCCGAGCGGCGGCAGCGTGCTGTGCGAGGGCCGCGACATCGCCGGTCTGTCGGGGGCCGAACTCCTCGGCTTCCGCCGCAAGCTGCAACTGGTGCTGCAGGACCCGTTCAACTCGCTGCCGCCGCGCACCGGCATCGGCGCTATGCTGGAGGCGCCCCTGCGCACCCACGGCTGGCGTGACGCGAAAAAAATCCGCGAGCGGGTGCGCGCGGTGATGGACGATGTGGGCCTGCCCGTCGCGCTCTACGACGACCTGCCGCTCGGGCTCTCGGCCGGGCAGCGCCAGAGGGTCAACGTCGCTCGCGCCATGGTGCTCGAGCCCGAGATCCTGCTCATGGACGAGACGCTCTCGGCCCTCGACCAGACCGAGCAGTTCAAGCTGCTGGCGTTGTTCGAGAAACTCCAGCGCGCGCACGGGCTGACCTACATCTACATCAGCCACGACCTCGCGATGGTGCGCAAAGCCTGCAACCGCATCGCGGTGATGTATCTCGGCGAGGTCGTCGAACTCGCCGACAACGAGCGTCTGTTCTTCGATCCCGGCCACCCCTACACCCGCGCCCTGCTCTCGGCGATGCCGGCCCTGGAGGCGCGGCGCTACCGGCCGGAGGATTGCCTGATGGAGGGCGAGCCGCCGAGCCCGATCGACCTGCCGCAGGGCTGCGCCTTCCGCTCGCGCTGCCCGCAGGCCTTCGACGCCTGCGCCGTCCATCCGCCTTTCCTCACCGCGCGCGGCGCGCGCGACTTCGCCGCCTGCCACCGTGTGCCCGGCGCCGGCGCGGCCCTGCTTGCGGGCGCCGCCTGATGCCGCTCCTTCTCGAGACATCGATGAGATCCATGCCCGACATGATGGCCTTAGCCCCCGTGCGGATCGACCCCGCCCGCCTCCAGGCGATGATGGAGGCGGTCTCCGCCTTCGGCGGCGGGGCGGACGGCGCGCTGACCCGCCTGACGCTCTCGCAGGAGGACGGGCAGGCGCGCGACTGGCTCGCCGCGTGGTTTTCCGCGCACGGCTTCACCCCGAAGATCGACGCGATCGGCAACCAGTTCGGTGCTCTGGACTTGGCTGGGCCCGGCGCGCCGACGGTGATGGTCGGCTCGCATCTCGACAGCCAACCCAATGGCGGGCGCTTCGACGGGACCCTCGGCGTGCTCGCCGCCTGCGAGGCGATCCTCTCCGTGCGCGAGACTCTCGAAGCGGCGGGCATGGCCTCGGCCTGCAACTTCGCGGTCGCCAACTGGACCAACGAGGAGGGCGCCCGCTTCCAGCCGAGCCTGCTCGGCAGCAGCGTCTTCACCGGTGCGGCCGGGCTCGACTGGGCGCTGGCCCGGAGCGACGGCGACGGCGTCACCGTGGGCGAGGCCCTGTCGCGGATCGGCTATGTCGGGAGCGATGCCGTGCCGGTGCCGGACGCCTTCATCGAACTGCATATCGAAGGCGGACCGATCCTCGAGCGCGAGGGCCTGCGTTTCGGTGCCTTCACCCGCTACTGGGGCGCCACCAAGTACCGCCTCGCCTTCCTCGGACGCCAAGCCCATACCGGCCCGACGCCGATGGCCGAGCGGCGCGACGCGCTTCTCGGCGCCGCCTACTTGATCGCCGACCTCAAGGCGATGACGGCCGATTACGGCCTCGACCTGCACACCTCCGTCGGCAGGCTCGAAGTCCGCCCCAACTCGCCCAACACCGTGCCGAGCGAGGCGGTTCTGTTCATCGAGCTGCGCTCCGGCTCGCCTGCGATCCTGGAGGAGGCCGAACTCCGGCTGAAGGCCGCCATCGATCTGGCCGCCGCTCGCGCGGAAGTGGGTCACGAGGTGCGCGCCATCGACCGTCGCGCGGCCGGCCCGATGGCGCCGGGCCTCGTGCGGCTCGCCGAGCGCGCGGCTGCTGCCAACGGCACGACGACCCGCCACCTCGACACGATCGGCGGCCACGACGCCGTCAGCCTCAGCGCGGTCTGCCCCTCGGTGGTGCTGGCCGTGCCCTGCCGCGGCGGCGTGATGCACCACCCGACCGAGTTCACGAGCCCGGAGGATCAGGCCTTCGGAACGCAGGTGCTCGCCGACATGCTGATGATCCTCGCCACCGAGGGCATGGCCGCCGTCGAGACCGCGGGAGGGGTCCGATGAAGGGGCTGGGCACCCCCGACGACGCGTCGGAGCGGCTGGCCGAGGCCGCCCTGGCCCAGGCTTTCTCCGCGCGGCCCGACCTCCGGGGAAAGGGGCCGTATTACGCCGTGGCTGTGCCCGGCCTCGCCTCGCCCTCCTATCACGGGGTCGAATCCACGACCTTCCACGTCGCCGAGGCCGAGGGCGTCGCGCCGAGCCTGTTCCTCAAGGTCTCGGAGCCCTGCGCCGCCGCGCTGCTCGATCCCGCCGCTGCCTTCCGCGCGGCGCAGGCCATCGCTGCGCTGGGCCTCGCGCCGGAACCGCTGCATTGCGCGGCGGATCAGGGCGCGATCCTGTTCCGATGCCTCGGCCCGGATTGGCGCCCGGCCACCCTCGACAGGCTTCAGCGGCCGGACAGCATGGCCACGGTGATCGAGGCCTTCCGCCGGATCGGCGCGGGCGAAGCCTTCGGCCGGCCATGGAGCGTGTTCGATGCGATCCGTGACCTTCGCGCCCTGCTCGGTGAAGGGGCCGACACCCTGCCGCCCGACGCGTGGTTCCTGTTCGATTGGGCCGAGGCGATCGAGGCGGCACTGACGGCGGCCGGCACGGATGTCCGCCCGGCCCATGCCGACCCGCACGCCTCCAACCTGTTATTCGGCCCCGGTGGCACCCTGCAGCTCGTCGATTTCGACATGGCCTGCGACACCGACCCTCATTACCAGCTCGGCGCCTTCCTCAACGAGGCCTGCTCCTTCGAGGCGCCGATGAAGGCCGGCATCGAGATGGCGGAGGGCCGCTTCCGTCAGGACGTGTTCAACCGCGCCCGTGCCTACGCCGCCGCCGACGACCTGCACTGGGGCTTGCGCGCGCTCGTCATGGACCGGCTCTCGCCACGCCGCGGGCTCGAATTTCGCAAGTACGCCGCGTGGCGCTTCCTGCGCTGCCGGATGCTCGTCGGCCGGCCGGGCTTCGAGGAAACCCTGAGAGCCTTGTGAGGAGACGACCATGATCGCTCTGGGCCATGCCGCCACAGAGGCCGAGCACGCCTTCGAGGCGGCCCTGCGCGCCGTTCCGCGCTGGCAGGGGCGCTCGACGCGCTATCGGCCGGTGCTCGGCGGGATCAGCAACGTCAACTGGCGCGTCGAGATCGAGGGCGAGCCGCATCCCTACTTCGTCAAGATGCCGGGCCGCGGCACCGAGATGTTCATCGACCGCGCCGCCGCCCGGGCCGCCAGCCGGCAGGCGGAGGTGATCGGGCTAGGCCCCCGCACCTTCGACGATCTCGACGCGCACGGCATCGAGATCGCCGAGTTCGTGGACGGGCGCCGCCCCTCGACCAACCGCGACTTCGCCGATCCGGCCCTGCGGGCGGAAGCGATGCGCGTCTACCGCCGCTTCCACGCGGCCCCGCTCCTGCCGCTGACCAAGACCGTGTTCGACATGATCGACGAGCACGACCGGCAGGCCGCCGAACTCGGTGCGCTGCTGCCGCCCGATCAGGCGTGGCTCACCCGTCAGACCCGGCTGGCGCGGGCGGCTCTGGAGGCCTCGGGCCTCGACCTCGTGCCCTGCTTCAACGATCCGATGCCGGGCAACTTCCTCATCGGCGAGGATGGCTCGATCCTGCTGATCGACTTCGAATATGCCTCCAACAACGACCGGCTCTACGACATCGCGATCTGGAGCGGGGAGATGTTCTTCCCTGAGAGCGTCGATCGCGAGCTGATCGAGCAGTATTTCGGCCGCTACGACGAGGCTCTGTTCGCGCGCCTGATGGTGCACAAGGCGCTCGCCGACGTGAAGTGGTCGACCTGGGCGATGGTGCAGAACCGCATCTCCACCCTCGACTTCGATTTCTACAAGTACGGGATCTGGAAACACATGCGCGCCCGCTCGATCATGAACGACCCGCGCTGGCCGCTCTTCCTGAAGGCGCTCTGAGCGATGCGCCTGGCTGATCCCACAACCGGCGCACTCGCCCCGGAAACCATCCTCGCCTTCGCCGCCGAGCTGGCCGAGGCCGCGCGCCCGATCGCGCGCGCTTATTTCCGCACCCCGCTCGACATCGTGACGAAGGCCGACGAGAGCCCGGTGACGCTGGCCGACCGCGCCATCGAGGCGCGCCTGCGGGCCCTGATCGAGGCGCGGTTCCCCGATCACGGCATCTTCGGCGAGGAGATGGGCGTGAAGCCCGGCAGAAGGCCCGGCACCGGGCCGGTCTGGGTAATCGACCCGATCGACGGCACCAAGAGCTTCGTCACCGGCCTGCCGCTGTTCGGCACCCTGATCGCCTTCCTCGACGGCGGTCTGCCGGTCGTCGGGCTGATCGACATGCCGGCGCTGGGTGAGCGCTGGACCGGCGTGCCGGGTGAGGCGCGGTTCGGCGACTCACCCGCCCGCACCAGCACCTGCCGGAGCCTGTCCGCGGCGCGCTTCTTCACCACCTCGCCCGAGGGCTTCACCGGGGCGGACGAGGCGCGCTACCACCGCCTCAGCGCGACAACGGCCCTGCGCCGCTTCGGCGGCGATTGCTACGCCTACGGCCTGCTGGCGAGCGGCCATTGCGACTTGATCGCCGAGACCGGCCTGCAACCTTACGACTATATGGCCCTGGTGCCGGTGATCCGGGCGGCGGGCGGCGTGATCACCGACTGGAGCGGCGAGGACCTCTCCCTCCAATCCGACGGGCGGGTGCTCGCGGCGGCGACGCCGGAACTGCACGCCGAGGCGCTGGCGATCCTGCGGGCGTAGGGCGACCGAAGCCGGCGGTTTCCCCGCGTCGCGGTTTGCCAAGGGGATGTCGCTGATGTGGAAGCGACGGGGACCCCGGCGAACAATAATTCCCGAAAGCCAGATACGGCTCGGGAGGTCCCCATGCTCGATGTGACGCCGACCCCGCTTCAGCGCCTGCTGCGCGAGCGTCGCCCCGGCTACACCCTCGCTGCCCCGTTCTACCTCAGCCCCGAGGTGTTCGAGGCCGACATGGAGATCATCTTCGGACGGCACTGGATCTATGTCGGCGTCGAGCCCGACGTGCCGGAGGCCGGCGACGTCATGGTCGTCGATATCGGCAAGACCTCGGTCGCGATCGTGCGCGACGACGACAACGAGATCCGCGCCTTCCACAACGTCTGCCGCCACCGCGGCGCCCGCCTCGTCCACGACGAGAAGTCCACGGTCGGCAACCTCGTCTGCCGCTACCATTCCTGGACCTACAACCTTGAAGGCAACCTGATCCACGCCGAGCATATGGGCCCGGACTTCAAGAAGGAGTGCCACGGCCTCAAGCCGGTGCATGTCCGCTCGCTCGCCGGCCTGCTCTTCATCTGCCTCGCCGACGAGCCCCCGGCCGATTTCGACGAGATGGCCGCCCGCCTCGGGCCCTATATCGAGCCGCACAACGTGCGCGAGACCAAGGTCGCCTTCCAGAAGGACATCATCGAGCCCGGCAACTGGAAGTTGACGATGGAGAATAACCGCGAATGCTACCATTGCGGGGCCAACCATCCCGAGCTGACCGTGCCGCTCTTCGCCTACGGCTTCGGCTTCGCCCCCGAGGAGATGGACGAGCACGACCGCGCCCAGGCCGAGCGCTACGGCTGTCTGCTCAACACCTGCCACGGCGAGTGGGAAGCGGAGGGCTTGCCGTCGAAGGAGATCGACGAACTCGACACGATGGTCACGGGCTTCCGCACCGAGCGGCTGCCGCTCGACGGTGAGGGCGAGTCCCACACCCTCGACACCAAGGCCGCCTGCAAGAAGCTGCTCGGCAACCTCACCAGCGCCAAGCTCGGCGGCCTCTCGGTCTGGACGCAGCCGAATTCCTGGCACCACTTCCTCGGCGACCACATCGTCACGTTCTCGGTGCTGCCGCTCGATGCCGAGCGCTCGCTGCTGCGCACCAAGTGGCTCGTCCACAAGGACGCGGTCGAGGGCGTGGACTACGACCTCGCCAACCTCACCGGCGTCTGGGAGGCGACGAACGATCAGGACAGCGAACTCGTCGGCATCTGCCAGCAGGGTGTCGCGAGCCCGGCCTACGAGCCCGGCCCCTACTCGCCGCATACCGAGATGCTCGTGGAAAAATTCTGCAACTGGTATGTCGGCCGCATGGCCGCGCATCTGGGGCGCTGAGCCATGACGTCGGCCTCCACCTCGGCCGAGCCGGCCGCCGCGCGGCTCGCGGCCTCCGCGCCCTGGGATGCGGAGGCCGACGACGCCCTGGTCTGCCTCGCCGTTCGCGACGAGACGCACGACGTGAAGACCTTCGTGCTCGCCCCGAAGGAGCCCCGGCGCTTCGCCTATGCGCCGGGCCAGTTCCTGACCTTCTCCTTCGAGGTCGGCGGTGAGACGATCCACCGCTGCTACACCATCTCCTCGGCGCCGACGCGGCCGAACGCGGTCTCGTTCACGGTCAAGCGCGTGCCCGGCGGCCCGGTCTCGAACTGGCTGCACGACAACCTGAAGCCCGGCTCGGTCGTGCGGGCTCTGGGGCCGATGGGCGAGTTCTCCTGCTTCACCCATCCGGCGAAGAAGTACCTGCTCCTGTCCGGCGGCAGCGGCGTCACGCCGATGATGTCGATGGCGCGCACCTTCCACGACCTCGGTGAGGCCCGCGACGTGGCCTTCGTCCACTCCGCCCGCTCGCCCGCCGACATCGTGTTCCGGGGCGAGCTGGAGACGATCGCCCGGCTTGATCCCGGCTTCCGCTTCCACGCGGTCTGCGAGACCGATTCGCCCAATGAGACTTGGACGGGTCCGAAGGGCCGGCTGTCGCTCGACATCCTGCGTGAGGCGGTGCCGGACTTTTTGGAGCGCGAAGTCTTCGTCTGCGGCCCCAAGCCCTACATGGACGCCGTGCGGGCGATGCTGAAGGAAGCCGGCTTCGACATGGCCCGGCACCATCAGGAGAGCTTCGACTTCGGCGAACTGCCGGAGGCCGAGCAGGAGGCCGCGGCGGAGGCGGGCAAGGAACTCGACGCCGAGGCCGCGCCCACCGGGGGCGTGCGCACCTTCCGGGTGGAGTTCGCTAAAACCCGCCGGGTGCTCGAATGCCCGGAGAACGAGACGGTGCTCGACGCCGCCCGCAAGGCCGGCATCCGCCTGCCCTCCTCCTGCGCCAAGGGCCTGTGCGGCACCTGCAAGTCGAAGCTCACCTCCGGTACCGTCGCCATGACCCATGCCGGCGGCATCCGCCAGCGCGAGATCGACGCCGGCATGGCGCTCTTGTGCTGCTCGAAGCCGACGAGCGACCTCGTCGTCGAACGCTGATCGGGCGGCCGCCCCGGCGGTCGCCCCCGGTCAGCGTCCCCAAGCTTTCCCCGTTGCCTTCGGGAGTCGTCCCGTGATCGCCAATGCCGACGCGCTGCTGAAGCCGCTGACCATCAAGGGGCTCACCATCCGCAACCGGGTGATGTCCACGAGCCACGCGCCCGGCTACGGCCGGGACGGCAAGCCGCAGGAGCGCTACCAGCTCTACCACGCCGAGAAGGCCAAGGGCGGCATCGGGCTCACCATGTTCGGCGGCTCGTCCTCGGTCGCCGTCGACAGTCCGGCCGCGCCGTGGAACCAGATCTCGGTCGCCGACGATTCGGTGATCCCGTTCTTCCGGCAGTTCTCCGACCGGGTGCACGAGCACGGCGGCAAGCTGATGATCCAGCTCACCCATATGGGCCGGCGGACCAAGTGGGACACCGAGCACTGGCTCCCCACCGTCTCGCCCTCACCCCGGCGCGAGCCCGCCTCCCGCACCATCCCGAAGGAGATGGAGCCCGAGGACATCGCCCGCATCGTCAAGAGCTTCGCCCAGGCCGCCCGGCGCTGCCGCGAGGGCGGACTCGACGGCTGCGAGGTCTCGGCCGCCCACGGCCACCTGATCGACCAGTTCTGGTCGCCCAGCGTCAACCAGCGCACCGACAAGTATGGCGGCAGCCTGGAGAACCGGATGCGCTTCGGCATCGAGGTGCTGGAGGCGATGCGCGCCGAGGTCGGCGACGACTACGTCATCGGCATCCGCATGTCCGGCGACGAGATGATCGCCGACGGCCTCAGCCAGGAGGATTGCTTGGCGATCGCCACGGAATACGCCCGGCGCGGACTCGTCGACTTCCTCAACATCCTCGGCGGCCAGGCGCGCGACCACATCGCGCACGCGATCTCGCTGCCGAACATGTCCTTCCCGGTGGCGCCGTTCCTGTTCCTGCCGAGCGCGATCAAGCGCGAGGTCGACGTGCCGGTGTTCCACGCCCAGCGCGTCACCGACCTCGCCACCGCGGCGCGCGCGGTCGCGGAAGGGCATGTCGACATGGTGGCGATGACGCGTGCCCACATCGCCGATCCGCACCTCGTGAAGAAGCTCTCCGAGGGCCGGGCCGACGACATTCGTCAATGCGTCGGCGCGGGCTACTGCATCGATCGGATCTATGTCGGCGGCGACGCGCTCTGCATCCAGAACGCGGCCACCGGCCGCGAGGCGACGATGCCGCACGAGATCCGCAAGGCGGACCTGCGCCGCCGCGTGGTGGTGATCGGCGCCGGCCCCGGCGGCCTGGAGGCGGCCCGCGTCTGCGCCGAGCGCGGCCATTCGGTGGTGCTGTTCGAGAAGAGCGGGCAGGCCGGCGGCCAGATCTCGATCGCGGCCAAGGCGGGCTGGCGCGAGGCGATGTCAGGCATCACCCGCTGGCTGGTGTCGCAGGTGACGAAGCTCGGTGTCGATCTGCGCCTCAACACCGAGGCGACGGAACAGGCCGTGCTGGCGGAGAAGCCCGAAATCATCATCGTCGCGACCGGAGGTACGCCCTTCCGCGGCCACGCCAAGGGCGCCGAGCAGCACGCGGTCACCACCACCGAGGTGCTGACCGGCGCGGTCGAGCCCACCGGCTCGGTGCTGCTCTACGACGAGATGGGCCAGCACAACGCCGCGTCGGTCGCCGAGCAACTGGCCAAGCGCGGCTGCCTCGTCGAGATCGCCACCCACGACCGCATGGTCGCGGAGGAGGTCGGCACGACCAACCAGCCGATCCACCTGCGCGAATTGTACAAGCTCGGCGTGGTGATGACGCCGAACATGGAGCTGATCGAGATCTACCCCGAGGGCAACCGCTTCGTCGCGGCCCTGCGCAACACCATGACCGATGCCGAGGAGGAGCGCCTCGTCGACCGCATCGTCGTGGATCACGGCACGCTGCCCGTGGACGGGCTCTACCACGCGCTGAAGGACGCCTCGGTCAATCACGGCCAGACCGATCAGGACGCGGTCCTGCGCGGCGAGCCGCAGCCCTACGACCTGTCGAAGGGCTACGCCCTCTACCGCATCGGCGACGCGGTCTCGGGCCGCAACATCCACGCGGCGATCTACGACGCCCTGCGGCTGTGCAAGGATCTTTGATCCGGTTCACCCATGGCACGAACGGGCTCGCAGCGGCTCTCCTCGCTCCCCGCACGCGGGGAGAGAGGACGCGCGGCAATCGAACGCCTCGCTCCGACTCGATGAGTTCAGCACCCTCGCCAAGCCCGTAGGCCCACCGTCATGACCAGCTTCGTGCCCCTGACCACGGTGTTTCCCGGCCTCGTCTGGCTGATGGCGGCGCTCGCCCTCGTCCAGGTCTCGCGCCGTGCCGCCCTCTGGCGCGTCGGCACGGCCGCGCCCGTGGCGTGGCTCGACGGCCTTGCCAAGCTGCCCCGGCGCTACCTCGTCGATGTCCACCACGTCGTGGCCCGCGATCCTTACGCCTCGCGCATGCACGCGGTCGTGGCGGGCGGCCTGCTCGCGTCCTCCATTCTGACCGCGCTGGCGATCCTGCCGCCGCTGGCGGAGTTCCGGCCCTACTGGTTCCTCGTGGCGCTGGCCTTCGGGGTCACGGCGGTCGGCTCGCTGCTCGTCGGCGCCCGGCGCTATCCTGTTAAGCAGAAGCGCCTCTCCGCCGGCCACTTCCAGATCCTGCCGTTCCTGCTTCTCGCCTACGCCGTCGGCGGCACCATCACCGCGCTGCTGCTGGCCTTCGGCGGCGGCGGCTTGTTCGGCTCCGTTGCGCTCGCGCTCGCGGCGGCCGGCGGGCTCGGCCTCGCCTACGAGGTACGCCACGGCCCGATGCGCCACGCAGCGGCCGGCGCGCTCCACCTCGTCGCCCATCCCCGGCCCGGCCGGTTCGAGGGTCGCCCCGACACCGCGCTCCAGCCCCTCGACCTCGATGCGCCCCGGCTCGGCTCGGAGATGCCCGCCGACTTCACCTGGAACCGTCTGCTCTCCTACGACGCCTGCGTGAGCTGCGGGCGCTGCGAGATCGCCTGCCCGGCCTTCGCCGCCGGCCAGCCGCTGAACCCCAAGAAACTCATTCAGGATCTCGTCGCCGGCCTCTCCCCGGCCGAGCCCGCCTATGCCGGCAATCCCTATCCCGGCGGCCGGGCGGCGGAGGGCGAGCGCGGGGCGCTGGCCCGGCTGATCGGGCCGGACGCGCGCATCCACCCGGACACGCTGTGGTCCTGCACCACCTGCCGCGCCTGCGTCGAGGAATGCCCGATGATGATCGAGCATGTCGACGCCGTGGTCTCCCTGCGCCGGCACGAGACGCTGGAGCGCGGGGCGCTGCCCGAGAAGGCGGTCGGGCCGGTGACGGAGCTGCGCCAGTCCGGCGATCCCGGCGGGCGCCCGCTCGCCGCGCGCACGGACTTCGCCGCCGGTGTCGAGCTGCCGCGGATGGCCGAGCGCGGCGGGGCCGAAATCCTGCTCTGGCTCGGCGAGGGCGCCTACGACCTGCGCTACGGCCGCTCGCTCCGCGCCCTCGTCCGGCTCCTGCGCGACGGGCAAGTCGATTTCGCGGTGCTGGGGGCGGAGGAGCGCGACACCGGCGACCTCGCCCGCCGGCTCGGCGACGAGGCGACCTTCCAGGCGCTGGCGCGGGAGAACATCGCGACACTCAGCAAATACCGCTTCGCGCGGATCGTCACCGCCGACCCGCACGCGCTGCATGCGCTCCGCAACGAGTACCCGGCGCTCGGTGGGCGCTACACGGTGGTGCACCACACCGCCTTCCTGCTGGAGCTGATCCGGGCGGGCAAGCTCAACCCCGGCCGACTGCCGGACCTCTCGGTCACCTATCACGACCCCTGCTACCTCGCCCGCTACAACGGGGAGACCGAGGCGCCCCGCGCCGTGCTCGACGCGATCGGCGTCTCCCGCAGCGAGATGGCCCGTTCGGGGCGCCGGGCGATGTGCTGCGGCGGCGGCGGCGGCGCGCCGGTGAGCGACGTGCCGGGCGAGCGGCGCATCCCCGACATCCGCATGGCCCAGGCCGCCGAGACCGGCGCCGGCATCGTCGCCGTCGCCTGCCCCTCCTGCACGGCGATGCTGGAGGGCGTGACCGACCGCAAGGCGGAGATCCGCGACGTGGCCGAACTCCTGCTCCAGGCGGTGGAGGCGGGCCGATGAGCCGCCCGCGCCGCGACCCGCGGGCCGAGCGGGCGGCCACCTTCATCGCCGGCGAGGGTCCCCGCCCCCGCTACGACCGCACCCGGCGGGCCGCCGGCTCCGGCCGGCCGCGCCGCGACCCGCGGGCCGAGCGCGAGGCGCAGCGCATCGGCGGCGGGGCGCGGCTGCGCTACGACCTTACTCAGGTCGGCCGCCCGATCGGCGAGGCGGTCGCCGCCGTGCCCCGGTCTGCGCCGGTGGCGGAGGCGCCGAAGACGGTCATCGTCGAGACGCCCGCCTTCCTCGTCGCGGTGGTGCCGGACGCGCCCGGCGGTCGCCTCTCGGGCCATGACCGGCAGGTGCTCGGCGCGGCTCGAGCGCTCGCCGGGCGCGAGGGTGCGGTCGCGGTGATCGTGGAGGGGGATTGCGAGGGACTCGGGGCGGCGGGCGCCGATCGGGTGCTCCGGTTCGACGGCGCGAAGGGATACGATCCGGCGGGCCGGGCTGCCCGCGTCGGGGTCGCCCTCGCAGGCCTCGCGGCGCGCCACGTCCTGTTCCCGGAATCCCTCGACGGCGGCGATCTCGCCCGCCGCGTCGCGGTGGCCTCAGGTGAGGCGCTGTTCACCAATGCCGAGGTGGTGGCCGCCAAGGGTCTGGTCCGCCCGGCCAGGGGCCGCCGGGTCGAGCAGAGCCTCGCCCCGCCCCGCCTCGCCACCGTGGCGCCGGACGCGGTCGCCGACTATGCCGGCCCGCCGCGGGAGGCGCGCGCCCTCCCCTTCGAGGGCTCGGTCCCGGTAGAAACTCCGAAAAACATCGTGTCGGCGACGCGCATCCCGGCCGATCCCGCCACGGTGCCGCTGTCGCTCGCCGAGTTCGTCGTGTCGGCCGGCAACGGCCTCACCGATCTCGACACCTTCCGCCAGGTGGTAACGGAGCTTCACGCGACGCCCGGCGCGAGCCGCGTGCTGTGCGATGCCGGGCTGATGCCGCGCCACAGCCAGGTCGGCGCCTCGGGCACCGTGCTGGCCGCGACCTGCTACTTCGCGCTCGGCATCTCCGGGGCGCCGCAGCACCTCCAGGGCGTGGCCGGCTGCGAGCACGTGGTGGCGGTCAACACCGACCTCCACGCGGCGATGATCGAGCGGGCGGGCCTCGCCGTGGTGCAGGACGCCCAGGCCGTGATGCCGGCCCTGCTCCGATTGCTCGCCCAGGAATCCGGACAGGGAGCGGAGGGAGCGCCGTTATGAAGATCGCCGTCCTCCTGTCCGCCGGACTCCATCCGGTCTCCGGGGCGCCGGTGCTGCCGCGGGTCGAGGCCCAGGCGATCCGGATGGCCGCCGGGCTCGGCGCGTCGTCCGAAATCTTCGGCCTGCATGCCGGGCCGGACGCCGCCGCGATCGCCGAGGCGCTGGGCCAGGGGCTCGACCGAATCGAGCACATCGCGGTCGCGGCCGGCGACGACCCGGTGCCGGCACTCGCCGCGCGGCTCGCCGAACTTGCCCCCGCCCTGATCCTGGCCGGGCGGCGCAGCCAGGGTGGCGACGAGAGCGGCCTCGTGCCCTATGCGCTGGCCCGCGCCCTCTCGCTGCCCCTGGTGTCCGACGTGGTCGCGGCGGCGCGCGAGGCGGAGGGGGCCTTGCGCCTCGACCAGAGCCTCGGCCGCGGTGCCCTGCGCCGGGTGCTGGTGCGGGGGCCGGTCGTCGTCACCTGCCATCCGGACGCCCCTGCCCCGCTCGCCTACGCCTATGGCCGGGCTCGCCGCGGCCGCGTCGAGACGCTGGCCGTCGCGCCGGCCGCGGTCCCGGCTCCGGCCATCGCGATGGAGGAGCGGCCCTATCGCCGCCGGCCCAAGATCGTGAAGGGCGCGCCCGCGGGCGGCTCGGCGGCGGAGCGGCTGAAGGCGGCCACCGGCGAGAGCGGGTCGGCTTCGAGCGGCCGGCTGCTGATCCAGCCCGATCCCGAGGACGCCGCCCGCGAGATCCTGGCCTATCTCCGGCAGATCGGCGTCCTGGCTCCGGCCGGCGCTGGCGCGGAACCGAAGATCTAGAGCATCGTCCCGAAAGGTGGCCACCGGCTTTCGGAAAAGACGATGCAAAACAAGGTTCTAGTCATTGTTCTGACGCGCATTTTCTCGACGAACCGGTGACCACTTCGTCGAAATGCGCTCTGAGAAAAAGCGGAACGACACCCATGCCCCTGAGCCCGGACGACCTGCTGACGCGGCTGCGCGAGCGCGGCATCGCCTACAAGCTCTACGAGCACCCGTCGGTTCTCACCGTCGAGGCGATGATGGCGGTCTGCGGCGACATCGCCGGCGCCCACACCAAGAACCTGTTCCTGCGCGACGGGAAGAAGACCTACTTCCTCGTGACGCTCCAGCACGACGCCGGGGTCGATCTCAAGGCGTTCCGCGCCGTGCTCGGCGCGCGCGGCGGCCTGTCCTTCGCGAGCCCCGAGGCCTTGCGAGAGATCCTCGGGGTCGAGAGCGGTGCCGTCTCGCCGCTGGCGGCGCTCAACGCCGCGCCGGGCAGCCTGCGGGTGTTCATTCAGGATAGCCTGCTGAACGAGACGCGGGTCAACATCCACCCGCTCGTCAGCACGCGCACCCTCTCGCTCGTCCCGGCCGACCTCGTGGAGGTTCTGAGGGCGGAAGGGCACGAGCCCATGCCGGTCGCCCTGCCGGAGAGCGCGGCGGCCTGAGGGCCTGTCCCAAGGCTGCGAGTCGGAGCAACGGCAGGCGCTTTCGAGACGCCGCAGCGCTTTTGTCCCACTCGACTCCGTCATCCCGGGGCCGCCTTCGGCGCCCTGGATCGCGTCGGCTTCGCCTCGCGAGGACGGAGGTGAGACCGAAGCGATCAGGTGGATGTCACATGACTCAATGAAATGGCCTCGAAGGATCGCCTCGGTTCCGCGCGCGGAACCGGGACGATCCCTCGAGGCCATTTCCGTGTGTGCCGTTCGTTCATGAGGGTGACGGTCGGATCAGGCTGCACACCGTCCCCGTCCATGCGCCCTGCCTGTGCGACAGCGGCTCTTCGAGCCGTCCACTGAGGGAGCCTTCAGGCGGTTTGCAGGGTCACCGGGAAGGCGAGAGCCGCGAAGAGCGGCGCGATGGCCGTCGCCTCGGGGCGGGCCGGCTCGGAGCCGGCCCGCAGCTCCGACACCGCGGCGCGGGTCAGGCCGATATCGTCCAAAGCCGCGTCGCTGAGGTTCATCAGCGCCTCTTCGTCGGCCCGGGCGCGGAGATGGGCGCGAACACTTTCGAAAACCTTGGAAAACATGAGAAGAGCCTCGATCGCGCCGTCGTTGATCAAGACGAGGACGGTTCGCGTTGGAGCTCATATGAGGCTTCCTCAGTCGTCGGAGGAGCGCGGAAGCTTGGGATCAGCTCTGCTTGATGCGCATGCAATGAGCAAGAAAGTCCAACTTTTAGCAGTTTGCTTACCTATCATGCATGGAAACCGTCGGCCGGGCGATCGCCACGCGTGAGATGCGGCGGAGAGAAACGGCTATTGCGGCACGAAAAACCCCTCTCCCGGGGTCGGAAGAGGGGTTGCGGGATCGGGAGGAGCCCGATCGGTGTCCGATCGGCCGCGTCGCGGGGCGAAAAACCCGCTTCCGCCCGTGGTCGCGTCAGCAGGCGGCGACGTTGACGGCCAGCCCGCCCAGCGAGGTTTCCTTGTACTTGGCCTGCATGTCGTGGCCGGTCTGGCGCATGGTCTCGATCACCTCGTCGAGGCTGACCCGATGCTGGCCGTCGCCGCGCAACGACAGCGAGGCCGCCACCACCGCCTTGTTGGCGCCGAAGGCGTTGCGTTCGATGCACGGCACCTGGACGAGGCCGGCGATCGGATCGCAGGTCATGCCGAGATGGTGCTCCATGGCGATCTCCGCGGCGTTCTCGATCTGGAAGGCCGAGCCGCCTAGCGCCGAGGTGAGTCCTGCCGCCGCCATCGCCGCGGCCGAGCCGACCTCGCCCTGGCAGCCGACCTCCGCCCCCGAGATCGAGGCGCGGGCCTTGATCAGCCCGCCGATGGCGGCGGCGGTGAGCAGGAAGTCGCGCCCGCGCTCGTCGCTCCAGTCGGGGCAGAAGTCGCGGGTGTAGCGCAGCACCGCCGGCACGATGCCGGCCGCGCCGTTGGTCGGCGCCGTCACCACCCGGCCGCCCGACGCGTTCTCCTCGTTGACGGCGAGCGCGTAGAGGCTGATCCAGTCCATGATCTCGTGGGCCGGGCGGCTGTTGGCGAGCTTGGTCGCCTCCAGCGACTCGTAGAGCCGCTTGGCGCGCCGCCGCACCCGCAGGCCGCCGGGCAATTCGCCGTCCATGCGCAGGCCGCGCTCGATGCAGGCGAACATCGCGTCGCGGATCGCGTCGAGGCCGGCATCGATCTCCTCGCGCGTGCGCAGGGTCAGCTCGTTGGCGAGCTGGATCTGCGGGATCGTCAGCCCGGTGCGCAGCGTCAGGTCGAGGAGTTCGCGCCCGCTGCCGAAGGCCAGCGGCGGCGGCTCTGCCCCCGCATCCCCGGCCGAGGCAGCTTCGGCCTCCACGGCCGTGACGACGAAGCCGCCGCCGACCGAGTAGAAGATCTGGTCCTCAAGGAGCCCGCCGCCGGCATCGTAGGCGCAAAACCGCATGCCGTTGGTGTGCAGCGGCAGGATGTCCTTGAAGTTGAAGACGAGGTCGCGCTCGGCGTCGAAGACGACGCCGGGGATGCCGAGATCGCCGGTGCGGCGCAGTTCATCCGCGAGCGGCGCGGTCCGGTCGGGATCGATGGTGGCGGGCGCGTGGCCGAGCAGACCGAGCAGGATCGCCACGTCGGTGCCGTGGCCGCGTCCGGTCCAGGCGAGCGAGCCGTAGATCTCGGCGCTCACACGCACCGTGTCGCCGCGGGTAAGCACGGTCTCGCGGAAGCGGCGCGCGGCGACCATCGGCCCGACGGTGTGGGAACTCGACGGACCGATCCCGATCTTGAACAGATCGAAGGTGCTGATCATCGGGTCCGTTGCTCTCTCAAAAAGACGCCTCTCCCGAAAGCGGATTCACGTTCGGGGAGAGGCGCGTCACGACAGGGTGCCGGGGCCGCGCAGGGCCCATCGCGACGAGGTGGGCTCGCCGCCGGCCTGCATCAATGCGCGGCCGACCCTTCGACCCCGAAGACGGCCTCATTGAGGAAGCCGTGGACGTAGGTCGAGAACGAGCGCCAGCACTCGACGCGGTAGAGCGGCGCGGCGGTCGCGCGGATCAGCACGATCTCGGCCTTACCGAGCAGGGTGCGGGTGGCGCTGCCCGGCGGGAAGGCGGCCTCGGACAGGTCGAGCGGGCAGCCGGCATTGAGCACCGCCGCGGCCTGCCGACCCGATACGTCGATGCCGACATTGCGGTGCGAGACGTCGACCAGGGAGTGGGGCAGTCCGGCGAGCGCCTCGTGGATGCGGCCCTGCAGCAGGTCGGCATCGGCCTCCGGGCCGCCGACGAGCCACTCGTCGGGCCCGAGCCGGGCGATCCAGGTCTCGCCGTCGGTGCCGACCGTGTTGATCGGTGCATCGAGCGCGAGCCCGGCCAGCTTCGGCGCGGCGCCGGCGGCGAGCCGCGCCCGCAGCGAGAAGCGCGCCTCGGCGCCCGCGGGCCGGACCGACACGCCCGAACCGGCGGTCGCGGGGCGGGAAGCGGCGCCGAGCGGCAGGGCGCGGGCGGCGCGGTAGCGGGTCTCAAGCATTGATGCGCTCCCCCTGGACGTCGAAGAAGACCGGTTCGCAGACGGTGACGCGGGTGAACCCGTCCGGTGTGGTGACGTGGAGATGGCCGTTCATCCGCTCGCGGCCGCCCTCGACCAGGGCCAGGGCGATGGAGCGTCCGCAATTGGCGCTCCAGTAGCTCGACGTGACGTGGCCGAGCATGCGCATCGGGATCGGCTGATTGGTATCGGCGACGATCTGCGCGCCCTCGTCGAGGACGAGTTTCGGATCGTCGGTCATGAGCCCGACGAGCTGCTTGCGGCCGGAGGCGACCACGTCGGGGCGCGCCAGCGAGCGCTTGCCGACGAAGTCCTTCTTCGCCTTCGGGATCATGCCGGCCATGCCGACATCGTCCGGGGTCACCGTGCCGTCGGTCTCCTGGCCGACGATGATGTAGCCCTTCTCGGCCCGCAGGACGTGCATCGTCTCGGTGCCGTAGGGCGTGATGCCGTGGGCCTGACCCGCCTCGAACACCGCTTCCCAGACCGCGCGGGCGTGGTCGGAGGGCACGTTGATCTCGAAGCCGAGTTCACCGGTGAACGACACGCGGAACAGCCGGGTCGGCACGCCGCAGATCATCCCCGTCCGCATCGCCATGTGCGGAAAAGCCTCCGGCGACAGATCGATGCCGTCGACCAGCGGGGCGATCACGTCGCGGGCCTTCGGGCCCTGGAGCGCGATCACCGCCCATTGCTCGGTGGTCGAGGTCAGGAACACTTCGAGTTCCGGCCACTCGGTCTGGAGGTAGTCCTCCATGTGGCCGAGCACCCGCGCCGCGCCGCCGGTGGTGGTGGTGACGTGAAAGCACTCGTCCGAGACGCGGGCGACGACGCCGTCGTCGAGGATGTAGCCGTCCTCCTTCAGCATCAGCCCGTAGCGGCAGCGGCCCGGCGCGAGCTTGGTCCAGGGGTTGATGTAGAGGCGGTTCATGAACTCGGCCGCGTCGCGGCCGACGATCTCGATCTTGCCCAGCGTCGAGGCGTCGAAGATGCCCACATTCTCACGCACCGCCTTGCACTCGCGGGCGACCGCGGCGTGCAGATCCTCGCCGGCCTTCGGGAAGTACCAGGCGCGCCGCCACAGGGCGACGTTCTCGAACAGGGCGCCGTGGGCCTCGGCCCATTCGTGGATCGGCGTGGTGCGGATCGGGTCGAACAGGGCGTGGCGGGCGGGGCCCACCAGGGCACCGAAGGTCACCGGCGTATAGGGCGGCCGGAACGTGGTGGTGCCGACGGCCGGCAGCGCCTTGTCGAGCTGCCCGGCGACGATGCCGAGCGCGTTCATGTTCGAGGTCTTGCCCTGGTCGGTCGCCATGCCGGTCGTGGTGTAGCGCTTGACGTGCTCGATCGACTGGAAGCCCTCGCGGACCGCGAGCTTGATGTCCTTGGCGGTGACGTCGTTCTGGTAATCGACGAAGGCGCGGACCTTGGTCGGGTTCGCGTCCGTCGGCATGATGCGCACCGGCTGGAAGCCGGTCAGCGTCTCCGTCGCCTTGAAGGCCTGCCGCTCGTCCGAGCCCGCCGCGGCGGCACCGGCCGCAAAGCCGTCCGTGAGGCAGGCGGCGAGGTCGTAGATGCCGCGGGCGGCACCCGCCGAGCGCTCGGCCTGGGCTGAGATGCTCGGCACGAAGGCATCGATGGCGTCGTCGTAGCGGAGCTTGCCACGTGACTGCGAGAACAGGTGGACGGCGGGCGTCCAGCCGCCGGACATGCCGACGCAGTCGCAGGGGAGAATGCGACGGCCGCCGCACCGGCCGTCGCTCCCGACAGGCGCCACGATGAGACCCGTGACGCGCTTTCGGCCCTTCGATCCGACCACGGTGTGGCCGGTCAACACTTCGACGCCGGCGCCGCGCAGTTGCGCCAGCTCCGGTCCGCAATCCGATTCCAGGCGCAGATCGACGAGGGTCACGTCGAGGCCCGCAGCGCGCGCATCGAGCGCGGCCCGGTAGGCGGAGGCGCCGCTCGTGGCGAAGACGAGCTTGCGGCCCGGCGCGACGCCGTAGCGGTTGAGGAAGACCCGCAGGCTCTCGGCGAGCAGGATGCCCGGCCGGTCGTTGTCGGCGAAGACGAGGGGACGCTCGTGGGCGCCGCCGGCGAGCACCACCTCGCCCGCCCGCACCTGCCACAGTCGCTCGCGGGGCGCCTGGCCCGCGGCGGACGTCAGATGGTCGGTGACGCGCTCGGTCATCGCGACGTGGTTGTGGTTGTAGTAGCCGAAGGCGGTGGTGCGGGGCAGCAGGATCACGTTCTCCCGCCCGTCGAGCTCGGCCAGCGTCTCGGTGAGCCAGTCCGCCGCGGGGCGCCCGTCGATCTGCGAGGTCGTGTCGTGCAGGAGCGAGCCGCCGGGCTCCGCGCCCTCGTCGGCGAGGATGACCCGCTTGCCGGTGCGGGCCGCGGCGAGCGCGGCGGCGAGCCCCGCCGGGCCGGCGCCGACGACGAGCACGTCGCAATGGGCGTGGCGGTTGGCGTAGCGGTCCGGATCGGCCTGGGTCGGGGCCTTGCCGAGACCCGCGGCGGCGCGGATGAACGGCTCGTAGACCCGGTCCCAGAACTTCCGGGGCCACATGAAGGTCTTGTAGTAGAAGCCCGCCACGAAGACCGGCGACAGGAGGTCGTTGACCGCGCCGACGTCGAATTCGAGCGACGGCCAGTGGTTCTGCGAGGTCGTGCGCAGGCCGGAGCGCGCCTCGACCACGGAGGCGCGGTTGTTCGGGTCGATCCGGCCCGGGCCGCGATCGACCGAGAGCAGCGCGCTCGGCTCGTCGGGGCCGTGGCTCAGGATGCCGCGGGGGCGGTGGTACTTGAACGAGCGTCCGACGAGGTGGATGCCGTTGGCCAGCAGCGCCGAGGCGACGGTGTCGCCGGCGTATCCGTGGACCGGCTTGCCGTTGAACGCGAAGACGATGGGGCGGGTGCGGTCGACGCGTCCGCCGCGGGACAATCTGAACGGCTGTGCCATCTCACGCCCTCGCCTCGCTCTGGGTTGCGGAACTGGTTCCGAGAATCGTTCCGGGTTTCACGCCGGATTTCGGCTGCTCGCCGATCGGATAGGTCTCGATGAAGCGGTCGCTGATCGTGTCGCGCAGGGCGTTGAACCAGCGCCCGCAGCCGTGGATGTGGCACCAGCGCTCGGCATGCACGCCCTTGGGGTTGGCGCGCACGAACAGGTGCTCGCTCCAGCCGCCGTCATCGACGGTCATCGGGTCGGCCGGGCGGGCGATATGGGCTTGGCCGCCGCACCGGAATTCGGTCTCGGGCCGTTTGCCGCAATTGGGACAGGCGATCAGCAGCATGGTTCGGACTCCCGACGGATGCGGATCAGTGCGCGACGGCCGCGGCGGCGGCCTCGTCGATGAGGCGCCCGGTGCGGAACCGGTCGAGGGTGAAGGGCGCGTTGATCGCGTGCGGCGTGCCGGTCGCGAGCGTGTGGGCGAAGACGTGGCCCGAGCCCGGAGTCGCCTTGAAGCCGCCGGTGCCCCAGCCGCAATTGACGAACAGGTTCGGCACCGGCGTCTTGCCGATGATCGGCGAACGGTCCGGCGTCACGTCGACGATGCCGCCCCAGGAGCGCAGCATCCGCATCCGGGTGAATTGCGGGAACAGCTCGCAGATCGCATCCAGCGTGTGGGTGGTGATGTGGAGGCCGCCCTGCTGGCTGTAGGAGGTGTACTGGTCGGTGCCGGCGCCGATCACCAGTTCGCCCTTGTCGGATTGCGACAGGTAGGCGTGGACCGCGTTCGACATCACCACGCAGGGGAAGCACGGCTTGACCGGCTCGGAGACGAGTGCCTGGAGCGGGTAGCTCTCCAGCGGCATCGACACGCCGGCCATCGACATCAGGGTCGAGGTGTGGCCGGCGGCGACCACGCCGATCCGGCCGGCGCCGATGAAGCCGCGGGTCGTCTCGACGCCGACCGCCGCGCCGGAGGCATCACGGCGGATGCCGGTCACCTCGCAGTTCTGGATGATGTCGACGCCGCGGTTGTCGGCGCCGCGGGCATAGCCCCAGGCCACCGCGTCGTGGCGGGCGGTGCCGGCCCGGCGCTGGAGTGCGCCGCCGAGCACCGGGTAGCGCAAGCTCCCCGAGATATCGAGCGGCGGGCAGAACGCCTTGCACTCTTCCTTCGAGAGCCACTCGTTGTCGATGCCGTTGAGACGGTTTGCGTAGACGTGGCGCTTGAAGCTCTGAACGTCGTGGATGTTGTGCGCGAGCATCAACACGCCGCGCTGGGAGAACATGATGTTGTAGTTCAGCTCCTGGCTGAGCCCCTCCCAGAGCTTGAGCGCGTGCTCGTACATCGCCGCGCTCTCGTCGTAGAGGTAGTTGGAGCGGATGATCGTGGTGTTGCGGCCGGTATTGCCGCCGCCGATCCAGCCCTTCTCCAGCACCGCCACGTTGGTGATGCCGTGCACGGTGGCGAGATAATAGGCGGTCGCGAGGCCATGGCCGCCGCCGCCGACGATGACGACGTCGTAGCGGGGCTTCGGTTCGGGGGCGCGCCACTGGCGGCCCCAGCCGGTATGGCCCCGCATGGATTCGGAGAGCAGCGACGTGAGGGAGAAGCGGCGCATCGGACGACCTCGCGGTGTTGACGGATCATGGTCCGCACGCCGCGGCGGGGCTTGATCGACGGCGACCGCGAGTTTGGGATTCCCGACCTCGATCGATTTCCCTGCGCCTCCCGCCGAAAAGCGCCTTTCCCGCTCGTCTTGCCGGTTCTTCCGGCCCTGTCCGGCGGGCGACTTTGGCCCGCCCGTTCGACTGACAGATCCAACGGTTGTTCGATCACGCGGCCGTGATCGGGGGATCGAACAAGAATTATTCTATTGCATTCGGCGGATGATCGGAGATTAAGTTCCGGTGTGGGCGCCGCCTCGGCGGACGCGCCCCGCTCGATCGACGGCGCCGGTTACAACCGGAGCGATCCTGAGTCGCTCCCGGCCGGCGCGAGAGTCGGCGCGGCACGTGAATTGCCCACCAAGCCGCGGCGCAGGCCGACAAACGGTGGTCGGGATGGAAATGACGATAGCCGCCGGGGAGACGAGCCCGGCAAGTGTGCTGACCGCGAGCGAGGCGGTCGCCGGGAGAGCCATCTCCGTCGGCTTCATGCTGGTCGATCGCTTCTCGATGATCGCCTTCTCCTCGGCGATCGAGCCCCTGCGGCTCGCCAACCGCGCGGTCGGGCGTGATCTCTACCGCTTCTCACTGTGGTCGGAGGACGGCACCAAGTGCACCGCCTCGAACGGAATCGAGGTGAAGGTCGCGGGCCGCTTCTGCGACGCGCAGGATTTCGACATGATGGTCGTGTGCGGCGGCATCGACATCCAGCGTCCGGATCATCGTGCCCTCCATTCGGCCCTGCGCCGGTGCAGCGCCCGCGGGGCAGCGATCGGAGCCGTGTGCACGGGCACCTACGTGCTGGCCAAGGCCGGTCTCCTCGACGGATACCGGGCGACGATCCACTGGGAGAACCTGCCGGGCCTCGTCTCGGAGCATGACGGGTTGGAGATCGGCTCCGATCTGTTCGAGATCGACCGCAACCGCTTCACCTGCGCCGGCGGCACCGCGGCGGCCGACATGATGCTGTCGTTGATCATGCGCGACCACGGGCCGAGCGTGGCCTCCGAAGTCGCCGACCAACTCATCCACCACCGCATCCGCGAATCCGGCGAGCGGCAGCGGATGGACCTGCGCATGCGCCTCGGGGTCTCGCATCCCAAGCTGCTGCGGGTGGTGGGGCTGATGGAAACCTCGCTCGCCGAACCCCTCGGCAGCCAGGAGCTCGCCGACGCGGTGCATCTCTCGACCCGCCAACTCGAGCGGCTGTTCCTGAAGTATCTCGGCCGCTCGCCGGCCAAGCACTATCTGCGCATCCGTCTCGAACACGCCCGCACCCTGATCCGGCAGACGGCGATGCCGCTGCTCTCGGTGGCGTTCGAGTGCGGCTTCACCTCGGCCTCACATTTCTCGAAGGCCTATCTCGACTGTTTCGGCCAGCCGCCGAGCGCCGAGCGGAAGATCGTGCAGGCGCAGGGCATGCGCGCCTGAGGCGCACGCCTCACGTCCGGAGCGTCGAATGAAAGAGCCCCGGGCGCGTCGGATGAATCGACGCTTCCCGGGGCTTTCGCTGCGGCTTGCAAAGGCGGGATTTCAACGAACCCGGACGCGCCCGGTGCCGGCTCGAAGCACTCACCCCACACGGCAGGATGAAGGGTCGGCTCGCTCGAAAACGACAGCGCCGGCTCCCGAGGTGGAAGCCGGCGCAGGTATGGACCGCAACAATTGTCCTGTCAGAAGTAATAGCCGATATTCATGATGAACCGCGACTTCCAGCGGTTCTCGCCGCCCTGGGCGAGGCCGTTGTTGAACTCACCGACGCCGACATAGGGGTCGTTCCGGCCGATGGCGGCCTCGGTGTAGATGATCAGGTTCGGGTCGGCCGTGAGGGTCCAGGCCCCGCCGAGCGTGAAGCGCTCGCTGGCCCGGAAGCTCGCCTTATCCTTGTAGAAGGCGCTGTAGCCGACGAAGGGCACCACGGTGAACGGACCGATCGGATCGGGAACCTTGTAGGTCACCTCCCCCGAGATGAAGTTGCCGTGCGTTGCCAGATTGTACGAGAAGTCGAAGCCGCCGACCGTGATGAGGTCGTTGCGGAAGGGGTTCTTCGGATCGATGTCCTGGCGGACATAGATCGCCTTGAAGCCCCAGGCGCCGTAGGTGCCCAGCGCGTGCAGACCTTCGAGCTGCTTGGTGCCGGTCTGGCGCGTGTCGAAATTGTAGATGTCCGAGTGCCAGATCGAGGCGCCGAAGGCGAGCGAGGCGGTGTCGTTCTTGAGGACGAAGTACTCGGCCCGGCCGATGAACATGTTCTGTTCGGCGTTGCTGGTCCCGTTCGTGACGTAGGGGTCGGCGCGGACGATGTTCGTCGAGTAGCGCGCGCTGTCGAGGCTCAGGCCGAAGGCGTTGGGGTTGGCGCCCGGATAGAAGCCGACCTGATAGTTGAAGTCCGGTTCGACGTGCGAGAACTTGACGCCGAAATTGTAGACTTCCTCCAGGCCCATGGTGAAGCCGAGCGTTTCGAGGAAGCTCGTGCCGAAATAAGGAGTCAGGCCGAACGGCGCTTGGTTGAGGCCGACGGTGATGCTGTCTTCCTTGGTGAACTTGTAGCCGATATAGGCGAACATCGGGAAATTGACTTCACCCGGATTGCCCCGATAGCCGTTGCGCGGGCCGTAGATCGAGCTGCCACCGTAGAACCGGTACTGCGCCGCGCCGAAGATCGTGTCGGAATCGTAGGCCGCCTTGAGCGCCAGGGTGTCGAAGTCGAAATTCTCGCGTGCCTTGCGCACGCCGCCGCGGCTGGCATCGTCGAAGCGCCAGTCGTAGCGGGCGCGGATGGCGCCGCCGAAGGTGAAGGTGCCCGAGTCGGTTTTGCCCTTCGGCGGCGCCAGGTCGAACGTGTTGAGAGAATCGGGATTGGAGCGGGGATCAGGGACCGCGACCGGCTGCTCGCGGTTGACCTGGCTGGGCTCGGCATCGACCTCGACCGGGCCCTGCGTCTGCGCAGCGGTCAACGTCGGGCACAGCATTGCCCCCGCGGCACATGCCACCAGGGCAGCCGCCAACCTGTTTGCCGTCATGTCCCCCGACCCCTCTACCTGATTTTCCGAGTCGCCATCCGAATTATTGATTGGTTTTATTATGTATCGGACCGTGCGGTCACTTCAGCCAACTATCGACCGTTGGACGGTTCTGCTTGATCCATTTCGCAGCGTTGGCTTTGTGGTCAGCGCCCTTCTCCTCGTTCTCCGCCATCACCGCCTCTTCATCCTTGACGGTGAGCTTGAACTTGGTGAGGATCGTGTAGACCTCGGGCATGTCGTCCTTGAGACCCTTGCGGGCGAGCGTGTTCACGCTCTCGTCATCGCCGAAGACCTTCTTGGGATCGGCGAGGTACTTCAGCTCGTAGCGCGCGAACATCCAGTGCGGCGTCCAGGCGGTGACGACGATGTCCTTCTTGCGCCGGACCGCGTCCTTGAGCGCGCTCGTCATCGTGGCGTCGCTGCCGTCGACGAGCTTGACCGGAAGGCCGTAGGCCTTGATCGCGGCCTCGGAACTCTTCATCAGGCCCGCGCCGGGATCGATGCCGATCACCTTGCCATCGACGTCCGCCGCCTTGGTCTTCAGGTCTTCGATGGAGTTCAGCGGCGAAGAGGCCGGCACCGCCCAGCCGATCTTGGCACCCGTGACGTTCGGGCCGATCAGTTCGAGGCGGTTCTTCAGCTTCTCGTAATAGGCCGCCTGCGTGATCGGCAGCCAAGCTGCAACGCTGGCATCCGCGTCGCCGGTCGCCACTGCCTGCCACATGGCGGCCGCGGCGAGCGGGATCGTCTTCACTTGGTAGCCCTTCTCCTCCAGCACTTGCTTGAGGATGTCGGTGGCGACCACGGCGTCGGCCCATTCCACATAGGCGAGCCTGACTTCCTTGCCCGCTGCCTCGGCCGGCGTCTGAACCAGCGCGAGGCAGAGGATGGCGCCAAGAATCGGTGCACGCATAACTTGAATCTTTCGGGCTAGCTTGAGGCGAACGCCGATCCTGGGCCGAAGCCGAGCTTGGGCCTAAGTCACTCTTGGAGTATCGGAAACAGACTCATCAAGAACGACGCGATCCTACGTCATATGTTTCTTTTGTAAACTCGAAATACAATGGTTAGTTGCTTAGTTGCCGGAGGTGTTGTCTTCACGCCACGCCGTGAGGACGGGCCCGGGCGGCCAGCGCCTGCGTCACGCGGTCGAGGATGACCGCCAGGATCACGATGCCGATGCCCGCCTCGAACCCGGCCCCCGCTTCGAGTCGCTGGATCGACTGCCAGACCGCGCGGCCGAGACCGCCCGCACCGATCATCGCGGCGATGACGACCATGGAGAGGGCGAGCATCATGGTCTGGTTGACCCCGGCCATGATCGTCGGAAGCGCGAGCGGAAGCTGGACCTTGAACAGCTTCTGGGTCGCCGAGCCGCCGAAGGCGTCCGAGGCCTCGACGAGTTCGGTCGGCACGTTGCGGATGCCGAGCGCGGTCAGCCGGATGACCGGGGGCACGGAGAACACGATCGTCGCGAAGCACGCCGAGACGGCACCGAGCCCGAAGAAGGGGAGCGCCGGGATCAGGTAGACGAAGCTCGGCAGCGTCTGCATCATGTCGAGCACCGGCGAGAAGGCTCGCCACGCCCGCCGGCTGAGTGCGAACCAGATCCCGACCGGGATGCCGATCAGCAGCGCCGCGGTGGTCGCGATGCTGACGAGGACCAGGGTCTCGACCGTGGCCTGCCAGAGGCGCAGGTTCCACAGGAACAGCAGGCCGGCTAGCGTCAGGATCCCGATCTTGCGGCCGCCGACGCGGTACGCGGCAAAGGCTGCGACCGCGATACAGATCCACGGCGGCACCGCGATCAGGGTGTTGGTCAGCGCATCGATCCAGTCGGAGACGGTGCGGCTGACGGCCCGGGTCAGCCAGCTGCCATGGTCGGTGAGCCAGTTGAGGCCGTCGTCGCTGAGCGTGTCGAGGGGAAATTTCGGGACGTTCCACTCCATCGATGTGCTCCTGCCGGCTTCGAGAGGGTCGGGGCGCCCGGCTGGGACGACCCGTGCGCGCCCGGGCGCGCGGCGAGCGCCTGTACGACGTCGCGAGGGGTGATGGTTCCGATCAGGCGCCCGTCCTCGCCGACGACCGCCACGGCCTCCTCGGCCGCGATCGTCGCGAGGATGGTGTCGAGACGGCTCTCCGCCTCGACGACGGCCTGCCCGAGATCGAGGAGGCTGGAGAGGGTCTCGGCGGGCCGTGCCGAGGCGAGCCTGTCGGCGAAGAGGCGGCCGACGAGCCGTCCGTCGCTGTCGGCGACGAGCCAGATCCCGGCATCCGTGCCGTCGACGGCCATGCGCGCCTCGGCCACCGTCTGGGTGGGCGCGAGCACGACGCCGGAGCGATCCGCCACCTGTCCCGCCCGGAACACCGCGGCGAGGTCGATATGCTCGACGAACCGCTCGACATACTCGGTCGCGGGATGGGCCACGATCTCCTCGGGCTGCCCGATCTGGACCACCTCGCCGTCCTTCATCAGGACGATGCGGCCGCCGAGCGCGATGGCCTCGTCGAGATCGTGCGAGACGAAGACGATGGTCTTCTTGAGCTTGCGCTGCAGGTCGCGCAGCTCCGCCTGCATGTCGCGCCGGATCAGAGGGTCGAGGGCGCTGAAGGCCTCGTCCATGAGGAGGATGTCCGCATCCGCCGCGAGCGCCCGCGCGAGACCTGCGCGCTGCTGCATGCCGCCGGACAATTGATTGGGGTACTTCGTCTCCCAGCCTTTCAGGCCGACCAGTTCGATGGCCTGCATCGACCGCTCGGTCCGCTCCTTGACGGAGACGCCCTTGACCTCGAGCCCGAAGCCGACATTCCCGAGGATGGTCCGGTTCGGCAGCAGCGCGAAGTGTTGGAAGACCATGCCGAAGGTCTTCTGGCGAAAAGCCAGCAGATCCTTGCGGCCGAGCCGTGTGACGTCCACGCCGTCCACGACGATCCGTCCGCAGGACGGTTCCACGAGCCGGTTCATGCAGCGCAGGAGCGTCGACTTGCCCGAGCCGGAAAGGCCCATCAGCACGAGGATCTCGCCCTCCTCGATGTCGAACGAGATGTCGCGCAATCCGACGACCGCACCGCAGGCGGCCGCGATGTCGTTCTTCCGCTTCCCCTGTGCGATCAGACCGAGCGCCTCGGAGGAGTTCGAGCCGAATATCTTGCTGACACCTTCAAGATTGATCCGGCCCATGGGAGAAAACCTTTCAGCGTGAATCGATATTGTCCTTGACGGAAATTTATATAGTTTTATCTTGGACGATGACAGGTTATTTCCAGTCATTCCAAGCGGCTTGTCGTATTGCGACGCTTTATTGGTGCCGGCCGACGTTCTGGCAATTTACCGCTGCAACAGGATGGTTCTGCAGGGGTGCGCCCTGATTCTGGGCAAGGCTGTCCAAAAAAGTTGCAAGATATGTGCGTGTCTTGGGCAGCGCAGCTGTTGCCGCGCGTCCCTCCGACAGAGGCTTCGGCGGTCCGTGTGCGCAGCTCTGCGCAGACGGCGGTACCTTCGCTCGCCACGTCCGCGGTTCGGTCGCCGCGCCGGGGCGCCTGCTCCGAGGCCGGACATCGCTCGCCTTGGCCGCATCGGATGCGCGCTCAGGCTGCAGCCCGCCTAAAACGTAGGCATGAAAGATAAAATCTTACGCAAGCGAAGGATAGTCTTTGCTTGACCAAGAAAAGTGTCGATCTTAGAAATGTCATCGAGTTGATCGCTAGGGTTCCAGCATCGTTTCGATGTGTTCGGTCCGAGAGCGGTTGCCGCGGCGGGAGACATCCGCCGCGGATGCACGGCGGGATAAAAGCCCGGGAGACCTCACTGGCCAGAGATTGGCAAGGACAGGTCTTGTACAATCTCTTTCTGTATTGGAAGGGACGTATGCCCGGCAGAGCCTCCAAGATCGACTTTTCGATATTCTCAATCGACGCTGGCGCGCGCACGATTCGCGCTGGGGCGCCGGCGTTGATGCCACCGACCGGCCTGGGCCGTCGGCGAGACTCGACTGCGTCCTGCGCCAGCTTCTCCGACAGCCTTCCGTAAGCCGCGCCCGGTGCGAAGACGCCTCGGGCGCGTCTTCGACCTTGCCGTCTTGTCCCTCTGCCTCCCTCCCGGCGCTCTTGCTCCGGCCCTCCGACGATTGGCTCCACCGCCCGTCGCCGCCCCTCCGCTCGCCCGAAAGCCGCCATCGCCCGACGAGCCGAATCCGAACGTCACACGCAGTGTCCGGTCATAGTGGCCGCTCCAGGAGACAAGACATGCGCATCTCGAGTCTGATCACCGATGGTCTGACGGGCATCCGGCGCGGCCTGTCCACCCTCACCCTCGCACTCGGCCTTCTTGCCGCGCCGATGGCACACGCCGCCGAGCCGCTGCGCGTCGGCTAC
The DNA here is from genome assembly GCF_014191355.1 of Methylobacterium sp. R2-1. Lineage (GTDB taxonomy): Bacteria > Pseudomonadota > Alphaproteobacteria > Rhizobiales > Beijerinckiaceae > Methylobacterium. Next base: position 154,462 of record NZ_JACHWM010000013.1, read on the forward strand.
AGCGACTGGCCGGGCTGGGTGGCGTGGCAGGTCGCCATCGAGAAGGGCTGGCTCAAGGAGGCCGGCATCGAGGTCAAATTCGAGTGGTTCGACTACTCCGCCTCGATGGACGCGTTCTCTGCGGGCAAGCTCGATGCGGTGACCTGCACCAACGGCGATGCGCTCGTCATGAGCGGCAACGGCGCCAAGAACGTCATGATCCTGCTCACCGACTACTCGAACGGCAACGACATGATCGTCGGCAAGCCGGGGGTGAAGTCGCTGGCCGATCTGAAGGGCAAGAAAGTCGGTCTCGAAGTCGGTCTCGTCGAACACCTCCTCCTGATCGACGGCCTGCAGAAGGCCGGGATCAAGGAGAGCGAGGTGACGCTCGTCAACGCCAAGACCAACGAGACACCGCAGATCCTCGCCTCCGGCGACGTTGCCGCCATCGGTGCGTGGCAGCCCATCGCGGGCCAGGCCATGCGCGGCGCGGCGGGGGCCCGGCCGCTCTACACCTCGGCCGACCGGCCAGGCCTGATCTACGACGTGGTCACGGTGACGCCGGCGAGTCTCGCGGCGCGGCGGCCTGACTGGATCAAGTTCGTCGGGCTGTGGGAGCGGGTCGTCGACTACATCGAGGACCCGAAGACGCAAGGCGAGGCGGTGGCGATCATGGCCGCCAAGGTCGGGATCGAGCCGGCCGTCTTCACCCGCTTCCTCAAGGGTACCAAGCTTCTGAAGCTCGCCGACGGCCGCGCGGTGATGAAGGATGCCGACGGGTTCGGTTCGCTCTACGGTTCGAGCCGGCACGCCGATGCCTTCAACGTCAAGTTCGAGGTCTACAAGACCCCGCAGGACGTGAAGGCTGCCATCGACCCCGCCCTTACCGACGGCAAGTGAGGGGAGAGAGCCGATGCGCGCGCCGCAGCCTCGACGCCCGTCCGACGGGGATGCCGCTCCGGTAGAGGCGGTCGCCCCGCTCCCGCCGGTCGCGACGGCGTCTCCCGTCGCCGGGCGGGCGCGGCGATCCTGGATCGGCGTGGCGCGCCCGCTGACGCGGCGGCGGTACGGGGCGCTGACGCTCCTCTCCTTCCTGCTGCCGCTCGGCCTGTGGGCTGCCGTCTCCTACCTGCCCTTCCTCTGGCACCCGCTGGTCGAGGTGACGAATCCCGGCGATGTCGCCTGGATGGAACCCGGCATGCGGGTGCCGCGGGCGGCTTTTTCCGAGGAGGTCGCGGCGGCCCAGGGCACCGCTTCGCCCGAGGGCCGGCCTGCCAACCCGGTCTACCTGCCCGCGCCGCACGAGGTGGCGGTGGCCTTCTGGACCGCGCTCACGGCGCCCCCGCCCCAGCGCGACACGATCTGGCTGCCCGCGAGCCTGTGGCACTCGATCCAGATCATTGTCTGGGGTTTCACGATCTCCTCAGTTGTCGGCGTGCCGCTCGGTGTGCTGTGCGGGGCGCAGCCGACGATCGCCCGGCTGACCGAGCCCGTGATCGAGTTCGTGCGCTACCTGCCCGCCCCCGCCTTCGGCGCGCTGATGGTCGCGATCCTCGGGATCTACGACGGGCCGAAGATCGCCATCATCGTCATCGGCACCTTCTTCCAGCAGGTGCTCGTCATCGCCAACACCACCCGCCGGGTCGATCCGCTACTGGTCGAGGCCGCGCTCACCATGGGCTCGCGCAACCTCCGCCTGATCCGCCGGGTGATCGTGCCCGCCGTGCTGCCGCAGATCTACCGCGACCAGCGCATCCTGCTCGGTTGGGCCTGGACCTACCTGATCGTCGCCGAGCTGATCGGCACCTCGTCCGGCATCACCTTCTTCATCACGCAGCAAGCGCGCTACCAGCACTTCGACAACGTCTACGCCGCGATCCTCGTGATCGGCCTTGTCGGCATCGCCACCGACATCGCCCTGGCGCTGATCGGCCGGCGCCTGTTCCCCTACGTGATGGGCGAGGCATGAGCGCGCCCGCTGCCATCGCCCTCCCCGTCGAGGCCTGCGACTACCGCACCCAGTGCGAGCCCGTGCGTGCCCGGTTCGAGCGGCTGAAGGCCCGCGACGTGGCCCTGCGGGTCGAGGGCCTCGGCAAGGTGTTTCGCAATGCCGAGGGCGCCGAGACCGTAGCCTTGCGCGGCATCGATCTCGTCACCCACCGCCGCGAGTTCCTCTGCGTCGTCGGGCCGTCCGGCTGCGGCAAGTCCACCTTCGTGCGCATCCTAGCCGGTCTCGAGACCAAGAGTTCCGGCACCGTCAGCGTCGGTGGCGTGCCGGTCTCCGGCCCTGGCGCCGATCGGGGCATGGTGTTCCAGGGTTACACTCTGTTCCCCTGGCTGACGGTCAAGCGCAACGTCGCCTTCGGGCTCGAAGAGAACGGCGAGTCGCGCCACGTCGCCGAGCGCGAGGCGGCGCAGTGGCTCGCCCTGATCGGGCTGGAGCGGTTCGCCGACGCCTACCCGCACCAGCTCTCGGGCGGCATGAAGCAGCGCGTGGCGATTGCCCGGGCGCTCGCCATGCGTCCCCGCATCCTGCTGATGGACGAGCCGTTCTCGGCGCTCGACACGCAGTCGCGGGCGCGGATGCAGGCCTACCTCATCGAGATCTGGCGCAAGATCGACATCACCATCGTCTTCATCACCCACGACCTCGACGAGGCCGTGACGCTGGCCGACCGCATCCTCGTCCTGAAGGCCCATCCCGGCGAGGTCGAGGAACTGATCGAGGTGCCGGTCCCCCGGCCGCGCCATCCCGGCCAGAGCTTGACGCCGGAATTCCGTGCCACCCGCGCCCGGCTCGATGCACTGATCCATCCGTCCGAGGCCGAGGCCGACGGTCCGGCCGATCTCGGCGGGCTCGACATGGTCACCCGGATGGCGAGCGTGGGGGACGAGGTCGAATGAGCACGCTCTCAAGCCTCCCCTTGCTCTGGGCCGAGCGGACCTGGGAGGAGATCCCCGGCGATCTTGGCCAGGCCGCGCGGGCCGCGCTCCTGCCCGTCGGCGCCACCGAGCAGCACGGGCCGCATCTCGGCTGCGGCATGGATTTCGTTCTGGCGGATGCCGTCTGCCGCGAGGTCTCGGCCCGCACCGGCGTCCTGACGCTGCCCACCCTCCCCTATGGCTGCTCGCTCGGCCATTCCCGGCGCTGGCCCGGCACGATCGCCCTCGACCCGCTGCTGATGACCGATCTCGTCCGGCAGATCGGCGCCCAAGCCTACCATTCGGGCGTGCGCCGCCTCTTCCTCGTCAACGCCCACGTCACCAACGCCGCGCCCTTGCGCTGCGCGCTGGAGCTTCTTCGCGCGGCCCACGACGACCTGATGGTGGCACTGATCAACACCGCGACCGTCAGCGAGCGGGTGCGCGCGGCCCACTTCATGGATGCCGAGGACTGGCACGCCAACCGGGCCGAGACCGCGCTGATGCAGGCCGTGGCCCCCGCCCTCGTGCGGGAAGGCCGCATTGCGGAGTCCGATGACCCGGACCGCACCGAAAACCTCGTCTTCGCCCATCCGGTCAACCGCACCAGCCGCAACGGCGTCACCGGCTCCCCCTCGCAGGCGAGCGCTGCGGAGGGCGCTGCGCTGTTCGCCTGGATGGTCGAGGATCTGACTGCCCTCGTCCGCCGCGGTCTCACCGAGACCCCGCCCCTCCCCCATTCCTACGACGGCCCCGCCGTCTCCACGCCAGGAGCCTGACATCATGGGCCACGCGACCGACATCGATCCGCAAGTCCGCACCGTGCAGGAGGATCTGCGGGCAAAGGGCGTGAAATACGTCATCGGCGCCTATGTCGACATCCACGGCGCACAGAAGGCCAAGGTGGTGCCGATCGACCACCTGCCGCAGATGGCGGCAGGCTCCGAGCGCTACACCGGCTATGCCCTCGACGGTCTGGGCCAAGCCCCGAACGAGGACGAACTCGCCTCGGTCCCGGATTTCTCGCAGGTCATCCAGCTCCCCTGGGAGAGCAAGCTCGCCTGGGCGCCGGCCGACCTCACCTTCCAGGGCAAGCCCTACCCGCTCTCGACCCGCGTCGCCCTCAAGAACGTGCTGGCTCAAGCCGAGGCGATGGGCTTCGGCTTCAACCTCGGCATCGAGTGCGAGATTTTTTTGCTGCGCCAAGCCGCCGACGGCTCGCTGCACACGCCGGTGGCGGACGATAAACTGGTAAAACCCTGCTACGACGTGCGCGGTTTCATCGACAACTTTTCCTGGCTCGACAAGGTCGCGACAACGATCAACGATCTCGGCTGGGACCTGTACTCGTTCGATCATGAGGACGCGAACGGACAGTTCGAGTTCGACTTCCAATATGCCGACGCGCTGACCATGTGCGACCGGCTGACCTTCTTTCGCATGATGACCAAGCATTACGCGAAGGAGGAGGGGCTCATCGCCACGATGATGCCGAAGCCCTTCGCCGACCGCACCGGCAACGGCGCGCATTTCAACATGTCGCTCTCCGACCGCGAGACCGGCCGCAACCTGTTCGCCTGTTCACCCGGCGAGGATCCCCGGGGCTTGGGCCTCACCGAGACCGGCTACCACTTCATCGGCGGCGTGCTGCGCCACGGCCGGGCGCTCTGCGCGACCTTCGCGCCGACCGTGAACAGCTACAAGCGCCTCGTGCGCCAGGGCGCGATGGCCGGCTTCTCCTGGGCGCCGGTGTTCAACTCCTACGGCTCGAACAACCGCACCAACTCGGTGCGCGTGCCGGCCGGCGGTGGGCGCTGCGAGAGCCGCAACGCGGACGGCGCGGTCAATCCCTACCTCGCCGCCGCCCTGGTGCTCGCGGCGGGTCTCGAAGGCGTGCGCGAGCGGATCGACCCCGGCCAGCCCAACGAGGACAACCTCTACGAGCTGAGCGACGGCGAGCGTCGGGCGCGCGGCATCGCATTCCTGCCCCAGACCCTGCAGGAGGCGGTCGACGCCTTCGCCGCCGATCCCCTGGTCGAGGCGACGCTGGGCGCAGGCCTTCGCGAAGAGTTCATCCGCACCAAGCGCGAGGAGTGGAACGCCTACCATCTCACGGTGAGCCCGTGGGAGATCGAGCGCTACAGCCACCTGTTCTAGAGCCGTATCCGACCTGATTGCATCAGGTCGGCGTCTCTCGATCTTTGTTTTGACGCGCTTTCTTCGACGAACCGGCATCCACTTCGTCGGAAAGCGCTCTGGGCGGAGGCTTTTTGTCATGAAGACCGTCATCGCCTTCGCGAATTCTTCCGCCGAAGCATCGACCTACCGGCCGGCGCCCGAGCGCATCCTGGCCGGCGACCCGGTCCAGACCGCGACGCTCCACTTCACCAGCGCCGACGGGCGCTTCTCCGCCGGCACCTGGGCGGCGCAGCCGGGGACGTGGCGGGTGGTCTTCACCGAGAGCGAGTTCTGCCACCTGCTCGAAGGCGTGATCGTCGTCACCGACGAGGCCGGGACACAAACCACCTTCCGGGCCGGCGACGCCTTCGTCTCGCTCGCCGGCTTCACCGGCACCTGGGAGATCGTCGAGCCCGCCCGGAAGCTCTTCGCCTTCTACGAGTAGCCCAACCCAAACTGGCCTGCCGGGACGGCCCGGCCGCGACAGGGCTCTTGGACCGGGACGACCCGGCCCTGATCGGAGACATGCGCAATGTCGGATGCAATGTCGGACGAAGCGAGCCTCATCGCCGAGAACCGCCGCCGCTACGAGGAGCTGAAGCAGGCGGGTCAGGGCTACGCCCCGCGCGCCCTGCCCGGCCCGAGCCCGCGCGGCGGCGTGCCGCTCGATGCGGCGGCGATCCTCCACCGCGAGACCATCCCCGGCGGCTGGTATTGGGCCGCCACCCTCAAACGCGGCGAGGCGATCCGGCTCAGCCTCGACCACGGCCCGTCGAGCGTCGCCCTCGTCGCGTGGTCGGCTTCTGATCCGAGCGAGCGGCTGAACTACGCCGACACCGTCAAGGTGCAGTGGACGGCCGCCCTCCGGAAGGGCCGTGTGCTGTTCTCCGATATGGGCCGCGTGATGTTCTCGATGATCGAGGATTCCTGCGGGGGCCACGACGCGCTCGTCGGCGGCTCCAATGCCGCCTCGAACGCGGCGCGCTATGCCGGCGGTCCCCATCGCAACACCCGCGACAACCTCGTTCTGGCCGCCCTCAAGAGCGGGCTGGAGCGGCGCGACATCCCCGCCTGCATCTCGTTCTTCGCCCCCGTTGTGGTCGGGCCGGAGGGCCGCTTCGCCTGGAACGCCGCCGGCCGCATGGCGGACGACTTCGTCGATCTGCGCGCCGAGATGGACCTGATCGTCGCCCTCTCGAACTGCCCCCATCCCCTCGATCCGGCCCCCGATTACGCGCCGAACCCGGTAACGGTGACCCGCTTCCGCGCCCTGCCCCCGACAGGGGACGATCTGTGCCGCACCGCCACGATCGAGGCCGTGCGCGGCTTCGAGAACAACGCCGCCGCCGGCTTCTGAAGGGGAGGAAGACCGATGACCGACACCGTGACCACGCTCTTCGACCAAGTCGTTCTGGATCAAGTCGTACCCGCCCAGGCGCCGTTCTCCACCCTCGTGCGGGCCGGCCAGACCATCCGCATCGAGGACAGCCAAGGCTGCCAGGCCGTCGACACCCTGTTCTACCGGGCCGACGACAGGGCTGAGCGCTACTCCTCCCAGGATACGGTGCGTGCGCAGGGCGCGGCCTACGTCACCACCGGCACGCGGGTGATGTCGAACGAGGGGCGGCTGATGCTCACCGTCACCGCCGATTCCTGCGGGCGCCACGACACCTCGGCCGGGGCCTGTTCCTGCGAGAGCAACACCGTCCGCTTCGGCCACGCCACGAAGTATCTCCACGCCTGCCGCGAGAATTTCGCGCTGGAGGTTGCGAAGTACGGCCTGTCGAAGCGCGACATCGTGCCGAACATCAACTTCTTCATGAACGTGCCGATCGAGCAGGACGGCGGGCTCGCCATCGTCGACGGCGTGTCGTCGCCCGGCGACTACGTCGAGCTCAGGGCCGAGATGGACGTGATCTGCGTGATCTCGAACTGCCCGCAGATCAACAACCCCTGCAACGGCTTCAACCCCACGCCGATCCGCGTGACGGTTCGCGAGGGTTGAGGCGCATGTTCCGAAAGGTTCTGGTCGCCAATCGCGGCGAGATCGCCGCGCGTGTCGTGCGCACGCTGCGGCGCATGAACATCGCCTCCGTCGCCGTCTATTCGGACGCCGACCGCTTCACGCCGGGCGTGCTCGCCGCCGACGAGGCCGTGCGCCTCGGCCCTGCGCCGGCCGCGCAGAGCTATCTCGACGTCGAGGCCGTCATTGCCGCCTGCAAGGCGACAGGCGCCGAGGCCGTCCATCCCGGCTACGGCTTCCTGTCCGAGAATGTCGGCTTCGCCGAGCGGCTGGCGGTGGAGGGCATCGTCTTCATCGGGCCGCGCCCGGAGCACCTGCGCGCCTTCGGCCTCAAGCACAAAGCCCGTGAGCTCGCCAAGGCCAGCGGCGTGCCGCTCCTGCCCGGCACCGACCTGCTGCCCAATCTCGAGACGGCGCTGAGCGCGGCGGAGGCGATCGGCTATCCGGTCATGCTCAAGAGCACCGCGGGCGGCGGCGGCATCGGCATGCAGCTCTGCCACTCGGGCCAGGAACTGGCCGAGCGCTTCGCCGCGGTCGAGCGCACGGCGCGGGCCAGCTTCGGCGATGCCCGCGTCTATCTCGAGCGCTTCGTGGCGCAGGCCCGCCACGTCGAGGTGCAGATCTTCGGCGACGGGCGCGGCCGCGTCGTGGCGCTCGGCGAGCGCGACTGCTCGCTCCAGCGCCGGAACCAGAAGGTGATCGAGGAGACGCCGGCCCCCGGCCTCTCCGACGCGGTGCGCGCCCGGCTCCACGCCGCGGCGGTCGCTTTGGCGGAGAGCGTCGCCTACGCCTCGGCCGGCACGGTCGAGTTCATCTACGATCCGGATCGCGAAGACTTCTCCTTCCTCGAAGTGAACACGCGGCTTCAAGTGGAGCACCCGGTGACTGAGGCGGTGTTCGGCATCGACCTTGTCGAATGGATGGTGCGTCAGGCCGCGGGCGAGGACCCGATCACGGCGGCCGGGTCGCTCGTGCCGAGGGGCGCGGCGATCGAGGCCCGGCTCTACGCCGAGATCCCGCACGCCAACTTTTCTCCGAGCGCCGGCCTGCTCACCGAGGTGCGCTTCCCCGAGAACGCCCGCATCGACGGCTGGATCGCCACCGGCACCGAGGTCACCCCGTTCTACGACCCGATGCTCGCCAAGATCATCGTCACCGGGGCCAACCGACCGGACGCCATCGCGGCGCTTCATGCGGCGCTGGCCGACACCGCCGTCTCCGGCATCGAGACCAACCTCGACTATCTGCGCACCATTGCCGCCTCGGCGATGTTCGCCGAGGGCCGCGTGGCGACCACGGCCCTGCGCGATCTCGCCTACGCGCCGAAGAGTATCGAGGTGCTGCTGCCGGGCCCCCAATCGAGCCTGCAGGAACTGCCCGGCCGCCTCGGCCTGTGGGAGGTCGGCGTGCCGCCGAGCGGTCCGATGGATGCGCGCTCCTTCGCCCACGCCAACGCCCTCGTCGGCAACGGGCAAGACACCTGCGCCCTCGAACTCACTGTCTCGGGCCCGACGCTGCGCTTCCACACGGATGCTCGGGTGGCGCTTGCGGGCGCCGCGATGCGGCTCACCCTCGACGGTGAGGCGCGCCCGCACGGCGAGGCGTTCCCGGTCAGGGCGGGGCAGACACTCGCCATCGGCGCGATCGAGGGGCCGGGACAGCGCGCCTATCTGGCCCTGCGCGGTGGCCTCGAAGCGCCTCTGGTGCTCGGCTCGCGCGCGACCTTCGCGCTCGGCGCCTTCGGCGGCCACGCCACGGGCGTCCTCAAGGCCGGCGACGTGCTTCATCTCGGTGACGTGCCCGAAGTCGCCGCTGCCCTGCCCGAGCCCGCGCCGCTGACCCATGACTGGGAGGTCGGCGTCGTCTACGGCCCGCACGGCGCGCCGGACTTCTTCCAAGAGGCCGACATCGCCGACTTGTTCTCGGCCTCCTACGAGGTCCACTTCAACTCGGCCCGCACCGGCGTGCGCCTGATCGGCCCGACGCCGCGCTGGGCGCGGACCGACGGCGGCGAGGCCGGACTCCATCCCTCGAACCTGCACGACAACGCCTACGCCGTCGGCGCCATCGACTTCACCGGCGACATGCCGATCCTGCTCGGCCCTGACGGCCCGAGTCTCGGCGGCTTCGTCTGCCCGGCGGTGATTGCCCGCGACGAACTCTGGAAGATGGGCCAGCTCCGGCCCGGCGATACGGTCCGCTTCCAGCCCCTGGCCCGGCCGGACGACGAGATGGCCGCGCCGGCCCTGATCGGCGGGGGTGCCCTGCCCGGCTCGCCCATCCTCGCCCGCGACGAGACCGGTCCGGTCCCCGTCGCCTATCGGCGGCAGGGCGACGACAACCTGCTCGTCGAGTACGGTCCGATGGCCCTCGATATCGGTTTGCGGCTGCGCGTCCACCTGCTCGCCGAGGCGGTCCGCGCCGCCCGGCTCCCCGGGCTGACCGACCTGACGCCCGGCATCCGCTCGCTTCAGATCCACTACGACGGCACGGCGCTGCCGCGCTCCCGCCTCCTCGGCAGCTTACGCGAAATCGAGGCCGGATTGCCTCCGGCGGACGCCGTCAGCGTCCCGAGCCGGATCGTCCACCTGCCACTCTCGTGGAACGACCCGCAAGCCGAGCTGGCCATGCGCAAGTACCAGGAACTGGTGCGCCCGAACGCGCCCTGGTGCCCCTCGAACATCGACTTCATCCGCCGCATCAACGGCCTGCCCGACGAGGCGGCGGTGCGGAACATCATCTTCGACGCAGAGTACCTCGTGATGGGGCTCGGCGACGTCTATCTCGGCGCCCCGGTCGCCACCCCGGTCGACCCGCGCCACCGCCTCGTCACGACGAAGTACAACCCGGCCCGCACCTGGACGCCGGAGAACGCGGTCGGCATCGGCGGCGCCTACATGTGCATCTACGGCATGGAGGGGCCGGGCGGATACCAGCTGTTCGGGCGCACGATCCAGATCTGGAACACGTGGCGGACGACCCGCGAGTTCGTGCCCGGCCATCCTTGGCTGCTGCGGCCCTTCGACCGCATCCGCTTCTTCCCCGTCAGCCACGACGCGCTGACCGAGGCCCGCGCCGCCTTCCCGCACGGGGCCTATCCGATCCGGATCGAGGACGGCACGTTCTCCTATGCCGAACACCGGGCCATGCTCGCGGGGAACGCCGCCGAGATCCAGCGCGCGGGCGCGCGCCAGAGGGCGGCCTTCGCCGCGGAGCGCGAGCGCTGGAAGGTGGAAGGGCTCGACAGCTTCGTCGCCGACGAGGCGGTGGCGACGGAGGCTGCCGAGATCCCGCCCGGCTGCGAGGGCGTGCCGACGACCGTGCCCGGCAATGTCTGGAAGGTTCTGGTCGGCGCGGGCGACGCCGTCACGGCAGGCCAGACGGTGGCCATCCTCGAATCGATGAAGATGGAGGTGGCGGTCACCGCCCCCGTCGGCGGCCGGGTCCGCGAGATCCGAGCCCAGCCCGGCCGCACCCTGCGCGGCGGCGACCTCGTCGCCATCCTCGAAACATAGGACGTCGTCTTTTCCCGAAGGCCGGCAACCACCTTTCGGGCCGGTGCTCACGGTCGGGACGGATCTTGCAAGGGCCGCCACCGCTCGGGCGGCGCAACCCGCCCGGCGCGATCCTCGCATAGGCACGGAGACGGCCGATGATGCAGCAGATCCACCGCGTCTTCACCGCGATCCTCGGTCTCGTCGTGCTCGGCCTCCAAGCCAAGGCCGCCGGGCGGCTGCCGCAGGGGCAGCAGGGCCGAGAGACGCCGCGTTAGAGCATCGTCCCGAGAGGTGGCCACCGGCTTCGGGAAAAGACGATGCACAACGACGATGCTCTAGACGCCTCCCGGCCGGCTCGGGTCGTCAAAGCCTTCCTTTGAGTTCGGGCAGCGTGCCGCCGGCCCGGCCTGATCCGTGTCGCGCCCGGCACCGGCACCGCGACCGAGGTGTGGACGCAGGCGCTGTACGTCGCATTGCCCTTTTCCAAGTTCTATCCCCATATGGGAACGAAAGGCGAACAAAGATCTTTTCTGGGTCGACAAGGAGGGATGGGCGCAGATGGCACGCTACCGCTTCCACGCGACGAACGGCTACGAGTGCGTGTTCGACGCTCAGGGCAAGGATATCCGTGTTCCCGAACGCCTCGTGCGACGCGCCAACGAGGTGGCCCAGGCGGTGATGAGCAGCCTCGCCGATCGCGAGGATTGGTCGGAGTGGCACATCACCGTGCACGACCTCAACGGCCGGCGCGTGCTGGTGAAGCCGTTCGTGTGACGGTCGGCGAGGCCGGGGCTCCGGACCGCGCTCAGCCCAGGAAGTCGTCCAGGAAGTCGCGAAGGGCGGCGAGGACGAGGTCGGGCCGCTCCTCCTGCAGGGTATGGCCGCAATCGAGCGCGAAGCCGCGCACGTCGCGGGCCTTCTCGCGCCACGTCGCCAGCACGTCGTAGGTCCGCCCGACCGTCCCCCGCGCGCCCCAGAGGGCCAGGAGCGGCACTTCGATCCGCCGGTCGGCATCGGCCGCGTCGTGCTCCAGGTCGATTCCCGCCGCCGCCCGGTAATCCTCGCAGATGGCGTGGCGCGTGGCCGGATCGCGGTAGACGCGCAGGTACTCGGCGAACAGGTCCGGGCTCGGGCTGCCCGGCGTCTTCGACTGGCCCTCGACATGGGTGCGCAGGAAGAATTCCGGGTCGGCCGCAATCAGGCGCTCCGGCAGGGGCGCCGGCTGGATCAGGAAGAACCACCAGAAATAGGCCGTGGCGAAGGCCTTGTCGGTCCGTGCGTACATCGTCGCGGTCGGCGCGATGTCGAGCAAGGCCAGCCGGGTGACGGCGTCGGGATGGTCCAGGGCGAGGCGGTGCGCGACGCGCCCGCCGCGGTCGTGGCCGACCACGGCGAAGCGGTCGTGGCCGAGGCGCCGCATCACCGCGACCGCGTCGGCGGCCATGGCGCGCTTGGCGTAATTCGCGTGGCGCTGGCCCCCCTCCGGCTTCTCCGAGTCGCCATAGCCGCGCAGATCCATCGCCACGACGCTGTGGCGCTCGGCCAAGCGCGGGGCGACGGCGTGCCAGGTCGCATGGGTCTGCGGATGCCCGTGCAGCAGGAGGACCGGCGGACCGGACCCGCCGAGGGATGCGCGAATGCGGAGGCCGTCGGCATCGATGTCGCGGAGCGCGAAGCCCGCCAGGAACGGATCTGCCGTCATGTCGTGCACCTCACCGTACGAGTCAGTGTCGGGCTGCGTCGTCGTGGCCCTCGAAGGACCGGCGTCCCGAATGCGATGCCCGCCGCGCCTACCGCTTGGCGAAGCCGATATCGGCGGCTACGCCCGCGAGCCGCGCCGGGTCGCGTTCCTTGCGCTCGCTGTAGCGGTCCACGAGGTACTCGGCCCGCCCGCGGATCAGCAGGGTGAACTTCATCAGTTCCTCGCAGACATCCACCACCCGGTCGTAGAGCGGCCCGGCCTTCATCCGGCCAGCCTCGTCGAACTCCTTGTAGGCCATCGGCACCGAGGATTGGTTCGGGATGGTGAACATCCGCATCCAGCGCCCGAGCACGCGCAGGCTGTTCACGGCGTTGAAGCTCTGCGAGCCGCCAGAGACCTGCATCACCGCGAGCGTGCGCCCTTGCGTCGGGCGCACCGATCCTTCGCTGAGCGGGAGCCAGTCGATCTGGCTCTTCATGACGCCGGTCAGGTTGCCGTGCCGCTCGGGACTGACCCAGACTTGACCCTCGGACCAGATCGACAGGGCACGCAATGCTTGCACCTTCGGGTGGTCGGCCGCCGTGTCATCGGGAAGCGGCAGGCCGTGGGCGTGGAAGATGCGGACCTCGCCGCCCATCGCCTCCAGCAGCCGCGCCGCCTCGTAGGCCAGGAAGCGGCTGAACGAGCGCTCCCGCAGCGAGCCGTAGAGGATCAGGAAGCGCGGCGGGTGGCTCGCTGGCGCCGACGCGTGAACCCGTTCCGCCGTCGGCACCTCGAAGTGGCTATCCGAGAGTTGCGGCATCCCATCGGAGAAGGGCTGCTGGGTCTTGTCCAAGGTAGCGGATCCCGATACGTTCCAACGAACGTTGAATTGATGGATCAATCATGAACGAACGGCAAGCCCTCGCGGCTTTCGCCGCATTGGGCCAGGAACACCGCCTGCGGATCGTGCGCGTGCTGGTCACGGCCGGGCCGGAGGGTTTGGCGGCCGGTTCGCTCGCGACCGAGATCGGGGTCGCGAGCACGAACCTCTCCTTCCACCTGAAGGAACTCTCCCATGCCGGGCTGATCACCTCTCGGCGCGAGGGCAAGTCGGTGGTCTACAGCGCCGCCTATGCCGGCCTGTCCGATCTGATCGCCTTCCTGATGCGCGATTGCTGCCAGGGTCGGCCGGAGGTCTGCGAGACGGCGCTGGCAGCGCTGTCCGCCTGCAACTGCCCCACCGGAGACACCGCCTGTGCTTGAGTCCTTGCCTGAGGCGTTCGACGTCGTGATCTACCACAACCCGGCCTGCGGCACCTCGCGCAACACGCTGGCGATGATCCGCAACGCCGGCATCGAGCCGCACGTGATCGAGTACCTGAAGACGCCGCCGAATCGGGCGCTCCTCGAGCGGATGCTCGCCCGTGCCGGTCTCTCGGTCCGCGCGGTGCTCCGCGAGAAGGGGACGCCTTACGTCGAACTCGGCCTCGACGACTCTGGCTTCACCGACGCGCAACTCCTCAATGCCGTCGAGGCCCACCCGGTCCTCCTCAACCGGCCACTGGTCGTGAGCCCGAGGGGCGTGCGCCTGTGCCGGCCGTCCGAGGTGGTGCTGGACCTGCTGCCCCCGCAGCAGGGCGCGTTCGTGAAGGAGAACGGCGAGCGCGTCGTCGACACGCAGGGCCGTCGCGTCGCCACTGCCTGAGGAAAATCGCTCGTGTCCGTGTTCGAACGCTACCTCACCCTCTGGGTGGCGCTGTGCATCGTAGCCGGCATCGCGCTCGGCCACGCCCTGCCCGGCCTCTTCCACGCCGTCGGCTCGGCCGAGATCGCCCGGGTGAACCTTCCCGTCGCCGTCCTGATCTGGCTGATGGTCATCCCGATGCTGCTCAGAATCGATTTCGCCTCGCTGCGGCACGTCGGCAGGCACTGGCGCGGCATCGGCGTGACCCTCTTCATCAACTGGGCCGTCAAACCCTTCTCGATGGCCGCGCTGGCCTGGCTGTTCGTGGGCACCCTGTTCCGGCCCTCCCTGCCGGCGGATCAGATCGACAGCTACATCGCCGGTCTCATCATCCTGGCGGCGGCCCCCTGCACCGCCATGGTGTTCGTGTGGTCGAACCTGACCCGGGGCGAGCCGCATTTCACCCTGAGCCAAGTGGCGTTGAACGACACCATCATGGTGGTGGCGTTCGCCCCCATCGTCGGCCTGCTTCTGGGGCTCTCGGCCATCACGGTGCCCTGGGGCACCTTGGTCCTGTCGGTGGGGCTCTACATCGTGATCCCGGTCCTCATCGCACAGGCCCTGCGCCGCAGCCTGCTCGCCTCCGGCGGCCCCGCCGCGCTCGGCCGGGTGCTCGGCCGGCTCGGACCGGTCTCTCTGGCGGCGCTGCTCGCCACCCTGGTGCTGCTGTTCGGCTTCTAGGGCGAGCCAATCCTGGCCCAGCCGGCAGTCATCGCACTCCTGGCGGTGCCGATCCTCATCCAGGTCTACCTGAATTCGGGGCTCGCCTACCTGATGAACCGTGTTGCGGGCGAGCCGCACTGCGTCGCCGGCCCCTCGGCGCTGATCGGTGCCTCGAACTTCTTCGAACTCGCGGTGGCCGCCGCCATCAGCCTGTTCGGCTTCAACTCGGGCGCGGCGCTCGCCACCGTGGTCGGCGTGCTCGTCGAGGTGCCGGTGATGCTCTCGGTGGTGTGGATCGTGAACCGCAGCCGGGGCTGGTACGAGCGCGGTGCGGCGGGCAAGGGAGCAAGCCTGACTCACGCGTCCCGCGAGGCCTGAGCCGGATCGCCCGCGTCTCGACGCGTCGGCGCGCGCGCGGTGGAGCGCGCCTGCGCGGGGGCGTGGCGGCCGCTCCTGATGACGGACTGATACCGGAGGTTCCGTCTTCGTCTTGTTCCCTAACGGGGTCGGCGGGACTTCTCGCGCCACCGGGCCTTCGCCCGCGTGGAGTTCGAAAATGACTGTCCTCCGGCACATCGCCGCCGAATTCAGGGCCGACCGTCTCTTCGCCCCGATGATCCTGGGCCTCGGTGCGTGGTCGGCTCTCGCCCTCGCGATGCTGGCCCTGAACGTCCTCGACGGGCTGCCCGCATCGTGAGCGTCGGGGCTCGTCTCGGCCCGCGCTTCCCGGCCGCCGCCGTTCCCTGTGCGCATGAGGATGCGCGGGGCCGCAGCCGCGGACTCCGGCCCATCGGCGGGCGCTGCCCCGTCTGCGGCGTGCCCTATCGCGGCTTCGCGGATGCCGAGACCGGCGTGATCCGGGTCGACCGCGCCCGGTGGCGCGCCGCCTGCCCCGGAGCCCTGCGCCTCGCGGCGCCCGGCGCCTGCCGGGCGCTTCAGGCCGTCTGGCGGCCGGAGACACAGCCGGCAGGCGCGCTGAAGCCGGGAGCGGGTCGATCCTGATGCGATCCTTATAAGATCGCATGCCTCTCCCTCTCGAACCCTAACGCGGTTCCCGTCCAGATTCGGGACCGGCCCGGATCGGCCGCGGGGCGACCGCGGCTACCGGCCGAATCGATACGGACCCTCCCATGCTCGACATCGTCTTCCTGCTCGGCGGCCTCGCCTTCTTCGGCCTCGCCGTCGGTTACGCCGCGCTCTGCGAGCGCCTCTGAGAGGCTTCGATGACCCTCGATCTCGCCCTGGGCGCCCTCGTGACCGCGGGGCTGCTCGCCTACCTCACCTTCGCCCTCGTCCGCCCGGAACGCTTCTGAGCGGTTTCGCGCGGCCCTGACGGACCCCCCTCCCATGACCTTCAACGGATGGATCCAGATCGCGCTGTTCTGCGCGGTCGTCCTCGCGCTGGTGAAGCCGCTCGGGCTCTACATGACCCGCGTCTTCACCGGCGAACGCACCCTCCTCTCGCCCCTGCTCGCTCCGATCGAGCGCGGGCTCTACCGCGCCGCCGGAATCGACGCGCGCCACGAGCAGACCTGGCTCGGCTACGGCCTCGCCATGCTCGTCTTCCACGGGCTCGGCTTCCTGTTGCTCTACGCGGTGCTGCGCCTGCAGGACGGGCTGCCGCTGAACCCGATGGGTCAGGCGGCAGTGGCGCCGGATCTCGCCTTCAACACCGCGGCGAGCTTCGTCACCAACACGAACTGGCAGAACTACGGCGGCGAGAGCACGCTGTCGTATCTCAGCCAGATGCTGGGGCTGACACACCAGAACTTCCTCTCGGCGGCCACCGGCATGGCGGTCGCCGTCGCGCTGATCCGCGGGTTCTCCCGCGCCTCGGCCCGCACTGTCGGATCGTTCTGGGTCGATCTCACCCGCTGCACCCTCTACGTGCTGCTGCCGCTCTGCGCCGGGCTGGCTCTGTTCTACGTGGCGCAGGGGATACCGCAGACGCTGTCGCCCTCCGTCGAGGCGACGACGCTGGAGGGGACGAAGCAGACCATCGCGCTCGGTCCCGTGGCGAGCCAGGTCGCGATCAAGATGCTGGGCACCAACGGCGGCGGCTTCTTCAACGCCAATGCCGCCCACCCGTTCGAGAATCCCACCGCATTGGCGAACTTCGTCCAGATCGTCTCGATCTTCGCGCTGGGCGCCGCCTTCACCAACGTCTTCGGCCGCATGGTCGGGGACGAGCGCCAGGGCTGGGCGATCCTCGCCGCCATGGGCGTGCTGTTCCTCGCGGGCGTCGCGGTCACCTACGGCAGCGAGGCGGCGGGCAGTTCCGTCCTGAACGGGCTGGGTCTCTCCGGCGGCAACATGGAGGGCAAGGAGATCCGCTTCGGTATCCCCGCCTCCGCCCTGTTCGCGGTGGTGACGACGGCCGCCTCCTGCGGTGCGGTCAACGCCATGCACGACTCGTTCACGGCGCTCGGCGGCCTGATCCCGATGCTCAACATGCAACTCGGCGAGATCATCGTCGGCGGCGTCGGCGCGGGCCTCTACGGGATGCTGGTCTTCGTCGTGGTGGCGATCTTCGTGGCCGGGCTGATGGTCGGGCGCACGCCCGAATATCTCGGCAAGAAGATCGAGGCGCGGGAGGTGAAGATGGCGATGCTGGCCATCCTCTGCCTGCCGCTGATGATGCTGGGCGGCACCGCGCTCGCCACGGTGCTCCCGGCGGGGCTGGCCGGCCCCGCCAATGCCGGCCCGCACGGCTTCTCCGAGATCCTCTACGCCTTCACCTCGGCCGCGGCCAACAACGGCTCGGCGCTCGGCGGGCTGACCGGCAACACGCTGTTCTACAACAGCCTGCTCGCCATCGGCATGCTGGTCGGCCGCTTCTTCGTCATCGTGCCGGCACTCGCCATCGCCGGCTCGCTCGCGGCCAAGAAGACGCTGCCCGCCTCCGCCGGCACCCTTCCCACGCATGGCGGCCTGTTCGTCGGGCTCCTCGTCGGCGTCATCCTGATCGTCGGCGGCCTGACCTTCTTCCCGTCGCTGGCGCTCGGCCCCATCGTCGAGCACTTCGCCGGCGCGGCCGGGCAGACCTTTCCGGCGGGGGGCTGAGAATGCCGCGCGCCCTCTCCTCCCGGCGCATACCGCGCCCCCACCCGGCGCTGCGCCGCCGGCCCCGGCACCGGGCGCACGGCGGCCCGCTCCGGCCGGCCCGCTCGTCCGACCTCGTGCTGGCGCTCCTCGGCGTGGCCCTGCTCGGCGGTCTCGCCCTGCTGGCGGCCTTCGCCCTGGCCGCCGGCACGGCGGCGCCCTGACCCCATCCAAGGTCTGGCCGGACGCGCCGGGCCCCCTCCCCCTTCCGGACGCAACGATCCATGTCCCGTGAGAAAAAATCCCTGTTCAGCGCTGCCCTGGTCGGGCCGGCGCTCCTCGGCGCGCTGACCAAGCTCGATCCGCGCGCCATGATCCGCAACCCGGTGATGTTCGTGGTCGAAGTGGTGGCCGCTCTGACGACGCTGCTCTTCCTGCGCGACCTCACCATGGGCGGGAGCGACCTGTTCTTCTCCGGCCAGATCGTGCTGTGGCTCTGGTTCACCCTGCTGTTCGCCAACTTCGCCGAGGCTCTCGCCGAGGGGCGCGGCAAGGCCCAGGCCGAAAGCCTGCGCCGCACCCGCACCGAGATGACGGCCAAGCGCCTTACAGGCCCCGGCGGCCGCCACGAGACCGTGCCCGGCACGTCGCTCAGGGTCGGCGACGTGGTGCTGGTCGAGGCCGGCGACCTGATCCCCTCGGACGGCGAGGTCATCGAGGGCGTCGCCTCCGTCAACGAGGCCGCGATCACCGGCGAGTCGGCGCCGGTCATCCGCGAATCCGGCGGCGACCGCTCGGCGGTGACCGGGGGCACTCAGGTGCTATCCGACGCGATCAAGGTGCGCATCACGGCGGCGGCCGGCTCGACCTTCGTCGATCGCATGATCGGCCTCGTCGAGGGCGCGGCGCGCCAGAAGACGCCCAACGAGATCGCGCTCAACATCCTGCTCGCAGGGCTGACCATCGTGTTCGTCTTCGCGGTGGCCTCGATCCCGAGCTTCGCGGCCTATGCGGGCGGGTCGATTCCCGTCATCGTGCTGGTGGCTTTGTTCGTCACGCTGATCCCGACCACCATCGGCGCGCTGCTCTCCGCCATCGGCATCGCCGGTATGGATCGGCTCGTGCGCTTCAACGTGCTCGCCATGTCCGGCCGCGCCGTCGAGGCGGCGGGCGATGTCGACACGCTGCTCCTCGACAAGACCGGCACGATTACCCTCGGCAACCGGCAGGCAACCGCGTTCCGGCCCGTCCGCGGCGTCTCCGAGCAGGAACTGGCCGACGCGGCGCAACTCGCCTCGCTGGCCGACGAGACGCCGGAGGGCCGCTCCATCGTCGTGCTCGCCAAGGAGCAGGCTGGCATTCGCGCCCGCGACATGGCCGGGCTCAACGCCACCTTCGTGCCCTTCACCGCGCAGTCGCGCATGTCGGGCGTGGACCTCGACGGCAGCGCGATCCGCAAGGGCGCGGTCGAGGCCGTGATCGCGGCGGTCTCCGGCTTGCCGATGGCGACCCGCGGCTCGGGCGCGGCGCTCGCCTACCATCCCGCCGAGACGGAGGCCGTGGCCGAGGTGCGGGCGATCGCGGACGACATCGCCCGGGCCGGCGGAACGCCGCTGGCGGTGTCCAAGGACGGCCGGTTGCTGGGCGTCGTCCACCTGAAGGACATCGTGAAGGGCGGCATCCGCGAGCGCTTCGCGGAACTCCGCCGGATGGGCATCCGCACGGTGATGATCACCGGCGACAACCCCGTCACCGCGGCCGCCATCGCGGCGGAGGCCGGCGTCGACGACTTCCTCGCCCAGGCCACCCCGGAGGACAAGCTGGCCCTGATCCGCAGGGAGCAGGCCGAGGGCAAGCTGGTGGCGATGTGCGGCGACGGCACAAACGACGCGCCCGCCCTCGCCCAGGCCGATGTCGGCGTCGCCATGAACACCGGCACGATGGCCGCCCGCGAGGCCGGCAACATGGTCGACCTCGATTCCGACCCGACCAAGCTCATCGAGATCGTCGGCATCGGCAAGCAGTTGCTGATGACGCGCGGGGCGCTCACCACCTTCTCCATCGCCAACGACGTGGCGAAGTACTTTGCCATTATCCCGGCGATGTTCCTGACGCTCTACCCGCAGCTTCAGGCGCTCAACGTCATGGGGCTCGCCTCGCCCCAAAGCGCGATCCTCTCGGCCATCATCTTCAACGCGCTCGTCATCGTGGCGCTGATCCCGCTGGCTTTGCGGGGCGTCACCTACCGCGCGGTCGGCGCGGCCGCGCTCCTGCGGCGCAACCTCCTCGTCTACGGCCTCGGCGGCGTGCTGGTGCCCTTCATCGGCATCAAGGCCATCGACATGGCCGTCTCCGCCCTCCACCTCGCTTGAAGAGAGACCGCCCATGTCGAACCTGCTTCGCCCCGCCCTCGTCCTCCTCGTCGCCCTGACGGCGGTCACGGGGCTGGCCTACCCGCTTGCCGTCACCGGCCTCGCCGGGATCATCTTCCCGGCCGAGGCCGCCGGCAGCCTGATCCAGCGCGACGGCCGGGTCGTCGGCTCCGCCCTGATCGGGCAATCCTTCACGGACGCCGGCAACTTCCACGGCCGGCCCTCCGCCACGACCGCGCCGGACCCGGCCGACGCGGCCAAGACCGTGCCGGCACCCTACAACGCGGCCAATTCCATGGGCTCCAATCTCGGTCCCACCAGCGTGGCGCTGGCCGAGCGCCTGCGGGGTGACGTTGAGCGGCTCAAGGCCGAGAATCCGGGCCAGCCGGTGCCGGTCGATCTCGTCACGACGAGCGGCTCGGGGCTCGATCCCGACATCTCGCCCGAGGCCGCCCTGTTCCAGGTGCCGCGGGTCGCCAGGGCCCGCAACCTGCCGGAGGACACGGTTCGCGGCCTCGTCACCGCGCAGGTCCAGGGTCGCACCCTCGGCCTTCTCGGCGAGCCGCGCGTCAACGTGCTGGCGCTGAACCTCGCTTTGGATGATTTAAGTCGAAGATAATCGGCTAGGAACGTTCAAGATGCCTCAGATGGATCATGTCTCAAGTTTGAGACGCCGCTATCAGGCGATGCCGAACTTGGAGCTGAAAGAGGCCATTATCGCGGAATGCGCAGATTTTATTTCTGCTAGTCTCGATAAAAAGGAAATAAAAGACAGGATTTCTTCATCGATTGACTCGGAATTTTGGCAGCAATTCTCCGAAATTCTAATTCATTATTATTTGAAGCGATACGGTTTCGATTTCTCTCATCCACCGAGTGGTCCGGACTTTAAGATAAAGTATGACGATACAACGATCCATGTTGAAGTGATCACGCCAAAGCCTGAGGGTATCCCTTCGTATTGGATCAATCATGTCCCTGGTACCGCTGTATCTTTTCCGCACGAAGAAATCCTCCTTCGCTGGACCGCTGCAATTAAAGAGAAGGCCGAAAAACTTCTAGGAAAGAGGGATGGTAGCACAAAGGGTTATCTCGAAAAGGGAATCGTGGGGCCAGATGATGTCTATGTCATAGCAGTCAATGCACGACTGCTAAGAGGGTTTAGTGGAATGTGGGGACAGATCAATGGTATAAGCCAGTTTCCCTTTGCAGCGGAGGCAGTTTTTTGTCTCGGCCCCATGCAGGTCAAAATTGACAGAAATTCTCTGAAAATCGTCGATAGCGACTATCAATATAGGGCAGAAATAATAAAACCAAACGGAATTGGTGTTCCTGCAGACACTTTTCTCGATCAGCATTTTTCGCAAATAAGTGCAATTTGGGCGGTTGATCTAGACGAGTCAATACTTGTTGGACGGCCGCAGCCTACGGCGATAGTCCACAATCCAAGCGCCCGCAATCCACTTCCTATCAAAGTGCTGCCATCACAGGTCGAGTACGTCGCCGAAGCATTTGAGGACGCCTATAAACTGATGAGCAGCGTAGGAATATGTGCTGCTGATAGCGGTTTCGAGACAAGTGAATTCTAACTCTCGCGACCCGAACCGTCCCTCGCCCGACGCCCTGCTCGAAGCGGCGCGCCGGGAGGAGCGGACGCGCGGCCGGCTCAAGGTCTTCCTCGGGGCCGCGCCCGGTGTCGGCAAGACCTACGAGATGCTCACCGTCGGGCGGGCCCGGCTCAAGGCCGGCGCCGACGTCGTGGTCGGCGTGGTCGAGACCCACGGCCGGGCCGAGACCGAGGCGCTGCTCGACGGCTTCGCGATCATCCCGCGCCGCGCCGTCCCCTTCCACGGCACGGTGCTGGAGGAGATGGACCTCGACGCGCTGCTCGCCCGGCGGCCCGAACTCGCGCTCGTGGATGAGCTCGCCCACACCAATGCACCGGGCTCGCGCCACCCGAAGCGCTACCAGGACGTCGAGGAGCTGCTCGACGCCGGCATCGACGTGCTGACGACCCTGAACATCCAGCACGTCGAGAGCCTCAACGACGTGGTGGCCTCGATCACCCGCATCCGGGTGCGCGAGACGGTGCCGGACAGCGTCCTCGACCGGGCCGACGACATCGAGGTGGTCGATCTCAATCCGGACGACCTGATCGAGCGCCTGAAGGCGGGCAAGGTCTACGTTCCGTCGAACGCCGAGCGGGCGCTCAAGCACTACTTCTCCCGCGGCAACCTCACGGCGCTTCGCGAACTGGCACTGCGGCGCACCGCCGACCGGGTCGACGATGAACTGCTGAGCCACATGCGGGCCAACGCGATCCCCGGCCCCTGGGCCGCGGGCGAGCGCGTGCTGGTCTGCGTCAGCGAGGACCCGCGAGCGGCCGGCCTGGTGCGCTACGCCAAGCGGCTCGCCGACCGTCTGCACGCGCCCTGGACGGCGCTCTGGATCGAGGGACCGCGGGCGGCTTCGCTCAGCGAGACGCAGCGCGACCGGATCGCCGAGGCGCTGCGGCTCGCCGATCGGCTCGGGGGCGACGCCGTCACCCTGCCGGGCGGGCGGCGGGTCGCCGACGACGTCCTGGCCTATGCGCGATCGGCCAACGTGAACCACATCATCGTCGGCAAGGCGACGCGCTCCTGGGGCTTCGAGCTCCTGAACGGCTCGGTGGTGCACGACCTCGTGCGGCGATGCGGCGACATCAGCGTGCACGTGGTTCCGGGCGCGGCCGTGCCGGCCGAGCCGGCGGCCCGCCGTCCTGTGGCCACCGCTGCGCCGCCCGCGGGGATCGATCTCCCGTCCTACGCCCTCGCGCTCATCGTGACGGCGGCCGGGCTCGGCCTCGCGCTCCTGCTTCAGCCCTATACCGGCGTCGAGAACGCCGACCTCATCCTGCTGACGGCCGTGGTGGCTGTGGCGGTGCGCCTTGGCCTGGGACCGTCGCTGGCGGCGGTGGTGACGGCCTCGCTCGCCTACAACTTCTTCTTCCTGCCTCCGGTCTATACGCTCACCATCGCCGATCCGACCAACGTCGCCGCCTTCCTCCTCTTCACCGTGGTGGCGGTCATCGTCTCGAACCTCGCGGCGCGGGTGAGCCGCTCGGCCCTCGTCAGCCAGGGTCGGGCGCGGGCGACCGAGCGGCTCTACGGCTTCTCCCGCAAGCTGTCCGGCTGCGGCACCCTCGACGACGTGCTCTGGGCCACCTCCGCGCAGGTCGCGGCCATGCTGAAGGTCCGGGTCGTGCTGCTGCTGCCCGAGGCTGGAGCCGTCACCGTGCGGGCCGGCTACCCGCCCGAGGACCAGCTGGACGAGGCCGACCGCGCCGCCGCCCAATGGGCCTTCGACAACGACCGCCCGGCCGGGCGCGGCGCCGACACGCTGCCCGGCGCCCGCCGCCTGTTCCTGCCGATGCGCACGGGCCGCGGCACCCTCGGCGTGATCGGCCTCGACGCCGACGGTACCGGGCCGCTCCTGACGCCGGAGGGACGCCGCCTGCTCGACGCGCTCGCCGACATGGGCGCGCTCGCCCTCGAGCGCGTGCGGCTGGTGGAGGATCTAGACCGGGCCGAGCGCGCCGCCGAGACGGACCGGCTGGCGAGAGCGCTCCTCACCTCGATCAGCCACGACCTGAGGACGCCGCTCGCCTCCGTGCTCGGCGCGGCCAGTACGTTGCGCGATCTCGACGCGGCGCTCCCACCCGAGGCCAAGGCGGACCTGCTGGCGACCATCATCGAGGAATCGGAGCGGCTCAACCGCTTCATCGCCAACCTCCTCGACATGACCCGCCTGGAGGCCGGCGCCGTGGCGCCGAACCTCGCGCCTCAGGACGTGTCCGAGACCGTCGACACGGCCCTGCGCCGGGTGGACAAGGTGCTGGCGGGCCACCGGGTCGCGGTGGATGTCGCGTCCGACCTGCCGACCCTGAGGCTCGACCCGGTCCTGTTCGAGCAGGTGCTCGTCAACCTCCTCGACAACGCCGCCAAATACGCCCCCGAGGGCACACGGGTGACCGTGCGCGCCCGAAGGGACGGCGGGTCCGTCCGCATCGAGGTGCTGGACGAGGGCGACGGTCTTCCCGAGGCGGAGGCCGAGCGCGTGTTCGACAAGTTCTACCGGGTGCGCAAGAGCGACCGGGTCCGCGCCGGCACGGGCCTCGGCCTCGCCATCGCCCGCGGCTTCGTCGAGGCGATGGGCGGGAGCGTCACCGCCGCCAACCGCCAGGACCGGAGCGGGGCCTGCTTCACCGTCACCCTGCCGGTTCCGTCCGGGACCGCGAAGGACGCCGCGAAGGATATCGCCGCATGAGTCCGACCCCATGAGCCCAACCCCATGAGCCCGACCATTCTGGTCATCGACGACGAGCCGCCGATCCGCAAGCTCCTGCGTATGGGGCTGTCCACGCAGGGCTACGCCATCCTGGAGGCCGGCAACGCCGCCGCCGCCCTGGCGGTGCTGGGGCGGGATAGGGTCGATCTGGTCATCCTCGATCTCGGCCTGCCCGACATGCGCGGCCACGACCTGCTTCGTGCGATCCGCGCGGATCATCCCGGCCTGCCCGTGGTGGTGCTGTCGAGCCGGGACGACGAGGGCGGCAAGGTCGAGGCGCTCGACCTCGGCGCGGACGACTACGTCACCAAGCCCTTCGGCATGGCGGAGCTGCTCGCCCGCCTGCGGGCGGCCCTGCGGCACCAGCTTGCGATCCGGGGCGAGCGCCCGGTCTTCCGGGTCGACGGCCTCTCGGTCGATCTCGTCCGGCGCATCGTGCGGGTCGACGACGTCGAGGTGAAGCTCACCCCGCGCGAGTACGATTTCCTGCGGGTCATGGTGATGCATGCCGGCAAGGTGCTGACCCACGCCCAGCTCATGCAGGCGGTCTCAGTCTCGTCGGAGCCGCAATACCTGCGCGTCTACATCCGTCAGTTGCGGCAGAAGCTGGAGGTCGACCCCGAGCGCCCGCGCATCCTCCTCACCGAGACCGGCGTCGGCTACCGCTTGCGGGCTCCGGATGACGAACCAGCCCTCAAGCCGCCCCCGGCCGTGACGGGGACGCATCCCTGATGCGGGCTCCCATAGGCCCGGTGCTGGACGAGGCCGTGACCCTCGACAGCATCCTCGCGCCGGGACGCGTGATCCACGGCCTGCGGGTCTCCGGCAAGGCCGCCCTCCTCGAAGACCTGGCCCGGCGCGCGGCGCGGGCGCTCGATCTCGACGCAGGCGCGATCCTCGCGGCCCTCGTCCGGCGCGAGGGGCTCGGCTCGACCGGAATCGGTGGGGGCGTGGCCCTGCCGCACGCGCGTCTGGACGCCCTCCGGCGGCCCTACGGCCTGCTGGCGCGCCTGCGCGATCCCCTCGACTTCGAGGCGATCGACGAGCGGCCGGTCAACCTCGTGTTCCTCCTGCTGCTGCCCGCGGCGAACGGCGGCGAGCCCCTGAACGCCCTGGCCTGCGTCGCCCGCCGGCTGCGGGACCCGGACACCGCGACGGCCCTGCGCGGCGCGCGCGACGCGGCCGGCCTCTATGCGCTGGTGAGCGGCCGGCCCCTCGGCAAGGTGTAAGAGTGCCTCACAGAACTCCCGGTCCCTGACCGTTCTCGCTCTGCCGACGACAGCGCGGCGGGACTTTCGTGAGAGACACGAACCCTGAGTCCGGGCTTTCGCCTCCGGACGGCTGGAATCGGCCCCGGCGCCTGGCGCTGTCGTCAATTCGATGCACGGAGCGCGTAGGGAGCGGTGCCGTCAACCTCGCCGTCGCGCATGCAGGATTGCCCGGGGCGGAAAGGCGTCGCGGCGGGCCGGAAGCGCCGCCTCGCCGAGGAGCCCGCAACGTCGGCGGTCGCGCGTCGCGCCGCCCGGAGAGACCCATCGATGTTCAACATGTTCAAGTCACAAGGCTCCCTCGACCTCACACCGCGGAACTGCCTGACCGCCTCCCTGATCTACTGCATGGCCGCCGATGGCGAGATCGACCCCGAGGAGATCGGCCACCTCATCTCGGTCCTGGGACGCGGCGCGACGCGGCAGCAACTCGACGCGATCCTGCACTACACCCGCGTCACCCAGCCGGCCCAGTTCCTCGCCGATGCGGCACCCAGGCTGCGGCCGGAGCAGAAGCTCTGCATCGTTTTGAACATGATCGACAGCGCGATGTCGGACGGCGAGGCTGAGCCCGGCGAGGAGCGGTTGATCCTGCAATTCGCGCAGGCCTTCGCGCTGTCGGAGAGCGAATTGACGCCGCATTTCCGCACGCTCGTGGCCAAGAACGACCGTTCCGTGTTGGACCGCTGACCGAACTCACCAGACCCACCGGGAGCCCGGCGGCCCGGGGGCTCGGCGCAGGTCGTGCGGAGACCAAGCCGAGGCCGCCGAACCCGGCGAGCCGGCCTCCTAGAGCGCTGTCCGACGAAGTGGATGCGGGTTCGGCGAAAGAAAGCGCGCCGGAATCGAGGCCCAGAGACGCCGACCTGATGCTTTCAGGTCGGATACGGCTCTAGATGCGCAACGCGATGCGCTCGCCGGACAGGCGCACGGCGTCGGGCCGGTGGCCGGTCTCGTCCTCGGCAAAATCGATCGCCGCCTCCTGGCTCCGGAACAAGCCGCCGGCGCGCCCATGGATCTCGACGGCCACCCAGCGGCCCTCCGGGTCCTGACCGACGACGAACCGGACCGCGGTCGCGGTGGAAGCGTCGGCATGGATGGCGGTGCCCTGAACGGTGGGAGTCATCGTGTGTCCGAGGTTCACGCGATCCTTCGGGGACCGCGCCCCTAAGCTGTGCCGGGACGCGTTAGGGTTCGAGCGGGAGGCGCCGCCGATCCCGTAGGTGTCCCGTTAGGATGTCGGGCCGAGGGAGGGCCATCCCGTCGAAAACCGGCCCGGCGTCCCTGATCGGGGGCTGCGCTCGGGCGCGACCGCACGGGCTTGGCCATCCTCGAGGTGCTCGTCCTTGACCTTGTCGCGGTCACCGCCTTCGAAGTGCTGCTCGGGTCTTGCGCCGCCCACTCTCACGGTGGCGGCCTACGCGGATGCGCCGAGGATTTCCCTTCGCTCGATCCTTCACGGACTGGAGGCGGCTCGAGGCTCTGATCGTCGACGGTGATACGTCTCATGCGAAATTCGGCTGCTTGCCTCGGATTTTGTCTCACTCCGGCATCGCGAGGCGGAGCCGGAGCGATCAAGCGCAGGTCGTATCAGGCGTCGCGATGGGGCTGACGAGACAGGTTTGGCTCAGGCCGAACCGACCCTCTCATCGGGTTGCGAGCAGCGTTGCCGTCCGCTGCTGCCGCTCCAGGATCTGGCGCAAATGGGCGATGGCGCCCTCCTGCATGCTGCGCAGCGCCTGCGGATCCGTTTCACCGTCCCGCCGCATCGAAACGTAGAACTCGAATTGGTCCGGCTCGGTCGCGGCGATCCGGTTCAGCACGAACGGGAACAGACCGAGTCGCGCCGCCGCCTCGACGGCGTCGAGGAAGGACAGGGGCGTGAACACCCAGCAATGACAATCCTGATAGCGGCCCGAGGCGAGGGCTTCGCTGGCCTGCTCGTAGGCCAGTGCCAGGGCCGCCTCGCCGCATCGTCGCGGTGCCCGTCCCGGGTCCTCACCCGCCCAGATCTCCTTGGGTTCGATGGCGAGCGCCTGATAGGTATGGGCGAAGATCTGGCGTGGGCTCGGCCGATCGTAGTTCAGGAGATCGGCCTCGGTCAGTTCGGCGATGGTGCTGTCGGCCCGCCCCGCATCGAACATGAAGCGCCGGTCGGGGAGCGAGAGGTTGAGAACGCCGCCCGGGCGCAGCACGGCGTGGATGCCGCGAAACCAGCCGAGCAGATTAGGCACGTACTGCGCGACTTGCGCGGCGATGGCGAAGTCGAGGCCCTCTCTCCCGAGCACGGCCGCCAGCGAGCCGGAGCCCGTCCAGGCGTGATCGATCGGCACGGCCCCGGCCAAGCTGGCCTGCGCATCGACGGCATGATCGACATAGGCGACGCGAATCCCCTCGGGCAGGGCCGTCGGGTTGTCCGCCGGCCCGAATTCGAGACCCTGTGCCACGGGCAGTGGAACATCGTGCGTGAGACGGGCGAGGCGCCGGTCGGCGGACCGGCGCCCCAGAAATGCGTCCAGCGACAGGGAACCGGAATGCATGCCGCGGACACCTCACGTCTCAGCCAAAGGAAAATCCTACAGAGTTCGTCTCGCCCGCCCAAGCGCAATCGTCGGCAAGGGACCGCGCGAAGGTGGCACCAAGGCGCGTGCGTTCGGCCTCGGCGAGGGGCCGTCGACGGCGACCGGACGGCAGCGATCCTTCATCTCTCGGGCGACGAAATCCGGATCGAACAGGACGCCGTCGGCGCCGCTGAACCAGGGACGGCTGCCGAGATCGATGTCGCTCTCTGCGGGCAGGCCTTCCGCAAGCAGGATGTCACGAGCGTCGAGTTCGATGTGCCAACAGGTGACGCTGTCGCGTTCGGTACGGACGACGGAGGTGTCATTGATCAGGCACATCGCGGGACGAGCACGCCACCTTCGTGACCGGCCTCGGCGCCCACAATGGTCGCGCCTCGATCGTCACGGCAGCGGCGAGCCCCCGAGGTCGAGTTCCTTCGCCTCGCGGACCACCGCCAGGTGGTCGCCGGCGTCTCGCATCTCGTAGAGCCGGCCGCGCGCTTGGCGGAAGGGATGATGCAGCACCATCATCAGCGTGCCGTCGAACCGGCGGAACAGCATTCCGTGTCCGCTGTCGTCGCGGACCAGCGGCGCCAGTTGCTCCCAGGGACCGCCGATCTCGCCCGATCGAGAGCGTGCGATCCCCTGCACGTAGCCGTTCCGGTCGTAGCTCGACCACAGCATCAGCAGCGTCCCCGATGCCGTCCGGAACAGTTCAGGACCGTCGGTCACATAGGTCGTGCTGCCGTCGGAATGGCGCGCGCCGGCCACCCACGGCACGTCCGAGGCACGGAAGAGAAGCTGCCGCGGACCGGAGGCGGCGAGGTTGTCATCCAGCGGCATCGCCTCGATCGAGCCGTCGCCGATCTGCACCCATTCGTGCGCGTAGACGATCCACGGCCGGCCTTTGGGATCGACATAGAGTGTGCCGTCGAGCGTCATGATCGAAGGGTCGACGATCGGCGCGCCCTCGCGCACGAAGGCGTAGGGTCCGTCGATCCGGTCGGCCACCGCGAGCAGCGTGCTGCGCCGGACCGGATGCCGCGGACCGGCGGCGGGCAGCTTGTCGGCCTCGTTGAAGAACGTCGAGAACAGGTACCAGCGCCCCTTCCAGCGATGCACCTCCGGCGCCCAGCCGCCGTCATTGGCCCAGACATCCGGCGGCAGCGCGAAGACGAGGCGCGGCTTCTGCCAGTTCTTCAGGTCTCGGCTGGTATAGACCATGATTCCCACGCGCCGATCCCCCGTCATCGCAGGCTCGTTGCGGGTGAACAGATAATAGGTGCCGCTGTCGCGATCGGCGACGATCCATGGATCGTGCAGCGGCATCTGAGGCATGTGCAGCGGAGCGGTCTGCCCCTCGCTCATGGCGGCCGGTGGTGCGGCCAGCATCGCGGAAGGATAGACCAGCGCGGACAAAGCGATCGCACTTCGAATCGCCAGCAGGACCGTGAGGTTCATGCCGTTCGCTATAGCATACTAAAAAGACTGTCTGGATGTCTTTCCGATGTCGTGGTAATTTGGCCGGCTAAGGCAATGCTTATCAGGGCCTGTGCAGGAAAGACTAGTCGTTCCGGCTGCCTGCCCTGACAATGCCGGATCAGATGCAGCTTGAGAATGCGGCTGCGGTGACCGGTTGCGTTGCATTGCCGCCGCGGGTGACACCGGGAAATTTGGAAGATGAAGTGGGATGGTCCGAGCCGAACAACAGGGTTCAGCGGATACGATGATTTGGCCAGCACGTACGGCCGAGGTTGTGGCGCTGGCGGCAGCAGGATCGGCCGTGCCGGCAGCTGCGCGGGGGCCTCAGCGCCGAAGCGTGCGACCGTCGGCGGCTGCGCCAAGAATGACTTCAGTGGAGAGCACCGGCTCAAGCCCGAGCGCTCTACTGAACTGATCGGTGTCGCGCGGCCCGAACCCCGATACGATCAGGGTCTCAGGCCGTCTATTTGAAGAATGCCGAGAGCCAATCCGATTCGGCATACACGCCCGGCGTCGTCGTCGACGCCTGCCAGCGTATCGAGCCGATGATGGCGTCGCCGCACCAACCGGAGCGGCCACCATTGAAGTACCCCCTGTAATCTCCGGTCAGCGTGAAACACTGGCGCGTATCGAGGTCCGTTTTGTGGAATCGCAGATCCAGCAGCAGGTTCTTGTATGTATAGGATAGCCCAACGTTGCCGTAAATGTAGCTCGGCAGATCAAGGGCGACAAATCCGGTAGCAGACGTCTTCGCAGCCCCAAGAAAGTAGTGTCCGATTTCGGCAGAAGCAGAGAACCCACCTGAATACGCTTCGGGTAAGAACGAGAACCAGCTTGAGGGGAGCGTGTAGGCAACTGTCCCCGACGCGTAGGTGCCTGTCGCATGCTGCCCAAACCAATTTGGGGAATAGAATAGATTTGCGCCCAGAATCAATTCGGGCGCCACTTGGTACAGGGCCTTGCCACTGATCTCGTAGAAATCGCTGTTGGCTGTCGTCAGAAAGGCTCCCGTGACAGGATCAACCAAGCGCTGCTCGTTGGGATAGAAGTAGTACAGGAATCCGAGATCGAGCGACAAGTTGCCGAAGACCGGCCGTATGCCGGCGGTGAGATCAAACTCGAAATCCGGCCGCGTCGGCAGGCGAGTTTGCCACGTATAGAATGCCGTATAAGCCAAATTGTTGAAGTATTGAACCTCAAAGAAGCTCTGGTAGCTGCCTTGGCGATTCGAATTCGATATGCCTCGGAAGTTGTAGTCCGATGCATATTGCGAATAGAAAGAGAAGCCGATGATCGAGTCGCTCGCCTTGGCTTCAGCCGGCATCACCTTCGGAGCTTCCTGCAGGTCGGCCGCTTTGACTGCAGATCCGGACAGAAACAGTGATGCGGCAAGGTAACGCCCCCAAGATTTCGATTTTGCCATGATTGGACTTCCTAGTGCTGCCGCTTGGGCGACGTAACTCGGAGAGAGGGTCGAGCCGTGAAGTGATTTCGCCATAAACAACAGTGTCGATCAAATGGAATTGTCCAAACCTCTATGGTTTCATTTGATTTATGTGCTGAAGTAGCAAATATACAACATATAAGTCGCCGAAAGTGAAGAATATGTTCCAAGGCCGATTTGCATAAATCCGTCCTTCACTGTTCGGCCGTCAGCGGGCGCCGGTTCCGAGCGTGGTCTGGTCCGGACCGATTCCGGGCGAAAGCGGCGTACCGTCGTCCATCGGCGCTAGTCGTTGGATGATCGTATCCCGATACCGGGTCAGACCTTTGTAATCCGCGAGTTCGGGCGGCAATGTCTTGAGGACGCGGTGCAGGCGCTTGCGCCACTTCTCGACCCGCTCGATGTCCTGCAGACTGATCAGGTAGCAGCGGATGCCGAAGAGGATCGCGTTCGAACGCGGCAGCCGGAACAGCGTCTGCAGCTCGACGCGCAGATGTACTTTCTGGGCGACGTTGTCCGGTGTCACGGTGGTGCGGTCAGGACCCCAATCGGGATAGTTCTCCGGCGAGGTGTCGAGCCGCGGGTTGATCGTCATCGTCCAGTTCAGGCGGCGAACCGGATGCCCGTATTGCAGGCGAAGCAGATAGCGCAGCGCGCGATCGAAGACCCCGAGGTTATGCGCCAGCGGCACCGGCCCGTGCCACTCGTGGAAAGTCATGCCGATATCGAACTCGAGCGACCAATCAGCCTGTGTCGTGACCATGCCGCCATCGACGTAGAGGTTGTCGTCCCGCTGATCCTGAAGAGTGAAGTCGCCCTGTGCCTGTCGGGTGATGTACTCGAACGGCTCGCAGGGCAGCGTGGCGGCATCACCGAAGACGAACCTCTGGTCGATGTTCAGGGGACGATTGATCCAGTGCCAGTTCGCACCGTTCCGCGTCAGGCTGAAATGCTCGGGGTAATCACCCGCGAGACTTTCCATGATGAGCTCGAGCGTGTCCCACTGCGCCGGCATCATGTGCGGCAGGACCTGGCAGCGCTTGGGATCGTTCTGAAGCACCAGCGCCCGCTCGCGGCACTCGGCGACGTAGTGCTCGTCTACGTCGAAGGGATGCTCGAAAACCGGGCTCGGCCCGCCCCGGACATGCGGCTCGATATTGACCGAGTACATGTAGGTGTCCTCCCCGAAGGGGAAGGGAAATCGCAGCACGCCCGCGTCGCTGTTGCGGTAGGAGAAATCCCCTCGAAACGTCTCGTCGGTCTTGAATGGGATGCCCATCGGGGTCTCCTCAATAGTCCAGGGTCAGGCGATCAGACTTCGCCCGGGACAGACACGTTGCGATGATCTTCCCCTCGGCCCGCTCCTGCTCGGAGAGGACGTGGTCCCTGTGCTCGGGCTCGCCGTCGAGCACCGGCAGGAGGCAGACGCCGCAGGCGCCGCCCCGGCACAGGCACGGTGCCTCGATGCCGGCACCCTCCAGGGCTTCGAGGAGCGTCTGGCTCTCCTCGACAAGGATCGTCTGCCCAGATCGGGCGAGATGCACGATGAAGGGCCGCCCGCCGGCCGCGCCGGCGAAGCTCTCCTGATGGACGGCGTTGGCGGGCCAGCCGAGCCCCTTGGCCGTCTCGGCGACCGCGCGCATCAGCCCCTCGGGCCCGCAGGTGTAGACGTGCGTGCCGAGTGGCTGGTCGGCGAGGATCGGTTCGAGCACGGGCCGCCCCCCCGTGCCGTGCACGTGGACGCGCGGGTCGTCGGTTCCCAGAAGCCCGCGGAAGGTCTCGGCCTCGGAGATCGCGCAGAACTGGTGCAGCTCGAACACCGCGCCGCGCGCCTTGAGCACGGGCAGGTAGGACAGGAAGGGCGTGATCCCGATCCCGCCTCCGATCAGGATGTGCTTGCGGGCGAGCGAGGCGATCGGGAACAGGCTCGCGGGCGCGCTCAGCTCGACGCGATCGCCACTGCGCAGCACGTCGTGCAGGAAGTGCGAGCCGCCGCGGGATTGCTCCACGCGCCGGACGATGATCGCGTAATGGCCGCGTTCCTCCGGCGGGGTCACGAGGGAATAGGCGTTCTTCCAGACGCGCTCCGGGCCGCTCAGGGTCACGAGCACGTGCGCCCCGGGGGCGGCGGTCGGGAATTCGGCCGGGCCGTCCGGCTCGAAGCGGAAGCGCTTCAGGGTCGGGCTGATGCTGTCGATGCCGGCGACGCGAGCCGGCAGGCTGCCTGTGATGATCATCGATAGGCCTGCTCGGCAGGGGGAACGTCTCCGGGCGTCTCGGCATCGACCTTGACGCCCATGAAGGCGGAGAGACGGCGCGAGAAGTGATCGCGCACGAACAGGTGCGCGCCGCAGCCCCCGCAGCGCACGATCGTCGTGGTCACGCCCTCGTTGTAGGTCCGGCAGTGGACGCAGAAGATCCGGCGGGCGTGGGATCCGGCATGCGCGAGCTGGATTTCGCCCTTGCCCATGCCGGCGCGGCGCGCGATGCCGTCGATCTCCCAGAGGAAATCCTCGCGGCCGGTCGCGTAGAGGCGCAGCCCCATCCGCTCCTGCGCGAGCCGTGGGGCGAGGCAATCGAGCATCTGCCGCGGGGAGCGGAACCGGCGCGGTCCGCCCTGGCCGGGCAGTGGGATGCCGGCGACCCCCTCGGCGTCCCGCGGGACGACGATCCAGGTCTCGACATCGAGTTCCGCCGCCAGGAGCGCGTCGGGCCGCTCGGTCGGCTCGGCCACGAGCAGGAGGTGGCGCTTGCCTGCCGGGTCGGGTCGGAGCGGCTCGTACTGGGGGCGGCTCTTGATGCCCTGATCGATCATCCCTCGGATCCTCGTCGTGGATCGGTTGTCCTTTGAAGGCAGGCGGTGACGCCGGAGCCGACCCCGTGCTCGGCCTTGCCAGGGGGCCGGCTCCGCTCAGGCCATCCGCTCGTCGGTCGGATGGGTCCGGAGGCGCATCGGATCGTAGAAGGGAGTCCGCACGACGTTGGCGACCTTGCGCCCCTTGTCGGTCTCGACCTCGACCTCGGTGCCCAGGCCGGCGAGGTCTGGAGGCAGGTGGGCGAGCCCGATCGATTTCATGAGGTGGCGGCTGTAGGTCGTGCTGTTGACGGTGCCGACCTCACGGCCGCCATGGAAGATCTTGGCGCCCGGCGCCACCGCTTCATCGGTCATGATCTCCAAGCCGACCTGCCGGAAACGCTCCTTGCCGCGCTTGGCCTGCAAGGCCGCCTTGCCGCGGAAGTCCGGCTTGCTGAGGTCGACCGTCCAATCGGCACCGACCTCCCAGGGCGTCGTGTCGGGCTTCGGCATGTCGAAGGGGAAGAACAGCAAACCGCCCTCCACCCGCACGATGTCGAGACAATCCCAGGAGGCCGCCACGATGCCGAACGGCTTGCCCGCCTCCATGATGGCGTCCCAAATCGCCACGGCGTCCTTGGCGGTGCAGAACACCTCGTAGCCGCGCTCGGCCGAGTAGCCGCCGCGGGCCAGCGACACGTCGAAGCCGAACAGGGTCGTGCGCGCGTGGCGGAAATATTTCAGGCCCGCGAGATCGAGGGGAGTGTGGGGCGTCAAGATGTCGAGGGCCATCGGGCCCTGCAGCGAGAGGATGTGGACGTCGTCGTCCTTGGCGGCCGTGACGTCGCGCCCCTCGGTGAAGAGCGGAAGGGCTTCCTCCAGGCTGCCGCCCCCGTGCGACAGGCGGAAATCCTGCGGGCCGTCGCGGTAGACGAGCACGTCGTCGATCAGGGATCCCTCGTCATCGACGATGTTGCTGATCGCCGAGTGCCCGGGTGCGATCTTGCTCACATCGCTCGTGAGCATCGCGTTGAGCATCGCCTCGGCGTCCGGCCCGGACACGTTGATGAGGCGCAGACCCGTCACGTCGAACAACCCTGCGCGCGAGCGCACGATCGTCGTCTCCTCATAGCGGTCGGTGCTGTAGGATTGCGGGATCGGCATCCCGTTCCATTCGGCGTCCAGTTTCGATCCGAGCGCCAGGTGACGCTCGTTGAGGGCCGACTGGCGGGGGAGATCTTTGTAGCTCATGGCATGGTCCTTTGGCGTGGTCCTTAGGGCATCGTCCTGGATATTGGATCCAGGACGATGCCCTAGGTCTTTGATGTTGCATCATTTTTTCCGAAAGCCGGCAGCCACCTTTCGGGACGATGCTCTAGGGCCGAAATCCGATTTCCTGAGTGGCAGGGGGCGATCCTCGCCGAAACCTGCCGGCTCTTCTGGCCGATGCCCGCCCTTCCCCGGCTCCGGATCGGCGTGAGCGGGGCCCCGCGAGTCCCGGGCCTAGGGATCGGGAAGGCGACCATCCTTCAGAAGGACGGGCCGGCTCGTCCGGCCTGTCCTGCCGCGTCGGCTCAGAGCTGGAACAGCCAGTTCGAGACGAGCAGCACGACGACGCCCGCGAGAAGCGTCAGGTAGGGAAGGAGGCCGGCCCGCCGTTTCGATGCCGCACCGTCGGGGCCGACGTGGAGATCCGCGAACATCGTCTCGGGAAACTTGCCGCCGTCCTGGATGTAATGGCGGAAGCAGAAGACCGGGATGATCATCGCAGCCGTGATCAGACCGGCCCAGAGCGCCACGGGGTTCCAGACCTTCGCGCCGGCGCCCATGAAGACGACGTTGACGAACGCGAACACGCCTCCGAGCACCAGCACCAGGGTGGGCGCCCGATAGGGCCGCGGAACGTGAGGCGAGTCGATCCGGTGGATCCAGGCCGAATTCAGATTGAGGAAGTTGAAGATGATATAGCCGCAATTCGACACGGCCAGGATGAAGAAGAAGCTCGTCGCATCCGCGCAGGCGATCGACAGGATCACGAGGTTGAAGACGAGATCGGTCCACATGGCCCGGGTCGGCGCGCCGTGCTCGTTGACGTGGCTGAGGTAGCGCGGCAGCCAGCCGTCGACCGAGCCCTGGTAGAGCGTGCGCGAGGAGCCCGCCATCGCCGTCATGATGCACAGGATCAGGGCGAGGATCATCAGCATCACGAGGGCGTTCTCGATGATCGGTCCGCCACCGACCATGTGGGCGAGCGCCGCCGCGACCCCCGAACCGTCGACCACCGACGGCTCCAGCATGCCCTCGACGCCGAGCATGCTCTGGAAGGTGAACGGCACGAGCGTGAACAGGACGAGGCAGAGCAGGCCGGAGTAGAAGATCGCCTTGAACGTGTCCTTGGCCGGATCGCGGAACTCGCTGGTGTAGCAGACGGCCGTCTCGAAGCCGTAGGTCGACCACGCGGCGATGAACATGCCGCCGAGCACAAGCGTCCAGCCCGCGATGTTCCATGCCCCCGGGGCCGGCGTGTTCGGGGCCGCCAGGGGAACGAGCGGCGTGAAGTTGGCCCAGTTCACACCGTGGATGACGAGCGGCACCACGCCGACGATGAACATGGGGATGATGACCAACAGCCCGATATACTTCTGCACGCTGGCCGTGCCGAGGATGCCGCGGTGCTGCACCGCGAAGGTGGCCAGCATCAGCGCGGCGCCGATGAAGAATGCCGTGTTGAAGGAGAGGGATACGGACCCGAGCGTCGTCTGGAACAGGGTCCAGCTCCGGATGGCCGGCGTCAGAGCCGCGATCGCTGCGGCCGTCTTGTCGGCATCGGCCATCTGCAGGCTCGCCCCGTGTTCCGCCAGCCACTGCACGACCGCCGGGGAGGTCGCGGTGGGCTGCGGGGCCAGGGCATTCAGGATGTAGGAGGCCGCGATCGAGCAGCCGAGCGACAGAACCGGGGTCCAGGCGAACCAGTTGCACCAGACCGAGAGTGGGGCGATGAGCTTGGAATAGCGCACCCAGGCCGCCGCGCCGTAGATCGAGGCACCGCCTGACTTGTTGGGGAAGAGGCCCGCGATCTCGGCGTAGGTGAAGGACTGGATGAGGCCCATGATCATGGACAGGGTCCAGATCAGGAATGCGAGCTTTCCGGTGTTGCCCGCGATGCCGCCCACCGAGAACAGGACAAGGGCCGGGACGCCGCTGGCAACCCAGAACGCGCCCGTCCAGTTGATGCTTCGGTGCAGCCGGCCGTCCTCCACTGGGGCTGCGCCGGCCGGGTAATCAACCAGCGGTTTGGCTACGGATGTCAAACCTGTGCTCATTATGAGCCTCCCCCAGTTGCGCTAAAAGCATTCCCAAATAGCGAAGCCCGAATGTCTTGGTGTCGGCCGGATCGGAACTGAGAAGCCGACATGTGCGGGCTATCCAGTCCCTGTCGCGACCTCTCTTTGAGGCCAACGGCCGATCTTTGTTGGAAATATTTTATTCTGTCAGGAAATTATTGCGTCTCCCAAGCTTTGCTGTCAATCGGGCTGTAGGTACTATCTTCAAATTTCTTTGATTTCCGCAAAGATGTGCATAATATTGCATTTTCTAACTGATAATTACAGTTAAAATTCAGAATTGGAGCATCTCAGGTGCGCGGTACGACTTGGAAAACTTGGGGCGCGTTACGCGGGTACGCCCGCGGTCGCGGTCCTGTCCGGTGCCGCCGCCTCGCCGAGCGTCGTCCCGGCTGGGATCACAGGAGGTTCCTCCGCGCGGACCCGCGTCTTCTTGGGGTCGAAATGCGGGAAGCTCACGATCGTCGCGGCGATACGCTTGCGATGGCCGTCGAGCTTGCCGATCTCAACCTGTCGGCCCTCGTCGGCCGCGGTGACCTCCAGACGGGCGAGCGCGATCGTCTTTCCGAGGACGGGGGATCGGGTGGCACTGGTGATCACGCCGACCTGTATGCGGCCGTCGTAGACGGGATCGCCGTGCCCGATATCCTCGTTGCCGGAGATGTCGAGGCCGACGAGCCGACGATGGGGATTGTCGCGCCGACGGTAGATCGCCTCGGAGCCGACGAAGGGATCCGGCTTGTCCTTGGGCACGGTGAAGCCGATGCCCGCCTCGAACGGATCGGTCTGGTCGCAGAAGTCGTAGCCGGCGAACACCAGCCCGGCCTCGATGCGCAGCATGTCGAGGGCGGCCAGTCCCATCGGCAGCAATCCATGCGGCTGCCCGGCCGCCATGATGGCATCCCATACCTTCGGGGCCCGACTCGGATGACACCACACCTCGAAGCCGAGTTCGCCGGTATAGCCGGTTCGCGAGACCACGACCGGGATGCCGTCGATCCGCCCTACGGTGAAGCGGAACCACTTCAGTTCGTCGATCGTCGGCTCCTGCAGGGGCGTCACGACCAGAGAGGACAGGATCGCGCGCGATTTCGGGCCCTGGACGGCAACGTTGTGCAACTGGTCCGTGGAGCTCTTGATCCACACCTTGAGACCGTGTTCCTCGGCGAGCTTGCGCAGCCAGATCCCCGAATAGTCATCGCCGCAAACCCAGCGGAAATTGTGCTGCCCCAAGCGGAACAGTGTCCCGTCATCGATCATGCCGCCGTGCGGATTGCACATGGCGGTGTAGACGATCTGGTTGACGGCGAGCTTCCGGACGTTGCGTGGCAACGCAAGTTGCATCAACGCCTCGGCATCCGGGCCGATCACCTCGAACTTGCGCAACGCCGACAGGTCCATCAGCGTCGCCCACTCCCGGCAGGCCCAGTATTCCTCGATCGGTCCGGCCGTATTGAAGCAGGTTGGAACCCAGAACCCGCGGTAGTCCTCGAACTTTCGTGTCAGGGCTGAGGTGCGCGGGTGGAAGCCCGACTCGCGGGTCAGGCGCGGCTCGGCGTCGGGGGTCATGCGGTGGCTCATACCCTTGGGGAAAGCGGCCGCGGCATCGTAGACGCGGACATGGATGTCCGTCGGTTCCCACCCGTTGGCAGGGTCGATGTCGTCGGCGCACGATGATGTGGCGCAGACCAGGTCCGTCAGCGCGCGCAGCAGCACATAGTCGCCGGGCCGCGACCACGGCTCGTCGAGAGTGATCCGGTCGTCGGCCCCCGGAATGGTGTTGTAGAAGAAATTGATCGCAGGCCAGCCCTTGCGCGGCTGCACGCCATAGGCATCCAGTACGTCATTAAAGTTGTCGGTGCAGTTGGAATGTCCTGGGTAGCCCATATCCTCGTAATACTTCGCGGAACAGGCGAGCATGAAGGTGTCGTGCCGGCCGACCGTGTCCTGAATCACCTCGACGAGGGGATGCATCCGCGCGTCGAAATACTTCGAATGCAGGCCGGGCTTGGGCGCGGACGAGCCCATGAGGGTCCGGGTCGTCGTTGCGTCGAGACCGTATTCGCGGCCCTCGGCGAGCTCCTTCGCGTCGAAGGCCAGGAAATCCGCGCATTGTCGGCCATCGACGTCGATGATCTGAATGTATTGTCCTGCCTTGACCGTGTAGGCCGCCGCGGTCGCCGCCTTGACCCTCAGGTCGAGAACCGGCGGCACGAGCGGCGGCGGGGCACGACCCTTGAGGTCCGCGGCGGGTTCGATTTCCACGCGCAGATCGGTCGGCGCATCCTGTGCGCTCGGCTGCATCGCGGAGCCGGGGACGACGAGGACGCAGACGGTTTCGGCCGAGCTTGTCGCATCGAACGAACCTCCCGGCGCCGAGCCTTCGGCGAAAATTACGTGCCGCTCGAGGTCCGACAGCCTGAGACCGCGCGCCGCCAGAGTCGCCTCGACCATTGCAGCATTCGCTGCGTCCGCAGGGCCCTGCCCCGTCGCTGGCCCTTTATCGCGTGACGGGAACGACGGCGCGCCGATCGCTCCGGGCTGGACATAGAGGAGGGCCGGCTGAAGCCCTTCGGGATCGATGATCCGCAGGCGGTCGCCCGCCTGGAGCTCGAAGAAGCAATGCGAGCCGCCACGAGCGGCGAGGACCATCTTGCCGGTTGAAGGCAGATCGTTGGGCGCCGCGGACGATGGTTGCAGCCAGATGTGGTTCATTGCTTGTCCTCAAGCGTAGGGTGCCGGATGACGCGGGAGCTCCGGCGCCCCCGTGCCACGTCATTCCGCCGCCTGGGGCAGGTCCATGAAGGCTTCCAGCGAGTCGTCCATCGCCTTCATCCAAGTCGTGTGATGGGGCGGCGACAGCGTTCCCGTAATCGTCGAACGGTAAGACCGATCCCGATAGGTCAGGATGCCCTCCATCTTGTGGTGCTCCCACTCCTTGAAGAGGGCTGCAACTTTGTCGACGTCGAGGTGCGGGTAGTCGGTGGCTTGGAGAAGCTCGCGAACATACTCGGTCTGGAAATCGATTGCCTCGAAAGGATTGGTGATCGTGTCTTGATCAGCGAGCCACTTGGCGATGTCGGCCGCCTGATCCTCGCGGCTCGGGAGGGAGATACGACCCATGATGACGTCCCGGGCGTACCACGCCTGAGCATCGAACATGTTGTAAGTGTAATACTGGTCCTGCATCCCGAGATAGATCAGCTTCGGGTTGGGCAGCCAGAATATGCCCTTGTACAAATTTGCCGGGTAAAGGCAGTTATGCGTCTTGAGACGCAGATCATCCGGCAGGAATGGGTAGGCGTGCTGGTATCCCGTACAGAGGATGACGGCATCGAACTCGGCCTGCGTGCCATCCTTGAAGAAGGCCGTCCGGCCTCGGAACTCGGTCACGAGGGGCTTCTCGACGAAGCCCTCGGGCCAGTCGAAGCCCATCGGCTTCGTTCGATAGCTGAACGTGATCGATTGAGCGCCGTACTTGATGCATTGCGTGCCGATGTCCTCGGCCGAATAGCTCGAGCCGATCATGAGAAGCCGTTTCCCGGCGAACTCGTCGGCGACGCGAAAATCATGGGCATGCATCACGCGCCCTGGGAAATGTTCGATGCCCTCGAAATGTGGAACGTTGGGAACCGAGAAATGGCCGTTCGCGACGACCACGAAATCGAACTCCTCGACCTGATGCGTATCAGTAATGAGGTCTTTCGCGGTGACTGTGAACTTGCGACTTTCCTCGGAGTAGCTGACCCAGCGGACCGGCGTCTTGAAACGGATGTACTTGCGTACGTCGCTGCGCTCGACGCGCCCAGCGATGTAGTCGTGCAGGACGGCGCGCGGCGGATAGGACGGAATGGGTCGACCGAAGTGCCGCTCGAAGGGATAGTCGGCGAATTCCAGACATTCCTTCGGACCGTTCGACCACAGATACCGGTACATGCTGCCGTGGACCGGTTCGCCGCTCTCATCGAGACCGGTCCGCCAGGTGTAGTTCCACAGCCCTCCCCAATTCGCCTGCTTTTCGAAGCAGACGATCTCGGGGATGTCGGCGCCCGCCTGCCTTGCCGTCTCGAAAGCTCGCAACTGGGCCAAGCCGCTGGGACCGGCACCGATAATGGCGATACGCGTCCTGGTCATTTCAAACCCCACCTTTGGTCTTGATCCGAAACCGGCGCATGTCTCGACTGATACAAACGTCTGGACGTGCCGCGTCTCTGGATTGACAGCTCATCGCGGATCGGAAGGTTTGACGGTCTGGGAACGACCTCGCCCTGAGCCAAGCGCCTCAGGCTTCTCGTCGCCGTCGGAGCGATGCATCACGCCATGCTGGATCGCCCTGTCGGCGCGGCATTGGATGGCGTCCGCGACGCCGCATTATGATGCAACATCCTTCCCTTTCCCCGCCTATCTTGATAAGTAAATTTCTAAACTCGGGGGAAACAGCGACGCAATGGTGACTGTTGGCACTATCCAATGTGTGCCGTTTTGATGGGCAGCCGGCCTGCTCTGGCCTGGCGCAGCCGTGCCCCCGGGCTGCTCGTCATTTAAGCATCGCCCGGTGGCGACAGATCGCCGGATCTGTCGCAAAGCTGCGAATGCCGTTGCATTGACTTCAAAATCGGGCATGCAGCATGCGGCAGCTGGGGGTTGTCGGCTGAGTTCAAGTCTTGAGCCGAATCGCGGTCGCATGGCCAGAGCAGGTGTTGCGATGAGTATTGAATATACGCACAGTGCGTCGATCAAGCTGACGGACGAAAGGTGGTACCAGGCGCTTGGTGAGGTGGCGGCCTCAATCGGCACCCCGCGTTTTCACCAGCATCTTCTCTCTCTTTTCATGAAGTCTGTCAGCAATGATGCTGGTTGGATTATCAGGTATTCCCGCGTATCTCCCCCAGACGTTTTCCATACGTTTGGTGTTCCGCAGTCAGTCGTAGAATTTTATAACGACAAGTGCCTACATATCGACCCGTTTTCCCTGCTCTGGAAGAATACGGCGCAAACAGGTGTCCTCACTCTCTCGGAGCTCAATAAGACAAATGCGGAATCCGTGATATATAGCGATGTCTTTCGTCCGGGAGCGAATGTCATGGACGAACTCGGCATGTTTTTTCCGACTGTGGGGCATTGCTGCTTCGGTCTCTTCCTCGAGCGTGAGCGCGGCTTCTTCTCCCGGTCCGATATCCGGCGTGCGGAACTGATTTTTCCAGCACTTGAAGGTCTGCACCGCAGCCACCTCGGTGTCTTGTTCAATTCGCTGCAATATACGGAAGACAGCGAGGCTGGCGATCTGACGAGCAGGCCCACCTTGATACGCGATCACCGAAAATTCGACGTCTTCTCCAATAATTCTTGGAAGCAGGCTTTGGAGGAGGATGAGACCATCCTGCCACTTCTCGAAGCGTTCGATCCAATCAGGGGCGTGCAGAGCCTCTATTCCCGCGACTATATCCTGACCTCGGACGCGTTCGATCGCGGCTTCTCATTGGCGCCGGGCGGACGGATCTTCATGCTGCAGCCGCGCGGCTCGCGCCAAGAGGAAGAGGTCGACCAACATCGTGCCGCCGAAATCCTCGCGACGCTGACGCGGCGCGAGCGGGACATCCTCAGCCTGACGATGAATGGCCGAAGCACGGGCCAGATCGCCCAGCACCTCGAGATCAGCAAGGGAACTGTCAAGAATTGCAAGCTGCGCCTCTATCGCAAGGCGGGCGTGAGCGCAGAACGCGACCTCATCCGGATGTTCGGAAAGCTCTTCATCCCGTGAGCCGGGCCTGTCCTGCTCGGGGAAGGCGAATGGATCCCCGTCGGGCCATCTTGGCCGCTCCGCTGTGTTCGGAGTCGGTACCGCCGGGTCGCTGACGCCGGCCGTCGCGCGAGCCTCGACGCCATGTGTCACCCGACGCGCGGCGTGAGAAAGGGCACCTTGCTGAGGCTACCGAGCACATCCGGCCGCGGAACGGCGGACTGAGCGCATACTCCCGAGCGTTCGTGATTGTGAGTTCCACAATCCTGGGAGACCAAGTTGGCGGCCGTGAAACCCACATTTTCCGTCTTGACCGCAACAGCGTTGCTGAGCCTGTTCTTTATCTGCGGTGCCCATGCACAGCCGTCCTTCGGAAAGAACAGGCAAGTGGACGGTCTGCACCGTGTTGATCCACGAGGACGGCGGTTCGTCGATCCGGACGTCACCGACTCGCTCGGTCTGACGGGACCGGCAAGCGATCAGGTGCGCGGTCCCATTCATGATCAACGGATCGGCCGCGTGCGGCCGGGCAACCCGTCGCCCTCCGTCCGCTGACAGCCCAGCTGTTCTCCTCGGTCGAGCCGGGTCAGGGGCCGCGGCAAGGTTCGAGGCAGGTTCGCCACGCTGCCCGCACGACCGCAAGGAATCGTCCGACCCCCGTCGTGAGGATCTCGGATTGCTGCGAGAGGCCCGAGGCCGAACTCAGCACCTGGCTTGCTGCCGCACCGGTGGCCTCCGCCGCGTCGGCCACACCGACAATCCCTTCCATCACCTCGCTGGTGCCTGCTGCGGCGTGGCTCACGTTGCCGGCGATCTCCTGAGTCGCAGCGCCCTCTGTTCGGCCTCGGTCTCGACGGAGCGACGAAGACTGTCGCGCAGACGGATGACTGCCTGACCCACGAGTCCGAGCTCGTCCCGGCGCTTGGCCTCCGGGACCGCCGCACCGTAATCGCCGTTTGCCATACCGTTGATGGACGAGGCGAGCGCGCGTGCCGGCGTTCCGACGAGCCTCCGGACGAGGACCACGAGAGCCCCGCAACTCGCAAGGATGCACAGGATGGCGCTGATGATCAGGATCGTCCGCGCGTGATCGGCGGCTGCCGACAGCGTCGCCGACGGAACTGCGACGACCATGGCCCAACGATCGGCCGTTTCACTGGCCCGGATGGGCGAGGCGATGTAGTGCCAGATCTGACCGTCCGAGCCCGCGGCAGCGACAACCATCCGCGTTCCCGCTCCGATGGATTGGCGCGCCGCACGCGCTGCTGTCGGATCGATCGTATCCAAACGTTTGCCGGCCGCATTGGCGTTCGGATGGGACACCGTGATGCCGCTGGACGACATGATGGTGATGTAACCCGTATCGAGCGGCCGAACCGCTGCCAGCGATGTGCCCAGCGCACCGAGATCGATATCGACGCCGACCGCGAGGAAATCTTCGGCTCGGTCCTCGCGATCATCCCTTACACGGACGAGGGCGAGGCCGTGCGCATCGCCAATGATGCAGCACTCCTTCCTGCTGACCGCGGGCTGCGAGCTCTACGTCCTCTTCTACGCCCTGTGGGGCTGCCGGGCGAAGGTGCCGGCCGCCGACACGGCCGTTCCGCCCGCGGTTCGGCCTGCCGTGTCGTGACGCCGCCCGACTCGGGCGGAGAGGAGATCGGAGCGATGGCGATGCGGACGGAAACGGTGCCGGTGGAGATCGTGGCCCGCCCGGAACGGGACCGGCTCGGCGAGGGACCGGTCTGGCTGCCGGAGCGGGGGCAACTGCTCTGGGTTGATATCGAGGCGCCGGCGATCCGCTGGCTCGACCCCGCCAGCGGCCGGACCGGCAGCC
This sequence comes from Methylobacterium sp. R2-1, assembly GCF_014191355.1. Taxonomy (GTDB): domain Bacteria; phylum Pseudomonadota; class Alphaproteobacteria; order Rhizobiales; family Beijerinckiaceae; genus Methylobacterium. The sequence continues at coordinate 199,365 of NZ_JACHWM010000013.1, forward strand.
ATGTCTTCGCGGAGCCGATCGGCTGGGTCATCCCGCGCGCGGGCCGCTCCGACTTCGTGGTCGGCCTGAAGAGCGGCTTCGCCTTCTTCGATCCGGAGGCCGGCAGCCTGGACCCTTTCGGCGATCCGGAACCCGAGCATCCGGACAACCGGCTGAACGACGCCAAGGTGGACTTCGCCGGACGAATCTGGGCCGGGAGCAAGCACTGCACCGACGCGGCAGTGTCGGGCGCCCTGCATCGGCTCGATCCCGATCTGACTTGGCACTGCTACGACCGCGGTTACGGCGTCGCCAACGGCCCGACCTTCAGCCTGGACGGGCGGATCCTCTATCACACCGACAGCGCGGCCCGGACGGTCTTCGCCTTCGACCTCGGCGAGGACGGGGCGCTCTCGCGCAAGCGGACCTTCCTGCGCTTTCCGGACGAGTGGGGCTATCCCGACGGGATGACCACTGATGCGGCGGGCTGTCTTTGGATCGCCCACTGGGGCGGGGGCCGGATCAGCCGGTTCGGCCCGGACGGGACGCTTCTGCGATCGATCGCGCTGCCGGCCACGAACATCACGAGTTGTGCCTTCGCCGGGCCCGATCTCGACCGGCTCTACGTCACCTCCGCCGCGCTGGGCTGCCAGCACGAGCCGGCGGCCGGGGCGCTGTTCGTCCTCGATCCCGGCATTCCCGGTCTGCCGCCGCGCGCCTTCGCGGGGTGAGGGCATGATCGGCGTCGATTGGGGCTCCTCGAACCTGCGCGCCTACCGGTACGGGCCGGACGGGACGGTGCTGGAACGCCGCTGCGGCGGTCCCGGCGCCGCCATGCTCGGTCCGGACGCCTTCGAGCCGGCCCTGGCCGCGATCCTCACGGGCTGGACCGACGGACGCGTTCCGATCGTGCTGGCCGGCATGGCGGGCCGGCGCGGCGGCTGGCGCGAGGCCCCCTACCTGCCCTGTCCGGCCGACCCCGCGCATCTCGCCGCCGCCGCGGTCGCGATCCCCTCGGCAATCGGCCCCTGTTTCCTGGTGCCGGGTGTCAGCACCCGCAGGAGCGACGGCGTCGCGGGCGTGATGCGGGGGGAGGAAACCCAGATCCTCGGGGCCGGGCTCACTGCCGGCACCGTCGTCCTACCCGGCACGCACAGCAAGTGGGTGCGACGGACCGAGGGGAGGATCACCGACTTCGCGACCGCGATGACCGGTGAGCTCTACGCCCTGCTGCTCGACCACTCGTCGATCGGTCAGGTCGCGACGCGGGAGCCCTGCGACCGGCCGGACGCCTTCACCGTGGGCGCCCGGCGTGCCCTGGCCGCCGGGGGTATCGAGCGCGTCCTGTTCTCGGCCCGCGCCGAGGTGCTGCTCGGCACGCTGGAGCCGGAGGCGGTCGAGAGCTTCCTTTCGGGCCTGCTGATCGGCGGCGAGGTCGCCGCCCTGCGCGGCCTCCTCGACGGTCCGCCCACTCTGATCGGAGCGCCAGCCCTCTGCACGCGCTACGCGGCGGCGCTGGCGCTGGCGGATTTCCCGTCGGCGCAGATCCTGGATGGCGAGACGGCAGTCGCGCGCGGCCTCTGGCGGATCGGTCGCGATATCGCCGCGCTGCGCGGGCCCGACGGCAGAGGAGGTCTCTCGTGACGTTCGACCAAGTTCTGGCGGAGATGCCGCTCGTCGCGATCCTGCGCGGGATCGGACCGTCCGAGGCCGAAGCGGTCGCCGAAGTCCTGGTGGGGGCTGGGATCGGCTGCATCGAGGTGCCGCTGAACTCACCGGATCCCTTCGAGAGCATCCGGCGCATGGCGGCGCGATTCGGACATCGCGCGCTGATCGGCGCCGGAACCGTCCTCGATCCTGCCGAAGTGAGTCGAATCGTCGAGGCCGGCGGTCGCCTCGCGGTGTCGCCCGATTGCAATCCGGCGACGATCGCAGCAGCCAAGGCCGCCGGCCTGATCGCCCTGCCCGGCATCCTCACGCCGAGCGAGGCATTCCGGGCCCTGGCGGCCGGTGCCGACGGGCTGAAGCTCTTCCCGGCCGAGGCCGCCAGTCCGGCCGTTTTGAAGGCGATGCGGGCCGTCCTGCCGGAGGGCACCGCCATCCTGCCGGTTGGCGGCATCGGCCCCGCCGAGATCGCGCCCTATTGGGCGGCCGGTGCGGCCGGATTCGGCCTCGGCTCGAGCCTCTACAACCCGGGCCGATCGGCGGCGGAGATCCGTGATCGTGCCGCAGCGATGACCGAGGTCATGCGAGCGGTGCGAACCTAGCTCCTCACAGGACCCGTCAGCATCGCGCGATTTGGCCGGATCGACCGCTACGACCACGTCCTCGCGTCCGTCTTCGAGCTCGACAGAAGCGTGGCAGACATCCTGATCCGGGAAGAGCTCACCATTTCCTACAAGCGGGGCCATGAGGCCGAAGGCCCTTGCACGCCGAGCCGCAGATCCGGAGGGAGCGATGACCGTCGCGCGAACGCTTCCTGAGCCAGTCTGTAAGCACATCCTGACCGATCTTGATGTTACCTACGCCGACTAAGACGATTTGCCGAAGCTGTACGGGATGGTTGCACGAGAACTGAAACTCGCCCCCGACCAGCACCGAAAGGAGCTTATCAAGGCCATCCTTAGCGGACGATGAACCTCGCGAACGGACTTGGCGACCTTCGGAATCGCTTCTCCGATGCTCACGCCGGTGTGCCGTCGAAGGAGATCAAACTGCCCGTCAGGCCATCGCCGCGACACGCGAGCCTCGCTGTGAACTCGGCTGAGCCGAACGGCATACGCATAAATTCCCACTCGACTCTTGCGAGTCGAACCGCGAGGAGGGAAGTGCAGGCCGGATAAGGCTCTGCAATGGGGGGTATCTTGAAAGTTCTGCGATCTACAGCTGCAGCCGTTATCGTGCTGGGATTATTGACGAGTTTAGCCGCCGCAAAGCCGTTCGAACTCCCCGAAGCCAAGCCGATCGTAACGATTTCGCTCCCTGATGCCTGGGAGCCCGAAGAAATCCCTAAGGGCGTGCAAGCTAATTCGCCCGATACAGGAATTTACGTTTCATTCGAAATCGACAACATCAAAAATACCGATAGAGTTGTATTGGACGGCGTCAAGTTCCTGGCTGAAAGCGGTGTCAAAATCGATCCTGCATCCGAGAAACGCGGTGAAGGCAAGGTAAATGGTATCGACATGATCGATATCAACTGGACTGGCGTCTACAGTGGCAGCGTTGCAAAAGTTAGCCTGACCATCGCTGTTCTATCTCCGACAAAGATCGGCCTTTTGACGTACTGGGGCTCGCCATCTGCTGAAAAGAAGTATGCAGCACAGCTGGATGGAATTCTGAAGAGCATACAGCCGCTCGGCCAGTAGCAAAGTGCACAGGTGATGTGTCTACTTCACATTCGGCTGATAATTGATGCTCAAATCGTTGGTGTCACTAAGGGCGCCAACATCATGTGAAATTATGAGGATTGAGGAATTCATGCCATTACGCCGTGTTACTCAGATCTACCTTGCTGTCCTCGCTCTTGGCTTAACGCTCCTGCCGGCCGCTGTGTCCGCACAGGCCGACATGTCGTGCGCTGACTACCTGAAAGCGGATGCTCAGATGCAGGCGGCCATGAGTCCTGCCGACAGAGCGGCGATGCAGTCCGACCCGCACGCAGCGGATCTCGATAACAAGGTACGTGCCTACTGCAAGGCGAACCTAAAGGCGTCGGTCAGTGAGGCTATGTCGAAGGCAATACAGTAGCCGTAACCTTGAGCAGAAAGCTCGTTGCGGCGGGAGCCGCGGCGGGCGAAGTTGCAGCCGCGGGCCGGGCCGCAGGCCATCTGGCAGCCATCGGCACAGTGCGGCAGCTGTGTGATTTGCCCCGGGGCTTCGGCCTCGGGGCTTTTTTCGTGCGTGTGAGACGCCGGAGGCAATGGTGTGGGCGCCGTGCGTGGAGGTTGGGCGCCGGAACTTAGACTTAGAAGCCTGCCGCCGCGGCCTCAGCGAGCAGTCACAGCCTTCCGGCTACGCGCTTGATTTCATCGCAGGCTGACGCAACGCCATCCTGCGCTGCCATGCGAGTCCGGGCGGCGGTTCGAGCCTGGATCATAGCTGGAGAGGCGAGCATCTTCTCAACCTCGCGGCAGGCGCGCCGCGGTCGGAAGGCGTGCGGCCCAAGCACAGCTCCGAGGTCTAGTCGAGGCAGGCGCTGGGCGTCATCGAAGTGGCTGAATGCGACCGGCGCCCCCATCTGCGGCATGCCCGCGGCTCGGGCCTGCGCGACGGTTCCGATGCCGCCATGATGGACCAAGGCTGCGCAGCGAGGCAGTAGCAGGCTGAGGGGTGCGGAGCGGACGTGAATTACTTTTGCAGGAAGCGAGGCCGGCACCTGCTCCGCTTCGCGAGCGAGCAGGATACCGCGTAGGCGCATGCGCCTGCAAATTTCCACGGCGACCCTGAAGAACTTCGCCCCCTGGCGCATCCCCGATCCGTAGGTGAAAACCAGCCGCGCTGACCCGGCGTCGAGATAGGCGTCGAGCGTAGGCGCGAGTTCGCCGACATCGCCGAGGTGGTCGGCCATTGGGAAGCCCACCTGGGTCGCCTGTCTCGGCCCATCCGGCTGCCGCGGCACGTACCAGGGCGGACACATCAGGATCATCCGCAACGGACTGTTCCACCAGTATCCTAGGCGCTTGACCGGTGGCAGGCCGAGGTTGGCGCGCAGTGCATTGAGAGGTGGGAGACTGATCGGATCGATCAGGACGCGGTCCGCGCCGTGACCGAGCCAATGTCGCAGGCGCGAGGGCATCAAGCTCTGAAGCGGCATTCCGGGGAGCTAAGGCGCAGCATGGCGACGCTCAATCAGGAACGGGGTTCATAAACAGTTATGACGGGCATCCCGTGCAGATCCTGACCAAGACATGCACCGAACGCACTGGCGAAGTGATGACGATACAAGCCTTCTCGGCAGATCTTTCCTCTAGCCATTGCATGGTTCTGCCCGCCACCGAGACCATCATCTTGAATAGAGGGGCAAGGCCACGCTGGGGATGCCAGAGGTTGGGCGAGCTAAGTGCCTCGTCATACTCCGCCTCCGTGCACATGGCATCGAAATCGAGGCCGGCTCGCGAAGCTGATTGCCGAAATGGTTTGGGCGCATACAGGAACACATCATGCCCCCGTCGCGCCAGCCGACGCCCTATTGCGACGAACGGCAAGACGTCACCGTAAGTATCGATCGCTGTAAAGACGATATTCATTGCGTCATCGGCGAAGATAGACGAAATGGAGTGCCTTGATGGCTTATGTATATGCAGATAATAACTTAGACTGTGGCGAAGTTTTCGCGTATTGCAATGACAGTTGCTGAGCGGTGAATGCGCCTCGCAGCTAGGCGGACGGTACACGCCGCTGCGCAGCTGCATCGTGCCTTGGAACTGTGCGTCGGAGGGGCCGTGATAGTCGTCGGTGAAATTGTCGCCACCCGACCGGACAGCGGCCTGGCGCTGAGCGGATGCGGCCCTCCCTCCATTGAGGATTGGTAGGGGACGGGTGCCGGGATGACGCGGCACCCATTATCGCCGAGCATTCCTCACCACTGATCAATAGGTCATGTCGAGCACGATTTCGAGGTATCGCAATATTCATTGCCCAAGCGAGCGAGATTCAAGGCGAGTCCCTCAGGATCCCTGCGCGAATCGACAAGCTCGTCATTTTTTTTAACAAATGATGACATCTTGGAAACTTGTTGCCTTCATGGCACGGCGTAAAACAAAATCATGTTGATTCGCTCATGTATGATTTACAGCTCTCATGAATGGCCTTCATGTTATATGCGCACGATGATTGCGGCCCTGAACATATCATCGCAGTTCAATCTGCGGGGCCGTTAGGAAATATAGGAAAATAGAGCCTATTCACCCTGGAGGCAGCCATGGCACTTCCGATCGTTTTTAATAATCAGACCTACGACACTAATTTCTTGTCTCAAGACAATGATGGCGTTCAGAGTAACGTTTTCGAAAACGACGACAACAATCCGCAGCCGTACATCCTCAATGGCACCGTCAACGCTGTCGGAGACCCTGTTACCTTCACGGCCAGCGGCGGTGGTGATCAGTTCACGGCATACGCAACAAATTTAGACAACCCAAATCAAATTGTTTTCTCGCAAAATGGCAACGGAACTGGCTTCGCCATCCTCGTTTCGAACACACCCGTTGTTGAGGGGGAAACGGAGGCGTTCTCCGAAAACAACCTTGGTGATTTCACTCCTGTCTGCTTTACGACTGGAACGAAGATCCGCACGGCCCGTGGTGATATCGCCGTCGAAGACCTGAGGGCCGGCGACCTCGCCGTCACCGCCGCCGGTGCGCTGCGGCCCGTCGTCTGGATCGGGCATCGCGAAATCACCGCCAAGAGCGGCTCGCTCGCCTTCAACCAGCAGCCGGTTCGCGTCCGGGCTGGGGCTTCCGGTCACGGACTGCCGTCGCGTGATCTCTTACTCTCGCCCGGACACCCGGTGCTGGTCGGCGCGGATGCCGACAACGAGGGCGGCGTGCTCGTGCCCGTGATGTGCCTGATCAACGGCACCACCGTCACCCGTGAGCCGGTCGCCAGCGTCACCTACTGGCACGTCGAACTCGACAGCCACGACATCCTGCTCGCTGAAGGCCTGCCGGCAGAGAGCTACATCGACGGCGGCGACCGGGCCTTCTTCTTGGAAGCGTCCGATCATGCCCTGCACAACCCGGACTTCGTGGTTCCGGGCTGGAACGGGCGTTGCCGGCCGGTCGCCGTGGACGGTCCGGTCGTCGAGGCCGAGCGGCTTCGGCTCGATGCCGTGTTCGCGGGCTTGCTTAGCGCGGACTGCGGTTGGAACATGGCCGACACCTGGGTCGCTGTGTAGGATCGCGGGCAAGTCCGAGCGGCAGAGGCATTGCCTGAACGCTGCTCGGACCATCTGCCTGCAGCCACCCGTCGACATCATGCCCGTCCTCACCAACGGGCGCCTCTTCAACCCCGCCCGGCCCGCCGCGGCGGGGTTTTTCGTGCGGTTTCATACCCAGCCTGAACCGCGCCATCCGACCGGCGTTCCTCTCCCACGGACTTTCCGTTCAATGGCGCGCACTCACCCCGCCCGGCTCAGCCGCGGCGGGGTTTTTCGTTTCAGGCCCTGCGCCGCTGCGAGGATCCGCTTCCGCACCTCGGCCATGCGGTCGTAAGGCTACATCGAACTCAGCCCACACCCCGGTCAGCCTGTCGGCATCGAGCAAAACCGGATCCTGTTCGGCAACGTGAGCGGCGATCGGAACGTGGCCGGTGCGCAGGTCGGAGTGCCGATCTCGGAGTTCGCTACGAGGCGGGGAGCCTAAGCCCTACAGCCTGGAGCATACGCCCGTGGCACAAGCCGGAGTCGGCACGCTGGCGGCACTTCGCGCAGCAACTGGTGAATTCCGCGTCCTCGTGAGGCTCCCGGTCTTCACCATCGGCCAAGCCTTCGGAGCATGGTAGAGCGCCGCACGGATGAACGTTGCTCGGCCGAACCTCGGTAGTCACAACCGAGAGAATGAGCGTTCCAGCTCAAGAATTTAAATGTATAAACAAAATCAGAGCGTGGTACGAATTATTTCAAAACCATTCAGAAAGACAAGTTCTGCGATTTTTTGACTGTGCTCCTGAGGCTAAAATTTTCATCGGCCCATATCTAGGCATTCCTCTTGAGAAATCAGTGCAAATCAAAATGCCATGTGGCAGATTTAGCGCAGACGAACATGGCTTTGTGCGATTAATGTGAGTGCTGAGCGCTTGTAGCGATTACGTACGCTCGAAGCTGCATCCCGATATTTCGCTCATTCTTAATTAAGAGAGGCTTGTCGATGTCTTCAGGTCCGGCGCCGTCGATTGCAACATCCAGATTTTATGTCATCCAACAGACACCTGGGACAGCACAATACACCATCACCGATGGCTTTAATTTCCCTTATACCATCACGGATATCTCAGATGGCGCCAGTGACAACACGGCCGTCCTCGAAGCGAGCGGCAGGGACACCATGCAGCTCACGAGCGGAACCGGCGATGGAAGCGGTCCAGCAACCTATCTCGGGCGGACTGTAAATGAAGGCGATGTCTTCGCCCTCTCCGGTGGTCAAACCTCTCTGCTTTCAAATAACAACTATCCCAACGGTACAGTTGTAACACTTACGACGGGTTCAACTGCTCTCTGCTTCGTGTCTGGTACGCGGATCCGCACGAGCCGCAGCGACGTGGCCGTCGAGGATCTCCAAGTCGGCGACATCGCAGTGACCGCCTCCGGCACCTTGCGTCCGATCACCTGGATCGGCCACCGCGAGATGATGGCCGCGGGTGCGGTCCTTCCCTTCCACCAGCAGCCGGTGCGCGTTCGCGCGGGCGCCTTCGGCCAGGGTCTGCCGGCGCGCGACCTCAGCCTCTCGCCCGGTCACCCGGTGCTGGTCGGCGCGGATGCCGATTACGAGGGCGGCGTGCTCGTGCCCGTCATGTGCCTGATCAACGGCACCTCGATCACCCGCGAGCCCCGCGCCAGCGTCACCTACTGGCACATCGAACTCGACGCCCACGACATCCTGCTAGCCGAGGGCATGCCGGCGGAGAGTTACATCGATGGCGGCGACCGCGCCTTCTTCGTCGAAGCCTCCGACCATGCTCTGCACAATCCGGACTTCGTGCCTACGGGCTGGAACGGCCGCTGCCGGCCGGTCGCCGTGGACGGTCCGGTCGTCGAGGCCGAGCGACTGCGGCTCGACACGGTGTTCGCCAGCGCTCTGAGCGAGCAGTGCGAGTGGGATGCTGCAAGCGCCTGGAAGACGGCGTGAAGTAACGAGCGGGCTGCCACGATCACACTGCCGTGTGTGGGCTTGAGGCTACGATCGACGCAGGCGAGATTGCCGTCGAAGATGCCTGCATCGCGCATGCTGTCGCCTGCGATGCGCCAGAGAAAGGTGGCCGGTGGGTTCGGTACGAGCCAGCGCGGCAGCTCAAGGGCATTCTCAACGAAGTCGTCAGCCGGTGAGGGAAAGCCGGCGCAGAGCGACGGCCCCATCAGCGGCACACGAACTGTGGAAAAATCCGTCCGATGATAGCTCCGCGACCGTGTGCAGCCTCACCCGAGCCCCATCTGCTCTAGAACAGATGCAGAACGAACAGCAGGCGCGCAGCCGGTTCAATCGGCTCGTCGCGCCAAGCGCAAACGGCTGTGTGCGCCTGTGGTTCACGGGGACGGAGGGGTGATGATAATGTCGCAGGAGCGCTGCCACTTCCACTGCACGGACGGCCTCGACGTCGTCTTCGACCTGCAGGGGAGAGCCGTGGCCGAGGAGTATCTGCGCCCAGTTTGCGTGAGTGTTGCGGCCGAGCTGATGCAGGGCTGCGCCGCTCCGGTCGACTGGTCCGCTTGGATCGTCGACGTGCACGACGCCTACGGTCAGCACGTGATGACGTTCAGCTTCGCCGAAGTCGCGAACGAGTTCGACGCCCTCACTGCGCTGGCAGCCTGAGGAGAGCACCATGGCCATGAAGACGACCTACCCCGTGCAGGCCATCGTACTGAAGCGGAAGCGCCTGTGCCTGGGCGATCGGCAGGTTTCGCCGACGAGCAGCGGTGCGCTGAAGCGGGCCGAGGCGATGGCAGCACGCATGCCTGGAACGGCCGCCCTCCAGATCGTCACCGACGACGAGGCCGGCGAGTTGGAGGGCGCGACGATCCTCGGCCAGTACGGCGAGGTGCCGGACGATTTTGCCGAGAGTCTGCAGGCGGCCTGACGATGGCGGGGAGCATGGGCGTTCCAACCCATCCCTACCTGCTCCTGGCCCTGCCCGACGATCCGCCGTCGCGCGAGGTGGTGCGTCTGCACATCGAAGAGGCCGACGAGAGGATCGCGATCAGCGGTGCCGTGGACTTGGAGCCGCTCGATCTCCGGACGCTCATCTGCGCACCGATCAAAGGCCAGACGATCGCGGGCAAGGTGCTGGAGTTGCCCGCCGAGCATTTTCTATGGCGCGAGGCGCGCAGGCTTGTGGCCGCCTGTGATCATCACTTCGCACCAGTCCACTCGCAACGTGACGTGCTCCGGATGAACGCCGAAGGCTGTGCGCCACTCGGCTGCTTGGGACGGAAACGGATCGGACGCGAATTCGGGAAGGAGCATCACGGCTGCCGGTTGATGGCGGGGCCGACGGCATAGGGGTGCCAGGTTGCTCCAGGCTTGCCGCCCAGTCGTCATCACGCCGTCTGCGCCCGCGCTCGCAGGATCGCGCTGCGGACGGCGTTGCACCTAGCGCCATTCGTGCTCGTCTTGTCGCGCAGAACAGCGGTGGCGAAGGCGCTTGCCTTCACGGCGGCTGCCACGTCGAGCGTGTAGCCCTCGGCGAGTTCCGCCTGCTCCTCCATCCGGCCGTCGAGCACGGCATCGACCAGCACGTTCACATCGTCATGGGTGACGACCTTGGCCTCGAAGAGTTCGCCGACGGCGTGGCTCAGTCCGCCATCTCAAGCCTGCGATCTCACGCTGGTGGCGTGGATGGTGGGGTAAGGCGCCGAGAGAAAGAAACTCATTAACAAAAACAAGGAATTCTGGCGGAAGGGGTGGCCGCCCTCGTCGAATGTCCAGGAAGATGCAGAAAGGGCCGACAGCAGCCGAAAACCGTAGCGAAAATAGCGATATACGACCCCACGCTAGGCGACAGGATCGTCCAGCGAGATCCGCTACAATCCGTTTGCAGCCCACATTCGTTGTGGGGCATAATGTGGGTTAGGCGAGTTCGAAGGATCATGCCATGGGTGGCAAGGGGCGGCACCCCGAGAAAGCGCTAACAGCGGTGCAGGTGCGCAGTCTCAAAGAGCCGGGCCGGTATGCTGACGGTAACGGCCTCTACCTCGTTGTCGAGCCCTCCGGGTCGAAGCGCTGGCTCCTGCGCACGGTGGTGCAAGGGCGGAGGCGTGACATCGGGCTTGGTGGGCTCAGTCTCGTGCCGTTGGCCGAGGCCCGCGAGAAGGCGCTCGCCTACCGCAAAATTGCCCGCGATGGCGGTGACCCACTGGCCGAGCGGCGCCGGGCGCAGGTAACGATCCCAACCTTCGCCGAGGCGGCTGAGACCGTGCATGCCGAGCACAGGGCGACGTGGAGGAACCCGAAGCACGCTGCGCAATGGATCACCACGCTCCGCACTTACGCCAACCCACACCTCGGCGCGAAGCGGATCGACCAAATCGAGACCCCCGACGTGCTACGCGCTCTGTCGCCGATCTGGCTGACGAAGCCGGAGACCGCGCGGCGCGTGCGCCAGCGGATCGGGACGGTGCTCGACTGGGCGAAGGCGGCCGGGCATCGCAGCGGCGACAACCCGGTTGAGGGTGTAGCGAAGGGCCTGCCCAAGCAGGGGGAGCGAGACGAGCACCACGCGGCGCTGCCGTACGCCGAGGTCCCCGCCTTCGTCGCACGGCTACGAGGCATATCCGGCCCGGGCGAGATCGGACGCCTCGCCTTCGAGTTCCTCATTCTGACGGCGGCGCGCACAGGCGAGGTGCTTGATGCCCGTTGGAGCGAGATCGATGAAGCCGAAGCGTTGTGGACGGTGCCGGCAGCGCGCATGAAGGCCGGGCGCGAACACCGCGTACCGTTGAGCTCACGGGCAGGTGAAGTGCTGGCTCGGGCAAAGACCCTGGGGGGCGGCAGCGCGCTCGTCTTCCCAGGGCGGTCGGGTGAAAAGCCGCTCTCGAACATGGTGTTCCTGATGGCGCTACGACGGATGAGCGTGCCGATCACCGCCCATGGCTTCCGCTCGTCATTCCGCGACTGGGCAGCGGAAACGACGAATCTGCCGCGTGAGGTTGCGGAGATGGCGCTGGCGCATGCGGTCGAGAACCGGGTCGAAGCAGCCTACCGGCGTGGCGACCTACTGGCCAAGCGTAGGGAGTTGATGGAGGAATGGTCGGCATACCTCGATCACACTCTGAGTGCAGATGACCGCCCCGCTGACGCCCCGACAACAGCACACGGATCTCCACCCCAGGCTCGGTCCGGGTTGGATTGATGATGAGCGCGTTCCCGGCAGCATCAGTCGCGCGATGGGTGCGATTGCGGAATACATTGCGAGCCTGCCCGACAGCGAAAGCAAGTTGACTCAGCCATTCGACGAAGCCGTAGCCCATGCAGCCTTGCGGGAGCCCATCAGAAAATATTGGGCAGACAATGATTGCGACACCAGAGTTAAGTTTTCCGATCTAAAGATACAGGCTCGGCAATTTAGGGAAAGGGTAGTGCGGTTCGATAAATCGATCCAAGATTTATCATCGCCGATGAAGGCGGCGCTGCGTATGTCTTTGGCTCGCAGCTATGGTGAAGCCGCTCCCGGAGAGGACCGTTTGGCTATCGCGCACGAGATGAGCAGTTCCCTAATTCGCATCTGCAATGCATTGATCGAACAACAAAACAAAAAAACCGGTACCCGTGGCGTTGTTAGCTTGGCTGAGCCCCTATGGAATTATTGGGAAACGATAAGGGGTAAGCCATTCCGACGGAATTGGGAGGAGTGCGAGACACGGTTGTCCATGGTTGATCGTCTCGGCTCAGAATCATTCGTTCGTACAGATGCTTTGTTTGTGCAATTCGTAATTAAGGCAATCGATCCAACGGCAGAGTTCTCCGATATAAGGACGAGACTCAAAAGTGTAGCGAAAAAGCGAGCGGCGGCGAGTAAATCACGCCGGGCAGGCGCTCGTTGATCACGCTTACGAACTCCTCGACGGTTGGGGGGCATGACGATTTCGTCTTCCCATCCGCAAACGGCCAAGCTCAGGTCAAAATCGGGCGGCATTGGCAGCCCGTCATTCTGACTGCGACTTCGCTCGCGGCAGCCGAAGGTGATGATAGATGAGCGACCTCCCTTTTTATCCGAGGAGGTCCCGTGAACTACCACCCCGAACTTCCAGCTTCCGGCTTCGTAACACCGCAATGGGTCAAGCGTCGCTATTCAATTAGCAATTCGACGATGTATTCCTGGTTGGCCCAGGATTATCTGCCAAAAACTTACCGCGTGGGTCCCCGCGCCGTTCGGTTCCGCGTCGAAGATATCAGAGAATTTGAAGCGAAGCTGCTCTCGGCAGGCAAGGAGGGCTGAGGCATGGCGATCCATCGGATCGGTGTCATGCCGAACATCTCCCATGCGAAAGCATCGTTGGCCCAGCAGCGACTCATCGGCCAACTGCTTCGAAGCGAAACCGAGGGGGCGGCGGCGGTCGCCGCCCACCTCGAAACCTGCGGACCGGCAACGCCCTGCCACAGTGTAGCATGCCCGATCTGCGGGCTGGTGTTCCAAGGGGCGGCCTTCGACCTCGGCGAGCACTTCATTCGTATCCCGGCCCGGGAGATCCGTAACCGAACGCATCTGCTGACCCTCGTGCCTGACATCGGCTGCGTCGGCCCCGATGAGTTGTCGGTTGAGGTGTTCGAACGGGTCGGGGCCGAGACGCTCGCTGCCCTCGAGCAACTTGGTTTCCCACCGGCGCTCATCAGCCTGGAAGCAACCTTCAACGAGGACACAACGGGAAGGCTGCCACCGCACTGGTGCGTCCATTCCCACGGTTATGGGCGCGACTGGGTCGGTGCCGCGCAGGAACGTGATCTGAAGGACAGGTTTCCACCGTCGCCGTGGGTGAGAGGCCCTGTCCGCATCGACCCCCTCGACCAACGGATCGCGGCGCAGCTCTACCCCTTCAAGGTGGAACGCTTTCGGCGGGTGACGGTGCTCGTCACGGATCACCCGACGCGCCGGCCTTACCGGGACACGATCTACCGACCCTTACGCCCCGACCAAGCGGTGCGCTTGGCCCTGGTTGAACACCGGCTGGGCTTCAACAGGAGACTGCTGATCCACGGGATCGAGGAAGAGGCCATCCGCAGGCATCTAGGGGGCCTGGGATGGCTTCGGGACGGTCCGTAGCGGGGTCAAAGGGGTGTTGGGCAACTGGGCAACTGCACCCCTGCTCCACCATGCCTACCGCCGTTCTGACGCTGCAGCGCCAGCCTAACCACCCCACCCCATGCACTGAAAGCCCGTGCAACCCGTGCAGCCCGTGCGGGCGCTGCCGCTTGGGCTTTCAAGCAACCCAGTCATTCACTCGCGATAGGAAATCAGAAATGACGACCGAAAGTGTGCGCAAAATCTATCAACTCTATGATGAGGGCAAGCAGATTTGGTACGACGTATACGAATCCCCTGGCATCGAGGGGCGGCCAATCACGGTCGAGGTTCCACGCGAGGTCCAGCAGCCGAACGCGGTCCGCGCTTACCTCCTCAGCAAGGGGGCCGCGACGGCGGCCGTGGAGGACCGGACTAAGTTGACTGCTGCCATCGCGACCAATGCACCGGTTGTGCGTCGGGCCGCCAACACCGGTTGGCGCGATGGCAATACCAACTTTGTCTCACACCGCTTCGTCGCGCCGGAGACGGTGGAGGGCTCGATCATCCCGCCTGAATGCCGGCTGGTTGGGGCATCTGGGCAGTTGACGACGGCAGGTGCGACGGAGGGTTGGGGTGATCTCGTGCGCGTAGCACAGCACTCCACAGCGATGACCGTGGCGCTTGCGGCGGTCTTCGCCGCACCGCTCCTGGCGTTACTGAACCGGCCGAGCTTCGCGCTGGTGTTGTTTGGTCCGAGCAGGATCGGGAAGTCCTTCGCGCAACTGGTCGCCGCCTCGGCACTTGGTTTCGGCCGGGAGGAAGATCTCCCCAGCCTCAACGCCTCACAGCCGGGATTGCTGGCCGCAGCGCTCGGATTCAACGACCACATGCTGCCCATCAACGAGGTCGGGACGGCGCAAGGACCCAAAAAGGAAATCTACGTCACCTTGCGGGATGCAACCTACGGATTGATGAACGGTCAGGACAAGCTTCGTCATCCCTCTTGGTCGGGTGGCGGCAGCGGGGTGGCGAGTATCTTTCGGGTGATCTGCCTGTTCTCCTCGGAGATCTCGCCTGACGCCTGGGCGGCCCGCAACGGGGAGACGCGTGATGATGGTGAGATGGCTCGGCTAATCGGCCTGCCGGTTCTGGTTGCCGGCCACAGTACAATCTTCGACCGCCCGCCGGCCGACCTAGCCGGCGCCGCACTTTCGGCCTGGGAGAAGGAGCAGTTCCAGCGATTGCGGCAGGAACTGCCCGCGCAACGCGGCTTCGCGTTCTGCGACTACATCGATTGGCTTATCGAGGATGTCGAAGCCCGGACGGAACAAGCTCGATCACGGGTCGCGGAGTTCGAGAAGGCCGTCGGAAAGCCTGAGATGGCGCCAGTCGCACGCGATGTCGTGGCGAAGTTTGGGGGTCTCTACGCGGGGGTGCTTTCCGGGATCGATGCAAGGGTGCTCCCGTTCGACGAGAAGGCGGCGGCTCAAGCTATCAAGCGGGGATGCCTCGCTGCTCTCTCCGAACTGCCTGATCCACGGGGTGAACTGCGGGTCGATCTTGCGGCGCTGGCAGAGCGGTTGGCGAGCGGGGCCGTCGTTGATCTGGATGACTGTCCTCCCAGCAGACTGCGCTTGATCCAGGATGCCGATGGTTTTCATCGATCGAAGGGTGACGGCAGAACCAAAGGCAGGGAGTATGTGTTTCGCGCTCAGGTCTTCGTAAAGTGGTTTGCCACCCCATTGCGGGCCCGGCGAGTGCTGGAATGGCTCGACGACGAAGGCTTCCTCGATCCTCGTGGTGGTCGGACCCACAAGCGTTCGCTTGAATGGGCGGAGAAGCAGCCGCTGTGGCCGAACGGCACGCGGGTCCGCTCGTTTTGCCTTTATTTGCCGAACGGCCTCTCCGACCTCGATAGCGGTGCTACCTGAGCGAACCCTCGCGTTGCGCCAATGCACGGGGACGGCGCATGCGCTGCCCCTGCAGCTCGGTGACCAGTCGAGCAATCTGAACTGCCCTGCTAGTTTGCTCTTTGGGATTGCAGGGCATTGCGATACATCTTCATTCGACTGGAAAACTTGCTATTGAAATACACGGCTTAAAGACCCGACCGCCCATTGCCGCAGCCTAAACTTGACAAATAAGACTTTTATCTTATAAAATGATGCGTGTCGCCCTCGTTCGCGACGCCTCGGATGCCTACGATGATGCTACTTCGGCACCACCATGAACCACCTTACCGACCGCGGCCGATGCAGCGTCGGCAAACAGCATTCACCCTTATGCAAGGCGGCTTTCGGGCCGCCTTCGTCGTTTCTGGAGCCCCTTGATGACCCCAGAGCCCCTCCCGCTCGCCCCCCTTGCCGTGCCGTCCATCGCCATCAACTCCGGCAGCGCCCCGCCGCCCATGGCGGCCAATACGGCACAAGAGAAGGCACCGCTGGTCGCCCCCAGCTTGATCCTGATAGGCCGCGACGAGCGTAGCCGCCCGCACGCGAGTTCCTTCACCGCCGACGATGCCGAGGCCGCCAGCCGTGCCGCCGAGCTGATGGGCTTGCGTACCCTAATGGTCACGGAGGCACTTCGCTCGCTTGCCGACGACTTGCCCAGGGGGCGCCTCTTCGCCAGCGGGAAGGCGTTCGTACCCTTCTGCTCAGCCAAAGCCTTCGCTGACATGCTCGCCGCCGCCGGCCTACCTGATACGCCAACGCCTGTCAGGGCCGCAGGCAAGGCCGCTGGCGCCCCTCCGCCCGCCGGCGCAAGCTCGGGCGGCAAGGGCAGCCCGGATGCCCCTGGCGGTGCGCCCAAGGCGCCGAGTGACTGGTCTGCTATCGGCATCGGCAGCACTGTGCTCGCCTGCCAGGGGCCAATGGAGGGCTGGTGGGAGGCCGTAGTGCTCTACACCAAGGCCAACGATTCGTTCGTGCTCCGCTGGCGCGACTTCCCCGATGACGGCGAATTTACGCGGGCACGCAGGGACCTAGCACTGATGCCGCCCGGCTCGCGCGAGGGGTTGGGCTAGGAGCGTGGCCGCCTCGTCCGCCACCAAGTATCTGCACCGAGCGCGCGACCTGAATGATGCCTTCCGCCGGAGCTTCTCCGCCGGGCGGGTCGTGCTAACCGCCGGCATCGCGGCTGTACCTGAGCCCTGTCGCACTGCGCTCTTGGCGGCGGTGCGAGGATTTGAGTGCTTCGACGCCGACAACGACCCCCACGGCGAGCACGACTTCGGCGAGGTTCAGGTCGGTAAGGCTCGCTGCCTCTGGAAGATCGACGCATATGACCGGGCGCTCACCGTCGCCTCGCCCGATCCGACTGACTCGGCGGTCACCGTGCGGGTGCTGACCGTCATGCTCGCCGAGGAGTACTAACCGTGGGTGGGCGCCAGCTCACCGCCGCGCAGATGCCAACGCCCGGCCCTTGGCTCGTGCGTCGCGAGGCCGAAGCGGACGCACCCGCCAAAGTTCGCCTGCTCGGTATCGAGCCGGCGGCCAAGGATCGACCGGGCAGCTTTCCGTACCTCGTCCGCCAGGATCGGCCGTTCACGTCGGGCGAGTGCCCGCTGCATCTCGCGGTCGGCATCCAGAGGCTCGCCGACGCTCGGCTGATGGCCGCCGCGCCCGACCTCGCGTCGATGCTCCTCAACGTGCTGATCGTGCGCGAACTGCGGTCGTCTGTCCTCGATCACGAGACGCAGAAGGTGGTCGTCGCTGCCTGGAACCTCTTGGTGCGGGTGACCCCGCACCTTGAAATATGAGCGCCGGGATCACACGCGGCGCTCGCACCTCATGGCGGCGGTGGCTCGCGCTTGGCCCTACGGCCCGACCGCAGCGGCTTGGGCCGAGGAGCTCCCGGTTCAGGCGCGGTGAGCAGGACGGCGATGGGCACGGCCAACACTTCTGCCATCGCTTCGAGCGTCGAGATGGTCACGTTCTCCGAGCCGCGCTCGACCCGCCCGACATAGGCCCGGTCGATGCCGGCCGCGAGGGCAAGACGCTCTTGCGACAGATCGCGTTCGACCCGCAGCCGCCGCAGGTTCCAGCCGATGATCGCCCGCGCATCCATCGCGCGAGCAGGCCCGATCCGCGGCTTGACAATCGACGGACTGACAGTCCCAAATTATCCAAGGCCGGATGAGGCCGATGACGAAAGGCGCGAGCACGATGAGGGGGATTCTAGGACGGAACCGCACATTTCGACCTGAACCACGGCCTGCTCCCGGAAGAATGCCAACCAGGACGCACCAAAGCATCGCCGCCGTTCTCGGCAGTGTCGTCATGTCCGGTGCGGCCGGGCCTGCACAGGCGCAGAATGGACCTGCGGCAGCGACTCAAGTCGAGGCTGGCGAGGCGGCAGGGATCTGCCCGCCGCCGCTGGCGAGCCCGGCGCTGGCACGGATTGCCGAGCGCGTCGGTCGCAAGCTAACCGGACAGGTGACGAGCTTCGATGCCCGCGCGGCCCTGGCACTCGTCAGCCGTGACCTGAATGCCTATGCCCGCCTGGAGCTGCCGGGGGCAGCCTATGCGGCAAGCCGTGACACGCTGGCCCGCCTCGACAGTCCGACAGTTGCCGCCTGCTGGCCGCAGCTTGCCAAGGTCCTGGTGGGAGCGCGCGAGCCTGCGCCGCTCTCCGCCCCGTCGGTTCCGAATGCCGGTACGCAGCGTTACGAAGCGCAACGGGCCGAGATGGCCGAGCGTCACCGCGCAAATACCGAGGCGGCCCAGGCACGCGCGGCCGAGTTGCAAGCGCGAGAAGAAGCGATCAACGCCAGGGTCGCGTCCCATGCCGAGGTTGCGCGGCAACAGCAGGCCGAGCTTGCGGCGCGCGAGCGCGAGGAGCGGGCGCGGGAGCTCGCCAGTCAGCAGCAGGCCCGGGCGGAGCAGGAGCGCGAGCGGCAGGCTGACCTCGCTGCCGCGCACGCCCGCTCCGACGCGCTCCAGGCCGAAGCTGCAGCCCGGCGCGAGGTGGCCGAGCGGGAAGTGGCGGTCGAGCGCGAGCGCCAAGCCCGGCAGATCCGTGAGCAACATGCGACGCTGGCCAAGGCTCACGCCGACGCACAGGCCCGCTACGTTGCCGCAGAGCAGTCGCGCAAGCTCACCCGGGAAATCGACCAACTCGAAGCCGAGCGGCAAGCCTCGGTGCAGGCCGCCGAACGGGCGAAGCGGCCGGAATGCCGCGAGGCCGACCGTGTTGTCGGCGAGGAGACCAGCGCCTTGCAGAAGGCCGGCATCTCGGTGGCCGATATCGCACTGAAGTTGACCGCCGGGATGCGAGGCGAGGCCTGTGCGGCGGCTCGTAAGGCGTTCACCTCGACCGAGCGCATGCGGGCCTCGGCCGCCCGCTGCGAGCCGCTGGAAGCGATCCCGCACAACCAACTCTCGACCGAGTTGCGCGAAATCATCCTCGAACAGGGCTGCTGAGCTGCCCGCCGCGATAGAAGGGACCACCCGAGTGGCTGATTGGTACTATGAACGCACTGGTACGCGGGCCGGGCCGGTCGAGGAGGCTGAGATGCACCAGCTTCTCGCCGCGGGCACGATCACCCGAGACACCCTGGTCTGGAGCTCGGGCATCGGGCGTGATTTCGTGCCGCTTGGGGACACGGCACTGGCTCCCGCGGCGACCGAACCGCCGCCGCTGCCCGCCGGTGCGGTGGACGATTCGCTCGTTTGGGTGCTCGTGGCAATCCCGCTCGGGTCGGCGATCCTGGAGCAGGCGGTGGGAAGGACGAGCATCTCGTTGTGGGGTTGGCCGCTGGCGATCTTCCTGGTCAACCTCGCCGTCAGCGTTCTCGATGAGCGAAGGGTCCTCCGCAGCGGGGTCAGCGACCGTTCGATCCGACTCGGCGCCTGGGTCTGGCTGGTTCCAGTCTATCTCTACCAGCGCGCCCGTGCTCTGAGAGGGCCGCGGTACTACGTCTGGGCATGGCTTGCCTCATTCGCGGCCTCGTTGGTTGTTGGCGGCGAAGCGGGCTCGTTACTCAACGGCGAGACGTACCTCGGCACGGGCGTCCCGGCCTGCGATAGCCGATACCAGATCCGGCAGGTGCGGCAGCTCTTCGACGGACTTGATACGGTGAAGGCTGCGGGCATTGCGTCGAGCGGCGTGACGAACGCGCGCGAGCTCGGTGCTTCAGGTGACCTGCGCACGTGCGCCGCACAGATCATCGCCACGAACGCGCAATCCTACACGGTGGTTTATACAGTCGATCGCCGCGACGACCAGATCCTGACCAACATGCAGATCCGGTAGGCACTGTTTTGCGATAATCCGTTAGCATAATTCTCGATACGGCCTACTTAGCCGCTGCGCCCTGAGATCTGGCGGCAGCCCGGTTCGGTGTCTGCGTGTCCAGTGCCAGTCGCTGGTCGGAGCAGTTCTGCGAGGAAGAGCAACTCGCACCCAAGCCGTCTGGGGGCGATCACACCTCGCACCTGATCGAGGCGCAGGCCGAGTTGATCCTGACGACTTACGAGGCGCGGCCGGCGATCTTGCCTCGACGAGTTGCGCGACGCCCTGGCCGAGCACGGCGTGCAGACCAGCACGAGCAGCCTCTCCCGCTTCTTCGCTCGGCACGGCATTACCCGCAAAAACGTATGGCCCGCCCCGTCCGCAAGTGGCTCGGATCCGCTGGTCTGTGCAGTCTGCATAAACGTATCCGGCCTTCCGACAGCGCCGTTGG
>NZ_JACHWM010000014.1 GCF_014191355.1 Methylobacterium sp. R2-1
CGCTCGTTCAGGCCGTCGCCGTAGACCGGCAGCGGCTTGCCCTCGAGCGCGGCCAGGATCATCAGCGGGATCAATTTCTCCGGGAAGTGGCGCGGGCCGTAATTGTTCGAGCAGTTCGTCACCAGCACCGGCAGGCCGTAGGTCTCGTGCCAAGAGCGCGCGAGGTGGTCGGAGGCCGCCTTCGAGGCCGAGTAGGGCGAGCGCGGATCGTAGCGGCTCTCCTCGGTGAAGAAGGCATCCGGCGGCAGGGAGCCGTAGACTTCGTCGGTCGAGACGTGGAGGAAGCGGAACGTCGCCTTCGCCTCACCGTCGAGGCTTTCCCAGTGGGTGCGGGCGCCGTCGAGCATCACCTGGGTGCCGATGACGTTGGTGCGCACGAACGCACCCGGATCGGTGATCGAGCGATCGACATGGCTCTCGGCGGCCAGATGCATCACTGCGTCGGGCTTGAAGTCGGCGTAGAGGGCGTGGACGCGGGCCGGATCGCAGATGTCGGCCTGTTCCAGGCGGTGCCGGGGATCGCCCTTGAGCGGATCGAGGGAGATCGGGTTGGCGGCATAGGTCAGGGCGTCGAGGGTCAGCACCTCGTGACCGAGATCCTGCACCAGATGCAGCACGAGCGCCGAGCCGATGAAGCCGCAGCCACCCGTCACCAGAATGCGCATCGATCCCAACTCCGTCGCTTCATTCGCACGAGGCAACCAAGGGTCACACCCCGCTATAGCCTGACCAACCTCAGATCGATACCGATCCGTCCGGTTGCCGCATCCAATATGTCAGATCAGAAGACCCGCCCGAGATCGGCCAGGAACGGCGCGGCCTTGTCCTTACCCGACAGGATCGCGTCGGATTCCGCGACTGGCCACTCGACGCCGATCGCCGGATCGTTCCAGCGCAGGTTCCGATCATCGGCCGGGCTGTAATAGGCGTCTACCTTGTAGGCGACCATGGTGTTCGGCTCCAGGGTGCAGAAGCCGTGGGCGAAGCCCGCGGGCACGAAGAGCTGCTCACCCCCCGCCGCGTCGAGCCGCACGGCGACGTAGCGGCCGTAGGTCGGGGAGTCGGAGCGGAGATCGACGGCGACGTCGAGGATGGCGCCGGACAGAACCCGGATCAGCTTGGCCTGAGCGTTGGGGGCCACC
This sequence comes from Methylobacterium sp. R2-1, assembly GCF_014191355.1. Taxonomy (GTDB): domain Bacteria; phylum Pseudomonadota; class Alphaproteobacteria; order Rhizobiales; family Beijerinckiaceae; genus Methylobacterium. Next base: position 1,143 of record NZ_JACHWM010000014.1, read on the forward strand.
TGGAAGTGCAGACCCCGGACCGTGCCGGCGGGTGCGGAGAACGACTGATTGTCCTGTACGAAGGCGTTGGCGATGCCATGCTCGGCCAGCAGATCAGCGCGGTAGACCTCCGAGAACCAGCCGCGGTCGTCGCCGTGGCGTTTCGGGATCACCCGCTTGACCGCCGCGATCTCGGTTTCGATCACCTGCATCCGCCGCTCCTGACTCGTCCGTGCCGGCTCGTTCAGGGCGTAGGCCGCGCGAAGGCGGCGAAGTCAAGGCTGCACCGTCGTACGCTCCCGCTCCGCTTCTTGCGAAACCGTGGCCGCATGACTACCGCTGAGGCCAGCTGGCGGTCACGGCCGGCGAGGAGGAAAGCCTAAATGACGATGCCTCGTGCCAACCGGCGGCGCCGTTCCATGATGCGCATGGCGGCCTTCGGGCTGCTCCTCGTGGCATCCGGCGGAAGCACCCAGGCGCAGAAGGGCGCGGACTTGTCCGGTCTGTGGCAGACCGAGACGGCGGGTTCGACGGTGCGCATCGCCCGTTGCGGCAGTGGCTATTGCGGGACGATTGCGGCCACGGCCGGCTCGGGTGTCGATGCGCAGAACCCCGATCCGGCACTTCGCACGCGCAAGCTCGTCGGCGTGCAGATCATGCAGGCCGGCACGCCGAGCGGCGCAGCTTTCGAGGGCAGCCTCTACAACCCGAACGACGGCAAGACCTACGCTGGCAGCCTGACCCCGAAGGGTCCCGATACGGTCGAAGTCGCAGGCTGCGTGCTCAGTGTTTTGTGCAAGCGCCAGACTTGGCGGCGGATCCGGTAACCGGATCCCGCCCTAGCCGCTCAGTGATCCGTGCTCCCGGGCGCGGTTTCCGTGGCGCCATCGCCGAGGACAGCCTTCTCGGCCGGCGGCTCGGCGCTCGCGACGGCCTTCGGCTCCAGCAGCGGCTGGAGGCGGGCGGCGAGTTGCTTGTCCAAGTGGCGGGCGTAGGCGCCTTTGAAGTAACGGGCGCCGGTGCCGCGGCCATAAATGCGATCGTGAGCCACCGCCATGCGATCGACCTCCGGGCGGCACAGAAAGCCCGTCACGCTGGCGGCCTCGTACCAGCGCCCGTCCCGCGCCAGCCGCATGGCCTTGGGATTGGACGTCACCGTTTCGGCAAAGCAGGCCGTTGCCGCCTCTTCGAGCGGCGCCAACACCGCGTGCTCTGAGCCGGGAACATGCTGCCGAGCCGGGCGCGCCTCGGCGACGGGACTGAGCAGGACGAAGGCGAGACCGACGAACGGCAAAGCTTTCATCACGGCTATCATGGGGCGCCTCGAACAGGTGTCGAACGCCGGTACTGTTCGCCGAAGATCGCGCCGGATCTAGGGCGAAAACAGATCAACTATGACGCTTCGCGGAACAAACTCGGATTTGTCGCCCTGCCGCCACACGGCGGATGCCCTAGCCGTTCCGGGTGACTTGCGTGACAAGCGGGGCAGGATCAGCCGCGCCGCATCGCGTTCCAGCTTCCGCTGCAGCTGATCGGGCCGTCGCCGAGGGTCGACCATCGGCCGGCTCCGGTACCGTTGGGGGAGAGCCGCCCGGACACCTGCGCTGCGTTGCCGCCACGAGAGATGGTGCCGCGCACGGTACCGTTCGCCGCAACACGACCGCTGATATCGACCTCGCCGCCACCGTAGACGGCCTCGCCCCGCTGAATCTGGACACCGTAGCGGTAGGCGCGATCACAGGGGCCATCGAGGGTGACCACCTCGATGCTCCAGCGGCCGTCGAAGCGGTTCGGCACCTGGACCTTACGCTTGGCCGCCTCCGCTGTCCCGACGCCCACCACGGCAACGGCAACAGTGGCGACGGCAAAGATCGGCAGGCGCATGGGACTGAAATCCGGCTGTGGGCTGGGGCTGCGGTGGCCCGTTTCAGCCGGAAGATTGTCTCGCGCTCCGCAGTGTCAAGGTTGCTCACCCCGCCTTGAGCGTCAGCCCTCCGCCCGCTCGGCCGCCTCGCGCAGAAGCGCCAGCAGGTCACAACCGGCGAACAGATAGCCGTGAACGCCCGCTTGGCGCAGAGCGTCCGCCTCGGCAGGCTTGCCGGCGAGATAGATCGTGCCGGCACCGGCCGCCTTCAGCGCCTCGGCCGCAGGCATGGCCTCGGTCTGGTAGACGGTATCGGACGAGCACAGGCAGGCGATCCGTGCGCCCGATGCCTTGAAGGCGTCGGCCAAAGCGCCGGGATCGGAAAAGCCGTCATTGCCGATGGCTTCGATGCCACCCGCGGCGAAGGCGTTGGCGGCGAAGGTCGAGCGGGCATTGTGGACTGCCACGGGACCGAGATTGGCCAGGAAGACCGCCGGGCGCTTGCCGGTCCGCGTCAGGGTCGCGTCGGAGGCGTCGCGCAACGCCTCGTAGGGCTCGGCGAGGCGCCGGGACGGCAAGGCTCCTTCGAAAGGTGCGGCCAAGTTCGGCGCCACATCGAGCACCGCCACCGGCTTCTCCGCGAGGAAGGGGAATTCGCTGGCACCGGTCAGTGGCTCCTTGCGGGTCGCCACCGCCTTCGCCCGCGCCTGCGCCACCGCCGCGATCCGACCCGCGAGGGCACCGGATTCGAGGCTTCCCACGATTCCGCCCTCGCGCTCGATCTCTTGGAAGAGGCCCCAAGCCTTCGCGGTCAGTTCGGCGGTGAGCGCCTCGAAGCCGCCCGCGCCGGCCGCCGGATCGGAGACCTTGGCGAGGTTCGATTCCTCGATCAGCACGATCTGGCTGTTGCGCACCACGCGCCGGGCGAAGGCGTCGGGCAGGCCGAGCGCCTGCGTGTAGGGCAGCGCGGTAACCGAATCGGCCCCGCCGAGGCCTGCCGAGGCCGAGGCCATGGCCGTGCGCAGGATGTTCACGAATGGGTCGCGGCGGGTCATCATCCGCCACGCCGTCTCGGCCAGGACCCGCAGAGGCTTCGGCTCAAGACCGCAGGCCTGCTCGACCCGGGCCCAGAGCCGCCGGATCGCCCGGAACTTGGCGATGGTCAGGAACTCATCGGCATCCGCCACCAAGAGAACCGCGATGGCGTCGCGCGCGCGCTCCAGATCGTGGCCGCCGGCCTCCAGCACCCGAAGGTAGGCGACCGCCGTCGCGAGCACGGCAGCCAGTTCCTGCGCCTCGCTCGCCCCCGCCTCGTGATAGGGCCGCGCGTCGGCGAGCGCCACGCGCCCGCGCGTGCCGGTGAAGGCGGTGACGGTCTCGCAGAGGCGCGCCTCCCAACCCTGTTCGAGCCGGCCGGTGGCGGCGCGGGTGCCGAGCGGGTCGAGACCGAGATCGAGGTCGAGGGCGGAGGGGTCGTCGCCGCGGCGCTCGATCAATTGCTTGAGCAGGGCCGCCGTCTCGAAGCCGGCCGAGCCCGCGTCGAGCCGTAGGGCGATGAGCGGCAGCATCACACCCTTCAGCGTCGCGTCGAGCGCGTCAACCGAGGAGAGGTCGAGGCCGAAGCCGCGGGCAGCGGCGGCGGCGCGGTGGACGAGGACCAGCGCGTCCGCGCCGCCTTCAAGGTCGGTGAGCGCCTGCGCCGCTGCCTTCTCCGCATCGGGGTGGTCGATGCGCTGCGCCAGCCGCCAGGGACCGGGCGCCCGCACCGGCTGCGTCACCGCCGCGGCCGGCTCACAGAGCGGCTCGATACGCAGGCCGTCGGCGGTCTTCGAGACGAGGCGCTTCTCGAAGTCGGCCCCTTTCAGCGCGGCCTCGACGGCGCCGCGCCAGCGCTCGCGGGTCGCGGGCTCAAACAGCTGGGCGAGCGGACGATCTTCCATCTTGGGCGAGACCTTGACGATTGGGCGTTTCCCGACCGCTTCTTGAGAGAGCGGCGACTTGGCCGCAAGCCCTCGCACAAGGTGCGGGCAAACGACAACCGACTTTAGTCCGGGTCGCCGCGCCCGCCTCGTTCAAAATCCTGAAGGCTCAGCCAAAAAGAATCAGTCCGGCGAAGCCCAGCGAGCCGACGATGATGCGCCACCACGCGAACAGCCAGAAGCCGTGGCGGGAGACGTAGTCGAGCACCGTGCGCACGACGATCAAGGCCGAGACGAAGGCGGCGACGAATCCGATGACGATCAGCAGCGCGTCGTTGGACGAGAGGTTCTTGTAGTTGTCGAGCAGATCCTTGGCGAAGGCGCCGGCCATCGTCGGCATGGCGAGATAGAACGAGAACTCGGTGGCCGAGCGCTTGCTCGCCCCCATCAGCATCGCGCCGACGATCGTGGCGCCGGAGCGCGACACGCCGGGGATCATCGCGACGCATTGGAACAGGCCGATCTTGAGGGCCATCGGCAGGCTGAACTCGAACACGTCGGTCTTGCGCGGATGCTCCGTCGGACCATCGCCGGGCGCGGATTTCGGCTCGCCGACCATGTCATCGATGACAAGGAGCACGAGGCCGCCGGCCACCAGCGTGGCGCAGACGATCCACGGATTGAACAAGTAGAACTTGATGTACTTCGAGAAGAGGCCGCCGACGATCGCCGCGGGCAGGAAGGCGATCAGCACGGCGAGCACGAAGCGGCGCGCCCGCGGATCGTTCGGCAGCGCGGTGGCGATGCCCCACAGCCTGCCGAAATAGACGAACAGGATCGCCAGGATCGCGCCGAGCTGGATCAGCACCTCGAAGGTGTTGTTGGGCGAGTGGAAACCGATGAAGTGGCCGATGAGGAGCTGATGCCCGGTTGAGGAGACCGGGATGAACTCGGTGGCGCCCTCCACCACGGCGAGCACGAGCGCCTTCGCGATCAGGACGAGATCCATAAGCCTGCTGTTCCCCACGCCGATGTCCCGGCACATGCCAAGGCGCGGCAGACGACGGCGATGCGGCAGCTTTGCGGCGGCAGGGTTGACGGGCGGTTACCGGGTTGCGGCGCGTTTGTTAATGAGGTGGCAACGATGGAGAAATAATCCTGGCGCGTCGCCCCAATTTCGCCGGTGCGACACGGTCTGCCCAGGGCTCTGCCTTCTTTTACGCTGAACCACGGCCTCGATGGCGACGCTCTATCACTCTCCGTTCTGCCCGAACTCGCGCTTCATCCGCCTCGTCCTGGCCGAGATGGGCATGGAGCCGACCCTCATTGAGGAGCGGGCCTGGGAGCGCCGCCGCGACTTCCTCATCGTCAATCCGGCGGGCACCACGCCGGTGCTGGTGGAGCAGACCGGGCTCGCGATCCCCGGTGCGGGCGTGATCGCGGAATATCTCGACGAGACGCGGGGGCTCGGCCTCGCCGGGCGGCGGCTTCTGCCCGACACCACCACGGCGCGGGTGGAGGTACGGCGCCTGCTCGATTGGTTCCTGGTCAAGTTCAACAACGAGGTGACCGAGTATCTGGTCACTGAGAAGATCGACAAGCGCTTCATGTCATCGGCCGCCGGGGGCGGCCCTCCGGACATGAACGCCATTCGTGCGGCCCGCACCAACGTGCGCTATCACCTCCAATATGTCGGTTACCTGATCGGGCAGCGCCGCTGGCTCGCGGGCGACGACCTGACCTATGCCGATCTCGCGGCGGCCGCCCATCTTTCCTGCGTGGACTATCTCGGCGACGTGCCATGGGACGAGGACGAGATGGCGAAGGACTGGTACGCGCGGGTGAAGTCCCGCCCGTCCTTCCGCGCGCTCCTGGCCGACCGGGCGCCGGGGATGCCGCCGGCCGCTCACTACGCGGATCTGGATTTCTGAAACCCGAGAAGGCCGTCCTCACGGGCCGGGCTCTGCGCGAGACCGTCGAGGCGCGCGCGCGCCATCTCGGCTTCGAGGCATTCCGCGTCACGCAGCCCCACGCGGTGCCGGACCTGCGCGAGCGGCTGCCCGCCTGGCTCGCGGCGGGCCATCACGGCACCATGGACTGGATGGAGGAGCGCGCCGAGCAGCGCGCCGCGCCCTCCGCCCTGTGGGCCGAGACCCGCAGCATCATCATGCTCGGCATGAATGCGGGCCCTCAGCGCGATCCCCTCGAACTCGTACAGATGAAGGATCGCGCCGCCATCGCCGCCTACGCGCAAAGGCGCGACTACCACGACGTCATCAAGGGCAAGCTGAAGGAGCTGGGCGGCTTCCTCTCCGCCCGCTCCGGCGAGCCGGTGAAGGTCTTCGTCGATACCGCGCCCGTCATGGAGAAGCCGCTCGCCCAGGCCGCCGGCCTCGGCTGGCAGGGCAAGCACACGGTGCTGATCTCGCGCGAGCACGGCAACTGGCTGATGCTCGGCGCGATCTTTTCCCGCGCCGCCCTCGAGTCCGACACACCCGAGACCGACCATTGCGGCTCCTGCCGCCGCTGCCTCGACATCTGCCCGACCGACGCCTTCCCGGCGCCCTACCGGCTCGATGCGCGCCGCTGCATCGCCTATCTCACCATCGAGCATCACGGCCCGATCCCGCACGCCTTCCGCGAAAAGATCGGCAACCGGATTTTCGGCTGCGACGACTGCCTCGCGGTCTGTCCCTGGAACAAGTTCGCGGGCGCGGCGCGGGAGACGCGCATGGCCGCGCGTGACGATCTCGCCGCGCCGCCGCTCGCCGAACTGGCCCGCCTCGACGATGCAGGGTTCCGCGCGCGCTTTGCCGGGACGCCGATCAAGCGTACCGGCCGCGACCGCGTCCTGCGCAACGTGCTGATCGCCATCGGAAATTCAGGTGATGCCGCGCTCGCTGACGAGGCGGTGGCCTGCTTGCAGGAGCCGGATCCGGTCGTGCGCGGCGCTGCCGTCTGGGCCTGCGGACGGCTGCTCGCTCGGGAGCGGCTGCAACAGCTTTTTGCCAGTTACGGAGGTGGTGAAGCTGAAGCCGACGTGCTCAGTGAATGGGGTCTCGCGCTCCGATAGAACCGAGCGGGACCGCTCTCCACTCCGGCATCGTCAGACTGCACCGGACACGAGACGACGTGGGACCGTGCCAGCTCAGCCAGCATCGGCAAATCAAAGGTCTGATAGCTCTAAATCTCCCGCACGGATTATCTGCTTCATAATACCTACGACAGATCGCACCTCGCCGGATGTCGAGCGATGTCATTCGATTTCTCTGGATGCACCATCGACGATGCCAATTGCCTACGGCGCATGTGGTACACGCTGTTCATGGTGTGGCAGATCATGCATTGGGTCGCGATCTTCATCATCTCTGCCGGCAGCGCGACGGTCGCCAGCCAGTGGAAGCGAATCGAAACAATTCGTCAGCCTCTATCTCTGCTGGTCGCAATCACAAGCGCCCTCTATGCCGTGCTCAATCCAGGCGAGCGGGCGATGTCCTATCGGCAAGCCTGGGTCGGTTTGAATCTCGCGATCATCAGGGAAAGTGGTCTGTCCGACAGCGTAAAGAGCGCCGTTGAAGTCGGCGAAGAAATCATCGCCCGGCAAGCAGCACCGCGGCTTCACAAACAAGACCAAAGGCCGAAATGACGGACGACAGCTAGCGACCGTCGCGTTAGGAAGGCGCAAGTCTGCCGATCCGAGGCAGGCAAACGGAGCGCATCGGATCGCGATGAACCTGTTCGTCTTCGGCCTCGGCTTCTCCGCCCGGCATTTTGCCGAGCGCGAACGGGCTCGTTTCGGCGCGGTTCGGGCGACGGTGACGGAGCCCGAGCGGGCCAAAGGCCTTGCCACCGAGACCGGGTTCGCCGTGCGTGCCTTCGGGCCGGAGACCGACGATCCCCGCATCGCCGAGGAGCTTGCCGACACCGACATCCTGTTGATCTCGGCTCCGCCGGGTGAGGGCGGCGACACGGTGCTCGCCCGCTACCGCGACGTGATCGCGAAGAGCCGGATCCGTTGGATCGGCTATCTCTCGACCATCGGCGTCTACGGCGACCAGGGCGGCGCCTGGATCGACGAGACGACGCCTGCCGCGCCGAAGAGCGCCCGCTCGCGCGACCGCCTCGCCGTCGAGAACGCTTGGCTCGCGCTCGGCGCCGAGGCCGGCAAGGCGGTGCAGGTGTTTCGGCTGTCAGGGATCTACGGCCCCGGTCGCAACCCGATCGTGAAGCTGCGCGAGGGCCGCACCCAGCGCATCGTCAAGCCGGGTCAGGTGTTCAACCGCATCCACGTCGACGACATCGCCGCGACGCTCGCCGCCTCGATCGAGCACCCGCGGGCGGGCGCGGTCTACAACGTCACCGACGACGAGCCGGCCCCGCCGCAGACGGTGACCGAGCACGCCGCAGCGCTCACCGGATTGCCGCTGCCGCCCGAGATCGATTTCGAGACCGCCGAACTCAGCCCGATGGCCCGCAGCTTCTACGGCGAGAACAAGCGGGTGCGAAACCGCCTGATTCGCGAGGAGCTGGGCGTGCAGCTTGCCTACCCGACCTACCGCGAGGGGCTGGCCGCGCTGGTCTCCGACGCGCAGGGGTGAGCAAGCTTTCGGATCATCCGGTCTTTCCGGACGATGACTTCGGGAGCCGTGGACCACCGCCTGGGTCGAGACCGGCGCCGTGCCCACCTCACGCGAGACTGCTTGGCATGGCGCCGATCTCGCCGGTGGCGAGCGGTGGCCGCCCGCGCCCGCACGGGCCGCCTCTATCGTGGCGTTGAGGGCGTCGAAGACGGATGCAGCATCGGAGCGGCGAAGGGCGGGGAGAATAGCGCACAAGGTGTGGGCGTTGGCCCGCTCAGATCTCTTCCCGAATCTCCTTGCCGCGGCGCTCGAAGTAGAACGGGATCGGCCGGTAGGGCGGAAAGCCGGCTTCGGCCGCCGCCTCCAGATCGTCGAGGATCACGCGGGTGATGCGCGGCAGGTCGAGCTGGCGCGCCGCCGTGAGATCGACCCAGGCGAGTTCGGTGAGTTCGGCGTCCGGCCCGACGACGCCCGGCCGCTCGGCGGCCACCGCCCTGCGATCGACGGCGAAGAAACGGGTATCGAAGCGGCGCACGCGCTTGGGTGGCGTGATCGCCCGCGCCACGAGATGCAGCGCTTCGAGGTCGGGCATCACCCCCTCCTCGCCGAAGGCGCGCCAAGCCCCATCCGGTGTCGTCTCCGGCGGACCGTAACCACGGGTGCCGATCAGGAGACCGGTCTCCTCGTAGGTCTCGCGGATCGCGGCGAGCGCAAGAGAGCGGCCGAGATGGTGGGGCGCGCGGGGCAACTTGGCGCGCAACGCGTCGTCGGCCCGCTGCGACAGGGCGCCCGCCACCGGCATCTGCCGATCGGAGGGCTCGATACGGCCGCCAGGAAACACGAACTTGCCGCCCATGAAGGCGAGGCCGGCATGCCGCCGACCCATCAGAACCTTCAGCCGCTTCCGAGACCGGTCGAGGACAATCAGCGTCGCGGCATCGCGCGGGCGTAACGGCGCGGAGCGGGGTGGAGCGGCAGGCGGATCAGGCCGATCCAAGTTCTGGGGCGTCGCCTGCTCTGCTTCCTGCCTCACCGCCACGCCTCTTCCCCGTATCGGTCCCGCCGCGCGCCGGGGGCGCCTTGCCGAAGCCGTGCATGCCGAACGTGTATTGCAGGCCGATCACTGCACCCTTGACCGGCTGCAACAGCCCGAGCGCCAGGACCAAAGTCAGCAGAGGCCACACGGTCAGCGAGATCCAGAGCGGGACGTCGTAGCCCATCTCGATCTCCAGCACGAGGTAGCCGACGATGTGGCCCACGAGGAAGATCACGAGATAGGGCGGCAGGTCGTCGGCCCGGTGACCCTCCATCTCCAGGCCGCAGGCCTCGCAGGCCGGCCGCACCTTGAGAAAGCGCCCGAACATGTGGCCCTCCCCGCAATGCGGGCAGCGGTTGAGGAAGCCGCGGGCCATGGCCGGGACCAGCCGCGTCCGCTCCTGGGGAGTCGGGGCCGGAGGGGACGCGTAGGTTTCCATGGCCATGAGTCTAGCCTCTTCCGCTCAGCGGCGCGAGCCGCGATGGCGCCGCGCCGCGTCGCCCTCGGAGGCCGATCCCTTACCCGGGCGCGGCTGACTGGGATGGGCCTTGCCGGGATGGGCCTTGCCCTTCGCCTTCGCACCGGCCTTGCCCGGCTTCGCCTTGAAGCCGTTCCGCTTCATCCCGCTGCCCTTGGCGCCGGAGCGGCTGCGCCCTTCCGACAGGATTTCGAAGCGAAGCGCGCCGGCCACCGCCGCCGCCTCCACAAGGCGAACCTCGACCGTGTCGCCGAGGCGATAGGTCTCGCCGCTGCGGTCGCCGACCAGCGCGTGCAGGGCCTCGTCGTGGCGATAATACTCGTGACCGATGGTGGAGACCGGCACGAAACCATCGGCCCCGGTCTCGGCGAGCTTCACGAACAGTCCTGAGCGCGTCACGCCGGAGATCCGTCCCGAGAAGGTCGCGCCGACCCGGTCGGCGAGGTAGCCGGCGATCAGCCGGTCGATGGTCTCGCGCTCGGCCGCCATCGCCCGGCGCTCGGCCGCCGAGATCTGCTCGGAGACCGCATCGAGCATGCCCGGCGTAGTGTCGCCCGGCAAGCCGTCCTTGCCCAATCCGCAGGCACGCACCAGGGCGCGGTGGACGATGAGATCGGCGTAGCGGCGGATGGGTGAGGTGAAATGCGCGTAGCGGCGCAGATTGAGGCCGAAATGGCCCAGGTTCTGCGCAGCATAGATTGCCTGTGCCTGCGAACGCAGCACCACCTCGTTGATGAAGGGTGCGTGCTCGCTCTCCGCCACCTGGGCGAGGATGCGGTTGAACAGGTCGGGCCGCAGCGCCCCGGCCTTGGTCATCTTGATGCCGACCGAGGCGAGCACCTCGGCGAGCGCACGCATCTTCTCCAGGGCCGGCTCGTCGTGGACCCGGTAGATCAGGGGTGAGCCCGCCTTCTCCAGGGTCTCGGCCGCCGCGACGTTGGCCTGGATCATGAACTCCTCGATCAGCCGGTGCGCCTCCAGCCGCTCCGGCACGATCACCCGATCGACGCCACCTTCCGCGTTGAGCAGCACCTTGCGCTCGGGCAGATCGAGGGCGAGCGGACCGCGGGCGTCGCGGGCGCGCTTCATCGCCTCATAAGCTGCGTAGAGCGGGCGAAGTGCCGTCTCCAGCACCGCCCCGGCCTTCTCGTCCGGCCGCCCGTCGATGGCGGCCTGCGCCTGGGCATAGGCGAGCTTGGCGTGCGAGCGCATCAGGATGCGGTGGAAGCTGTGACTCCGCTTCACCCCGTCTGCGCCGATCACCATCCGCACGGCGAGCGCAGGGCGGTCCTCGCCCTCGCGCAGGGAGCAGAGATCGTTCGAGATCCGCTCGGGCAGCATCGGCACCACCCGGTCGGGGAAGTAGACCGAATTGCCGCGCAGCAGCGCCTCGCGGTCGAGGTCCGAGTCCGGACGGATATAGGCGGCGACGTCTGCGATCGCGACGGTGACGATGAAGCCCCCCTCATTCGCCGGATCGGGATCGGCCTGCGCCATCACCGCGTCGTCATGGTCCTTGGCGTCGGGCGGATCGATGGTGACGAGCGGCGCCTCGCGCCAATCCTCGCGGCCGCGCTTGGTCGCGCGCTTGGCCGCATCCGCCTCCGCCAGCACCGCGGCCGGGAAGACATGTGGGATGTTGTGGATGTGCAGCGCGATCAGGCTCACCGCCTTCTCGGAGCCGAGCGCGCCGAGCCGCTCGGTCACGCGCCCGCGGGGCAGGCCGAACCGGGTCTCGCGCTCCACCGCGACGCTGACGAGGTCGCCGTCCCGGGCCTCGCCCTCCTCGCCCGCGGGAATCGCGATTTCCTTGCCCTGCGACCTCTTCTCGACGGGAAGCAGGCGCCCGCCGTCGCGGCCGGCGCGATAGACGCCGATCACCTCGGACCGGTTCTTGCCGATCACCTTGATGACGCGGCCGGTGTAGCGGCCGGGCGCGTCCGCGTCCGGCGCGACACGGATCAGCGCCCGGTCGCCGAGGCCGGGGGCCGGGCGTTTGCCCTTGCGGCCGGCACGCGGCACCTCGACGGCGATCTTAGGCGCCTCGCCCTCCCCGTCCCACTGGGCCGGGCGGGCGATCAGGTCGCCGTCGCGGTCGCGCGATACGATGTCGGCGAGGACGACCGGCGGCAGGCTGCCGCCTTTCCGTAGGCCGCCGCGGTCGCGCTCAAGCGCGCCGTCGGCCTCGATCTCCTTCAGAATTGCCTTGAGGCCGATCTTGTCGGCGCCCGAGATGCCGAAGGCTTTGGCGATCTCGCGCTTGCCGACCTTTCCGGGCGTCTCGGCGACAAAGGCGAGGATCTGCTCACGGGAGGGAAGAGCGGGGGAACCCACCTTCGGATTGATGCGTCTGGCCAAGGAGTCGGGCTCGCCGCGCCGGCCCGGAGAGACCCGGCGCGCTGGTATTTCGATGATCGGAGAGACCGCGACGGGTCCCGAGGTCCCACAAAGATGGGCTCTCGCAGCGCTCAGGACAACGTTCCGGCCTCACCGGTGAACAGCTTCGGACCCACGCTCAACCGGTCGAGGCGGATTTCCTGATCGTTTCGACGGCCGCGTCCACGTCGAATCCTTCTCTCGTGAGATCTTCGAGGGAGAAGGGTGCGATCCGCGGCAGGGTGAGATTGACCTGCCCCTGCTCCGGCTGAAGCTCGGGTGCCTCGGCCGTGCGGACCGCCAGGGTCCAGGCCCCGTCCATCCGCACCGCGTCTGCCCGGGGCGGGTCGGCGGCGAGCAAAGCGAGTTTTTCCGCCGTCGCCTGCCGGAAGGCGAGGCTCCGGCCGTCGTCGGAGACGAGCGCCGCCTTGATCAACTCGGCCAGCGCATCTCTGACTCTGTCCACACTCGCGTTCATGCGCTCTCCGTCCTCAGGCTGTGCGCTTCGAGGGGTGCAAACGGAGTGCCGCGCGGTTCAGTAGGGCGTGCCGTCCGCCCGCTTCGCCTTCAGCGCCTCGGCGTACCACGTCAGTTCATCGAGAAACTTTTTGGCCGCGCGGCCGAGCCAGTCCTCGGCCGGCTCGCCGGCTTCGCTCAGGGCCTTGTGGATGCGCGGGATCGGCAGGAGCGAGGGGATGCTCGGGGTGCCGAGTTCGGCCAGCATCGCCCGCAACTGCATCGCCGCACGCACCCCGCCGTACTGTCCGGCCGAGTAGCAGCAGATGGCGGAGGGCCGCCAGAAGTACTCTTCAAGGAAATGGTCGAGGGTGTTGGAAAGCGCGGGCGGGATCGAGTGGTTGTACTCGGCCGAGACGACCACGAAGGCGTCGGCGCCGCGAAAGAGAGAGGCCAGCCGCTCCAGCGGCTCGGGCGCCTCGCCCTTCGGATACTCCTTGTACATCCGGTCGAGGAGCGGGAGCTTTAGCTCGGCCGGGTCGACCAGCGGCGCCGCGTGGCCGCGGGCTTCGAGCTGGCCAACGAGAAGGCGGGCGGCGCGGATCCCCTGGCGTTCGCTGCGCACGGTGCCGTGGATCACGGGGATGGTCAGGGACATGAGCCTCTCCTGCACGCGGGCGGTCGGGCCGAGCATAGAGGCCTCGGGCGGGATACGGGAGAGGACGCCAGCCGGTGCTCCGTGTCCGTGCGGTTCAAGCCATTGGCGAAAGAAAACGCCGGAGCCTCTTTCGAGGCCCCGGCGTCGCGTTCAGTCCCAACGAGCCGGGCGTCGCCGCCCGGCCCGGCTCGATCAGAGCGAGTAGTAGTTCACGAACTCGATCGGGTGCGGGGTCATCTCGTAGCGCAGCACCTCGGTCATCTTCAGCTCGATGAACGAGTCGATCTGATCGTCCGAGAACACGCCGCCGGCCTTGAGGAAGGCGCGGTCCTTATCGAGGTTCTGCAGCGCCTCACGGAGCGAGCCGCAGACGGTCGGGATCTTCTTCAGCTCGCGCGGGGGCAGGTCGTAGAGATCCTTGTCCATGGCCGGGCCCGGATCGATCTTGTTGAGGATGCCGTCGAGACCGGCCATCAGCAGCGCCGAGAAGGCGAGGTAGGGGTTGGCCATCGGATCGGGGAAGCGGACCTCGACGCGCTTGGCCTTCGGGTTCGTCGTCCACGGGATACGGCAGGAGGCCGAGCGGTTGCGGGCCGAGTAGGCCAGCAGCACGGGGGCCTCATAGCCCGGCACCAGACGCTTGTAGGAGTTGGTGGACGGGTTGGTGAAGGCGTTGAGCGCCTTGGCGTGCTTGATGATGCCGCCGATGTACCACAGGCATTCCTGGCTGAGGTCGGCATACTTGTCGCCGGCGAATAGCGGCTTGCCGTCCTTCCAGATCGACTGGTGCACGTGCATGCCCGAGCCGTTGTCGCCGTAGACGGGCTTGGGCATGAAGGTGGCGGACTTGCCGTAGCTCTGCGCGACGTTGTGGATGCAGTACTTGTAGATCTGCATGTGGTCGGCGAGCAGGGTCAGCGTGTCGAACTTCATGCCGAGTTCGTGCTGAGCGGACGCCACCTCGTGGTGGTGCTTCTCGACCTTCACGCCCATTGACTGCATCGCGGCCAGCATCTCGCCGCGCATGTCCTGGGCCGAATCCTGCGGCGGGACGGGGAAGTAGCCGCCCTTGGTCTGCACCCGGTGGCCGAGGTTTCCGCCCTCGTAGTCGGTGAAGCCGTTGGTCGGCAGCTCGGTCGAGTCGAGCTGGAAACCGGTATGGTAGGGGTCGGCGCCGAACTTCACGTCATCGAACACGAAGAACTCGGCCTCGGGGCCGACATAGATCGTGTCGCCGATGCCGGTGGAGCGCAGATACGCCTCGGCGAGCTTGGCGGTCGAGCGCGGATCGCGGGCGTAGGGCTCGCCGGTCGAGGGCTCCAGCACGTCGCAGACGATCGACATGGTGGAGGCCGAGAAGAACGGGTCCATGCAGGCCGTGACCGGATCGGGCATCAGCAGCATGTCGGACTCGTTGATCGCCTTCCAGCCGGCGATCGACGAACCGTCGAACATGGTACCGTCCTGGAACATCTCCTCGTCGATCAGGGAGACGTCGAAGGTCACGTGCTGCCACTTGCCGCGCGGGTCGGTGAAGCGGAAGTCGACGTACTTTACGTCATTGTCCTTGATGGCCTTCAGCACATCGGCGGCCGTAGTCATGCTGTACGTCTCCTCGGCAAAATCTGAAAGCGGGCGGCGGGCCATCCGTTGGGTCCGGGCGCGGCCTGAGCCGGTCCGTTCCTGCAGCGCGATGGGCTGATCGGGAAAGCGGGACGTCTCGAAGGGGGCGGCTTCGCGCCCACGGCTTCGCTCCTGATCCGGGTCCGGCCCCCTCTCGCGTCCCCGACCGGTCTCACCGGCCGGCGCGGACGATATCGCCCGCGCCGCGCCGTTGCCACCCGTCCGAGGGCAAAAAATCCGCGTGATCGCGGGACGTTCGAGGCGTTTCGTTCCTGATCGCGCTGCTCCGGCGGTCATATTTGCCGCAGGAGCGCGTGCGACGTTACGGCGACGATTGGCACGCGACGTGCTTAGGGCAGCCGGGAGCATCCGCACGCGAAGCGGCAGCTCGGGGGTCGGGCTGGCGCCCTGCTCGTCGATGGATCGGCGTCTAGGATGCGGCGGGGAAGTCACCTGCCGGATGCGATCCAACGGCAAGGCAGGCTCTCAACGGCGCCGGTCCGGAAAAGGTTTCGTCAGGACACGGATCCTCAAGGTACGAGAGACTCGGAATGACCAAGTTTAAGCTCGAGTACATCTGGCTCGACGGCTACACGCCCACTCCGAACCTGCGCGGCAAGACGCAGATCAAGGAGTACGACAGCTTCCCGACCTTCGAGCAGCTCCCGCTCTGGGGCTTCGACGGCAGTTCGACCCAGCAGGCCGAGGGCTCCTCCTCCGACTGCGTGCTGAAGCCCGTCCGCCACTTCCCCGACCCCGCCCGCACCAACGGCGTGCTCGTGCTGTGCGAAGTGATGATGCCGGACGGCAAGACCCCGCACCCGTCGAACAAGCGCGCGACCGTGCTCGACGATGCCGGCGCGTGGTTCGGCTTCGAGCAGGAGTATTTCCTCTACAAGAATGGCCGCCCGCTCGGCTTCCCCGAGGCCGGCTTCCCCGCTCCGCAGGGGCCGTACTATTGCGGCGTCGGCGCTTCGAACGTCGGCCCCGTGGCGCGCAAGATCGTCGAGGAGCATCTCGACCTGTGCCTCGCCGCCGGCATCAACCACGAGGGCATCAACGCCGAGGTGGCCAAGGGCCAGTGGGAATTCCAGATCTTCGGCAAGGGCTCCAAGAAGGCCGCCGACGAGATGTGGATGGCCCGCTACCTGCTCCAGCGCCTGTGCGAGGCCTACGAGATCGACATCGAGTACCACTGCAAGCCGCTCGGCGACACCGACTGGAACGGGTCGGGCATGCACTGCAACTTCTCGACGACGTTCATGCGTGAGACTGGCGGCAAGGAGTACTTCGAGGCCGTGATGGCGGCCTTCGAGCGCAACCTCGACGATCATATCGCCGTCTATGGTCCCGACAACCACATGCGCCTGACCGGCAAGCACGAGACGGCGCCGTGGAACAAGTTCTCCTACGGCGTGGCCGACCGCGGCGCCTCGGTGCGCGTGCCCCACTCCTTCGTCAACAACGGCTACAAGGGCTACCTTGAGGATCGCCGCCCGAACTCCATGGGCGACCCCTACCAGATCGCCTCGCAGGTTCTGAAGACGATCTCCGAGGTTCCGCTCCCGGGCGAAGCCGCCGAGAGAGCCGTCGCGTAAGGATTTTCGAGGCCGAATATCGAGGCTTGAGACAAGCCGCTCCCGCCGCGAGGCGAGGGCGGCTTCTTCGTTTCCGGTGCCGCGCCGTCATCGCGAGCGTCAGCGAAGCGATCCAGCGGCGCGACCTTTCCGGAGAGGGCGGAGCGCTGGCTTGCTGCGGCTCCGCCTCGCAATGACGGCGCTCTCGCCCTCACACCCCGAAGATCGACCAGCCGGTCCGTTTCACCAGCATCTCCAGGGCGATGCGCCCAAGATGCGAGTTGCCGGCCGCATCCAGCCCCGGCGACCAGACGCAGATCGAGGCTTTTCCAGGAGCCACCGCCAGGATGCCGCCGCCGACGCCGCTCTTACCCGGCAGGCCGACGCGGTAGGCGAAATCGCCCGATCCGTCGTAATGGCCGCAGGTGAGCATGATGGCGTTGATGCGCCGCGCCCGCTCGGCCGAGATCACCGAGTGCCCGGCGAGCGGATGGTGCCCGGAATAGGCCAGGAACAGCCCGGCGGTGGCGAGCTGGCGGCAGCTCATCGCGATGGCACAATGGTGGAAGTAGACACCCAGCGTGTAATCGACCGGGTTCTCGATCACGTCGAAGGAGCGCATGTAGTTGGCAAGCGCCGCGTTGCGGAAGCCGGTGCGCTTCTCGGAAGCCGCCACGCGCTCGTCGATCGCAATGCTGTCGTCCTGCGCCACGAACTGCATGAAACGCAGGATCTCGCCCAACGCCTCCCGCGGCTGGTGGCCGGAGAGAATCAGGTCGGTAACGGCGATGGCACCGGCGTTGATGAAGGGATTGCGCGGGATGCCGTTCTCGCGCTCCAACTGCACGATCGAGTTGAACGGGCTGCCGGACGGCTCGCGGCCGACCCGGCGCCAGAGCCGGTCACCGACCATGCCGAGCGCGAGCGTCAGGGTGAAGACCTTGGAAATGCTCTGGATCGAGAAGGGGATGTCGGCATCGCCCCCAGCTGCGACCCGGCCATCGCCGTCGATCACGACGAGACCGAACGCTTGGGCGTCGGCGCGGGCCAGTTCAGGGATGTAGCCCGCCACCGTCCCGCGGTCGGGCCGCGCCCGCATCTCCTCGGCGATGTCTTTGACGATGAGGTCGAGATCGGGCACGGCGTCGCTCGGCTACGGCGCTTCAAGGCAAGCGCGGACGAGCCCGGCCCTTCACGAAGCGGGCCAGGAAAATCGGGCCGTCGGGATCAGATTGCGTCGGAGCCGGTCTCGCCGGTGCGGATACGGATGGCTTCCTCGATCGTCGAGACGAAGATCTTGCCGTCGCCGATGCGGCCCGTCTGGGCCGACTTGCGGATCGCTTCCACGGCACCTTCGACCAAGGCATCCGACAGAACGATTTCCAGCTTCACCTTCGGCAGGAAGTCCACGACGTACTCGGCGCCGCGGTAGAGTTCGGTGTGGCCCTTCTGCCGACCGAAACCCTTCGCCTCGATCACGGTGATGCCCTGGAGGCCGACCTCCTGGAGGGCTTCCTTCACCTCGTCGAGCTTGAACGGCTTGATGATCGCCTCGATCTTCTTCATCCGGAAAAGCCCGATCCGCCTAGTCCCTCAGTCAGCCAATTATGTACCATCGCCGCTCCGCAACCGCCACGGCGATTTAGACGGCGGGGCCGGGAAGTTGCGCGCCGAATGTGCAAACAAAGCGGAATATATAGGCAAATACCCTGGAATCGATGAATTTCCGGGCATAGCGTGAGCCAGTTGCATGCATGAGCCGGTGAAATCCCCGAAGGCCGCAGATCGGCTGCTCACCGTTGAGGCGATGCGAGGCGTCGATGCGGCGGCGATCGCTGCCGGCACGCCGGGCCTGACCCTGATGGAAGCGGCGGGCGCTGCCGTGGCCGAACGCGCCCGCGCGCTGACGCCGGAAGGCGGTTTGGTCCTCGTCCTGTGCGGCCCCGGCAACAATGGTGGCGACGGGTTCGTCGCGGCCCGCCTGCTGGCGGAGGCCGGCTACCGCATCGAGCTGCGCCTGCTCGGCGAGCGCAGCGCGCTCAAGGGCGATGCGGCGCTCGCCGCCGAGGCCTGGGCCGGCCCGGTCGGTCCTGCGGATGCGGAGATTCCAGCGGCCGACCTCGTGATCGACGCCCTGTTCGGAGCCGGCCTCTGCCGCGATCTGGAAGGGGTGCCCCGCGCCCTGGTGGAGGCCGTCAACCGGTCCGGAATCCCCGTTCTCGCCGTCGACGTGCCGAGCGGCATCGACGGCGACAGCGGTGCGGTGCGGGGGCTCGCCGTCGAGGCGACCGAGACGGTGACCTTCGTCGCGCTCAAGCCCGGCCATCTCCTGCAGCCGGGCCGGACCTATTGCGGGGCACTCCACATCGCCGACATTGGCACGGGTGAGGACGCCTTCGCCGCCGGCATCGCCGGAGCCTCCCGCATGCTGTATCGCAACGCGCCCGGCCTGTGGACGCTGCCGCGGCTGTCCGCCGGCAGCCATAAATACACCCGCGGCCACGCCCTGGTTCTGTCGGGCCCGGCCTACCGCACCGGCGCCGCCCGGCTCGCCGCCCGCGGCGCGCTGCGCGTCGGCGCGGGTCTCGTTACCGTGGCCTCACCCGCCTCGGCGCTGGCGGAGAACGCCGCCCACCTCACAGCGATCATGCTGCGGGCGTGCGAGAATGCCGACGACCTCGACGACATGCTGGCCGACGAGCGGCTGAATGCGCTGCTGCTCGGCCCCGGCCTCGGTACCGGCCCGGCCACCTGCGACCTCGTCGCGGTCGCCGCGAATGCGGGCCGCGCCCTGGTGCTCGACGCGGACGCGCTCACGAGCTTCCGCAGCGAAGTGCGCACGCTGGCCCGCCATATCCGCGACGGCGAGGCGCGGGCCGTGCTCACGCCGCACGAGGGCGAGTTCGCGCGGCTGTTCTCCGGCACCGAGGCCGTCGCCGGGGGGGTGAGCAAGGCCGAGCGGACGGCGCGGGCGGCGGAGATCGCCGGGGCGGTGGTGGTGCTCAAGGGAGCCGATACGGTGATCGCATCCCCCGATGGGCGCACGGCGATCAACGATCATGGCACGCCGCATCTCGGCACCGCCGGCTCCGGCGACGTGCTCGGCGGCCTCGTCGCCGGACTGCTGGCGCAGGGGATGGAGCCGTTCGAGGCGGCCTGCGCCGCCGTCTGGCTGCACGGCGATGCGGGACTGCGGTTCGGGCCGGGGCTGATCTCCGAGGATATTCCGGAGTTGATCCCGGCGGTTCTGCGCGACGTCGCCCCTCACCCCTAACCGCCCGCCAATTATCCGGCGGCGACCACGGCGTGCTTCCGGCCGTAGAGCGCGTAGAACACCAGCCCGAAGAGGTTCCAGACCACGAACCAGAGCTGGGTCGTCGCGGGCAGGCTGAAGAACAGGTACCCGCAGCCCAGAATCGTGACCGTCCCGATCAGCCAGGGCAGCGGCGCACGGAAGGTGCGGCGGGCGTCGGGCGCGCGGACGCGCATCACCAGCATGCAGGCCGCGACCGCAATGAACGCTGCGAGCGTCCCGGCATTGGCGAGCGCCGCAAGCTCCCCGAGAGGAACGAGACCGGCGAGCACGGTCACGATGGCGGCGGTAAAGAGCGTGATCCGAACCGGCGTTCCGGCGGCGGAGACCTTGGCGAGGCTCTGCGGCAGCATCCCGTCGCGGGCCATGGTGAAGAAGATGCGGCTCTGCCCGTAGAAGAAGGCGAGGATGACGGTCGGCAGCGCGATCACGGCCGAGGCGGCGAGATACTGCGCCACGAGCGGCCGGCCGAGTTCGCGCAGGATGAGCGCCAGCGGCTCCGGGCTGTCGGCGAACCGGGTGTAGGACACGGCGCCCACTGCGGCGACCGCGACCGCGACGTAGATCAGAACGCAGGCCGCCATCGACCCGACGATGCCGATCATCAGGTCGCGGCCCGGATTGCGCGTCTCCTCCGCGGCGGTGGCGATGGCATCGAAGCCGTAGAAGGCGAAGAAGATGATGGCGGCCGCGGCCATGACGCCGCGCTCGACCCCGTCGGGTCCGACGTTCTTGGAGAAGCCGAAGGGACTGAACGGCTCGAGATGGGCGGCATCGAAGGCGGGCAGCGCGAAGGCCACGAAGACGACGAGCGCGGCGATCTTCACCAGAACCAGCACGGCGTTGACCGTGGCGCTCTCCCGCGTGCCGCGCAGGAGCAGCACGGCGACCAGGACGATGATGCCGACGGCCGGAAGGTTGACGAGGCCGCCCGCGTCCGGCCCCTGCATCAGGGCTTTGGGAACCCCGAGATAGTTCTCCAGCAGCGGCGCGGCGTAACCCGACCAGCCGACGGCGACCGCGCTCACCACGAGGGAATATTCGAGGATCAGGCTCCAGCCGATGATCCAGGCCAGCAACTCGCCGAGCACGACGTAGCTGTAGGTGTAGGCACTGCCCGAGACCGGGATCATCGTCGCCATCTCGGCGTAAGCCAGCGCCGCACAGGCGCAGATCACCCCGGCGATGGCGAAGGAGAGGATCACCGCCGGCCCGGCCTTGGCCGCGCCGACGCCGATGAGCGTGAGGATGCCGGTCCCGACGATGGCGCCGACGCCGAGCGCCACGAGGTGCGGCCAGCTCAGCGTTCGAACCAGCCGTCGCTCTTCGCCGGGCTCCAGTTGCAAGGACTTGCGGCGAAGAAGGCTGGATGTCATCCGGGCTCCTGTCACGCGGTTGTACGAGGGCGCAAGCAGGCGTGACAGTCACATCATCGCGCGGGTGTCGTCGGACGCGCCAGCCCCTTGTCCGGCCCCGTCTTTTCGAACGCGCCGAGGGAAAGTCGCTACGGTGAAAGGCTCGCCCGGTCCGCCGCCAGCACTTCGGCGCGCTTGCGCTCCTCCGGGTTGAGGCTGGCGGTTGCCTGATCGAGGCCGGCATCGGCGCGGCCCTGCGACGCCGCGGCGAGGTTCCAGGCCGCGGCCTCGACGAGGTTCTTCGGCACGCCACGGCCGGCGACGTAGAGCTTGGCGATCCGGTTCTGGGCGATGGCGTTGCCGCGCTGGGCGGCGTGCAGGAAGTAGCGGGCGGCGCGGGCCTCGTCCTTGGGCACGCCGTCACCGTTGAACAGACGAATCGCGAACTCGACCTCGGCCCCGAGATCGCCGTTGTCGGCGGCACGACGGAACCATTGCGCGGCCTGGGTCGTGTCCTTGGAAACACCCTTTCCCTGAAGGTAGAGCACGCCGAGCGCGTATTGCGCCGCTGGAACCTCGGCCTCGGCGGCCGTGCGGAAATTGGCCAGGGCCGCGGCCAGATCCGCCGGCTTGTCGCTGGCGAGCTGAATGAGTGCGAGATTGTAGCAGGCGCTGGGCTGCCCCTTGCGCGCCGCCTGTTCGAGCCAAGTTCGGCCGGCCTTCTCGTCCTTGGGCTGCCCGCGCCCGTCCATCGCCATCAGGCCGAGGGAGGCCATGGCGTTGGCGTCGTTCTGCGCGGCGGCGAGCCGGTACCACTCGTGGGCGCGCTTCGGGTCCTGCTTGACCCCGAGGCCCTGGTTGTAGAGTTCGCCGAGCAGCGTCATCGCCGCGGCGTCCTTCGGATTCGCCTCGATGCGTTTCGTCGCCTCGCGGAAGGCGGTGACATAACGACCGCGCTGATAGGCACCGTAGGCCGCGTCGGCATTCGGGTTCGGGCTCGCCGGCTTCGCCCCCTCGGCATTGGGCGAGTAGGGCGAGGGCAGCTCGCGCTTGAGGTCGAGCTGGTTCGGCTTGGCTTGATTCGCATTGGCCGGCGTCTGCGCTGCGGGCTCCTTCGTCGCCGGCTGTTTGGGGGCCGCGTGCAGTCCACCGATGTCGAGCGCGAGGATGGCGCAGGCGCTCAGTGCCGCAGCGGACAGGGCGTGAGATCGGCCCCTGCTCTGCTCGGTCGTCATCCGCCCTCGGACGCCCCCTCTCCAACGAGGGCAAAGAATCCAGCCGATCAACGGTGCCTCGAACCCGCCCGAAAAGGTCATCGTGCCCCGTCGAGCTGCGCCTGCGCGGCCCGAACCCCCTCGGGATCGTCGCGCCATAGGCTGCTCTCCAGCCCGACGAACTCGGCGCCCGTCACAGCCAGCGCCGCGACATCACCGGCAGCGGTCGCGACCGCGATGCAGGGTGACTCGAAGATCTCGGCCCACCACGTCGCGCGCTCGCGCACCTCCTCCACATCAGGGGCCGCGCCGTCGGGAAAGAGGCCGCCGAACATCAGGTAATCGACGCCGGTCTCGCCCGCGACCATCGCCGCGTCCCGCGAGCCGAGCACCCCGCCCGTGCCGAGGATGCGGCCATCGCGCAGACGCCCACGCAGATCGCGCAAGGTTTCTTCATCCGCCCGGTCGAGATGCACCCCGTCCGCCCCGCCGCGGGCCGCGACGGAGACGATGTCGCCGGCAAAGCCCGGCACCGAGACGAGGACTGCCGCACCGCGCTCCTGGGCCGGCGGCGCCAGCCGCTTGACGAGGTTGACGAGGCTGCGCTCGTCGGCCGCGGCCAACCGCAGGATCACCGCCGCCACATCGCCCGCGGCGCAGGCCGCATCGAGCGCCGCGGCGGTCGCCTCAGTCTCGGATGGACCGAGACCGTAGGGGGTAAGGAGGGCGAGGCGGGGCCGTGGCGCCGCCGAGTCTTTCTCGGCCATGGCGGATCAGGCGTCGATCTTCGGGTCGAGGGAGCCGTTGGCGTAGCGCTTGGCCATCTCGGCCACCGAGATCGGGCGGATCTTCGAGCCCTGGCCGGCCGTGTTGAACTCCTCGAAGCGCTGCTTGCACAGCTTGGTCATCGCCTCCATCGCGGGCTTCAGGTACTTGCGTGGATCGAACTCGGAGGGGTTCTCGGTCAGCACCTTCCGGATCTGGCCGGTCATCGCCATGCGGTTGTCGGTGTCGATGTTGATCTTGCGCACGCCGTGCTTGATGCCGCGCTGGATCTCCTCGACCGGCACGCCCCAGGTCGGCTTCATCTGGCCGCCGTACTGGTTGATGATGTCCTGAAGGTCCTGCGGGACCGAGGAGGAGCCGTGCATGACGAGGTGGGTCGTCGGCAGACGGCGGTGGATCTCCTCGATCACGCCCATGGCGAGCACGTCGCCGTCCGGCTTGCGGGTGAACTTGTAGGCGCCGTGGCTGGTACCCATGGCCACCGCCAGCGCATCGACCTTGGTGGCGGTGACGAACTTCACCGCCTCGTCCGGATCGGTCAGGAGCTGATCGTGGGACAGGACGCCCTCGGCGCCGTGGCCGTCCTCGGCCTCGCCCTGGCCGCTTTCCAGCGAGCCCAGCACGCCGAGCTCGCCCTCGACCGAGACGCCGGCCCAGTGGGCCATCTTGGTGACGTTGCGGGTGATCTCGACGTTGTAGTTGTAGTCGGCCGGGGTCTTGCCGTCGGCCTTGAGCGAGCCGTCCATCATCACCGAGGTGAAGCCGTACTGGATCGCGGTGGCACAGGTGGCTTCGTTGTTGCCGTGGTCGAGATGCATGCAGACCGGGATGTGCGGGTAGATCTCGACCAGCCCATCGATGAGCTTGGCCAGCACCACGTCGTTGGCATAGGCGCGCGCGCCGCGGCTCGCCTGGAGGATCACCGGCGAGTCCGTGGCGTCCGCCGCCGCCATGATGGCGAGCCCCTGCTCCATGTTGTTCAGGTTGAACGCGGGCACGCCGTAGCCGTACTCGGCGGCGTGATCGAGGAGCTGCCGGAGAGTGATGCGTGCCATGGTTCGATCCTCGTGCGATGCGGCCTCAGCCGGGCCTGTCCGGTGTTGAGGCCAATATAGGCGTATCGGCGCCGTGAGCCTGCGCCACGGCGTGAAAATCCTGGGCGTATGTCGTCGACCGCGGCATCCCCTCCCCGTCGGCCGGAGAGGGTGGCGGCATCAGCTCTTCGCGCGCAGCGCCTCGACGCCGGGCAGTTCCTTGCCCTCGAGCCATTCGAGGAAGGCGCCGCCGGCGGTGGAGACGTAGGAGAAGTCCTTTCCCACGCCCGCATGATTCAGCGCAGCCACGGTGTCGCCGCCGCCCGCGACACTGACGAGCTGGCCGGCCTTGGTCCGCCGGGCCGCATGCTGGGCGACCGCGACCGTGCCGGTGTCGAACGGCGTCAGTTCAAAGGCGCCGAGCGGGCCGTTCCAGACGAGTGTCCGCGCCTCGTCGATGGCACCGTCGATCGTAGCGATGGAGGAGGCGCCGACATCGAGGATCATCGCGTCGGAGGGCACCGCATCGACCGGCACGGTCTCGTTCTCGGCATGGGCCTTGAACTCGCGAGCGACCAGCGCATCGACCGGCAGGATGATGGTGCAGTTCTTCTCCTTGGCCGCGGCCAGGATGCGCTTGGCGGTCTCGGCGAGATCCTTCTCGCACAGCGACTTGCCGACATCCTTTCCTTGAGCGTGCAGGAAGGTGTTGGCCATGCCGCCGCCGATCACCAGCATGTCGACCTTGGCCACGAGGTTTTCGAGGAGGTCGATTTTCGTCGAGACCTTGGCGCCGCCGACGATGGCGATGACCGGGCGGGCCGGGGCTTCGAGACCCTTGGTGAGCGCGTCGAGTTCGGTCTGCATCAGGCGCCCGGCATAGGCCGGCAGCAGGCGGGCGAGCCCTTCGGTCGAGGCGTGAGCGCGGTGGGCGGCGGAGAACGCCTCGTTGACGTAGATATCGCCGTTGGCCGCGAGCGCCTCGGCGAACTCGGAGGAATTCTTCTCCTCGCCCGCGTGATAGCGGGTGTTTTCGAGGAGGAGCACGTCGCCGTCCTTGAGTCCCGCGACCGCCTTCGCGGCAGCCTCGCCCACGCAATCCTCGCCGAAGGCCACCGGCCGCCCGAGCTTTTCCGAGAGGGTGGAAAGGATGGGTTTGAGCGAGTCCTTCGGGTCCGGCTTGCCCTTGGGGCGGCCGAAATGCGCGAGCAGGATCACCCGCCCGCCCCCATCGGCGATCTCGCGGATCGTCGGCACCACGCGCTCGATCCGGGTCGCGTCGGTGACGCGGCCGCCCTCCATCGGCACGTTGAGATCGACGCGCAGCAGCACGCGCTTGCCCTGGAGCGGGCCGGCATCGTCGAGGGTGCGGAAATCCGTCATGGCGGCGTCAGGTTCTTCTCAGAGGGCTCTCCGCCGAAGTGGATACCGGTCCGGCGGAGAGAGCGCAGCAAAACAGGAAATCGGAGCCGAGCATGATCGCGGCGCGATCGGGCACGGCTCTAAGGGTTGGAGGCCGGGGGATTGGCGGGCGCTGTCTGGCTCTGGCCGCCGAGGTTGTGCGGCAGCATCCGGTCGAGGTTCAGCCGCTGCACGGCGACCACCAGCGCGACAGTGAGCACGGCGGTGATGATGGCCGTCAGAACGAGAGCGCCGGTGCCGGGCAGGCGGCCGACCCGGTCGGACAGGGTGCGGACCTCGCTGCGCAGGGACGAGAGATCGGCCTGACGCGCCGCGTCGTTCATCCGGGTCGAGGCCGACTCGACCTTCTCTTCGACGCGCGAGAGCAGCGCCTCGGAGCGGGCGTACTTGTCCTCGATGCGCGCCGTCTTGTCCTCGATGCGGGCAAGCTGGTCGGCGTGGTTGACGGCGGCGGCGGGTAGCTCGGCCTTTCCGACGGCCGGCGGCGAGGCTGCAGGAGAGGGCGGCGCAGCTGCGGACGGCGCGGAGGAGGACGGGGTCGCGGAGGGAATGAAATCGGCCCCGGTAGGCTTGGCCGTCGAAATCTCGGTCATCGCGTACGCACCTTGGATCTTCGGCGAGCCAGGCTCGCCTAAGGAAACTCGAAGGCAATCGGGAGCGACCGGTCTGGCGCGACCGATCGCTCCTGTAGAAGCGTAGCTAGAGCGTCAGATCAGCTTGGCCATGGCCACGGCGGTATCGGCCATGCGGTTCGAGAAGCCCCACTCGTTGTCGTACCAGGAGAGGATGCGCACGAAGGTGCCGTCCATGACCTTGGTCTGGTCAAGGTGGAAGGTGGACGAGTGCGGATCGTGGTTGAAGTCGATCGACACGTTCGGCCGGTCGGTCACGCCGAGCACGCCCTTGAGCGGGCCGGCAGCAGCCGCCTTGATCGCGTCGTTGATCTCCTGAACCGAGGTCTCGCGCTTGGCGGTGAAGACGAGATCGACCGCCGAGACGTTCGGGGTCGGCACGCGGATCGCGGTTCCGTCGAGCTTGCCCTTCAGCTCCGGCAGCACCAGGCCGACGGCCTTGGCCGCACCGGTCGAGGTCGGGATCATCGAGAGCGCGGCGGCGCGCGCCCGGTAGAGATCCTTGTGCATCTGATCCAGCGAGGGTTGGTCGTTGGTGTAGGAGTGGATCGTGGTCATGAAGCCGCGCTCGATGCCCACGGTCTCGTCGAGGATCTTGGCGATCGGGGCGAGGCAGTTCGTGGTGCAGGAGGCGTTGGACACCACGAGGTGCTCGCCCGTCAGCCGGTCGTGGTTCACGCCGTAGACGACCGTGAGATCGGCGCCGTCGGCGGGTGCCGAGACGAGGACGCGCTTGGCGCCCGCATCGAGATGCGCCTTCGCCTTGTCCTTCGAGGTGAAGATGCCGGTGCATTCCATCGCGATGTCGACGCCGAGATCGCGATGGGGCAGCTCGGCCGGGTTGCGCACGGCGGTGACGCGGATGCGCTTGCCGTTGATGACGATGTCGTCGCCCTCGACCGCGACCTCGGCCGGGAAGCGACCGTGCACCGAGTCGTAGCGCAGCAGGTGAGCGTTGGTCTCGACCGGGCCGAGATCGTTGATCGCGACGACCTCGATATCGGTGCGGCCGGCCTCGACGATGGCGCGCAGCACGTTGCGGCCGATGCGTCCGAACCCGTTGATGGCAACCTTGACGGTCACGGCGTGACTCCTTCGTGATGGGGCGCACCCGCGCGCCGATGGGAAACAGGTCGGCCCGGCCGGCGGACTTCGCGCGCGGCATCCGATGAATGTGAGACCGCTCCAAGCGGGGCGGCACTGAACGGGGGATGAACCGTGAAGCGGCCCGCACCCGTCCGGTCGGCGGACGGTCTGAGCGGGGAGCCGGAAAACATCACGGTCTTGGGATTCCGTCGGGCGGCCCCGCGCCGGGGGATCGAAGCCGGGTGCGGGCTCTCTAACATGGCGACCGGGACTGTCAAAGATCAGGGCAAAGATCTGGGGCGGCACTGTGAATTGTCTGGAATTTCGAATGCTCTTGGCTGAAACCTGTTCGCAGCGAGGGTTCGGAGTACCGCGGAAGTTCCTCCGCCGTCGGCCGTTTGCGTTCTGGCAGCCACGGCGCCGGACGCGTTCCGTGGCAGGCTCCGACGAGGCGGCAACCGACGGGTGACTATGGCGCGAACGGATTCGAAGTCGGTGCAGGCGAAAGAGCAGAACGGCGGCAGCCTGGAGGAGGCACTGCACCGGCTTGATACGGCGCTCGCGCTGCTCGAGACGGCGGTGGCGCGCAAGCTCGAGACCGAGCGCAGCCGCGGTGACCGGGAGACGGAGTTCGCCCTGCTGGAGGAGGACCGGGTGCGGCTCGCCGCCGAACTCGATGCGGCGGGCGCGCGGCTCGCGCGGATGACGAGCACCACCGGCGAGGTGAACCGCCGCCTCGATCGCGCCATCGAGACGGTGGAAGACGTGCTGTCCGGCCCCACCGGGCGCTGAGTTCGAGTCAGGTTCTTCGCGGATGCCGCACGTCAACGTCACCATCGCGGGCAAGAGCTACCGGATGGCCTGCGGCCCCGGCGAGGAGGATCACCTCGCGGCCCTGGCCAAGAGCTTTGATGATCGTGTCGCCGAGATGCGCGGCACCTTCGGCGAGATCGGCGACATGCGCCTGCACGTCATGGCCTCGCTGACGCTGGCCGACGAACTGCTCGAGGCCCGGCGCCGCATCGCCGACCTGGAGCGGAACGCGGCCCAGGGCGCCGCCGACCAGGCGCGGCTCGCGAGCGGCGTCAGTGGCGCCGCCGAGCGCATCGACCGTCTTGCCCGTGCCCTGTCAGGGCAGCCGGTCGGGCCCTCCGCGGGCAAGGGGGAGGCCGAGCGCGGCGGTTGACCGGGTCGGCGCGGACCGCAGGGCGGGCCGCGCGACGGAGATGTCGCAGCCGGATCACCGCGCCGGCTTCGAATTATCTCGGCCAAGACGCGATCGGCCCCTGGCGCCCGAGCCCCGGCACGTCTATCTCTGGCGGGCGGGGCTGCAGAGTTCGTCAGGAGAACTTTCCCCGGGGCCTTATCGACTCCCTAGGGAGCTGTCACTGGCCTCGTCCGTGGACTTGGCCAACACGGCGCCCACCTACTCTGTAGGTTTCCCGGGATCGACACTCCAACGGCTCAAGTGGCTCCGCACTCATCTCCCGAACGCTCGCTGAAGGCGAGCCTCCGCGCCGAGGCGCTGGCGCGCCGCGACGCGCTGTCTCCCGAGGCCCGCATCGCCGGCGCACTCGCCGCTGCCGAAACCATCGCGGCGATCCCCGAACTCGCGCAGGCACCGCTGGTCGGCGCGTTCTGGCCGATCCGCTCCGAGATCGACCCCCGCCCACTCATCGAGCGCTTCTTCGCCCGCGGTCAGCGTGTTGCTTTACCGAAAGTCACGAAGCAGGGTCTCGTCTTCCGCGAATGGCGCGCGGGCGAGGAACTGGTGAAGGGCGGCTTCGGCCTCAGCGAGCCCCGCGACGACCTTCCCCCGCTCGACCCCACGGCCCTGATCGTGCCGCTCGCCGCCTTCGACCGCGCGGGCCAGCGCATCGGCTACGGCGCGGGCTACTACGATCAGGCGATCGAGCGGCTCTCGAAGAACGGTCCGGTCCTGACGGTCGGCATCGCCTTCTCCGTGCAGGAAATCGAGCGCGTCCCGGCCGAGCCGCACGACCGCCCCCTCGACCATCTCGTGACCGAGACCGGATCCGTGCCGCTCCGGCAAAGCTGAATTCTCAATCTGTCTCGCATCGGCTTCTCCGAGAAGCCGGCGACCACCTTTCGGGCCGATGCTGCATGCGCATCCTTTTCCTCGGCGACATCGTCGGACGTCCCGGCCGCAACGCCGTCACGGAGCGCCTGCCGGCCCTGCGCGAGTGCTGGCGCCTCGATTGCGTGGTGATCAACGGCGAGAACGCAGCCGGCGGCTTCGGCATTACCGAATCGATCTGCGACGAGATCCTCCAGGCCGGCGCCGACGCGGTGACGCTCGGCAACCACTCCTTCGACCAGCGCGAGGCGCTCGTCTTCATCGCCCGCCAGCCGCGGCTGATCCGACCGGCGAACTACCCGCCCGGAACCCCGGGCCGCGGCGCGGCGGTGATCGAGACCGCGCGCGGCGCCCGCGTGCTCGTCGTCAACGTGATGGGCCGGATCTACCTCGATCCCCTCGACGACCCCTTCACCGCCGCGGACCGGGAACTCGACGCCTGCCCGCTCGGGGCGGCGGCGGATGCTGTGATCGTCGATGTCCATGCCGAGGCCACCAGCGAGAAGCAGGCCATGGCGCACTTCCTCGACGGCCGGGCCAGCCTCGTCGTCGGCACCCACACCCACGCTCCGACCGGCGACCACCGCATCCTGCCCGGCGGCACCGCCTACCTCTCGGATGCCGGCATGTGCGGCGATTACGATTCCGTGCTCGGCATGCAGAAGGAAGAGCCGGTGCGCCGCTTCCTTCAGAAAACACCGGGCTCGCGCCTCGAGTCAGCCACTGGCGAGGGCACCCTGTGCGGCGTCGCGGTGGAGACCGATGACGCGACGGGACTGGCCAAGCGAGTCTGGGCGGTCCGGCTCGGGCCGCATCTGGAAGAGACCTGGCCGCGCGAGTGGGACTGAGCCCGGGCATCGAGGCGCGTCGAACGACGGGCGCCGTGACTTGATCGCGGCAGGCCGAGCCGCCAGAGTGCCGCCGGTTTAGTCACAGCGGTGCCGCCGGTCCCGGCGTCAGGCCCAACACGAGTATGGACCCGATGGCGGCCCGTTCCGCGACCTCCGACACGCTTCCCCTCGGCAAACCCGGCATGACGCTGGTGCGGATGCTGGTGTTTCTGGCGCTCGCGGGCTTCCTCGCCTTCGTCCTCTACAAGCAGATCACACCGGCCTTCCTCGCCAATCCGGGCCTGAACGGGCTGATCCTCGGTGTTCTGCTGATCGCGATTCTGCTCGCTTTCGGCCAGGTGACGCGGCTGTTTCGTGAGGTGCGCTACGTCAACGCGGTCGCCGCCGGGCAGAACCCGAAGGACAGGCCGACCCTGCTCGCGCCGCTGCTGCCCGCCATCGCGGCCCGGCGCCAGGGTATGACGCTGTCGAGCACCCGCGCGCATCTCGACACCACCGCGGTGCGGCTCGACGAAGGCCGCGAGATCCTGCGCTACATCGCCGGCATCCTGATTTTGCTCGGCCTGCTCGGCACCTTCTGGGGCCTGATCGAGACACTCTCGGCGGTGGGCTCGGTGATCGGCGGCATGCGCGGCGGCGGCGATGCGGCAGTGATGTTCGACGAGTTGAAGAGCGGGCTCGCCGTGCCGCTCTCCGGCATCGGCCTCGCCTTCTCCGCCTCGCTGTTCGGCCTCGCCTCCTCGCTGATCGTCGGCTTCCTCGACCTTCAGGCGGGTCAAGCCCATTCGCGCTTCCACAATGAACTGGAAGACTGGCTCGTCTCCGGCGAGGAGCAGGCGGTCACCACCACCGCCGTCGCTGCGCGCCCGGCGCCGGAGTATGACCCGGCCATCGCCCGCGAGCTGCAGGCCGCGGTGGACCGCCTGAGCGGCGTCATCGCCGAGGGTGCCGGGGGCCGGGGCGCGACCCAGGCCATGACCAACCTCGCCGAGGGTATCCAGGGCCTCGTGCAGCACATGCGTGCCGAGCAGCAGATGATCCGCGACTGGGTCGAGGCCCAGGCCGCCCGGGAGCGCGAACTGAAGCAGGTGCTCGAACGGCTGGCGCGCGAGAAGGTCAATTAAGAGCATGGTCGAGCGAAGGGGAGGCCGGTTCGCGTGAAGACCATGCGACCACGGACATCAGCGCCGCTCCCGCGGCAGCGGGAAGGGTGCTGAGATGGCGTCGGTCCGTGCGCGCTCGCAGCGCAGCCTGAACGTCTGGCCGGGCTATGTCGATGCGCTCGCCACGCTCCTGCTCGCGGT
The DNA here is from genome assembly GCF_014191355.1 of Methylobacterium sp. R2-1. Lineage (GTDB taxonomy): Bacteria > Pseudomonadota > Alphaproteobacteria > Rhizobiales > Beijerinckiaceae > Methylobacterium. The sequence goes on from NZ_JACHWM010000014.1 coordinate 32,784, forward strand.
CGTGTTCCTGCTCACCGTCTTCGTGGTGGGGCAATTCTTCCTCTCGCAGGAATTGACCGGGCGCGACGCGGTTCTGACCCGCCTCAACCGCCAGATCGCCGACCTCACCGATCTGCTGGCGCTGGAGCGCTCCAGCCGCCGCGCGCAGGAAGAGGCGGCCTCCGGCCTGCGCAACACCCTGACCGCCACGGAGGCCGAGCGCGACCGGCTCCGGGCGCTCGCCGATGCGAACGAAGCGGCCCAGGGCAAGAGCGCCGACGTCGATGCGCAACTCGCCGCCGAGCGCGGCGCGACGCAGCGGGCGCAGAATCAGGTCGAGCTTCTCAACGAGCAGATCCGAGCTCTGCGCCGGCAGCTCGCGGCGCTTGAGGACGCACTGGCGGCCTCCGAATCCCGCGACCGGGAGAGCCAAGCGCGGATCGCCGAACTCGGCAGCCGCCTCAACGTGGCGCTTGCCCAGCGGGTGCAGGAACTCGCCCGCTACCGCTCCGACTTCTTCGGGCGCCTGCGCCAGATCATCGGCAGCCGCACGGATGTCCGCATCGTCGGCGACCGCTTCGTGCTGCAATCCGAGGTGCTGTTCGCAGCGGGCTCCGCGGCGCTGAAGCCCGAAGCGGGACCGGAGCTCGACCGGATCGCGAGCGCGATCCTCGACATCGCGCGGGAGATCCCGGCCGATATCCCATGGGTGCTGCGCGTCGACGGCCACACCGACGCGCGGCCGATCCAATCGGCTCAGTTCCCCTCGAACTGGGCCCTGTCGGCGGCGCGCGCCATCGCGGTCGTACAGTATCTGCGGACCAAGGGGCTCCCGCCGCAGCGACTGCTCGCGGGTGCCTTCGGCGAGTTCCAGCCGCTCGATTCGGGAACGAGTGAGGAGGCCTTTTCGAGAAACCGCCGGATCGAGATGAAGCTGACGGAGCGGTGAGACGCGCTGCACGGCGGCTCGAGCATATCGCTGCGCAGCCTAATCTTCGGTCATGACGGTCGAAGCGCTCTGCATCCTGCATCAGCAGGTACTGCGATCCGCCTTCGGATCTCGACCGTGTCGTGCTGACGTCCGACGTGACATCCGATGACGGCGACACGGTCGCTGCCCGCTCCGAGGGAACGATCGTCGGCGCCTGGCGCGACGGCGCGGCCTACGAGGTGGAGTTCACGACCCCCGTCGCAGGTCTGGCCACTGCGTCGCCAGAACAGGTTTTCGTCCAAAATTGATTACGCGCGATGTCCTCTCCCCGCACGCGGGGAGAGGGATTCGATCGCCACCTCAGCGAACAGACTAATCCGCGTCGAATAGGCGCCAATAGGCGACAGGCACCTGGGATGGGAGCTGAATCTAAAACTCGCCCCGATACGCGAACAGCCCCGGCACCCCGCCGGTCATCACGAACAGCACCGCCGCGCCGCGCTCGTACAGGCCCGCGCGCACGTCGTGAAGCAGCCCCGCGAACGCCTTGCCGCTGTAGACGGGATCGAGCAACAGCCCCTCCGTCCGCGCCATCAATCGCACGGCCTCGCGCATGTCTTCGGTCGGGATCCCGTAGCCCGACCCGCGATGGGCGCCGTCCACGCGGATGGCGTCGTCCGACAGCGTCAGGCTGCCGCCGATCAGGGCGAGGGTGTCGCGGGCCTTGGCAAGTGTCGCCGCCCGCGCCTCGGGCTCCGGGGCGAGCACCGTGTAGGACTGGGCCAGATGCGGGTCGTGGCCGGCCGCGGCAAGGCCTGCGGCGAGGCCAGCATGGGTGCCGGAGCTGCCGTTCGGCACGACGATGCGGGCGAAGTCGATGCCGAGATTGGCCGATTGCTCCAGGATCTCGGCGACGCAGGCCGCGTAGCCGAGGCAGCCGAGCGGGCTCGACCCGCCGGAGGGGAAGACGAAGACGCGACGGCCCTCCCCTCTCAGCTCCTCGGCCCGCGCCTCGGCCCAAGCCAGCGAATCGGCCTCGCCCGGCAGCAGGTGGACGCGGGCGCCGAAAAGATCCTGCAGCAAGCGGTTGCCGTTGCCGGTGTAATCGGCGTCCTCCCGCGGGACGCTGCGGGTGAGGAACAGCTCGCAGGCCAGCCCCATCCGCGCGGCCGAGGCGGCGGTGAGACGGGCGTGGTTCGATTGCAGCGCGCCGACGGTAATCACCGTGTCGGCCCGCTCCGCCAGCGCTTGGCCGAGCAGGAATTCGAGCTTGCGCAGCTTGTTGCCGCCCAGTCCCACCGGGCCGACATCGTCGCGCTTCACGAACAGGCGAACGCCGTTCAGCTCGGTCCCGAGATGGGTCGAGAGACGGTCGAGCGAGCGGATCGGCGTCGGCCCGTCGGTGAGCGCCACGCGGGGGAAGCGGGTGAGGTCCATGGATCTCCCTTGCACCCGCTATTCCGCCGCGTGTTTCGGGCGCGGGTCGCGCGCCCGGGCGCTCTCGTCGAAGCTGTCGGCGAATTGCAGGCTCGCGAGTTGCGCGTAAAGGGCGCCGCGGGCGAGGAGGCTCTCGTGCGTGCCTTCCTCGACGATTTTCCCGCCGTCGAACACGAGGATGCGGTCGGCGGCGCGGATGGTCGCGAGGCGGTGGGCGATCACCAGCGTGGTGCGCCCCTGCATCAGCCGGTCGAGGGCCGTCTGCACGGCGCGCTCGCTCTCGGCATCGAGGGCCGAAGTCGCCTCGTCGAGGAGCAGGATCGGCGCGTCCTTGAGGATGGCGCGGGCGATGGCAACGCGCTGGCGCTGCCCGCCCGAGAGCGTGGTGCCGCGCTCGCCGAGCAGCGTCGCGTAGCCCTGCGGCAGGGCGCGGATGAAGCCGTCGGCGTTGGCGAGCCGGGCGGCCTCCTCGACCTCCGCCTCGCTGGCGCCGGGACGCCCGTAGCGGATGTTTTCCAGAACCGTGCCGGAGAACACCACCGGGTCCTGCGGCACCAGGGAGAGGCGTGCACGAAGGGCGTCGAGATCGGCCTGCGGCAGGGGCACGCCGTCGATCGTCACCTTTCCCTCGTCGGGGTCGTAGAAGCGCAGGAGCAATTGCAGCACCGTCGTCTTGCCGGCCCCCGAGGGGCCGACCAGGGCGATGCGCTCGCCCGGTGCCGCCGTGAACGAGACGTCGTCGAGCGCCGTGTGCTCGGGCCGGGTCGGGTAGCGGAAGCGCACTGCTTCGAACGCGACCGCACCACGTGCCGGGCTCGGCAGGGTGACCGGGTGCTCGGGGGAGCGGATCGCCGGCTCGGCGGCCAGGATCTCGCCGAGCCGCTCGGCGGCGCCCGCGGCCTGGGCGAGTTCGCCGTAGACCTCGGAGAGCTGGCCGAGCGCACTGGCGCCGAACACGGCGTAGAGCACGAATTGCGAGAGCTGGCCGGCGCTGGTGGTGCCCGCGAGCACACCCTTGGCGCCGTACCACATCACGCCGACCACGGAGGCCGAGATCAGGAAGATCGCCACACCCGTGAGCAGGGCCCGCGCCGTGATCGAGGCGCGCGCTGCCCGGTAGGCGTTCTCGGACGCGCCCGCGAAGCGCTCGGCGGTGGCACGGCCCATGCCGAAGGCCTGCATCGTGCGCACGGCGCCAACGGCTTCGGCCGCGTAGGCCGAAGCTTCGGCAAGGCGGTCCTGCGCCGCACGCGAGCGGCGGCGCACGCCACGGCCCGACAGGATCAGCGGAAACACGATGAGTGGGATCGCGGCCAGCACGAGGATCGACAGGCCTGGGCTCGTCCAGACCATCATCACGACGGCACCGACGAACAGGAACAGGTTGCGCAGCAGGATCGAGATCGAGACCCCGAACACCGCCTTGACCTGGGTCGCATCCGCCGTGAGCCGCGAGACGATCTCGCCGGATTGCGACTTGTCGAAGAAGGTCGGGTCGAGGCTCGTCAGGCGGGCGAAGACGGCCGAGCGCAGATCCGCCACGACGCGCTCGCCGAGTGTCACCACCGAGTAGTAGCGGCCCGCGCTCGACACGGCGAGCACCGCCACGACGCCGAGCAGTGCCAGGAAGTAGGAGTTGATGAGCGCCTGCCCCTCCGGCGAGAAGCCGTGGTCGATCACCCGGCGAATCGCGATCGGCACGACCAGCGTCGCGCCGGAGGCCGCGATCAGCGAGATCAGCGCCGCCAGAATGCGGCCCCTATAGCGGCTCGCGAAGGGAATCAGGGGTTTGAGCGCCCCGAGAGGCGCCCGGCCCCGGAGAGCCGCCTGCGGGTCGTCCCCTGCGCCGGACGACGCGTCACGCCTGCGGGCCATCATTCCTCGACATCGTTTCGTCCCGTTCTGTGCCGTTTCTGTCTTGGCCGGTTCCTCGGCCACTTCTTTCTTGGCCGCCTTTGTCTTGTCGTCCCGGCTTCGGGCCATCGCATACGCAGCGCGCGCCCCGATTTCCAGTTCGCGTCGGACCTGCGTGCCCATCATGGCCGATGTTCAGATCATCGTTTCGCGTCGTGCCGACGATCCGCCCTCTCTTGTCGGTCGCCCGAGGCTGAGGTATAGGCGCGCCTTCATCGGAATGCGCGCGATGTTTTGCCCCTGGCTCCTCCCCGGAGTGGCGGGGCCGGTCGGCGTGCTACCTCAGGATTTCGTCATGGCAAAGAACGAGGCCGCCAAGGCCAAGGGGACCGAGCACCCCGACTACCACTTCATCAAGGTCGTGATGACCGACGGCACCGAGTACAAGACTCGGTCGACCTACGGCAAGGAAGGCGACGTCCTCAACCTGGACATCGACCCGTCCACGCACCCGGCCTGGACCGGCGGCGAGCAGAAGATGCTCGATCGCGGCGGTCGCGTCTCGCGCTTCAACTCGCGCTTCAGCGGCCTCGGCTTCGGCAAGAAGTGATTTTTTCGGTTTGGGCCCAAGCCCGGACCGGCTTATGCCCGGATCGATGAAACGGCGCCGCTCGCGGCGCCGCTTTCGTTTGTGCCCGAGGACCTGTGCATCATCAGAATGGGCGCGACGCGAGGCGCCGCCGGAACGGTGCCCACCGAGCCGATCGGGCGCGGCCATCGGCGGATGACACGCGCGCCGTCTTGCCCCGGCCACGCTCGCCGGGGACTGACTTCTCGCTTACGAAAAAAATCACTCGCCGCCGAAGGCAGCCCGCAGGCGCCCGAACTGGGCGGTCACCGGGCTTTCCCGCGGCATCGGCACGGGACGGTCCTCGCTGATCAGCGCATCGAGGTGAAGGATGCGCGCGTGCAACCGGCGCGAGCGGCGCACGAGGTCCTGAAGCCGCAGCGGCAGCACGGCAAAGGTCTCGCCGGCCTCCGGCAGGGCGCGTTCCGACTCGGCGAGCTTGACGCGGGTCTTCTCCTCCTGCGCCTGACTGAGCGAGATCTCGCCCTCGGACACCGCCCGCTGCACCAGCAGCCAGGAGGCGATCTGCATCAGGCGGGTGGTAAGGCGCATGCTCTCGCTGGCGTAGGCAAGCGTGGCATCCCGCGAGATCAGCCGCGATTCGGCCCTCCCCTCCCCGTCGAGATAGGCCGCGGTCTCCTCGACCAGCAGCATGCCCTCGCGGAACAGGGTCTTGAAGCCTTCCGACGACACATAGGACTCGCCGAAGCTCACCCACTCGCGGTCGTCCCGGAACGTGACGTCGAACTCGGTCATCCTGCCTCCTGTACCGCCGGCGAACCATCTGTCCCGCATCGGGACGATTTCGGTGCGAATGCAGCCAGTGGGGCAAGTGTAGCGCCGAACGCGAGCCGAAAGAGGGTTCACGTCCTTTTAACGTTAACGGCGCCGGAGCGGCAAAAGCTCAGGGCCCGACGCTCGGATCGGCGCACGTATCGAGGCCAAAAAAAAGCCGCTCCAGAGGAGCGGCTGTCACGAGTCTTACAGGGAGGCATCAAACAGACTGGACAGAGATCCTAATCAGGATCCAGACAATCTGGATGTGCCTCTTTGTAGAACAGAAAGGTTAACGCACCGTTAAACGCTCGCGAGCATCCAAAAAGTTGCTGAGCGTCGGGACCACGGGCCGAAGCCGCCGATGAATGGGCCGCCGCGCAGCCAATACGCACGACGACGATCCCTCAGGGCGAAAACCGCGTTCGGAGCCCTGCATCCGCAGAGGCATACCGTCATTGACTTGCGGCGCCCCCTCCGCCATAAGCCGCGCCATTGCGAAGCGGCGCCCTGTTCCGGGCGCCCTTCGCGTTTGCAGATCCCATTTCGAGGTTCACACACGGTCCGCGCGCTGATCGCAAGCGCCGCCGGGTCGACACCTCGACCGCCGGAGACCGATCATGAAGAGAACCTACCAGCCCAGCAAGCTCGTCCGTAAGCGCCGTCACGGCTTCCGCGCCCGCATGGCGACCGCCGGCGGCCGCAAGGTCATCGCCGCCCGCCGCGCGCACGGCCGCAAGCGCCTCTCGGCCTGAATGTTCCGTGGCGCCGCAGGGTGGCGCCACGTCTCGCAACACGAGCCCGCGAATCGGGATCGGAGCGCCCGTGCCGACGATCGGACGTCTCCGGCGGCGCCCGGACTTCCTGGCAGCCGCCCAGGGCCGGCGCTTCCACACGGAACGCATGAGCGCTCAAGGGCGCCTGCGCGCTCCGGACGAGACTCGCGACGGCGCGTCCGCCGAGGGGCTCTTCCTCGGCTTCACCATCACCAAGCGCGTGGGGCATGCGACCGAACGCAACCGGATCCGGCGACGCCTGCGCAGCGCCGTCGCTGCCGTGGCGGCGGATGCCCCTTCGATCGGAGCGGATGTCGTCGTGATCGCCCGACGCCCCGCCCTCGACGCTCCCTTCGAGAGTCTCGTCGAGGATCTGCGCCGCGCCCTCCATTCGGTGACGCGCCCGGCCGCGCCGCGCTCCGGCGACGCTGCCAGGGCGCCCTCGTCCAAGCCGCCCTCATCCCAATCGCGACGCGGCGGCTCCCGCTCCGGGCGGGGTGCGGCTGCGGGTGGCACTCCCCCCTTTCCCTCCACATCGAAGGCGCCTGACGGATCGACCGATGGGTAACGACAAGACGAACATGTTCGTCGCCATCGCCTTGTCGCTGGTGGTCCTGCTTGGGTGGCATTACTTCGTCACCGCGCCGGCCAGCGAGCGGCAGCGACAGGCGGCGCAAAGCCAGACCGCACAGCAGCCGGGCGCGCCGCAGACGGCCGACGGCATCCCCGCCCCGAGCCCGCGGGAGGGCAGCCCCAACGCGCCCGTTCCCGGCACGGTGCCCGGCGGCGCGCAGGGACCCGTCTCCCGCGAGGACGCGCTGACGCACTCCGCCCGCGTGCGCCTCGACACGCCCGCCCTCTACGGCTCGATCGCGCTCAAGGGCGCGCGCATCGATGACGTGAGCCTCAAGAACTACCACGAGACCGTCAGCGACGAGAGCCCGCGCATCGTGCTGCTCTCGCCGACCGGCAGCCAGAACCCCTACTATGCCGAGTTCGGCTGGGTCGGCGCCAATGCCGGGCCGCTCCCCAATGGCGACACGGTGTGGAAGGCCGACGGCGACCTGCTCGCCCCCGGCAAGCCGCTGACGCTGAGCTGGGACAACGGCCAGGGTCTGGTCTTCAAACGCCTCATCGCCGTGGACGACAAGTTCATGTTCACGGTCCGCGACGAGGTGGAGAACACCTCGTCCAATCCGGTGACGCTCTACCCCTACAGCCTCGTTTCACGCTGGGGTAAGCCGCACACCCAGGGTTACTACGTGCTGCACGAGGGCCTGATCGGCGTGCTCGGCAACGACGGCCTGCAGGAATACACCTACGACAAGGTCGCGAAGGAGCCGGCCTACGGCGGGCCCGGCACGCTCGGCAAGGCCTGGACGAACGTGACCGGCGGCTGGGTCGGCATCACCGACAAGTACTGGGCCGCGGCCGCCATTCCGGAGCAGGACAAGCCCTTCACCGGCGCCTTCACCGAGCGCACCGACGGTGCGACCAAGGTCTACCAGACCTCCGTGCGCGGCGACGCCGTCACCGTGGCGCCGAACGCCTCCTCGGCCACGACGCAGCGCCTGTTCGCAGGCGCCAAGGAGGTCAACCAGATCAACGCCTACGAGCGCGAGCTCGGCATCAAACAGTTCGACCTGATGATCGACTGGGGCTGGTTCTGGTTCCTGACCAAGCCGATGTTCCGGGCGCTGGACTTCTTCTTCCATCTCGCCGGCAATTTCGGCGTCTCGATCCTGCTCGTGACGCTGATCCTGAAGATCTTCTTCCTGCCGATCGCCAACCGCTCCTACGTCTCCATGGCCAAGATGAAGGCCGTGCAGCCGGAGATGACCTCCATCCGGGAGCGCTACAAGGACGACCGGACGAAGCAGCAACAGGCGATGATGGAGCTGTACAAGAAGGAGAAGATCAATCCGGTGGCCGGCTGCTGGCCGGTGCTGATCCAGATCCCGGTCTTCTTCGCGCTCTACAAGGTCCTGTTCATCACCATCGAGATGCGGCACGCGCCGTTCTTCGGCTGGATCCAGGACCTCGCCGCGCCCGATCCGACGAGCATCGTGAACCTCTTCGGCCTGCTGCCCTTCGCCGCGCCCGACTTCATCCATCTGGGCGTGTGGCCGATCATCATGGGCATCACGATGTTCGTGCAGATGAAGATGAACCCCGCGCCGCCGGATCCGGTCCAGGCGCAGGTCTTCGCCTTCATGCCGATCGTGTTCACCTTCATGCTCGGCTCGTTCCCGGCCGGCCTCGTGATCTACTGGGCCTGGAACAACACCCTCTCGGTGATCCAGCAATACATCATCATGCGCCGCAACGGCGTGAAGGTGGAGTTGTGGGACAACATCAGGGGCATGTTCAAACGCGGCGACAAGAAAGCCGCGGCCACCAAGGGCTGACCACGACGTCACGTCTTCCCACGGATCCCGGGCACGCCCGGGATCCGCGAGCGTTCCGGCCAGGGCCGCGCCCGGCCGAATGCGTCGGAACAGCGTCGGCGAGCGAGGCGAAATCCGCGATGACCGAAGCCGACGATTCTCCCGAACTGATCGAAGCTGGCCGCCTGCTCTTCGCGGGCGAGGCCGAGTTCACCACCGCCGCCCCGGCCCTCGGCGCCCTGCCGCCGATGGAGGGCGTCGAGATCGCATTTGCCGGGCGCTCGAATGTCGGCAAGTCGAGCCTCGTCAACGCGCTGACCGGGCGCAACACGCTGGCGCGCACCTCGCACACGCCGGGCCGCACGCAGCAGCTCAACTTCTTCCGGATCGGCGGGCGTCTGAACCTCGTCGACATGCCGGGCTACGGCTACGCCGCGGTCGAGAAGGCCAAGGTCGAGGCCTGGACCCAGCTGATCCACGCCTACTTGAAGGGCCGCTCGAACCTCGCGCGCGTCTACGTGCTGATCGACTCCCGGCACGGCTTGAAGTCGATCGACACCGATCTGCTCGACGGGCTCGACAAGGCGGCCGTCTCCTATCAGATCGTGCTGACCAAGGGTGACGCCCTGAAGAAATCCGAGATCGAGCGGCGCATTGCGGGCATTCAGGCGGCGCTCGCCAAGCGCCCGGCCGCCTATCCGGAGGTGCTGCTGACCTCGAGCCGCGACGACCGCGGCGTGGCGGAGCTGCGCGCGAGCATCGCCCGGCTGCTGCAGGAGCGCGGCGCATGAACGGCCTCGACCGCCTTCTCGCCGCCCTGGCGGCGCTCGCCGGAGGCCTCGGCGTGGCAGCCAGCGCGGCCGCCGCCCATACCAGCGGCGGCGACACGCTGAAGACCGCGGCGCAGTTCCTTCTCTTCCACGCCCCCGCCATCCTCGTCCTGACGGGTTTCGCCGCCGTCGGCCTCACCCGCAGAGCCCTCACACGCCTCGCCGCGGCGGCGCTGCTCGTCGGGCTCCTGCTGTTCTCAGGTGATCTCGCGATGCGGGCGCTTGCCGGCCAAGCGCTGTTCCCGATGGCGGCACCGATCGGGGGAACGGTGCTGATGGCGGGGTGGCTGCTTGCGGTCATCGCCGTGCTGGTGCCCGCGCCGCGCTGAAACCTCATTCCGGCCGAGCCTGCAGGAGGGACCCGTGCCGAGATCCTGGCTACTGCTTGCCGTCTGCCTTGCAGCGCTTCCCGCCCGCGCCGTCGAAATCGAAGAGAACGAGCCGCTGGTGATGCGGCTGATCTTCGAGGATTGCCTCGGCTACATCCGCCACGCCCGCACCCCGTTCGAGGGACTTGCGACGCGGCCCGCCTCCCGCGAGGCGATCGATCAAATCCCCTCCCACGCGCCGGATCGGGAGAAGGCTGTTGAATTGCTTTCGCCGCGCTACGTCGCCGCCTGGGGGCGCGATGCGCTGGGCCGGCACTGTCTCGTCCGGACCGTATGGTCGGCCGAGCGCGACGGCTTGCCGGCACGGCTGGGCGTGCGGGCAAAGGATTTCCTCGGCCGCGTCACCGAGAGGGCCCGCGCCGCGGGTTTCGAGGAAGCCTTCCCAGCTGAAACCTTCTCACCTCTCGCCACGAGTCATTGGTCGGAGAAAAGTACCGGTCATGACACTGGCCCTTTGCGCCCTGTCAGCTTCACGGTTCTCCCCACCGGCAGCGACGAGGCCCGCGGCTTGATGGATGCCGGCCTCATCGTGATGGGGGGCCCGCCGCAGGGCCGCCCATAGGCTGCATCAGCCCGGTATTACCGGCGGGTGGTACTCCAGCGTGAAGGCGAGCGCCCAGAGCAGGAACAGCACCACCGGCAGGTGGACGATGAGCTGAAGGAAGCTGAAGCCGACGATATCGCGGGCCTTCAGCCCCAAAATGCCGAGCAGCGGCAGCATGAAGAACGGGTTGATCAGGTTCGGGAGCGCCTCGGCCGCATTGTAGACCTGTACTGCCCAGCCGAGATGCACCTTCAGTTCGTTGGCCGCCTGCATCACGTAGGGCGCCTCGAGCAGCCACTTGCCGCCGCCCGAGGGGATGAAGAAGCCGAGCAGGGCCGAATAGACGCCCATGGCGAGGGGGAAGCTCCCTTGCGTGTTCAGCGCCACGAAGGCGTGGGCGATGACGTCCGAAAGGCTGTGCCCGGCGGCGTTCTTGGCGCCCGTCAGGATCGCGGCGATGGCAGCGTAGAACGGGAACTGGATCAGGATGCCGGCGGTGGCCGGAACCGCCTTGGCGAGCGAGGCAAGGAAGCGTTTCGGCCTCCAATGCAGCACGAAGCCCGCCATCAGGAACAGGAAGTTGTAGGTGTTGAGGTTGGAGATCGCGATCATCCAGTCCTGGCGCGCGAATTCCTGGATCAGCCAGCCGGCCGCCAGCAGACCGATGAGGAGGGTGAGCACCGGCGCGTGCTCCAGCCACTCGCCGGGCTGCTTCGGCGGGGCGACGCTGTCATCGGCCTTCGAGACGTCGACGCCGAGATCCTGCGCCGTCACCGCCGTCTCGCGGCCCGGCGCGGAGGCGACGGCGATCAGCGCCGACATCACCACAAGGATCGCGGCGATCAGGATCGACTGCCACAGGAAAATCGTCTCGCTGAACGGGATCACGCCGGTGATCGGCAGCAGCCCCGGCGGCAGGCTTTTCGGGTTCGCCTGGAGCTGCGCGGCGGACGAGGACAGGCCCATCGCCCAGGTGGCCCCGAGGCCGAGATAGGCGGCGGCACCCGCCGCGCGATAGTCCATCCGCAACTCGGTGCGGCGCGCCAGCGCCCGGGCGAGCAGGCCGCCGAAGATCAGGCTCAGGCCCCAGCTCAGGAGCGACGAGAGCATGGTGGCGAGCGCGACGTATCCGATGGCGCCGCGACCGGTCTTCGGCACCAGCGCCATCCGGTCGATCAGCGCCTGAACCGGCCCCGAGGTCGCCACCACGTAGCCGCCGATGGTGACGAAGACCATCTGCATGGTGAAGGGAATCAGGCTCCAGAAGCCGTCGCCGAAGCTCTTCGTCACGGCCTGGACCGGCGCGCCGTTGATGAGGGCGGCGGCCGCCACGATCACGACGGCGATGGCCACGAACACGAAGGCGTCGGGGAACCACTTCTCGGCCCAGTCGGTGAAGCGGAGTGCGAGGCGGGCCATCGCCCTCTCCTCGGTCCGGTCGCGGGGCTTTGCGGGCGCATCCATCGGCGTCGGCTCCTCATCCGCGGCACAGATGGCCGCGTTTGAGCCCTGTTAGAGAGGGAGCCGACGCCGGGTTCAAGCCGGTCCGGTGACGAAACCTCGGCGCTCACAGAAATCCAATTTACCGGCCGCGCTGCATCGACGGCTCAACCGGCCGGCATACGCAGGAATTCCAGCGCCGGCCCACGCTCGTTCGAAAACACACCCGCCGTCAGCGCATTGCCGTAGACCGCGCCCGTGTCGAGATTGGTGCGGAAGCGCCGGCAATCCGGCCCGCCGCGGGTCTGCGGCGTGTGGCCGTGGACGACGTGACGGCCGAAATCGTGATCCTCGGACAGGAACGGTTCGCGGATCCAGAGCCGGTGATGCTGATCGGGGTCCGGCACCTCGGCATCCGGGCGGAAGCCGGCATGGACGTACCAGCGCTGCGCATCTTCGTGCAGGGTCGGCAGGGCCTCGATCCAGTCGAGCACCTCGCCGGACAGCTCTTCCGGCCCTGAAACGCCGAACGAGGCAAGCGTCTCGGCGCCACCGTTGTAGACCCAATGGTCGAGGGCACCGGGCTCGCGCAGGCTCTTGAGCAGCATGTCCTCGTGGTTTCCCATCAGGCAAACCACATCGTCCGGCTCGCGCCATTGCAGGCGGCGCAGGGTCTCGATCACCCGCGCACTGTCTGGACCGCGGTCGATATAGTCGCCGAGGAAGACCAGCTTCCTCGCGCGGCCGGCCCCATGCGCCTCAATGCGCTCCAGCATGCGGTCGAGCAGGTCGGCGCAGCCGTGAATGTCGCCGATGGCGTAGGTGATCGTCTCGGCGGTCATCCGCCCGTTGTCGGCGGGATTCTAGTGCGAGGCAAGAAGCAGCGGCGAAAGGCATCAGAAGTCATTCCGATGGCCGGCTCGTGCCCCCGCTCGTGCCGATGTCACGAGAAAACCCCGGCACGGTCCAACGCGCCGGGGTCTGTCCTTCATCCGATCAGTTCAGCAGCACCCCCGCCGGGCGCCGCTCGGCGGCGATGTCGCCGATCATCAGACCTGCGGGTCCGACCCGGATCGGCACCGTCTCGCCGTCGTGGATCACCCCTGAGAGGATCGCTTCGGCAAGCGGGTCCTGCACGTTCTTCTGGATCACCCGCTTCAGAGGCCGCGCCCCGTAGGCCGGGTCGTAGCCCTTGTCGGCGAGCCAGGTGCGGGCCTCGTCGTCCACGTCGATGGTGATCTTTCGATCCTCCAGGAGCTTGGCGAGACGTCCGAGCTGGATATCGACGATCGCTCCCATCTCCGAGCGCGCGAGGCGGTGGAACAGGATGATCTCGTCCACGCGGTTCAGGAATTCGGGCCGGAAGTGTCCCCGCACCACGCCCATCACCTCGTCGCGCACCGCGTCGGTATCCTGGCCGGCCGGCTGGTTCACCAGATACTCGGCGCCCAGGTTCGAGGTCATGATGAGCAGCGTGTTGCGGAAATCGACCGTCCGGCCCTGCCCGTCCGTCAGGCGCCCGTCATCGAGCACCTGCAGGAGGACGTTGAACACGTCCGGGTGCGCCTTCTCCACCTCGTCGAACAGCACGACCTGATAGGGCCGACGCCGCACGGCCTCGGTCAGCGCACCGCCCTCCTCGTAGCCGACATAGCCCGGAGGCGCGCCGATGAGGCGGGCGACCGCGTGCTTCTCCATGTACTCGGACATGTCGATGCGCACGAGCGCGGTGTCGTCGTCGAACAGGAAGCCGGCGAGCGCCTTGGTCAACTCGGTCTTGCCGACACCGGTCGGCCCGAGGAACATGAACGAGCCGATCGGCCGGTTCGGGTCCTGCAGGCCGGCGCGCGCCCGGCGCACCGCGGTCGAGACCGCCTCCACCGCCTCGCGCTGGCCGACGACGCGCTTAGCGAGCGCCTCCTCCATCGCGAGCAGTTTTTCGCGCTCACCCTCCAGCATCTTGTCGACCGGCACGCCGGTCCAGCGGGAGACGACGCCCGCGATGTGCTGCGGGGTCACCGCCTCCTCGACCATGCCGTCGCGGGCGACCGCGCTCTCAGCGGCGGCCTCGATCTCGGCGAGCTGCTTCTCCAGGCCAGGGATCACGCCGTAGGCGAGTTCGCCCGCACGCTGGTACTGGCCCTGGCGCTGGGCCGCGGCGAGATCGTTCCTCGCCTCGTCGAGCTTCTTCTTCAGCTCGGCGGCGGCGCCCAGCTTGTCCTTCTCGGCCTTCCAGCGCGCCGTGATGGTGGCGGACTGCTCCTCGAGATCGGCGAGTTCCTTTTCCAGACGCTGGAGTCGGTCGCGGGAGGCGGAATCCGTCTCCTTCTTCAGCGCCTCGCCCTCGATCTTCAGGCGCACGATCTCGCGGTCGACATTGTCGAGCTCCTCGGGCTTCGAATCGACCTGCATGCGCAGGCGCGAACCGGCCTCGTCGACAAGGTCAATCGCCTTGTCGGGCAGGAAGCGGTCGGTGATGTAGCGGTTCGACAGCGTCGCCGCCGCGACGAGCGCGCTATCCTGGATGCGCACGCCGTGGTGCTGCTCGTACTTCTCCTTGATGCCGCGCAGGATCGACACCGTGTCCTCGACGGTGGGCTCGGACACGAAGACCGGCTGGAAGCGGCGGGCGAGCGCGGCGTCCTTCTCGACATGCTTGCGGTACTCGTCGAGCGTGGTCGCACCGACGCAGTGCAGCTCGCCGCGGGCGAGCGCGGGCTTCAGCAGGTTCGAGGCGTCCATGGCCCCATCCGCCTTTCCGGCGCCGACCAGCGTGTGCATCTCGTCGATGAACAGGATGATCTGACCTTCCGCCGCAGTGACCTCGGAGAGCACGCCTTTCAGGCGCTCCTCGAATTCACCGCGATACTTCGCGCCCGCGATCAACGCGCCCATGTCGAGCGCCAGCAGGTTCTTCTCTTTCAAGGATTCCGGCACGTCGCCGTTGACGATGCGCAGGGCCAGACCCTCGACGATGGCGGTCTTGCCGACGCCGGGCTCGCCGATCAGCACGGGGTTGTTCTTGGTCCGCCGCGATAGAACCTGGATCGTGCGGCGGATCTCCTCGTCGCGGCCGATCACCGGATCGAGCTTACCCTCGCGGGCGGCCTCGGTGAGGTCGCGGGCATATTTCTTCAGCGCGTCGTAGGCGTTCTCGGCGCTCGCGTTGTCGGCGGTGCGACCCTTGCGGAGCGCATTGATCGCCGCGTTGAGCGAAGCCGCGGTGACGCCCGCCGCGGTCAGGATGCGGCCAGCCTCCCCATCCTTCTCGACGGCGAAGGCGAGCAGCAGGCGCTCGACGGTGACATAGGAATCGCCCGCCTTCTCGGCAGCCTGCTCGGCAGTGTCGAACAGGCGCACGAGTTCGCGCGTCGCCTGCGGCTGCGCGGCATTGCCCGAGACCTTCGGTTGCTTGGCGAGCCACTGCTCGACCTGCGCATGCGCGACCCGCGACTGACCGCCGGCCCGGTCGATGAGACCGGCGCAGAGCCCTTCGGGATCGTCGAGCAGGACTTTCAAAAGGTGGCCGGGTGCGAGCTGCGGGTTGCCCTCGCGGACGGCGAGATTCTGCGCAGCCTGAACGAAGCCTCTGGCGCGCTCGGTATACTTCTCAAAATTCATGCGTGTTGCCCTTCCCCGGATCGGATCAGTCTTCCGCCCGCTTCCGCGGCACGGAGCCTCCGATGCGTTGCCCCGCGGGGTCTGCCCCGCCAGGACACCGGCGCTTTTCTGAGAGCCGCCGGTAGGGATGATCTGGTGTTGCGTTTACGTGACACAAGGGGGTGAGTCCGCCCGAAACGCATCCCAGGCGGGTATTTGGCTCAAGCCTGCGCGGCCGATGCGACGGCGGTCAGCTCACCTCCTCGATCTGCGGCATCACCGCCAGACGGTCACCCACCGCCACGGCGCCGTCGGCGAGCACTTCGAGGTAGATGCCGAGATCCACATGGTCGAAATGGCGCTTGAGCGCCTTCGGCAGGTTGGTATCGCGCTGAGCCGTCTCCGGATTCACATCGACGGCGGCGCAGCGCGGCGTGCGGGCAAGTCCCCGCAGGCGCAGGGCTCCAACGGTGACCTCCCGGCCGACCCAGTCCATCTCTGCCCACGGCTCCAGCCCATCGACGTAGATATTGGCGCGGAAGCGCAAGGGGTGGATCGCTCCGCCCGTCCGCTCCTCCAGGGCGCGGACCGAGGCGAGATTGATGAGCGAGACCGCGCGCATGAAGGCGGGCGAGATCACGCTGCCGTCGGTGAACTTGTGGTCGGCGGCCCGCACGAGACGCGGTCGCCCCTTGGCGGCCGGACCGACATAGGCCTCGAAGAATCGCTCAACCGCCTCACGGCCGGCCGCGCTGGTCAGATCCTCGGTGAGCACGGTCTCACCATCGCGCATGACCGAAAGCTGCCCGCTCTCGGGGTCGAACCGTGTCGAGAGCGCTGCGAGCACCTCGTTGCTGCGGAGCATCAGGAAGTAGCCCTTGTCGAGCGGCTCCGGATTCAGCGGATCGAAGGCCGTGGTGCCGAGCGCGAGGGCGTATTCGCGGTCGAAGGCGAGGCCGGACGCGCGGGCCAGCGTCAGCGCCGGGAGCGACTCGGCCGAGAGGCCCTTGACCGGATATCTGTAGAGCGCGGTGACCTCGGCCATCTGTCCTCATCCTCCTGAAGAAGGCGGCAGGCTGACCGAGTCCGGGGCTCCGGACCATGCGGAATTCTCCGTAGAAGGCGCACGCCCCGCCGGCCGGGTTGCAAACCGGCCGCACCCGGCCTTAGCGAGAGGGGATGAGCCAGAGCCCCGCCCCCCGCATCGCCGCCCTCTACCGCTATCCGGTGAAAGGCCTCTCGCCCGAGGCGCTGGAGACGGCCGAACTGGAAACCAGCGGCTATTTCCCGGGCGACCGACTCTACGCCATCGAGAACGGCCCCTCCGGCTTCAACGAGACGGTGCCGCGCCACCTGCCGAAGGTGGCCTACCTGATGCTGATGCGCAACGAGGCGCTGGCCCGGCTGCGCACCCGGTTCGACGACGCCACCCATCGCCTGACGGTCGAGGAGAACGGGGTGCTGGCGGTGGATGCGGACCTGAGCACGGCGGAGGGACGCGACGCGCTCGCCGAATTCATGAAGGGGTTCCTGCCGCACGCGTTGCGGGGTGCGCCGCGGGTGCTGACGGCGCCGCCCGGCTACCGCTTCACCGATTCACGCACCGGCTACGTCTCGCTCATCAACCTGGCGAGCGTGGCGGCGACCGAGGATCTCGTCGGCGCTCCCGTCGATCCCCTGCGCTTCCGCGGCAACCTCTATCTCGACGGGCTGGAGCCTTTCGCTGAACTCGACATGGTGGGCCGGGTGCTGGAGGCGGAAGGCGGCGTCCGGCTGAAGATCACCAGCCGGACCGTGCGGTGCGCCGCCACGAACGTCGATCCGCAGTCCGGCATCCGCGACCTGTCGATCCCGAAGGCTCTGATGGAGGGTCTCGGCCACGCCGATTGCGGCGTCTACGCCGAGGTTCTGGCCGGCGGCGTGCTGCGGACGGGCGATGACCTAAGGGTGATCGGCTGACGCCGGATCATCGCTTGGCAATGTCGATTGGGATCAGCGCTTGCGAGCCTGAGCGCGGGCGGTGAGCCAGAGCGGCTCGGGCTCGGCGCAGGGCAGGAGCGCGGCCACGGCGTCGAGATCGACCGCGTAATTTTCGGTGAGCTGCCGCCAGACGTCGGCCGAAGTGCCCGCACCCTGGCCCAGACGCTCGACGACGCGGGCAAGCAGGCCGGGATGAGTGAGGCTTGGACGCGGCGTCACCAGATCGGCACTCAGCATGGTCGGCCCCCTCGTTCGACTGGGGGATGATTGATGAGGATGGTTAATGGCTCATTAAGGTCTTCGGCAAAATCTACATAGGCGCGCGACCAATTGCAGAGCCTCAACCTTAAGATTGATGCAAGCGGCCGCGGCGTCCGTCGGGCGGCGATCTTCTCGTGATCGGACGGTGATTGTCCGCCTCCGCGTGACGGCTATCGCAGGATCGCGTGCAGGCAGTGTCTTCGCTCCGCACAAAGCCTGCGCTAGAACCCCGCGGAATCCGCCTCCGACTCAGCAGAGAGCCAGGACGACCGCGATGACCGATCCGCTGCCGAACGTGCATGTGCGCGCCGAAATCCTGACCCAGGCGCTGCCGCACATGCAGCGCTACGATCAAGAGATCGTGGTCATCAAGTATGGCGGCCACGCCATGGGCGACCCTGCCGCGGCGGAGGACTTCGCCGAGGACATCGTGCTGCTCGAACAATCCGGCTTGAAGCCGATCGTCGTGCACGGCGGCGGGCCGCAGATCGGCAAGATGCTGGCCCGGCTCGGCATCGAATCGGAGTTCCGCGGCGGGCTTCGCGTCACCGACGAGGCCACCGTCGAGGTGGTCGAGATGGTTCTCGCCGGTTCGATCAACAAGCAGATCGTCGGCTGGATCGCCGCCGAGGGCGGCCGGGCCATCGGCCTGTGCGGCAAGGACGGCAACATGGTCCGCGCCAAGAGGGCCATGCGCACGGTCAAGGACCCCGACAGCAACATCGAGCAGGCGATCGACCTCGGCCTCGTCGGCGAGCCGGAGCATGTCGAGCGCGGCGTGCTCGACGCGGTGCTGAAGGCTGAGCTGATCCCGGTTCTCGCCCCCGTCGCCTATGGCGAGGACGGCAAGACCTACAACGTCAACGCCGACACCTTCGCCGGCGCCATCGCCGGAGCGCTGCGGGCCAAGCGGCTGCTGCTGCTCACCGACGTGCCGGGCGTGCTCGACAAGGACAAGAACCTGATCCAGGAGCTCTCGGTCGAGGATTGCCGGCGCCTGATCGCCGACGGCACCATCACGGGGGGCATGATCCCGAAGGTCGAGACCTGCATCTACGCCCTCGAGCAGGGCGTCGAGGCGGTGGTCATCCTCAACGGCAAGGTCCCGCACGCGGCGCTGCTCGAGCTGTTCACCGATTTCGGTGCGGGCACCCTGATCCGGCGGACCTGACGGCAGCGCTTCCCTGAGGCGCGCGAACGCCTACATACGGGACGGGGCATTCCCGTCCCGTCTCACCTTTCAAGCGTAACCTTTCCCTTGCTTCTTCCCGGCGAGAGCCACTTCACCACCCCCGATGCCCGCGGTTTTTCCGCTGTCGATACCTGGGTGTTCGATCTCGACAACACGCTCTATCCGAGCGACGCGCGGGTCTGGCCGCAGGTGGACGAGCGGATCACGCTCTACGTAATGCGGCTCTACGGCCTCGACGCGATTTCGGCCCGCGCCCTGCAGAAGCATTTCTACCACCGCTACGGCACCACCTTGAAGGCGCTGATGGTGGAGGAAGGGGTCGATCCGCACGACTTCCTCGACTTCGCCCACGACATCGACCACTCGACGATCAAGCTCGACGAATCCCTCGGCACCGCGATCGAGCATCTGCCAGGGCGCAAGCTGATCCTCACCAACGGCTCCCGCCGCCACGCCGAGCGGGTCGCGGACAAGCTCGGCATCCTCAGCCATTTCGAGGACGTGTTCGACATCGCGGCCGCCGACTTCATCCCCAAGCCCGACCGCGGCACCTACGAGCGCTTCCTCCTCCGCCACGGGGTCGATCCCCGGCGCTCGGCCCTGTTCGAGGACATTGCCCGCAATCTCGTCGTGCCGCACGATCTCGGCATGGCGACCGTGCTGGTCGTGCCGCCGACGCCCGACCCGTTTCGAGAGCAGTTCGAGCAGGAGGCGGTGAAGGAGCCGCATATCGATCACATCACCAGCGACCTGGCGGCCTTCCTGGAACGCTGTGTGCTGCCGGTCGTCCCGGCCGAGCCCGCCGCGCCGTGAGTGAAGGGACCGCGGGCAACTGGTCGGAGTCCAAAGCGCCGAGTCTCGCCGAGATCGAGGCCCTGGCGGATGCCGCCTTCGCCGCCCTGCCGGATGAGTTCCGTGCGCTCTGCGCGGGCGTGCGCATCCATGTCGACGACTTTCCGGACGACGAGACGCTGACCGAGATGGGCTGCGAGTCGGAATTCGACCTGCTCGGCCTGTTCCGCGGCGTCGGGCTGGCGCAATCGGGCGAAGTCGCCACTGGTCAGATGCCCAACGCCGTCTGGCTCTATCGCCGGCCGTTGCTCGATTACTGGGCCGAGCACGACGAGACGCTCGGCCACCTCGTCACCCACGTCCTCGTCCACGAGATCGGCCACCATTTCGGCCTCTCTGACGACGACATGGCCGGCATCGAGGCGGCTGCGGACGCGATCGAAACCTCGAAGGGCTGAGGCCCGTCTCGGCCAGTCCTCTACCGCTCTCGCCGTCATCGCGGGGCGAAGCCGAAGCGATCCGGGGCGCGAACTTTTCCGGAAAGAGCAGCGTGCCGGTTTGCTCGGCTCCGCCTCGCAAAGACGCGAGAGGTCTTGAACGTAGGAAAAAGACGAACCCGGCGCTCAGCCCCGCGCCGGCAGGCGCGGAATCAGCCCGACCTTCGGTCGGCGGGAGCGGAACTGCCCGCGCTCGATCGCCACGAAGGTGAGGATCGCCATGGCGAGCGTGGTGAGCCACCAGATCGTGGTGAGTCCGACACCGATGCAGCCGATGGCGAAGGCGGTCGCGAAGGCCGCCATGGCGCAGGGCGCCAGCACCGTGGCGTCACGGCCGGCGCGGTGGATCGCACCGTAGAGGGCGAAGGCCGCGGCGAAGGCGCCGACAATGCCGAGTTCGTACCAGAACTCGAACAGCATCGTTGTCGGCGCATTGATCGGCAGGATGCCGAAGATGCGCCCACGCAAAGCCGTCTCCAGGCCGTGGCCGGTCACGAGCCGCACCGGCTCCAGGGTCACGACCTTCTGCCACGCCTTGAGCGCCAGCACGCCTGGTGCGACCGGACCGAACAGGGCGACGCCGATGGGGCGCGCGAGGAACGGCAGCAGCGGAGCGATCACGAGCAGGCCGGCGGCAGTCAGCGCCGTGACCCGCACGCCGAGCGACAGGCGCCAGTGCGTCAGCGCGAAGGCGAGCGCCCCGGCAGCCAGCGCGAACAGGGCGGTCACGCCCGGCGCCAACAGCAGCGCACCCGCGACCAGCACCACTAGGACCAGGGATCCCATGTCGCGGCGGCGCGAGCGCAGCCATGCCACGGCGGGCCATGCGAGCAGCGCCAGCAGCACCGCGCCGCGCTCCAGGGCGCTGTCGCCGTCCGGGTTGTCCTTGAGCATCGCGTCGCCGACGAGATTGATCAGGATCGCGACGATGGCGGCCGTGCCGACGCCCAGCGGCAGCAGGTAGAGGTTGGCCGAGCGCATCCGGTCGGGCAGCGCGAGATAGGCGAGCAGGGTCATCACCACAGTGGCGACGAGGTTGGCCAGCCGCTCGCTCGCCGGCCCGGGAAACGGCGTCCAGACGAGGGAAAGCCCCGACCAGAACATCACCAGCATGCCGGCGAGAAAGGACGGCGCCGTCAGCAGCCGCTTCAGGGCCGGCCCGACCGCGCGCTGATGCTGGTCGATGGCGCTCGCGGTGATCAGCAGGACGACGGCGATCGGCGCCAGCACCACGGTGGCACGTCGGGAGACCTGCGCGGCCACCGGCAGCACCACGAACAGGCCGAAGAAGCCGATGCGGCGCAACAGGGCCGCCGCGTCGAGGGCGGGATCGACCGTCGTGTTCGGGGGACGCGGCATGATCGAGGGGAGACCGGATCCGGCGCCCCTGCGGGGTGCGGGCGCGTGCCTACACCTAGTGCAGGCGAGAGGGCCGGGCTGTAGAGGCGCTGCAACACCTCAGCCCGCGCATCAGCGCCGGATTTGCATCAAACTGGCGTGGTCTCGGGTCGCGCGCGCCGACGGCGGCGGGCGAGATGACGGCCGAGATCGCTGGTGACGCGCCAGCCGCCCCAGGCAGCGAGGAAGCCGAGCAGGCCGGCGACGAGGCCGTCGGCCGTGGTCGGCACCGCCGGCTGGTAGTCGCGGTAAGCGGCGCGGGCGATGTCCATGTCGGGGTCGCGGACCATCACGGTAAGGCGTCCCAGCGGGCTCGCCGCCGTGTCGAGCGCGAGCTTCTGCGCCTCCAGCCGCTTCAGCCGCTCGACATCGGTCCGGGCCGACTCGCCGCGCCGGGCGATGAAGGCGTCCGGGTTGGTCCGCAGGAGCGCCAGCGCCTCATCGCGGCTGCGGCCGGTGGCCCTGGCATCGGCGTCGAGGGAGGCAATGGAGCGACGCAGCTCGTCGAGCGCCCCGCCGAGGCGCTGGGTGTATTGCTGGGCGAATTCCGGCGCCTGCGCGGCGATCACCGCGGCGAGCAGACCGAAGGCGAGGCCGAGCGTTCGCACGACACGGAACATCAAGGTCTTCCTTCGAACGGGCTTCCCGGTTTGTAGGGCGATCCGCGGCCGCGGGGAGGGCCACGGCTCAATCTTGGCCGAGAGCAGCCGCCACATCCGCCTCGCTCAGGGCGTCGAGCGCCCCGGCGATCTTCACGGCCCGCGTCTTCTCGCCCGGCGCGAAGATCAGGACCACCGTTTCGGTCCCGGGACAGGCCGGGTCCGCGCAGACGATCTCGTTCACGGTCATCGCCGTATCCGGCCCGTAGCCGCCCGCTTCCCGAATCCAAGCCTCCACCCGCCGCCGTGCAGCGGGGTCCGGCTTCGGCGCGCGTCCGAACAGGGCCATGGCTCGATGTTCAAGCCGGCAGCGAGAGCAGCCCGGCCTGCCCATCGGCACAGCCAAAGGCGAGGCGCCCGCCGCTGGTGTCCCAGGCCAGTGCCGAGATCGCACTGCCCTTCACCGCCGGGCGCACCAAGAGCTCCGACGCGTCGGTGAAGCGCACCAGCAGCACGCAGCCGTCCTCGTAACCGACCGCCAGGACGGGCGCCTTCGGGTGGAACGCAACCCGCGAGACCCGCGCCGGGCGCACGCCGCATTCCCGCGGCGCCTTGCCGGTGGGGCCCTCCTTCGAGTCGAACGGCCAGACGATGGCAGCCTCGGCGCCGCTGGTCGCGAGCCACTTGCCGTCCGCCGACCAGGACAGCGAGCGCACCTTGGCGGGGTAGCCGGACATGCGCATGTGGCCGCGGTCGGGCTGGAGGCGCCAGCCGTGGAGCGCGTTCTCCTGCATGGTCGAGACGACGAAGCGGCCGTCGGGCGACCATGTCACGTCGATATGCGAGCCCTTCCATTCGATGAACTCGGGCGGCGTCTCGAGGTTGGGATACCAGAGGCTCACACCGTTATAGTGGGCCACCGCGAGCCGGTAGCCCTTCGGCGCGAAGGCGAGGCCGCGGGCGGTGGAGGGAGCGGCGAGGATCTTCTCCCGGCCCTTGGCGTCGCGGGCGACGACGTTGCGCCCCGAGGCATAGGCGACCGAGCCGTCGCCGTGGAGCGCGAGGGCGTCGATCCAGCCGCCGCTCTTGGCCTGGGCCAGCTCGCTCGACCGGCCGTCCGCCCCAGTCGCGACCACGCGGCCATCGTCACCTCCGCTCACCAGCCGGGCGCCGTCGCCGACTGCGACGAGGATACCGCTGTCGGGATGGGCGGAAGCGGTCTCGGTCGCGCCGTCGCGGACCAGCAGCACGCCACCATCGGCGAGCGCCAGGGCCAACGTCCCCTTGAGCCAGTGGGCGGCGGTGACGTGGGCGCCGGAGACTTGGGCGCCGGCCGCGATGTCCGCGACATGGTCGGTGAGGGAGGGAGCGGAGACGCTCATGCCGGAGGGGCCTTCCTTCAGATCTTGGTCAGCGTCACCGGCGGCTGCCGGTAGATCAGGGTGAACAGGCTCGCGGCTAGGCATAGCCCGGCCGCAATACAGGCGGGAATCGCCAGGGCTGCGATCCCGAGATGCGCATGAGCGAAGGTGCCCGCAACCGCCCCGACGAGGAGCGAGAGCCAGACCGAGCCGTCGCCGACCCAGCCCAGCCGCGGTCCCCTTCCGGCCAGCGCCAGCGCCGCCTTCTGCCCGAACGCGAACAGCGCGCCGGTGACGAAGGTGGTGCCGGCGCGAAAGCCCTGGACGTGCGCGAGCACCGCATTCTGTCCGCCCATGGCGAGCGCCAGGAACAAAGAGGCCACGCCGACATGGGCGTGCTCGGCGGCCAAGGCGACGGCCGCGCTCAGCGCCGCGGCCTCCAGGCCGAGTACTGCCGGGATGACCCAGCGGGGCGGGCACAGGGCCGCGATCGCCCCACCCGAGACCGCTCCGACGAGAAAGGCGGCGATCAGGAGCGCCGGCAGCACGGCGCCGAGCGGCTCGCCGTGGCCGAGCGACACGGCGAGCTGGGTCGTGTTCCCACTCATGAGCGAGGTGTAGAGGCCGCCGAGCCGAATGAAGCCGAGCGCGTCTACGAAGCCGGCGAGCGCGGTGAGCACGACGCCGAAGCCGATCTGCCAGGGTCGGGTCACAGAGTGGGCACGGTCGTTAAGGCGCTCTTCGAGGGGCCGGCTGCCACCGGGGAGAGAGATGGCTCGGGCCGACAAGGGTTTAGGGGTTTGGTCGCGCCGGGTGCAGCCGAATGCAGTCCCCGCACCGTGCCGTCAAGGTTAACCAATCGGTTACCAAATGCGCGCAAATCGAAGCAATCACGGTGAACGCGGCCCTTCACGGCCCCGTTGGTCCGGCGATCCGCAAGCTCGGCCGTTGTCCGAGCACGGGTGAGTTGGAGTTCTGCCATGATCCCCTTCGCTTGCGCCCCCGCCGTCCTGCCCCCGTTCTCCCTTCCGCCGCACGCCGACACGATCCTCGTGGTCGAGGACGAATCCTTCGTCTGCGAGCTGGCCGCCGAGGCGCTGCTCGACGAAGGCTACCGGGTGCTGACCGCCGCCGATGCGGACGAGGCCGAGGCGATCCTGTCGAGCGAGCGCGTGGACCTGCTCTTCACCGATATCGATCTGGCCCGCAACACGAACGGCATCGCGCTGGCCCGTCGCGCCCGGCGTAGCCTGCCGCGCCTGCCCGTGGTCTATACCTCCGGAGGTCGCGATGGCCTGTCGCCCGCCGAGGCGGTGAACGAGTCGGTGTTCATGCCCAAGCCCTACCGCGCCGCGCAGCTCGTGGCCGTGACCAACGACCTGCTGCGCCACCGCGGCTGAGTTTCCCACCCTCAACCCATACGAGACGTGACCATGCGTCGCCTGATCGCCTGCGCCTTCCTGATGCTCGCCGCGATGCCGGCAGCAAGAGCCGAATGCGATGTCGAGGATACCGGGTTGGAGCCGGCCATCGCCGCGAAAAAAGAGCTCCAAGAAGCCAAGAACGCGCAGATCGTGCGCGATCTGCGCACCCTGCGCGACGCCGCGATCGTGCTCGAGTCCTACGGCTTCCCGAACGAGTGCAAGCGCCTCGTCTCGATCGTAAAGGGATTGGCCGCCAAGCCCGACGACACGATCAAGCGCAGCAGCGACACCGACGAGGAGAAGGCCGAGGAGATCCAGGAATCCCGCGAACCGAAGACCCCTCGCGGCCGCTAGGTTCAGTCCAGCTCTCAGTCCAAGGCGGCGAGACCGTCCGGAAAATCCCCGCCTCGCCTCAGGCAGACGACCGGTACGGATATGAAGCGCGCGATCTGCCCGGCGACCGTCTCCGGCGAGGTCGGCGCACCCTCGCTCTCGCTGACCACGATCCCGAGGAGCGGAACGCCGTGCGCCCGAAGCGTCTCGGCGGCGGTCAGCGCGTGGCTGATCGCCCCGAGATAGCTGCCGGACACCAGCAGGGCCGGGATCTCCTGTGATTTCAGCCAGTCGAGGCCGGTCGCGGCCTCGGTGATCGGGCTCATCACGCCGCCGACGCCCTCGATCACGACGGTCTCGCTCGCATCGGCCTCGGCGAGCCGCGACCGGCACCAATCGACGAGCTGGGTCAGCGCGAGGCTGCGCCCCTCGCGGGCGGCAGCAATATCGGGAGCCAGCGCAGCCGTGAAGCGCCAGGGTGAGCAGGCGGCCACCGTTTGAGGCGTCACGGCGAGCTCCTGCGCAGCGAGCAGCCGGCCGGTGTCGCTCTCGGCGAAGTCGGGATGGTCGAGCGGAGGAACGCCGCTCGCGAGCGGCTTGCACGCGCGCACCCGCCGGCCCCGGCCGCGCAGCCTGCGGACGAGGGCGGCGGTGGTGTAGGTCTTGCCGATCTCGGTGCCGGCGCCGACGACGAACAGGGCGGGCAAATGCGTCATATCGGGTGCGTCGGCGCTCAAATTCACCTGGTCACGACGCCCTGGATGGCTTCGCTCGCGATGACGAGGTGGGACGGTCACATCGTCATTGCGAGCGCCAGGGAAGCCATCCAGCGGCGCGACGCCGGCCGTTCTTCACTGAAGCCTGGAAGGCTTCACTTCTCGACGAAGGCCTTCTCGATCACGTAATGGGCCGCCTCGCCGTGGTTGCCTTCCTCGTAGCCGAGGCCGGTCAGCAGCTCGCGGGTGTCCTTGATCATCTCCGGCGAGCCGCACAGCATGAAGCGGTCGTTCTCGATCGACATGTTCGGCAGGCCGATATCCTCGAACAGCTTGCCCGAGGTCATCAGATCGGTGATCCGGCCGCGATTGCGGAACGGCTCGCGGGTCACCGTCGGGTAGTAGATGAGCTGGTTGGCAATCATCTCGCCGAGGAACTCGTGCTTCGGGAGCGTCTCCGTGATGGTCTCGCCGTAGGCCAGTTCCTGCACCTGACGGCAGCCATGGACCAGCACGACCTTCTCGAAGCGGTCGTAGGTCTCCGGATCCTTGATGATCGACAGGAAGGGGGCGAGCCCCGTGCCGGTGCCGAGCAGGTAGAGGTTCTTTCCGGGCAGGAGGTTGTCGAGCACCAGCGTGCCGGTCGGCTTCTTGCCGATCATGATCGGATCGCCGACCTTGAGGTGCTGCAGCTTCGAGGTGAGAGGGCCATTCGGCACCTTGATGGAGAAGAACTCCAGCTCCTCCTCGTAATTGGCCGACACGACCGAGTAGGCGCGCAGCAGCGGCCGGCCCTCGACCTCGATGCCGATCATCGTGAACTCGCCGTTGCGGAAGCGGAACGAGGGATCGCGCGTCGTGCGGAAGGAGAAGAGCGTGTCGGTCCAGTGGTGGACGGAGAGGACGCGCTCCTCGTTGTACTTGCTCATCGGCCGCAGGTTTCCCGATTGTCGAAGCGTCGAAACGGGGCTCTTCTCGCAGTCGCAGCATCCGCGTCAAGACGCAGCGCTGCCACAGCGGCTGAAATGTGAGTTTGTCTAGAACTGTTCTTGAAGCCGGTGCATGCCTGCCTTGGCGAGCGTGCATCGCACGTGGGCATGGCTCGGCTGTCAGCGGATCTCTTCGACCCGCACCTCGCTCATCACGATCGGCGTGTGATGATGGCCGGTATGGGCCGCGAAGACGGTACCCGACACGCGCACCGCTCGGCCGGGGGCGACCCCGAGCTGCCTGCGTGTGGCGGCCAGTTGCACCGCCCAGACGCCGGATACCGCTTCATCGAGGCCAGCCTCGTCGGCCCTGTTCGCCTCCATGCAGATGGGCTTGGGCAGCCGCAGCACCAGCACGGTCTCGGGCGTATCGCCCCGAGCGACGCTCTCCTAGTTCGGCGGCCCCGGATAGGTCTTGATCGACAGTCTCCCCGAGAGCGTCAGACGTTCGGTGTAGCGGAAGCAGGTAGCAGTCGCGCCGGCGCCCGTTCCGGAGGCGGGCGACGCGGCTGCCACCAGCAAGAGCATCAACCCAGCCGTGACACGCCGCATTCGCCGCCTCCCCCGCGTCGAATCGCCTTCGGCCCCGACCGTAGCATGCCCTGCGGCGGGTTCTTGCGGTTGCCTCGACCTAAAGCGGCTTAAGCCCCGCCTCGATCTCGGCCCGGCGCGGTTCGAGGAAGGGCGGCAAGGCGAGGCGGTCGCCGAGCGCTTCCATCGGTTCGTCGGTGGCAAAGCCCGGTCCGTCGGTGGCGATCTCGAACAGGATGCCGTTCGGCTCGCGGAAATACAGGCTGCGGAAGTAGTAGCGGTCCACGGGTCCGCTGGAAGGGATGCGCCGCTGCTTGAGGCGGTCGGCCCAAGCGTCGTAATCGGCGTCCGGAATGCGGAAGGCGACGTGGTGGACGGCGCCCGCGCCCTGGCGGGCCTGCGGGCCCGACCCTTTGAGAAGCTGGACCTCCGCCGCAGGGCCACCCGCGCCGGTCTCGAACACGGTCACCTCGCCCTCGGGCAGCTCGAATGTCCGGGCGCGGCGGAAGCCGAGGATCTGCGTCAGAACCGCCTCGGTGCGCTCGGGCTGCGAGACGGTGAGGCGGATCGGCCCCAGTCCCCGGATCTGGTGCTCGGGCGGCACCGGACTGCCCTCCCAAGCGTGCGCCTCACCCACGCCGCCGTCATCGATGAGGCTGAGGCGCTGGCCCTCACCGTCCTCGAAATCCAGGGTAAGGCGCCCGTCCCGCTCGATCGCCGGATGGTGGCTCACGCCCTGGCGGCCGAAATGCTCGCGCCACCAGTCGAAGCTCGCCGCGCCGCCGACGCGCAGCAGGGTGCGCGCGATGCTGTCGGTGCCGCGCTGTTCGGCCGGCGCCGGCCAGTCGAAGAAGGTGATGTCAGTGCCTGGCGAGGCGCGGCCGTCGGCGTAGAACAGGTGGTAGGCCGAGACATCGTCCTGATTGACCGTCTTCTTGACGAGGCGGAGCCCCAGCACGCGGGTGTAGAAGGCGAGATTGTCGGCCGCCCGCGCCGTGATGGCGGTGACGTGGTGGAGTCCGGTGAGCTGCATCGCTTGAGACCTCGCGCGAGAAGCGGGTTCGAGCCCACCAGATAGGGGTTCTGGGCGCCAGCCCAAGGCACCGGCCTCACGTCTTCACTCTACGGCAGGACAAGCCACTGATCAGGCATGAAAAAGGCCGGCCACGCGTTCCCGCGTGCCGGCCTCGTCCAGACCCGCTTCAGAAAGAACCGCTTACAGCCCCGTCGGCCGGCCGGCGGCGACCACCAGCATCCGGCCATCGCCAAGGGTGCGGGCGCCGGCCCGCCGGATGTCGGCCTGGGTCACACTTGCCACGAGGTCGTTGCGGCGGGCGATGTAGTCCATGCCGAGGCCCTCGAAGGCGATCTGCACGAGCTGGTTGGCGATCTTGGTCGAGGTGTCGAAGCCCAGTGCGTAGGAGCCGGTCAGGTAGTCCTTGGCCTTCTGCAACTCCTCGTCGGAGGGGCCGTCGGTGATGAGGCGGTGGATCTCGTCGCCGATCACGTCGAGGGCCTCGACCACGCGCTCGTTCTTGGTGGCGGTGTAGCCCCAGGTCATGGCCACCCCCCGGTGCGAAGTGAGCGAGGTGCCGACCGAGTAGGCCAGCCCGCGCTTCTCGCGCACCTCCTGGAACAAGCGCGAGGTAAAGGCGCCGCCGCCCAGGATGTGATTCAGCACATAGGCAGGGATGAAGTCGGGGTCGCGCCACGCCACACCCGGCAGGCCGAAGCGGATCACCGATTGTGGAACGTCGAGATCGACAACGATGCGCCGGCCGAGCTCATTGATGGCAGTCGGCGGCACGGGCTTGAGCGGGCCAGCCTCGGGCAGACCGCCGAAGGCGCGGGCGATCATCCCGGTGATCTCCGCCTCGTCGAAGGCGCCGACGGCGGCGACCTTGAGGCCGCCGCGTCCGATCACGGCACGGTGCAGGGCCACGAGGTCGTCGCGGGTGATCGCCGACAGGGTCTCCACGGTTCCGGCGGACGGGCGACCATAGGGGTGGCCCAGGAAAGCCTCGCGGAAGTATCGACGGGAGGCCAGCACGCCGGGATCGTTCTGCTGGTAGCGCAGGCCGGCGATCATCTGCGCCCGCACCCGCTCGATCGCCGGCGGGTCGAAGCGCGGCTCGGCGAGGGAAAGGCTGAGCAGGCGGATCGCCTCGTCGGCGTGTTTCGTCAGCGTCTTGAGCGAGCCACCGATGGAATCGGGTCCTGTGTGGAAGCTCAGCTCGATCGCACGGGCTGCCAGCGCCTCTTGGAAGGCGTCGGAATCGAGGTCGCCCGCGCCCTCGTCGAGGAGCCGCGCCATCATCTGCGCGGTGCCTGCCTTGCCCTCCGCGTCCTGCGCCGCACCGCCCTCGAAGGTGAAGGAGAGCGCGATCATCGGCACCACCGGCGAGGCGACGTGCCAAGCCTCGATGCCGGGGGCGGCCGCGAGCGGCAGCGCCTGAGTCGGCGAGGTCGCGATGCGGGTGCCGGTCTCGGCGAGATTCATCGGAAGTTCCTTAAAGCGTCTTTTCGCAAACGGCGCCCCCGGCCTTCCGGCGACGCGAAGAATCGGGTGGCCTCAGGCGACCGTCACGTCCGTGTCGTGCGCCTTGGTGAGGTAGCCGGTCACCGAGCGAGCGGGCACAAGGTAGCGGGCGGCGACCGCCACGAGCCGATCGCGGGTCACCGCCTCGATCTCGGTCGGCCAAGCGCGCACCTCCTCGACGGTCTCGCCGATCGCGAGCGCCGAGCCGTAGATGCGGGCGAGCGAGCTCTGCGAGTCGGAGGAGTAGACCGTCTCGGCCACGAGCCGGATCTTGGCCCGCTCGATCGCTTCCGGGTCGAGCGCCTCAGGGGCGCGGCGCAGCACGCGGTCGACGTGCTCCTCCAGGGCCTCCAGCGTCACGCCCTCGGCCGGCACGGCGTAGACGGCGAACCGCGTGTCGTCGATGGCCGAGCCCATGTACCAAGCGCCGGCATTCACGGCGACGCCCATCTCCAGCACCAGCTTGCGGTAGAGGAACGAGGTCGCACCGCCGCCGATCACCTCGGCGAGCAGTTCGAGGGCGTGACCCTCGCCGTCGCGGGCCGTCATGCAGGATGGGGTGAGGTAGAGGCGCTGCAGGGTCGGCTGCTCGACCTTCGGGTCGGCCACCGCGATGCGGCGCATCGCCCGCGGCTCCGGCTCGCGCGGGCGGGTCCGCAGGGGTCGCGCGCCTTGCGGCGTGACCCGGCCGTAGGTGTCCTCGGCCAGCCGCCGCACCTCGTCGGGCGTCACGTCGCCGGCGACGACCAGGATCGCGTTCTCGGGGGTGTAGAAGCGCTTGTAGTAGTCGATGGCGTGGGTGCGGTTCAGCTCCTCGATCTCGTGCATCCAGCCGATGATCGGGATGCCGTAGGGGTGGTGCACGAACAGCGAGGCCGCCATCGCCTCGGAGAGCTGCGCCGACGGGTCGGTCTCGACCCGCATGCGGCGCTCCTCCAGCACCACGTCGCGCTCGGGCGCCACCACGGCGTCGTCGAGAACGAGGCCGCTCATGCGGTCGGCCTCGAAACTCATCATGGTCGAGAGATGGTCGCGGGCGACGCGCTGGAAATAGGCGGTGTAGTCGTAGCTGGTGAAGGCGTTTTCCTGGCCGCCGAGCGACGACACCGCCTTCGAGAAGGCGCCGGCCGGATGCCGCTCCGTGCCCTTGAACATCAGGTGTTCGAGGAAGTGGGCGATGCCGGACTGGCCGATCGGATCATCCGCCGAGCCGTTGCGGTACCAGATCATGTGGGTCGCCACCGGCGCACGGTGGTCCGGCACCACCACCACGTCGAGCCCATTATCAAGCACGAAGGCGGAGACCTCCGGGCCGCCGGCCTCGGAGCGCCCGAACGGGGCGGCGTCCACGCGACCGGCGTGGTTCAGGCCTCGCTGCGGTCCCACGGGCGCGATGGCCTTCCGGTAGAGGTGCATCCTGCTGTCCTTTGCGGGGGCTCTTCCGCCCTCCGCGCTTTCCGTCTCAAGAGTCCCGGCATTGTCCCGAGATTGGTCGCCGGTGGCAAATCCCATACCGCGCGACGTGTCCGCGCGGTGACAGTCCGTCCAAACGCCCGGCGAGTTCGCGAGCCCTTCGAGGCGCGGAAAGGCGCGAAGGACGCTGGCGCTCAGCGCCCGGACGGATTCCTGATATAGGCACGCGGATCGGCTTCGTCGCGGTCGTTGATCGGACCGCCGACGGGGCCGCCCTGCGGCTTGGCCACCTTGATCGGCGCCTTGCGGTAGCCGGTGGGCGGATCGGTCAGCGTATCGCGGTCGGGCTCGACCAGCGAGGGCTCGGTCTTGTCGGGCGTCCCCTTAAGGAGCTCGAACGGGCTGAGCCAGGTCGAGGTGCGGGTATCGCCCTCGCCGGGCGTGTTCGCCGGCCCGGACAGGCCGCCGGCGCCGGCACGACGGCCAGCGTCCATCTCGTAGACCGAGAGCGTCTCGTTGTTGTCGTTCATGCGCCCCTGGGCGCCACGCACGATCGGCTTCTTCGCCTCGACGGCGGCACGCTCGCGCTGGATCAGCTCAGGGTCCTTCGGCCACGCCGGATCCGCCTGACGGGCGCGCGGCACGGGCAGGCCGGCAGTCAGGTCCTCCTTGCCGCCGAGCTTCGGCGGCATGGCGAGCGGCGCGCGCTCACGATAGGTGATAGCGGGGCGATCCGGCTCGATCAGGCCGAGATTGCTCAGCGTGTCGCGCATGAACTCACCCTCGGCGCGGGCCGCGCCGACGGCGAGGCACGGCATCAGAGCCGCACTCAAGGCCAAGGGACGGATCGATCCGAAAGCCCGCGAGACGCTGCGCCGCCCGTTCATGCGATGTTCCCCAAGGTTTCAAGGACCGGCTCCGCCCGCTTTTCATCCGGGGCAGTCAGCCGGAGGGCGATTCAAGGTGAATCGCGGACCGAGACCTTCGCAACCGAGGTGAGCCGGGTTTCGGGCGAAGGTATGGCGCCTTGACGCGGCCGGGACGGGCTTCGCCTCAAGCCTGGGGACGGCCGCCGTTCTCCGCGACGTCGGCCCGGGACGCGCGCCCGGCGGGCCGCAGGCTGTCGATGATCAAACCGATGACGCCCGCGACGATGGCCGCATCCGCCACGTTGAACACGTACCAGGACCAAGTGCCGGCATGAAGGTGGACGAAGTCGAACACGGCGCCGTAGGCCGCCCGGTCGATGGCATTGCCGAGCGCGCCGCCGACGATGAGGCCCAGCGCCACGGCGAGCAGCCGCGAGCCGGATCGATACATCCAGACCGACAAGCCGATTGCGGCCGCGAGCGAGACGCCGACGAGCAGC
The DNA here is from genome assembly GCF_014191355.1 of Methylobacterium sp. R2-1. GTDB lineage: Bacteria > Pseudomonadota > Alphaproteobacteria > Rhizobiales > Beijerinckiaceae > Methylobacterium. Next base: position 65,747 of record NZ_JACHWM010000014.1, read on the forward strand.
CAGCGCCCGAACCCGCCCTCCTGCTGGAACAGGCCGTAGGAGACACCCCGGTTCCAGACGACGACGAAGTCCGCGAACGGCGCCAGCCGCCAGGGCTGTGTCATCACGAGATCGGTGCCGAAATAGAGCCAGAGCTTGGAGGCCTGATCGAGGACCAGCGTGGCCAGTGCCGCGATCAGGCCGAAGCGGAAGGGAGTCACGCCGCCTCCGGATGGGCTGCATCCCACTCCCGCAGGGCTTTGGCATCGCGGGGCGTCACGTCAGGATAGTCCGCATCGGCACCGACCTCGGGCGTGACCCGCCAGGAGCGGGCGCATTTGGTTCCGGACGCGCGCTCGGGCACCACCGCAACGCCCTTCACCTCGTCGAGGCGGAAGGCCTCCATCGGCCCCTCGCCGGGGCGGACAGTGATCGCCGAGGTGATGCAGACATCGGCGAAATCGACGCCGTCGAGGGCGCCGAGCAGGTCGGGGTCGGCGACGTAGACGGTGGGGGCCGCCTCCAGGCTCGCGCCGATGCGCTTGGCCGCGCGCTCGATCTCGAGCGCGCCGGTGACAACACGGCGGACCTTGCGCACCTTCTGCCAGCGGGCAGCGAGCGCCTCGTCGCGCCACTCGGCGGGCGTCTCCGGCAGGGTCTGGAGATGCACCGAGCCGTCCTGCGACGGGTAGCGGTCGAGCCACGCCTCTTCCGCCGTGAAGGCGAGGACCGGCGCGAGCCAGATCATGACCCGGCGGAACGCCTCGTCGATGACCTGCAGCGCGGCGCGGCGGGTCACCGAGGAGATCGGATCGCAGTAGAGCGCGTCCTTCCGCACGTCGAAGTAGAAGGCCGAGAGGTCGCCGGTCATGAAGCCGTTGAGCAGCGCGACGATCCGCTTGGTGTCGAAGGCCGCGTAGGCCTCGCGGATCTCGCCGTCGAGCTGCGCGAGGCGGTGCAGGATGAAGCGCTCGAGCTCCGGCATCTCGGCGAAGGGGACGTCGTCGCCCGGGACCCGATGGGCGAGCGAGCCGAGCATCCAGCGCAAGCTGTTGCGCAGCTTGCGATAGGTCTCGGCGAAGGTCTTCACGATCTCCGGCCCGATGCGCAGGTCGTCCGAGTAGTCGGCCGCCGCGACCCAGAGGCGGAGGATGTCGGCGCCCGATTCCTTGATGACGTTCTGCGGCGCGACGACGTTGCCGCGCGACTTCGACATCTTCTCGCCCTTGGCGTCGAGAACGAAGCCGTGGGTCAGAACCACGTCGTAGGGGGCGTGGCCCCGTGTGCCGCAGGATTCGAGCAGCGAGGACTGGAACCAGCCTCGGTGCTGATCGGAGCCTTCGAGATACATCACCGTATCGGGCCCGCCATCGACGGCGCGGCGGATGCCGGCGAGGCTGGGGAAGGCTTGAGGATCGTCGAGCACGAAGGCATGGGTCGAGCCGGAGTCGAACCAGACGTCGAGAACGTCCGTCACCTTTTCGTACCTGGCCGGATCGTGCTCGGGCGCGAGGAAACGCTCCGTGGCGCCGTCCGCGAACCACGCATCCGCGCCCTCTTGCGCAAAGGCCTCGGCGATGCGGGCGTTCACCGCCTCGTCGCGCAGCACCGCCCCGGTCTCGCGCTCGACGAAGACGGTGATCGGCACGCCCCAGGCGCGTTGGCGCGAGACCACCCAGTCGGGCCGGCCCGCGACCATGCCGTTGATGCGGTTCTTGCCTTGCGGCGGAACCCACTGCGTCTGCTCGATCGCGTGCAAAGCCGTCTCGCGAAGCGTGCGGTTGCCGAGCGCGTCCACCGGCCGGTCCATGGCGATGAACCATTGCGGCGTGTTGCGGAACAGGACCGGCTTCTTCGAGCGCCAGGAATGCGGGTACTGGTGGCGCAGAACCCCGCGGGCGACCAGCGCGCCGACTTCGGTCAGCGCGGCGATGACCGCCTTGTTGGCGTCGCCCTTCTCGCCCTTGTCGTTGAAGACGCGCCGACCGGTGAAGCCGGGCGCCTCCTTTGTGAGCGCCCCGTCGGCATCGACGGTGTAGGGGATGCGAGTGTCGATGCCGGCTTCCGTGAGGCGGCGGCCATTGGCCATCCAGACCTCGAAATCCTCGCGGCCGTGGCTCGGCGCCGTGTGAACGAAGCCGGTGCCGGCCTCGTCGGTGACGTGGTCACCGTCGAGCATCGGCACGGGGAAGCCGTAGCCGGGATCGAAGGGGGCCAGCGGGTGTGACAGGGTGAGCCCGGCGAGGCTCGCCGCCGGTACGTCGGCCACGCGCTCGTAGGCCTCGACGCGGGCGGCCTTGAACACGCCCTCGGCGAGCGCGTCGGCGAGTAGGTAGCTGTCACCAACCTTCGCCCAGTTGTCCGCGGCCGCATCAGTGACACGGTAGAGCCCGTAGGCCACACGCTTCGAGTAGGCGACGGCGCGGTTGGCCGGCAGCGTCCAGGGCGTGGTCGTCCAGATCACGACGCGGGCGCCGGCGAGCTCGGACGGGGCGCCCTCGCGGATCGGGAACGCCACGAACACCGTGTCGCTGACATGCTCCTCGTACTCGACCTCGGCCTCGGCGAGCGCGGTCTTCTCCACCACCGACCACATCACCGGCTTCGAGCCGCGATAGAGTTGGCCGCTCACCGCGAACTTCATCAGCTCCGAGGCGATACGCGCCTCGGCAGGATACGCCATGGTCGAATAGGGATGGTCCCAGTCGCCGGCGACGCCGAGCCGCTTGAACTCTTCCCTCTGGATGTTCAGCCACTCGGCCGCGAAAGCCCGGCATTGCTGGCGGAACTCCAGGACCGGCACCTCGTCCTTGTTCTTTCCCTTCGAGCGATACTGCTCCTCGATCTTCCACTCGATTGGCAGGCCGTGGCAGTCCCAGCCCGGCACGTAACCCGCGTCGCGGCCGAGCGCGCCCTGGGAGCGGACAACGACGTCCTTGAGGATCTTGTTGAGCGCGTGGCCGATATGGATGTTGCCGTTGGCGTAAGGCGGTCCGTCATGCAGCACGAAGCGCGGGCGCCCCTTCGCGGCGGCGCGGATTTTTTCGTAGAGGTCGATCTTCGCCCAGCGCTCCAGCAGGAGCGGCTCCCGGGTGGGTAGCCCCGCGCGCATCGGGAAGTCGGTCTTCGGGAGAAACAGGGTTCGCGAATAATCGCGGGCGGCCGCAGGGGCAGCGCTGGTCTGGTCGCTCATGGGGGTTCGGCTGGATTCTCGTCGCGAAGGACGGCGATAGGGGAACGGGCGGAGGGCTTCACCCGGCATCCGGGGCGGCCGCCAATGCGGCGCCTTACGCGGAAGCCGGGCCCGTAATTCGCGTCGCGCTGGAGATGAGGCCGAACATGCTGTGCTTCTAGAGCGCTCCCCCGCCAAGGGGAAGGGCTTACGACAAGGGCCCGCATGACGGCTGGGAGGAAGTCGGCCGACCGCCGTTGCGGGAAGCCAAACGCCAATCCCTCACGTCTCTCGAACACCGTTAATCCATCGACATGCATGCGGCATCGGACCGCCTCGCCCTTGCATGAACACCACATCCTTGCCATCAGCCCGGCCCAAGCGCGGCCGCGGCGGGCAGCGAAGCCGTGTTGGGCTGCCCGAGGCGTCATCAGTTACAAAGGCGGCGCCGACTACCGGGGCGCGATTGAGGACTGAAATTAAAGAGACTAGCGTCCGGTCTAAGCCGCCCGGGCGAGGCCGCGCAACACGGTATCGGTGAGGAAACATGGCTCATTCCGCAACGCACGATGCGGGCGCGCACGCCGCGCACGTGCCCTGGTACCGGGTGCTCTACATCCAGGTGCTGATCGCCATCGTGCTGGGTGTCCTGCTCGGCTGGCTCAGCCCGAAAACGGGCGTGTCGCTCAAGTGGCTCGGCGACGGCTTCATCGCGCTGATCAAGATGCTGATCGCGCCGATCATCTTCTGCACCATCGTCCACGGCATCGCCTCGATCGGCGATCTCAAGAAGGTCGGCCGGGTCGGCCTGAAGGCCCTGATCTACTTCGAGGTGGTCTCCTCCCTGGCGCTTCTCATCGGCATCATCGTCGGCGAGGTGATCCAGCCGGGCGCCGGCTTCGGCGCCGACGTATCGAAGCTCGATGCCAAGGCGGTCGAGGGCTATGCCAGCAAGGCAGCGGCCGATTCGACGGTCGCCCACATCCTCGGCATCATTCCCAAGAGCTTCTTCGACGCCTTCGCCACCGGCGACCTGCTTCAGGTCCTGCTGGTCGCAATGCTGACCGGCGTCGTGCTCACCGGCATGGGCGAGAAGGGTGCCGGCATCACCCGCGGCATCGACGCGGCGGGTCAGGTCTTCTTCCGCATCATCGGCCTCATCGTGAAGCTCGCGCCCATCGGCGCCTTCGGTGCGATGGCCTTCACGGTCGGCCAGTACGGCATCGGCAAGGTCATCGACCTCGCTTGGCTGGTCGGCACCTTCTACACCACGTCGCTGCTGTTCATCTTCGTCGTGCTCGGCGGCATCGCGGCCTTCGCCGGCTTCTCGATCATCAAGTTCCTCGCCTACATCAAGGACGAGTTGCTGATCGTGCTCGGCACTTCGTCCTCCGAGACCGTGCTGCCGCACATGATGACCAAGATGAAGCGCCTCGGTGCCTCGGACTCGGTCGTCGGCCTCGTCATCCCGACGGGCTACTCGTTCAACCTCGACGGCACCAACATCTACATGACGCTCACCACCCTGTTCCTTGCGCAGGCGGTGGGCGCCGATCTCTCGTTCGGGCAGTACGCGACGATCTTCCTCGTGGCGATGCTGACCTCGAAGGGCGCCTCCGGCGTGACCGGCGCCGGCTTCATCACGCTCGCCGCGACGCTCGCCGCCATCCCGGGCAACCCGGTGCCGGTGGCGGCAATGACCCTGGTGCTCGGCGTCGACAAGTTCATGTCGGAGTGCCGCGCGCTGACCAACCTCATCGGCAACGGCGTGGCCACCATCGTCGTCTCCCGCTGGGAGGGCGAGCTCGACACGAAGAAGCTCGCCGAGGTGATGGCGCATCCGGTCTCGATCGGCACCGAGATCTCGGACGAGGCGCCGGAAGGCCCCGGCGAGGATGCGCCCCCCACCGCTCCGAAGGCCGTGGCGGCGCAGTAAGCGTCCCTTGGCCTCCGATCGGTTGCGCATCGGGATCGATCTCGGCGGCACCAAGATCGCCGGGATCGTCCTCGATGCCGACAGGGCGACGCGCGCGGAGACCCGCGTGCCGACGCCGCGGGGCGACTATGCTGGTACCCTCGACGCCATCGGCGGCCTCGTCGCTGAACTGGAGCGGCAGGCCGGTGCGGCGGGGGCGAGCGTCGGCGTCGGCATGCCCGGCGCGATCTCCCGTGCCACGGGCCTGATCAAGAATGCCAACTCGGTCTGGCTGAACGGCCGGCCGTTCGCCCAGGATCTCGCCATTCAGCTGGGCCGTCCGGTGCGCGTCGAGAACGACGCCAATTGCCTCGCCGTCTCGGAAGCGGTGGATGGGGCCGGTGCGGGCGAGGCCATCGTCTGGGCGATCATCCTCGGCACCGGCGTCGGCTCCGGGATCGCGCTGCGCGGGCAAGCGCTGACGGGCCGCAACGCCATTGCCGGAGAATGGGGCCACAATCCGCTCCCCCAGCCCCGCGACGACGAGCGCCCCGGCCCCGCCTGCTATTGCGGCCGCCACGGTTGCATCGAGACGTGGCTCTCGGGTCCCGGCCTCGCCGCCGATTTCTTCCGCAGCACGGGCGAACGCCGGAGCGGTGAGGAGATCGTCGCGCGCGCTCAGTCCGGAGACGCGGCCGCCGCCGCGGCGATGGCGCGCCACCGCGACCGGCTCGGTCGCGGCATCGCCCACGTGGTCAACATCCTCGACCCCGACGTGATCGTGCTCGGCGGCGGCCTCTCGCGGGTCGAAGGCCTCGTCGCCGCGCTGCCGGGAGCAATCGCGCCGCACGTCTTCTCCGACGCCTTCGACACGCCGGTGCGGGCAAGCCTGCACGGCGACGCCTCGGGCGTGCGCGGCGCGGCGTGGCTCTGGGGCACGACATGATCGGCTGGCTCCGCCGCCTTCTCGGCCAAGCCCGCTCGCCCGCGCCGCCCATGCAGCCGTGGGAACCGGAGCCGCCACTGCCGCAGCCGCGCAGCGAGGCGGAGATCGACGCCGTCGAGGCGGCCCTGGAGGGCTTGATCGCCGCCGGCCTCCGCCTCGGTCCTCACTACGAAGGATTGGACCGGCGTGCTGTCGCGCGGGCCATGGCGGAGCATTCCGAATTCGCCCTCGGCGACGACAACGAGACCCTACGCTTGACCGAACGAAGCGCGGAGGCGCTGTCGATCGACATCCTGTGGAGCCACCGCGCCCTGGCGGACGGGATCGAGGACGAATTCGCCAACGCGGCGATCTTCGTCGATCACTGCTACGACGGGGCCAGTTCGGAGACCTACCGCGCGCTGTTCACCCGGCTGATCGAAATCGCCGGGGTCTGGACCTGCCGCGGCATCACCGTCTCCCCCGTGCCGGGGCTCGGCCCCTACGGCCACGGCTTTCGCGTCGGGTTCGAGACCGAGCCGCCGATCCCGCCCCTCACCGTCCCGGCCGACAAGAACTTCGACTGGAGCCTGCTCGAACAACTCGACACGTGCCGGCCGGCGGGCGAGCGGCGGCGCTTCCGGGTCGCCGCGGATGGTGGGGCGGGGCTGGTGATGTTCCTCGAAGACGCCGAAGCCCGGGCAATCGCTCTGCGCCTCGGCTGGGGTCCGGAGGATCTCTGAGGGCCGCCGCGTCGCACGGATAGTAAGTCAGCATTGACTTACCAAGCGCGCCTTCCGAAAACCCGCCGTCCCCTCCGCGGGGCGCAGCTTACGAAAAATACGGTCCCATCATGCCCATCCTGACCTTCCCCGACGGCAACACCCGCGCCTTTGAGGCCGCGGTGACCGGCCGGACCGTGGTGGAGGGCATTGCCAAGTCGCTCGCCAAGCGCACGGTCGCCATGGCGCTCGACGGCACGGTGTGCGACCTCGACGACACGATCGAGCGGGACGCCGCGATCGAGTTCATCTCGCGCGACGATCCGCGCGCGCTGGAGCTGATCCGCCACGACTGTGCCCACGTGCTGGCGGAAGCCGTGCAAGCGCTGTGGCCCGGTACGCAGGTGACGATCGGCCCGGTGATCGAGAACGGCTTCTACTACGACTTCGCCAAGGAAGAGCCGTTCACGCCCGAGGACTTCCCGAAGATCGAGGCGAAGATGCGCGAGATCATTTCGCGCGACGCGCCCTTCACCAAGGAAGTGTGGAAGCGCGACGACGTGAAAAAGCTCTTCGCTGACAAGGGCGAGAGCTACAAGGTCGAGTTGGTCGACGCGATTCCGCCGGGCGAGGACCTCAAGATCTACCGCCAGGGCGAGTGGTTCGACCTCTGCCGCGGCCCGCACATGACCTCGACGGGCAAGGTCGGCGCGGCCTTCAAGCTGATGAAGGTCGCGGGCGCCTATTGGCGGGGTGATTCCAATAACCCGATGCTGACGCGCATCTACGGCACCGCCTGGTCCTCTCAGGGAGATCTCGACGCCTACCTGCACCGGCTGGAGGAGGCCGAGCGCCGCGACCACCGCCGGCTCGGCAAGGAGATGGACCTCTTCCACTTCCAGGAGGAGGGACCGGGCGTCGTGTTCTGGCACGCCAAGGGCTGGACGATCTTCCAGGAGCTGATCGCCTACATGCGCCGACGCCTGAAGGGCGATTACGCCGAGGTGAACGCCCCGCAGATCCTCGACAAGTCGCTGTGGGAGACTTCCGGCCACTGGGGCTGGTACCGCGAGAACATGTTCGCCGCCCAATCCGCCGGCGAGGAGGCCGAGGACAAGCGCTGGTTCGCCCTCAAGCCCATGAACTGCCCGGGCCACGTGCAGATCTTCAAGCACGGCCTGAAATCCTACCGCGACCTGCCCCTGCGCATGGCCGAGTTCGGCGTGGTCCACCGCTACGAGCCGTCCGGCGCCATGCACGGCCTGATGCGGGTGCGCGGCTTCACCCAGGACGATGCGCACATCTTCTGCACCGAGGACCAGCTCGCCGCCGAGTGCCTGAAGATCAACGACCTGATCCTCTCGACCTACGCGGATTTCGGATTCGACCAGATCCTGGTGAAGCTCTCGACGCGGCCGGAGAAGCGCGTCGGCTCCGACGCCCTGTGGGATCACGCCGAAGCGGTGATGACGCGGGTGCTGGCGCAGATCGAGGAGCAGTCCGGCGGGCGGATCAAGACCGCGGTCAATCCCGGCGAGGGCGCGTTCTACGGGCCGAAATTCGAGTACGTGCTGCGCGATGCCATCGGCCGCGACTGGCAGTGTGGCACCACGCAGGTGGATTTCAACCTGCCGGAGCGGTTCGACGCCAGCTACATCGACGCCGACAGCCAGAAGAAGCCGCCGGTGATGATCCACCGCGCCATCTGCGGCTCGATGGAGCGCTTCACCGGCATCCTGATCGAGCATTTCGCCGGCCATTTCCCGCTCTGGCTCGCGCCGGTGCAGGTGGTGGTGGCGACGATCACCAGCGACGCCGATTCCTACGCCCGAGACGTCGTGCGCGTTCTGGAGCGCGCCGGGCTCCGGGTCGAAGCCGACCTGCGCAACGAGAAGATCAACTACAAGGTCCGTGAGCACTCGCTGGCCAAGGTGCCGGTGCTGCTGGCGCTCGGCCGCCGCGAGGCGGAGGAGCGCACGGTCTCGGTGCGGCGCATGGGAAGCCAGAAGACCACCACGATGGCTCTCGACGCGGCGCTCGCCGCCTTCGTCGAGGAAGCGACCTCCCCGGACCGCCGCCGGGCCGAGGCCGCCGCCGAGAGCCTCCCGAGCACCGACACGGTGCTCGACGGCCAGCACATCGAGCTTCCGGCGCCCTGATGAAGAGGGGGGTGGGGCTTGAGTGCCTCACCCCTCCATCGCCCGCGCCAGCTCCGAGAACACCCGCGGGTCGGCGCATTGCGCCACGTTGAAGCGCATGGCGTCGGCGGCGCCCTGGCTCAGCGAGAAGACGTTGCCCGGCGCCAGCACCACGCCGCGGGCGAGCGCCCGGCGGGAAATCTCGGTCGCGTCGAGGCCCTCCGGCAGGCGCGCCCAGAGGAACATGCCCCCTTTCGGCACGAAGGGCACGGTGACGCCCACCTCCGCGAGCCGCCGCACCACCGTGCCGCGGGCCTCCGCCAGCCGGGTGCGCATGGTATCGACGTGGTGGCGGTAGCTGCCCTCGTCGAGGAAGCGGTGGACGGTCGCCGCGGTGAGGTGGTTGTCGCTCAGAGACACCGCGAGCTTGAGATCGACGAGCCGCTCGACCCAGTCGCCGCGGATCGCGATCGCGCCGACGCGGGCGCCGGTCGAGATCGTCTTCGAGAAGCCGCCGACATGGATCACCCGGTCGAGCCCGTCGAAGCCGGCGAGACGCGGACCCGGCTCCGCCTCGAAATCGGCGTAGGCGTCGTCCTCCACGATGAGCGTACCGTGCATCTCGGCGAGCCGCAGGATGCGGTGGACGGCGACCGGGCTCAAGGTGGCGCCGGTCGGGTTCTGGAGGCCGGAATTGGTGATGTAGAAGCGGGGACGGTGCTCGATCAACGCCTGCTCGAACGCGGCAAGATCCGGCCCGTCCGGCCCGAACGGCACGCCGACCATGTGCAGGCGGTGGGCGCGGGCGAGCGCCTGGAACGAGAAGTAACAGGGATCATCCAAGAGCACCGTGTCGCCGGGCTCGGCGAGGAAGCGGATGATCAGGTCGAGTGCGTGGGTGACCGAGTCGGTCAGCACGAGCTGATCGGGATGGGCGCGGATGCCGCGCTCGGTCAGCCGCAGCGCCAGTTGCTGGCGCAGGGGCGCGTGGCCCTGCGGCGTGTCGTAGAACATCACCGCCGCGCTCTGGCGTGCGACCTGGCGCAGGGCCCGGCGCAGTTCCGCCTCGGGCAGCCAGTCCGGCGGGAGCCAGCCGCAGCCGGGCCTCAGGGAATCCGGGCGTGCCTCCAGCGATTGCCGAGTGATCCAGACCGGATCGACCGCCCGGTCGAGCCGCGGCCCGATCGCGGTCAGGCAGAGCGGCTCCGGGCGGGCAGAGACGAAGAAGCCGGAGCCCGGCCGCGAGACGATGGCGCCGCGCGCCGCCAGCCGGTCGTAGGCCTCGACCACCGTCGATTTCGAGACCTGCATGCTCTCGGCCAATCCGCGCACAGAGGGCAGCCGGGCGCCGGGGCTGAGCGCTCGGCCCTCGATCCGCGCCTCGATGGCGCGCATCACCGTCTCGACCCGCGAAAGCGCTGGTTCCGCAACCGTCACCGTCATGGTCGCCCCTCCGAACTGTACCGCCCCTCGTACCGGACAGTTCTTCGAAATCGTACTGCAACTGTCTCTGTCGGGGAAGCGGTGCTCCCTTCATATCGGGTCCACCGAGACATTGGAGACAGATCATGACGCTCTCAGAAGCCAACCGTGCGCGCCATCCCGGCACCCGCGCCTGGATCGGCCGTCGCCTCCGCGACGTCATCGTCCTGGCCGCCGGTGCGGTGCTCGCTCTGCCGCTGATCCTGCCGTTCGGCTGACGCGCCGGGACGGCGCTCTCAGCCGAAGGTCGTGCGGGCAACTCACTCAAACTCGGAAGGGGCAAGACGTGGAATTTCGGTTCCATCCACGGGACGCTGCCTCGGCGGAGTGGGCCGCCTACGGCGTCCGTGATGCGATCGTCGTCGCTGTCGGGTTCATTCTGGCACTGGTGCTGGTCGCGCCCTTCGGCTGAAACAGCCGACCGCTCAGCCGGCGGTGCAGTTCGCCTCGAACAGCGCCTTCGCCCGCTCCATGGCCCGGAACGCCGCCATGGAGCCCGGGCTGCGCAGCTCCGGCCCCTCGGGCAGCCGCCCGAGAAACGGCTCGGAGAGGTCGGCGACGAACGGGCGGGGGCCGGTATAGGCGCCCATGCGGTTCCGCACATCGACGGTGCCGCACAGCGCCCCAGCCCGGCCGATCCGCAGGGCGGCGATCCGGGCCTCGGGGTCGCGCATCTGTTTTTCGATCAGGATCAGCGCGGTGCGCGCCGCCTCCGCACCGACGCCGGCATCCGAGCCGTCGACGACGGACTGAGCGCCCACCCCGCTCGCACCGGATAGGACTAGAAGGGCCGCGAGGGCGGTCTTGGGCAGGCGCATCGGGCTCAGCTTCCCTCAACTTCCCTTGGCCACGACCTCGATGTCGCGGTCCATGCCGCTCTCCACCTTGAACTCGCGGGTGAAGACCTGCCCGTCGTGGCGGGCGATGAGCACGTAATCGCCCTCCGCCAGGGTCACCGACGGGAAGGCGCCGATCGCCTCGCGGATCGTATCGCCGCCCGGCGTCAGCACGCTGAAGGCGGTGCCGGCGAAAGCCTCGGAGCCGGGGGCGGCCACCAGCTTCAGGGTCACAGTGGCGGCACGGTGGTTCATGGTCGCGTCGGTGACCTTGCCGTTCTCGACCCTGAGGTCGGCGCGCTGGATCGCGTTCGAATCGCCGTAGCTCGACACGACGTGGTAGGTGCCCTCGGGCAGCCGCACGATCTCGCCGGCCTTGATGCCGCTGCGCACGAGGCGCCCTTCCGAGTTCGTCCCGATTGGCACGTAGACCGAGAAGCCGAGCTGGGTGCCCGGGATCTTCTGGTCGCCGACCGCCCCCGACAGCTTGAGGGCGCCCGCTGCGACGCGGAGCTGGTCCGTGCTGGCGGTGCCCGCCATGGTGATCCGCTTCGACGCGCTGGCATATCCGTAGGTGACGGTGGCGACGTAGGCGCCGGCCGCGAGCTTGAAGGTCGGGGCGGGATCGTTCGAGCGGGCGACGATGGCCGGGCGGCCGCCGTCCCCGTTCTCGCCGTAGATGCGCCAGGTCAGGCCTGAGCGGACCGGCCCGTTCGAGCCGACGAAGACCGCCGAGAGCGACAGGTCCGCCTCGCCCTCCGCCACGGGTGGGGGCAGCATCGGCCCGGTGACGCCAGGCGAGGGCAGGCCCGGCCCGAACGGCGCCGGCGCTTGCGCGGCGGCCGGCGCAATCGTGAGGAGAGCGGCCAGGGAGGCAATCGAAGCGAAGGTCTTGCCGCCTGCGGACCCGCGTCCCATCGTCCCTCGATCCTTCTGCTCGCGCCGTCCGGGGCTATCTCGGCCCTCGTTGCGCCCCTGCGCTCTTGAAACCCGACCGTGGCGGCGGCATGGCGGTCGTGACCCGAGCTTCACCCTCTCCACGCGGATTGTCCATGACCGAGATCCGAGACGCCGCCCAAGCCAGCACCCTTGTCAGCACTCTCGATCTGCTGCGCACCCGCCGCTCGGTGCCGCCGATGCTGCTCGACGCGCCCGGCCCCACGGCGGAGGAACTCGACGGCTGGCTCGCGATCGCGGCGCGGGTGCCCGACCACGGCAAGCTCGCCCCCTGGCGCTTCCTCGTGATCGAGGGCGAGGCGCGCGAGCGCGTCGGCGCGATCATCGAGCGGACCTTCCTGGCCGACTTTCCCGAGGCCGACGACAAGCGGCGCGCCCAGGAGCGGCAGCGGCTGACCCATGCGCCGGTGGTAGTGGGTGTCGTCTCTCGCGCCGGACCGCACGTCAAAATCCCCGAATGGGAGCAGGTGCTCTCGGCGGGCGCCGTCTGCATGAACCTCGTGGTCGCCGCCAACGCCGCGGGCTACGCCACGGCTTGGCTCACCGAGTGGTTCGCCTACGACCGCCGGGTGCTCGACGCGCTCGGCCTCGATCCGGCCGAGCGGATCGCCGGCTTCATCCATATCGGCCGCGCGAAGGAAGTGCCCTCCGACCGGCCGCGGCCGGACCTCGCGCAGATCGTCACGCGGCTCTGAGGGTGCTCCATGCATTACGAGGTCGAGAATCCCAGCCTGCCGCACAACCCCCTGAAAGCCATCGTCGCGCCGCGCCCGATCGGCTGGATCAGCGCCATGGACCGGGCGGGCCGGGTGAACCTTGCGCCCTACTCGTTCTTCAACGCGGTGGGCGGTGAGCCCGACATGGTGATGTTCTCCTCCTCGGGCCGCAAGGACGCGATGACCTTCGCGGAAGAGGGCGGCGAGTTCGTGTGCAGCCTCGCCACCTTCGACCTGCGCGAGGCGGTCAACGCCACCTCGGCCCCGCTCGCCCGAGGAGAGAGCGAGTTCGACTTCGCCGGACTGACCCCCGCGCCCTCGCGCCGCGTGCGCCCGCCTCGCGTCGCCGAATCGCCCGCGGCGATCGAGTGCAAGTGGCTTCAGACCGTGCCGCTGGTACCGCTCGGCGGCGGTGAGCCAGTAAACTTCATGGTGATCGGGCAGGTGGTCTCGATCTACGTCGACGACCGCTTCGTGAGGGACGGCCGGGTCGATACGGGGGCGATGCGTCCGATCCTGCGCGGCGGCTACTTCGACTACTTCACCGCCGAGTCCGAGAACCGGTTCGAGCTGCGGCGGCCGAAGGGAGGTTGAGATTTCAATCCGGTTGATCGAGGGAATTGTCACTTTGGGTGGTGCTTGGCCGCGGACGACAGCGCTATGCTGGTGAGGGTAAGCACAACCGTCGCAACGAGGTTGTAGGACTCACCGAGTGACGGCTTCCTCTCTCGCTGGTCAGGTCACGCGCGGCGTGCGGCTCAGTCTGCTTGGCCTCCTCTGCTTCAGCGGACTTGGCGTTATTGCATTTTTAATTTACTTAATGAGCGGAGCTGGCGTTCAGACAATCCGGGCCGACCTGTCGTTTCACGTCGCATGTGACGACCCCGATGCTGCCATTATCGACGAGAAAGCCGAGGCTTTTTTCCGTCAACGCGGCTTTGTGGTTCTCAATAAAGCCGAGGCCGCACGGAAGCTCCAGCAGCCAGTGCTGCTACCGCGGGACACTCTCGCAATCGATGCGCAAAGCCGAGAAGCCACGCTGATACAGATCCCGTTCGGCAATCGCTCGATCAGTATGTCGCTGCGGACACCCCCGCCGACCCGACGCAATGAGGCTCTGGAAGCGGATCTGCTCTCGCTTGCCGACTCTACACTTGGATGCCGCGTGCATCAGGTGACACGCGGCAAGAACGGACCAGAACGGCGTCGCTTCCACGATGATTTGATCAAGACGGATATGCGCCTCTTCCGGAAGTTCGGCGGGCGGTAGGCCCACTCACCCCGGCATCATCGAAGCTCTGGTGAGCGCGCGACCTTCGACGTGGACAAGCGTTGACGGGCGGCGTTGGACCGAAAGCCGGGCTCACACGCGATATTGCAGAATCTGGCCATGGGCCGGGCGCGCACCGTCTCGCCAGAAAACCTTTCTAACTAGCAACGCCGAGCCCGGCTTCGACACGGTTGATCCAGGCCCGCAGAGCCGGATAGGGCGCGAGGTCGAAGCCACCCTCGTGCGCGAGGCGGGTATAGGCCACGAGCGCCACGTCGGCGAGGCTCAGATCGGAGCCGACGAGAAACGGCCGATCCGCCAGGGCGCCCTCCATCAGGGCGAGCGCGGCGTGGCCCCGCTCGAACAGCTTCGGCTCCAACTCCGCCTCCGTGCGACCGAGATAGAAGAGCTGGAAGCGGCGCACGGCGATGTAAGGCTCGTGGCTGTACTGCTCCCAGAACAGCCATTGCCGCATCTTCGCCCGCGCGAAGGCATCCGCCGGGATCAGCGCGGAGTCGCGGGCGAGATAGCCGATAATCGCGTTCGATTCGGCGAGGCTGCGCCCGTCCTCCAGCACCAGAGTCGGCACGCGCCCGTCCGGGTTGAGGGCGAGGAAGCCGGGCGTGCGCGTCTCGCCCTTGAGGATGTCGACCTCGCGCCAATCGAGATCGATCCCGAGATGCGCGGCGACCCAGGCCACCTTCAGGCAATTGCCCGACTTGTGGTCGCCGTAGACGGTGAGCATGCGAACCTCTCCTGTCGGTCTTGCGGCCAATGATGTCTCACCCGGCCCGATCGCGCGACCGGGCCGCGATGCTCGGCCGGGCTCGCACCACGATCCACCCGAAGCCGTCCGGCGGCGCTGCAAGCCCCTCGGGCGAGCGCTCTTCGTCCACCGTCGGCATTTCGAAGCAGGCCACACCGGCCGCTTCGGCGGCAAGGCGGATGAGGCCGCGGATCTGCGGGAGCGCGCTCGCCTCACGCAGGCTGGCCGCAGGAGCCGTCTCGTCGAGGCCGAGGCCGGCGAGTCGCGGACTCGCACCGGCGAAGCTGCGGGCATCGAGCACGCCGAGAGGATGGCCGATCGCGGCGAGGATCACCGTCGCACCGTCGGGAAAGCCGGCCAGCGCCTCGCAGACGGCGAGGCGTCCTCCGAGGGCGGCCACGTCGCGGCCGGAGCGGGCATCGCGCAGCAGCACACCATCCGGCCGCTCCGCCATGAGGCCGTCGAGGCTTGGATCGTCGGGGCCGTCGAGGGCGGCGTAGATCGTCAGACCGGGCCGGCGCGCGCGCAAATCAGCGATGAAGCCCTGCGGCGGTGCGGCCTCGAACACCAGCGCGTCCGCCCCCGCCGCCAGAGCCGCTTCGGCCGCGGCCGGGTCCGCGACGGTGCCGATGCGCCACGCCGCGTCAGGTTCGGGATGCGGCGACGCGGGGCTCATGCGGCCTTCGATGGATCGGGACGGATTCGAACGGCTCCTCTCCCTGCAAAGGGGCGAAAAACTTACGCTTTCCTTCAAGGCGGCAAGCCGGAAGCTGTCTCATTCAAGCTTCCTTTACCATATGCGCAGGAATGTCGGGCCTCGCGGGTCCGAATGACGGTCCCGGCGGGACACGTCATGTTCCTGTTCACCAATGCTCCCATCGGCACCCGCGAGACGGCCGCCCCGGCACGGGCCGCCGCGGCGAACGGCGAGGTCGTCGAGGCGATCCGCGAGGGGGCGCAGACGAGCGGCGTCGGCTTCGACTACCTGCTCGCCACGGCTCAGCGCGAATCGAGTCTCAACCCGTCGGCCAAGGCGAGCACCTCGACGGCGACCGGTCTGTTCCAGTTCATCGAGCAGACTTGGCTCGGCGTGATGAAGAATGCCGGGCCCAAGCTCGGCCTCTCGTCCTACGCCGATGCGATCACTACGGGTGCGGACGGCCGCTACGCCGTGGCGGACCCGGCGGCGCGGCAGGCGATCCTCGACCTGCGTCGCGACCCGAAGATCTCGGCGGCGATGGCGGGCGCGCTGACGCAGCGCAACGGCGAGGCGCTGAGCGCGGCCCTCGGGCGCGAGCCGAATGCGGGCGACCTCTACGCGGCCCACGTTCTCGGCGCCAAGGGGGCGAGCGCGCTGATCGCCTCGGCGCAGGCGAGCCCGTCGCGGCCCGCCGCTCTCGACCTGCCGGAGGCGGCCGCCGCCAACCGTAGCCTGTTCTACGACCGGGCCGGCCGTCCACGCAGCGCGTCCGAACTCTATGGGCTGTTGAGCCAGACGACCTCCGGCGTGGCGACGCCCGTCGCGACCGCCGCGGCCGATGAGAACCCGCCGACGGCCTATGCCTCGCTCGAGGGCGGCCTGCGCTCGCTGTTCCAGACCGACCGGCGCCAGGGTGCGATCTCGGAAGGCGTGGCCAAACTCTGGCAGAACCGCGCCGCCAGCACCGCCGCCCGCACCGCTCCAACCTACTTCCCGCGCTCCGACGGGGGGAGCGAAACGGACGGCACGGCCGCGCCGGCCGCCGCCGCGACGGTGGCGGCGCCCGCGACGTTGGCAGAAACCGTCGCCGTCTCGGAGCCCATCCTCGTGCCGCTGCCGCCGCGCCGGCCGGCAGGGCTGACGGCACCGACGACGGCCGCCGCGACGACCTCCGCGACTGCGACCACCTTCATGGCCGGCCCGACGACGGACCGGCCGAGTGCCCCCCTCGCGAAAAATTCCCTGTTCGACCCCTCCGCCTTGCGGCTCAGGAGCGGCTCATGATCCTTCGCCAGTTCCTCACCCTCACCCAGAACGCCACGCCCGAGCGCCGCGCCGAGGCCGCGGGGACCCTGACGCGCAGCTACCTCCAGGGCACCCTGGGGCCGGAGGCCGCCTGGGAGGCCAAGACCACCCTGCTCGCGCTGCTCGACGATCCGGCCGCGGTGGTGCGCCGGGCGCTGGCGCAGGCCTGCGCCGATTCCGATCAGGCACCGCGCCCGCTGATCGTGGCGCTGGCCTCCGACCAGCCGGACATCGCCAGCCTCGTGCTGGCGCGCTCGCCCGTGCTGATGGATGCCGACCTCGTCGATTGTGTCGCCATGGGCTGCGAGGAGACCCGCGCGGCGGTGGCCGGGCGGTCCGATCTGTCGAAGCCGGTGGCCGCCGCACTGGCGGAGGTGGGTGGAGCTCCCTCGCTGATCGCGCTCGCACGCAATCCGCTCGCCGCGATCGGCACCGCCGCCCTGATGCGGATGGTCGAGCGGCACGGGGAGGAGGCGGAGCTGCGCCAAGCGCTCCTCGCGCGCACCGACCTCGCCATCGAGGTGCGCCACGCCATCGTCGCCCTGATGGCCGAACAACTCTCGCGCTTCGGCCAGAACGCCGGCTGGATCAGC
Organism: Methylobacterium sp. R2-1; assembly: GCF_014191355.1. GTDB lineage: Bacteria > Pseudomonadota > Alphaproteobacteria > Rhizobiales > Beijerinckiaceae > Methylobacterium. Next base: position 83,223 of record NZ_JACHWM010000014.1, read on the forward strand.
TCCGAGCGCGGCGACCGCGCCGCCCGCGAGGCCCGCGACGCTGCCGCCCTCGCGCTCAGCGATGAGGCCGAGGAAGCGCAGCTCGTCCGACTGGTCGCGCATCTGCGGGTGCAGGAGCAGCTCACCGCCGGGCTGATCCTGCGGGCGATCCTCTCGCTCCGCCTGCCCTTCGCCGAGATCGCCTTGGCCGAGCTGAGCGGGTTGAGCCGCGCCCGCGTCGCCGGGCTGATGCTGGAGCCGCACGGCGCCGGCTTCGCCGCCCTGCACCGACGCGCGGGTCTGCCCGCCCTGCTGCTGCCGGCGATCCGGGCGGGCTTGACCGTCTGGCGCGACGCCAATGGCGGCCGCAACGGCCTGGACGGACCGCGCCTCGCCCGCTCGATGATCGAGGCGGCGCTGACTGCCTGCGAGACCATGCCCTTCGCCGAGGCCCGAGGCCTGATGGCGCTGCTCGCTCGCTTCGAGGCCGAAGCGGCCCGTGACGAGGCGCGCATCCTGGCGCATGAGCAGGCCGAGGCCCAGGCACGGGAAGTGGCCGAGGCGCCCACCCTGCTGCCGGCGCCGGAGACCGTCGGCAACCTCGTCGCGGAGGTGTCGTCGGATATCCTTATCCTGTCGCCGGCCTCTACCGCCTCGGAGCCGAGCCTGCCCGACACGGCCACTGCGTGGCCGCTGGCGCCCCGGCCCGAGGAGCGCATCGGCGCGGCCGTGGCGGCGGAGATCGTGCCGGAGACGGCCGAGACCGTGCTCGCCGGCCTCGCCGACGAGATCATGGCACATTTCCTGGCCGACCGGGCCGCCGCGATGGTGCAACTCCCGGCCCCGGCGCCGGAGGTGCTGCCCGCGACCACGCCTGAGATCATGGTCGAGCCGAAGCGCACCGCACGGCCGCGCGCGATTGCCGTGGCGGTGGCCGCCGGAATGATCCCGGAGGATCTGATCCTCAGCTACCGCGCGGATCGGGAGCGCCAGCGCCTCGCGGCGTGAGGCCGGACCGGCGGCATGTTCCGCCGCTTACGCCGGCGTCCAGGCACGCATCGCTTGCGGCCCAACGATGTCCGACGGCAGCGCGAAATCGCTCGCCCGGCTGCGCATCGCCTCTGGCGACTCCGGGAAGCCGCTGCGGTTTCCATAATCGCGGCGGACTCGCGGCGAGTGCCGGAGCGGCGCCTGCTCGTCGGGGAGCGAATCCGGCACCGGCTGCTTGAGCGCTCTGCCCGGATGTCTTCGAGAGGAGAGTATGTGTTTCACGCCGCCATGGCGTTCGCCCGCCGCAGATCATCGACGAAGGCTTGATAGGCCACCTCCTTCGCCTCGTCGGGCAGGCGCAGCAAGTAGGACGGGTGGACCGTGATGAAACCCTCGAACGGCCGTCCGAAATCGGCGGGGCCACGGGCACGGGTGATCGGGATCTGCTTTCCCGTCAGCGCCAGTACCGCCGTGGCGCCGAGTGCCACAACGAGCTTCGGGGCGACGAAATCTAGTTCCCGCTCGAGCCACCAGCGGTAATGGCTTACCTCGCCGGCCGTCGGCTTCTCGTGAATGCGGCGCTTGCCGCGTAAGCTGAACTTGAAATGCTTGACCGCATTCGTGAGGTAAGCCTCACGCCGGTCGATCCCCGCCTCTTCCAGCGCGCGGGAGAGGAGTTGCCCCGCCGGGCCGACGAAGGGCCTGCCCTGCCGGTCCTCCTGATCGCCCGGCTGCTCGCCGACGAAAGCGATCCGCGCGCCGACCGGCCCCTCGCCGAGCACCGCCTGGGTCGCGCCGGGCACCAGCGGCTCCGAGCGCGCGATGATCGCGTTGAGCGCGTCCAGCGAATCCGGTTCGTCCTGCGCCATCTTCGCCACGGCGCGGACGGGGTCGCGCTTGGCCGGCATGGTCGGCTCCTTCTCGATCATCGCCTGCGCGCGGGCGCTCGCGGCCCGTACCAAGCTAGGAATCGCCGCCGTCTCCGGCATGTTCCGCCAGTACTTGCGGGGCATCTCGGCGCGCATGGCGTCGAGGTTGAGCCGGGCCGGGTTGAAGGTGCTCTCGTAATAGTCGCGCCAGCCCGCCTCGAACCCGTCGCCCTCCGGCACGTCCTCCCGGCGGCCGGGCGGGCCGAAGGTCAGCGCACCGTCCCAATGGGCCGACCCTTCCGGTGTCAAAATCGACCATTCGAGCGCGCGGAAGCGGTCGACGAAGAAGGGAGCGGCGGCTTCCAGAATGTGGTGGTCCGGCTCGAACCAAGCCACGAACCGTTCCTGCCCCTCCCCCGGCACCCGGCGGAAGCGCAGGAAGGCGTGCATCTTGTGCAGGTCGCGCTGAATCGCCTTCCGCATCCGGTGGAGGCGGTGGACGAGCGGATCGCTCGCCACCTCCATCAGCGCCCGCTCGCCGTGGGTGACGCGCCAGAGCAGACCGTAGAGCAAGCCGTAGCGCTCGGGATCGCGATGGGGCACCACCATCGGGATCAGCTCGGCCACCGCGCGGGGGAGCGGGAGCGGCGGACCTTCCGCCGACACGGTGTCGGCGCCGAACAGGCTCGCGGCTTCGGTCTGCCAGACGATGTTGTCGGGCGGGATCTCGGCCGCGATCAGGCGACGGGCCGCCGCGCGGAAGCTGGCGAGATCTGCGCCGGGGGCAAGGCTGACAACGTGGATGCTGCCCAACTTCCCTCTCCCCTCAAAGGGGGAGAAAGAACTTCGCGGGAGCAACGCCTCCCCCATCAGAACAGACTCAACTGCTCGGCCGGCTCCGCCAGCTTCATCCGCAGATCCAGCCGGTCGGTCAGCATCGTCGGCCGGAAGTCCTCCGCGATGAGGAAGGGCCGCGCCCGCTTCAGCCCCGAACTCAACCGGGCCACGTCGTCGAGGCGCAGGCGGCCGTGGCGGCGGGCCTTGATGATGGCGTCGACCGCCCGCGCCCCGAGCCCCGGCACACGCAGCAGCATCTCGCGGTCGGCGCGGTTCACGTCGACGGGAAAGCGGTGGCGGTTCTTCAGCGCCCAGGCGAGTTTGGGGTCGATGTCGAGGGCAAGCATGCCGTCCTCCGACGCGCCGGCCACGTCGTCGGGGGAGAACTCGTAATACCGGATCAGCCAGTCGGCCTGATAAAGCCGGTGCTCGCGCCGAAGAGGCGGCGCCTGCGGCGGAAGGACCGCGGAGGCGTCGGGGATCGGGCTGAAGGCCGAGTAGTAGACGCGCTTGAGGCCGTAGGTGCCGTAGAGCAGCGCGGACTTGCGGATCAGCGCCTCGTCGGTGGTGGCATCCGCTCCGACGATCACCTGCGTCGATTGCCCCGCGGGGGAGAAGCGGCGGCGCTCCTCCTTGGCCTGGACGATGCGCTCGCTGATCTGGCTCATCGCACCCTCGATCGCCGCGCCGTCCTTCTCCGGCGCGAGGCGGATCAGGCTCGCCTCGGTGGGCAATTCGAGGTTGATCGAGAGCCGGTCGGCGTAGAGGCCCGCTTCCTCGATCAGCCAGGGACTCGCCTCGGGGATCGACTTCAGGTGGATATAGCCGCGAAAGCCGTGCTCGCGCCGGAGCTTCTTGGCGACGCGGGTCAGCATCTCCATCGTGTAGTCGGGCGAGCGGATGATGCCCGACGAGAGGAACAGCCCCTCGATGTAGTTGCGCTTGTAGAACTCGATCGTGAGCGTCACGACCTCCTCGACCGAGAAGCGCGCGCGGGCAACGTTCGAGGAGCGCCGGTTCACGCAATAGGCGCAGTCGAACAGGCAGTAATTGGTCAGCAGGATCTTGAGCAGAGAGACGCAGCGTCCGTCCGGCGTGTAGGCATGGCAGATGCCGGCCCCCGTAGTCGAGCCGAGCCCGTCCGCACCGGCCTTGCGCTTGGGCGCACCGGAGGAGGCACAGGAAGCGTCGTATTTGGCCGCATCCGCGAGGATGCGCAGCTTGCGCGCGAGCTTGTCGTCCATCGAACGGAAGATGAACACACGCGCGCCGGGATCAATGCGGCGCGTTGGCCCGCGCACCGGAAAAGCGCCCTCCCGCCGTGCGCCGGGAGGGCGGGCACCCGTCAGCCTCGGGCGAGTGTCTTGTCGAGGGTGATCTCGGCGTTGAGCAGCTTCGAGATCGGGCAGCCCTTCTCGGCGTTGCCGGCGAGTTCGTCGAACTTCGCCTCGTCAATGCCGGGGATCACCGCCTCGAGGGTGAGAGCCGACTTGGTGACCTTGAAACCGTCACCGTCCTGGACGAGCGTGACGACCGCCTTGGTGTCGAGGGAGGTCGCCTTGAGTCCGGCCGCCTGAAGTTGGAAGGCCAGCGCCATAGTGAAGCAGCCGGCATGCGCCGCCGCGATCAGCTCTTCCGGGTTGGTCCCCGGCTCGTTCTCGAAGCGGGTGTTGAAGCCGTAGGGGTTGTCCGAGAGCACGCCGGACTGCGTCGTGATCTTGCCCTTGCCGGTCTTGCCGTCGCCTTCCCAATGGGCGCTCGCGTGGCGGTCGGTCATGCTGTCGTCCTCGTCGTCGTGAGCGGAAGCGATCCGCGTGGCCTCGGACGTGGAGCGGCGAGGGAGCCTGTCGAGGGGTCCCCTCACGCTTCACCGAAGGATGTCTCATCCTCTTCCGCCTCACCGGCGATCACATTCTTGGCAAGCGCGTAAGAAAAACCCGCCCGTGCCATAGCGGCGAGGTCGCGCTCGCGGTTGGCCTCGCGGGTGCCCGGCCGGCGATAGGGGCCGAGGCGCCGACGGCGGGCATAGGCACGGGCTGCCCGTTCCTCGGTGTCGGCCTCGCCCCCGTCGGTGCCTTCCGCCTCCTCCCGCTCCTCGGCGAGGGTCGCCGCGATCGTCTCCGCATCGATCCCCTTGGCGGCGAGCCGCGCTTGTGCCTGACGGGTCGAGGTGCCGCGCCGCCTCAGGCCACGAAGGCGGGCCGCGGCGAAGCGCGCATCATCGACCAGCCCAGAGCGTTGTGCCCGGGCGACCGTCTCCTCGATCAGCCCGGCATGCGCGCTCGGGTCCTCGTCGCGAGAGCGGCAACGGCGCTCGATACGGCGGGCGAGCACTCGGCGCAGCATCTCGGAGGAGGCGCCGTAGCGATCGAGATAGTGCGTCGTCACCCGCTCCAGCCACGCGGCGGTGACCGGCGGTTCGGGCCTTGCTTCACGTCGCCCATCACCTGGGCCCTCACTTCGGTTTGAAACGGTTCGCGTGATCATCCGTTCTTCACGATCCGGACAGGTTTTCGATTCATGAATCTTGGATGGATCGCACGCGATTTCGAGGGCTCCGCCGCCACATGGTGGCCGTGCTCATGAGGCGCGAATGGCTCTACGTGCTGCTGGCCCTCGGGTTCGCGGCCGTGGCCGGCCTCGTCGTCTATTTTTCTCGCCCCACGCTGCTCACCGTGGCGGTCGGCCCGCGCGACGGTGTCGAGGCGGTGCTGATCGAGACCTATGCGCGAGCGCTGAACCGCAATCACGAAGATGTGCGGCTTCAGGTCGTCCCTTTCGACGACGTGCGCGACAGCGCCGCCGCCTTGGAGCAGGGGCGCGCCGACCTCGCCGTAGTACGGCCAGACGTGAAGCTGCCGGACAACGGCCTGACGCTCGCCATCCTGCACGACGAGGCGCTGATCGTCGCCGCGCCCGAGGCCAACGAGATCGAGAGCTTTTCCGACCTCTCGACCCGGCGCGTCGGCGTCGTCGCGCGCCACGAGGCCGACCTGCCGATGGTGACGAGCCTGCTCGACTTCTACGACTTCAAAGCGGCCCCGGAAGCCGAAGCGCTCGGCAGCGAAGCGCTCGCGGCCGGCCGCATCGGCCTCGTGCCGCTCAAAGCCGGCGAGATCACCCAGGCGCTGGAGGCGAAGCGGGTCGACGCCGTGGCGATCATCGCCTCCCCCACGGCCAAGCCGGTGCAAGCCATGCTGCGAGCGGTCGAGGCGGCTTCGCCGGAGCGCAAAGTCACCCTGGTCAGCGTGCCGGACGGCAAGGCGATCGTGCAGCGCGTGCCGGCGCTCCAGCCGGTCACCCTCTCGGCGGGCACCTTCGGCGGGCGGCCCAAGCGCCCGGAGGAGGATGTCGAGACGGTGGGTGTCTCCTACCGGCTGATGGCCCGCGGCGCCGTGAGCCGCGTCGCCGTGGCCTCGGTGGTGCAGCACCTGTTCGAGTGGCGCTCGCGGCTCGCCGCCGCCGCACCGGTGGCCCACCAAATGAAGCCGCCGGACTACGACACCACCGTCACCGCCACGAGCGCGCAGCTTCCCAACCACCCGGGCGCGGTGGATTACTTCGAGCGCGAGCAGCAGACGTTCCTCGACCGCTACGAGGACTGGATCTACCTGTTCGCCTTCTTCGGTGGCACGGTGGGCTCCGGCATCGCGTGGCTCGGCCAACGCCTCGCGCGCAAGCGGCGCGAGCGCATCGACGTCATCCTCGATCGCCTGCTCGACATCCTGGCCGAGGCCCGCGAGGCGCAATCGGCGGCGGCGCTCGATGCGCTCACCCGCGAGACCGACGCGTTGATCGCCGACGTGGTGCGGCAAGCCCGGGAGCGCAGCATCGATTCGCGGATGATCAGCGCGCTGATCCTCGCCATCGACGCGGTGAACGGCGCCCTCGACGACGGCCGCCGCGCCTTCGAGCCCGGCGCCGACCCGAGCAACGGCAGCCGGTCACGGACCGCGCGGCTGCTGTCGCTGAGCCTGCCGGCCGCGGAGTAGGCTAACCCACGCCCACCGGATGCTTCACCACGAACGGCGTGCGCATCGTGACCAGTTCCTCGCCGAGCGTCGGATGCACGGCGATGGTGCGGTCGAAATCGGCTTTCGTCGCGCCCATGGTCACCGCAATGCCGACTGCCTGGATGATCTCGCCGGCATCCGGCCCGAGCACGTGGACACCGACCACCCGGTCGCTGGCTCGGTCCACCAGAACCTTCATGAGCACCCGCTCATCGCGGCCCGAGAGCGTCGCCTTCATCGGGCGGAAGCTCGCCTTGTAGACGTCGATGGCCTCGTAGCAGCGACGGGCCACGTCCTCGTTGTGGCCGATCACGCCGATCTCCGGTGTCGAGAACACGGCAGTGGCGATCAGGCGGTGATCGACGCACCAGGGCTTTTGGCCGAACACCGTGTCGGCGAAGGCGTGACCCTCGCGGATCGCGACGGGAGTCAGCGCCGCGCGGCCGTTCACGTCGCCGACGGCGTAGATCGACGGCACCTTGGTGCGCGAATCCGCCTCGACGGGGATCGCGCCGCGCGCATCGAGGTCGATGCCGACCCGCTCCAGCCCGAGACCGGCGACGTTCGGGCGCCGGCCGGTGGCCACCAGCACGCAGTCGACAGTCAGGCTCTCGCCGCCGCTCAAGGTCGCGCGGATCGCCGAGCCGTCGCGCTCCAAGCGCTCGACGGTCTGCTCCAGGCGCAGATCCATCCGCTTGGCGTAAGCCTCGCCGAGCGCATCAACGATCTCGGGGTCGAAGCCGCGCAGCAAGCTCTTTCCGCGGTGGAGCAGCGTCGTCTTCGAGCCGAGACTGGCGAAGACTCCGGCGAACTCGACGGCAATGTAGCCACCGCCGACCACGAGGATGCGCTCGGGCTGTCGCTCCAGCTCGAACACGCCGTTCGAATCGATGGCGAGGTCCGCGCCGGGGATCAGCGGCTCGCGCACCGGCGTCGCGCCGGTGGCGATCAGGATGAAGCGGGCCCGGACCGTGCGGTCTGCTCCGACGAGGCGCACCGTGTGCGGGTCCTCGATTACCGCGCGGTCGGCCACCACCTCGACGCCCGCGCCCGCGAGGTTGCGGCCGTAGATGCCCTCCAATCGCGCGACTTCCGCATCGCGGGAACGCTTCAGTACAGCCCAGTCGAAGCTCGGCTTCTCCAGGCGCCAGCCGAAGCCGGCCGCGTCCTCGAACTCGTCGGTGAAGCGGCCGGCATAGACCATCAGCTTCTTCGGCACGCAGCCGCGGATCACGCAGGTACCGCCGACGCGGTACTCCTCCGCCAGCATCACTCGCGCCCCGTGGCCCGCGGCGATGCGGGCCGCCCGCACCCCGCCCGAGCCGCCGCCGATCACGAACAGGTCGACGTCGAAGGACTCGCTCATCTCTGTCTCGCTCATACGCGCTCGTTAGCGCTCTCGTATGCGGGCCGCGCGCAAGCGGCCGCCCGCAGCCATGTGATGGCGGCCCCGCAGCCCGCCGTCCACCAACCCTGCCACGCCCCGTGCTCGACGAACATCACCGCCACCGCCGCGCCCAGCAGACCAAGGGCGGTGGCGAACAGGAGCCGCGGCAGGGCCGAGGCCGCCCGCAGCGCCAGGAAGGCGACCAGCGCCGCCAGCCCCGCGCCGACGAGGCCGAGTTCGGACCAGATCTGGAGGAAGGTGTTGTGGGGGTGGCCGACGGCCAGCATCGCCCGCATCTCCGGTTCCAGCGCCCGCGCCGCCGGGACTTCGGCGAAGCGCAGGCCCATGCCGTAGCCGGAGCCGATCCACGGCGCCTGGACCACCGCGGCGCCGAAGCTCTGGGCGATGGCGACCCGCGCCCGCGACGAACTCTGCGTCAGCCGCTCATGCGCCGCCTCCGGCATCAGCCGGTGCAGGAGGTCGCCCTCGACCGGCGCCAGGGCGAAGGCGAGCCCGAGGGTGAGCGCCGCCAGCGCCAGGGCCACGCGCCGGGGCGCCAGGCGCCCGACGCCGAACATCACGCCGCCCGCAATCAGGCCGAGGGCGGCCGCGCCGCTGATCGAGCGCAGGATCGCCAGGGCTGCCACCGCGAGCAGGGCCACGGCGGCGAGGCGATGGCCGCGCAGGGCGAGGAAGGCGGCGAGCGGCCCGACGAGCAGCAGCAGCGTCAGCAGCGGGCGGTTGAACATGAACAGGGCCACGCGCTGCCCGAGCCAAGCCTGCGGCGCGAGGCCGAGGGCGAGGCTTGCGACGATGTAGAGGCAGGCGGCGGCGAGCAGGCCGGCGCCGAGGGGCAGCGCCCAGGACGCCAGCCGGGTCGGTGCGAGCCGGGCCAGAATTGCCGCTGCGACGAGCGTCGGCAGGAACTCGGACAGCACCCGGCCCCAGAGCGCGGGAAACGGGCTCCAGGCCAGCGAGACGAGGCACCAGCCGAGGAAGGCGAGCGCGGCAAGGCCGAGCGGCGAGCGCAGCGGGCCGACCAGGAGGGAGAGCGCCCGCCCGCCCTGCTCGGCGACGGCGCCGGCGAGGAACAGCAGGGCGGCAAGGCCGACGACGAGCGGGCTCGAACGGTTGGCGAGCGCCATCATCGGCGCCACCAGGGCCAGCGCGACGGCGCCGGCCGCGTAGAGGCGCGACGCCGCAGCAGGGCCTGCGATCACTGGAGTTGGTGGCCGCGCTTGCCCATCTCGGCGCGGGTGCGGACCATGATGTATTCCGAGACTTCCTGGGTCCAGTCCTGCATGGCGCCGACCATGTCATCGAGGATCTGCGGCTGGGTCTCGACGTAGCGCTTGCCCGCGGGTGAACGGAAGAAGGTGACGATGTCCTTCAACTCGGCCTCGTTCAAGCGCATGGCATAGATGCGCGCGGCGATGTTGATCAGCCGCTGCTTCTGCAATTCCATCTCGGGATCAAGACCCTTCAGGACCTCGTCCAGGTCCTTGGCGAGATCGGGCCGCGTCACCGCGTTCTTGCGGATCTGATCGGCCATGGTCGGGATGATCGAGTCGAAGGAGCGGGCGATGCCGGAACTCAGCATCACCTCGCGGGCGAGCGCGAGATGGGAGGCGGTGATGTCCGGCTCCGGCGCGGGCGCCGGCGGCGGGGTGGCACCGGGCTTCGCGGTCGGCTTCGGGGAGGCGGCCGGGGGCTTGGCGGCCGGCTGCTGCGCGAGCGCCGCCGGCACGAGGACGGCCTGCGACAGCAGGGCCGCGAGGAAGGGGCCGCCCAGAGCGGCGAGACGGAGAACCATGCGGAAGAAGCTCCGAAGAAGGGAAAAAGTACCGTCAGGCGTCAGAGGCGGCCGAGAACACTGATGACCGCTGTGTCGCCGTCAGTCGCGGCGAGAATGGCCGCATCGGCGATGCCGAGGAACAGGCCGTGCTCGACCACGCCCGGCACCGCCCAGAGCCGAGCGGACAAAGCTTCCGGATCGGGGATGCGGCCGAGCCGCAGGTCGAGGATGGCATGACCACCATCGGTCAGAACGGGCGCACCGGACGCGTCGTGGCGGCGCACGATCTCGCCCGCGCAACCGGTCTGCGCCACGGCCGCCTCGACGGCGCGGGTGGTGGCGCCGATGCCGAACAGGTTCACCTCGACCGGCAGCGGGAAGGCGCCCAGGGTCTCGACGCGCTTCGAGGCGTCGGCGATCACCACCATGCGGCGGCTCGCCACCGCGACGATCTTTTCTCGGAGCAGGGCAGCGCCGCCGCCCTTGATGAGGCGCAAGTTTCCATCGACCTCATCGGCCCCGTCGATGGTTAGATCGAGCTCGGGCATCTCCTCGAGCGTCGCGAGCGGGATCCCCTCGCGCTCGCAGGCGATGCGGGTCGCCTCCGAGGTCGGCACGCCGGTCACGGTGAGGCCCGCGCGCACGCGCTCGCCGAGCAGCGCGACGAAGGCGGCGGCCGTGCTGCCCGTGCCGATGCCGAGGCGCATTCCATCCTCGACCAGGGGGATCGCGCGCTCCGCCGCCGCCCGCTTCAGGTCCGGCGCGCTCACGAAACGATCTCGGGAAGCGAATTCAGAAGTGAATTCATCGGCTGTATCGGACCGTCGAATCTGGGGCAGTTGAGGAGGCAGGCCCTAGCACGCCTCCCCGCCGCCGCAAAAGCCGGACGCAAAGAAGCATGGACGCTCCGGGACACGCTCTTCCGGCGGCTCGTCGGCCATCAGGGCCGCGTTCCCTGCGGCGGCGTGGCACTCGGGCCGGCACGACCGGGGGCCGGACCGGTCGCAGCGGCGCCCGCTCCGCTCGCGGTGCCGGCGGGCGGCGGTCCGGCCTGCTCGGTGCAGACCACGAGTTCCTGGCGGATCTGCACGTAACAGGCGCTGGTTTCCCCCGTGCGGTAGTTGACCCGGTAGATCCCCGACTCGCGAGCGTGGCGCGAGGCGATCAGGCCGTACTCGCCCGGCGTCTGGGGGCCGGCGCCCTCTCCGGCGGCGAAGCACAGGGTGACGCCGACGCTGTCGTCGCGCAGGCCGTACTGGCAGGAGGTAACCTCACCGTTGGCGCGGTCGATGCGGTAGATCCGGTTCAGATCGACGGCAGGCGCAGCGACGAACTCGTAGGGCCCGGCGGCCTCGGCTGCCACCGGCAGACCGAGCAGGGCCGCGATGAGCAGGCAGGGAGACAGACGCGGGAGAGAATGACGCGAAGGGGAACGCGATGTGAAACGCATGGGGCGGAACATCGTCCTGTTGCGGGGAGCGAAACGGCGAATCGTCGGCGGCACGATCAAGCACCCGCTCCGTGGCGGAGCTTGGGCAGAGAGGCAACACCGATCGCTCGCGCTAACCGCGCATCAACCGCTAGGGTTGATCGTAAGGGACACGACCGCTAGCCAACTTGACAATGGAATGCACCGGGACGCCGATGACCGTGAACAGCTCCCCGATCGTCGTGTTCGATCTCGACGGCACCCTCGCCGAGACCGCGGGCGACCTGATCGGCACCCTCAACGTCATCCTCGCCCGCGAGGGCCACGCGCCGCTTCCCCTCGAACAGGCCCGTGACCTGCTCGGCGCGGGCGCGCGCGCCCTGATCCAGCGCGGCTTCACGGTGGCCGGCGCGACCCTGACGCCGGAGCGGCTGGAAGTGCTGTTCCACGACTTCCTCGCCTATTACGGCGACCATCTCACCGACAATTCCTACCTCTTCCCCGGCGTGGTCGAGGCGCTGGACCGGCTTGAAGCCGTGGGCTTCCGCCTCGCGATCTGCACCAACAAGGTCGAGTCGCATGCGGTGGCCCTGCTCGATGCGCTGGGCATCGGACACCGCTTTCGCACGATCGTCGGCAAGGACACCTTCGCCTTCTCGAAGCCCGACCCGCGCCACATCACCATGACCGTGGAGCGCGCCGGCGGCGACGTGCACCGCGCCGTCATGGTCGGCGATTCCAAGGCCGATGTCGCCGCGGCCAAGGCCGCCGGCATCCCGGTCGTCGGCGTGACCTTCGGCTACACCCCCGTGCCGATGCGTGATCTCGCGCCCGACTGGATCATCGAGCATTTCGACGTCCTGCCCGAAGCGGTCGATGCCCTTCTCGTCCGCGAGACCGTGAAGCCGGCGGCCTGACGCGCCGCGCGAGCAGGCCAGAGAGGCCGGGGAAGGACTCGACGCCTTGCACCCGCGCGGGCGCTGAGCCACTGAGCGTTGCGACGGGGCCGGAGTCGCCCCGCAGGGTGCGAGAGGCAGACCGGCGACATGAACGAGACGGATACCTTCGACCTGACGCTGGAGCGCATCGCGCTGATCCGGCGGATGGTCGTGGCCTGGAACGGAGCGGAGACCGGCGCGCCGATGATCCATCCGGACGCGCCCTACGGCAGCACCGACCGCGACGGCGACATCTTCAACGTCACCGGTGACGACGAGGGGGCGGACGAGGAGCACCGGGCGATGGGTGATGCGCTCGCCGTCTTCCTGCAAAACGCCACGCTGAAGCCCGGCCGCTACCAGTACCACAATCCGCTGGCCAAGCTGGCATCGAGCGCGGTCTTCGACGTGTTCCGCGACGAGGCCACCGGCGAGACGCCCGAGCACATCACCTTCGAGGTGACCGACGAGCACCTGCGGTTGCTGCGGACTCTGAGCCTCGAATGGGACGATGCGTACGACGTGCCGAGCATCGATCCGAAGCGGCCCTACGGCGACATGGCCTGGTACACGGTCGAGATGGCGGTCCGTCTCGGCGAGCCGCCGGAGACGGACGCCGAGGGCCGAGCCATCCTGACGGACGAACAGGAGAGCCGCCTGGAGCGCCTGCACCGCGAGATGCAGCCGGCGATGCAGATTTTTCTGCGCTACGGCGACCTCGGGCCGGGGCTGTTCCGGCGGCCCCAGGGCGCGATCGGCTGGGAGCCGGCCTGACCAGGTTCGATCGACCTGCTATTCGGGTCTTCGCATCCCCTCCCCCCGCATGGCGGGGAGAGGGGAAACCCGTGGCGTCTCACCCCTCGCGCCTCTTGCGCTGCGCCAGGGTACGCAGCCGCAGGGCGTTGAGCTTGATGAAGCCGGCCGCGTCGCGGTGGTCGTAGGCGACAGCGCCCTCCTCGAAGGTGACGAGGTCCTGATCGTAGAGCGAGTGCGGGCTCTCACGGCCGATGACGTGAACGCCGCCCTTGTAGAGCTTGAGCCGCACGGTGCCCGTCACCTTCTCCTGGCTCTTGTCGATCAGCGCCTGGAGCATCTCGCGCTCCGGAGAGAACCAGAAGCCGTTGTAGATCAGCTCCGCGTATTGCGGCATGAGCTGGTCCTTGAGGTGCGCCGCACCGCGATCCAGCGTGATCGACTCGATGGCGCGGTGAGCCGGCAGCAGGATGGTGCCGCCGGGCGTCTCGTACATGCCGCGGCTCTTCATGCCGACGAAGCGGTTCTCGACGAGGTCGAGCCGGCCGATGCCGTTGGCGCGGCCGAGCTCGTTCAGCTTCGCCAACAAGGTGGCGGGCGACAGACGCTCGCCGTCGATCGAGACGGCATCGCCCCGCTCGAAGCCGATGGTGATGACGGTCGGCTGGTCCGGCGCCTCCTCCGGCGAGAGGGTGCGGGAGTAGACGTAATCCGGCACTTCGACAGCGGGATCTTCCAGCACCTTGCCCTCGGACGAGGCGTGCAGGAGGTTGGCATCGACCGAGAACGGGCTCTCGCCGCGCTTGTCCTTGGCGATCGGGATCTGGTGCTGCTCGGCAAACGCGATGAGTTGCTCGCGCGAGCGCAGGTCCCACTCGCGCCAGGGCGCGATCACCGTCACGTCGGGCTTGAGCGCGTAGTAGCCGAGTTCGAACCGGACCTGGTCGTTGCCCTTGCCGGTGGCACCGTGGCAGACCGCGTCGGCGCCGACCCGTTCGGCGATCTCGATCTGCTTCTTGGCGATAAGCGGCCGCGCGATCGAGGTGCCCAGCAGATAGACGCCCTCGTAGACGGCGTTGGCCCGGAACATCGGGAAGACGTAGTCGCGGACGAATTCCTCACGCAGGTCTTCGATAAAGATGTTTTCCGGTTTGATGCCGAGAAGCTCCGCCTTGCGGCGCGCCGGCTCCAGTTCCTCGCCCTGGCCGAGATCGGCGGTGAAGGTCACGACCTCACAGCCGTAAGTGGTCTGAAGCCACTTCAGAATGATCGAGGTGTCGAGTCCGCCGGAATAGGCGAGAACGACCTTCTTGACGGATTTGTTCAGACGGGCGTCGGACATGGTGTCGGGCTCGGGCAACAGGGTGCAGGCGGATTAACAGCGGAGGTGCGCGGCGCGCAACCGGCAGGGCGGCATGCCCGTTGCCTCGTTTCCGATCCGGCCTACTTCGGATGCATCCCCGCGGACGCGGCGCAGCCACCGGCAGGACGGATGTGACGACCGGAGAACCGACGAATGGCGCGGCGCGCGACCCTGGAATTCTGGTACGAGTTCGCCTCATCCTATTCCTACCTCTCGGCCATGCGCATCGAGGCGCTGGCTGAGGCAGCCGATGTCGAACTGCGCTGGCGGCCGTTCCTGCTCGGGCCGATCTTCGCGACGCAGGGGTGGACCAACTCGCCGTTCAACCTCTACCCGGCAAAGGGCCGCAACATGTGGCGCGACCTCGACCGAGAGGCCGCACGGCTCGGGCTGCCGCCGATCACGCGGCCCAATCCCTTCCCGCAAAATTCCCTGAGCGCGGTGCGCGTGGCGACCTACGGCGCCGATCAGAACTGGCTGGTGCCGTTCACAAAGGCAGTGTTCGAGACGAGCTTTGCCAAGGGCGGCTCCATCGCCGAGCCGGCGGCGGTGGGGCGCGTCCTCGACTCGCTCGGGCTCGACGGCACCCAGATCCTCAAGGCGGCAGCCTCCGAGGCCAATAAGGGCCGCCTGAAGGTCGCGGGCGAGGAGGCGCGCTCCCGCGGCATCTACGGCGCACCGAGCTTCCTCACGGAGGACGGCGAGCTGTTCTGGGGCAACGACCGCCTGGAGCAGGCGCTCGCCTGGGCCGCCGGTGACCGGCCCGACGGCTTGCGGTGACGGGGCAGGGCCGAGGCGTCGCGCTCGATCCGGCAGGCCTTCAGACGGCAACCGGCTCCACCGGCAGCGTCCGTTTCCGGAAGCCCTCGAGCAATTCCGTCATCGGCTGCGGCATGCCGATGAGGTAGCCCTGCACGTAGCGACAGCCGTGACGGCGCACGGCCTTCAACTGCTCCGTGGTCTCGATCCCCTCGGCGATGCCGTCCAGCCCGAGGTTCTGACACAGGTCGAGGATGGTGCTCACGACACTGCGGCCGAGATCGGACTCGACATCGGCCATGAAGCCGCGGTCGATCTTGATCCCGTCCAGCGGCAGGCGGTGAAAGTAGTTGAGGCTCGAATAGCCGGTTCCGAAATCGTCCAGCGCGATCTTGATGCCCAGCGCACGCAGGAGCGTGATCGCCTGCTGCGCGCCCTCGAAGTCGCGCATCAGCGCCGTCTCCGTGAGTTCCAGCGTGATCCGCCGGGGATCGAGCCCACTCTGCCGCACGGCGGCAAGGACGGCGATGACGGTCTCGGATGAGGCGAGGTCGTGCGAGGAGAGATTGAACGACAGGCCGATCTCGGGCGGGAGCTGGGCCGCGTCGGCCAGCGCCTTGCGCAGGAGAAGGAGCGTCACCGAGTGGATCATGCCGCAACGCTCCGCCACGGCAATGAAGCGGTCTGGCGGTACGCGCCCGAGCTTCGGGTTGGTCCAGCGCGCCAGCGCCTCCACCGTCGTGATCCGGTCCGTCGCGGTGTCGAGGATCGGCTGGTAGTGCATCTCCATCTCGGCGGCGAGGTCGGCCCCCTGCAGCGCCGTCTCCACCGCGCGCTCGGCCCGGATCGCGTCCTCGTGCTCCTGCGAGAACAGCGTCGCGGAGCCCCGCTTCCGCTCCTTGGAATGGTAGAGCGCGTAGTCCGCCCGATCGAACAGCGCGTCCGCCGCGCGCCCTGCGTGAGGGTAGAGCGCGAGGCCGCCGGAGCATCCCGGCATGACCTGCGTCTCACCGAGCGAGATCGGTGCGTGCAGCGCCGAGCAGATCCGATTGCAGAGCTCCACCACCTCGTCGGGACCATCGACCGCATGGATCAGGACGCCGAATTCATCGCCGCCGAGGCGCGCGACCATCACGCCGCCCGTGGCGAAGGCCCCGAGACGTCGCCCCGTCTCCTCCAGCACCCGGTCTCCCGCGGTGTGGCCGAACGTGTCGTTGATCGGTTTGAAGCGGTCCAGGTCGAAGATCGCGAGGGCAAAGGCGGCGTCGCGGCCGGCCGATGCCGCGATCAACGCATCGAGGCGCTGGAAGAAGTAGCGCCGGTTGGGCAGTCCGGTCAGGCTGTCGGTATGCGCCAGCCGCTGATTCTCCTCACCGAGACGCTGCGCCTCGGCTTTGGACGCGACCAATTGCAGAAAGGCCAGGAAGTTGTTGGTGAGGATGCGCACCATCACCACCGTGACGAAGGCCGTGTTGAGCGCGATCGCGATGAAGACGCTGTTTCCGCTGGTGAAACAGTGGATGAGGAAGCAGCCGATGACGATGACGGTCACCAGGAGAGCCGCGACCGGGAGATGCGTCAGGCAAAAGATGCAGGCGACCACAGTGATCGCGACGAAGATCGCGACGTGACCCTGCTCGAACGGACCGCCATATGCATTGAGGCATAAGGCCCAGCCGACGAAGAGGGCCGAGAACAGCACGGTGAGGAGGCTCGTGGCGCGCAACCGGTTGAAGGCCTCCGCTCCGGAGATCTCCTGCGGCCGGAGGCGCCACCAGTGCATGGCGCGGACCACGCACAGGCCAATCATCCCGCTCGGCAACCCGACGGTCATCCAGGCCGGCGCGAGGGCGTGATGGGTGAAGGCGAGGGTGCAAGCGTTGACGGAGAGCAGCGCGTAGAGCGACGGAACTTGCTTCTGCAACTCTATCAGCTGCCGGAGGCAAGCCTCGGGATCGGTGTAACTCGGTATAATCCCGCTCAGAAGCTGTCGGCGGTCATGAAAGAGGGTCATTCTCGTCTTGCCGAACGCCATGACGCCAACACGTCTTGCGTGCGCTCCTTCCCCAGCGATGTAATAGGGATCATTTTTCCTAAGGATTCATTGCAGCGAATTCAGGTACTCCGAGAAGGCGGTGCGGCGGCCGACGAGTGGAAAGATCGCGAAGTCCAATCGCTTCCGCTCTACACGTGTGGAGGCGCCTTCCTTTACGATCATCGTCTTGAATGCTGGGTTCGAGAGGATACCCCACCGACCAAGGCTGCATCGTCACGGCACCAAGACTCCGCGGTCATCTTGCGGAACGACCTGTGACGGATCGGCTCCATGTCGCTCAACCGCGCGTCGCCGTGTCGACATGGATGTCGCGGCCCCGCGTCTCCGGCAGCAGCCCGGCGGCCACGGTGCCGACGAGGCTGAAGGCGGCGAGATAGTAGGCCGGCGCCATCCGGTCGCCGGTCGCGGCGATCAGCCAGTTCACGACGTAGTTGGTGCTGCCGCCGAAGATCGAGACCGAGAGGGCGTAGACGATGGACAGCCCGGCGCTGCGCACCGCCCGCGGTAGGGCCTCCGGGATGCCGACGATGATCGCCGCGGCGTTGATCGAGGACAGGGCCGACAGCAGGAAGGTGACGGCGTAGACGCTGAACGCGCTCGGGCTGCCCAACATCCACAGGAACACCGGCACGGCGAGCACGAGAATCAGCGCGCGCGGCCAGATCATCACCGGCTTGCGCCCAAACCGATCGGCGAGCCAGCCCCCGAGGAGCGGGAAGACCACCGAGGCCAACCCCAGCGCGATCGGCACGGCGTTGGCCGCCATCTCCGAGAGGCCGAGCGTCGCCCCGGCATAGACCGGCATGTTGGTGCCGACGGCGTTCGAGACGGTCGAGGCGGCGATGACGAGGAAGGCCAGGCCGAGCATCCGCCCGTGCTGGCGCAGGAGGCGGCCGAGGACCACAGCGGTCGAGGGTGCGGCGGCGGGATCGTGCCCCTCGCCCGCCGTCTCCGGCAGGTGGCTGCGGATGACGAGGCCGACGGGCACGACGAGCAGGCCGAGGCCGAACATCAGGCGCCAGCCCCAGTCGGCCATGGCCGCATCGCCGAGCACGAGGGTCAGCACGGTGGCAAAGAGGCCGGCGAACAGGGCCGCGCAGCCCTGGCTCGCAATCTGCCAGCTCGCGACGAAGCCGCGGTGGCGCGCCGGGGCCGCCTCGATCAGGTAGGCGGTGGAGGGGCCAACCTCGCCACCGAGTGCCAGCCCCTGGATCAGCCGCCCGGCGATGACGATCACCTGCGCCCAGCCGCCGATGACCGCCGTTCCGGGGCAGCCCGCCAGCATCAGCATCCCGACCGCCATCAGCGCGATGGTGATCAGCATGGCGGGCTTGCGACCGGCCCGGTCGGCGAAGGCGCCGATCAGCACGCCGCCCACCGGGCGCATCACGTAGCCGATCCCGAACAGGGCGAGCGAGGCGAGCAGGCTGTCGGTCGGGCTGGCCGAGGGGAAGAAGGTCGCGCCGATCGATTTGGCGAAGAAGGCGTAGATCGTGAAGTCGTAGAATTCGAGGGCGTTGCCGAGCACGACGGCTCCCACGGCCTTGCGGTCGAGGCGCGGCGGCGCGGCGCTTGCGGGCGAGTGCATCAGCATCCCTGTCGTGAAGTCCCGGACGGGTGAGGCAGAGGAGGCTGGGTCCGGGCAAAGGTCGTCGGTTGCGGGCGGCAGTTAGGTCGTCGCCGACACACCGCCACCCCGGCCGGTTCACCTATCCGGCGGGCCGCCTCGTGTTGCCGGCCACGTTTTCCTGAGCCGGCCGGCTCCCTGTGCCCGGCCCGATCGTGCTATCGCGCCGCTGCACCTCGTCTTTCGGAACTGTCCCCCCCCTTGCGCCTGCTCGTCGTCGCCATCGGACGCCTGAAGAACGGGCCGGAGCGGGATCTCGCCGCCCGCTACCGCGAGCGCGCGGTTGCGCTCGGCAAGGGCCTCGGCGTCACGTCCTGCGATCTCACCGAGATCCCCGAGTCCCGCGCGCGCCGGGCTTCCGATCGCGTCGCCGAGGAGGCGGCCGCGATCCTGGCCCTCGTGCCGGCGGATGCAGCGGTGATCGCCTGCGACGAGCGCGGCCGCTCGGACTGGCCGAGCGAGCGCATCGCGGACAAGATCGGGGCGTGGCGCGACGCGGGGCGCGGCAGCCTCGTCATCGTCATCGGCGGAGCGGACGGACTTCACGAGAACGTGCGCGGGCGCGCCGACCATATTCTCGCCTTCGGAGCGGCGACACTGCCGCACGGCCTGGTACGCGTGCTCGCCCTCGAGCAAGTCTACCGGGCACTGACCATCCTGGCCGGGCACCCCTATCACCGGGGCGATCCCGAGGCATGAGACCACCGGTGACCACCGATCCGAGGCTCGCGACGAACCAGGCGGCCATCAGGTCCGCTGCCGTGCTGATGGCGCTCGCCTGCCTCGCGGGCGGCCTCGCTCTGCCCGTGCTGGCACAGACGCCGCCCGATCCGGAGGCGATGCGGCGCACGCAGGAGGAGCGGGACCGGCGCGCCCAGAACCTCAAGCAGATCCAGGACGCACTGGCGGCCAGTAGCGGCAGCCGGGCGGCGCTCGAAGCCGAGATCGCCGCGATCGGCTCCGACCGGACCAAGCTCAGCGCCGCCCTGCTCGATGCCGGGCGCCAGGCCCAGGCGACCGAGGATCGGATGAACCGGCTGGAGGAGCGCCTGCGCGCGCTCACCAACAGCGACGCGGCGATCCGCAAGTCGCTGGAGGCGCGCCGCGCGGTCATCGCCGAGATCCTCGCTGCCCTCCAAAGGATGGGCCGGCGCCCACCGCCGGCCGTGCTGGTGCGCCCCGAGGATGTGCTCGCGGCGATCCGCACCTCGATGATGCTCGGCGCCGTGGTGCCGGAGCTGCGCGGCGAGGCCGATACCCTGGCCGGCGACCTGACCGAGTTGGTGCGCGTGCGCGGCCTCATCGCCGCCGACCGCGAAGCGCTCAAAAAAGATCTCGCGGGCTGGGCCGCCGAGCGCCAGCGCCTCGACGCGCTGATCGCCGCCCGCCGCAGCCGACAGGCGGAAGTCGAAACCAGCCTCACCGCGGAGCGCCAGAAAAGCGCCGAACTCGGTGCCCAGGCGAAATCCCTCAAGGATCTGGTGGACCGGATGGAGGGCGAGCTGTCGAGCGCCCGCCGGGCCGCCGATGAGGTCCGCGCCGCCGCGGAGCGGGAGCAGCGGGCAATCCAGGAGAAGTTTGCGGCCGCCGGTGCGCGCGATCCGGCACGGCTCACGCCGAAGGTGAAATTCTCCGAGGCCCGCGGCGATCTGCCCAGGCCGGTGAGCGGCATCCTGCTGCGCGGCTTCAACCAACCCGACGGCCAGGGCGGCACCACCCGCGGCATCTCGCTGCGGACGCGGCCGAAGGCGGTGGTCTCCTCGCCCGCGGAGGGCTGGGTCTCCTTCGCCGGACCGTTCCGCTCCTACGGCCGTCTCTTGATCATCAATGCGGGCGACGGCTACTATCTGTTGCTCGCGGGGATGGATCAGATCAACGTCGAGGTCGGCCAGTTCGTACTGGCGGGCGAACCGGTGGCCGTGATGGGCGAGGGCAGCGGCACCCCGGCAAGCACGCCGTCGAACGTGACGCAGGCTGCGTCACAGAAGGACGATGATCGGATTGATCCCGTCCTGTACGTCGAGTTCAGGAAAGACGGCGGCTCTATCGATCCGGAGCCGTGGTGGGCGAGAAGTTCCAGCGAGAAGGTTCGCGGATAATGCGCAAAGTGTCCCTCGTGTTGCTCGGCGCGGCCCTCGGCATCGGCGCCTCGGCCTTGTCGACCCAGACCCAGCTCCTGTCCGGCACGAGCGCCATCGCGGCCTCGGCGGAGACCTACCGGCAGCTGAGCCTGTTCGGCGACGTGTTCGAGAAGGTTCGCACCGACTACGTCGAGAAGCCCGAGGAGTCGAAGCTGATCGAGTCGGCCGTCAACGGCATGCTGACCTCGCTCGATCCGCATTCGAGCTACATGGACGCGAAAGCCTTCCGCGACATGCAGACGACGACGAAGGGCGAGTTCGGCGGTCTCGGCATCGAGGTCACCATGGAGGACGGCCTGATCAAGGTGGTCTCGCCGATCGACGACACGCCCGCCTCCAAGGCCGGCCTGCTCGCCAACGACATCATCACCCAGATCGACGAGGATCAGGTCCAGGGCCTCACCCTGAACCAGGCGGTCGATAAGATGCGTGGCCCCGTGAACTCCACGGTGAAGCTCAAGATCTCCCGCAAGGAAGCCAAGGATCCGATCGACGTCTCGCTGACGCGCGACATCATCAAGATCCGCCCCGTCCGGTCGAAGGTCGAGAGCGGCGATGTCGGCTACGTGCGCCTGACCCAATTCAACGAGCAGACCTACGACGGCCTCAAGACGGCGATCGACAAGCTCCAGAGCGAGATCGGCGGCGACAAGCTCAAGGGCTACGTGATCGACCTGCGCAACAACCCCGGAGGCCTGCTTGATCAGGCGGTGATGGTCTCCGACGCCTTCCTCGATCGCGGCGAGATCGTCTCGACCCGCGGCCGTAACCCGGACGAGACGCAGCGCTTCTCCGCCAAGGCCGGCGACCTCGCCAAGGGCAAGCCGATCGTCGTGCTGGTGAACGGCGGCGCGGCTTCCGCCTCCGAGATCGTGGCCGGCGCCCTGCAGGATCACAAGCGCGCGACGATCATGGGCACGCGCTCCTTCGGCAAGGGTTCGGTGCAGTCGATCATCCCGCTCGGTGGCCAGGGCGCGCTGCGTCTCACCACCGCGCGCTACTACACGCCGTCCGGCCGCTCGATCCAAGCCAAGGGTATCGAGCCGGATCAGGAGGTGCTGCAGGAGGTGCCCGACGATCTGAAGGGCAAGGACGAGACCAAGGGCGAGGCCGGCCTGAAGGGTCACCTGAAGCAGAAGGATACCGAGGAGCGCGGCGGTTCCTCGGCCTACATCCCGCCGGACCCGGCCAAGGACAAGCAGCTCATCGCCGCGGTCGATTTCCTACACGGCATCCAGAAGGGCGCCGCCAACGTCACGAAGCCGGCCACGCAAAACTGATTGCGAGGCCTGCGGCGGGCCTCCGCGGCGGGATCTACAAACCGGGCCTTGCTCGAAGCCGCGTGGACGGCTTCGCGGCACGAAGAGCGCCGCGCGGAGCGGGCTTTTCGGGGCGTAAGCCCTGGAAAGCATCGAGCGGAGCGAAAGCCTGAGCCCGCGGAGGCGGACGCCGGCGACTGACGCCATCGTAAAACCCAAGGTGACCGCTGGAAGCGATCACCTTGGATTAGCAAAAGATTAACCATGACGGCCCGCAATACCGGTTCAGACCGAGGTTGCGGGCCGTTTCTCGTTGAAGGCCGGGCCCGGTCGTCCGAACATGCGCCAACAGGGCGGGACGGCGGGTGAGCGACGCAGCCGACGACATCCTGACGAAACCCCTCGGGGTCGCGGACAAGGCGGCCCGGCCGCGCTTCGCCCTGCGCTCGTCCGCGGGCGCGATCACCGGCGCCGGGGTGCTGGCGCTCGTCCTTCTGGCCGGGGGCGTCGCCCTCACCGGTGATCCCCGTGGCGGCGAACCTCGGGCGCAGGCGGTCATCGAAATCCGTGAGGCCCCCGCCTCCTCCCCCCCCCGTGTTGCCGACGCCGCACCGCCCGTCCCGAAGGGCCCGGCCCAATCCGCGAGCGAGATCGAGCAGGCCTCCGGCGTCAGCGTGTTTCGCCCCGACGGCTCGACGGCGCCCGACGCGCCGGTGATCATCCGCGTCCCGAACGCCACCCAGGTGAAGCTCACGCCCGCGCCCGATCCGCGCCTGACCGAGCGCGGGCGTCACGGTCCGCTGCCCCGCATCGGCGAGGGCCGGCTGCGGCCTCTCGACGTCTATGCCCGTCCGGAAGAACCCGGCAACGGGCCGCGCATCGCCGTGCTCGTTTCCGGCCTCGGCATCGGCGAGAACGCCACCCTCGGCGCCATCGCCCGGCTTCCCGCGGCGGTGAGCCTCGCGCTCTCCCCCTATGGCGGCGATCTGGAGAAGACCGCCACCCGCGCACGCGAGGCCGGCCACGAGATCCTTCTGCAACTGCCGATGGAGCCGTTCGACTATCCCGACAGCGATCCCGGGCCGCAGACGCTTCTGGCCTCGGCCCGCCCCGGCGAGAACCTCGACCGGGCGGCCTGGGCGATGAGCCGGTTTCCCGGCTTCATCGGCGCCGTGAATTTCATGGGCGCGAAGCTGATGAACGAGCCCGCTGCCCTGGAGCCGGTGCTGAAGGATCTCTCCGCCCGCGGTCTCGGCTTCGTCGACGACGGCTCAGCCTCCGGCTCGCAGATTGCAGGGGTCGCGGCCAAGACCAAGCTGCCGACTGCGCGCGCCGAGATCGTGATCGATGCCATTGCCCGGCCCGACGCGATCGACGCGGAACTCGCCCGCCTGGAGACCATCGCCCGGCAGAAAGGTTCCGTCCTCGCCTCCGCCAGCGCCTCGCCGCTGACGATCGACCGCCTGTCTCGCTGGTCGCGCGATCTTGAGGCACGGGGCGTCCGGCTCGTGCCGGTCAGCGTGCTGCTGCGCCGTGCCGGCGTCGCCAAGCTGACGAGCGCCGCGCCTTAGCATTTTGGCTGAAGAGCATCGGTGCCGTACTGTCCCGCAGAGACTCTCTGCATGACCACTTTCAGATAACGGTGCGCACAATCCCCAAACAGCACATGCCTGAGATGTCCTCTTCGGAGTTAGCATAAGCCGAGACAAAGAAGAGAAGCATTCCTTTGATTGTTTCTGCCCAGTTCGAGGCGTAGTTCGATTTTAATCCATCCCACCGAATCGATTTCGATGAACGGTTCGTGATCCGGTAAGTGTTTTCCGGCAAGGTCGTGCCGCTCGGCCGACAGATCCGGGCCAAGCCGTCCTGTCGGAGTTCATCCGTGTCGCTCCAAACGCTTCCCATCCGCAGCAAGCTCATCGCCTCGTTTGCGCTGCTGACGGTCCTTCTCGTCGGCCTCGGCATTCTCGGTGTCGTCGGAACGCAGACGATGCGCGATCAGGCGCTCGACGTCGAGCGCAACTGGCTCCCAAGCGTGCGTCTGCTCGGCGAACTCGACACCGCGACAGCGCGAATGAATGGCGTGATGCTGCGGCACACGCAGGCGGTTGATCCGCAGATGATCCCGCCGATGGACAAGGATCTCGAGCGTTTCGGCAAGCTCATCACCGACAAGCGCCTGGCCTACGAGGCTCTGATCACCAATGCCGAGGAGCGGGCGCTCTACGAGACCTATTCACGGGAAGCCGCCGCCTTCGAGAGCGAGCGTCGGATCGTGATGGATCTCTCACGCCAGGGCCGGAAGGCGGACGCCTTCACCCATTACGAAGCGAAGGGCATCGCGCCGCGTCGGGCAATGTCGAATGCCCTGGAGAAGCTGATCGTCTTCAACAACGAGGGCGCCGCCCGTGCGATGGAGAAGGGTCAGGTCATGTTCCAGTGGGTGCGGACGATCGGCTTGGCCGTCCTCGCTCTCGGCCTCGGCCTCGCGGTCCTGCTCGCGGTCCTGATCACCCGCGGCGTGACGCGCGGCATCGCCTCCGTGGTCCAGCCGATGCAGGCGCTGGCTGCGGGCGACCTCTCGGTCACGATCCCGCACCAGGGTCAGCGGACCGAGATCGGGACGATCGCCGACGCGGTGCAGATCTTCAAGGACGGCCTGATCCGCATGCGCAGCCTCGAAGAGGAAAGCGCCGCCGCCCGCGCCGGCGCGGAGGCGCAGCGCAAGGCGGCGATGCGCGAGATGGCCGAGCGGTTCGAGGGTGCGGTCGGCAGCGTCGTCAGCCTCGTCTCCTCCGCCGCTTCCCAGTTGCAGGCCTCGGCCCACGGCATGACCGGTGCCGCGACCCGCACCGCCAACCAGTCGATCAGCGTGGCGGCCGCGGCCGAGGAGGCGGCCACCAACGTCAACACGGTGGCGGCGGCCGCCGAGGAACTCGGTGCGTCGGTGCAGGAAATCGGCCGGCAGGTGAGCGGCTCGTCGAGCCTCGCCCAGGCTGCAGTCGGAGAGGCGGCGCAGACGGCGGCCCATGTCCGGGCGCTGAGCGCGGCCGTCTCCAAGATCGGCGACGTCGTCACCATGATCACCACGATCGCCGGGCAGACCAATCTGCTCGCGCTCAACGCCACCATCGAGGCGGCCCGCGCGGGTGAAGCCGGCCGCGGCTTCGCGGTGGTCGCCGCCGAGGTCAAGGAACTCGCCAACCAGACCGCCCGGGCAACCGAAGAGATCTCCGGTCAGATCGGCCGGATCCAAGAGACCACGGGCCACGCGGTCTCGGCCATCGGCAGCATCACGGGACGCATCGAGGAGATCAGCTCCGTGGCGGCCTCGATCGCCGCGGCGGTGGAGCAGCAGGGGGCGGCGACGCAGGAGATCGTGCGCAACGTCGCCCAGGCCGCGATGGGCGCGGGCGAGGTGACGAGCAACATCTCGGGCGTGGCGCAGGCCGCCGAGGAGGCAGGGGCCACCGCCGCCCAGGTCCTCGCCGCCTCCTCCGAACTGTCGCGCCAGTCCGAGCATCTCAGCAGCGAGGTCGGCCGCTTCCTGGCGAACGTGCGCGCCGCCTGACCGAAAGCGGGAACGGCCGAGAAGAACGCGGGCGCGGCCAAGGCTGCGCCCGCCTTCGTTTTACGGCCTCAGATGGGTGGTAGGTCGGCGTTGCCCGCACCGGTTCGGCCTCCTATGGTCGCGCCGCCAGCACGAGCCCGCCATGACCCGCCCCGACGATGATCTTCTACGCCTGCCCGAGGGCAGTGCGCTGCCTTACCGCCCCTGCGTGGGCGTGGCCCTTTTCAACCGCGACGGCCGCGTCTTCATCGGGCGGCGCAAGCGCGAGGCCGGCCCCGAGCATGTCGATGGCGATCGCGCGTGGCAGATGCCGCAGGGCGGGATCGACGAGGGGGAAGCGCCCCTCGACGCGGCCCTGCGCGAGCTCCACGAGGAGACCAACGTACCGGCCGAGGCCGTCACGCTGCTCGGCGAGACGCGCGACTGGCTCGCCTACGACCTGCCGCCGGCGATCATGAAACAGGCCTGGAAGGGCCGCTATCGCGGCCAGCGCCAGAAATGGTTCGCCTTCGGCCTGACCGGCAGCGACTCGGTGATCGACGTGGAGTCACCCGGCGACGGTCGGCACAAGCCCGAATTCGACGCGTGGCGCTGGGAGCGGCTGGAGGCTCTGCCGGACCTCATCATCACCTTCAAGCGCCCGGTCTACGAGGGTGTCGTCGCCGCCTTCTCCGGGCTGACGGGCTGGCAAGCGGCAGGGCGAGGCGCCGAGCAAGGCGTCGAGGGCGATCCGGCATGATGCACCCGCGCATCCGCGGCTGATCCGATGCGGTGGTGGCTCATTCCCCTTCTCGCGGTGGCGGCTTGGTTCGCCTACACGCTGACGCCGTTCTGGTCGCTCTACGGCTTCGCCGCGGCAGTTCAGGCGGGCGACGCCGCTTCGGTCGAACAGCGGGTCAACTTCCGCACGCTGCGCCTGTCGCTCGCCCGGCAGATCAGCGCCGCTGTGAAGGCCGACAGCAACGCCCTCGATCCGCGCGAGCGGCAGCGCATCGCCGACGCGGCGGCGGCGGTGGCGCTCCCGGTGATGGAATCGGCCCTGACCCCCAAAGCCGTGATCGATCTGCTCGACGACGGCTGGCCGCAAGGTGCCGATCTCGCCGCGCCGACCGGCCGGCACGAGCGGCGTGACGGCCTGCGCATCCCCGATGTCGGGCGACTCCTGCGCTACTATCTTGCCTCCGACATGCGCGGCTTCCGCTCCGTGTTGATCGCCGTGCCGCCGGACCGTCCCCGCCAAGAGCAGTTCCGCATCCGCCTGCGCCTGCGCGACTGGAGCTGGCGCCTCGTCGATATCGAACTGTCCGACGACCTGCGCCGCCGCATCGCCGAGAAGGCTGCCGCCGCAGCCGCCCGTCTGCGCGACGGGCGCCCGGCCTTGGACAAAGCGCCCTCTGAGGCGCCCGCCCCTCGCGATCCCTGACATCACCACACGATTCTCGAACCTGCGCTATGGACGTCGGCCACGCCGTCCATAGCTGAGCCGCCACGATCGGCCCCGCCTCCGGAGCGTTGCCTTGGACCAGGACGCTGCACACACTTCGGGAGCCGATGTTTCGGGCCCCGGCCGCCGCCTCGGCGCGGGGCTTCTCATCGCGACCCTCGGCGTCGTCTACGGTGATATCGGCACGAGCCCGCTCTACGCCCTCAAGGAAGCGGTGCGCGCCGCGAGCCCTGGAGGCGATCCGAGCCCCGTCGCGGTGACCGGCGCCGTCTCGCTGATCCTGTGGGCGCTGATCCTCGTCGTCGCGCTGAAATACGCGGTGCTGATCCTGCGCGCCGACAACCGCGGCGAGGGCGGAATCGTGGCAATGCTGGCGCTGCTCGGCACCCGCCATGCGCAGCCGGGCTCGCGGCAGGCGCTGCTGCTCGTGGTCGGTCTCATCGGCGCCGCCCTGCTCTACGGCGACGGGGCGATCACGCCGGCGATCTCGGTCCTCTCGGCAGTCGAGGGCCTGCGGGTCGACGCCCCCGCCCTGGATCGCTTCATCGTGCCGATTGCGCTCGTGATCCTCGTGGCGCTCTTCCTCGTACAGCGCCGGGGCGCCGCCTTCATCGGAAAAATCTTCGGGCCGGTGATGCTGGTCTGGTTCCTGGTTCTGGCGGCGCTCGGCATGGGCGGTATCGTGCAGGCGCCGCAGATTTTAACGGCGATCAATCCGCTGCGCGCGGTCGAGTTCACGTCTCATGCCGGCCTTCATGTCGGCTTCGCGATGCTCGGCGCGGCCTTCCTCGCGGTTACGGGCGGCGAGGCGATGTACGCCGATCTCGGCCATTTCGGCGCGCGGGCGATTCGCGTCGCGTGGTTCGTCCTCGTGCTCCCGGCGCTGGTCATCCACTATTTCGGACAGGGCGCGATCCTGCTGGTCGACCCTTCCGCCGCCGAGAACCCGTTCTACCGTCTCGCGCCGAGCGTCCTGCATTACCCGCTGATCGGGCTGGCGACGCTCGCCGCCGTCATCGCCTCGCAGGCGGTGATCTCGGGCGTGTTCTCGCTGACCCGGCAGTCGATCCAGCTCGGCTTCCTGCCGCCGCTGCACATCGTCCACACCGCCCCCGACGAGAGCGGCCAGATCTATGTGCCGCTCGTGAACTGGGTGCTCGCCGCCGCGACGATCTCGGCAGTGCTCATCTTCCGCTCCTCCGACGCGCTGGCCGGTGCCTACGGAATCGCGGTGTCGCTGCTGATGGCGATCACGACCCTGCTCGCCGGTCTCATCGCCCGCAAATGGGGCTTCGGCCTGCCCGTGGTGCTCGCGGTCAACGGCTTCTTCCTCGTCATCGACCTGATCTTCCTCTCCGCCAACAGCGTGAAGCTGTTCGAGGGCGGCTGGTTTCCGCTGCTGCTGGCGGGCGTGATCGCCTTCCTGATGCTGACATGGCGCAAGGGCAATCTCTGCCTGGAAGAGGCCCGCACGGGCCTGCGCCAGCCGGAGGCGCAGTTCCTCGAAGGCCTGCGCCAGGATGCGCCGATGACCCTGCCGGGCTCAGCCGCCTTCCTGTCCTCGGCGACCGAGGGCATCCCGCTGCCGATGATGCGCTTCGTCGAGCGCCTGCGCGCGCTGCACGCCCGCGTGCTGATCGTGACCGCCCTGTTCGAGGAAACCCCGACGGTGCCGCGGGAGGAGCGCGCCCGCGTCATCGAGATCACCCCCGACATCCGCCGCGTGGTGCTGCGTTACGGCTTCATGCAGTCGGCCTCGATTCCCGAGGGTCTGGACTGCGCCGTCGGTGCCGGTCTCCTGCCGGGGGAATTCACGGCGGATCTCACCGTCTTCGTCGGCCACGAGACGATCATTCCCGTCTCCAACCAGCGCGGCATGTCGGACTGGCGTGAGACGGTCTTCGCGGTGATGCAGAACAACGCCGAGCGCACCGGCGCGCATTTCTGCGTGCCGGCCCGACAGGTGATCGAGATCGGCACCGAGATCGAGATTTGAGGACGCCTACTCGTCCGCCTGCCCCTTGCCGGTCATCCGGAGTTGCGAGGCGACGCATTCGCGCACGGCGTCCTCGATCTTCGCCTTCTGCGCGTTGGCGTAGCCGGCCACCTCGTCGATGCATTTGACGAAGTAGCCCGCGGTGAAGCTCTCGTTGACCGACACGAACGACTTGCCGAAGCGGGTCGCGAGCTGGAGGCGATCCTTGGCCGAGCTTTGCCGCCACGCCTCCAGCGTGTCCGTCATCGACAGGGCGCTGGCGGCACCGGGCATAAGCGCTGCGGCCAAAAACAGGGCGGAGAAGCGGCGCATCGTGCAAAAACCTCCCGAATGCTTTTCTGGTTTTCCCGCATCCATCTTCCAAACACTCCCTCTCGATCCCAATAGTCGAGATGGCCATTTCGGACGATTTTGCCAGATAAACCCTTCCGCACCGCTGGGCAGCCGAAGTTATGCTTCCGACTTCTTATTTTGCTCTAAGGCTCATGCGGCTCCCCGTTACGTCGGAACCGGCCACTTCCATCACGGCCGCCAATCCGAGAAGCCCACGACGCGGTGGATCAGGCGCCGATTGCGGGCGGTCTCGCCGAAGGGCGCGAGTTCCCAGGTCCAGGCCCGCTCAGGGGTTTCGAGCCGCACGCCGTAGAGAAGGTCGTGCCGCGCCCGGACCTGCCCCTGCCGATCCTCTCCGACCTCGTCGATGTCGGTGACGAGGCAGACCCGCGCCTTCAGGCCCGCCAGGGCCTTGAGATGGCCCTCGACGATCCGCCGGCCGAAGGCGTCGCCGGCCGAAGGCTCCCAGGCTCCGAGGGGATGACGCGAAGCCTCCAGTCGCTCGACCGGGCGGATCGGCAGCTGCGAGAGGAGGTTGGCCGAGATGACGAGACCGGTGGCCGGCTCGGCGCAGACCGGCGGCAGGCGCGGCGCGAGATCGTGCGCGGCGCCGGTCATCAGCGCCATCGCGCCGCTGAGATCCGCCGTCAGCGCCTCGACATTGGGAAAAGCGCGGATCGCCCGCCGGGCGGACCGGAGATGCACGGCATCGACCAGCACGACACGCCGGAAGCTCGCGGCGAGATCCTCCAGCGGCACATCGAGCAGGAGGCCGGAGCCCAGCACCACGGCGGTGTCGCGCCGCTCGCAGGCGGCGATGGCCGCGCGCATCACGGCCCGGCTCGCCTCGAGATGCGGCGCCCAGGCCCGGCGGCAGCGGCGGGCGCGCGACATCAGCCAGATGCTGTCGCGCAGGTAGCCGAGCCGGCGCTGGGCCTGCGGCGCGGGCGTGGTCAGAAGATGCAGGAGGTCGAGCAGCACGGTGGCGTGGCGTCCGGCACCGGGCCTGACCTGTCAAGCCGTCCGCGTCATGTCATGGTCACGATGGGCGGCCAGAACGCTCCCCTCCCCGGCTCCAACTCGACCGACCATGAATTCGCGAAGCGCTCGCCTTGCCGCGGCCCTGATCGCGCTCTGTGCTGCCATCGGCGTCGGGTTCGGCTTCTCCGCCGTGTTCGGCCGAACCGGCTCGGTGCCGCTCACGGCCTGGATCATGGCCGCCTACTTCACGAACCTGACCGGGTTCCTCGTCCTCTCGGTGTTCGGCGGGATCGCCCTGCGGGTGCCGACCCTGGCTCAGCCCCGGCTCGTCGCCACGACCCTGCTCGCGACCCTGCTCGTCGGACTCGTGCAGCGGCTGCTGCTCTACGGGGTCAAGACCCTGAGGGGTGGGGACCTCGTCGGCGACGTCCTGCTCCACCAAGTGCTGCCGGTCCTGGTGCCGCTGTTCTGGCTCGTCTTCGTGCCGAAGGGGCGCCTCGCGCTCCGCGACCTCGCGCTGTTCGCGAGCTATCCGCTGATCTATCTCGGCTACACGCTCGTGCGCGGCGCCTACGACGCCCGCTATCCCTATCCGTTCCTCGATGTGGGGAAGATCGGCTGGGGGCCGGTCGCGGCCTATTCCGGGGTGATCGCGGCGGCCTTCCTCGGCGTCGGATGGGCGCTGGTGCTCCTCGACCGGCGCCTCGCCCGGCGCAGGGCCGTCGCCGGATAGACCGCTACCCCTCGAACACGGTGGCGATCTCGCCCGGCCCCAGGATCCGGAACTCCCCTGCCGGCAAATCGGCGGGGAGCGCCAGGCCGCCGACGCGGTCGCGGTGAAGCGCGTCGACATGGTTGCCGAGCGCGGCGAACATGCGCCGAACCTGATGGTAGCGGCCCTCGTGCAGGGTGACCGTGCAGTGGGTCGGGTCGTCCGCCTCCATCTCCACCGGCAGGAGCGGCTTGTCCTCGCCGTCCAGCATCAGTTCGCCGGAGGCGAGGATCGCGGTCTCGTCGCCCTGGAGCGGGCGGGCCAACGTTACCCGGTAGCGCTTGGAGACCTTGGCCTTCGGCGAGATGATCCGGTGCAGGAGTGCGCCGTCGTCGGTCATCAGCAGGAGGCCCGAGGTCTCCTTGTCGAGGCGCCCGACCGTGGAGAGCGCCGGATCGCGCCGCCGCCAGCGCTCGGGCAGCAGGCTGTAGACCAGCGGCCCAGCCTCCTTGTGCGAGCATGTGACGCCGAGCGGCTTGTGCAGCAACAGGCAGACGCCGGGCAGTGGATCGAGCCCCCTCCCCTCCACCGTCATACGGGCGGAGAGGTCGGGCTCGAGCGCGATGCGCTGCGAGGCATCCCTCAGGGCCTGCCCGTCGAGCCGGACGAGGCCGGCCCGGGCCAGCCCCTCGACCTCCCGGCGCGAACCGTAGCCGAGATTGGCCAACAGCCGGTCGAGGCGGACGGCCTTCACTTGCTGGTCTCGATCACTTGCGCGCCTCGAACAGCTTGTAGCCTCCTTCCGTCACTACCGGCGTGACGGTGCGGAAGGCGGCCCGCAGGGGCGCCTCGTAAGGCAGATGGGCGTTGGCGACGAGATGCAGCGTGCCGCCCGGCCGCAGGGCGGCGGCCGCGCGGGCGATGAAGGCTTGGCCGAGCGCCTGATCCTCGGCGCCGCCATCGTGGAAGGGTGGGTTCGAGACGACGAAGTCGAGGC
Organism: Methylobacterium sp. R2-1; assembly: GCF_014191355.1. Taxonomy (GTDB): domain Bacteria; phylum Pseudomonadota; class Alphaproteobacteria; order Rhizobiales; family Beijerinckiaceae; genus Methylobacterium. The sequence continues at coordinate 115,452 of NZ_JACHWM010000014.1, forward strand.
CCGACAGGGCCGGCTCCGGCCCTCGCAGATCGGCCCAGTGCAGGCTGACGCGCGGGTCACCGACATTGCGCCGGGCCATCTCGACCGCGCGGCGGTCGAGATCGATCAGCGCGAGCGACGCGACTTTCTCGGACTTCAGAACCTCGCGGGCCAGGATACCGAGACCGCAGCCGAAATCGGCGCCCCGCCCCGACAGCGGCGGCAGGTGGCGCAGCAGCAGGGCGCTGCCGGGATCGAGCCGGTCCCACGAAAAGATGCCGGGCTGCGTGCAGAGCGCGAGATTGTCGATGTGGCGCGGAGCCCCGCCCGCCACCGCCGTCTCGATGCCGACGGGCGTCTCAGGCCGCGTCGCGGTGCAGATGCGGTGGTGGCGGCGCGGCTCGTCGGTGACGGCGCAGCCGAAGCCGCGCAGTTCCTTGGCGAGCCGCGTGCCGCCCTTGTCCTTGGGCGCCAGCGCCACCAATCGCCCACCGGGCCGCACGGCGCGGATCGCCAGCGCCAGGGCGTAGCGCCGCTCGACCGTGCCGGGCGGTGCCAGCAGAAGGGCGGCCTCAAGGCTTGCCTCGGCGACATCCTCCAGCCGCGCTGAGCCGGGGATCAGCGGCGAGACTTGGGCGGCGCGTTCCGGCACGGCCGCGAGTTCGGCGGGCGGGAGGCCATAGAGGATGGCCCGGATGTCGGGATCAGGATGAGGCATGGGGTTTGGTGTTCGAGCCGCAGCGATCGGCACAGAAGGGTTCACCCAATCTGTCCCTCATCCTGAGGTGCCCGCGCCAGCGGGCCTCGAAGGGTATTCCAGTAATCGCGCGTCTTCTGGAAGATCCTTCGAGGCCGCCGCTTCGCGCCGGCACCTCAGGATGGGGCGGAGATCGGACGGAGAGAGATAAAGGTCAGCCGGTCGGGAATTCGAGACCCATCTCGCGATAGCGCGCGGGATCGTCGGCCCAGTTCTCGCGGACCTTCACGTGCAGGAACAGGTGCACCTTGGCCTCGGCCACTTCGGTAATCTCCAGGCGTGCCGCCTGCCCGATCGCCTTGATGGTCTGACCATTCTTGCCCAGCACGATCGAGCGCTGACTCTCGCGCTCGACGAAGATCGTCTGCTCGATGCGCACCGAGCCATCGGGCCGCACCTGCCACTGGTCGGTCTCGACGGTGGAGCGGTAGGGCAGCTCCTCATGCAGCCGGTCGTAGATCTTTTCCCGTGTGATCTCGGCGGCGAGCATCCGCAGCGGCGCATCCGAGATCTGGTCTTCCGGGTAGAGCCAGGGGCCGGGCGGCATCCGGGCGGCCAGCGCCTTGCGCAGGTCGGCGACACCGTCGCCTTTGAGCGCAGAGATCAGGAAGGTGTCCTCGAACGGCACCATCGCGTTGAGCTTGGCTACCAGTTCGAGCAGGCGTTCGCGGGCGATGAGGTCGATCTTGTTGAGGATCAGGATCTTGGGGCGCTTCACCTCGGGCAGGCGGCGCAGGATGGTCTCAACCTCGTCGTCCGCCCCTTTCCGGGCATCGATCAGCAGGCAGATCGCGTCGGCGTCGGCCGCACCGCTCCAGGCGGAGTGCACCATCGCCCGGTCGAGGCGGCGCTTCGGCGCGAAAATGCCGGGGGTGTCCACGAGCACGATCTGCGCCTCGCCCTCCATGACGATGCCGCGTACCAGCGCCCGCGTCGTCTGGACTTTTCGGGACACGATCGAGACCTTGGCGCCGACCAGTGCGTTCAGCAGGGTCGACTTGCCGGCATTCGGCACGCCGATCAGCGCGACGAAGCCCGCTCGCGTTGCCTGAGGCGGTGCGCCTTCGTCAGCCTCGTGTTCCGGCTCGTGCTCAGACATCCGACCTAACCACCTGATCCATCCTGTCCCTGCGTCCCGCCGATGTTTTCGCGCGCGAGCACGGTCCGGGCCGCCTCCTGCTCCGCCACGCGCTTCGAGGCGCCCTCACCGTATCCCGGTTCAATGCCGTCGACCCGCACCGCGATCCGGAAGACCGGGGCGTGGTCGGGGCCGGAGCGCTCCACCACCTCGTAGACCGGGATCGCGAGGCTGCGCGCCATCGCCCATTCCTGCAAGGCCGATTTTGCGTCGCGCCCGCGCGGCGCCGCGGTTTCCTCACCGGGGCGGAAGGCGCGCTGCACGATGGCCCGCGTCGCCTCGTAGCCGGCATCGAGGAACACCGCGCCGAGAATCGCCTCGCAGACATCGGCCAGAATGGTCTGGTTGCGCCGCCCGCCGGTCTGGATCTCGCCGGGGCCGAGATTGAGATGCGGCCCGACCTCCCAGGCCTCGGCCACCGCGGCGCAGGTCTCGCGCCGGACGAGGCCGGCGAGACGACGCGACAGCTCGCCCTCCTCCGCCTCCGGCAGCGCCTTGTAGAGCGTCTCGGCCACCGCGAGACCCAGCACTCGGTCACCGAGGAATTCGAGGCGCTGGTAGCTGCCGACCCGGCCCGACGGGCCGGCCTTGCTTACATGAGTGAGCGCCAGGGGGAGCAGGGTGCGGTCAGCGAAAACATGACCGATGCGCGCCTCCAGCACCTCGAGGCTCGGCCGCGGACGGTGCGCGCGCCGGGCGCGACTGGAGTGAGCGGCGCCTTCGCCGTCCTCACTCATCGCCATCCGTCCCGAGGGAGAACGGCGGATCGTCCCGTCGCTGTCACGTTCGTGAGGAATCAGTGGATCGTCGAGAAAATGCGGCCCCAGCGCACGTCCGACGGCCAACGCCAGATCTGCCAAGCGGGGGTGCGCTCGTCGATGGAGAAGAAGATCATCTCCGCCCGGCCGACGAAGTTCTCGAAGGGCACGTAGCCGACGCTGGCGAGGTCGCGCGAATCGGTCGAGTTGTCGCGGTTGTCGCCCATCATGAAGAAGTGGCCGGCCGGCACCGTGTAGACCTCGGTGTTGTCCCAGAATCCACGGTCGCCATCGCGCTCGATCACCCGGTGCGTCACGCCACCGGGGAGTGTCTCGTTGTACTGCGCGACCTTCACCGTCTGGTCGAAGGCGTCCAGGGTCTCGTAGTCGGCGATGCGCTCGCGCTTCACCGGCTTGCCGTTGATGTTGAGCACGCCTTCGATCACCTGGATCTTGTCGCCGGGCAGGCCGATCACGCGCTTGATGTAGTCGGTCGCGTTGTCCTTCGGCAGCTTGAACACGGCGATGTCGCCGCGCTTCGGCTCGGCGGCCCAGACCCGGCCATGTGCCTGGAACGGCAGGTACTCGGACAGCGGCAGCGAGTATTTCGAGTAGCCGTAGGTGTATTTCGAGACGAACAGGTAATCGCCGATCAGCAGGGTCGGAATCAGCGAACCCGACGGGATGTTGAACGGCTGGAACAGCAGCGTGCGCACCACCAGTGCGATCAGCAGCGCCTGCACGCCGACCTTCACGGTTTCCCGGATGCTGGCCCAGGTTCCGGGCTCGGCCGTCCGGATCTCCGTCTTGCCCTCGCGATCCACGCGCGCCTGTCCTGTATCCATGAGTGGTGTGCCTCCGGCGCCGCCGTGTCATCGGCAGCCGCTACCCTGTGGCCGGTGGGCTGTCGTGCTGGGCGGCGGGTCTAGACTAAGCCGCGCCGCCCCGCAACGCGAAGGATGAGCCGGTACAAACCTATGATGGACCTAGGATCGGGTCGAGAGCGGCACTGCCTCAATGATCACGAAGGCTTGCGCCAGCGGCGGCTCGTCGGTCAGCGTCAGGTGGAGCCGCGCCTCGTGACCCGCCGGCACCATGCGTGCGAGGTGTTCCCGCGCACCTCCGGTCAGGTTCAGGGTCGGCTGGCCGCTGGGCAGGTTGACCACCTCCATGTCGCGCCAGAACACGCCCTGGCTCATGCCGGTGCCGAGCGCCTTGGCGCAGGCCTCCTTGGCGGCGAAGCGCCGAGCGTAGGAGGGTGCGCGGGCGGCGCGCCGGTCGCATTTCGCCCGCTCGCCATCGGTGAAGACGCGGTGCGTGAAGCGCTCGCCGAAGCGTTCAAGCGACGACTCGATCCGGCGGATGTCGCAGAGGTCGGTCCCGATGCCGAGGATCACGGCTCGGCCTGCCGCCGTGCCCGATCCATCGCCGCACGCATGTCGTGAACCGCCTGCCGCAGGCCGACGAAGATCGCCTCGGCGATCAGCGCGTGGCCGATGTTCAGTTCGCGGATCTGCGGAAGCGCCGCCACGGGGCCGACGCTCTCGACGGTGAGGCCGTGGCCGGCATGAATCTCGAGGCCGAGCGCAGCGCCATGGGCGCTGGCGCGCACGATGCGGTCGAGTTCGTGCGCGGTTCTCAGCTCGTCACCCGCGATCACTGCCTCGCAATAGGAGCCGGTATGCAGTTCGACCACGGGCGCGTGGAGAGCGTGGGCGGCGTCCATCACCGCCTCGTCGGGTTCGACGAACAGGGAGACGCGGATGCCTGCCTCCGACAGGGTCGCGATGCGGGGAGCCAGATGCGCGCGGCCGGCAACGATGTCGAGGCCGCCCTCGGTGGTGCGCTCCTCGCGCTTTTCCGGCACGAGGCAGGCGGCGTGCGGCCGCGTGGCGAGCGCGATGCCGACCATCTCGTCGGTCGCCGCCATCTCGAGGTTGAGCGGCACCGGCAGCTTCCTCAGTGCCGCGATGTCGGCGTCGCGGATATGGCGGCGGTCCTCGCGCAGATGCGCGGTGATCCCGTCGGCGCCCGCCGCCACGGCCTCGTGGGCGGCGCGCACCGGATCGGGCGCGAACCCGCCGCGGGCGTTGCGGACGGTGGCGACGTGATCGATGTTCACGCCCAGGCGCAGGGACGACACGGCTGGCTTCCGATGCTCCGCGGATTGCAGGGCTGACGGTGTAGCGGCTACCGCCGGAGCTTGGAAGGGTGCGGGGGTGGCCGCCGGCACGGGTCGAAGGATTGGGGATAGGCGAGGGACGGATCGCGTTTCACGTCGCCCGAGCCCGTGTCGGCGTGTAGCTCTGGCCCGATGCACAAGCTGCTGATTCAGCTCGGCCTTCGGTTCGACGACCCGAACGAGGAACAGTCGTTCGTGCGGAGCTTCACGCTCCACGACCTCGGCCGCACGCAGGCCGCGATGGTGCTGGGCGCCTTCGTCTACTGCTCGTTCTCGGCCATGGACTGGATCCTCAGCCCGGATGCCTGGGCCGTGGCCACCGCGCTCCGGCTCGCCGTCGCCGTCCTGGTCCTGCTGCCGGCGACCCTCCTGCTCACCAGGCCTGGCGCCCGGCCTTTCGCGGAACAGATCTACCTCGTCTACTGTGTCGTGCCGGGCTGCGTGCTGAGCGTGATCTACGTCTTCCTGCGGCCGAGCTTCGACCACGGCGCCGCGGGCCTGATCGTGGTGATTCTCTTCGTCTCGACGCTGCTGCCCCTGCGGGTGTCCTCGTTCGCGGTCTTCGCCGTGCTGACCTGGACCTGCTTCGCCCTGTTCGAGACGTTCGCGACGCACGACAATCCCGGCCTCGCGCTCGTGAACAATGCCGAGATCGGCGCGGCCTATGCGCTCTCGCTCTACGGGGTCGGCGCCCGGGAGTTTCGCGCCCGGCGCCAGTTCCGGACGACGCACGAGTTGCAGGTCGAGAAGGAGCGCTCGGAGGCGACGCTGGCCGAACTGCGGGCCGCCCAGGCCCACTTGGTCCAGGCCGAGAAGCTCGCCGCGCTCGGCCAGCTCGTGGCGGGGGTGGCGCACGAGATCAACACGCCCATCGGCCTCGCGCTCACGACCTCGACGACGTTCGACCACGACCTCGCACAACTGCGCCGAACCGTCGCCTCGGGGCAGATCCGCCGATCCGACCTGACGCAGAGCGTCGATCGGTTGAGCGAGGGCGCGGCACTGGTCTTCGCCAACCTGACGCGCGCCGCCGATCTGGTGCACAACTTCAAACAGGTCGCGGTCGATCAGGCGACGGAGGATCGGCGCCGCTTCGAGGTCCGATCCTGGCTCGTCGAGCTGATGAGCACGCTCGATCCGGTCCTGCGGCGCAAGGGCCACGAGGTTCGGCTCGCCTGCCCCGACGGCATCGTCCTCGATTCCTATCCGGGGGCGCTGGCGCAGATCGTCAGCAATCTCGCGCTCAACGCCGTCGTCCACGCCTTTGCCGAGGGAGGCTCAGGCACGCTCTTCATCGACGTGACCCGGCTCGGCGACGCGCAGATCCGGATGGTGGTGCGGGACGACGGGCGCGGCATCCCGAGAGAAAATCTGCAGCGCATCTTCGATCCGTTCTTCACGACCGGCCGCGACAAGGGCAGCACCGGGCTCGGCCTGCACATCGTCTACAATCTCGTGGTGTCGACCCTGCGCGGACAGATCGCCATCGAGAGCGCGGAGGGCATCGGAACACAGGTGACGATCGATCTTCCCGTGGCCGTGCCGTGACCCTGCCCTGACCCGCATCATCCCGATGCGGCGGTGCGGGCAGTTGCGCGGACCGCACCAATGCCCAGATTGGCCCGGCCGGCCCGACCGGCAACGAAACGCTTGAGCCCCCATGCACGGCACGTTGTCCCAGCCGGATTCTCCGAAGCCGCCTCCCACGCCCCGGCTGCCGCTCACCCTGCGGCTGGCGCTCCGCGAGTTGCGCGGCGGGCTGTCCGGCTTCCGCGTGTTCATCGCCTGCATCGCGCTCGGCGTGGCCGCGATCAGCGGCGTGACCTCGATCGCCGCCTCGCTCTCGGGCGGGCTCGGACGCGAGGGGCGACGCATCCTCGGCGGCGACATCACCTACAGCCTGATCAACCGCGAGGCGGCGCCGGCCGAGCGCGCCGTGTTGGACGGGCAGGCGCCGGTCTCGGAGGTGGCGAGCCTGCGAGCCATGGCTGTGGCGGGCGACGGCGGCGCGGCCCTGGTCGAGTTGAAGGCGGTCGACTCGAGCTATCCGGCGGTCGGCACGGTCGAGACCGATCCGCAGGCGCCGGTGCAGACGCTCATCGCCCAGCGGGATGGCGTCTACGGCGCCGTGGCCGATCCCGCCCTGCTGACCCGACTCGGGCTTAAGGTCGGCGATCGGGTGACGCTCGGCGGTTTTCCGATCGAGATCCGCGCCGCCCTTGTCTCCGAGCCGGACCGGATCGGATCGGGGATCGGCTTCGGGCCGCGCCTGCTCGTCTCACTCGCGGCGCTGCGCGCCACCGGCCTGATCCAGCCGGGTAGCCTCAACCGCTTCACCTATCGCCTGCAACTGCCCGGCGCCGACGACGCACGCCTGACCGCCGTCAATGCGGCAGTGCAGAAGGCCCTGCCCGAAGCAGGCTTCGAGATGCGCTCGCGCGACAACGCGGACCCGCGCTTCGCCAAGGGCATCGAGCGGTTCACACAGTTCCTGACGCTTGTCGGACTCACCGCGCTCATCGTCGGCGGGGTCGGGGTGGCGAATGCCGTGCGCGCCTTCGTCGATGGCAAGCAGGCCTCCATCGCCACCCTCAAGAGCGTCGGCGCGCCGGGCTCGCAGGTGGTCGGGCTCTACCTGGTCCAGGTGATGCTGATCGCCGCCATCAGCACCGCGCTCGGCCTCGCCATCGGCGCGGCCCTGCCCTTTGGGCTCGACGTCGCGCTCCGCGACCAGCTTCCCCTTCCGCTCAATCCCGAGATCGCCCCGGCCCGCCTCGCGCTCGCAGGAGCCTACGGCCTGTTGACGGCGCTCGCCTTCGCGATCCTGCCGCTCGGGCGCGCCCACGACGTGTCCGTCGCCGGGCTGTTCCGCGATGCCGTCGATCCATCCGCACGCCGCCCGCGCTGGCGCTACCTCGCGGTGCTCGCCGCCGCCCTGCTCGCGCTCGCGGGCCTGGCCCTCTTCACCGCCTTCGACCGGAAGATCGCGCTGATCTTCATGGCGGCCGCCGCCCTCGCCTTCGGCGGTCTGCGCCTCGTTGCCGCGGGGCTGATGGTTCTGGCCGCGCGACTGCCGCGGCCGAAAGGCATGGTGCCGCGCATGGCCCTGGCCAACCTCCACCGCCCCGGCGCGCTGACCCCGGCGGTGGTGCTCTCGCTGGGCCTCGGCACGACGCTGCTGGTGACCCTGAGCGCCATCGACAGCAACATCACCCGCGCGCTCGAAAGCTCGCTGCCGGGCCGCGCTCCGAGCCTGTTCTTCCTCGACGTGCCCTCGCGCGACGCGGACGCCTTCTCCGCCTTCCTCGGCGCGCACGCGCCGGATGCAAAGATCGAGCGGGTGCCGATGATGCGCGGCCGGATCACCGCGCTGAACGGCGTACCGGCCGGGCAGATCAAGCCGCCGGAGGACGCCGCCTGGGTGCTCGACGGCGACCGGGGCATCACCTACGCCGAGGCTCCGCCCGATGGCTCGACCATCGTCGAGGGCACGTGGTGGAACGAGGAGGAGGCGCGCCAGCCCCTCGTCTCCTTCGATGTCGAGCTGGCACGGTCGCTGGGGCTGACGGTCGGCAGTACGGTCACGGTGAACGTGCTCGGCCGCTCGATCACCGCGCGGGTCGCCAACCTGCGCAAGATCGAGTGGCGCTCACTCGGCATCAACTTCGTGATGGTGTTCTCCCCCGGCACGTTCCGCGGGGCGCCGCACGCCGATCTCGCGACCCTGACTCTCCCCAACGGGCCGGACCCGAAGCTCGAGGCGGAGGTGGTGCGCGACGCCGCCAAGGCGTTCCCGTCGGTGACGAGTGTGCGGGTCAGGGACGCGCTGGAGGCGGTCAACGATCTCGTCCACAAGCTTGTCCTGGCGATCCGCGGTGCCAGCATCGTCGCCGTGCTCGCGAGCCTGCTGGTGCTCGCCGGAGCGCTCGCCGCCGGACACCGAGCCCGGCTCTACGACGCGGTGGTGCTCAAAGTGCTCGGCGCCACGCGGATGCGGCTGCTCTCGGCCTACGCCCTCGAATACGGCGCCCTCGGGCTCGCGACCGCGGCCTTCGGCATCCTGGCGGGCTCGATCGCGGGCTGGGTGATCGTCTCCCGCGTCATGCGTCTCGACTTCGCGCCCGATCCCCTCGGAGCGCTGGCGGTGGCCGTCTTCGCCGTCATCTTCGCGGTCGTCGCCGGCCTCGCCGGGACGTGGCGCATCCTCGGCCAGAAGCCGGCCCCCTACCTGCGCCAGTTCTGAGACCGCTCATTTACGTTCGAGCAGAAGGTTTAATCCGCACAGATCCATAAAAATCTTGCGTCTCTGTAAGGCTTGAAAACGCGGCCGTTCGGCCAAGCCCCACTTGTTTATGACTGTTGCAGCGAACATATTCCGGCACAAGGCGTGCTCGACGCGCCGGGGGTTGCGTGCGGACCTCGACAAACTCCACGCCGAGAGCTTCCAAGGGAAACTTTCATGGCATTCGACAACAGCCCGTTCCGCTACGGCGCCCAGCCGCAGGGGTACGCCGGCTCTCAGGTCGAAGTCGACCAGGGCCTGCGCAGCTTCATGCTGGGCGTCTACAACAACATGGTCGTCGGCCTCGGGATCTCGGGTCTCGTGGCGCTGGCCCTCAATATGGCCGCCGTCGCGCAGACCGGCGCCGGCCGCGTCGCCCTGACCCCGTTCGGGCAGTTCCTGTACACCAGCCCCTTCAAGTGGGTGCTGATGCTGGCGCCGCTCGCCTTCATCTTCGTGTTCTCGTTCCGGATGGACCGAATGTCGGCCGCCTCCGCGCGCACGATGTTCTGGGCTTTCGCGGCGGTGATGGGCGCCTCGATGTCCACCCTGCTGCTCGTGTTCACGGGCGCCAGCGTAGTGCGGGTGTTCTTCATCACGGCGGCGACCTTCGGTGGCCTGAGCCTCTACGGGTACACCACCAAGCGCAGCCTGTCGGGCATGGGCTCGTTCCTGATCATGGGCCTGATCGGCATCATCATCGCCTCGCTGGTGAACCTCTTCCTGGCGTCTTCCGCGCTTCAGTTCGCGATCTCGGTCCTCGGCGTTCTCATCTTCGCCGGCCTGACCGCCTACGACACGCAGAAGCTCAAGGAGATGTACCTCTACAGCGGCCTCGACGCCGAAGGTGCAGCCAAGATGTCCGTCAACGGCGCGCTGACGCTGTACCTCGACTTCATCAACATGTTCCAGTTCCTGATGCAGCTGCTGGGCGACCGCCGCTAAGCGACGACACAGGATCTGAAACGAGGAAGAGCCCCGGCCGAAAGGCCGGGGCTTTTTCGTGGACTGGTGGATGCGTGTGCCGACTACTCCCTTCCCGCAGAAGGGGGAGGGTTTGAGGCGGCACCACCCGCTACTTCCCCTCTTCCACCGCCTCGCAGACCAGCGGCGGCGGCGCTTCGACGCCGCGCCAGCGGCCGTAGGCCCACGGCCGGTACCACGCGGTGCCTCCTGGCAGATGTTCAGGAACGAGGTCGATGCCGTGGGTGCCGAACGGGCCGCAGCGGCAGATGCGGGCGAAGCTGATCCAGCCGCCGGCCCAGAGGCCGTGCCGCTGGATCGCCTCGTCGGTGTAGGTCGAGCAGGAGGGCCAGTGTCGGCACTGGCGCCCGACCAGCCCGGAAAGCGTGAGTTGATAGGCGCGGATCGCCCCGTGCGCCGCCCGGCGGATCATGACGAGGCTCAGGCCGCCTCGGGCGCGCCGGAGCCCTTCCGCGCGGCGATCTGATCGAGGGCGTCCACCACCGCGTCAAAAGTCAGAAGCGTCGAAGCGTGGCGGGCGCGGAAATCGCGCACCGGCTCGAGCACGGCGAGATCGGCCCATGGGCCGTCCGGCGCCGGACCGCTCTCCTTCAGCATCGCCCGCATCCGGGCGCGGACGGCGCGCAGTTCCTCGGCGGTTGCGCCGACCACGTGCCGCGCCATCAGCGAGGAAGAGGCTTGGCCCAGCGCGCAGGCCTTCACGTCGTGGGCGAAGTCGGCGACCGTGACACCGTCCTCATCGAGCTTCAGATCGACGGTGACGGTCGAGCCGCAGAGCTTGGAATGGGCGGTGGCGGTGGCGTCCGGCGCCTCCAGCCGGCCGAGGCGTGGAATGTCGGCGGCCAGTTCCAGGATGCGGCGGTTGTAGATGTCATCGATCATCGCTGACACGCCTTTCGCGGGCGTCCGTTGGGGTCGGGTTCAAGGATTCGTTGAGCCAGATACGCATGCCACGCATTGCGCGACGGCGCGATTGCGACGATATAGGCGCGACACTGCCATTCCGCGAGAATGGCACCGTCGACCCCGGTCACGCCCTGGCCCAGGATTCGGATCGTTCGAGGGCGTCGGCACTTAAAGGTTTAAGACGCCGGGACGGATCGACGATGTACGCCAAGCCCGACAGCACGACCATGAAGGCGCGTGTGGCGAAGGCCGGAGATGCCATGGATGCTGCCCTCAAATCCCTGTCCTACGGCATGAGCGACGATGAGCGACGCATGAGCGCCGTCGGCCTGCAAGGGATGCGCGGCGCCAACGATCCGGGCCTTCCGGATATCGCGCCAGACATCGCCCCCTTGCCTGAATCGGCCCAGCGGGTGCCGAACGAGGTGGCGCTCGGCCGTCCGAGCCGGCAGGAGGCGGAGGCCGCCGTGCGCACGCTGCTGCGTTGGGCCGGCGACGACCCGACCCGTGAGGGACTGATCGACACGCCCGCCCGTGTGGTGAAGGCTTACGAGCAGATCTTCGGCGGCTACCGCGCCGATGCCGACGCTCTGTTGGAGCGGGTGTTCGAGGAGGTCGAGGGCTACTCGGACGCCGTGCTGGTGCGCGACATCCCGTTCTACTCCCATTGCGAGCACCACATGGTGCCATTCATGGGACTGGCCCACATCGCCTACTACCCCACCAAGGGCGTGGTCGGTCTCTCCAAACTCGCTCGCGTGGTCGATGCTTTCGCCCGCCGCCTGCAGACGCAGGAGACGATGACGGCACAGATCGCCGACACGATCGAGAGCATCCTCCAGCCCCGCGGCTGCGCCGTGATGGTCGAGGCCGAGCACCTCTGCATGGCGATGCGTGGCGTGCAGAAGGCCGGCGTCTCCACCATCACCACGCAGTTCCGCGGCGTCTACAAGAACGATCCGTCCGAGCAGGTCCGCTTCCTGACCTTCGTGCGGAACCAGAAGGGCTGAGGCGGTCGGACAGCGTGCCATGACCGACCGGTTCGCTTCCCCCGGCTCCCGGGCCGAGGTCGAGGAGGGCGCGAGGCTGACACCGCGCTTCGGCCCCGACGGGCTCGTGGCCTGTATCGCCGTCGATGCCCATGACGGGCGCGTGCTGATGCTCGCCCACATGAACGCCGAGGCGCTCGCCCGCACCCTGGAGACCGGCGAGGCGTGGTACTGGTCGCGCTCGCGCGGCGAACTCTGGCACAAGGGCGCGACTTCCGGACAGATCCAGCGGATCGTGGAGATGCGGGTCGATTGCGATCAGGACGCACTCCTGATCCGGGTCGCCGTCGGCGGCGATGGCGGCTGCTGCCATACCGGCCGGCGCTCCTGCTTCTACCGCACGGTCGAGCGCGACCCCGCGACCGGTGCGGTCACCCTCGTCCCCGCCGATCCGGACCGATGATGTTCGAGGCGTCCCGTTCCCTCCCGCCCGACTTTCCGGAAGGGGCGGTGGAACCGGTGGTGCCCCGCTTCCGCTCTCCCCGCATCGGCCTCGCGCTCGGCGGCGGCTCGGCCCGCGGCTGGTCGCATATCGGCGTGATCGAGGGACTGGAGGAAGCCGGGATCTTCCCTGAAGTCGTGGCCGGCTGCTCCATCGGCGCCGTGGTGGGCGGGGCCTACGCCGCCGGCCGCATCGGCGCCCTCAAGGACTTCGCGCTCTCGCTCACCCGGCGTCGGGTGGTCGGCATGCTCGATCCGCGCCTCACCGGCTCCGGCCTGATCGCCGGCGAGCGCCTGCGCCGCCGCCTCTCGCGCGAGTTGGAAGGCTTCCGCATCGAGGAGTTGCGCCTCGCCTTTGCCAGCGTGGCGACCGAACTCGGCACCGGCCACGAGGTCTGGCTGTCCCGTGGGCCTCTGGTCGAGGCGGTACGGGCCTCTTACGCCATACCCGGCATCTTTCCGCCGGTTGCTCTCGAAGGGCGCCTTCTGATGGATGGGACGCTGGTGAACCCGGTGCCCGTGCGCCTTGCTCGCGAACTCGGCGCCGATCTCGTGATCTGCGTGAACCTCGCCTGCGAGACCCGCGCGCCCGCGATGGTGATCCGGCCCGAACGGGACGACGCGTTGCTCGACGAAGCCGACGAGCCGGTCGAGCGGGCGATCGAGCAGACGCTGGAGGCCAGCGTGCGCCGCCGGGGCCGCTGGGGCCTGTTGAGCGGAGCGAGCCGGCGCTTGATGGGTCGCCGCCTGATGGGACGCCGCGGTCCTGCGCCGACCCCATCCGTCGGTCGGCCGAGCCCGGGCGTGGCCCGCGTCATGCTCGACGCCTTCAACATCACCCAGGATCGGATCTCGCGGGCACGGCTCGCGAGCGATCCGCCCGATGTCGCGATCCGGCCGCTTCTCGCCGAGTTCGGGCAGTTCGAGTTCCATCGGGCGGCCGATGGAATTGCCCTCGGTCGTCAGGCAGTGCGGGCAGCGCTGCCGGAGATCCGGCGCATGATCGAGGGTGCGACGGCGCGCAGTTGAGCCGCCGCGAAAGGTTCGAACCTCGGCTCAGGCCATCGTAATGTAATCGCGCATCGCCTGATGCTCGGCCTCGACGGCGGCGATGCGGCGCGCGACGACGTCACCGATCGACACGACGCCGACAAGGCGCCCCTCCTCGACCACCGGAAGGTGGCGGAAGCGCCCGTTGGTCATCGTCTCCATCACGTCCTCGATGGTCGCCCGCCGGGTGCAGGTGACGACCTTCTCGGTCATGTAATGCGAAACCGGACGGTCGAGAGCGGCCGCGCCCTCGGTCGCCAGCGCCCGCATCACGTCGCGCTCGGACAGGACGCCGATCACGCGGCCCTCGGCATCACCCACCACGAGGGCGCCGATCCGCTTCTCGGCGAGAACATGGATGGCCTCGTCGATGGTGCGGTGCGGTGCAACCGTGACCACCGTGCCGCCTTTCTCTGCAAGGATTCGCGCAACGGTCATTTTATATTTCCCCTCCCTGGGAAGTGCACCGTCAGCCCGCGGCGCCGAAAAGCCTCTCGGCCGGGTTGGCCCCGGCTCTGTAACACGATTGTGTGGCGTCCTGGCCGCGCTGGCAAGCGCGTGAATCACAACCACCAACAGGCAGCCTGCACAAAAATGCATTCAGCCCGCCCAGGGAAACCGCTGGCGGCGCGTTCCGTTCGGAGTCGAAGCGGGACTTTTCCGGAACGATCGATTGCTGTGGGTCCCGTGCGAATCGGCCGGGCTGGCGCTCACTTGGCACAGGCTCTCGCCAGGGAGGCCACGGAACGCCGAAGTGGCCGCCCGGAGGCAATATCGCTTCGCAGGATCAGGCGATCATCTGCCCGTGCAAATCTTCAGATGAGTTCAACCTCGCCATTGGCAATTTTGTAGAAGCCGCCGACAACCTTTACCTGTCCACGGGCAACATAGTCTGAGATGATCGGCCCTGCCTGCTCCAGACGTCGCACGTTGTACCGGACGTTTTGGGCGATGGCCTCGGCGAGCGGATCGGAGGCCTGCGCCTTTTCGGCCAGATCGATCGCCGGCCGGATCGCATCGATCAGAATCGGGAGATGCCCCGGGAGCGCGATGTTCTTCTTCAGGACATCGATCGTCGCTTTGACCGCGCCGCAATTCGAATGACCGAGCACGATGATCAGTCGGGCGCCCAGCACCTTCACGCCGTATTCGAGGCTGGCGAGGCTGTCGGTGTTGACGAAATTCCCCGCGACTCGAACGATGAAGAGATCGCCGGGGGCCTGGTCGAAGACGAGTTCCGGAGCGACGCGCGCATCGGCACAGCCGACCACACAGGCAATCGGGTATTGCGCAGCGGCCCGAGCGGCTCGGCCGGCGGAGAAATCCCGGTTCGCCGGTGTGTTGGCAGCGTAGCGCCTGTTCCCTTCGATCAACCGGGAAATGGCCTCGTCCGGGGAAATGGCATTCGGGAGCGGCGTATCGACGGCGGCTTCGGCCGCTGCGGCGAGGGCAGGCGCAGAGGCGAACGGGCTGACCGCGGCAGCGGCCAGCAGGCTGCGACGCGAGAACTGAGATGCATGCTGATCACACACGGCTGCCGCTCCCGAAAAGTCTCGTCCATCTCGGGTTCGGCACCGGTACCTGGCCGTCATCACGCGCCGGTTGTCTCGTATGAGTCGGCGCCGACCCGAGCGGCTTGACTCGTACCCTTCGAGGTTGCAACCGCCGAGTCCAAACTTTGCAGGTAGCTCCGGATGCGCGCCGACGCTCGGTGCGGGCCATCCACATCATCCGATCCGAGTCGCAATGGACGCACGGATGTTGGACGACGATTTCTTCGCGCGGATCGCAGCGCTGCGGCGAAGATCCGGTTTCCGTCCGGCACTCGCCTTGTATTGCCGCACCATGACCGAGCCGGCTCAGATCGTGTGGCCGACCCACAAGATGCTCAACCAGTTCGGTCGCTATGTCGTCTCGTTCATGCTGATCCACAACGATTATGCCTGGCGTCATCATCGGGGACCGCGCCCGACGCTGACCGCTCTCCAGGCCATGGTCGTATCCAGCGGCCGGCAGACGGCCGCTTTCGTGTCGACGCTGAAGGCCGCGCGCTTCATCACCGTCGAAGCGGATCGGGAGGACGCCCGCATCAAGCTGCTGAAGGCGGCTCCCGCATTGGTCACCGAGATCGGCCGATCCGGGCGCTTGTTCGTGGCGGCCATGGATATGATCGATAGCAGGCAGCCGGGGGTTGCCGAGCGCCTGGACTGCACGGACCACTTGGGAGAACTCATCCGCCGCTCGGCCGCGCATGTCCTGCGACACGGCATGCTCATCGAGCCCTTCCCGCGCGTGCTGCGCTTTGCGATGCGCGATTGCGGCTATCCTCTGCTGACGGCCGTGATCGGCGCCCATTACGCCGCCACGATCCCCGGTGCTCCCGCCGCGCCGCCGCTCAGCCTGCGCATGATGGCGGAGCGCTTGCGGGTGTCGCGCGCCCATATCGGCAATCTCGTCAAGGAAGCCGAGGAGGCGGGATGGTTTCAGATCACCAATGGCCGCCTGACGATGTTCGACCCGTCGCTTCAGGAGGAGTTCGAACACTGGGCCGCCGGTCAGACGATCTTTTACGACGACCTCGCCGTGGCGGTCTGCGAGGCCGCGTCGGATCGCGATCGCCGCGTGGTGTGAGGAACGGGCTCGGCGATGATAAGGCTCCTTCGCGAATGGGCCAGCCGACGGCCCGGTGCGCCGTCCCGGAGACCGAATCCGGAACGGCGCGGGCATTGAGATTCGGACGGATCGGTCCCGCTCAGCGGCCCTCGGCCTGGCGGCGGGTGATCAAGGTGCGGTTCGGTTGAGCCTCGCCCTTATCTTGGAGGAACGGGACGACGACTCGCAGCCAACCGCGGGTTTCCTTGCCGCCGTAATTGCGCTCGGCAACGTCACGGGTGACGTAGGCCTGCACGTTCATGAAGCCGAAGTTGTAGCCGACGAGGCCGCCCACCGCGATCTGGCCCTGCTGCCGGTAGCCGACGACGTTGGTCTTGAGGTCGGTCGAGCCAAACGCCACCGGGCCGACCTGCCACTTGCCGAACTTCTTCGTGAGGGTGACGTCGAGGTTGAGGTAATCGGGATAGAGCACCCCGTTCGGCGAGCGCGTCTCCAGCATATGGCCGTAGAGCAGGTTGGCGGTGATCGCCCAATCGTTGGCGGCATAGGTGATCGCGAAGCGGTGGCTCAGCGAGGCCGACTGGGTCAGGAAACGGGTCTCCCAGGGGAGATAACCGCCGAGAAGGTAGCTGACGCCGACGCCGTCGCCGAGATCCCAGGCGAGCTGGCCCGCGAGCAGGGGCTGACCCCAGCCGCTGTTATAGGGCGCGCCGCGCACGCTGGAGGCGGCGATCGGCGCCACGAAGACGAACTGCACCTGTCCGCCGAGAACGGAGAAGGGCGTCGCCCAGAGCAGGGTTGGCAGGTTGACGTTGCTCTCTGAGTCGAGTGGCGCGGTCTCGCGCACGCCGAAGCTCGACAGGTTCACGGCGTAGAAGCCCTTGGGGAACGGCGCACCGAAGGGCACACCCACCGTCTGGCCGGGCTGGGCGGCGGACGCGGCATAGGCGGCGGTGCCGCCGAGGCCGCAGACGCCGGATAGGGCGAGCCCGAGACGGGCGATGACGGCTGCACGATGTTTCACCGGGATCCACTCTCCATCAGGAACGGAGCGATTACGTGCGGCTTTGATCTTCGCCCGCTCTCGTTCTTCTTACCGACGGCCGAGTGGCTCCATTTATTGCCGCCGCAATTTCAGAAAACCTCGACGTGGCATCGAAGTCACAACGCCTCCTGATCGAGCCTCCCAGCAAATGACAACGATCTGACCTTTCGAGCCACCTGTCTCTGCCACCCGAGCGGCGGAGCGAGTGGCTAACCTCGCCCTTTGGCGCTGCCTCGCTCCATCAGCGGCAGGAGGAAGAAGCCCGCGGCGAACCCGCCAAGATGGGCGTCCCAGGCGATCGGCCCTTCACTGCCCCCGAGCGGCAAGGCCAGGACACCGAACAGCAGGTTGGTGACGAACCAGACCGCGAGGAACAGCACCGCCGGGCGATTGCGCAGCAGTTCGGGGATGGTCTGGAGCCGCGGCCGCGGCGGGATCTGCCAGGGCGCTCCGGCCACGAAATGCGGCGGAGGCTGGAAGACGAAGCGGGCCGCTGCCGCCATCAGGGCCGAGATTCCGGCCGAGGCGCCGACGAGCGGCATCAGGCTGTAGGGATCGACCAGGAGATGAACGGCGGCACCCGCCACGATCCCGGCGAGCGCCAGTAGCCCGTAGCGCAGGACGCCGTAGCGGCGCGCGACCGGAGTGCCGAAGACGGCGAGCCACACCGCGTTGAAGATGAGGTGCACCCAGGAGCCATGCAGCAGGGCATAGGTCGCTCCGGTCCAGGGCAGCGCCGAGGGATCGGCAACGAGGTAGCGGGCGAATTCCTGGCGTGCCGAGGCCATCTCGGGCCCACCTGCCCCCTCCCCTGCGGCCCGGATGATCTCGGCCGCCGATGACGGATCGAATGCGGCCGTCCAACGGGCCGGGATGAAGGCGAGATTGAGCAGCACCGAGAGGTCGACCTCGTCCGGCAGAACGCTGCGGAGGACGTGGATCCCGGCCAGCACCGCAATCGAGACGGTGACGATTCCCGGCAGGTTGAAGACGGGCACGCGGCCCTGGCGTGGCAGGTCGGGGGAGGCATCCATGCTGCACCATGTCGGGGAGAAGTGCAGCGCCGCAAGGTCCAATCGGCGCGGGACCGGCGCAAGATCCCTCAATTGCGAGCGAATCCGTCCATCGACCGTTAAGGTTAAGGATGAGTTGCGCGAGCGTGACCGAACGGGACGGCATAGGGTGTGCGGAGGATGACCACGAACGGCGCGAAGGGACGCTTTTCGTGCCGTACCGATCAAAAACAGAGCCCATCCGGACCCGGGCCGTACCGATGCGGAACATCATGAAGCATCCGACCAGCCGTCAGCTTCACGCCTATTGGGACCGGCTGCGCGGAGAGCGGGCCGCGCCGGAGCGCGGCGAGATCGAGCCCGGCGAGATCCGCAACCTGCTTGCCGACAGCTTCATTCTGGAGACCGATCCGGCGCGGCGGACGAGCGCGGTGCGCCTCGCCGGCACCCGCCTGTGCGCCCTGTTCGGGCGCGAATTGCGGGGCAGCGCCTTCGTCGACCTGTGGGGCGAGCGGCCCCAGCCCTTCGCCGATCCCTGGCAGCTCATCGAAACGGTCGCCTGCGATACCGTCGGCGTGGTGGCGGGACTGACCGGCGTGACGGTTCGTGACGAGACCCTCGATCTCGAATTGCTGCTCCTGCCCCTGCGCCACCGGGGCAAGACCCAGGCGCGCATTCTCGGCGCCTTGAGTCCGCATTGCATCCCGTCATGGCTCGGCAGCCGCCCGATTCTGCGAGCCGAAACCGTGTCCCTGCGGGTGCTCGAGGCGGTCGGGCACGAGCCGGCGGCGAGGCGAACCTTCATCGACACCTTGCCCGAGCCTGCCAACGATGCCCGTCCGGTCCGGTTCGGTCATTTGCTGGTCCACGAAGGCGGACGCGGCAACGCGTGACCTTCCGCGGCCGGAGCCGCAGTATCGGGTCGCGCCATGACGGCTTGAAAGGTTTCCTGCACAAGACGAAGCGGGATCGGACAAGGAAAACAAAGGGTTCGATGCCCTCCCGTTCGATGTTCAGGACGCTCTGACCCGTCATGGACGCGATCCGGCCGTGCGCACTGAGAGCCCGATAGCTTCCGGTTCTCGGTTCTGTTGGACCGGATCGTTTCGCGCGAAGCGGGCCATCTTCGTCGCCCGCCATCCCATTCCGTCTTCGTGACCGTCGGCGGATCATCTTCCGCGTGCAAGCAAGCCTTTTGTAACCGTGGCGCGGTTAGTGATTCGGTTGGGACATCGAGACCGCCGAGCTGACATGACCGAGCTTTCCCGATCCGGGACGGCCCCCGCTCTGCCGGATTACGCCGCCGAACAGCGTCGGCACCAGCGGGTGCGCGCGACTCTGCTCGGCCGCTACATGCTGGCCGACCGGCGGGAATATCCTTGCCAGACCGTGGACATGTCCCCGGGCGGCGTCCGCCTGACCTGCGCCGTGATCGGTGCGCTCGGCGAGCGCGTGGTGCTGTATCTCGAACAGATCGGCCGATTGGAAGGCGTGATCGTGCGCCACCCGCCGCGGGGTTTCGCGATGCGGATCAACGCGACGCCGCGCAAGCGGGACAAGATCGCATCCCAGTTGATGTGGCTCGCCAACCGGGAGAGCCTCGGCCTGCCGGAGGGCCGGACCAACGAGCGTCTCGTTCCGAACCAGCCCGGCGTGACCCTGCGCCTGGAGAGCGGCCGGTTCATCGCCGCCCGGATCATCGATATCTCGATGTCCGGCGTGGCGCTCGCGACGTCCTCGTCCCCGCCGATCGGCACGCACATCATGGTCGGCTCCACGCCCGGGCGTGTGGTGCGCTATTTCGAAGGCGGCATCGGCGCCCAGTTCATGCTGCCGATCTCTCCCGACCGCTTCCACGAGGGCATCACGCTCTGAGGTTCCGACGCGGCCGGCGCCGCGTTGCAGGGTCCGTGGGACGCGGCAAGAGGCAGGACTTGAGACAGGACTTGGCAGAAACCCGCTCGGTGTCTCTCACGAAACTTGCGCCGCGCCTTCGTCGCCAGAGCGAGACCGATCCGTACGCGGGAGCTTTGTGAGGCGCTCTTAGCCAGCCTATCCGAGACGAGTCGTGCGAGCGCGCAGAAATGGCGCGGCCGGCGCGATGAGCCCACATGCAGGCCGCGCCTCGCCATCCTCAGTCGAATCGTCTCCGTCTTACCGAGCTGGTCCCCTACCGCGCGGCGGCTCCGCGTGGTCCGAGGAGCGACTCGGGGTGTCGAAGCCGAGGGCCCGCAACAGGCCGCCCCGCAGGATCGCCGGAGATATCCCGACGATGACGGGCCGATCCTGCTCGACCGGATCGACACCATCGTCCGGCTTTCTCAGAACACGCCCTGTCCGCGGCGGACGCGGCGGAATTGTGTAGCCGCGACCGATCCGTGCCCTTCGTCGCCCGTCCGGCGTCCCTCACGGTTTCCCAGTCCCTAACACGATCTCCCGCATTTGCCGCAGATCCGTGAGCCGCAATTCGCCCTTGCGCACGGGCAGATCGTTGCCATGGCGAATCGATAAAATTGCGCGGATCGGCTTCAGCGCGGCGGAGGGGGTGCGGCGACATCCTGGCCTCGTTGAAGGAAACGCCGCGATGCGCACCAACGGGACGGGTCATCTCAAGACGGGGCTCCAAATGGGGCTTCTGGCGATGCTGACCCTCTGCGTCAGCCTCCTCGGCGAGGGCGCCCAAGCTCAGACGGCTCCTCAGACGATGGCCGCGCTGCCCACGGCGAATGCGGGCCTCACCACCGGAGCCGAAGCCCGGCCGATCCTGGCCTGGACCGAGTTCTGCCAATCCTATCCGGCGGAATGCGCCTTCGACCGGGCCGAGCCCGCCCGGATCGCGCTGACTCCCGCCATCTGGTCGAGCATCGTCTCAATCAACCGCCGGGTGAATCGGACGATCGACCCCGTCACCGATCAGGAGCATTGGGGCCGGCCCGACCGCTGGGACCTCGCCGAGGACGGCCGGGGCGACTGCGAGGACTTCCAGCTCCTCAAGCGCCGGATGCTGGCCGCGGCGGGCCTGCCGCGCCGGGCGATGCGGATGACCGTCGTGATCGACGAGAAGGGCGAGGGACATGCCGTCCTCACCCTCATCACCGACCGTGGCGACTACATCCTCGACAACAAGACCAGCGCGGTGCTGCCCTGGGCCCAGACCGGCTACGTCTTCATCAAGCGCGAGGGCCAGGACGCGCTGGCATGGGTTTCGCTCGGCGGGGCCAGCTCGCCCGTCACCACGGCGAACCGCTGAGCGCGACCCGCTTCGTGGATCGATCCGGCACGGCCGGCAGGGACTCGGGCAGTACAGGCGACCGGTGTGGCCGGATTGCCAGCCCGAGCGAGGTTGTCTCAACCCGGCACGGGGAAGCAGCGATCCGCCTTCATCCTTCCTTCACTTTCGTATTGAGCCGGGCGCCGGGCCGTGCAAGCTTCGCCGGGAAACAAGGGGCTGCAGGACGGTCGGCCATGCGGTACGCGGTGCTTAGGGGCGTCGGCACTGGATCGGCGTTCCTCCGCGGGGACGTAAGACGGCGCCTCGGCCGAGTGGCCCATCTGTCCCTCGTCGGCGCCACCCTGCTGCTCGGTGGTGCCGCGGCGCCGGTCCAGCCGAGCCAAGCGCGCACCGCCGGCCTACCCGAGGCGGGCACCGCAGCCGATCCGGGCGCCCCCGCCCGGCCCGTCGCCGCCTGGAACGATTTCTGCGCCCGCTACCCGTCCGAATGCACGGTCGATCCCGGTGAGCCGGCGCTCGTCACCCTGACGCCCGCGACGTGGCACACGCTCACGACCGTGAACCGTCGGGTCAACGCCCGCATCAAGCCGATCACCGACATGGCCCACTGGGGTGTCGTCGATCGCTGGGATTTCCCCGACGACGGCTTCGGCGACTGCGAGGATATCCAACTCCTCAAGCGCCGGATGCTCGTGGAGCGTCGCCTGCCCCGCCGGGCGCTGCGCATGACCGTCGTGATCGACGAAATCGGTGAAGGCCACGCGGTGCTGATGGTGCGCACCGACCGGGGCGACCTGATCCTCGACAACAAGACCAATGCGGTGCTGCCCTGGCAGCGCACCGGCTATAGCTTCGTCAAGCGCGAGGGGCAGGACGGCAGGGCTTGGGTGAGTCTCAATAGCGACACTTCGCCCGTCACCACTGCCAACCGCTGATCCGGATCGTCGTTCGGGCGTTGAAGGGCATGCTTCTGCCGCGCTCCGAAATCCTCACCCATGCTCGCCGCCTCGATGGGCGTTCTCGCGTTCGGTCGGCGCCTCCTTCCATGACGGCGGCGCCCCATGTCCCGCACTGACGCCGTGCGCGCTCGACCGCCGAACGGGGGACCCGAGACCGACCTTCTCGTCCTGCTCCCGCTCCCCACGCTCATCCTGGATGAAGCCGAGGCCGGGCCGACGATCGCCAGTGCCAACCCTGCCCTGCTGGCGCTGACCGGCCGCGGCGAGGCCGAGCTTGTCGGACAACCGATCGAGGCGCTCGCCTGTCGTCATGGCGATCATGCGGGCTGGGCTCCCTTGCGCGAGGCACTGGCCCGCGGCGAGACCGGACGCTTCGAGTTGCTGTTGGCCCGCGGCGACGGCGCCTCGTTCTGGGGCGAGATCCACCTCGCAGCCCTGCCCGGCGCCGACGAGGCTCCGCGCTTCCTCAGCCAGATCGTCGACGTGACGCGGCGGAGGGATGCGGAGGACGCCCTCGCGCTGTCGCGGCAGCGGGAGGCGCTCGGGCTCCTCACGAACAGCGTCGCGCACGAGTTCAACAACTTCCTGCAGATCCTGATCGGCTACATCGACGGGCTGAAGCGGCGTCTCGGCGACCGGCCCGAGCCCTTCATCCAGCGGGCGATCACGCGCTCCACCGAAGCCTCCGAGCGGGCCGCCGTGCTGACCCGGCAGCTCCTTGCCCATTCCCGGCGGATCGCGCCCGACCTGCGATCGGTCGATCTCGGCGCGGCAGTGCAGGCCGGCCTCGACCGGCTGCGCCCGAGCCTGCCGTCGGGAATCGATCTCGACCTGTCGATCCCCGACGGTCTGCCGCCGGCCCTGTGCAACCCGATCCAGCTCGAATTGGCGCTCGGCCACATCCTCACCAATGCCTGTGAGGCCATGGCTGGGCGGGGGCGTATCCGCGTAGCGCTGTTCGCGGTCGAGCCCGGCGACCGATCGCTGCAGCGTCCGGAGGCGGGAGCCGTCGGTTTGACAGTCTCGGATAACGGGCACGGGCTCTCGCCCGAGATGCTGTCGCGGGCGCTCGCCCCCTTTGCCACGACGCGCGAATCCGGCCGGGGTGCGGGGCTTGCCATCGTCCACGGCTTGATGAAGCGCCAGAACGGCACGATCTCAATCGAGAGCCGGCCCGGCGAGGGCGCAACCGTGCGGCTCGTCTTCCCCGCCGCGCGCTGATCTCGTTCGGGTGCTCCGCGCCGCGGGCCAACCCCATCGGACGGAAAATTTCGCCGCACGGCCGAAAAAGTCGAGCTTGGACGGGACTAAAAACGCGCACCGGACGTCACCATCTAAAGAAGGGGCATTTCGCCCTTTTGGTGACCGAGGTTCTTTCGATGGCTTCCTCCCCCGCGCGCCGTCGGCGCGTCGTGACCCTCCTCGCGCTCGCGGCTTCGCTCGCCCTGGCGGCGCCCGCCGTTGATGCACGGCCGGGCGGCGGCGGCGGTATGGGCTCGCGCGGCTCGAAGACCTTCAGCGCGCCGCCCTCCACCGCGACCTCGCCGGGCGCGATGGGCCCGATTCAGCGCTCGCAGACGAGCCCGAGCCCCGGCTTCAACAATCCCGGCATGGCGGCGCAGAGCCAGGGACGGCGCTTCGGCGGCGGCTTTCTCGGCGGCATGCTCGGCGCGGGCCTGATCGGTGCCCTCCTCGGTGCTGGCCTGTCCGGCGGCCTCGGCGGCATCGGCTCCTTCATCGGCCTGATCTTCCAGATCGGCCTGATCGCGCTGCTCGTGATGTTCGTCGTGCGCTTCTTCCGCCGCCGCCAGGAGGGCAACCAGCCCGCCATGGCCGGCAACGCGCCCCATGCCCGCTCCGGATTGCCGCCACAGGGCGGCATGCCCGGTGGTGTGAACGCTGGCATGAACGGTGGGATGAACGCTGGCATGAACCCGATGGGCGGCAGCTACAGCGGCGGTGCCCGCCCGCAGCCGGTGCAGGTCCAGCCGGAAGACTTCCAGGCCTTCGAGCGCTCGCTCAACGAGATCCAGGGCGCCTATGGCCGTGAGGACGTCGCCGCCCTTCGCCGTCTCGCGACGCCGGAGATGGTCGGCTACTTCGAGGAAGATCTGCGCGCCAACGCCGCCCGCGGCGTGGTGAACCGGATCTCGGACGTGAAGCTCCTTCAGGGCGACCTGTCCGAGGCGTGGCGCGAGGGTCCGGTCGAGTTCGCCACCGTCGCCATGCGCTTCTCGTTGCGCGATGAGGTGTTCGAGCGCAGCACCAACCGCCACGTCGAGAACGGCCCGCAGGAGGCCAAGGAGTTCTGGACCTTCGTGCGCGAGCCCGGTGGCCCTTGGCGGCTCTCGGCGATCCAGCAGGGCCGCTGAGCGGTCTCACCCTCTCAACAGAAAGGGCGTCCGGCGAGAGCCGGGCGCCCTTTTTTCACGTCCGGATGATGCTGACGCGCCGCCCTCACTCCGTCAGCGAGCGCGCCTCTTCCGGCAGCATGATCGGGATGCCGTCGCGGATCGGATAGGCGAGCTTCGCGGAGCGGCTGATGAGTTCTTCGCGCGCCGCGTCGTATTCCAGCGGCTCCTTGGTCAGCGGGCAGACGAGGAGTTCGAGCAGGCGGGGATCGACCCGGGTCGCTTCGACGGGCGGGGCAGAGGAGTCGGCCATGGTTCCTGTCACTTCCGGTGGGCTAGAGCGTCGTTCCGGATCCGGTATCCAGAGCGGTGCTCTAGGTCTCTGATGTTGCATCGTCACTTCCCGAAAGACGGCAACCACCTTTCAGGACGATGCTCTAGCCCGCGGTCGGCACGGCTGACCGCGGGACGTGTCAAATCATTGCAGCGTCGGTTCCGCCCCGCTGGCACGCACCAGTTCCATCTCGGTCACGGCGATCAGCACCTCGGCCCGCGTCTTGAGATCGGGCGCCTCCAGCATCGCCTGCTTCTCGCGCACGCCGAACGGGCTCATCATGCAGAGCGCGTTGACCAACGCCTCGTTCGGCGCTTCCTCGATGCCGGCCCAGTCGACCTGAAGCTCATTGGCCTCGATGAAGTTGCGCAGGGTCCGCAGCACGGCCTCACGATCGACCGCCTCCTCGCCAGCCCGCGCCTCGAAGTCCTGAGCGAAACTGTCGTAGGAGACCTGACAACGGCGGTAGGCGGTGGTGACGGCGAGCTCGCTCTCGATCCGGAAGCGGCTGACACCGGTGAGCGAGATCAGGTAGCGCCCATCGCCGGTTTCGGCGAACTGGCTGATCCGCCCGGCACAGCCGACCCGGTAGAGCCGGGGGCTGAGCGGCGAGCCGCCGCCCTCCGGATCGGGCTGGATCATGCCGATGATCCGCTCGGTGCGCAGCGCGTCGTCCACCATGGCGAGGTAGCGCGGCTCGAAGATGTTGAGCGGCATCTGCCCCCGCGGCAGCAGCAGCGCGCCGGGCAGCGGGAAGACCGGGATGATGGCGGGACAATCCGCCGGCGACTTGCAGCTCGGCTGCGGGCTCATGCGCGGCTTTCCTGCTGAAGGAGGGGGCATGGGACGCCCCGTCCGTTGGCTTCGGTCGCCGTAACGCTCTCGCGGAGACTTTGCCTCACGAGAACAGCAGCGTCGAGAGCTGGCGGCGCCCGCGGATCGCGGCCGGATCCATCAGGCCCCAAGCCTCGAAGAACTGAAGCAGTTGCTTGCGGGCGGCGTCCTCGTTCCAGGTCCGGTCGGCCCGGGCGATGGCAACGAGCTGATCGACCGCCTCGTCGCGCTTGCCGGCGGCGTTGAGTCCGAGCGCGAGGTCGAACCGAGCCTGGAAGTCGTTTCCGTCGGCCTCGATCCGCTTTTGCAGGGCGGCGAGGTCACCCAGGCTCTCGGCCTGATCGGCGAGTTCGAGCGCGGCGCGCACGCCTGCGAGCAGCGGGTCGTCGGCCTTGGCCGGCGGCACCATGGCGAGCACCTGCCGGGCGTCCTCGGTCTCCCCGAGTTCGAGCTGGGTCTTGGCCAGCCCGGCAATGGCCTTGAGGTTCTCCGGCTCCTCGCGCAGCACCGCGGCGTAGAGTTCGGAGGCCGAGGCGAGATCGCCGGCCGAGGCGACCGCGGCCGCCTCTTCGAGCACCTGATCGATCTCGGAGGGGCCGGCGAGCCGGTCGATGAAGGCGCGCACCTCAGTTTCCGGCACGGCGCCCATGAAGGCGTCCACTGGACGGCCGCGGTCGATCGCAATCACGGCGGGGATCGACTGTAGGCCGAGTTGCTGGCCGATCTGCTGCCAGACGCCCGGATGCTCGTCGATGTTGAGCTTGGCGAGCTTCACCCGGCCGCCGGCCGCCCGCACAACCTTCTCGAGGACCGGCGTGAGCTGCTTGCACGGGCCGCACCAGGGCGCCCAGAAATCGACGATCACCGGCTGGTTCATCGATTCGGCGATGACGTCCTGCCGGAAGCCCGCCGTGGTGGTGTCCTTGATGAGGCCGTCGGCGGGGGCGCCGGCGGCGGCGTTGGCTTCGAGCATGGAGCCCTCGAAAAATCACAAAAACGCAGTTCGGTGCCTGCAGCGCAGGCTTGCAGCGCACCGGCCCGTTACATGGGGCTTCGCGACGCGGCTGACCAGACGTTTTCGAAGGCCCCCGGGGAACGAATCCGGCTCAGGGCTTGGGCGGGCTGGTCGCCCCTTCCTTCGCGGCATCCTTGCCGGACTCGGCCCCGGGCTTGGTATCGGCCTTGGCATCGGTGATGAACACGCCCGCATAGGTCTTGCCCTGCGAGGTCGCCTCGCAGGTGATCATGGTCTTGCCGGGCTCCGGGCGCGAGAACTTGCAGGCGCCGACCGCGGGGGCGGGAGAGCGAACGATGCCCTCCTTGTTTTTCATGCCCGCCACCACGAGGCTGATCGGCTGGAGCTGCTCGGTCTCCTCGGTCTGCTCGTGCTGCGCCCCAGAGCCGCTGAAGCTCAGCGACTGCCCGTCCCAGGCGCCGAAATCGAAGGTGGTACGCCCGCGCGCGACCGTGTTGACGAGCTGCTCCTTGCAGTTCTGGGTAATGTCGAGGCCGCCGATCACCAGCCGCTCGCACCGGCCGGTCATCGTCACCTCGGCCTGCTGAGCCGAAGCCGGCCCTGCGGCGAGCAGGCCGAGGAGCGCGAGAAGCGGGACGCGCGAAAGGGTCGTCATGGCGTGGTGTTCCTCCTGATCGGCATCCGATGCCGCTTGTCGCGATGGATATTTCCTGCGGGGCGGCCAGGTTCAACTGCCGAAGCGCAGGGCGCGATCGTTGGGCGCATCGAAGTGGAGTTCGGGGCCGAGCGGCACGATTCCCGTAGGGTTGATGCCGGCGTGGCTACCGTAATAGTGGCGCTTGATCTGATCGAGATCCACCGTCTCCGCCACGCCCGGCAGGGCGTAGAGGTCGCGCAAGTAGTTCGAGAGGTTGGGGTAGTCGGCGATCCGGCGCCGGTTGCACTTGAAGTGCCCGACATAGACCGCGTCGAACCGCACCAGCGTGGTGAACAGGCGGATGTCGGCCTCGGTCAGCGACGATCCGCAGAGATAACGCTGCCGGTCGAGCCGTTCCTCGAGCGCGTCGAGTTCGGCGAACAAGGCGGTGAAAGCGTCCTCGTAGGCCGTTTGCGTGGTGGCGAAACCCGCCTTGTAGACGCCGTTGTTGACCCGGTCGTAGACGCGCCCATTGATCGCATCGATCTCGGCGCGGAGCGCTTCCGGGTAGAGATCCGGTCCGCCCGCCCCGAACGCGCCGTTCAGCATCCGGATGATCTCGGCCGATTCGTTCGAGACGATGGTCTGGCGCTGCTTGTCCCACAGCACCGGCACGGTGACGCGGCCGGAATAGTCGGGCTTGGCGCGGAGATAGATCTCGTAGAGCCGCTTGGCGCCGAACAACGGGTCGGCGGTCGAGCCCGGCACCCCGCCCTCCTCCTCGGCCCGGAAGACCCAGCCCTCCGCGCGCATATACGGCGAGACCACGGAGACGGTGATGGCCTCCGCCAGCCCCTTGAGCCGGCGGACGATCAGCGTGCGGTGGGCCCAGGGGCAAGCGAGCGCGACGATGAGGTGGTAGCGCCCCGCCTCTCCCTTGAAGCCGCCTTCTCCCGAAGGACCGGGAGCGCCGTCGGCCGTCACCCAGTTGCGGAAGGCGGCGGCCGAACGCTCGAAGCGCCCGCCGGATTGGGCGGTGTCGTAGCCCTTGTCGTGCCACTCGCCCTCGACCAGCAACCCCATCCCGAACGGTCCTTTCGCCCTGCGCACGGGGTGAGATGGAGGAGTTGGCCTTCGGGGGAAGCCTGCGGCAAGGATCTCGGGTGTCCCATGCGCGGTTCCGGGCTGGTGGCCGGGACCCGCATATCCCAGATAGGCCGCCGATTGCCGCCCTCGCTCCCGGAGCCTGCCGATGTCCGCCCGCCTGTTCGAGCCCCTGCGCCTGGACGACCTGGAGCTTGAGAACCGCATCATCATCGCGCCGATGTGCCAATACTCGGCGCTCGCCGGTGCGGCGACCGACTGGCACCTGATGCATCTCGGCCAGCTCGCGCAGTCGGGCGCGGGGCTCCTCACCCTGGAGGCGACCGCGGTCTCGCCCGAGGCGCGGATCTCCCCCGGCGATCTCGGCCTCTACGACGATGCCACCGAGCGGGCCCTGGCCCGCGTGCTCGACGCGGTGCGCGGCTACGCGCCGATTCCGGTGGCGATCCAGATCAACCATGCTGGCCGCAAGGCGTCGAGCCGAGCCCCCTGGGAAGGCGGCGCGCAGATCGCGCCGGAGGCCGTCGACGGCTGGCAGACCGAGGCGCCCTCGGCGTTGCCCCACGCGACAAGCGAGGTGCCGCCGCACGCCCTCGATGCGGAGGGCTTGAAGCGGGTGCGCGAGGGCTTCGCCGCCACGGCGAAGCGTGCCATGCGGCTCGGCATCGACGGCGTCGAGTTGCACGGCGCCCACGGCTACCTGCTGCACCAGTTCCTGTCGCCGCTCTCCAACCGCCGCGAGGACCAGTACGGCGGCAGCCTGGAGAATCGGATGCGGTTTCCCCTCGAGTGCTTCGAGGCGGTGCGCGCGGTCGTGCCCTCGGGCAAGCCAGTCTGGATGCGTGTCTCGGCGACCGATTGGGTCGAGGACGGCTGGGATCTCGACCAGACGCTGGAACTCGCCCGCGCGCTCAAGACCCGCGGCGCGGCTGCCATCCACGTCTCCACCGGTGGCCTCTCGACCGCTCAGAAGATTCCCGTCGGGCCGGGCTATCAGGTGCCCTTCGCCGAACGGATCAAGGCGGAAACGGGGCTCACCACCATCGCGGTCGGCCTCATCACAGAGCCGCACCAGGCGGAAGCGATCCTGGCGGAGGGCAAGGCCGACGCGGTCTCGCTCGCCCGCGCCCTGCTCTACGATCCCCGCTGGCCGTGGCACGCCGCCGCCGAACTCGGTGCGCAGGTGCGGGCGCCGAAACAGTACTGGCGCAGCCAGCCGCACCAGTACAAGGACCTGTTCAAGAGCGCGGCCTTCGGGCAGCGATAGCGCTTCCGCCTCGCTCCTGACTCCCATCCTCGAACCTCATCCTGAGGTGCGGAGCGGGGGCGGAGCCTCGAAGGATCGTCCAGGTCCCGCGCGAATCCCTGGACGATCCTTCGAGGCCGCTTCGCGGCATCTCAGGATGAGGGCCTGGATCGGACATCGTCGTTTTGCTGCCGCGCCTCTACTTTCCTACGGCGCCCACCAGCGGCCCGAGCGGCCGGCTGAGGTCGGAACGACCGAGGCCGGGCGCATAGAGGCTCGACACGCTGCCGTCGAGGAACAGCGCGTTGCGGCAGCCCAGGCTGTCCTTGAACAGGCGGGCGAAGGCCCCGAAGGTTACCGGGCGCTCCGAGATCGCGAACAAAGCCACGCGCCCGCCGTCGCGCACACCGACGCCGTTGCGGATCTTCTGGCTCGGGCCATCCGCCGAAATCTTCGGGTGGATCTTGCCCTCGACCACCAGCATGGGCCCCGATTGCGTGGCGAAATCGGGGGCCGGCTTGGCGCGCAGGTAGCGGCCGGTATCGAGCACCCCGGCGCGGTCGCCCTTCACGTAGAACACGCCGTTCGGCTTGAGGTGGAAGTTGCCCGGCCCGTTGGCGGTGGAGACACCCTTCATCTCGCGCCCGTCCTCGACGTAGAGCCCGACCGGGGCCTGCCCCTTGTCGTACATGCCGGCATTCATCGCGAAGCTGAGGCGCGGGCCCTGCCGATCGGCGAGGCTCGACAGAGATCCGTAGGGCAGCCCGTCCGCTCCGAGCCAGAACAGCCGCACGCGCTCGCGCCGCAGATCGACGGTGCAGATCGTGTAGGGCTGCCCCTCGAATTCGACCGCCTCGCACGGTCCCTTGGCTGCGGCGGCGGCCGGTTGCGCCTGGACCGCTCCAGAGGCGAGCGGACCGAGGGCGAGGGCGGCCAAGAAGGCGGCGAAGCGAGCGGGGACGAGAACGGCGAGGCGGCGCGTCACGGGCGGTTCCTGTCTGGCGGCCACCTGTCCGGAGCAGGCTCGGCCGTATGTGCCCTCCTCGCGCGAAAGCATGGCAGCATTCAAGCGGCCAGCACGCGCCTCATGATCGCTCGCAGCATCATCACAAGGCATTTGAGACCGGAGGTCGCAGGGACCGTTTTTTCCCGTCGAACGTTCAAAGCCAACGGGGGGATGGCGAAGTTCTCTCTCGGGTGGAGACGATCTGATGAAAAGGGTTGTTCTGGCATCGGCCGCGATGGCGGGCGCGCTGATGATGATCCCGGCAACCGCCGATGCCCGCCCGGGCTTCGGCGGCTTCCATGGCGGCGGCTTCGGGGGCGGTGGTTTCCGCGGCGGCGGCTTCGGCGGTCCGCGCTTCGGTGGCGGCTTCGGCGGGTTCCGGGGCGGTGGCTTCGGTGGTCCGCGCTTCGGCGGCGGGTTTGCCGGCCGGGGCGGCTTCTATCGCGGTGCCGGCTTCGGCGGCTGGCGCGGCGGCTATGGCGGGTGGCGCGGCGGTGGCTGGGGCTACCGGCGCGGCATCGGCCTGGGCGGGGTCGGGCTCGGGCTCGGGCTGGGCCTCGCCGCGGGTAGCCTCTACGGTGCCTATGGCTACCCCTACGGCTACGGCGGATGGGGCGGCCCCTACGGCTACTCGACGGTCGGTTACGATCCCTATTACAGCGGCGGCTGCTACACCGTCCCGCGCCTGACCTGGACGCCCTACGGCTACCGCCGCGTCCTGGTCGAGCGCTGCTACTGATCGCGAGATCATCGGAGATGACGAAGGGGCCGCTCGCGGCCCCTTCTGTTTTGCGGATCAGCGCCGCTTCGCCTCGTCCTGCCGCATCGGCATGGCATCGATGGTCGAGAACAGGCGCTGGGGCGGAATCGGCTCCTCCGAGGTGAGCTTGGCGCCGCCGTCCTTCCCGACGAGGACCGCCCGGAACGCGTCGCCCGGCAGGCCGAGACGGCGCCGCAGAGCCACCGCGTCCGCCCCCTTTCCCACGGCCTCGACCGTGACGAGATCCCGCTCGGACGCTCCTGTCCGCGCCGAGGCCAGCGCTTGTCTTTGCGCTGCGAGGCGGAAATCGCCCGCATCGCTCGCGGCCAGCACGAGCACCCGCGACTTCCAGCGGTAGGCCGCCAGCGGATCGCCCTCCACGGCCCCGGCCGGACCGGCCGCCGCCAGCACCGCCGCGGTCAGGGCCACGATCAAGGATGCCGCCTTCCACGCCATCGCGAACCTCCGCAGATTGCTGCCTCACATTGCCGGAACCAGCGCACGACCCATCTGCCCGGTTCCGTCTCGAACAACGCCGGAGCGCTCCATGGCAGTCGTCAACCGTCGGATCGTGCTGGCCGCGCGCCCGCACGGCGAGCCGAAACCCGAACATTTCCGCCTCGAAGAGGGGCGCACCCCCGCCCCGAAAGCGGGGGAGGTTCTGCTGCGGACCCGCTGGCTCTCCCTCGATCCCTACATGCGCGGGCGGATGAGCGCGGCGAAGTCCTACGCCAAGCCGGTCGAGATCGGTGAGACCATGGTCGGCCAGACGGTGAGCGAGGTGGTCGCCTCGGAGAATCCGGCCTTTGCCGAGGGCGATCTCGTGCTGAGTTACTCCGGATGGCAGGACTTCGCGGTCTCGGACGGCAGGGGCCTGCGCCGCCTGGACCCCGCGGACGGGCCGCCGAGCCAGTTCCTTGGCATCCTCGGCATGCCCGGCATGACCGCCTACACCGGCCTCCTGGAGATCGGCCGGCCGCGCCCTGGCGAAACCGTCGTGGTGGCCGCCGCCGCCGGGCCGGTCGGCTCCCTCGTCGGCCAGATCGCCCGCATCAAGGGCGCGCGGGCCGTCGGTATCGCTGGGGGCGCCGAGAAATGCGCCTACCTGACCGAGACGCTCGGCTTGGACGCGGCGGTCGATCACCGCGCCGACGATTTTCCCGAGTCGCTGGCCCGCGCCTGTCCCAATGGGATCGATGTGTATTTCGAGAATGTCGGAGGCGCCGTGTTCGACGCGGTGCTGCCGCTCCTCAACGATTTCGCGCGGGTGCCGGTCTGTGGGCTCGTTGCGGGCTACAATCTGAGCGAACTGCCCCCCGGCCCCGATCGGTCACCGGTCTTGATGCGCGCCATCCTCACCAAGCGGCTGACGCTGCGCGGCTTCATCGTCTCGGATTTTTCCGCGATGCAGGACGACTTCCTGCGCGACGTCGGCGGCTGGCTGCGGGCCGGTCGGGTGAAGGCGCGCGAGGACGTGGTCGAGGGCCTGGAAAACGCGCCCGTCGCCTTCGCCGGCATGCTGAAGGGTGCCAATTTCGGCAAGCTCGTCGTGAAGGTGTCCTGATGTCATCCTTGGTCCGGCGAGCGCAGTGGCGCTTGCCCGACACCGAGAACAGATATAGAACATCCGCAGCGGAGGCGACCTCGGTGGTTAGCGTGCACAAGCGTCGGTGACGGCTTGCCCGACTGGGCGTCATGCTCAAGAGTCGTGGCCTTCGCGGGCGTATCGAAAAAATGCCCTGTGAGATCGGACCGGATGGAGAGATGAGATGGCGGGCAGCGTCAACAAGGTGATTCTCGTCGGCAATCTCGGGCGCGACCCCGAGACCCGGCGCCTGGCCTCGGGCGACCCCGTGGTGAACCTGCGCATCGCGACGTCGGAGTCCTGGAAGGACAAGATGTCGGGCGAGCGCAAGGAGAAGACCGAGTGGCACTCGGTCGTGATCTACAACGAGAACCTCGCCCGCGTGGCCGAGCAGTACCTGCGCAAGGGCTCGAAGGTCTACATCGAGGGCCAGCTCCAGACCCGCAAATGGACCGACCAGGCCGGCGCGGAGAAGTACACCACCGAGGTGGTGCTCCAGCGCTTCCGCGGCGAGATGACGATTCTCGACGGTCGTGGCGGGGGCGGCGGCGACTTCGCGGGCGAAGACGAGGGCGGCGGCCAGATCAGCCGAGGCGGCGATCGGGGTGGCGACAGAGGCGGTGACCGCGGCGGACGCGACGATTTCGGTTCGAGCCGCTCCGGTGGCGGCGACCGCCGGCCCTCCTCGGGTGGCGGTGGCAAGCCGAACTACGACCTCGACGACGATATTCCTTTCTAGGACTTTTTGCATCGAGGAGCGGCTCGGTGAGGGGACCGGCGCGGACAGCGCCGGTCCCCTTTCCGTCTCAGGGGACGCCGGCATCGGAACGGATAGGAGCCGGAACAGCAACTTGAATGCTGCGATTGCCGACTTTCACCGTCTGAAAGGAGGTGTGCCGCCGAAAAGACTTGCAGTTCCTAACAACCGTTCCCGGTGGCGTCCTCGAATTCCTGCGCCATAATGATTCCGCGCCGCAATGGCGGAAGGAGCAGCCAGGGATCCATGCTGAGCACAGCGTCGAATGCGCCCGTCGTCGAGGAGCGCCCCCTGGAAAAGGCATTGGGTCATCAAGTGCGCCTGCTGCGGCGGGAGCGCGATCTCTCGGTGGCCGATCTCGGCAGCGCAGCCGGCATCTCGCCCGGCATGATCTCGAAGATCGAGAACGGCGCGATCTCGCCCTCGCTCGCCTCGATCAACGCCATCGCCTCGGCGCTCAATGTGCCGATCACCGCCCTCTTCGCCGCTTTCGAGGAGACCCGCGACTGCAGCCACGTGAAGCGCGGCCAGGGCGTGCCGATCGAGCGACGCGGCACCAAGGTCGGGCATCTCTACGAACTTCTGGGGGCCGGCATCCGCGGCGATGTGGTGGTCGAGCCCTACCTCATCACCCTGCAGGACGAGGCCGAAGCCTATACGAGCTTCCGCCACACCGGCACGGAGTTCATCTACATGCTGACCGGGGAGGTGATCTATCACCACTCGGGCCAGGACTATCACCTAGAGCCGGGTGACGCGCTGATGTTCGATTCGAACGGCTTGCACGGCCCGGCCAAACTGCTCAAGACGCCAATGACCTACCTATCGGTGATCGTCTACCCGAGGGCATGAGCGCGGCGCTCGGTAACGATCCGTTCACCATGACCTGCGAGGCATCGTACGACAGGGCGGGAGAGTGACGCGATGACGGCCGGTTGGCAGCGGGTGCTCGGCATCCTCCTCGCCCTTGGCTGCTTCCTCGGGTCGCCTGCCCTCTCCGCCGACCTGCCGGTGTTCGAGCCGGGTTCTCCCGCCATGCCGCCGGCCCCGCGCTTCTTCCCCCGCGGCGACGGGGACGCCCTCGCCGACGCGCCGATCCGCCCCCTCCCCCGGCGTCTCGTCGGCTGCGCCCCGCGCGTCGCCCCGGTGCCGACCAACGCACCGAGCGATCCGAGCTATGTCGGCTCGGAATACGGCCTCGGCAAACCGAGCTATTACGGCTTCCGGCCGGGGCTCGGCTACGACGACCCCTTCGACCGGCCCCTGCGCTACTGCCCCTGACATGGAGTCGGAACGCTGGCATCCCGCGGCGGCGGCGCTTACCTGTGCGGCGCGATATCCCAGTTCCGAGCCGCTCCATGTCCGACACGACTCTCCGCTTCGACAGCCTTGAGGCCCTGCGCGCGCGGATCGATGCGTGGCACTCGGGCGGCGACCGGATCGTGCTGGTGCCGACCATGGGCGCGCTGCATACGGGCCACCTCGCTCTGGTGGCGCACGCCAAGGCGATCGGCCGGCGGGCGGTCGTCAGCATTTTCGTGAACCCGACCCAGTTCGGCCCGAACGAGGATTTCTCGCGTTACCCGCGCGACACCGAGGCCGACCTGGCGCTGCTCTCCCGGGCCGGCGCCGACGCGGCGTGGCTCCCCTCGGTCGAGACCATGTACCCGACCGGCTTCTCGACGCGCATCGAGCCCGGCCCGGCGGCGGAGGGTTTGTGCGGCACCTTCCGGCCCGGCCACTTCTCCGGCGTCGCCACCGTCGTGACCAAGCTGATCAACCAGGTGCGGCCCGATATCGCCCTGTTCGGCGAAAAGGATTTCCAGCAGTTGCAGGTGATCCGCTCGGTCGTCCGCGACCTCGACATGGCGGTGGCCATCGAAGGCGTGCCGACCCTGCGCGAGGTGGACGGCCTCGCCCTCTCCTCCCGCAACCGCTACCTCGAACCGCGCGAGCGCGCGATTGCGCCCCGTCTGCATGCCGTGCTCGCCGACATGGCCGAGCGCCTCTCTCGCGGCGCCGAGGCGGCTCCGCTGATTGCTGACGGCATGGCGGCGCTGGAGGCGGCGGGCTTCGGCCCGGTCCAGTATCTTGAAGTGCGCGATGCGCAGTCGCTCGTGCCCGTGGCCAGAGCCGAGCGCGAGGCGCGGGTGCTGGTGGCGGCCTATCTCGGCAACACGCGGCTCATCGACAACGTGGCGGTTGTGCCGGTCTGAGGCAGGCCGGGCACAGAAATCGCCTTCATCGCGAGCGTGAGCGCAGCAATCAACTGCGCGCCCTCTCGAGAGCCGTCAGCAGACCGGGCTGCTTCGGCCTGGCCCCGCGATGACGGGGAGTGTCACGCTCACCGTCATCGCGGGGAGAACCCGAGCCGTCAGGCCCCCCGCAGCGGCCCCGTCCGCTCGTGGAAGTCCGGGCCGTTGCCCGTCTTGGCCACGAAGCCCGCGCGGATCACGAAGTCGCCGAAATGCTCGCCCGGCTGCCGATCCTTGGCATAGGCGGCGAACAGCGGCTCCAGGGTGTCCTTGATCTCGCTGGCGGGCACGTCCTCCCGATAGAGCTTGCTCAGCCGGGAGCCATCGAAGGCGGCGCCAAGATAGAGGTGGTAGCGCTCGGGCCCGCGGCCGACGAGGCCGATCTCCGAGATGAAGGGCCGGGCGCAGCCGTTGGGACAGCCCGTCGACCGGATCGTGATCTCCTCGTCCTGCAGTCCGTGGCGGGCGAGGCTCTCCTCCAGTTCGGTGAGGAGGTCGGGCAGGTAGCGCTCGCTCTCAGCCAGCGCCAACCCGCAGGTCGGCAGCGCCACGCAGGCGAGCGAGCTGCGGCGGATTGCCGAGGCGCCCTTGGTCAGGCCGTACTCGTCGACCAGTGCGTCGATCTCGGCGCGTTTGCCGGCCGGCACATTCGCGATGATGACGTTCTGGTTGCCGGTGAGGCGGAAATCGCCCTCGTGCACCTCGGCGATGCGGCGCAGGCCAGAGAGGAATTGCGGTCCGCCGTCGATGTCCTTGATCCGCCCCGACGGCACGTAGAGCGTCAGGTGGTAACGCCCATCATCGCCCTCGACCCAGCCGTAACGGTCGCCGTTTCCGTCGAAGGTGAAGGGCTTCGGCTCACCGAGCTTCTTGCCGATGCGCTTCTCGACCTCCGCCCGGAACGCATCGAGGCCGAAGCGCTCGATCGTGTACTTGAGGCGGGCATTCTTGCGGTTCTTGCGGTTGCCCCAGTCACGCTGGACCGTCATCACGGCCTCGGCCGCCTTCAGCGCATCCTCGGGCTTCACGAAGCCCAGCACGTCGGCGGTGCGCGGAAACGTGTCGGTTTCGCCGTGGGTCATGCCCATGCCGCCGCCGACGGTCACGTTCCAGCCCGTGACCCGGTTCTTCTTGTCGAGGATGGCGATGAAGCCGAGATCGTGGGCGAAGATGTCGACCTCATTCGAGGGCGGCACCGCAACCACGGTCTTGAACTTCCGCGGCAGGTAGGTCTTGCCGTAGACGGGCTCGACCTCCGCCGCGTCCTCGCCGCCGACCACGCGCTCGCCGTCGAGCCAGATCTCGCGCCACGCGCCGGTCTTCGGCAGCAGGGTGTCGGAGATGTCCTTGGCGAGCTGGAGCGCGACCTTGTGGGCACCGGCCTGGGCCGGATTGGTCGCCGCCATGACGTTGCGGTTCACGTCGCCGCAGGCGGCGATGGTGTCGAGCAGCGCCGAATCGATTGCCGCCATGGTGCGCTTGAGGTTCGACTTGATGACGCCATGATATTGGAAGGTCTGGCGCGTGGTCGCGCGCAGGGCATTTCCGGCGTAGGTCGTGGCGATGTTGTCGAGGATCAGCCACTGCTTGGGCGTCACGACGCCGCCCGCGATGCGCAGGCGGATCATGAAGCTGTAGGCCTTCTCGAGCTTCTTCTTGGTGCGCTCCGCCCGGATGTCCCGGTCGTCCTGCATGTACATGCCGTGGAACTTGACGAGCTGGCCGTCGTCCTCGGAGATCGCGCCGGTGGCATGCTTCAAAAGCCCGTCGGCGAGCCCACCGCGCAGGTAGCCGCTGGCGATCTTCAGGTGCTCGTTATGCGCGAGCCCGGCGGCCCGCGCGGCCTCGGCCTCCGTGATCGGACCATCGGTCGGCGGCGTCTCGTAGCGGCGCGCGCCGATGCCGGGCGTGTCCACGGCGGGGCCGTCAGGGGTGTCGATCGGCTTGTGGTCGTCCATGGCGGTGTTCCGTTTCACACTCAGCCTTCCCCTCGCTGCGGGGGAGGGTGGCCCTCGCGTCAGCGAGGGTCGGGAGAGGGGAGCGCCCTGTCCGGAAAAGTCTCGACAGCACGGGCTGCACCACCTTCGGCGCCGTCACGCTGCCTCTCTCCCGCCTCGCTGCGCTCGGCACCCTCCCCCGCAGAGGGGGGAGGTGCGGGTGAACTTCAGTAAACGTCCTGCTGGTAGCGCTTGGTCCGCTCCAGCGAAGCGATATGCGCTTCCGCATCCGCGTGGCTCAGGCCCTTCACGCTCTCGAAGGCGCGCACCACTGCGGCGCGCACGTCCTTGGCCATGTTCTTGGCGTCGCCGCAGACGTAGAAATGCGCGCCGCCGTCGAGCCAGGCCACCACCTCGGCGGCGTTCTGGTCGATCCGGTCCTGCACGTAGATCTTCTCCGGCTGATCGCGGGAGAAGGCCACGTCGATCTTGGCCAGTGAGCCGTCCTCCAGCGCGTCCTGCCATTCGAGCTGGTACAGGAAGTCGTGGGTGAAGTGGCGGTCGCCGAAGAACAGCCAGGAGCGGCCGGGAGCCTCCGTGGCACGGCGCTCCTGCACGAAGGCGCGGAACGGCGCAACGCCGGTGCCGGGACCGACCATGATGATGTCGGTCGACGGGTCGGACGGCAGGCGGAAGTGCTTGTTGGGCTTCACCCGCACCCGCAGCTTGGCGCCGTTGGCGATGCGGTCGGCGACATGCACCGAGGCGACGCCGGAACGGGCGCGGCCGTGGGTCTCGTAGCGCACGGCGGCGATGGTGAGATGCACCTCGTCGCGAACCTCTTTTCGCGATGAGGCGATGGAATAGGCCCGCGGCGGCAGCGGCCGGGTCACGGTGTTGAGGTGCTCGGCGGTCAGCTTGGCAGGGAAGCGCTCGATCAGGTCGATCAGGTGGCGCCCCTCGATCCAGGCCTTCACCTCGCCGCTCTCCACGAATTTTTGGGCGTCCGCGTGGCCGGTGGCCTTGGCGAAGCGCTCGACCGTGGTGGGCGAGAGCGTGGTGATGTCGCGTTCGGCGAGCAGCGCCCGGCGAAGCCCCTCGTCGCCGGACAATCCCGTGGCGCGCAAAATCTCGTCCACGAGCTGCGGGTCGTTCTCCGGGAAGATCTCCAGCGAATCGCCGGGCTCGTAGGCCGGCGCCCCGTCCTCGAATTCGAGGGCGAGATGGATCGTCTCCTTATCGGAGCGCGAGGAGTTGAGGTTCACGTGGTCGATCACCTCGACGACGACCGGCTCGCGGCTGACTTCGCCGTCCTCGTCCTCGGCTCCGGCGCGGAAATCGACCGCCACGACGTTGTCGGCCGGGGCGTCCGTCGGCGCGAGCGCCTTGAGCGCGCCCTTGATCCACTCGGCGGCGGGCTTGTCGAAATCGAGATCGAGATCCGCGCGGTCGTAGGCGCGCTTGGCGCCGAGCGCCTCGAAGCGCGCGTCGAGCGCCTTACCGATGGCGCAGAACTCTGCGTAGCTCGTATCGCCAAGTGCGAGGACGCCGAACTCGACGCCTTCGAGCCGCGGCGCAGCATCGCCCATCAACTCACCGTAGGCGCGCACGGCACGAGCCGGCGGCTCACCTTCGCCCCAGGTTGCGACGATGGCGATCAGCTTGCCGGCCTTCGGCAACGTGGCGAGATCGAGGTCGGCGAAGTCCACGATCTTCGGCTTGAAGCCCTGCTTGCGGGCGAGCTTGCCCACGTCGCCCGCGAGCTTTTCGGAATTACCCGATTCCGACGCGAACAGGATCGTCAAAGGCTCGGCGGCCTTCGGCGGGGCGGCCGGGGCGGCCGCCGCAGCAGCGGGCTGGCCGGCGGCCGCGTCGAGCCCGGCGAGGAAGCCGGTCAGCCACGCGCGCTGGATCGGCGTCGCCGCGCCGAGCGCCGCGTCGAGATGGGCCCGTTCCTGGTCTCCGAAGGGAGCCGTGCGGGGGAGAAGTGCTTGCCTGGACATCGTGGGTGCCATGTCGTCCGCCGGAGCGCCGCTGTCAACGTCGAAACGTCCGTTTTAAAGAACGCCCTGCAGAGAGAAGAGATTATTCGTTGCTGCGTCGCAAAAAGGAAGATTATTCTCCAACCACGGCCAGCCTCGGCTCGGCCCGCCCGCGCGGCGGGGGGGCCGGCAGCGGCAGGGCCGTCGTCGACTTCACCTTCTCCATGGCGAAGCGCGAGGTCACGTTCTTGAGAGGAAGGGTCGCGATCAGGTTCTTGTAGAACGTGTCGTAGGCCGCCATGTCGGCCACGACGACGCGCAGCATGTAATCGACGTCGCCGGCCATGCGGTAGAATTCAAGCACCTCCGGCATCGCCGAGATGCGGTCGGCGAATCGCTCGAGCCAGTCCTTGGAATGATCGGAAGTCTCGATGGAGACGAAGACGGTGAGCCCAAGCCCGAGTTTCACCGGATCGAGCACGGCCACGCGCCGGTCGATCACGCCGTCGGCCTCGAGGCGCTGGATCCGCTTCCAGCAGGGCGTCTGAGACAGCCCGACCTGCTCGCCGATGGCGGCGATGGAGAGCGTGGCGTCCTTCTGCAGGAGCGCGAGGATCTTCAGGTCGATCGAGTCCAAGGGGGCCTCTCCGCAGTTGATGGCGAGGATGGTCTCTCGAGAGCGTCTCCCGCAGCGCCGGGCGACAGGCCCGATCGGGCGCCTCGTTGAGAAGATTCTTTTCTAAGCGGGCAACGATACGCCATCGGAACCCGTTGCCGTGTCATTCGCGCCGCAGCAGAGGATTGCGTGCGCAGCAGCTCCGGCGCCTTGACAGCGTTCGTTATAGCGAACATTTCAGAGCTCCGACAAGCAGGCAATCCGATTTTACGCACATGACCGCTGCTCTCGTCCGAGCGGCCGGGGACCTCGCCAGGGATATGGCGGGGCTGGACCTCCGGGGGCGCATCCGCCTCGTCGAGGACCGCATCCCGGGCCGCCTCGTCTTCACCACCAGCCTCGGCATCGAGGATCAGGCGCTCACGCACGCGCTCGCTCTGAACAAGGGCCGCACCGAGATCGTGACGCTCGATACCGGCCGGCTCTTCCCCGAGACCTACGATGTCTGGACCGAGACCGAGGCCGCCTACGGCATTCGCATCCGCGCCTACGCGCCGGAGCGGAGGGCCGAGGAGGACTTCGTCGCGCGCGAGGGCATCAACGGCTTCCGGCACTCGGTCGCTGCGCGGCAGGCCTGCTGCGGCTTCCGCAAGGTCGAGCCATTAGGCCGCGCTCTCGACGGCGCGGCGGCGTGGTTCACAGGCCTGCGCGCCGGCCAGTCGGCTAATCGGGCCGACACGCCGTTGGCGGAGGCGGATGAGGGCCGCGGGCTGATCAAGGTCAACCCGCTCGCCGATTGGACGCGGGCGCAGATCGATGCCTTCGTTCTGGACAATTTCATCCCTTACAATGTCCTTCACGACCGCGGCTTCCCGTCGATCGGCTGCGCCCCCTGCACCCGCGCCGTGAAGATCGGCGAGGACGAGCGTGCCGGCCGCTGGTGGTGGGAGCAGGAATCCAAGAAGGAATGCGGCTTGCACCTGCACCGGCCGGAAGCGGACGTCGCGCCGGGCCAGGAAGCCGCCGCTTTCGAGGAGCCGGCCAGCGCCGCGACCTCACGCGAACACAGAAGGGAACTGGTCTGATGAGCGCCGCCGTCGCCGCGCCCGCGCGCACCCGCCTGACGCATCTGCAGCGTCTCGAGGCCGAGAGCATCCACATCTTCCGGGAAGCGGTCGCCGAGGCCGAGAACCCGGTGATGCTCTACTCGATCGGCAAGGACTCATCCGTGCTGCTGCATCTGGCGCTGAAGGCCTTCGCGCCGGGGCGCCTGCCGTTCCCCCTGATGCACATCGACACCACCTGGAAGTTCCGCG
This sequence comes from Methylobacterium sp. R2-1, assembly GCF_014191355.1. GTDB lineage: Bacteria > Pseudomonadota > Alphaproteobacteria > Rhizobiales > Beijerinckiaceae > Methylobacterium. The sequence continues at coordinate 157,536 of NZ_JACHWM010000014.1, forward strand.
AGATGATCGCCTTCCGCGACCAGCGCGCGAAGGAACTCGGCCTCGAGCTCATCGTGCACACCAACCAGGAGGGGCTCGCCAAGGGCATCGGCCCGGTCAGCCACGGCTCGGAAGTGCATACCGACGTGATGAAGACGCAGGCGCTGCGGCAGGCGCTCGATAAGTACAAGTTCGACGTGGCCTTCGGCGGGGCGCGGCGCGACGAGGAGGCGAGCCGCGCCAAGGAGCGCATCGTTTCACTTCGCAACGCGCAGCACCGCTGGGATCCGAAGCGCCAGCGCGCCGAACCGTGGCACCTCTACAATTTCAAGAAGCGACGCGGGGAGTCCTTCCGCGTGTTCCCGCTCTCGAACTGGACCGAGCTCGATATCTGGCTCTATATCGAGCAGGAAAACATTCCGATCGTGCCGCTCTACTTCGCCGCCGAGCGGCCGGTGGTCGAGCGCGACGGCCAGCTCATCATGGTGGACGATGATCGTCTCCCGCTCGAAGCAGGCGAGACCCCGCAACTACGAAAAGTCCGGTTCCGCACGCTCGGTTGCTACCCACTGACCGGTGCGGTCGAGAGCCCGGCCGCGACCCTGCCGGAGATCATCGGCGAGACGCTGGCCGCCCGCACCTCGGAGCGTCAGGGCCGGGTCATCGACAAGGACGGCGCCGGCGCCATGGAGCGCAAGAAGCAGGAGGGCTACTTCTGATGACGATCCATCAGTCTCCGGAAGCGTTCGGCTACGAAGCCTTCCTGCACAAGCACCAGAACAAGGAGGTCTTGCGCTTCATCACCTGCGGTTCGGTCGATGACGGCAAGTCCACCCTGATCGGACGCCTCCTGCACGACACCAAGCAGATCTTCGACGATCAGGTGACGGCGCTTCAGCGCGACTCGCGCAAGCACGGTACGCAGGGTGGCGAGGTCGATCTCGCCCTGCTGGTCGACGGCCTCCAGGCGGAGCGCGAGCAGGGCATCACCATTGATGTCGCCTACCGCTTCTTCTCGACCGAGCGGCGTTCCTTCATCGTCGCCGACACCCCCGGGCACGAGCAGTACACCCGCAACATGGCGACCGGCGCCTCGACCGCCGACGTCGCCGTGATCCTGGTCGATGCCCGCCACGGCCTGACCCGCCAGACCCGGCGCCACGCGCTCCTCGTGTCGCTGCTCGGCATCCACCGGGTGGCGCTCGCCATCAACAAGATGGATCTGGTCGGCTGGTCGCAGGACAAGTTCGAGGCAATCGTCTCAGGCTTCCAAGCCTTCGCCGCACCGCTGAACTTTTCCGAGGTGCGGGCGATCCCGCTCTCGGCCAAGAACGGCGACAACGTCGTCCTGCCGGGCACCGCCGCGACCTGGTACGACGGCGTTCCGCTGCTGCGCTACCTCGAAGAGGTGCCGGTGAAGTCGGAGGAGCGCGCCGCCGCCTTCCGCATGCCGGTGCAGTGGGTGAACCGCCCAAACTCGGATTTTCGCGGTTTCTCGGGGCTGATCGCCAGCGGAACGGTAGCGCCCGGCGACGCCGTTACCGTCGCGCCTTCCGGAAAAACCTCGACGATTGCCCGCATCTTCACCGCCGATGGCGATCTGGAGCGGGCGAGCGAGGGTCAGTCGGTCACGCTGGTGCTCGCCGACGAGGTCGACGCCTCCCGCGGCGCGGTGATTGCCACCTCGGACGCGCCGCTGACCCTGACCGACAGCCTCGACGTGCGGCTGTTCTGGGCAGCGGAGACCGATCTTGCTCCCGGCGCCAGCCTGTGGGCGAAGGTCGGCACGCAGACCGTCAACGCGGTGGTGAAGGCGGTCCATCGCCGGATCGACCCGGAGACCGGACAGGCGGGTCCGGCCGAGAAACTCGCGGTCAACGATATCGGCGACGTGACCCTGACCCTCGACCGGCAGATCGCCATCGACCCTTACGTCGAGAACCGCGACACCGGCAGCCTGATCCTGATCGACCGCGAGACCACGGATACGGCCGCGCTCGGCCTCGTCCAGACGGTCGTCGCCACGGCCAAGGCGTCCGCACCGTCCGCGACGACGTCGCAGGAGTCGGCCCGCAGCGGCGGCCTGCTCGCCGGCCTCAAGCGACTGTTCGGCGGCTGACGCGCCGCCCGCCACGCCCTCTCCCCCGCGGGGGAGGGTTTTTCTGGCGGGCAGTCTGGCGCCCGATTAGAACCGGCGCATGACCTCCGCCCCCGACCCGGTTGCCGACGTGTACGAAGGCCGGGATGGGTGGCTGTTCCTGATCCGCGGCAACAACCGGGTGCTGGAGCAGTACGGCCGGCCAGGCGTCTCGCGCGGGACGCTGTGGCGCTGGCGGCGGATCATCGAGACGCGTGTGCGGCGCTGCGCCCGGCTCGGCGCGACCTACTTCCACGCCCTCGCGCCTGAAAAGCTCACCGTCTACCCCGAGCGGGCCGAAGGGCTCGCCTTCGATCCGGCCCGCGCTCCCGCGCTCCGGCTCGCCCGCTGGCTCACCGCCTCGCCGGGCGCCCGGGCCTGGGTCGATCTCACGGGTGCGTTCCGGGCGCAAACGGGCGGGCCGCCGCTGTATCTGCGCACCGACACCCACTGGACGTTCGAGGGCTGCGCGCTGGCCTACAGCACGATCCTGGGGCGGATGGGCGTTCCCCCGCGCGACGACATCGGGACGCGGCGGGACCGCACCGCCCTGCCCTTCTCGGGCGATCTCGGTCGAAAGTTCACGCCTCATCGCGTGGAGCTTGCGGAAGGCACCGCCCTCGCGAGCGAGGCCCGGCGCGTCTACGCCAACGATCTCCTGCTGGAGATGGAGGCGCTGGGCCGCGGCGGCGACGCCCATCTCGGCACCCACGCAGTGTTTCGCAACGACGACCCGCTGGCCGATCCGCGCCGTCTCGTCATCTTCGGCGATTCCTACGCGCAGCACACCGGCCACAGCCCGATCGCGACGCTGACCGCGCTGTTCGCCGACACCTTTCGCGAGGTGCACTTCCTGTGGTCGACGGGGATCGATTGGCGCTATCTCGAAGCGGTCCGCCCCGATTTCGTGCTCGGCGAGACGGCCGAGCGCTTCGTGATCGACGTGCCCCCCCACGGCATCCGGATCGAGCGGCTCGCGGAACTCGCCCGCGAACGGAAACTCATGGGGGCGATCATGGGAGGGGATTCACCGTCACCTGAGCCGCCTCCGCCTGACGCGCCCGCATCCGCGCCTGAAGCCGCTGGCGCCGCGCCGCGATGACCGTACCGTTCACCTCGCCGCCGAACAGGAACATCGCCGCGAGCCAGTAGAGGAACACCAGGAAGATCATCGCGGTGGCGAGGCCGCCATAGGTCGAGGCGTAGGCGTTCGAGAAGCGGTCGAGATAGAAACCGAAGCCGAGGCCGGCGAGGAACCACAGGCACAGCGTCACGGCGATGCCCGGCAGCACGGACAGCACCGGACGCCGCCCGGCGGCCACGAACTTGTGGGCGATCACCAGCACCAGCGCGATCAGGAAGGCGGTGACGCCGATGCGGCCGATGGCGACCGTCAGCGCGAGCGGCTCCAGTCCCGGCGCCACGAAGACGAGCTGGCGCCAGATCAGCGGCCCGAGCACCACGAGGAGTGCGAAGGCCAGCATGGCGAAGGCACCGCAGACGACGTAGCCGATCGATTCGAGCCGGGTGAGCCACCAGGGGCGCATCTCGCGGATGCCGTAGGCGCGATTGAGCCCGACTCGCAGCGATTCCACTCCCGAGGACGAGAAGTAGAGCGCCAGCAGGGCGCCGAGGGTCAGTACGCCGCCGCGCTGCTCGGTGAGAAGGCGATGGACCTCGCCGACGATGGGCTTGGCCACCTCCCGGGGCACCGCGTCGAAGATCAGCGTGCCGGCCTCGTCCGCCAACGGCTTGCTGCCGATCAGGCCGGCGAGCGCCGCGAGCAGGATCAGGAACGGGAACAGCGAGGTCAGCATCGACAGCGCGATGTGGCTGGCAATCGCCCAGCCATCATGGGCGACGAAGCGCTGCGCAGCCAGCCCCGTCACGTCGAGGATCTTTTTGAATCGGCTCAAGGGAGGAGATGGCTTCTTCGGCTGAGTCGAGGCGGGCCGCTCCATACGGGCTATCGGATGCGGCGCGTCAATCTCGGGGGCACTCGGGTGCGGGCGTAGCATGGCCGCCCTCAGGTTTCTCCGATTGCCATAAGGTCACCCGCGTGCTGCTTGCCGGGCGCCATGTTGAGCGTTCTCTCCAGCCTGATCCCGGCCGCCTTCGTGCTGATCTGGGCGAGCGGCTTCGTCGCCGCGCGCTACGTAGCGCCTTACGCCGAGCCGCTCGCCTTCGTTGCGGTACGGCTTGCCCTGGTCGCGCTCGTTCTGGCCGGCATCGCGTTGGTCCGGCGCGCCCGCTGGCCGCGGAAAGCCGCCGGCTGGCGCGACGGCATGGTCGCGGGCGTGCTGATGCAGGGCATCTACGTGGCCGGGGTGTTCTGGTCGGTGCATCGCGGCCTGCCCGCCGGCATCGCGGCCCTGGTCGGCAGCCTTCAGCCGCTCCTCACGGCGGCCGTGTCGCAGCCGCTGCTCGGCGAGCGGGTCGGGCCGCGGCGCTGGGCCGGCATCGGCCTCGGTTTTCTCGGGGCGGGCCTGGTGCTCGGGCCGAAGCTCGGCGCGGTCGATGCCGCCGGCATTCCGCCCGTTGCGCTCCTCGTGTCGCTCGCCGCCATGCTGGCGATGACCGCCGGCACGCTGTGGCAGAAGCGGAAAGGCGCCGGGGCCGACCTCGTCACCAATGCCTGCCTGCAATTCGTCGGCGGCACCGCCTTCGCGGTTCCGCTCGCGCTCATCGCCGGCGAGACGCATCTGAGCCCGAGCCTTCCGCTCGGCCTCGGCATGGCGTGGTCGGTCCTCGTCAACTCGGTCGGCGGCATCCTCCTGTTGCTGGCGCTGATCCGGCGCGGCGCGGTGGCGGGCGTCGCCTCGCTGCTCTTCCTGGTGCCGCCGGTCTCGGCCGCGATCGCCTACGTCATGTTCGGCGAGGCGCTGACCCTGATGCAGATCGCGGGCATGGCGGTCGCCGCCTGCGGCGTCGGATTGGCGAGTGGTCCTCAAACCCGCGCAACGCGGTAAACCGAATGATGAATTCAGCCTAAAGACGGGGGATGCGGCGATGAGAAACCACTATTGTGCCGGCGATCCTGCCTATAAAGGGACCATCTGATCGCTTTCATAGAAGAGAGTTCGCCATGGCAGCATCCCCCGCCATCCAGGCCGCCAATGACCCGAGTGATTTCGTCGCGCTGGCCAAGGACGCCGCCGCGGGCGCCAAGGCCCTCGTCGCCGAGGCGACCGCCCGCGTGAAGGCGCGGGTGACGGGCCCGGAGGGTAAGCTCGATGCGGGTGCGCTGGAGCGCGAGCAGCATGCCGCCCACGGCCTGTCCTGGCTTGCCACTTACGGCGAGGCGGTGCGCGAACTCGCCGGCTACGCCGAACGGCTGCAGGGCGAGGGCAGCTTCGGCGAGACCGAGGCGCTGCTCGTGAAGATCGGTGTCGGCGAGTATCTCGATCAGATGTTCGGCGGCATCCCGATGAGCCAGGGCGAGATCGTGCGCCCGACCGCGCTCGGCTTCACGAGCGCCGAACTCGCGTCCTTGCGCACGCCGGCCATCGACGCGGCGATTGCCGAGGGGAACACGCCCGCCAACCGCGCCGCGCTGATCGCCAAGATCCGCGAGGCTACGACATCGGGGGCTGCCACCATCGGCCTTTCCGGCCTCGACGAGGACATGGAGGCGATCCGCTCCGAGATGCGCCGCTTCGGCAAGGCCGAGGTGGTGGAGCAGGCTCAGGAGTGGCACCGCGAGAACGCCTACATCCCGATGGCGATCATCGAGAAGATGGCCGAACTCGGCGTGTTCGGCCTCACCATCCCCGAGGAATACGGCGGCATGGGCATGCCCAAGGCCGCGATGTGCGTGGTCTCCGAGGAATTGTCGCGCGCCTATATCGGCGTCGGCTCGCTCGGAACCCGCTCGGAGATCGCCGCCGAGCTGATCCTGTGCGGCGGCACCGAGGAGCAGAAGCAGCGCTTCCTGCCGCGCATCGCGTCGGGCGAGATCCTGCCGACCGCCGTCTTCACCGAGCCGAACACCGGCTCGGACCTCGCCTCGCTCCGCACCAAGGCAGTGAAGGAGGGCGACGCCTGGAAGATCACGGGCAACAAGACCTGGATCACCCACCCCGTGCGCGCCGACATCATGACCGTGCTCGTGCGCACCAAGCCCGAGGAGAAGGGCCACCGCGGCCTCTCGATGCTGATCGCCGAGAAGCCGCGCGGCTCGGACGAGAACCCCTTCCCCGTTGACGGCCTGTCCGGCGGCGAGATCGAGGTGCTCGGCTATCGCGGCATGAAGGAATATGAACTCTCCTTCGAGGGCTTCTCCGTGCCCGCCGGGAACCTCCTCGGCGAGGTCGAGGGGAAGGGCTTTGCCCAGCTCATGCAGACCTTCGAATCGGCCCGCATCCAGACCGCGGCCCGCGCCATCGGTGTGGCCCAGTCGGCCCTCGACATCGGCCTGCGCTACGCCGAGGAGCGGGTACAGTTCGGCAAGGCGCTGGTGGAGTTCCCGCGCGTCGCCGACAAGCTCGCGATGATGGCGGTCGAGATCAACATCGCCCGCCAGCTCACCTACTTCTCCGCCCGCGAGAAGGATGAGGGCAAGCGCTGCGACCTCGAGGCCGGCATGGCCAAGCTGCTCGGTGCCCGCGTCGCCTGGGCGGCGGCCGACAACGCGCTGCAGATCCACGGCGGCAACGGCTTCGCGCTGGAATACCCGATCAGCCGCGTGCTGTGCGACGCACGTATCCTCTCGATCTTCGAGGGCGCCGCCGAGATCCAGGCCCAGGTCATCGCCCGGCGCCTTCTGGAGCAGTAAGCGCCTCGGCAAACGTATGTTCGAGAACAGCCTCGCCCGGCCCTGTGCCGGGCGGGGCTTTTGCTTTCCATGCGTCGCCCCCTTTCGATGGAAGCGGCGCGTGGAACGGGAGAACCGATCGAGCGCGCCGAAGCAGACTTCCGACCGGGTTACTCCTTTTGGTCACAGCTCATCCGAGACTTGTCACCTGAGGAGATGTGCGTGTGCAGGACGCCGCCCAAATGCATCGGCTGAAAATATCTCGTAAAATCAGAGATTTCTCCGGGCCTACAGTTTTCGCGGCCCGCATTCCGATCGGAAAGCAGAGTTTTATCGCCTGAGATTGCGACCACCCTCGCGCAAATCACCACAAGCGCCTAAAGCTGTGGGTGCGCGAACGCCGTGGCTTTCCATCGCGCGACAGGGAGGGTGTCATGGACATGAAAACCCCCGCCAAACGCACATTCGATGCGCTTCCGGACACTATCGACTTCCGCGATACGCTGTACGTGCCGAGCCTGGTCGCGGTGAGGGCCACCTCCGACATCGAGGTCTTCCGAAGTCACAAGATTCCAGTGCTCGACCAGGGCAAGGAGGGCGCCTGTACCGGCTACGGCCTCGCCACCGTTGCGAACTACCTACTCAAGGCGCGCGGCGGCACGGAGGAGGCCGACTCGGTCAGCGCCTGGATGCTCTACACGATGGCCAAGCGCTACGACGAATGGCCCGGCGAGGACTACGACGGATCCAGTGCCCGGGGCGCCATGAAGGGCTGGCACAAGCACGGGCTCTGCGCGGAGAGGCTCTGGAAGGACAAGAAGGGAGACATCACCCTCACCGAAGAGCGCGCCGCCAATGCCCTGGAGCGGCCCCTGGGCGCGTATTTCCGAGTCAACCACAAGGACTTGGTCGCGATGCACGCGGCCATCAGCGAGACGGGCGTTCTGTTCGCGACGGCCAGCGTGCACAGGGGATGGCAGACGGTTCGAGAGGGCGACGAAGCAATCGCCTTCGAAGACGGCGTGCTCGGCGGCCACGCTTTCGCCATCGTCGGATACAACCGGGAAGGCTTCTGGATTCAGAACAGCTGGGGGCCACGCTGGGGCCGGGGCGGGATCGCCCTCCTGACCTATGCCGACTGGCTCACCAACGGCAGCGACGTCTGGGTGGCGGCGCTCGGCGCACCGGTCGCGGTCGGCCGGCCCGTCGGCTCATCGGAGATGATGGTCGGCGCGCCGCGCAGCTACGAGAGCCAGATCTACGCCTCGCTGCGCCCTTACATCATCGCCTGCAAGGACGACGGGCTCCTCGACGACAAAGGCTCCTACGGCCTGACGCCGGGTGCCCTGCGCAGCCTCATCACCGAACAGATGCCCAAGCGCATGGAGGGTTGGGCGAAGAAGCGGGTCGTCATCTACGCGCATGGCGGCCTCGTCTCGCAGGATGCCGCGATCCAGACCGTCGCCAACAACCGCGAGCCCCTGCTCAAGGCCGAGGTATACCCACTCTCCCTAATCTGGCGGTCGGATGCCTGGACGACGCTCGGCAACATCCTCCGAGAGGCGGTCCGCAGCCGGCGCGACGAGGATTTCCTCGATCGTGCCAAGGACTTCATGCTCGACCGCCTCGACGACACCCTCGAACCGCTGGCGCGACTCCTCGGCGGCAAGGCGCTCTGGGACGAGATGAAGGAGAACGCCGAGGGGGCGACGAAGAACAAGAAGGGCGGCGCGCGGCTGATGGCCGACCATCTGGCCGCCCTCTACAAGAGTGGAGGGATCGACGAGATCCACCTCGTGGGCCACAGCGCCGGCTCGATCCTGCACGCTTTACTGGCGAAGTACCTCGTCGAGAAAGACGTCAAGATCAGGAGCCTGTCGCTCTGGGCGCCCGCTTGCACGATGGAGGTGTTCGATACCGTCTTCAAACCTCTCATCGACGACGGCAAGATCGAGAGCTTTGATCTTTACACGCTCGACGATGCGACGGAGCAGAACGATCATTGTGCCAACATTTACCACAAGTCACTGCTGTATCTCGTCAGCGCTGCCTTCGAAGCGAGTCCGCGCATTCCGGGAATCCGGGACGGCGTTCCGATCCTGGGGATGGCCAAGTTCGCTCAGACAATTCCCCGATCGTTCTGGCGTGCGCAGACATGCAACTGGTTCCTCTCACCGGGCGAGAAGAGCCAATCCGTCCATCACGGGGATTTCGACAACGATGGCACGACGCTGCAAACGACGCTCGGCCGCATTCTCAGGCAGGACATCACCCTCGACTTGACGGGCCTGACACACTCGATGCTGGCGAAGTCGGCCATGGCGCAGCAGCGCCGCCGGGCAAAGCTGAACGTCGCCTTGGTGCGGTAAGGGCGCGGGTGCCGGGCGGCTCGTCGCCCGGCACCATCCGCTCCTACTTGGTGATCTTCACCGAGACCGGATCGCTGGACGGGAAGGTCTCCTCCAGCGCCTCGTCGAGGCGCTCGTCCTTCTCGTCCTTCTGGTTCTCGGCAAGCGCCTTGTCGCCCTTTCCGTCCTGCTGGAAGCCTTTGGACTTGGTCTCGTCGGTCTCTTTCGTCTTGTCGGACACGGGCACCTCGCGGTCTGTCGCCATGCGCCGCAATGGGGCTCTGATGCGGCTCTGATGCGGACCAACGCGAGCGCGGCCTTCCTGTTTCGTGCAATCTCGCGGTCGGTCACGGTCCCGCGGGCGCGGCGCCGCGCAGGCCCGGCCGTTCGGTCGGATGCGGAACGGGACAGACCTCGCGCATGACGAGGCCGTAGACCTGTTCCAGGCGGTCGAGATGCGCATCGACGCTGAGCGGCGCCGACCAGTAGCGCTCGTAGGCACGCTCGGCCATGCGGGCGGCCAGCGCGTCGTCCGACAGCCGGGTCAGGTGGGCGGCGAGCGCCCCGGCATCGCCCGAGCGGAACCAGAACCCGTTCTCGCCGTCCTCCACCGCCTCGCGCCCGGCGCAGGCGTCGGAGACGATGACCGGGCAGCCGCAGGCGAGCGCCTCATAGACGGTGAGCGGCTGGCCCTCGTACCAGATGCTCGGGAAGACCAGAGCGCGGGCCCGCCGCATCAGCGCCTGCACCTCGGGTCCGGCCTTCCAACCGAGCATCACCGCCTCGGGATAGCGCGCCTTCAGGTCCGCCGCGCTCGGTCCGTCGCCGACGAAGACCGGGCGGATGCCAGCCCTCCGCGCGGCCTCGGCGAAGATCGGCGCGCCCTTCTCCGTCGAGATGCGGCCGACGAACAGGAAGTCCCCGCGGCCCTCTCGCTCCGGCGGCTGCCGCTCGACTGAGATCGGGTTGTCGATCCGGTGGAACACCGTGCGCGGGGGCAGCAGCGGCGCGATCACCCGCTCCTGGAGCGCGCTGATCGTCACCACGTGGCGGAACAGGCCGGGTAGTCCGGCCACGTGCTCCAGGCCGAGATGGCGTACCACCCGCAGGAGCTTGCGCGGATAGGAGCGCGCGTCGCAATTGGTGGTGAGGCAGGCCGCCGACATCGGGGTGCGGTGGCAGATCCGGTCGGCCGGATATTCGTAGAAGCCGCCGTTCGGGCAGACGAGGAAGAACTCGTGCATCGTGTAGAGGCACGGGAGTCCCGAGCGCCGGATTGCCGTGCCGATCGAGGGCGAGAGCGCCTTGGCGAAGGCGTGGACATGGACCAGCGTGTCACGGGGATCGCACAGCCTCAGTTCCGCGGCGAGGCGCGCGGACGCTTGGGTGTTCCAGATCGCCTGGGCGGCGAAGGCGAGCTTGTTCGTGGCGGAGGCGATGTCGTCCTGTCCGAGGCAGATCACCCGCGCCCCGCACGCGTCGAGCCGAGGATCGACCGGGCCGACGGCGGCGAAGACCGTGACCCGGTGGCCGCGCTGGCGCAGACCCACGGCCGAGTCGAGGGCGACCTTGGATTGGCCGCCGTTGATGTGGGCATGGTCGAGAACGAGGACGACGTGCACGGCGGCTCCCGGCTCTTCCGCACGCATCGTCCCGAAAGCCGGCGAGGCGCTTTCGAGACGATGCGCGAACGATCGACCCCGTTTACCAGCCGGCAGTTGATCTCCCGTAAACCTTGGGGGCGGACGTTCGCCGCACTGTTGCGGTCTCATCTCGGGAGCGTCGTCCTTGTCCGAGAATCGGATCACCTGCCGCGACGACGCTGCCGTCTCCGGGCAGAGCGCATCGATGCACGTGGTGATCCTCGCCGAATTCGCTGCCGCGAGCGGAGGCGCCGAGAAGGTCGCCGTGGAATCCGCCCGCGCGCTGGCGGAGGCCGGCGCGCAGGTGACCTACATCCAGGCGATCAGCGGCCCCGTCGATCCGCTGCTCGATCATCCGCGCCTGCGCCGGCTCGATCTCGGCCTGGCGGACGTGTGGTCCCTGCCGGCCTGGCGCGGTGCGGCGTCGGGAATCTGGAACGGCGAGGCCGCCGCGCGCCTCGCGGCCGTGCTCGACCGCCTGCCGCGCGCGCCCGACTGTGTCCACCTGCACCAGTGGACTCGCGCGCTCTCGCCTGCCGTGCTGCCGGTGCTGCTCGGCCGCGGCGTTCCCGTCGTGCTGACGCTGCACGACTACGCGCTGACCTGCCCGAACGGCGTCGATTACCGCTTCGACCGGGCCGAGCCCTGTGCCCTCACGCCCCTCTCCGGCGCCTGCCTCGCGGCACCCTGCGATCCGAAGAGCCGGCTGCACAAGCTTGTGCGCGTCGGTCGCGCCGCCGCCCTGCGGGCGGCGCTGGGCCAAGCCGAGCTCGACGTCGTCCATGTCTGCGACGGCAGCCGCGTGCGGATGGAGGGACGGCTCGGCGCCCTACGGGTCCGGCACCACCGCATCGACAACCCCGTGCGGGTGGAGCAAAGGGCGCCGGCGGAACCGGCCGCGGCTGATGCCATCGTCTATGTCGGGCGCCTCACGCCGGAAAAGGGCGCGGACCTCGTGGCCGAGGCGGCGCGCCGGGCCGAACTGCCGGCGCTCTTCATCGGTGCCGGCCCGCTGGAGGCGCGGTTGCGGGCGGAGGGCGCGGAGGTGCTCGGCTGGCGCAGCCCCGAGGCGGTCGCGACGATCCTCCGCGGCCGGGCGCGCGCGGTCTGCGCGCCGTCGCGCTGGCTCGAGACCGGGCCACTCACCGTCTACGAGGCGCTGGCCCAGGGGCTTCCCGTCGTGGCCTCGCGACGCTCTGGCGCCGCGGAGAAGGTTGTGGATGGGGAGACGGGCTTCGTCGTCGAGCCGGAAGCAGCGGCGCTGGCCGGCGCATTCCAATCCATCAAGAGCGATGCACTGACCGCTCGCCTCGGCCGGGAGGCGTACGACCGATACTGGCGGGCACCGCTCACGCTCGCCGTCCACGCCCAGGCCCTGCTCGCTCTCTACCGGCAACTGAACGAAGAATACTTTATGCGGCAGTGCGGCATGGATCGGCCCGTCATCCTGTCGGTGCCGGCACATTAGGGCGGCCTCGCCCTTGGCAAGGGGCACATTACGTCATTATAATGCCGGTTTCGATCCCTCGTGCGGAACACCCCTGCGTCGGGATCGGAAGCGGAATCTAGATTTGTAACAGAAGCATAAACCTCACTCGACCAGTGGCCGGGCATCGCTCATCGATCGTCCGAAACTGTCCTTGACTTTCATGTTGCAGTGCAACATACGAGGTGCGGGCCGGTTAGCCGCGGGGAGGCCTTGTAGGCTCCCCGAAACCGAAATCTCCCGGTCCATCTGACAGGAGAGACAGATGAGCACCCAGAGCTTCGAGATCCCCGCCGAGTTCCGTGACTTCGCCGACAAGAGCGTCGATCAGGCTCGCAACGCCTTCGGCACGTTCCTGAACGGTGCGGTGAAGACCTCCGAGCAGCTCCGGAACTCGGCCTCGACCGTTCAGTCGACGCTGCACGCGGCGGTGCTCAAGAGCCTCGACCACGCCAAGGTCAATGCCGAGACCACCTTCGACTACGCGCAGCGCGTCGTGCGCGCCAAGGACCCGCGCGAGGCCTTCGAAATCCAATCCGAGTTCCTGAAGACCCAGTTCGCCGCTCTCCAGGCCCAGGCCAAGGAGTACGGTGCCCTCGCTCAGAGCGCCGCCCGCTAATCCGGTCCGGCTTCGGGCCACGGCGTCCAGGGCGCCATGGCTCGTCGCGGGAGCATGAGGGGCCGAAGCCGCGACGGGCGGGCTCGGCACCCCCATGCTCCGACGCTATGCTCCGCCGCAGCGCTCCGGTCCTGCCCGGAATCGTGCTGAGGTCGAGGGTTTCGAACGAGGAGAAGGCCCATGTCGTCGAGCCGCCGCAGAGGACGCTCACCCGGAGCGCCCGCCAATTCCAAGCCGCCGACACTGACTGCGCCTCAATCCGAGGTTGCCGACGCGCTGCTGGCCGAGGCCTCGGCCGACAAGGGCCAAGCCGTCGAACAGGAACCCGAACAGGGGCCTGAAACGGACGCGATGGAAGTCCCGGCCGTAGAGGCCGCCGTAGAGCAGCCGGCCTTGGAGGTTGCCGCGAAAACCTCCGAACCCTCCGCCGATCCTGCCCCGGCCGAGACGCAGGCCGCCGAGGGCGACCTGTCGGTCGAGCGCCCGGCGCAAGAGGCCCTGGGGGCTGTTGCGGCCGTGGCGGAGGAGGCGTCGCTTGCGCCGCCCGCTCCGGAGCAGATCGTGTCGGAGACGGCCGAAACCGTGGAGACGGCGGCCGAGGCGACGGACGAGACGCTCGCACGGACACTGGCCGAGACCGCGCTGCTGCCGGGCCTCGCCGAGACCAAGCCGTCCGATAACCTTCAGCCGAAGCCGCACAGCGTCCATATCGGCGCGAGCTTTGCCTTCGTGCCCACAATTGCGCCCCTCACCGAAATCAACGCGCGGCTGTTCGCCTTTGCCCGGGGCGAGGGTGAAGCGGCCATCGCTCATATACAGGCCCTCGCCCGCGCCAAGTCTCCGGCGGAGGCGATCCGGCTTCAGGTCACGGAGATGCAGCGCGCCGCGGACGCCTCGCTGACCTGCTTCAGCGAGATCGTGCGCAGCGCCAACCGCTTCGGCGACACCGCCCGCCGGCACTGAGGCCGACGCTCATTACCGAGAACGATTTGGGGGGCAGTCGTCTGATGGGCGGCTGCCCCTTTTCACGTCCGGCATATCGGCGCTGCCGAACTGCCTTCTTAGTCGACCTCTTGGTTGAGTGACGCGGGTGACACAGGCGCGCTTCCGCCCCTCGCCCCCTGCCGCCGCGGGGTCTACATAGCCCGCACCGCTCCAGCGACCTCCGGGAGACCCCGCATGCCTTCCTCGCCGCTTCTGCCGGCCTGTCTCGTATCCGCGCTGCTCCTTGCCGCCGCACCCGTCGGCGCGCAGATGGCGAATACGCCCGCAAAGTCCGCGCCGGAGAAGCCGGCAACGGATAAATCCTCGGACAAGGCGGTGCCTCTGTCGAAGGGCGAGATCCAGCTCTCCTTCGCCCCGGTGGTGAAGCGGGCGGCGCCCTCCGTCGTCAACGTCTACGCCTCGCATGTCGAGAAGCGTTCCGCGCGCTCCAACGCCATGGAGGAGTTCATGCGACGCTTCTTCGGCGAGGACCAGCCGGGCCGCGGCCCCGGCGGCATGCCCGGCGAGCGGGCGCAGCGCTCCCTCGGCTCGGGCGTGATCGTTGATGCCTCGGGCCTCGTCATCACCAACAACCACGTCATCGAGAACATGAACGAGGTGAAGGTGGCGCTCGCCGACAAGCGCGAGTTCGAGGCGCAGTTCGTGCTGCGCGATCCCCGCACCGATCTTGCCGTCCTCAAGATCAAGAGCCCGGCCGATATCGCGCCGATGCCGATCGGCGATTCCGACCATCTGGAGGTCGGCGACTTCGTGATGGCGATCGGCAACCCCTTCGGCGTCGGGCAGACCGTGACGCAGGGCATCGTCTCGGCGCTCGCCCGTACGCAGGTCGGGTCATCGGACTACCAGTTCTTCATCCAGACCGACGCAGCGATCAATCCGGGCAATTCCGGCGGTGCGCTGGTGGACCTCAAGGGGCACCTCGTCGGCATCAACACCGCGATCTACTCGCAATCCGGCGGCAGCCACGGCATCGGCTTCGCCATTCCCGCCAGCATGGTCCGCGCGGTGGTCGAGACCGCCAAGAGCGGCGGCAGCCTCGTGCGCCGGCCCTGGCTCGGCGCCCGGGTGCAGACGGTGACGCCCGACATCGCCGAGAGCGTCGGGCTCGACCGGCCGACCGGCGTGCTGGTGGCGAGCATGCAGGCCAAGAGCCCCGCCGAGGAGGCGGGCCTCAAGCGCGGCGACGTGATCCTCTCGGTCGATGGCCAGACCGTCGATGATCCGGAAGCCTTCGGCTACCGCTACGCCCTCAAGGGTATCTCAGGCGCGGCCGATCTCGGCATCCTGCGCGGCACCAAGCGCCAGACGATCCAGGTCAAGCTCGGCCCCGCGCCTGAGACGCGCCCCCGCGACAGCCTCAAAATTCGCACCCGCACGCCGTTCGCGGGCGCGACCTTCGTCAACACCTCGCCCGCGGTGAGCGAGGAGCTTCAAGCGGACCTGCCGGAGGAAGGCGTGGCGGTGACCGCCGTCGATGACGGTTCGCTCGCGGGCCGGGCGGGCTTCCGCAAGGGCGATGTGATCGTGGCGGTCAACGGCATGCCAATCGCATCGACCAAGGATCTGGATCGGCTGACGCAGCGCAATCTCGGCCTGTGGGAGGTCGCGATCAAACGCGGCGGCGAGGTGCTCACCTCGGTGTTCGGCGGGTAAGCCTCTGGCTGAGTTATACGGTTTCCGGTTGATCGCTTCGGTCGGGGCATCGCTTGCCCCTCCCCCTCGCGGGGAAGGGTTCGGGGTGGGGGTTGGTGCAGAAGGCCCACACCGCCCCGTTCTGAACCAACCCCCACCTCCTGCCTCCTATCCACAAGGGGGAGGAGAGGTGCGCTAACCAAAACGTTCGAGCAGATGGCGTATTGGATCGTGCCGGCGCTTCAGCCGGCAAATGAGCCGATCGGCGAAGGCGTGTTCGATCGGATTGAAGCGCGGCGAGTAGGGTGGGAGGTAGCGTAGCTCGGCGCCTGCGGCCTCGATGGCCTCAGAGCGTCGGGCTTGACCGGCGTGCTGGTGGCGAGCATGCAGGCCAAGAGCCCCGCCGAGGAAGCGGGCTTCAGGCGCTGGGACGTGATCCTCTCGGTCGATGGCCAGACCGTCGATCGTCCGGAGGACTTCGGCAACGCCGTCCCCGAGGACACAGCATAACGGCCATCGCCGTGTCGGAACCGGCCTGTGGCACCGTGTGCGATTCCGCTCATCGGCCCGAGAGGCATCCCGCTAGTCTCGTGAATGGGTGCCCGGAGATGCTCTCGGTTTCGGATGTTTCTTCGGCTGTCGGCCGACGCAATCCGGTAACCGTACGAGGAAATCCGCTGGCAACCCGGCGTCCGTAGAACGGCTCCACACGAGAGCCGGAAGGGCTCCGAACGAGGGGCGGACATCATGCGGGACCTGATCAAGATCGCGGCGGCCGGAACGGTGATGGCGGCCTATGCCCTGCTGGCCCCGTCGCTCGTCGAGGCCGTACCAAGCCCCGCGGGTTCGGCAAAAACCTTCACGCAGCGCCTGCCACAGGCCGGCGGCGCAGTTCCGGTGAGCGCCCGGATCGACGATGGAGCGCCGATTCCGGGACAGATCGTGGTCACCCGCCGGCCGCTTCTGGTCGGCATCTCGACGGGCGAAACCTCCCGATGACCGCCGCCGATACAACTCTGCTCGCGGCGGCGTTCCTGCTCGGCCTCGGAGCGGCCGCTCTCCTCAACACCCTAATCGCCTGAAGCTTATCCAGTCGCGTCGGGCGTTGCGGACGCTGTTCAGGCCGCCACACTCGCCAGGGCGTGGCGGTTGCCGTTAAGGCCTGCGCAGAGATCATCGATCTCTGTCACGTCGAGGGCCTCGCCGCTGCTGGCGGCGATGGTGTCGATCAGGTCGTCCTTCCGGGGGTCGAACGGATGACCCTGCATCCGGTAGAACTGGTAGTAGCGCAACGCCGCCAGAAGCGTGTCGCGCTCGCGGGCGGTGACGGTGAGGTTCTGCGTGGTCATGGGCTTCCCCTTGGCTTGCAACGAACGCCAGGCGAGGCCGCGCGCGACTCGCCTAGCTTGACCGTTGTAGCCGCCCGGCCGCAGCCCCGTCTATGACATGTGGGGGGATCACGCTCGGCATCGCTCGCCCCGCGCCCCCCCTCTCCCAACGCCCGTGCCGGATCTGTTCGAGGGAGCCGCGGAATGGGTGCCTTCGGGTAACCCGTAATAGTCTTCCAGAATCCGCGGATAGACGGTCGGCCGAAACGGCTTGCGGGCGGCCCAGAGCGCGTCGATCGGCAGCGCGAGCAGCGCCGCGTTCAGCCGCTGCGGATCGTCGGCGAGAGCTGGATCAAGACGATGGCCCTGCCCGCTCTCGCTCAACCGCTCGGCCTGGGCGCCGAGATCGAACACCACCGGCGGCACGCCCGCCGCCAGCGCGAGGGAGAGCGTGTAGCAGTAGGTCTCTGGCGAAATTGACGGAACCAGCACCAAATCTGGATTGAGGCGGGCAATGTCCGTTAGCGCTGCGTCGTCACCGCGGTAAGGGCCGGTCTCGCGCACGCCTACGGCCTCCATGGCCCGCGGATCGGCGGAACGGCCGATGATCGTGATCTCAAGCGGGAGTTGCCTGAGCTGAGCATCAAGGGCGATGTTGTGGATCACGTCGAAGCCCTTCTGCGGGCCGATCGAACCGATCACCGCGACCCGCAGCGGACCCTCCCGGCGCTGGCGCGACTTGAACTCGACGCCGGTCAGCGTCTCCTCGTGCGGGCGCAGCACGATGCCGTCGAGATGCAGCGCGGGACCGATCCGATCGGCGAGATCGGCGGATGGGGCGAACACCGTTCCGGCGCGGCCGAGGAATCCGGCCCAGGCCCGCCGCCGCTCGGCGGGATCGGGCAGAGCGATCCGGTCGGCGTCGCGGTCGAGACGGATGCAGGCGCGGCAGGCGGCAGGCTCCGCCAGCCCGCAATAGACCCCATCGGGCCGAACGAGATTGTTGCGATGGCAGACGGTGGCGTAGTCGTGCAGCGTGACGGCGTAGCCGATGCCTGCCTCCTCGATCAGCCGCATCGCCGCACGGGTCGAGGGCGCATCGAGCCCCGCCAGCGAGTGGACATGCACCATCGACGGGCCGAGCCAACCGATCAGCTCAGCGAGGAGATCCGCGTCCCGGTCGAGGGAAAGCGGGTCGAGGATGGAGACGGGGAAATCGATCCCGCTCCCTCCGGGCAACCCGAGCTTGAACCCGCCGGGCTCGTCGGTGCGCAGGTAGACGACGGCGAGTCCGGCCTCGGCAAGCCGGAGACCCAGCGCCTCGATATGGGTCTCGACGCCGCCGCCGAGATCGTGGGTCACGATCAGGGCGAGACCACGCTCTACGCTGCCCGTGGCGCGCTTGGCGAAGCGGTAAAGGTCGAGTCGGCGCCGGGCGAAGCGGGCGGGATCGACCTTGATGTGGTTGTGGATCCGGCGCTGATAGTCGGGATGCTTGATCAGGAGCGTACGGAAGATGTCCGCGCCCTTGGTCGCGAGCAGCGCGCCGAAGGAGACGCTGCCGGAGTGGAACACAAAGACGTCGTGCGCCAGCAGGTTGATGAAGCCCGCCTTGAGGGCTCGCATGCAGAAGTCGTTCTCCTCGCCGTAGCCGCGCCCGAAGGTTTCGGCGTCGAGGAGACCCACCGCCGCGATCGCCTCCCGGCGCATCGCCATGCAGAAGCCCACGCCCGTCGGCACCGGCGAACTCGTGCGGGCGTTGCAGGCGCGGGTGAAGGCGTCGATCTCGGCGGGCGTGATCTCGAGCCGGGTCCGATTGTCGATATTCGGCCGCGGATAGCTGCAGATCGTGGCGTTGTTGGAGAACGGCGTGACCGTCGCGACGCGGGGGTCGGCGTCGATGTGCCAGAGCAGGCGATCGAGCCAGTCGCCGTAGACGACGATATCGGCATTGAGGAGCACGACATCCTTGCCCGCCGCCCGTTCCAGGCCGCGGTTGCAGGTTCGCACGAAGCCGAGATTCGCGTCGTTGACGAGGTGGGCGAACAGACCCCGGCCGGCGAGATCGGCGAGCGCCGCGCTCAGGCGCGGATCGGGGCTGCAATCGTCGATGACGAGGAGGGCGAAGGATGCGACCTGCTTCGCGCTCAGCACCGAGTGGATCGCCCGCAAGGTGTCGTCGTAGCCCTTGTAGACGGGCATGATCAGGACGGCCCGCGCCGCCGCGATGTCGGCGGCGGGCTCCGCCTGCTTCCACTCGGCGGGCGTCGGCGCGACCTGCGCGGGCCAGGTGCCGAGGCCGAAGGGCGTCGGCCGGTAGCCGCGCGCGCGGCCCACCGCGAGATAGTGGAAGAACGGGTTGACCCCCGCACCGATCTCCCGCCGGTAATGCTTCCGATAGAAGCGGACCGAGAAGTCGGGGCTCGGGTCGCGGTCCTCGCGGGCGCCGAAATCGAGGAAATGGCGGACCGGATCGACGCCGGAGCGGCGGATGTCGGCGTTGGTGTCGAGGTAGTGCTCCCGGTCGAAGGCGGCCGCGACCGTCTCGTAGATCTGCGCGTCGGAGGCCTCGGCCGGATCGGCGGGAAGCACCATGGCTTGCGGCTTGGCGCGTCGCACGGGCGGGGTGGCGGCCTCCGAGGCCTGGAGCCGCCGCGTGGCGGCGAAATGGTAGAGCGGGCTGACGCCGAGGCGCCGCATATGGGCGTGGCGCTGCAGATAGGCATCGCCCGAGAAGGCGTCGTTGGGGTCGAGCCCGCGCCGCCAGCCCTTGGTCAGGTAGTGGGCGAGCGGGTCCTCTCCCCCCTCGAGACCGGCGAGGCGGGCGTAGTACGGCGCATCGAAATAGGGTTCGACGACGGCGGCCTGGAGCGCCGGAAAATCCGGACCGGGCTGCGTCGCGACCCGGAGCCGCTCTGCTCCGGAGAGTCCCGCGTAGTGGAGAAGGGGGTTGATCGGCGCACGGTCGGCAAGGTGGCGGTCGAGGTAGAACAGGGTCGAGAACACGGCCGATGGGTCGCGGCCTTCAAGCCAGCCGTGGTCGAGGTAGTGCAGGAGCGGATCGCCCCCGCCCGCAGCCACATCGGGATAGGCCGAGCGGTAAAAGGCGGGATCGAAGAAGGGGGCAGCGGTCGCGGCATCACGGCGCTTGGGCCGAAACAGCTTCGGCAGCTTGATCACGGCCACATCCCTCGACAACGCAGATACCGGGCCCCGCCGC
Source organism: Methylobacterium sp. R2-1 (assembly GCF_014191355.1). GTDB lineage: Bacteria > Pseudomonadota > Alphaproteobacteria > Rhizobiales > Beijerinckiaceae > Methylobacterium. The sequence continues at coordinate 177,689 of NZ_JACHWM010000014.1, forward strand.
CGGGATTGGCCCCTTGGAAAGCATGGGAACGAAGTGTGGCGCGGCCGGGGCGATGCTGTCTCCATACTGCATCGTTCCGAAAGGTGGCGGGCGGCTCTTACGAAAATGACGCTGCGCTCGCCAATCTCGTGACGCAGGCGAGGTGGCCCACGCGAGAATGCGCCCGAACCTCTTCCCCCGCGACGGGGTTCGGCTCTAAGAGTGCCTCACAAAACTCCCGATCACCGTACGGTTGCTTTCCGGGCGCGACGGCGCAGCGGGCGTTTTGTGAGAGACATTCAGCATCGGTGCCGCCTCAGGTGCGGTCAGCAGTGCGGCTTGGCCCCGGGAGGGCACGATTTCGGACGGTCTCTGGTCATCGGCGCTCGGCCTCGTCGCGGTCATCGCGCTCGTCTTTGCCAACGGCTTCTTTGTCGCGGCGGAATTTTCCCTCGTCGCCGTGCGGCGCAGCCGGGTCGCCGAACTCGTCAACGAGGGGCGGCTCAATGCTAAGGCGCTTCAGCGCGCCACCGACCGGCTCGACGCGCATCTCGCCGCGACGCAGCTCGGCATCACCCTCTCCTCGCTGGCGCTCGGCTGGGTCGGCGAGCCGGCCCTGGCCCACCTGATCGAGCCGCTGTTCCAGTGGCTGCCCGACGGGGCCGTCGGCGTCACCACGCACACGCTGGCCGTAACCCTGGCCTTTGCCGTCATCACCACGCTGCATATCGTGCTGGGTGAGCTGGCGCCGAAAAGCCTCGCGCTCCAGCGCAGCGAGCGTACGGCGCTCGTGATTGTCCGGCCACTGACCCTGTTCCTGCTGATCTTCGGCCCGGCGATCCACCTCCTCAACGGTCTCGGCAACGGCGTGCTGCGCATGCTCGGCCTGCGGCCCGGCGAGGGCGAGGGAAATCTCCCCTCCCCGAAGGAGCTCAGCCTGCTCGTCACCGCGAGCCACGAGGCGGGATTGCTGCACGAGGCACAGGAGGATGCGGTGGCACGCATCCTCGCCATCGGCGAGCGGCGCATCCGCGAGATCATGACGCCGCGCAACGAGGTGGACTGGGTCGATCTCGACGATACCCAGGAGGAGATCATCGAGGCGGTGCGGGCGTGCCGCCACGAGCAGCTCGTCGTGAGCCGCGCGCAGATCGACGACGTCGTCGGCGTGCTGCGCAAGCAGGACCTGCTCGACCAGTTTCTCGACAGCAAGCCCCTCGACGTGAAGGGAGCGACCCGCGAGCCCATCGTCGTCCACGAGGGGCTGGCGATCCTGAAAGTGCTGGAGATGTTCCAGACCAAGCCCGTACGCATGGCGATCGTCGTGGACGAGTACGGGAGCCTGGAGGGCATCGTCACCCAGACCGACCTGCTGGAGGCGATGGCCGGCGAGATCCCCGAGCCCGGCGAGGAGCGGATGGTGGTCGAGCGCGAGGATGGCTCGCTGCTCATCGACGGCATGATGTCGGCGACCGACGCCTTCGATCGCCTCGGCTTTCCGGAACGGCCGCGCTCGGACGACTTTTCCACCCTCGCCGGCTTCTTCATCGTCCAGCTCGGACGCATCCCGACGGAGGGCGATGCGATCGAGACGCAAGGGTGGCGGATCGAAGTCGTCGATATGGACGGGCGGCGCATCGACAAGGTGCTCGCCGCGCGTCTGCCCGACGCTTGAGCGATGCCATGACAGCGATACCATGACCCGCAACGTCTTCGCCCTCACCGGCGCCGGGATCTCCGCCGAGAGCGGGCTCGGCACGTTCCGCGACACGGACGGCGCGTGGGCGCGCTTCGATCCCATGCGCCTCGCGACGCCTGAGGGCTTCGCCGCCGATCCGGTGCTCGTCCACGAGTTCTACAATCATCGCCGCCGCGACGCGCTTGCCGCCGCGCCGAACCCGGCGCACGCGGCGCTGGCCCGGCTGGAAACGGAACTGGCGGAGCGCGGCGGTCGGCTGTTCCTGTGCACGCAGAACATCGACGACCTGCACGAGCGGGAAGGCTCGCGCCACGTCGTTCACATGCACGGCGAGTTGCTGAGAGCCCGCTGCACCGCCTGCGGCACGGAAGCCGTCTGGCACGACGATCTCACCGTCGAGACGCCCTGCCCGCATTGCGGCCGCAGCGGCGGGATGCGGCCCGACGTGGTGTGGTTCGGCGAGATGCCCAAACATCTCGACACCATCGACGAGGCGCTGGCCGAGGCCGACCTGTTCGTGGCGGTCGGCACCTCCGGCGCGGTCTACCCGGCCGCGGGCTACGTGGCGCAAGCCCGCGCCTTCGGCATCCCGACGCTCGCCCTCAACCTGGAGGCCGCCGACAATGCCGGGATGTTCGAGGCGACCCGGCTCGGGCGCGCGAGCGAGACGGTGCCGGCCTTCGTGGAGGAGGTCTTGGGCGAGCGGCGATAGCCCTGCCTACCGCTGCGGCCCGTAGGGCGGCCGCGGGATCGCACGGTGGGCCGCCCTCAGCGCCGCCGACCAGCGTTCGCGCAGATCGTGGAAGTAGCTCTCGCCGGCCTCGATGCGGTGGCTCACTTCGAGGTCGAGGGCGCCGCGGCGTTGCATGGCGATGTCGATCGGCAGGCCGACGCCGAGATTCGAGCGCATGGTCGAGTCCATCGAGACGAGGCCGACCTTCAGCGCGTCGTAGAGATCGGTCTCGAAGGTCACCGCCCGGTCGAGGATCGGCTTGCCATACTTGTGCTCACCGATCTGGAGGAAGGGCGCCTCGCGGCTGCATTCGATGAAGTTGCCCGCCGAGTAGATCATGAACAGCCGCATCGGCTCGTCCCCGATCTGGCCACCGAACAGGAACGAGACCTCCATGCGCAGGTTGGCGGCCTCGAAGCCGGCCTGCTCGATCTCGCGCACCCGGCGGATCGCCCGGCCGACGAGCTGAGCCGCCTTGAACATGGTCGCCGCGTCCTCGAGCTTGGGCGGCGTCTCGCCCTCGACGTCGTCGACGCCCTCGCGGAGCATGCTCAGCACCGACTGCGTCATGGAGAGGTTGCCGGCCGAGGCCAGCATCATCACCCGCTCACCCGGCACGTTGAACATGTGCAACTTGCGATAGGTCGAGATGTTGTCGAGCCCCGCATTGGTGCGGGTGTCGGCGATCATCACCAGCCCGTCCTCGACGAGCACTCCGACGCAGTAGGTCATGGCGGCACCCGCCTCAGGCAGAAGGGCCCGGCGAGCCGGGCGGAACGAGGCGGCTCGCTTCGCACGCGCCGAGCGCGGGCCGCAAGACAACTTTTTCGAAGCGGAACCTCCGGGCCGAGACTCCGCGCCGAGTCTCGGCTCTTACCAAATCCGCTCAGGCACCGCGCGGGCTTGGCTGATACGGTCCCCGCCTCGATCAAGCAGAGACCGTATTAGCCCTGCGATTGGCTCTGGCTCTGCTGGCCTCGTGCCTGGTGCTGCGATTGCACCTGCTCGACCCGCAGGGCCACGTCGAGGGTTTCGGTGCCACCGCCCATGCGGCTGCCGCGGATCGGTGCGGCGCCGAGATAGTCGAGTCCGATGGCGACGCGCACATGCGCCTCGGTCGCGGAAAGGCCGTTGGCGGGGTCGAAGCCGACCCAGCCGAGTTCCGGCACCAGCGATTCGGCCCAGGCATGCCCCGCCTTCTGGTCATCACCGCCGTCGTCCCGGCGAAAATAGCCGGAGACGTAGCGGGACGGGATCTCCAGGTGCCGGGCGACAGCGAGGAAGATGTGGGTGAGATCCTGGCACACGCCCTTGCCCACCTCGAAGGACTGGGCGGCACTGGTGCTGGCGCTGGTCGGGCCCGGCTCGAAGGTCACGGCGTCGTGCACGGCGGCGAGAAGGCGGTGGAGTGTCGGGAGCGGATCGCGCTCCCCCTCCCCGGCGACCCTTTTCGCGAAGGCCTTGAGTTCCGGGCTCGCCTCGGTGAGCGGAGTGTCGCGCAGGTAGAACAGGTCGGGCAGGCGCTCGACCGCGCCGCGCACGATGCCGTTGGTCTCGAAGGTCTCGATCTCGCCGGTCACCCGTACGGTGAGCGCGTCGGTGGGGTCGTCGGCGGTGAACCAGTGGACGAGGTTGCCGAAGCCGTCCTCGCGGGCGGTGAGCCGCCCGTTGACGGAAGGCTCGATCCGCCACTCGCGCACGTGCTGCCCGTCATGGTCGCGCGGTGTCAGCCTCAGGATCTGGATGAGGCCGCGAGCCGGCTGCTCGTAGGTGTAGACCGTATCGTGGACGATCCGGATGCGCATGCCTTGATCCTGCCGGGACAACTCGCGGCAAGCTAGGACACGGGAGGCGGTTTGGAAATCGGGAGGCTTGCCCAAAGCTTTGGCAACATGGGTTTTCTCGCCCGGTCGCTCTCATGGAGTCGCCTCGGCGCGGTGTTGCGAAGCGACAGACCGGAGGATGTCCCGGACAAGGACGCAGCACCTGAACCAGTCCACGGGCAGCATGCGACAGGAACGGCAGGGTCGTGCCGTCAGCAGCGCCGGAAATGACCCGGAACGATATGGCCAGGAGCACCGTTTCTGGCGCCCGGGTCAACAGTTCAGCCCGTTGAGAGACAATCCGACCAGAAGTTACAACCTCGCATCCCGATTTTCGCAATCCTCGCTCGCCTCCAGGGCCACAGCCCAACGGGAGAGTTTTGCCATTTTGAGTATCGGATTGCGTTAATCTGCCGTTCATTGCAGCATTTTGTTCGATATGGACGCAGATTTCCTGGAACGGTCTTTCTGACTCTTCCGTTTCTGGTCCCGCAACAACCCAAACATCTGGAGGAATACATGCTCAAGCACATTCGCGTTGCAGCTCTTGCCAGCACCTTCGTCATCGGCGGCGCGGCACTTGCCCTTGCCCAGTCATCCTCGACCACCGGCACCGGCGGCTCCTCGGCGGGCGGCGGCACCAGTTCCTCGACGGTGGGGACCGGCGGCTCCTCGGCCGGCTCGGGCAGCGGCTCGGGCTCGTCCTCGACGCTCGGCACCGGCGGCTCTTCGGCAGGCGGCGGCACCAGTTCCTCGACGGTGGGGACCGGCGGCTCCTCGACCGGTTCGGGCAGCGGTTCGGGCTCCTCCGTAGGCACCGGCGGGTCCTCGGCCGGCAAGAGCGGCAGCGGCTCCTCCATGGGTTCGGGCGGCTCCTCGTCCGGCATGTCCGACAGCGCGGGCAAGTCGGGCAGCGCTCCGGGCCATGACAAGAGCGGCCCTGGAAACTCCGAGAACGCTCCGGGCCACAACAAGCGCTGAGCCTCGACGGGCGTGACGGCGCGGGCGCGGTTCGGACGAGCCGCGCCCGTCCTGGTCTCTCTCACGAAACGCCCGCCGCGCTGCCATCGCCAGAGCGAGAACGGTCAGAGGCCGGAAGTTTTGTGAGGCACTCTTAGCTTCTGAGGAGAGACGCACCATGGCACGCGTGATCCTACCGCTTCTCGGCGGTGCACTCGCTCTGTCCGGCATCGCCGCGAGTCAGACCCAGACCAGCGCTCAGACCAGCACCGTTCAGACAGGTCCGAACGGCGTCTCGGGCAGCACGACCGTCACCACCGGCCCCAATGGCAAGCCGTGCCGGGTCGTCCAATCCGATGATGCCAAGAACGCCGCGAACAACACCGGCACGCTGTCGAGTTCGGTCACGGCCGGTCCCGATGGCGTGAAGAGTTCCACCACCGGAGGCCCATCGGTGACGACACGATCGGGCAACGGCACGAGCAGCAGCTCGGCCTCAAGTTCGAGCACCGGCGGCGGCAGCACAGTGACGACGACCGGTGACGGCGACTGCGTGATCACCGTGCCGAGCAGGAAGTGAGAGGTTCCATGAGCATCACCAAGACGACCATCCGGGCAACGACGGCGCTCGCCGCCCTCGGTCTCGTCCTTGTCCCGGCTCTCGCGCATGCGCAGGGCGGAGGCGCGACGGCGGGCAGCGCCGGCTCGGCGGCGTCCGGCGGCACATCCGCCTCGACCGTCGGCACGGGCGGTACCTCGGCCGGCGCGAATGGCGGCACGGGCTCTTCGTTGGCGACGGGCGGCGCTGCCGCCGGCGGCAAGACCATGGACCGCTCGCACGTGAACGAGACCGGCAATGGTGGCCTCAACGGCCAGTCAAAGGCCATGGCCCATGACGGCGGCACGTTCTCGAAGTCGCAGACCAAGACCAAGGTTCGTGATGGAGAGAGCGTCGAGTCGCGCACCAAGACCATGTCGCACGAGCCCGGCTCGAAGCCCGTCAAATCCACGACCACCACCGGCTCGACGACCGGCCAGTGAGACCGAACCGATTTTATCCGATCCGACCGCAGGAGGCCCGATGCTGCGCAAACCGACTCTGACCCTTCTCTCCGTCCTGGCGTTTGCCGGCGGCATCCTCGGCACCACCTCGGCCGCCATGGCCGACCCGCCCTGGGCACGCGGCGGACGCGGCTTCCATCATGGCGGCCCGCCGCCCTGGGCACCGGCTCACGGCTGGCGGCGCAAGCACGAGTTCGGCGGCCATTATGGCCGCTCCCGGTACGACGAGCGGCGGCGCTACGACCGGTACCGCTACTGACCGCATGGCTCTCCGCTTCGCGCGGAGTGCATCGGCTCCAACCGGGGCCGCTCGAACCGGCAGCCGTGCCCCGGCCAACGAGGCCGGACACGGCTGTCGGCGAATTCGGCGCTCAGGCCATCCGGCGCTGCACGGCGCCAGCCGGCATCGGACCTCTCGGCCCGTCGCTGAGCGGGCTCGCGTTGTAGCTCTGGACGAGGTCGTGCGCCTCCTGCTCACTCGCGGCGGCCGGCGGCGACCCCCACATGCTCGTCCCGTTGGGCTCACGGATGACGAGGATCGAGACGGCGCCGATCACGCCGGCGATCATCAGATAATAGGCGGGCCAATTGAGATCGCCCGTATATGCCACGAGCGATCCGACGACGACCGACGTCGTTCCGGCAAACAGCGAAACCGACACGTTGAAGGAGATCGAGAGGCCGCTCGCACGGATATTCGTGGGGAAGAGGGCCGGCAGCGTCGACGGCATCGTGGCGCTGAAGCAGATCAGCAGCAGCCCCATGATCAGCAGGCCGGAGAACACCGCGGCCTCGCTCTGGCTGCGGATCAGCAGGATCATCGGCAACGCCAGGACCACGAGACCGACCGACCCGATCAGGGCGAAAGGCTTGCGCCCGAAACGGTCGGACAGGCGGCCGATGAACGGGATCGACAGGAGCGCCAGCACCATCACCACGATCTGCAGGACCTGCGACTCCGTCGGCGAGATGCCGCCGGCCTGCTGCATCATCGGCAGGGTCTGCGTCACGTAGGTCGGCATGTAGGATGTCAGCATGTAGTTCGGCACGTTCCAGGCGAGCGCCAGGCCCATGCAGACGAGGACGTAGGGCCAGAGGACGAAGATGTCCTTCGCGGTCTGCCCCGCGCGCAGACTCTTCTCGCGATCCTCCGCCTCCTGTTCGAGGGCGGCGAAAGCGGGCGTTTCCGCGAGTTGCGAGCGCATGTAGACGCCGACGAGCCCGAGCGGCAGGGCCAGGAAGAACGGCAGGCGCCAGCCCCAGTCGAGCAGTTGCTCCTCGGTCAGGGCAACGCCAGCCAAGGTCACGACGATCGCGCCCAGCAGGTATCCCGTGAAGGTTCCGAATTCCAACCAGCTGCCGAGATAGCCGCGGCGCCGGTCGGGTGCGTACTCGGCGATGAAGGTCATGGCGCTTCCGTACTCGCCGCCGGTGGAGAATCCCTGGACCAGCCGCGCGACTAGAAGAAGAAGGGGCGCGGCGATGCCGATGCTCTCCTGGCTCGGGATGCAGCCGATCGCGAAAGTGCCGACGGCCATCAGGATCATCGTGGCCGCGAGCACCTTGTTGCGGCCGATCCGGTCGGCCAGCGGACCGAAGAACATGCCGCCGAGCGGCCGGATCAGGAACGCGACCGCGAAGAGTCCGAACGTCGCGATCTCACCCATCGTGTGCGAGAGATTGGAAAAGAACACCTTCTGAATCGTCGGCTCGAAGAAGGCGTAGACGCCGAAATCGTACCACTCGGCGACATTTCCGATCGAAGCGGCCGAGATGGCGCGCCGGATCGTCGACGGCTCGGTCACAGTACAGTCCGAAGCCTTCCAATCTTTGTCGTCGTCAACATGCATTGACAGCATAGCTTGTATATCTCCGCAGGGCTACTGAGAAGAAAAATACATTACTGAAATGACAGGCACGCTGATGCGCTCATCGCCGCGATACAGTCGCTGCGGCGATCATGAATAAGCAATAGTCGAAGACCGGCGCTGGTCTTCCTCCCGAACGGCAAGGCCGAATAATTTTTATCCATTAGAGCCGCAGCCGGCGCCCGCACAGGCTGCAACCAGGGACTACTTTGATCGAGCCTTCGGCCGCGACTTGTCACGAAGCGACATTTTTTTGCAGATTGTTACAATGCGGCTCAGTCAATCCCGTGGACTATAGGTGCAATGCAGCAAATTCAGTCGCCGCCACACGTCGCGACGACTTCAACGAAAGCAATCCGAGCCCACGATCTTTATGAGAATTCAGGCCACGATCAAGGCAGCAACAGGCGGCCGCCGACGCGCATCGCCCGACATCAGGGTCGCGCCGGACATCGTGGCGTCCCTCGTGCGACCGACACCAATTCGAGCCGAAATCGAGCAAGTCCCTCCGCGATCAACGAAGACCGCGGTCGGCCAGCCTACCGCGAAGTGCTCGCCCTGCAAGCTTTCCGGACGGTGAGGCGGCTCTCCTGCGCTCCTATCCGGTCCTCACACCAGATATTGCTCGCTGATCGCCGCCCCGAGCCCGTTGTTCTCGACGATGAAGCCCTGGATGAACTCGTGAAGGCCCGAGGCGAAGATGCGCTCGATGTCGGCGCCCGCGAGCTTCGCCCGCATGTTGCTCGCCAGCCGCTGGCTCTCGCCGCGGCGGCCGTAGGCGTCGGCGATGAGATCGAGATGCTCCACCAGCATCCGGTAGCAACTCGCGAGCGAGCGCGGCATCTCGGGATTGAGGATCAGCAGGTCGGCGACGAGCACCGGCTTGATGCTCTCACGATAGACCCAGTGATAGGCATTGAATGCCGAGACCTCGCGCAGGATCGTGGTCCATTGGAAGTAGTCGAGCGAGCCGCCGACCCGCTCGGAGGCCGGCAGCAGGATCTGGTACTTCACGTCGAGAATGCGCGCGGTGTTGTCCGCCCGCTCGATGGCGGTGCCGGCGCGGGTGAACCAATAGGCGTCGTTCCTCAGCATCGTCCGGTAGGCCGAGCCGTCGAAGGTGAGCGAGACCCGTTTCACCCAGTCGAGGAACTGCGTGAATTCTTCGCGGGAGAGGTCGCGGCCTTCATAGGAGCGAAGTTCCAGCCACGCGCCGTTGATCGTGTCCCACATCTCGGTGGTGAGGGCCGTGCGGATCGAGCGGGCGTTCTCCCGCGCCGTGGCGATGCAGGAACGGATCGAGGATGGGTTGTGGGCTGAGAAGGCCAGGAAGTTGCAGACGGTGTGCTCGTTGACCGCGTCGTAGAGCGTCTTGAACAGCGCGGGATCGCCCGCCGAGGACAGGGCCGAGGCCCACTCGTTCGAGGTGCGTCCGCCGTAGTTCGACGGCAATGCCGTGAGCCGCAGGGCCGCATCGAGGATGCGGGCGAGAAAATCCGCCCGCTCGGCGTAGCGCGAGAGCCAGTAGAGGTTGTCGGCAGTCCGGGACAGCATGGGGTCAGCTCGCGGGCGCGGTGGCGACCGGGACGGCAGATGCGCGGTGTTTCACCACCGACGCCGCCCGGTCCGCCGAAGAAATGCAAAACGATCGGGCAAAACGCTCAGGCATCGAGCACCCAGGTGTCCTTGGTGCCGCCGCCCTGGCTCGAATTGACCACCAGCGAGCCCTCCTTCAGCGCGACGCGGGTCAGGCCGCCCGGCACGATGCGGATCTCGTCGGCGCCGGCCAGCACGAAGGGACGCAGGTCGACGTGGCGCGGAGCGACGCCGGAGGCGACGAAGGTCGGGCAGGTGGAGAGCGAGAGCGTCGGCTGGGCGATGAAATTGTCGGGCGCGTGCCGCAGCTTCTTGGCGAACTCGTCGATCTCCCGGCGCGTCGCGTGCGGGCCGACCAGCATGCCGTAGCCGCCCGAGCCGTTGACCTCCTTGACCACGAGATCCTTGAGGTTGTCGATGACGTAGGAGAACGCCTCCGGCTCGCGGCAGCGATAGGTCGGCACGTTGTGCAGGATCGGCTCCTCGCCGGTGAAGAACTTCACGATCTCCGGCATGTAGCTGTAGACGGCCTTGTCGTCCGAGATGCCGGTGCCGACCGCGTTCGAGAGCGTGACATTGCCTCGCTCGTAGGCGTTCATCAGGCCCGGCACGCCGAGCACGGAATCGGGTCGGAAGACGAGCGGATCCAGAAAGTCGTCGTCGAGGCGGCGGTAGATCACGTCGACGCGGCGCGGACCTTCGGTCGTGCGCATGTAGACGACCTCGTCCTTGGTGAAGAGGTCGCCCGCTTCCACCAGCTCGACGCCGAGTTTGTCGGCCAGGAAGGAGTGCTCGTAGAAGGCCGAATTGTAGCGGCCGGGCGTCAGCAGCACCACGGTCGGATCCCGCGTGGCGGAAGCGGGCGCGAGGCTGCGCAGCGTTGCCAGGAGGGCGTCGGGATAGTTCTCGACCGGCGCGACGCGGTGGCGCGAGAACAACTCGGGAAAGAGCCGCATCATCACCTCGCGGTTCTCCAGCATGTAGGAGACGCCGGACGGCGTACGGGCGTTGTCCTCCAGCACGAAGAAGTCGTTCGCGCCGGTGCGCACGATGTCGATGCCGGCGATGTGGACGTAGAGGTCGTGCGGCACGTCGAAGGCCCGCATCTCCATGCGGTAATGCGGGTTTCGGTAAATAAGGTCGGGCGGGATGATTCCGGCCTTGATGCACTCCTCCGCGCCGTAGATGTCATTGATGAAGGCGTTGAGCGCGGTGACCCGCTGCTTGAGGCCGCGCTCCAGGAAGTCCCATTCGGGCTTGGTCAGCACCCGGGGGATGATGTCGAAGGGGATCAGCCGCTCGGTCGATTCGTTGGCACCGTAGACAGCGAAGGTGATGCCGATGCGCCGAAACAGCATTTCGGCCTGGCTGCGGCGGGTGTTGAAGTGCTCCGGCGGCGTCTTGTCGAGCCAGGCCTTGAGGATGTCGTAGGCCTCCCGAACGGCGGCCTGCTCCGGCTGCCCCGCCCCGCCTCCGTTCATCTCGTCGAACGCCGTGAGCGCCATCCGCGCAATTCCCCCTGATGCCTCGTTCGACCGGAGCAAGAGGCAGGCCACCCGGAAGGTTTCCGGCGCGCCCAACTCCGCATCTCCTCAACCTGCCGTGGCAGGCCGCCCCGGCCAGCGGCCCGCGACCCGCTCGGCGGCGGGTTTGCCGGACAATCTGTCATCGATGTAGCGGACGCTTCGCGCGGGCCTATCCCCGCCGCCCCGTCGATTGCGGATGGAGGTGGAGAAAAAGGCGATGCCGAGGGCGGGCTGTCACCATTCGCGCCAGGGCGCGGTGATGTCCTCGCCCTCGCTCCATTCGAAGCCGGCCTCCGTCAGCACGGCGTCGATGAAGACGCCGAGCTCGTCGCGCTCCAGGGTCTCGATCAAGCCGTTCCGGCGATTGAGCCGATTGAGGGAGAGGACGAGACGCTCTGTTTCGCGATGGAGGGCGGGCGCGGAGCGCCGCGCCGCGGCGGACTTCACCGCGTCGAGATAGCGGTGAAGCAGGGCTTCCGCCTCGGCGATGTCGCGCTCGTCCATGTCTGCGTCGGCCGCAGCGGCTCTCTCGCACCAGCGGGTGGTCGGGATCGCCGCGCGCAGGGCCTCGATACGCGGGGCGGAGGCGGGATCGATCCTCCCGCTCATCGCCTTGAGCGAGGCTTTGCGTTCGCGCACCTGTCGTGCGGGGCGGTCGAGCGGAGCGATGTAGACCGCAGCGAGGCGATGCTGCGCCGTCAGCTTCGCGATCACCAGAAGGTCGCCGACCTGATAATCCCAGACGAAGGCGACCGGGCTCTGCCCGGGAAGATCGCCGGAGCGCCCCTTCCGCCGCGGCTTCGCGCTGAGCCTTCCGCTGACCGCCTCGGCCGGATCGCCGAAGTACAGGCCGAACGGCAACGGCCCCCCATAGGCGCGCGACCCTGGCCCCGCGCAATCGGCATCGGAGAAGTCGATGCGGGAAACGATCAGGTCCGCTTCTGTGCCGATCACGACAGAGCGGGGTTCGCCGATCGTCGCGCGGTAGCTGGCGAGCCCCTCGGCCGAGAGGCCGAACCCCGTATCGTCCGGCCGTCCGTAGGCGGCGAAGACGCCCTCGATGAGGGTGTCCGGTTCGGTCGCGCCGTGACGGATCAGACGGGCGACCACCCGCGCGTCGTGAACGGAGCGTCCGAGGAGATCGGCCGGATCGTCTGCGTCCTGATCCGAGTACGGGGCGCCGCGCTCCATTAGATCAGCTTCAACCCCTTCAGGCTCGCATGGCCGTCGCGGCCGAGGATGACGTGGTCGTGCACGACGATCCCGAGGGGATCGAGCACCGAGACGATCTCCCGCGTCATGCGGATGTCGGCTCCTGACGGCGTCGGGTCACCGGAGGGGTGGTTATGGGCCAGGATGATCGCCGTGGAGGCAAGTTCGAGCGCCCGGCGCGCCACCTCGCGGGGATAGACCGGGGTGTGATCGACGGTGCCGCGGCCCTGGACCTCGTCGGCGATCAGGTGGTTGCGCCGGTCGAGGAAGAGCACCCGGAACTCTTCGCGGCCTGAGAAGGCCATGGTGGCGCGCAGATATTCGAGCAGGGCGCTCCACGCGGAGAGCAGCGGGCGGGCGGCAATGGCGCCGCGGGCCAAGCGTCGGCCGGCAGCCTCGATCAGCTTCAAGTCGGCGGCGACGCTGGCGCTGACGCCCTCCACCTCGGCGAGCCGGGCGGGCTCGGCGCTGATCACCTCGGCGAACGAGCCGAACCGGCGGATCAGCGCCTTGGCGAGCGGCTTCACGTCCCGCCGCGGGATCGACCGGAATAGGGCGAGTTCGAGGAGTTCGTAATCCGCCAGAGCGTCGGCGCCGGATTCCGCGAAGCGGGCGCGCAGGCGCTCGCGGTGGCCGTGATAGTGCGGCGTCTCCTCGGCGGAGGTTGGGGCCGACGCCTCGGCGAACCCCGGCAGGGCGGGCGGTTCGGCCTTCCGGCGGACCATCGCCCGGCTGGCCGTCAGTCGGCCTGCGTGCCGTGGTGCGGCTCGAGACCGTGCGGCTTGGGCTGGTCGAGGCCCTTGGGCGAGAGCGTGAAGATCTCGTAGCCGTCTTCCGTCACCGCCACCGTGTGCTCGAACTGCGCCGAGAGCGAGCGATCGCGGGTTACCGCGGTCCAGCCGTCGGAGAGCACCTTCACCGCCGGGCGGCCGAGATTGATCATCGGCTCGATGGTGAAGAACTGGCCGGCTTTCAGCGGCACGTCGTAGCTCGGCTCAACGTAATGCAGGATGGTCGGCGCGTCGTGATAGACGCGGCCCAGTCCGTGGCCGCAGAAATCGCGCACCACCGAGCAGCGTTCGGCTTCCGCGTAGGTCTGGATCGCGCGGCCGATGTCGTTGGTGGATCCGCCCGGCTTGACTGCGCGGATGCCGCGCATCAGCGCCTCGTAGGTGATCTCGCACAGGCGCTGCGCCTTGCGCGGCACTTCGCCGATATAGGCCATGCGGCTCGAATCCCCGTGCCAGCCGTCGAGGATGAGGCAGCAATCGAGGTTGACGATGTCGCCCTCGCGCAGGGGCTTGTCGTTCGGGATGCCGTGGCAGACGACGTGGTTGATCGAGGTGCAGATCGACTTGCGGTAGCCGCGGTAGAACAGCGAGGCCGGGTAGGCGCCGTGGTCCATGCCGAACTCGAAGGCGAGCTTGTCGAGATATTCCGTCGTCACGCCGGGCTGGGCGGCCTCGACCAGGAGGTCGAGCGCTTCCGCCGTGAGGCGGCCGGCGCGGCGCATGCCCTCGAATCCTTCCGGGCCGTGGATCGGCGGCTCCGGGGCGCGGCGCCCGCCTTCGGCGACGGCTTGCTCTTCACGGCTCATGGGATTCGGGCGCTTTGGCGGAGATTCGAAGCTGAAGTCCGTCTTACGCCGCCGCACGGCCGGCGCCAACCCGACCGCACGCCTCACCCAGGACCATCGCTTGGAAGCGATCGCCCTCGGAACAAGCCCGGGACGCCTTGATGCGGCAACGGCTTCTGCTACATGGCGTTCCGCCTAAAAAGACAGCGATGCAGGTATGGTGACAACCTGCGGTCTCCCCGGAGACAGTCACGCTTGAGCGGGTAACGCCGCTCTTGGCCTTGGCCGGACACAGCATGGAGCCTCCTCCATGCGCGTGATCGGTCATGGTTGCCGAAAGCCCAGGTCGATCCGTGTCCGTTTCTCGGACGAAAGGGCACGACCATGAAGCTGAACCACATCAATCTCTACAGCCACGACATCAAGGCCGATCGGGCGATGTTCGAGCATTACTTTGGCCTGCGCACGCTCGTCGTGCGCGGCGACGTGATGGGGATCATGCAGGACGATGACGGGCTGGTACTGATCGTCAATCATTTCGAGAAGAAGCTCAGAGGCTTCGACTATCCCGAGCAGCTCGACATCCTGCACATCGGTTTCATCCTTGAGTCGCGTGAGGCCGTCGATGCCCTGCACGCCAGCCTGCATGCGGACGGCTGGGAGGCGCAGGCGCCGCACGACACGCACGGCGCTTGGTCCTTCTATTTCCGAGCCAAGGGCGGCTATTTCGTCGAGGTCACGACCCGCACTCCGATCCGCCCGGAAGAAGCCTGGAAGGGGGATCGCCGGTAGGATGTCTCATGGTCGGTGGAGCGATCCGCCGACCATTCACCGAGGGGTTGCCGCAGCAGCCTGTCGGCGTCCTCCCAATTTAGAGCGCCACGCAAAACTCCCGGCCCCTGACCGTTCTCGCTTTGGCGACGACAGCGCGGCGGGCGTTTCGTGAGAGATACCCAGAGCATCGTCCCGAAAGGTGACCACCGGCTTTCGGAAAAGACGATGCAAAAACAAGAAGCGAGAGCATCGGTTTGGCGACGGTCGCGGGCGCGGAGCAAATGGCGGCTTCGGGCCGCATTCCACCCTCCGCGGTCCATCACACGGTCAGGCTTGCCGGGGGTGGACCCTAGGCTTCAAGCCGCGAACGCGCTAGACCACGGCCTCCGTTTTCAGGGACGTGCGATGGCTGACAAGGCGGTTCCCCACTTCCACAACCAGGCCGGCGTGACCGTGATCGCAGTGGGCTCGAAGGAGTTCATGTGCATCGGGGCGCTGCCGCCGTTTGATCATCCGCACGTCTTTCTCGACATGGGCAGCGACACCGAGATCATCTGCCAGTACTGCTCGACCCTGTTCCGCTACGACCCGAAGCTGAAATCGGGCACGGCGGAGCCGGCCGAGTGCGTGTGGCACGACGAGGCGCCCGCAGAGGCACCCAAGGCGGCCTGAGAGGCTTCGCCCACGTGGCGGCGCTCTCCATCGTCATCGTCGGTGCGGGCATCGGCGGCCTCACCGCAGCGCTGGCGCTCTCCGCGGCCGGTCATTCCGTCACGCTGATCGAGCGCCGCACCGGGTTCTCAGAGGTCGGCGCCGGCCTCCAGCTCTCGCCGAACGCCAGCGCGGTGCTGATCGGCCTCGGCCTCGGCGCGGCCCTGCGCCGGGCGGGTGACGAGCCGCCGGGCGTCACGGTGCGCGCGCTGGCCTCCGGCCACGTCATCGGCGGCATCCGTCTCGGACCAAGCATGCGCGAGCGCCACGGCGCGCCCTACTACGTGCTGCACAGGGCCGATCTGCAAACCATCCTGCTCGACGCCGTGCGCGGGCGCCCCGGCATCCGTCTCTGCGTCGGGCGCGAGGTGTCGGACATCGAAGAGGCTGCGGACGGAGTCAGCCTGACGATGCGCAGCATCGACGGCGACCGCAGCGAGTGCCTGCGCGCCGATCTCGTCGTCGGCGCCGACGGGGTGCGCTCGACCCTGCGCCGACACTTCGACACACGCCCGTTGCGGCTCCACCGGCAAGCGGCGTGGCGGGCCGTGATTCCGCGCGAAGCGGCACCCGAGGCGCTTCAAGGCAATGAGACCGGGCTCTGGCTCGGGCGCAAGCGGCACGTGGTCCATTACCCGATCAACGGCGGCAAACGGCTCAACGTCGTGGCGATCGTCCCCGAGCGCGAGGGCGACGAGGATTGGGGCCGGCTCGGCGATCCGGCGGTCCTGCGCGACCATTTTCCCGACGCGGCCGGTCCGCTGACGGAGCTGCTGAGCCTGCCCGACACCTGGGTGGTGTGGTCGCTGGTGGACCGCCCGGCGGTGCGACCGGTGGCGCGGGGCCGGATCGCGCTTCTGGGCGACGCCGCCCATCCGGTGCTGCCGTTCCTGGCTCAGGGCGCGGCGCTCGCCATCGAGGACGCGGCGGTGCTGGCGGCGAGCCTGTCGGCCCAGGCGAGCGTGCCCGAGGCGCTGGCGGCCTACGCCGCAGTGCGCCAGCCCCGCGTGCGCGCGGTGCAGCGGGCCGCCCGCCGCAACGGCCGCGTCTATCACGCCGGCCGCCTGATCGGCTTCGCCCGGGACACGGTGATGCGCCGCCTGGGGCCGGAGGGTATGAGTAACCGCTACGCCTGGATCTACGGCTGGCGCCCGCCCGCTTGATCTGGCTCCGCCGGACGGCTACCGCTGCCCGGATGCGGACGTGGCGAAACCGGTAGACGCACGAGACTTAAAATCTTGCGGCCGCAAGGCTGTGCGGGTTCGAGTCCCGCCGTCCGCACCAGGGGATTGAGACAGCCTCCTCGAAGCGTCATGCGCTTGGCGCCGGCCGCCCGGCCCGATCCCCGTCCCTGCAAACAGACCCTGCCCTTCAGCGCGTCATGCCCGGCTCAGCCGCCGCGAGCTGGACCCGAGGCTGGGCCAGAGCGAACTTCGCGCTCGACTGCCCGGAGTGACTGAGGAGCTGAAGAATGGCTGTGCGGCCAACCAGTTCGGGCTTGGCGGCAGGCTGGCTCTGCGGCGCCGTGAAATTGTCGGCGAGCATGCCCGGCCGGGAGAAGCCGCCCTTGGTCAGCACCCGCCACGTCACCTTCTGCGCGGTCTCCAGCTCTGCCGTGGTGGCCGCCGGGGAGAAGACCGCCACGTAGCTCTGACGGAAGCCGCCGCGCTCCGCCGCGAAGGTGCAATCCGCGACAGGCGTGCGCCCGAACACGAGGCTGGCCTCGGGCTTGGTCACGCAGGTGAGGATGCCGGCGGTCTGCTGGGCGGGCGACTCGGACCCGAGGCCGTGAGCATAGGCAGCCCCCGCAGCGAGGATGCCGACGGTGAAGGCGAGAGTGAGTGACCGCATGGGAGCCCCCTTGGCTGTTGGTGTTGGTTGGTCGCTTCGCATTGAAACGTTGCGTTAACCGTGAGGGGGCGTCGTTGCGGGCGTATTCCGTCGATTGTTGCGTGGGCATAAGGCAGTGCTGGAGGTGACGCGGAAACGCGCTCTCCACAGGGCTTGCGGGACCCACGCTCGACGCAGCCGGCCAAGCCATGCGAGCCTCGCCCGGTGTCGATCACCAAGCCTCAACTCTGCGCGCAGCTCACCGACGCGCCCGACGTTCCGGAGCGTGAACGCGTCGCGGCGTTCCTCCGCGATCCGGCCACGAAACTCATCGAGAACCCGTTCTCGGCGACCCGCGCCGCCGCGGCGCGCAACACCTGGGCGGGCAGGAGCTTCGACTTCCGTGTCATGGGTATCGAGACCGCCGGCCTGTCCGACATGGTGAGCGCGCTGGCCGCGCTTCCGGTCGCGGAACCGCTCATCGAGGAAGTCGCCCGGTCCGGCCCGCACACCGCGTCCATCGTCCTTAGCGCGGACCGCACCCGCGTGATCGGCGTGGCCCTCTACGGCAAGCCGGGCATCCCGCTCCCGCGCTTCGTCGCACGCCGGCCCCGTCGCCGCTCGGTGGCCTCGGCCCAGCTCGACTTGTTCGCCGATCTTCGCTGAGTCGCTTACGCGCTCCCCTTACCCGCCTCCGGCCGGGGCGGAGCGTCTCGCATCGATCGCGCGTATCCCAGAGGGTGGGCCGGAGACCGGTCCCACCTTTCGGCTCAACCGCACAGCAAGCGCCCCGCGTCCCGACTCGATCGAACGCCCATGCCGGACGCGGTGGCACGTCACCAGAAAAACCCCCATCAGCGTCCCGGCCAGCACGTCCGGCAGGTAATGCCCGCCCGCGCCGAGCGTGGCGACGATGATCGCACCGTTGAGAAGGAGGGCGAGCGGTCCGATCACCGGGACCGGGGCGAGCGCCCATGCGGTGAGGACCGCGAGGCAGGCGTGGAAGGAGGGGAAGGTGACGAGGCCGCGAATCTCCGAGAGCGCGATCGTCGGCAGCGTGCCGTCACGTAGGGCGTGCAGCGCCTCGAGATGCCAGAGGGCGCCGACCGTTTCGAGATGTCCCTGCGGATAGGCCTGCGGCGCGTAGAAGGCGTAGGGGCCGACCGCCGGAAACAGGGCCGAGACCGCGATGGAGGCGAGCAGCGCCAGCGTGAACAGGCGGGCATAGGCCCAGAGGCGAGCGACCCGCGACACCGCGCTCAGGGCGATGACGACGAGGCCGACCTGAGGACCGCTCGAATGGTAGGCGAGCGCCAGCCACCGCGACAGACCGGGATGGTCGGCGAGGAGACCGACCCAGCCGCGCCAGTCGAATCCCAAAATCGACTCGACATGCGCGAGAACAGGATCGGCGAGGGGCAACGCCAGCGTCGCGCTGAGGTAGTGCAGGAGGGCCGCCGCGGTGGTGAAGGCGGCAAGATAGGCGCTCGACAGGGCCATGGCCCGCAGCTTCGGCTCCGGCTTGACGGCGCTGAACAGCAGGGCGAGCCCGAGCAGGACGGCTACCGCGGCGGACACGGCGAGGAGACCGGGCCAAGCGACGCCGATTCCGGTGACGGCGAGCCAGAGGGCATCGAGCCCGACCAGAACGCCGACGAGTGCCCAATATCCGGAGCCGGGTGCGGCGAGTCCCGCGCTCGGCCGCCGCGAGCCCGTGCCGGCCGGTGGGCCGAAGGGTCGGGTGGTCAGCGGGCCAGCCACCGCTGGGCCGGCCCCGCGTTCCTCGTCGAGCAGCATCCGTTCGTCACTCCTTCCGGCGCGCGCCCCTTGGGCCGCCCCGGACGGGAAGACGCGGCAACGCCCGCTTTGGTTCGGAACGCGGGCCTTTTCAGGCGGAAGGGAGAGCGGTGTGGGCGCGCGCCTTGCTCGCTACCGGCCGGTTCGCGTTCGCGGCGGGCATGAAGCTCTCCACACGGTTCCGGCCCTCGTTCTTGGCCGCGTAGAGCGCGAAATCGGCGGCCCTCAACAGATCGGAGGCCTGGATGCCGAAATCCCGCGTGCGTCCCCGCGCGGCGGTGACGCCGACGCTCACGGTCAGCGGCGTTTCCGCGGACAGCCCCGGATGGCGGATGGCGAGATCGGCGATGGCCGCTCGGATCGCTTCACCCGCGATCCGCGCCGCGGACGGTTCGGCGCCCGGCAGCAGAACCGCGAACTCCTCGCCGCCGTAGCGCGCCGCGAGACCGCCATGGGCCTCGACGGAGGCTTGGAGCGCCGCCGCTACCGCCACCAGACAGTGATCGCCCTCGGCATGCCCGGCCGTGTCGTTCAAGAGCTTGAAGTGATCGATATCGATGAGGATCACGCCCAGCCACGCATCCTGCTCGGCGGCGAGACCCCAGGCAGCCTCCAGCCGTTCGGTGAAATGGCGGCGGTTCGACAGGGTCGTCAGCGAATCGGTCTCCGAGAGCACGGTGAGCCGCGCGTTGGCGCGGGCGAGCGCCTCGGCCTGAAGCTTGACCCGCAGGCCGATCAGAAAGGTTTTCCGAGCCTCCCATTCCCGCGAGTAGCAGAGCTTCAGCGGCACCAGGATCAGCCCGGAGACCAGCAGGGGCAGGCCACTGCGCTCCGCAGTGCACAGCCCGAGGCCCAGAACGAGGCCGACATAGAGGGCGAAGGAGCAGCCGCAGAACCACAGGCTGTGCCGGAACGGCAGCGGTGCGATCAGCCCCACCACCAGCGGAACGATCGTGGCGATGATGATGTAGACGTCGGTGTGCGGGGCTGGCGCGAGGCGCGCGCTGTTGAGGACGACGACGATGTCGACGAGCGCCGTTGCGAGGACGGCGCCGGAGATCCGCACCATCGTCGGCCGCCCCCGCAGGGAGGCGATCGCCGCCAGCGCAACCGGGCAGAACACACCGAGCGTCATCGCCAGCGGCACGACGAAGCCCTCCGGACCGAAGACTTCGCGGTCCATCACGAGGGAGAGGATGTTGAACAGGGTGAAGACGGCGAGCCAGGACTGCACGTAGAAGCCGTCCTGACGAGCCGTCTCGATACGGTACTGCGCTTCGAGCACATCCGGCAGCGTGAGCCGGTACCAGGGGCGGCTCAGGCCGGCTTCGATCGGCTGTAGCATCGATGCGCCAAGTCAAGCCTCTGCTGTTCAAGCGTTACCGTATGAGGCCGAGTCCGCTCAATGCCGAATGTCAATCGGGATGCGCGGAAGTGTGTGTCATCCACGCCTTGTCACTGGTTCGGTGGCGCTGAAACCGGATCGCCGGCTAGGCCGTACCCGCGCTTGGCCGCAGCGCGGTTGACGATGCCGAAGCGCAGGACCGTCTCCTCCAGGTAGTCGATCGCCCTGACGAGACCGCGGCGCGCCCGATCCCACTCGTCCGCCTCGGCATCTTCGGGCGTCTCGGCCAGCGTCACGGATGCGATCAGCACACGGTCGCGCTCGTCCTCGATCCGCCGGTCGCGCTCGACATGGCCGCGCACGTCGGCATCGAAGGCGGCGATCACCGCCCAGGGCAAGTCGTCCTTCCGACCGCCCGCCGGGAAGGCGGCCGCGAGACGCCGGGCCTCCGCCGCCGCTGCGCGCATCAGATCTGCCAAGTTCTCCGCCACCCTGCCTGTCTCCTCGCCCCAGGCGGGCACGCGCCCGGCCTCGATTCCTGCCAACGCCGCCAGCGCCACTCCCGTTCGGAGAGGCCGCGTTGTCGACATCGCGGCGCCCCCCTCGTCCCGCCACGCTTGACCTGCCTCGCCTGGCGCGGACAGATCGGCGGTGAGGCTGAGACGATCCACCTGCCTCGATCCGTCCAGTTCCGACGAGGCACGCAGAGGTTCAACGCGCAGATCAGGGCATCGGCGATTTCAGCGCCATGATCCTGCACGAAACCCCACCAAGACGCCCTTGATTGCGCCTTATTGCCTTCACACTCAGCGCCGATCTGCACTTTCCCCGCCCCAGGGGAGCGAAGACCAGTATCGGCAGCGGTGATGTTTGATTTCGAGAACCTGCCCTCATGGGCCCGTCGTCGCCTGGACCGGCACATCGCGCGCGGTGGCACGGGGCTGGTCGTGCGCTGGATCTCCGTGCCGGTCGGGCGTGTGAGCAAGAGCGCGGACGCGGATCAGGTCTCGCAAGCCTCTGGACCGGAAGGCGGCGCGTCGGAGACCCCCCCTCAACGCTCGCGCTCACCGAACGGTTTGGGGGCATTGCCGTCCGGTGGGCGCGGGCGACCGGCGGACGCATCGGCCGGCGACGCGGAGGATAGGGTTGACGCGCCGCTCCGACAGAGGCGGCCGATACAATCGTTGTCCGAACGCGCCGGAACCGCGGCTCTTGGTTGAGGGGCCGTAACCGAGCTGTCAGCCGGCGAGGCCGGCCTGCGACGAGCGATGCGGCACCGGCATGACGCCACGACATGCCGCCGGCCACGAAATGGGCATAAGCCCTGCTTTAGGTTTTCCGACATAGGCTCGCTCCCCGGCAGAAGCTCGGCGCCGGGGAGATTGAGCGCTTGGTCGGACACGTGGAGGACAGACACGTGACAGACTTCGGCAGAGCAACCGGCCGGCACCTCCGCAGGGAAGCGTCGGAAACCCATGGTGTTTCGATGAGACGAACGGGATTACTCGGCCTCAGCTTCATCCTCCTCGCCGCAGCCGGCGCGCGCGACATCAGCCCTTCTCACGCCAGCGAGAGCGTGAGCGGGCGACCGCGGATCCTGAGCGGCGACACGCTGGTCGTGGGCGGCCGCATAATCGGCCTCTACGGCGTGGCGGCGCCAAGCCTCAAGCAGACCTGCCTGAACGCCAAGGGCCAGAATTACGCCTGCGGCGCCTCGTCGGCCCAGGCGCTCGCAGCGCACCTGAAGGACGCGACCGTCACCTGCCAGATCCGCGAGACGGACAGCTACGGCCGTGCGCTCTCCGTCTGCCACCGGGACAAAGAGGATTTGAGCGCCTGGATGGCCGAGAAGGGGTTCGCCATGGCCGAACGGGGCGGAAAGGCTGCCTATGTCGGCGCAGAGACCGTCGCATGGGGCAAGCGCCTCGGCCTCTGGGCGGGCTCCTTCGAGGATCCGACCGGGCGGCCGCGGACGAGCTACTCGAAGGCCAACACGGTGGCCGACGCCCAGCCCGAGACGTATTGAGGGCCCCCGCGGATCGAGGCGAGGACGGAGGCGGTATCCGAGAGACGCCTTCGAGAGCGCGGGTGCGTCTCCGCACGGGACCGGCCGACGCATCGCCGCCGCGCCGCTTGCGGCCGGCGCGCACCGGTGTCAACTAGATCGCTCAGGCGCGCGGCAGGGACGTCGCCCCGATGTCGAGTCGGAGGTCATCCTTCGCGCCACACTGTGCCTGCCCGGGCCCGTCGGCACCGGTGGCCCGCGCCAGGGAGTGATTGAGAAGCCATGCGTCGCCCGATCGCCGTCTCCGCCCTCCTGCTCACCGGCCTCATGGCCGCCGTCCCGGCCCTCGGCCAGGATGCGGGCGATACCCGGCTCAGCCCGACCGGGCGCACGGTCACGACGACGGGGCAGACCAAGCCGCCGGCGCCGGGCGCTCCGCAGGGCCAAGTGTCTCCGGCCTCCCAGGACCAGATGCTCAAGGCCCAGCGCGCCGCGCAGGCGCGCGACAAGGCCTGGGATGCCAAGATGAACAAGACCATGGGCTCGATCTGCAAGGGCTGCTGACGACAGCCACCGACCGGCGCAACCGAACCAGCTCAATCCGCATCACCCGCTCCGCGACGACCCCACGCGGACGACGCCGTCGCAGCATCCGCAAGGGCGTATGGCAGGGTTTCAGCCGGCGTCCGCGCCGGCACATTTCACCCTTGAAACCCCACCGCGTGCGGCCCGCCGGCCGGGATCGCCACGCGATTTCGCATCACTCCAGGCTTGCACGCCGCACGCGTCCGTAGTATCGGGCACGCCTTCGCGACAGTCCTTGGGATGTTCGCATCCCTTCGTACGCGGTGACCGCGCCGGCGTTTCCACGCCGATAGCGCGGTCTCTCACATGAGCCGGGGACATCAGATCCCCATCAGGCGTCGTCCGCCGGGCAATACCGTCCGTGTGCGGAAACCCGCCTGAAACAAGGAAAGGTCACTCCCGTGATCCAGATGCAGACGAATCTGGACGTCGCCGACAATTCGGGTGCGCGCCGCGTGATGTGCATCAAGGTACTCGGCGGGTCGAAGCGCAAGTATGCCGGCGTCGGCGACATCATCGTCGTCTCCGTCAAGGAGGCGATCCCGCGCGGCCGCGTGAAGAAGGGCGACGTCATGAAGGCGGTCGTCGTGCGCACGGCCAAGGACGTGAAGCGCGCCGACGGTTCGGTGATCCGCTTCGACAAGAACGCCGCCGTTCTGATCAACAATCAGAAGGAGCCGGTCGGCACCCGCATCTTCGGGCCGGTGCCGCGCGAGCTGCGCGCCCGCAACCACATGAAGATCATCTCGCTCGCTCCTGAGGTGCTGTGATGGCCGCCAAGATCAAGAAGGGCGACACGGTCGTCGTTCTCACCGGTCGCGACGCGGGTCGCTCCGGCGAGGTCATCCAGGTCATGCCGAAGGACGGCAAGGCCTTCGTGCGCGGCGTCAACCTGGTGAAGAAGCACCAGAAGCAGACGCAGAACGCCGAGGGCGGGATCATCTCGAAGGAGGCTGCCATCCAGCTCTCCAACCTCGCGTTTCAGGACGTGAACGGTAAGCCGACCCGCGTGGGTTTCCGCATCCTCGAAGACGGACGCAAGGTCCGGTTCGCCAAGACCACGGGGGATCAGATCGATGGCTGAGGCCGACAAGAACGCCTACGTCCCGCGTCTGCGCAAGCACTACGACGAGGTCGTCCGGCAGAAGCTGATCGAGCAGTTCGGGTACAAGAACCCGATGCAGGTCCCGCAGATCGAGAAGATCGTCATCAACATGGGCGTCGGCGAGTCCACCGCGGACTCGAAGAAGGCCACCGTTGCGGCGGGCGACCTCGCGCTCATCGCCGGCCAGAAGCCGGTCATCACCCGCGCCCGCAAGGCGATCGCGACCTTCAAGGTCCGCGAGGGCATGCCGATCGGCTGCAAGGTGACCCTGCGCAAGGCTCGCATGTACGAGTTCATGGACCGCCTGATCACGATCGCGCTGCCGCGCGTTCGCGACTTCCGCGGCCTGAACCCGCGTTCCTTCGATGGCCGCGGCAACTATGCCATGGGCCTCAAGGAGCACCTCGTGTTCCCGGAGATCTCCTACGACAAGGCGGAGCAGACCTGGGGCATGGACATCGTCGTTCAGACGAGCGCCACCACGGACGAAGAGGCCAAGGCTCTCCTCGCCCATTTCAAATTCCCGTTCCGGCAGTAAGCGGCGGCAACGTCGCTTAGACGCGGACACTGGAGACAGACATGGCTAAGAAAAGCTCAGTCGAGAAGAACAACCACCGCAAGGAACTGGTGAAGCGCTTCGCCGAGAAGCGTAAGGCCCTCCTCGCCATCGCCAACGATGAGTCCCGTGAGATGGAGGAGCGCTTCGAGGCGCGCCTGAAGCTCGCGGAACTGCCGCGCAACTCGTCGGCCACCCGCATCCGCAACCGCTGCGAGATGACCGGCCGTCCGCGGGCCTACTACCGTAAGCTCGGCATCTCGCGCGTGGCTCTGCGTGAGCTCGGCAACCGGGGTCTCATCCCCGGCCTCGTGAAGTCCAGCTGGTAAGGGGAGGCATCCATGGTGAACGATCCCGTGGGTGACATGCTCACCCGCATCCGCAACGGCCAGAGCCGTCGCCGCAACGTCGTCCAGACCCCCGGCTCGCGTCTGCGCGCCTCGGTTCTCGACGTGCTGAAGTCCGAGGGCTACATCCGCGACTACGCCGTGGCGGATCTCGGCAACGGCCGCACCGAGTTCCAGATCGAACTCAAGTACTACGATGGTCGCCCGGTCATCCGGGAGATCAAGCGCGTTTCGAAGCCCGGTCGCCGCGTCTACTCGTCGGTTGGCGAGCTGCCGCGCGTCGCCGACGGTCTCGGCGTTACCATCATCTCGACCCCGCAGGGCGTCATGGCCGATCACGAGGCGCGCGAGCGCAACGTCGGCGGTGAAGTGCTCTGCAAGGTGTTCTGATCCGGAGGACAGCGACATGTCTCGCGTAGGCAAGAAGCCCGTCCCCGTCCCGTCCGGCGTCACCGCCACGGTTACGGGTCAGACGGTGAAGATGAAGGGCTCGAAGGGCGAACTCCAGTTCGTCGTCCCGCCCCAGGTCATCGTGGAGTTCAAGGACGGCGCCGTCTCGGTGCAGCCCAAGGACCAGACGAAGCAGGCCCGCTCTCTGTGGGGCACCTCGCGCGCCCAGGTGGCGAACCTCGTCGAGGGCGTCTCGAAGGGCTTCGAGAAGAAGCTGGAGATCACCGGCGTCGGCTATCGCGCCGCGATGGCCGGCAAGGCGCTCAAGCTCTCGCTCGGCTACAGCCACGACATCGAGTACGAAATCCCGGCCGGCATCACGATCGTGACGCCCAAGCCCACGGAGATCGTGGTGTCGGGCATCGACCGGCAGCGCGTCGGTCAGGTCGCGGCGGAGATTCGCGAGTACCGCGGTCCCGAGCCCTATAAGGGCAAGGGCGTCAAGTACGCTGGCGAATTCATCTTCCGCAAGGAAGGCAAGAAGAAGTAAGGGGGGCGATCATGTCGAACAAGAACGAAGCCCTCCTGCGCCGCAAGGCGCGGGTCCGTCGGGCCCTCAAAGCCACCGCCAACGGCCGTCCGCGGCTGTCGGTGTTCCGCTCATCCAAGCAGATCTACGTCCAGGTTATCGACGACGCCGCGGGCCGCACGCTCGCTGCCGCGTCCAGCCTCGACAAGGATCTCAAGGCCAGCCTCAAGACCGGCGCCGACAAGGCGGCGGCCGAGGCGGTCGGCAAGCTCGTCGCCGAGCGTGCCAAGGCTGCGGGCGTCACCAAGGTCGTCTTCGATCGCTCGGGCTACATCTTCCACGGCCGCGTCAAGGCTCTCGCCGACGCCGCACGTGAGGGTGGCCTGGACTTCTAAGACGCGTTCCCCCCTCCCCCTCGTGGGGAGGGCGGCACATCGAGCGAGCGGGTCTTTCCGATCCGCGTCAGTGAGATAACAGGAAAAGAATATGGCACGTGAACGCGAGGGTCGTCGCCGCGACGACCGCGAGGAGCGCGACAGCGAGTTCGTGGACAAGCTCGTCCACATCAACCGCGTCGCCAAGGTGGTGAAGGGTGGCCGTCGCTTCGGCTTCGCGGCGCTCGTCGTCGTCGGTGACCAGAAGGGCCGCGTCGGCTTCGGCCACGGCAAGGCCCGTGAGGTGCCGGAGGCGATCCGCAAGGCGACCGAGGCCGCCAAGCGCGGCCTGATCCGGGTCTCGCTCCGCGAGGGCCGTACCCTGCACCACGACGTCAACGGCCGCCACGGCGCCGGCAAGGTGATCCTCCGTGCGGCCCCGCAGGGCACCGGCATCATCGCCGGCGGTCCGATGCGCGCCGTGTTCGAGACGCTCGGCATGCAGGACGTCGTCGCTAAGTCGCTCGGCTCGTCCAACCCCTACAACCTCGTGCGCGCCACCTTCGACGCGCTCAAGAACGAGGACAGCCCGCGCTCGGTCGCGGCCCGTCGCGGTCTCAAGGTGTCGGCCCTCCAGGCCCGTCGCCGCGATGCCGACCCGGCCGACAGCTCCGAAGCGGCTGTCGCGTAAGGGAGGGCAGCATGGCAACCAAGACTGTCCGCATCGAGCAGATCGGCTCGCCGATCCGCCGTGAGGCCTCCCAGCGCGCGACGCTGATCGGCCTCAAGCTGAACAAGCTGCACCGCGTCGCCGAACTGGAGGACACTCCCTCGGTCCGCGGCATGATCCGCAAGGTCGCGCACCTCGTGCGCGTCCTCGATGACGCCGCGGCGTGAGGAGGGCTCCACCATGAAGCTCAACGAGATCCGCGACAACGAAGGCGCGACCAAGAACCGGATGCGCGTCGGCCGGGGCATCGGCTCCGGTAAAGGCAAGACCGGTGGCCGCGGCGTGAAGGGTCAGAAGGCCCGGACCGGCGTGTCCATCAAGGGCTTCGAGGGCGGCCAGATGCCGCTGCATCGTCGCCTGCCGAAGCGTGGCTTCAACAACATCCATGCCCACGACCTGAACGAGGTGAACCTCGGTCGCGTCCAGGCGGCGGTGGATGCCGGCAAGCTCGACGCCAATGCCCCCGTGACGGTCGATGCGCTGGTGAAGGCCGGCATCATCGCCCGGGCCCGCGACGGCGTGAAGCTGCTCGGCGTCGGCGAGCTGACCTCGAAGCTCAGCTTCGAGGTGACCCGCGCCTCCAAGTCGGCTGTCGAGGCCGTCGAGAAGGCCGGCGGTTCGGTGACCACGACCTTCGCCGCCGGCGTCGCCCATCGCGGCGCGGCTGAAGGCGCGGTTGCGTCCGCCTGACACCACGATTAAGTCGAACGCCGAAGCGGCGGCCCGTGCTCGCACGCGGCCGCCGCTTTCGCTTTCAGGGACCGCTCGAGACGCGTCCCGACGGCATTTTCCGGGATCAATGACATGGCCTCAGCCGCCGAGCAGCTCGCCGCCAACCTGAATTTCGGCGCCATCGCCAAGGCCGACGAGCTCAAGAAGCGCATCTGGTTCACCCTGGGCGCGCTCATCGTCTTTCGGCTCGGCACCTACATCCCGATCCCCGGCATCGATCCCGAGCAGTTCGCGCGGAACTTCCAGAACCAGGCCGGCGGCGTGCTCGGCATGTTCAACATGTTCTCCGGCGGTGCCGTCGAGCGCATGGCGGTCTTCGCGCTCAACATCATGCCTTACATCTCGGCCTCGATCATCGTTCAGCTCCTGACCTCGGTCGTGCCGAGCCTCGAGGCGCTGAAGAAGGAGGGCGAGTCGGGCCGCAAGGTCATCAACCAGTACACCCGCTACCTCACGGTGGTGCTGGCGCTGGTCCAGTCCTGGGGAATCGCCTTCGGCCTGCAGGGCTCGAACGCGGTCATCAATCCGGGCCCGTTCTTCGTCCTCTCGACCGTGGTGACGCTGACCGGCGGCACGCTGTTCCTGATGTGGATCGGCGAGCAGATCACCTCGCGCGGCATCGGCAACGGTTCCTCGCTCATCATCTTCGCGGGCATCGTCGCCCATCTGCCGGCGTCGATCTTCGGAGCGCTGGAACTGACCCGCACCGGCGCGCTCTCGCCTGCTATCCTACTCGGAGCCGGCATCGCGGCGATCGCGCTGATCTACTTCATCGTGTTCATGGAGCGCGCCCAGCGCCGGCTCCTGATCAACTACCCGAAGCGCCAAGTCGGCAACCGGATGTACGAGGGGCAGTCCTCGTTCCTGCCGCTCAAGCTCAACACGTCGGGCGTGATCCCGCCGATCTTCGCCTCCTCGCTGCTGCTGCTGCCGACCACCGTCGCGAGCTTCTCGGCCAGCCAAGGCTCGACCGGCATCCTGGGCACCCTGACGGCCTATCTCGGCCACGGTCGGCCGCTCTACATGGTGGCCTATGCCGGCCTGATCATCTTCTTCACGTTCTTCTACACGGCGATCGTCTTCAACCCGCAGGAAACCGCGGACAACCTGAAGAAGCAGGGTGGCTTCATCCCCGGCATCCGCCCCGGCGAGCGCACCGCCGCCTTCATCGACAAGGTGCTGACCCGCATCACGGTGATCGGCGCGGCCTACCTGACCTTCGTGTGCCTCGTGCCGGAGATCGTGGCCTCCTATACCTCGGCCGCTCTCGGCTTCGGCGGCACCTCTCTCCTGATCGTGGTCTCGGTCACCATGGACACGGTGGCGCAGATCCACGGGCACCTGATGGCGCACCAGTACGAGGGCCTCGTGAAGAAGGCGAAGCTGCGCGGTGCCTCCACCACTCGCCGCCGCTGAGAAGGCCGACAACAGGGCAGCCTTCGACAAAGGTTCGGTGGACGCGCGAGCCGGAATTGCGCATCACAGCGGTGTGACGACGGCGCGGCCTGTAGAAGGCAGGCGCGCCGCCCATGAAGAACGAGCCCGGCGCCGGGCCTTGAGGACGGGGAGACGCTATGCGGATCATTCTGCTCGGACCGCCGGGAGCGGGGAAGGGCACGCAGTCCGAGCGTATCGTGGAGCGCTACCGCGTTCCGCAGCTTTCGACGGGCGACATGCTGCGCGCGGCGGTGGCCGCCAGGACGCCGGTGGGACTGGAGGCGAAGTCGATCATGGAGAGCGGCGGCCTCGTGCCGGACGCGGTCGTGGTCGGGATCGTCGCCGACCGCATCGAGGAGGCGGACGCCAAGAACGGCTTCATCCTCGACGGCTTCCCGCGGACGGTTGAGCAGGCCAAGGCTCTCGATGCCATGCTGGCGGAGAAGGGCATCGCTCTCGACGCGGTGGTGGAATTCGTCGTGGACGAAAACGCCCTGGTCGGCCGCATCGCCAAGCGTGCTGAGGAGACCGCCGCCCGCGGACAACCGGTGCGCAAGGACGACACGCCGGAAGTCTTCAAGACGCGCCTCGACGCCTACAGGAAGCAGACGGCGCCGCTCTCGGACCACTACGCCGGAACCGGCCTGTTGCGGAAGATCGACGGCATGAAGCCGATCGATGACGTCACGGCAGAGGTGACCCGCCTGCTCGACGGTTTCCGCGAAACGGCCGCCTCCTGAGGCCACCGACGAGCGACGATCTTGAAGCCCGCCGCCGTTTCGACGGGGCGGGCTTTCTCATGTCTTCCCGTGCATGGCTGGTCGGCCGGCGGCCCCGAAGTGCATTCCGGTTTGCAAAGCGTTGACAAGTCAGCGGCCCCGCGCTAGGCGGACCCCCTTCGTCCAAACGGGATGTGGTTCGAGGCACCTCTGAGAGGCTGCTTGCGGACCGATTTGTCGTTTCGGGCGGGCGTGCAGGGGCCGGCCTCCACCGGACGCGCGCTTATCCTTGTGTGATGGCAGGCCGAGCGGCCCGCCACATGGAGAGATCATCTTGGCCCGTATCGCAGGCGTCAACATCCCGACCGCCAAGCGCGTCGTCATCGCGCTCCAGTACATCCACGGCATCGGCCCGAAGAAGGCCGAGGAGATCACCGAGAAGGTCGGCATCCCGGCCGAGCGCCGGGTGAACCAGCTCACCGACGCCGAGGTGCTCCAGATCCGCGAGACCATCGACCGTGATTACCTCGTCGAGGGCGATCTGCGGCGTGAAGTCTCGATGAACATCAAGCGCCTGATGGATCTCGGCTGCTACCGCGGCCTGCGTCACCGCAAGCAGCTCCCCGTCCGCGGCCAGCGTACCCACACCAACGCCCGTACCCGCAAGGGCAAGGCGAAGCCGATCGCCGGCAAGAAGAAGTAATATCTGGCATCGGAAGGCCGTGCTTGGCTCGGCCTTCTCTCCGTCGCGTCGGCTGTCACTCGGCGTCGTCGGTTGATCGGGACGGTGCTGCACGGCAGCCGCGCCCAGGTGACAAAAGAATCCCGAGCGCCTGGTGTTACGGGCGTGATTGAAGGACCAGCGAGAAAAAGATGGCCAAGGAACCGACCCGCGTCCGCCGCCGCGAACGCAAGAACATCGTCTCTGGCGTGGCGCACGTGAATGCCTCGTTCAACAACACGATGATCACCATCACCGACGCGCAGGGCAACACGATCTCTTGGTCGTCTGCCGGCGCGATGGGCTTCAAGGGCTCGCGCAAGTCGACCCCGTACGCAGCCCAGGTCGCCGCCGAGGATGCTGGCCGCAAGGCTTCCGAGCACGGCATGCGCACCCTCGAGGTCGAGGTCTCCGGTCCCGGTTCGGGCCGCGAGTCGGCGCTGCGCGCGCTCCAGGCCGCTGGTTTCACCGTGACCTCGATCCGCGACGTCACCTCGATCCCGCACAACGGCTGCCGCCCGCGCAAGCGCCGCCGCGTCTGATCGGACGACACCGGAGCCCCCTCGGACGGAGAAGCCCATGGCGGACGGATCGAAGCCCCTTCCCGGCGCGCTGCGTTGGAACCTCGGCGACCTCACGGTCACCGCGCTCAACGACGGCTGGTTTCAGGGCTCCCTCGATCTCGTCACGGGTATCTCCAAGGAGGAGGCCGGCGCGCTCCAGCGTGCGGGCTTCCGTTCCCAGGCTCCGGTCGTCACGCTCAACGCCTTCCTCGTCACCGGCGCCGGCCGCAAGCCGGTGCTGATCGATTCGGGCTACGGCCATCTCGGCCCCGCCACGATGGGCCGGGTGCCGGCCGCGCTCGCTCTCGCCGGCGTGAAGCCGGAGGAGATCGAGACCGTGCTCCTCACCCACCTCCATCCCGACCATGCGGGCGGGCTCATCAAGGAGGATGGAACCGCGGCCTATCCGAACGCGGAGCTCGTGATGCACACGACGGAAGCTGCGCACTGGCTTCCCGACGAGGCGCTGTCGCGGGCGCCGGACGAGGCGAAGCCGTATTTCGAGAACGCCCGCAAGGCTGTCTCACCCTATGCCGCCCGGCTGCGCAAGCATGAGGGCGGCGAGCTGGTCCCTGGCATCACCGCCGTGCCATTGCCCGGCCATACGCCGGGGCATTGCGGCATGCGGATTGTATCGGGGGACAAGTCCCTGCTGATGTGGACGGACGTGGTGCATATGCCGGCGATCCAGTTCAAGCAGCCGGAAGCGGGTGTCGCCTTCGACGTCGACGGAGATCAGGCCTGCGCCACTCGCAAGCGCGTGCTCGACGAGGTGGCGATCGAGAAGACCTTCATCGCCGGCTCGCATCTCGAGTTCCCGGCGTTCGGATATGTGGCTCGCGACCGTGAGGGCTACAGCTTCGTCCCCGCCCTCTGGGTGGCGGGCGAGCAGCAGTGATTTTTGGGACCGGT
Source organism: Methylobacterium sp. R2-1 (assembly GCF_014191355.1). Lineage (GTDB taxonomy): Bacteria > Pseudomonadota > Alphaproteobacteria > Rhizobiales > Beijerinckiaceae > Methylobacterium. The sequence goes on from NZ_JACHWM010000014.1 coordinate 209,885, forward strand.
CCGGATGCTCTCAGAGCATTTGAGGACCGGCCGAAGCGCCTTCCGGGACGCCGGCGGCGCAGGTTTGGCAAGAGGTAGGACCGTGGTCATTCAGAAGAACTGGCAAGAGCTCATCAAGCCGAACAAGCTGCAGGTCTCCGCCGGCGACGATCCCAAGCGGGTCGCCACCGTCGTGGCCGAGCCGCTGGAGCGCGGCTTCGGCACGACCCTCGGCAACTCCCTGCGCCGCGTGCTGCTCTCCTCGCTTCAGGGCGCCGCGGTCACCTCGGTGCAGATCGACGGCGTGCTGCACGAGTTCTCGTCGATCCCCGGCGTGCGTGAGGACGTGACCGACATCGTCCTCAACATCAAGACCATCGCCATTCGCTCGCAGACCGACCAGCCCAAGCGCATGACCCTGCGCAAGACGGGCCCCGGCCTCGTCACCGCGGGTGATATCGGCGCCGTCGGCGACATCCAGATCCTGAATCCCGACCTCGTGATCTGCACCCTGGACGACGGGGCCGAGATCCGCATGGAATTCACCGTCGCCACTGGCAAGGGCTACGTCCCGGCCGACCGCAACCGCCCCGAGGACGCGCCGATCGGCCTGATCCCGGTCGATGCGCTCTACTCGCCGGTGACCAAGGTCAGCTACCGCGTCGAGACCACCCGTGAGGGCCAGGATCTCGACAAGGACAAGCTGACCATGACGGTCGAGACCAACGGTGCCGTCTCGCCGGAAGATGCGCTGGCCTATGCCGCCCGCATCATCCAGGATCAGCTCCAGGTCTTCGTGAACTTCGAGGAGCCCCGCAAGGAAGAGGCCGCGCCGCTCGCGCCGCAGCTCCCCTTCAACCCGGCGCTGCTCAAGAAGGTGGACGAGCTGGAGCTGTCGGTCCGTTCGGCGAACTGCCTGAAGAACGACAACATCGTCTATATCGGCGACCTCATTCAGAAGTCGGAGGGCGAGATGCTGCGCACGCCGAACTTCGGCCGCAAGTCGCTCAACGAGATCAAGGAAGTGCTCGCCGGCATGGGCCTGCACCTCGGCATGGACGTTCCCGGCTGGCCGCCGGAGAACATCGAGGATCTCGCCAAGCGCTTCGAAGAGCACTACTGAGCGGGCGAGGTCTGCCCCGGGTCGAACTTGGCGGCGCGGCACGGCGTCGCTTGCTTGGCCGATCCGATCCAGCGCGAAATGCGTCGGCTCGACCTCCCGCCCCAGCGAAGCCGGGGCGGGCACTTCTACAAAAATCCCGCCGCGGGGTTATGCGGATTCTTGAAAACAGCCTTAGGGCACTCGGCCGTACCGTGGCACGGCGGCCGTGACTGAGAAGGACCAGCCACCATGCGTCACGCCTATCGCGGTCGCCGCTTTAACCGTACCGCCGAGCATCGGAAGGCGATGTTCACCAACATGTCCGCCGCGCTGATCAAGCACGAGCAGATCGTCACGACTCTTCCGAAGGCCAAGGATCTGCGTCCGGTCGTCGAGAAGCTGATCTCGCTTGGCCGCACCGACAGCATCCATGCTCGCCGCCTCGCCATGGCGCAGATCCGTGACGCCGACATGGTCAAGAAGCTCTTCACGGTGCTCGGGCCGCGCTACCAGTCGCGTCCGGGCGGCTACTGCCGCATCATGAAGGCGGGCTTCCGCTACGGCGACAACGCTCCCATGGCCGTCATCGAGTTCGTGGACCGCGACGTCGATGCCCGCGGCAAGGATTCCGGCCCGACCGCGGTCGAGACTGGCGACGCCGCCTGAGCTCGTCTCCTGCCGCGATGCGCGGCAGATCCGGTGACAATGCGACACGTGCGAAAGGCGGCCTCAGGGCCGCCTTTTTGCGTGTTCGCCCAAGAGAGGTAAGAACGAGAGTCCGAACCGGCGGTGGAGAAAACACCGGGACGCGGGCACTGGGACAATTGTGCATATGCCTTGCCGGCTTGCATCCGTTATCGTCGGGAAGCGCGGCAGGGTTGAAGATCACTGGCAGGTAGGCGCCCCTTTTCCTGGTGTGGCCGGCCGGAAGGCGTTGTCGAACGGCAGGATGTGAACCGTGAATGCTCCCAATGAGAGCGCAGAGGTGCTGAGGGATCCGCTGCTGCTCGACAACCAGCTCTGCTACGCGCTCTACGCTGCGGCTCACCGGATGACGAAGTCGTACCGGCCGATGCTCGAACGGATGGGGCTGACTTACCCGCAATATCTCGTCCTGCTCGTGCTCTGGGAGAACGACGGCATTACCGTCTCCGAGATCGGCCGACGCTTGCGCCTGGATTCCGGCACACTCACGCCCGTCCTCAAGCGGCTTGAAACGAGCAGGCTGCTGAATCGCAGCCGCCGTCAGTCCGACGAGCGGGAGGTGGAGATTGCTTTGACCGATCAGGGCCGGGCGCTCCGCTCGGAGGCAATCGCCGTCCGCCAATCCGTCATGTGCCAGCTGAACATGTCGGAGCCGGAGATCCAGGCCATGCGGGCCGATCTGAACGCACTCATCGAGAACCTGTCGACCGCGAGTTGATCGCCGGAGACCGCGCGCGTCGAGTCCCTTTGCCGGTTAAATTTCGATTGAGTTACAGCCCCTGCTTCCGGTAGTGACCCTTGTCGCTCAGAGCTGAAAGGCGACGGCAGCTTCGATCGCAGCGACGTGCCTCCCCGTCATCAATCCTTCAAGGAAGTTTGGCCTTGTCTTGGCCCGATCGGGACAGGCCCGGAGGCAAACGCTGAGCGCGAACTGCGCCGGCCGCAGGGCGTTTCAGAAGTATGACGGCCGGCCCGATCGAGAGCAGCCGCGAAGCGCGGCCCCAGGTCGGCGTGTTGCCGATGCGCCGGACGCCTGAGGGCGGAACGGAAGTGCTGCTCGTCACCTCCCGCGAGACGCGGCGCTGGATCATCCCGAAGGGCTGGCCGATGAAGGGGCGCAAGCCGTTCGAGGCGGCCGCCCGCGAGGCCTACGAGGAGGCCGGCATTGTCGGCCGCGTCGGCAAGCGCCCGATTGGTTTCTATCTCTACGAGAAGCGCCTGAAAAACCGCGATGCGGTGCTCTGCCAGGTGACGGTATTCCCGCTCGAGGTGCGCAAGCAGCTCAAGAAGTTCCCCGAGCGAGGACAGCGCGAGGCGCGCTGGCTCTCACCCTCCGAGGCCGCCGAGATGGTGATCGAGGCGGGCCTCGCTGGCCTGATCCGCGCGGCAGGCAACCGCGATCCGAAGAAGAAGCGCTGAGGGTGGGACGGCGCTCATCCTCGCGGCTGCGTCAGGGTGGCTGCGGGCCCGTTCGGCGGGTCGGATGTGGGGTTTCCCGCGGCCTGTGCGAGCCGGCGTCTCTCACGCCCCGTCCGGCATTCGGGATGAGGCTTCAGAGATCGCATCACAGCCGTCCGAGGGCGACGCCTGCTTGCCTACGCGACCGGGCGCGAGGCCGACGATCCGGCGGCCGATGCGGTTGCGGCTGCCGACCGCTTCGCCGAGGACAGCTTCGACCGTCGCGGTCGTGATCCGGTTGTCCGAGCCCGCGGCAACGGCGGCTTGTGCGAGGCGGCGGACCATCTCCTTGATGAAGGCCGCGCTCGCTCCCTCCGATCGGGACGATGGCCTCGATCGCTCCTTCCTCGAAAGCCAGGGCCTGTCCGTAGAGGGTGGCGAGCCGACCGCGGCAGGTGGCGTCCGGGTTCGTGATCTCGATCGCTTCGTCCACGCGACCGGGGCGTGAGACCAGCGCCTCCTCGATCTCTTCAGGACGATCGGTGGTGAGAATGAACAGCACGTCGGCGTCGTCGTGCAGGCCGTCCGTCTCGTTGAGCAGACGGTTGAGCAGCACCTCGGTATTGGGGCTGTTCATGCCCTCACGGAAGCGGCCGACCAATCGACATCCTCGGCACGACGATACTGGGCTGGAGCGTGCGGGCAAGCAGCATGTAGCGGCCGAGCATTGTGACCTGCTCGGCTGTGATCAGGACCGTCGTGCGCTCGGGACGGTTCGAGGCAATGTAGCGGATGACGTGGGTCTTGCCGGTGCAGGGCCCTTCACGGACTTGTCGGCCGAGAGGCGAAAACATCCACCCTCACGATCGATGTCCTCTCCGTGCTCGCGTGGCGAGGCGAAAGCAATCCAGGTTTCCGCATGCTCGGGAGAGGTCGCGCCCTGGATCACTTCGGCTTCGCCTCGCGATGACGGCGACGTGCGGAACTAAGGCGATCAAACGGAAAACCTGTCACCCGATACCCTCGGGCGCCGGGCACCTCCACGACCTACTCTGGAGAATGCAGGCTGATGGACAGCGGTGCTCTTTCCACGGACCGGTCTGCGAACGGAAAAACGAAAACGGGCGCGAAAGCCTCAGCTCTCGCGCCCGCGTCGAAATTGGATCCTGCCGGATCGATCAGGCCGCCGTGCCGGCAGCCTCGGCCGCCGCCGCCTGATCCTCGACCAGCTTCCAGGTCTTGGTCTTGGAGTAGGGACGGGATTCCTCGATGAACACCGTCTGGCCGACCTTGGCCACGTTGGCCTCGTCGTGCGCATGGTAGTTCTTCGAGCGGCGAACCGTCTTCTTCATCACCGGGTGGGTGAAGCGACGCTCCACCTTCACGACAATGGTCTTATCGGTCTTGTCGCTGACGACGACGCCTTGAAGGACGCGCTTGGGCATGTGGAATCTCCTCAGGCCTTGGCCGCGTCCAGCGTCTTCTGACGCTGCAGCGTGCGGACACGGGCGATGTCGCGGCGGACCTCACGGACCCGGGCGACGTTCTCGAGTTGGCCCGTCGCGCCCTGGAAGCGCAGGTTGAACTGCTCCTTCTTCAGGCTGATGAGCTCGTCGGAAAGCTGATCCGCCGACAGAGCGCGCAGATCAGACAGTCTCTGGTCGGACTTCATGATCTCTTCCTATCAATCAGCGATGCGCTGGATGACGCGGGTGCGCACCGGCAGCTTCGCGGCTCCAAGGCGCAGGGCCTCGCGGGCGATGTCCTCGGCAACGCCATCGACCTCGAACATGATGCGGCCCGGATGAACACGGGCCGCCCAGTATTCGGGGGCACCCTTACCGGAGCCCATGCGGACCTCGGTGGGCTTGGCGGTGACGGGTAGATCCGGGAACACCCGGATCCACACCCGGCCCTGACGCTTCATCTCGCGGGTGATCGCGCGGCGGGCCGCCTCGATCTGCCGCGCGGTGATGCGCTCGGGCTCCAGGCACTTGAGGCCGAACTGGCCGAAGTTCAGCTCGAAGCCGCCCTTGGCCGCGCCATGGATGCGACCCTTGAACTGCTTACGGAATTTGGTCTTCTTGGGTTGCAGCATGGCAGCCTCTCAAGATCTCTACGCGATCGAGCGTCAGGCGTGCGACGGCTCGCGGCGGCCGCGGCCACCCCGGTCGTCACCGTCACGCTCGCGGCGCCCGCCGGAACGGCCACCCTCTTCCTGGGCCTTCTTGTCCTGCGCCATCGGGTCGTGCTCGAGGATCTCGCCCTTGAACACCCAAACCTTGATGCCGCACGTCCCGTAGGTCGTGAAGGCGGTGGCGGTACCGTAATCGACGTCCGCGCGCAGCGTGTGCAGCGGAACGCGGCCCTCACGGTACCACTCGGTGCGGGCGATCTCCGCACCGCCGAGACGGCCGGCGCAGTTGATGCGAATGCCCTCGGCGCCGAGACGCATGGCCGACTGAACGGCCCGCTTCATGGCGCGACGGAACGCGACACGGCGCTCGAGCTGCTGCGCGATCGACTCGGCGACGAGCGTCGCGTCGATCTCGGGCTTACGCACCTCGACGATGTTGATCGTCACATCGGCTTTGGTCATCGTGCCGACGAGCTTGCGCAGCTTCTCGATGTCCGCGCCCTTCTTGCCGATCACCACGCCCGGACGGCCCGAGTGGATGGTGACGCGGCACTTCCGGTGCGGGCGCTCGATGACGATCTTCGAGACGGCGGCCTGCTTGAGCTGCTTCATGAGGGCGGCGCGGATGGCCACATCCTCGTGCATCAGCTTGGCGTACTCGCCCTTCTCGGCGAACCAGCGGGAATCCCAGGTCCGGTTGATGCCGAGACGCAGGCCGATCGGATTGATCTTCTGACCCATGGTGGTCTCCTCAGGCCGCTTCAGCGCGCACTTCGCGAACCACGATCGTGAGGTTCGAGAAGGGCTTCAGGATGCGCGCGCCGCGACCGCGGGCACGGGCGTGGAAGCGCTTGAGAACGAGCGCCTTGCCGACGAAGGCCTGGGACACGACGAGATCGTCCACGTCGAGGTCGTGGTTGTTCTCGGCGTTGGCGATCGCGCTCTCCAGGCACTTCTTCACATCGCGAGCGATGCGCTTGCGGGAGAACTCGAGGTCGGCAAGGGCCGTATCGACCTTCTTGCCGCGGATCAGCGCCGCCACGAGGTTGAGCTTCTGGGGCGACACGCGGAGCATCCGCGCGACGGCCTTCGCTTCGTTCTCGGGGAGCGCGCGGGGGGTGGCAGGCTTGCCCATCTCAGCGCCTCTTCGCCTTCTTGTCGGCCGCGTGACCGGGGAAGGTGCGGGTCGGCGAGAACTCGCCGAACTTGTGACCGACCATCTCCTCGGTAACGTAGACCGGGATATGCTTGTGTCCGTTGTGCACACCGAAGGTGATGCCGACGAACTGCGGGAGGATCGTGGAGCGGCGGCTCCAGATCTTGACGACCTCGTTGCGGCTTCCGCCGCGGGCGGCGTCGGCCTTCTTGAGGAGGTAGCCGTCGACGAACGGCCCTTTCCAGAGGGAACGTGCCATGGCTGTTACTTCTTGCGGTTATGGCGGCTGGACAGGATGAAGGTGTCGGTCCGCTTGTTGGACCGGGTCTTCTTCCCCTTGGTCGGCACGCCCCACGGCGTCACCGGGTTCCGGCCGCCCGAGGTGCGACCCTCGCCACCGCCGTGCGGGTGATCGACCGGGTTCATGGCGACACCGCGGTTGTGCGGGCGCTTGCCGAGCCAGCGGTTGCGGCCGGCCTTACCCAGCGAGATGTTCATGTGGTCCGGGTTCGACACCGCACCGACGCTCGCGAAGCACTGGCCGTGCACGAGGCGCTGCTCGCCCGAGTTCAGGCGCAGCGTCACGTAGCCCTGGTCGCGTCCGACGATCTGAGCGTAGTTGCCGGCGGAGCGGGCGATCGCGCCGCCCTTGCCGATCTTCAGCTCGACGTTGTGGACGATGGTGCCCACGGGCATGGAGCCGATCGGGGCGGCATTGCCCGGCTTCACGTCAACGCTCTCACCCGCGACCACCTTGTCGCCCGGCGACAGGCGCTGGGGGGCGAGGATGTAGCTCTGCTTCCCATCGGGGAAGGTGATGAGAGCGATGAAGGCGGTGCGGTTGGGATCGTACTCGATCCGCTCCACCGTCGCGGGAACGTTGAGGTTCTCGCGACGCTTGAAGTCGACGTTGCGCAGGACCCGCTTGTGGCCACCGCCGCGGAAGCGGACGGTGATGCGGCCCAGGTTGTTGCGTCCGCCCGAGGAGCTCTTGCCCTCGGTCAGCGCCTTTACCGGCTTGCCCTTGTAGAGCTCACGGCGGTCGACGAGCACGAGCTGGCGCAGGCTCGGCGTGACCGGTTTGAATGTCTTCAAGGCCATCGGCTTGATCCTAACGCTTCAAGTCTCAGAGGCCGGTCGTGACGTCGATCGAATCACCCTCGGCGAGGGTCACGATCGCCTTCTTCACGTCCGAACGCTGCCCGCGCTGCCCGCGGAAGAACTTCTTCTTGCCCTTGGTCGTGAGCGTGTTCACGCCCGTGACCTTGACGTCGAACAGACGCTCGACCGCTTCCTTGATCTGCGGCTTGGTAGCCTTCGGGGCAACCCGGAAGACAACCTTGTTCTGCTCGGTGAGATTGGTCGCCTTCTCCGTGATGACGGGGGAGACGATCACATCGTAGTGGCGCGGATCGGCACTCATTTGAAACGCTCCTCCAGCGCGTCGACGGCGGCGCGCGTCAGCACGAGCGTGTCGCGGCGCAGGATGTCGTAGACGTTGACACCCTGCACGGGCAGCACGTCGATCTTCGGGATGGCGCGGGCGGCGCGACCGAAGTTCTCGTCGACTTCCGAGCCGCCGATGATCAGTGCGCTCGACAGGCCGAGCTTCTCGAAGCGCTCGATCATCGCCTTGGTCTTGTGGCTATCGACCTTGATATCGTCCACGACGATCAGGGTCGAGGTCTTGGCCTTCGACGACAGGGCGTGCTTGAGGGCGAGCGCACGGACCTTCTTGGGCAGGTCGTGGCCGTGGTCGCGCACCACCGGACCGAAGGCCCGGCCGCCGCCGCGGAACTGCGGAGCGGACGCGGCGCCGTGGCGGGCGTTACCGGTGCCCTTCTGCTTGTACAGCTTCTTCGAGGTGCGATCGACATCCGAGCGGTTCTTGACCGCGTGGGTGCCGGCGCGCCGCTTGGCGAGCTGGTAGCGCACCATGCGCTGCAGGATGTCGGCGCGCGGCTCAAGGCCGAAGATCGCCTCGTTGAGCTCGACCGAGCCGGCGGAGCCGCCGTCGAGCGTGGTGATATCGAGTTTCATCACGCGTTCTCCTCGGACGCCGGAGCCTCGGGGGCCGCGTCGACCTGGGACCCGCCGGCGGAACCGTTCTCACGGAACTTGCCCGGCAGCGGCACATCGGCCGGCAGCTTGCGCTTCACCGAATCGCGAACCTGGATCCAGCCGCCGGCAACGCCGGGTACGGCGCCTTCGACGAGGATCAGGCCGCGCTCCGGATCGGTGCGGACGACCTTGAGGTTCTGCGTGGTGACGCGCTCGACGCCAAGGTGGCCCGGCATCTTCTTGTTCTTGAAGGTCTTGCCCGGATCCTGGCGGCCACCGGTCGAACCGATCGAGCGGTGCGAGATCGACACGCCGTGGGTGGCGCGCAGACCGCCGAAGTTCCAGCGCTTCATACCGCCGGCGAAGCCCTTACCCGTGCTGGTGCCCGTCACGTCGACGAACTGGCCCGGGATGAAGTGGTCCGCGGTGATCTCGGCACCGACCGGAATCAGCGCGTCCTGCGACACGCGGAACTCGGCGAGCTTCTTCTTGGGCTCGACCTTGGCGACCGCGAAGCGACCGCGCTCGGCCGCCGACACGTTCTTCACCTTGGCCTTGCCGACGCCGACCTGAAGAGCGACGTAGCCGTCCTTCTCGGTCGTGCGGTGTGCCACAACCTGGCACTGATCGATTTGAAGCACGGTGACGGGCACATGCTCGCCTGCGTCCGTGAAGACGCGGGTCATGCCGACCTTCCGTGCGATGACACCTGAGCGCATAGGTCTCTCCCTCGCGCGATGAAACGGTAAGCTCTAAATCCAGCGCGGACTTAGAGCTTGATCTCCACGTCCACGCCAGCGGCGAGGTCGAGCTTCATCAGCGCGTCCACGGTCTGCGGCGTCGGGTCGACGATATCGAGCACCCGCTTGTGCGTGCGCATCTCGAATTGTTCGCGTGACTTCTTGTCGATGTGCGGCGAGCGATTCACCGTGAACTTCTCGATATGCGTCGGCAGCGGGATCGGGCCCCGGATCTGCGCGCCGGTGCGGCGCGCGGTCGAGACGATCTCCTTGGTGGACGCATCGAGGATGCGGTGATCGAACGCCTTGAGGCGAATGCGGATGTTCTGACCGTTCATGACCTGACCTCGGCGGAAACGTTGAGGAGCGGGCGCGAGGGCCCGCCCCTCTTACGTCCCCTGTCGATGATGCTTGCGGTTAGTCGTTGATGGCGGCGACGACGCCGGCGCCGACGGTGCGGCCGCCCTCGCGGATGGCGAAGCGCAGCTTCTCTTCCATGGCCACCGGCACGATC
>NZ_JACHWM010000015.1 GCF_014191355.1 Methylobacterium sp. R2-1
GTCGCTGTGATCGAGAATCTTGCAATCGGATTTCGGACCGAAGATCGGGTGCGGCTCCGGCATCCGTAGGCCCCGCCCGATGATCTGCACGAACAGCATTTCGGATTGCGTGGGCCGAGCCAGAACGATGCAGCGCACGTCCAGATCCACACCGGTCGTCAGGCAGCCGACGCTGGCAATGACCCGCACCTCGCCGGCCGTGAAACGCCGGAACAGGGTCTCGCGCTCATCAGGCTTCGTGTAGGCGTCGATGTAGCCGCAGGAGATGCCGGCGCCCTCGAACTCGGTCTGCAAGCGCTTGGCGTGAGCACGATCGACGGCGAATACGAAGGTCGGGCGGTTCTCCCCCTGCTGGCGCCACGTCGTCACCACGTCGGCCACCAGTTCGGGCTTGTTCATCGCCTTGCTGAGGTCGCCCTCGTGGTAGTCGCCGGCCACGGTGCGGACGCCGGCCAGATCGGGGTGCGAGGGCGCGTAGAGGCGTTCCCGCGCATGCGCGAGATCAGCCTCCGCCGCCGCGATCTCAGATTCGAGATCAGATCGACCAAGAGCCCGAGCAGCCGCCAGCGTCGTCTCAAGCTCATGCACTTCACTCCGAACGGCTTGGACGCGTGCCTCAATCAGATGGTCCAGCCACCGGCCCAGGCTCTCCCGGACACGGTGACGAGCAGACCAGAATACCCCGCGGGGAATGCCGTGCCGCCGCTCCAGAGCCGCACGGGCGATGGTGCGGGAGGCGCCCGAGGAGGCCTCCCGATCCTCCAGCCATTGCGCGAGATCGCGGGCTAGGACAGCTCGATTGCTCAGGGCGGCATTCACGATCGTCATCCGCTGCAAGAGATTTTTGCCAGACACGCAAAGCCTCCCATGGTCGAAACAGATCGACCACGACGACGGGAGACCAGCAGGTGAGGCACGAAACGGGTGGTCACGAGGAAACGGGAGCCGACGGCCGCGATGCTCTGGCAGGAACGGGCGGTCGTCGGTTCACCGATGGGGACACCAGCATAGGCCGGAGGGAACAGGGCGGACGTGCCGGTCATGCCGAAACCTCTTCCGCACGGACAGGACGCTTCACCGGCTCCAGATCGACGGCACGCACGGCACCAGCCGTCACCGCCTCGATCCGAGCCGCGACACGGATGGACGGCCCACGCGTCCGGAACCGGAGCTTGCGCACGCCCTCGGCCGAGATCTCGCCGATGCGCCCGGCCATCTCGGCGTCCGACAGGCCCTCGCGAGTCATCCAGTCCTTGAGCCACATGGCGGCGTCACCTCCGCCCGACGGCGCGGCGCCGGGGCTGAAGCCGCTCGGCGAAGCGCTGGCGATCATGATGGTGGATCTGGTGGGCGTGATGCCGGGCCTGGACCGCGACGCGGTGCTGGAACGGCTGGCGAACCGCCTCGACGAGCACGGACGCACGCCGGGCGGGACCGAGGCGGCGATGCTGCTCGGCACGGTCGGCCGGGCCTTGATCCGCCTGGGCGCTTGAGGGGTGGGCGAGATGTCGGAGAATGACGAGATGTTCGTGGTCGAACTGGAGAGCGTCGACCGCGAGTTGGAGGTCGACGGCAACGGCGCGATCGAGACCTTCGAGGTGCGCTTCAACTGCGCCCGGCCGAACTGCTCCCTGGAGGTGCACGTCACCTTCGACGTGAAGGATGTGACGACGCTGGAGGTCGTGCCGCGCGCGATGGCGGAGATGCGTCGGGCATTCGCTGCACTGGCTGAGCAGAGCGCGGGCTGGGGTGGGAGCACGCCTGCCGCGTGAACCTGCGGTCAAATCTCCGTAATCGGAGGGATGGAAGCGGGGAACATTCTCGACTCCAAAGGCGCTCTTGCTACCATGAGTTTCACTCAGGGTATTGGAAGCGACCATGCGTGACGAGGAGACTTTGACGTCGCAGGTACTTGCCTTGGAAATCGTAGTTGTAACGCTCGTCGAAGCTCTTGATGAATTCAATAAAATCCCAAAAGCTGAGGTTGCAGAACGGATTTTGCTGCTCTCGACAAGGCTGCGAGCCTCAAGCAACCTCGAACTGACGCAGAAGGTAGGTGCAGAGATGGTGCGTATCGCAGACAGCGTGCGCCACCGAATCGGAGCAGCGGCAAGCGAAGGCTGACAGACATCCGGGCAGCGCGGGACGTGCGGCGAACCCGCATCCCTACGGAAGGCTGGCCTGGGTTCGGTGGAGCTGAGGGGAACCGTACCACCAGCGCGAGCCCTCGGAGGTTCGACGCTCCCCCTCTCCGCCAAAGAGGACCGGAGGAACCTCTCCGTGGGTTCGAATGACACCCCTTCCGCTAGCGGCGAGGAGGAAGCCGGCACCCTGCGGCGCGTCATGGAAGATGAAGCGCTCATGCAGCGCTCCGAGGCTCGGAGACCGTAGAAGCGCAGGGCACACGCTTCCTCGCCCAATCGCTCAGCCCTACGGAGCCGGAGGTGACTTCGTGGATGCGGATGGCCGTCTCGATCGAGGGGCCGCGCTCGCCGTATTTGAGCTTGCGGATGCAGTGCTGGGCGATCCCACCGACGCGCAGTGCCATGGTCACGTCGTCCAGCCGCTCGGCGCGCATGTAATCGATGAGCTTCATAGGTCGCCATCTTTCCCCTAAAGGGAAACATAGTCAACCCCAGAAAGGGACAGGACAAGCGGGCTCGATCCGGGGCATCTCTCCCCTCATGGGGAACGCCCTTCGAGAACTCAGGCTTGAGCGCGGCTGGACGCACGAGGAGGCGGCCGCCGCAATGGGTGTGTCGCGCGGGCAGTTCATCAAGCTTGAGCGTGGCGAGCGCGGCCTGACCGAGCGAACCATCGCGTTGGCTGCCAGGGCGTTCGCGGTGTTGCCCAGCCGTGTCATCGGCGAGGGGGCCAGCACTGACCGTGAGAGGCAAACACCTGCCTCGCCGCTTCCGCAGCCGAACGTGGCCATCCCCGATCAGGCTGAAGCGGTAAACCCGAGCGTCTTCAGGGGGCCGCCGGATGTTCCGGTCTACGGCACCGGCTCGGGCGGCGACGGCGGCGACTTCAGCTTCAACGGCCAAGTCATCGACCATGTGCCGCGGCCACCCGGCATTGCCAACCGCAAGGACGTCTACGTCGTCTATCTCGTCGGAGACAGCGTCGCGCCAGCCTACGAGGATGGCAGCCCGATCTACGTTGACCCTCACCGCCGGCCGGCGCCGCGCGATTACGTCGTGGTCGAGCTACGGGGCGAGCGTGACGGCGAGCCGGGACCGGCCTTCGTGAAGCGCCTTGTCAGCCGTGGCGGCGGCCAGCTCCGGCTGGAGCAACACAGCCCGCCGAAGCAACTAGATCCGATCAACGAGAATAATGTTGTCCGGGTGCATCGAATTATACCATGGCCTGAACTTATAGGTATCTGACGATTATGAGCGAAGATGACAACCAAAATAGAGCATCCCAAGATTCAAGATACAACTTGACCGTCGAAGAACTATCCAAGATGGAAGAGCTCGAAGTCACGTTAACAGTTAAGGACGTTCTGCTTTTAGCAAGATCTATATACAACGCACAAACGTCCATTATGGCAGCCGTGAATGCAGCAATGGCACATGGCGATCAGGAGCATCTACTAAAGCACGTAACCGTCGCCCACAAGTATATAGACGTATCAATACGGGCATCGAACGAATTTATATACAGCATTGCCGACAAGGTGAAGAATAATGATCGATGAAACCGTAGTGGACAGATCGCTCGAATTTGCTACCTTGCGTGATCATGTTCGCCGGGGCAAGCACATCTTAGAAGTTGAAACTGCGAAGGCCGACAGTCGCATGGCTACGGATAGGGAATACACTGACCTAAAGCTCGAGGCTGCGGAGGCGCGCGGGGAGGCTCGTTTCATCGAATTAAATGGCAAACTTGACAGAATTATAGATAGTCTCAGCGCTACGGCTAATAGTCTTTCAACAGCCCGGGAAGAGGCGCGAGCCCTACGAGATGAAGTTCGCCAAGACTATCGATCAACTAGAACAACAATAATTGTTACTGTATTTTCGACTGCCATTGCGTTAGCGGCTCTGCTGATGGCGATAGTTACATACGGGGATGCAATTTTCGGCCGTGGTATGTCAGTACGAGATGTTGTTTCGTCTGTTGTCAAAGAGCAGGCTGAAAAAAACTCGCCGCCAAAATCATCACCCCCGCAATAGGAAAGGCAGCCCCGCATACTGCTTTAAAGCAGCAAAAACTGCGAAAATATCTGCCCACTTTCTACTAAATCATAGGCCAGTGGGTCTAGAGTGCATGCATGGAACTATGACAGCACGGAGCCTGCGCCGTCACAGTGGGGACAATCGAGCCTCGCAGCGTCGGTCACCGACGTCGCGCTTGGAATGACCGTCTCTCATGAAGGGGCTTGTTCCGACGTGAAGTCAGTCAAAAATAGCTCTATTTACCTTAGAAGACGCTCGGAGTCTGTACGGTTCAGTCCGACAAAGACAGGCCCATCAGCCGTTTCTATTTCGACAAGTCCAACACGCACTTCTTCGCTTATAACTTCAAATTTCCAATTGGCACCGATGTGAGTAGGACCGGAGCGGACATACCCAGCTATTGCCGGCATACTCTTTTCCATTTGTGCTGCCTCCCGACCAGATTGAACGACCTATATATTACGAAACATTGCCCCTAGCTCCGCCATCTATCGTTGTTTGTGGTCCTCATCCCGCAACGCCGCACGAAGTTTATTCTTCACTTCGTCTGCCGCATCTGGATTGTCCAAGATGTTTTGTATAATAGTCGCATAGTGTGCGATATTAGTCTTAAGCCGCTCCGACTGGGCATGATAAGCTTTTGATTCTTCTTCAACAGCTTTTTTCCAATTTTCAAATTTTTCTGTTGGCACTTCTCCTTCTGAAAAAGCCAGGATTAGTTCGTTCGCAGCCAATGAAACTGCGTATGAAGCATCATACAATAACCCCTTTTGTATTAACTGCCGTATCGCTTCAGCTCGTGACTTAAGGCGGCTGGCAAACATCCATTCGTCGACTGCCCGGACCTCGGACGGAGCCATCATTATAGGTATGCGCTGGTCTTTGAGTTCATCAGACATAGCTGGACCATACCTATCTGGCACAACCGGCACAAGACGGCTTGACAGCGTCAATGCATTGTGTGCCTGATGCCCAAGTGGCACAAGTTGACCAACAGGCACCACGAAAGTTGCTGCGATAGAGTGTCTTCGAAGAGCGATCTAACGGCACGCTGCCGACGCCGCCGTTTTCCGTCACACCAAGGTAGCTCATCATCAGAGGTATGCGCCCGATCCTCATGGTCGCAAACGTGCACAAGCGCCGCGAACGGCTTGCCCGCCTCAGCGCTGATACGCAGACTTGCAGCTAGTGGAGAGAATGCCCTGTGAGATCGGACCACATCAACTGAGGGCAGGTCCAGAAACGATAGGGGATCGATAGAAAAGCCTTGGCGAGAACCCTTTGATTATTCGCCGGCGGCGGGGCCCAAACCGCCAAGTGAGATGCCCCGCCGCCACTTGAACGAGGCCGCCTTTGCCGGACGGCCTCAAAATCCACGGCTAATGAGGAGCCGCAGATGCAAGAACGTATCACACTCCACCATTCTCCTGCGACTCTCAGCGCGATGCCGCTGATGATGTCGAGCCGGGAGATTGCGGACCGCACTCGTAAGCGGCATGCGGATGTAATGAGAGACATTCGCAATATGCTGGAACAGCTTGGGGTAGACGAGCGCAGTTTTGCGTCGGTCTACCGAGCAGGCAACGGTGAGAGCCGACCCTGCTTCGACCTTCCCAAGCGCGAGTGCCTGGTCCTCGTCTCGGGCTACAGCGTCGAGCTTCGCGCCGCGATCATCGACCGCTGGCAGGAGTTGGAGGCGCGCGAGACTCAGCCCCGGTTCGTCCTCGACCCATCCGACCCGAAGGTGATGCTCGCGGTCTTCGACCATCTCCAGAAGCAGGTCGCGGAGAAGGACGAGATCATCGCCACGCAGGGCGTGCAGGTGAAGAAGCTGGAGCGCCTGGAGGGCGCCAAGGGCTCCATGTGCATCACGGACGCCGCCAAGACCCTCGGCTCCGGCCGAGACGCCCTCTTCGCCCGGATGCAGGCCGGACGCTGGATCTTCAAGCGGGCCGGCAACAAGAACTGGCTCGCCTACGACGACAAGCGCCGCTCCGGCTACTTGGAGCACGACGACCACCTCTACACCGACAACGAGGGCCGGGAGCGCGTCGCCACGCGGGTGCTTGTCACGGCAAAGGGGCTGGTGAAACTCGCCGAGGTTCTGAACCAGCCACTGCACCGAGCGTCCGATAAGCAGTCTGCTGCTCTCGTCCAGTGCTGATCTGAGCAGCCTCGCTGCGGAGGGCCGGCTAGCAGATTCCTTTGCGACAGTCTGGGTGAAAATTACCCCAAACTTGGGGGCGATTTACCCAGACTGTCGCAGGCGAACAGGGCATCATCCCGACGGTAACGCCAAGAACTTAGCAGCTTCCGCGCGGTCCGATTCGCCGTTGGAGGAGACTGGCACGACCCCGAGCCCGGTGATGAGACTGCCTGTCATCTCGGGTGAGATTGAACCTTTTCCGGATGAGATTGCACCGGCAGCCGAACGTACAAGAGAGCAGTCCGGCGCGTATCACGCCGGTTTGAGCCCCCAAGATCGAAGGACCGATCCCGATGGCTTCCGCCAGCGATTGCACCCGTATGCCTTCTGCAGGAGGCCCCGTCACCCGCGCCATCGCTGCGGTCCGGGGGAAGAGCTACGACGACACGATCGAGCGTATGCTGACGGACGGCGATGCCACCCGGCAGGACCTGAGCGCGCTCAGCATCGGCGGCCTTCACAGTCTGTTCCAGGCGCACGAAGCCGCCTCGCTCGCCTTCACGCACAAGGCCAACGCGCCGTGCGCCGGGTCCGACGCATTGTCGTCGAACCTCCTAGATGAGATCGCCGACCATCATTATCGCGGCCAGGAAGCGGTCATCGCCGAGATCGAGCAGCGCCGGCCAGACGACAGCCTCGACCGAGCGATCCGCTTCAAGCTGCTCGGTGCTTGGTATGCGGGTTGCGAGGATTGGGGCGCCGTCGCACGCCTCGCCACCGAAGCCGGCGCTACCACGCGGTCGGATGCTCAAGGGGCGTGACGAGCCCGTTGGCGGCCCGTCTCCTGTGGACAGGTGCGAGGCCGTCCTGCATAATATTTCCCCGATAGGGGTTGACGCGAATGCCCCTTTTGGGGGAACATCGTCGTCGCGATAAAAAGCGACACGAAGTGGCCCCCGCCGGTCTGGACCACCAGCGGAGGCCTGTAGCCCCACCTCACACATCGGATGAATGCCATGCTGCAGGACCAGTCCCGCAATCGCACCCCCATGCCTAGCGCGCAACCGGTGGAATGCGCTCCAGGGGGCATCCGGTCATGATCACGTCACCGGCGAGGAGAGCCCCCGAGTTCGAGCGTCGCAGCGACAACGTCCGCTTCGAACGGGCCATCAACCGAATGCTGGCGCCCGCGGACCAACCCTGCAGCCCGGCCTTGGTGATCCTTAGGCCGAAGGCGATCTTCCGCGTCGTGCTCGCTGGCCTTGGCTTCGAATACACGCGCTCGCTGATCGGCCACGTGCACGTCGATGATGGCCCTTCGGTCGAGCGTTGCGGCCCCTTCGAGACGGAGCGCGCTGCGCACGCGCTGGCGAAACGTGCCGCGGCTCGCTTCGCCGTCGAGAACCCGCAGTTCGTCGTTGGCGTGATCGGCCTCGCAACGGAGGCGCGCCGCGAGCCGGCCTCACACCGGTTCAGGTCCGAGGATACTTCCTCATGGCAACCCGCCGAACTCCCCACCTGCATCACGTGTGGGAAGCCAACGCGGTTTTGGTATGGAAGGCCTCAACGCTACTGCCCGCGGTCAGGGCCCCGGAATCCCTGCGTTGAAGCAGAGAAGGCCCGCAGGGATAGGGAAGACCCTGCACGAAAGGCTGCCTCGGCAAAGAAATCCCGCGACCGCTACGCAAGGCTCATGGCCACGCCGGAGGGTCGCGCCTTTCTCCGCGACAAAGACCAGCGACGCTATTCCCGGATCAAGGCGGCGAGGGCTTCACAGAGGCCTGTGGAACCTCTGCCGACCGGATCGGTGCTCGCCACCGCCTCGCCGCGCAGTGACGGCTACGAACTGTTTTCGCGGATCTACGCCGCCGTGCCCTCCAACATGCCCCATGCCCTGCGGATGGAGATCATCAGCGAAACCGCTCTGATGGTCTTGGAAGGCTCGGAGATAAAGGTAGCGGTTGCCGAGGCATCCAAGAATGTCCGCCGGGATGGCAGTCGTCTTCGCTATGCGAAGTCGATCGACGACTGCTTCTGGCTCGCAGACGAATCCCAATCCATGTCGGAGATGCTGTGATGAAGCGCGCCGTCGTTGCTCTTGATCTGCCCGGCGTCTCGCCTGGGCTGCCTCCAACCGCCAAGCCGGAGATCGTCTGGGTGAAACCGGGCGAACTGCTGATCGATGCGACCTACCAGCGCGACCTGTCGGAGCAGTCGATCCGATTGATCCGCCGGATCGTCGAGGGATGGGACTGGCGGCGGTTCAAGCCGCCGGTGACGGCACGGACCGAGCAGGGGCTGGAGGTCATTGACGGCCAGCATACGGCCATCGCTGCGCAGACCCATGGCTGTATCGGGGAGATCCCGGTCGTGGTCGTCCAGGCCGAGGAGCAGGTCGACCGAGCCCAAGCCTTCATCGGCCACAACCGCGATCGTCTCGGCATCACTGCGGTGCAGATGCACGCAGCTGCGGTCGCGGCCGGTGACGAGGACGCCCTGCGCGTGGCCCGGATCTGTGAGGCCGCCGATGTGACGGTCCTGCGGATCCCGCCGGCCGGGGGGGTCTACAAGCTCCGCACGACGATCGCCGTGGCGGCGGTTCGCGCGCTCGTGGCGGCGGAAGAGGAAGCCAACGCTACGTGGATCCTACGGTCCCTCGCCGATGCGAACCTTGCGCCGGTCACGGCCGCGCACATCCGGGCGCTTCAACATCTGGTCACTGCGGAGGAGTTCGCCGAGGTCGATCGGGATGCCTTGGTTCGGGCGATCCAGCTCGCGCCGGGCAAGCTCGCGGAACAAGAGGCGAAAGAACACGCGGCCGTGCACCGTGTGCCGGTGTGGCGTGGGCTGGCTGCTGTCTGGTTCAAGGCCGCACGCAAGCTCGGGCGCCGCGCGATGCCCCGCGCTGAGGAGCCTGCGAAGATGCCCGCTACCGGTCTCGTTGACGTGCCTGCGTGGGTTCCTGACGAACTCGTCGAGCAGTTCTGCAACATCGCGGCGGCCGAGGGCGAGGAGATCGCCGCTGCCAAGGTGCGGAAGCTGAAGCGTGAGGGGCAGCCGGTATGATGGCCGTACTCACTGAGCGCCCGATCCGCGGCGTCAACGTCGTCATCCTCTCCGATGGGAGGGAGGTTCATATCGACGACGTCACCACGGCCGCCGAGGGCCAAACGATCCTCGACGACCTCGACGGCGCGATCCTCGGCATCGAGGACCAGCTCGCCTTCGACGACGGCCGCAACGGTCCGCTCTGGCGCAAGCGAGCCGAGACAGCCCTTAAGAAGAAGCGCAGGCAGCGTCCGGGCTTGCAGCGGCGTATCGGCGACCTTCGGCGAGCCGAGAAGTGAGCGACGCAGCCCGAACCCGTCACCTCGCACAAGGATGCCAAGCGAAAGGCCTTCGTCGACGCGGCCGAAGAGGTGCTGCCGCCCGAGGTCTTCACGGAGGTGTGGACGCGCGCCGCTGAGCGAGAGCCTTCCGCATTCGCCGGTGCGGACGGGAAAGCGTCATGGCCGGCACCGTAGACTCGCTCGGCCGCGTCTGGTCGCACGACGCTTTGGACCGGCTCCTGGCTGATCCAGAGGTGCAACGCGTCGTCCAAGCCGCGAGAGCCATCCTCTATCCAGCACCTGGGCGGTTCGGTCAGCGGTCCTTCAAGGCTTGGGCAAAACGGGAGGGGCGCTCAAAGCCTGGCATCGCCCTGCTGTTCCTGCTCTGCCTGCGCTCGAAACAGTGGGACCACCTCGGAGGCCGGCCATGAACACCGAGCCGGACCCGGTCTTCGCCGCGATAGCCGCGGCGGATGAGGCTCAGCGCGAACACCTCGCCGCCCTCGACGGCCTGGATGAGGACAGCGACGCGCAGATGCGCCGAGCCAATGCTGCGGCCGATGCGGAGACGAAGGCATTCGAGCAACTGACGCAGGTCATGCCGACGACGCAGGCCGGCCTGCGGGCACTGGTCGAACGCTATGCCGTCGAGGCCGAGGAGACCGAACGCTGGTCTGTAGGGGGCAGCTACCTACGCCACATCGCCCGAGTGCTAGCATGTGAATCGACATGCCCTTTTCGGCCCGTTGAAAGGCAATTTTGCGAGTTTCGGCAGGAGCTTGTCAGAGCGATTCCGAATCCGGTCGGAGGGCCGTCATGACGATCCCTTCGATCTCCGACGTCGTCGCGGCTTGGCACGGTCTCCCGCCCGCGAAGCGCGACCTTATCGGCAACATGGTCGTCGACATGGTGCTGCAGGGCTTCATCTCGGGCGAGGCCTACATTGTCGGCGGCCAGCCCGAGGATCTGGCCGTGCTCGACGAGGACGTTCGGGGCAACGCGAAGTACGCCGAGGACGAACTGCTGACGGCCCTGACGCAGGTCGTAGAGGCCGCGCTGCCGGATCTCTTCGGTGCCCCCGGGGAGAACCCGATGTGGTGCGAGAACCCTGGGGCGCGGCCGGCGAGCGGGGAGGGAAATGCGGCGTGAGACGCGGCGGCGAGCCAGTCACGCCTGAGCGCATCGAGCGCGCCCTTCGCCTCGTGGCCTACCTCGTCGCGCGGGACGACGAGGGAGAGGTTTACCTGCCGATCCTCGACCGACTGGAGGAGGAGCTTGCTGAGTATCACCGCCGCGAGCGTCCGCGGGATCGGGCGCGGAAGCTTCTTTCAGCCTTCACTTCGGAGACTAGACGGGCTCTGGCGCGCTAGTGATTGTTGTTCCGATGATTGCAGATGACGTTTTGCTACGCAATCTATGAGGGGCGGTTTAGTTCCACAACCGTCGCCTCTTGCGGATTTCAATTACCAGGCGGGACTTATCCTAAATTATGAAGTCATTGTGGATTGTTGGGGAGGCTCTTGCCAAGTTCAAACTTTGCGCCGCAGGATCTGGACTCGACTCCCATTTGAAATGAGAAAAATGCCTGGCAGAATTCCAGTGTTCCATCGTTTTGATTGAGCTGCCAGAAGGCCGAAACGTAGTTCTGTACGTATCTCCCTTCGGCTGGAACTCCAACAACTTGAATTTTATCTGATGCGGGTATGCCCGATTTCAGAGGTATATATCTGCAATCAATTGACGGTGGGTAAGGATCATCATGCGGGCCCAATTTAAAGTGGGCTGAACATTTGAAAATTTTATCTTCTTGTCTGTCAATAATATAAGACATATAATTTTGCGTGTCGTGATTGGGTGTAGGAGCAAATGCTCGATTTACTATAACGATCTCGTATTTTTCGGCGGCCAGGACATTGGTTGTGCCGCAGAGCATGGCGGCCAAAAATGCTGCTCTCACTGACGCCATTGTTGCCTCCAAAGATATTTTGTCATGACCTCAGTTTGATTCTTGAGGCGGGTATAAAATAGCACACTCGCTGGCTGAAATCACTTCATGCGAATGCTCAGACGCCGAGGCGCTGCTCAAAAATGGCATCATTATATCTGCCAGACTACATTCAACGACTTCAAGCTATCCCATGCAGACGTTGCGGGCAAAATGCGCGAGCGGTAGACAGCTAGATTGCCAGCGGCGGAGTGAAAGCGATCCGCTGAAGCCATTCGAGCTTCTGCTTCAGGCTCGGGCCGACGCCGTAGCGCGGGCGGTGGTACTTATGGCCCATCAGCGCCGCAGCAACCTTGTCCGGCGCCTCCACTGCGGTGAGCCGGTCCTCGAAGGTATGGCGGAACGAGTAGAGCGTCTGCCCCTCCACGGGGAATAGTCCGCGCCCACGCAGCAGCTTGTTCACGTTCGCCGAGAGTGACGCCGCCTTGTCGCGGTAGCGAGGGAAGCCGCCGGGGCTTGCCTGGGCCGCCATCAGCGATACGCCGACAAGCGGGATCTCGCGCTCCGATTGATCGGTCTTCATCCGCCGGCCGTCCGGGCGCACCATGACGTGCGGCACCTCCGCGTCGAGCCGAATCGTCTCGGCCGTGAGGTTGCAGGCTTCCGAGAGCCGCAGGCCGGTCTCGACGAGCAGGTAGACCACCATGCGGGCCTCGTCGTTCAAGCCATTGAGCGCGCCGTCAGCCAGATACTTCGCCTGGACGAAGGCAGCGTCGAAGGCGACGCGCTGGCCGTTCTTCCCGCCCTTAATGCGCATTTCCGAGAATACCGATTCGAGCCCGAGCCGGCGGGCGCGCTCGATCGTGCGGAACATGGTCGCGAGATGCCCAAAGTCCTTGTTAGCCGTGTCCGGATCCATCTCCTCGTCGAGGACGCGGCCCTGCCACCAGTCGCGAAAATCCAGGGCCTTGTTCCGGGTCACGCGGGTCAGCTCCATGTCGCCGACCTGCGCGATGAAGTTCGCTACCGCCCGCTTCTTCGGGTTGGCCCACTTCCGTTTTTGATCTGGCGACAGGTCGCGCAACTCGGCGGCGCTCAGCCGCTCGAACTCGCCGAATAGGTCGGACACCATCAGCTTCGGCGGCGCGATACCGCCCAGGACCGCGGCCTCCGCCACGCGATCGTCGGCTTTGCCGGGCTCGGCCAGCGCCTCGATGCGCCCTAGGATCTCATCCATCGGCAGGCGCGCCACCTCGGCCGCGCCCAGGTACTCGAAGCCCATGCGGCGGGCCATGATCCGCGCCTGATCGTAGCGGGCCTGCGCATCGGCCTTCTGCCCGCCGAGACTGGCACGCCAGAATGTCTCAAGCTCGTCGTTGATTTTCTGCGCGGCCCGGCGGGCGCGGACCTTTCGCGGGTCGTCGACGACACGGATCTTGGTGGACTGCCGGATGACGCCGCGCGGATCGACCTCGGCGAACGCGGCCGGCACGCGCCGGGCGTAGTGCCAGATGCCCTGTCGCGCTGTGAGAAAATCGGGGGAGGGGGGTCGCCGGGTGCTGTCGCCCACGGAATCGGCCTATGTTGGACGAAACGTTGGACGATTTCGTGCCCTGATGGGGCACGCTTTGTCAAGAAACGACCACTAAGTTGTTGTTATTGCTGAGGTATATGATTTTTCAGGTGGCGGAGGGAGCGGGATTCGAACCCGCGATACCGTTTCCGGTATACACACTTTCCAGGCGTGCGCCTTCAACCACTCGGCCACCCCTCCGGAACCGACCGGGGACCGACGCGCGCTCGGCGCGGGCGGTGGTCTCTTGCGGCAGGTGGCGGGTCTGTAGCCGGGGCGCCGACATCTGGCAAGGCGGAGAATGCCACAGAATGCACGTCTCGTGCGCCGCCAAGCCGCCGCCCGGTGCTTGACCGGGCGGCGCAGGGCGTCACGCGATGCGGCGGGAACGGTCCGCGGCGGCTTGCGGGGCCGGCGAGGGACTGGCGGAGGTGTTGACGGGCGCGGGCGTCGACAGCGCCGACGGTGCACCAGCACCGGTCTGGAGGAAGCCGGGTGTCGCGGGGGCCGGGCTGCCGGTCGTGACCGGAGCCGGCGTGGGCACCGCCGGGATCTCGGTCGGCCCCACCGGCTCCGTCGGGGCCGGAGCGTCATCCTCGTCGGGACCGGCCAGGATCTCGGGCGGGGTCTTCCACACGAAGGCGTCGAGGCGGCCGCTGACCGGCGAGACCGGCGCCCAGCGCTCGGAGATGACACCGTCGGCGACCCAGGCCGCGTCACGCGGCGCGCGAGCGGCGCGGGCGAGCCACTCGCGGGAGCGCCCGCTCTCAGCCCCGTGCTCGGCGGCCTCGATCCGCGCCATCATCCGGCAGACGCGTGCGGTCGGCCGATCATCGGCCAGGGGTGCCAGCGCCTCGCGGGCGCGCACGAAATCCTTGGCCTCGGTTGCCGCTTGGGCGATCACGAGGCGCGATTCCGGATCCCAGGACGAAAGCTTGGCCAGGTTCTCGGCGCGGGCCAAACGGTCACGGGCGGAGTCACCGGGGCGCAGGTTGAGATAGACCTTCGCGAGTTCCGGATGCGGGGTCGCCTTCCAGGCCGCCTCGACGATCTTGGCGGCCTTGCGCAGGTCGTTGCGCCGGGCGAGCAACCGGCCGGCGATGACGGCCGCGGGCACGAGGTCCGGGGCGAGCTTGACCGCCTTGAGCGCCTGTTCGATTGCGGTGTCGGGCTCGCCGGCCTCGTGGCGCTGTGCCGCCGCCGTGAGCAGGACAGCCTGCTGACGGCGGGCGGCATGCTTGTCCATAAGGCCGAGAGCAGCGCGGCGCTCTACGGTCTCGGTCGCGGCGGACCACTCGCCGTCGGCGCACTGCGCTTCCAGAACCGCCTCGTTCGCCCAGGTGACGCTCGGCGCGAGCCGGGCAGCCTCGGCGGCGTAGGCGCGGGCGGCCCCTTCGTCCTCGCGGCGGCGGGCCTCCACGAACAGGCCGCGCAGGCCCAGCACCCGGGTTTCCGGATCATCCGCCATGCGCTTGAACGCCTGTTCGGCCGCGTCCCGGTCGCCGGAGATTTGCGCCGCCTGTGCCTTGAGGAGGAGCGTAAGCGGCTGGCTGCCGAGCAGGCGCTCGGCGTCGCCCGCGTGGCGGCGCGCGGCGAGCGGATCACCGGAGCCGACGGCGATCATGCCGCGCGACAGGGAGGCCAAGCCCTTGTTACGGCGGCGCTCGCGGGTCGAGCGGCTGATACTCGCGGGAAGGCCGATCACGCCGGTCACGATCGCCCAGATCAGACCGATGATGATCGCCGCCACCAGAACGCCGGTCAGCGCGATGGCGAGGCTCATGCCGATCTCGTAGCCGTTCCAGACGACGGTCACGGTGCCCGGATGGTCAGCGATCCACACCGCGCCGTAGGCGGCGACGGCCAGGAGGGCCAGGAAGACGAGGGCGCGCCACATGGGTCAGGGCCTCCTTGGGAGCACGGGGAGCGGGCGCACGCGGCCCGGGCAGAGTGGAAGGGTGGAACGCCGCGCGGGGCGCGGCTGGTTCATCGTCATCGGTTGAGGCTCCCGCCCGTCAGCGCGCGGGCGGCAGGCCGGTGAAGGCGTCGGCCAGCAGCGTTTGCGCCGCGCGGCCTGCCTCGGCTCGCGCCGAGAGCCGGTCGCCGAAATCGCCACCCTGCGCCCGCGCGTCCTCGGGCAAGGCAGCGTAGGCCTTGGCCGCCTCGGCGAGGTCGCCGCGGTCGAGGGCAGCCTGGACCTGCCCGGTGGAGGTCTCGCTGCCCGAAGCCGACGTCGCGCCGCCCGAGGTCGGCCCTTCGACCCGCTTCACCTGCACGAGGGAGCTCGCCATGCTCATCAGTCGGTCGCTGACGTTGCCGGTCTCGGCCGCCGCCTTCGCCTGGGCCGCGCGCTTGGCCTCGGCGATCCTCTCCGAGATCCGGCGGAACTCCGCCGCGAGGCTGGCCGCGGTCGGCGCGCCCTTGTCTGCGAAGGGGCCGAGTGCCTCGAGGCGCTTGGAATCCGCCGGTTCGAGGTTGCGCAGGCTGGCGAGCGCGTCCGGATATGGCTGTCCCGCCTCCAGTGCCGAGGCGATCCGGTCGGCCGCGACGATGCGCAGGGCCGACTGCACGGTAGTCTGCTTGGCGCTCTGGTCGACCGCTTTGTCGAGGCTAGCGATCCGGTCCGATTGCTCCTGGAGCTTGTCCTGCAGCTTGCGCTCCAGGCCCTGCACGGCCTCGTCGGCACGGGTCCGGGCGGCGTCGGCGGCCTGCTTGCCCGCCTGCGTCGCCTCCTGTGCGGCCTGGCTCGCCGCGGCGATCCGGCTCTCCAGCGCCTTCTGCACCTCGTCCACGCGCTTGCCGAGAGCGGCCTCGGCCGCCTCGTCGGCCTTGGTGCGGGACGCGACCTCGCCTTGCAACGCTGCGATCTTGTCGGCGAGATCGGACGACGCGGTCTTCGAGCCGTTCGCTTCGAGCGCCTTGATCCGATCATCGAGGGCCGCAAGGGCCGCCGGATCGGCGGCCGGCGCGGTCTTCACCTCCGCGGTGCCGTCACGGCCGGGCTCCTCCTGCAGCGCCGAGACGCGCTGGTCGAGAGCATCGAGACGGGCCGTTAGATCCGCGGGGACGGCCAGCGCCGGGGCCGAGCCGTCGGCGGCCGGAGCGGCACCCGCCTTCTGCAGCGCTTCGTTGGCGCGGTCCGTCGCGGCCTTCGCAGCCGCTTCCGCCCGGGCAATCGCGTCGGGCAAGGGCTTGAGCGCCTGCTCGTTGGCAGCGAGCCGCTTGTCGAGGCCGGCCACGGCATCCTTGGTGGCAAGGCCAGCGACCGACTTGTCGAGGGCGGCGAGGCGCGGATCGGCGCCCCTCTGGTAGGTGGTGACCCCGTAGAGCAGCCCGGCGCCGATGAGACCGCCGAGCAGACCAGAGGCAGCGACCGAACCGAAGCCCGGGCCGCTGCGGGCCGGCGCCGGCTGCGCGGTCGTCTTGGGCGCATCACCGGACGGGGCTTTGGGCGGGGCGGAGGCACCCGGTCCCTCCTTGCCGGAAGCAGGCTTAGCGCCCGGCTGGGCCGAGTCCGCCGGGTCGGAGAGGCGCTTGGCCTTCAGGTCGAGGATCGGACCGTCGGTCAGCGAGGCCGTCTCCGTTACCCGAGTGGCTCCCTGCGCCGTTCCGGGCTTCGCATCTGGCTTGATGTCTTGTGGCTTGGTGTCCTGGCTCGCATTCGGCTTGGCATTTCCGGAGGCCGGATTTTCCGGCTTTACCGCACTGCTGCCGGTGGCCCCGGCTTTGAAGGGTGCCTCCGGTTTCGCATCGGCGGGCTTGGTGCCGGCCGCGATCGGCGGCACGGCGCTGCTGCCGGTCGTGCCCGGCTTCAACGGCGCGCTGGGCCCCGTAGGACCGGAGTTCGCAGCGCCGGAGGCGGCGGGCGATGCGGACCCGGTGGACGGCTTTCCCGGCTCGGCGGGTTTGGCCGACATCGGCCCGGTGGCGGTGCCCGAACCGGAAGGAGGAACGGCGCTGCTGCCCGTCGCGCCCGGCTTGGCGGGCGCGTCCGTCTTCGCGTCCTGCGGACGGCCGGCGGAACCGGTCGGGCCGCTGCCGGAGAGCACGCTGCTTCCGGTCGGTCCGGGCTTGGCCGGTTCGGACGCGGTCAGCCCCGCCTTGGTCGCGTCGGGCTTCACGGAGGAGGCGGTCGCGGACGGCTCGGCGGGCTTGCCCGTCACCTTGGGATCGACGGGCCGGGACAAAGCCTGATCCTTGATCGCGTCCTTGGCCGCTTCCGGAGACTTGGCCTGTTCGGAAGACTTGCCTTGCTCCGGAGACTTGGCGCCGTCCCTGGGGCCATCCTTGGGTGAAGTCACGGGCGTTCGCTCCATTCAGCCGCCGCACCGGCGCAGTCTGCTCCCATAAAAGAGCGAAACCGCGCCGTCATCCATCGGAGCCGCTTCCGGGCCCCTTCTTCGACGCTCCGGTACACTCTAACGTCCGCGTCGTCCCGCGGGGCGCGACGAGGGCGCTCAGTCCGAAGCCGCGAGACCGGCAAGGAGAGCCTCCTCGCTCGGGCGCGCCGCCACAAAATGGGCCGCAACGCCGAGCTCGACCAGCCCCGCGGCCACGTCCGGGGACAGGCAGTAATGCGCCAGCGCCCGAAACGCTCCGCTCAGACCCGCCTCGCGGCACAATCGTTCGGCGGTTTCTGCGCTGCGCCGCGAGAAGTGCAGGGCGGACACAAGGGGAGGGGCGCCGTCCCGGCCCGCGAGCGCCCGCTGCGCCGGCTCGGGCAGCGCTGCCTCGGCCAGAGCCGCATAGGCGGTCCAGGTCGTGACGCGGTAGCCGTAGGCCGTGAGGCTCGCTCCGGGCTCGCCCTTGCGGTCTTCGCCCGCGGCGTGGAGGAGGGCACCGCCCGGCCTCACATGCGCCGTGACCAGTCGGGCCAGGACGGTGGCGTCCCCATCGGCGCAGAGAACGGGTTGCAGGCCCGCCCGCTCGGCCCGCTCGGCGGTGCGGCGGCCGACGGCGAAGACCGGCGCAGTGGGGAGGCCTGCCCAGGCGAGCGGCGCGGCGGCGTTGGCGCTCGTGAGGATCAGGCCGTCGAACCGGCCGGAGGGCGGCGGTCCGTCGCCCGGCCCGATCCGCAGCACGGGTGCCACGAGCGGCATATGGCCGAGCTCGGCTAGCCGCCGCGCCGTGCGTCCCGCGCCCGGCTCGGGCCGCGACACCCAGATCCGCATGCGCTCGTCTCCTCCTCTCGCCATCCACAGCGTCCGTCGGCCGCGAGCCTCACCTGTATCCATCGACGGTTTCGTCGTAGACGTGTCTTCGTAGAAGCGTCTTCGCGAGCGGCCTGATCCCGCTTTCGCGAGACATGGAGTAGGCGGGCCGGCCCCCGGCGCGCAACGATGCGTGGACGTCAGTGTGACCCTCATGAAGATCCTCGGCATCGAGACCACCTGCGACGAGACTGCCGCCGCCGTCGTCACTCTCGGTGAGGACGAGCGCGGACAGATCCTCGCCAACGAGGTGCTGAGCCAGATTGCCGAGCACGCGGCCTATGGCGGCGTCGTGCCCGAGATTGCCGCCCGCGCCCATGTCGAGGTGCTCGACCGGCTGATCGCCCGGGCGCTCCAGCGGGCGGGGACGACGCTGAAGGAGATCGACGGGATCGCGGTTGCCGCCGGGCCCGGCCTGATCGGTGGCGTGCTGATCGGCCTCGTCACGGCCAAGACCCTCGCCCTCGTGGCACGCAAGCCGCTTCTCGCGGTGAACCACTTGGAGGCGCATGCGCTGACGCCGCGGCTGACCGATGGGCTCGCCTTCCCCTATCTCCTGCTGCTCGCCTCCGGTGGGCACACGCAGCTCGTCGCGGTGAAGGGGGTGGGCGATTATGTCCGGCTCGGTACCACCATCGACGACGCCATCGGCGAGGCTTTCGACAAGGTCGCCAAGCTCCTCGGGCTCGGTTATCCCGGCGGCCCCGAGGTGGAGCGGCAGGCGCAGAGCGGCAACCCGGAGCGGTTCGCACTGCCCCGGCCGATGATCGGGCGGCGGCAGGCGGATTTCTCGCTGTCGGGTCTCAAGACGGCTCTGCGCATCGAGGCCGAGCGGCTCGAACCGCTCGCCTCGCAGGACGTGGCGGATCTTTGCGCGAGCTTCCAGGCTGCGGTGGTGGACGTGGTGGTGGACCGCGTGCGCGTGGCCCTGCGCGCCTTCGCGGGCGTCGCCGGGCACCCCACGGCTTTGGTCGCCGCGGGCGGCGTGGCGGCGAACGGAGCCATCCGCCGGGCTCTGGCCGCGCAGGCGGGGGAGGTGGGCCTGAGCTTCGTCGCACCGCCGCTGCCGCTGTGCGGCGACAACGGGGCGATGATCGCCTGGGCCGGGCTGGAGCGCCTGCGTCTCGGCCTCGTCGACGACCTGACTGTGCCGGCCCGCGCCCGATGGCCCTTCGCCGAGGCCGCACCGGCTGCCTGAAATCAGGCCAACGCGCGGGCCGAGGCAGTCACCTTCTGCACGGAGAGATCGACCTCGTTCGCGGCATGGGCGATACCATCGGCATTGCGACGGACGGCATCCACGCTGCGGGCGGCCGTCTGCATGTTGGTCGCGATCTCCTGCGTGACGGCAGCCTGCTCGGTGACGGCGGAGGAGACGCTCATCGAGATCTCGCTGAGATCCGTAATGGTCGAGACGATGGCGCGGATCGCCTCGACCGCCCGCGCCGAGGAATCCTGCACAGCGGCGATCTGCTGGCCGATATCCTCGGTGGCGCGCGAGGATTGGCTCGCCAGCGCCTTGACCTCGGCGGCGACCACCGCGAAGCCGCGTCCGGCCGCACCGGCGCGGGCCGCCTCGATGGTCGCGTTGAGGGCGAGCAGGTTGGTCTGGTCAGCGATCGAGCGGATCACGGAGACCACCTCGCCGATGCGCTCGGCAGTGGCGGTCAGGCCGCTGACGATGCCGCCCGCCTCCTCGGCGCGGGTCACCGCCGCGTCGGCGGCGATCTTGGCCTGCGAGGCGTGGCGGCTCAGCTCCGAGATCGAGGCCGCAAATTCCTCGGCGCCCGCAGCGACAGACTGGACGTTGTTGGAGGTGACGGCCACCGCGGCCGCCGTCTCGTTGGCTTGACGGCTGACATTCGACATCGCGCCGGTGATGGAGCCGAGATCAACCTCAATGGCGCGCTGACCGTTGGCGCGCCGAAGACGATCGGCCACGGCCTGGGTCACGTCGCTGGCGAACTTCACCACCGCGCAGGGGCGCCCCTCGCTGTCGAGGACCGGATTGTAGCTGCCGTAGATCCAGACGGTCCGTCCGCCCTTGGCGACCCGTTGAAACTCGCCGGCTTGATAGGTGCCGCTCGCGAGCGACTTCCAGAAGTCGGCATAGGCGGTGCTCTTCGCCTCTTCGGGATCGACGAACAGGCTATGATGCCGCCCGCGAATCTCGTCGAGCCGGTAACCCATCGTGTTGAGGAAGTTCTCGTTGGCATCCGTGATCGTGCCGTCGAGGCCGAAATGGATCACTGCCTGGGAACGGTTGATCGCCGCGATCTGCCCCTCGTAGCCCGTGTTGCGCTCGGTCTGGGCCGTGACGTCGCTGGCGAACTTCACCACCTTGAAAGGCTGCCCGCGTCGGTCGAGGATCGGGTTGTAGGAGCCCTGGATCCAGATCGACCGGCCATCCTTGCCGATGCGGCGAAACTCGCGGACTTGAAATTCGCCGCGGCGCAGCGAGTCCCAGAATGCCTTGTATTCAGGGGTCTCGCGCTGTTCCGGCGGCATGAACATCGCGTGCCTGCGACCGCGCACCTCGTCGAGGGTGTAGCCGACCAGTTTGAGGAAGTTGGCGTTCGCGTCCGTAATCGTGCCATCCATCGTAAACTCGATGCGTCCTTGAGCACGGTCGACGGCAGCAAGGATGAAATCTTGCTCGGAATGGAAAATCGCCACGGCTGAAGGCTCCAGGCATTACGTCGTCGGGCAAGGATTTTTACATATGTGATCCCTAATCTGCCGTTAATTTTGTACCATTTGATCAGTATGCAACGTATTAATTTTCGCCGACGAGTGACAATCCGGCCGTATTAAAAGGTCGGTTCGTCTCCAGCATTTAATTCAAAGAATATAAGCGGCGCGGAAATTATCGAAAATGCAGAACAGACCATGGACTGTATGAATCTTACCCACGAAAGTTGTATTCACGCGGAAAGTGCGAGAAAATTCCCTCTTTAGTCCGAGGTTGTACCCAGAAGACTTTTGCGCCTTGGTCCGTATCAACACAAGCCGTGGCAAGTCGATGCTGTCTCCACCCCGGTCCGCAGAACATCGCTCCAAGGCCGCCGATCGAGCGCGGTGCGCCGGGTGCGAGCGTCCATTTTCGGATGATTGCAGATCGGCGCTCGCTCTTCCGCCGACAGGTCGTTATCGCGAGCCCGACGATCCGGCACCGGGTCGGCACCGTGGCTGTAACCGGGCGGGAGCCGTAAGATCCTGATGGAGGCGGACATGAAGTCAGGCACGCAGCAGCGGGACGACGTCGTCGCCGTGGTCGGAGGCGGATCCTGGGGCACGGCTTTGGCCAACGCCGCCGCCGCGGCGGGTCGCCCGGTCACGCTTTGGATGCGCAATCCCGAGGCCGCCGCGCGGATGGAGCGGGCCCGCGCCAACGAGCGCTATCTGCCCGGTGTCGCCCTGCATCCGGGCGTGCGGCCCACCGCCGAGGCCGCCGCGCTGGCGCAGGCCGGCACGGTGCTGCTCGTCGTGCCGGCTCAGACCCTGCGCGGCGTGCTCGCGGCGCTTGCGCCCTCGCTGGCGCCCGGCGCCGCTTTGGTACTCTGCGCCAAGGGGATCGAGCGGGGCAGCGACGCCTTCATGAGCGCGGTGGCGGCGGAGGTTTTGCCGGATGCTGCGCCGGTCGCGGTGCTGTCGGGTCCGAGTTTCGCCTCGGACGTCGCCCGTGGCCTGCCCACGGCCGTGACGCTCGCCGCGGCGGACGGGGCGATGGCGGCGCGACTCGCCGGCCTCCTCTCGGGACCGGCCTTCCGGCTCTACCATACCGACGACGTGCGCGGCGTCGAGGTGGGGGGAGCGGGCAAGAACGTGCTTGCGATCGCCGCCGGCATCGTCGCCGGGCGTGGTCTCGGTGAGAGCGCCCGCGCCGCGCTGATCGCCCGTGCCTTTGCCGAATTGATGCGCTTCGCCCGCGCCTATGGCGGTCGGGCGGAGACGTTGATGGGGCTGTCGGGCCTGGGCGATCTCGTGCTCACGGCCTCCTCGCCGCAATCGCGCAACTTCGCCTTCGGCGAGCGCCTGGGGAAAGGTACTTCGCCTGAGGAGGCTGCGGGCGGCAAGCTCGTGGAAGGTGCCTTCACCGCGCAGGCGCTGGTCGACCTCGCCCGGTTGCGGGAGGTCGAGATGCCCGTGGCCGAGGCCGTCGCCGCAGTGGTGGCCGGAGCGCTGACGGTCGATGCGGCGATGACCCGCCTCCTGTCGCGGCCGCTCAAGGCGGAGACGGCGTGAGCGACCCGCCGACGGGCTGAAAGCGAAGCGCCGCGCCCTTCAAGCGCGGCCAGATTTTCGATAAGCGAGGGCGCCTTTCCCGACGGAGCTGTCCCGCGCCATGGCCTACTGGCTGTTCAAGTCCGAACCCTCGACCTGGTCATGGGACCAGCAGGTCGAGGCGGGGGAGGGCGGCACCTTCTGGAATGGGGTGCGCAACCATCTTGCCAAGAAGCAGATGCAGGCGATGCAAGTCGGCGAGCGCGGCTTGTTCTACCATTCCAACGAGGGCAAGGCCGTCGTCGGCATCGTCGAGGTCATCAAGCCCTATTATCCCGACCATACCGATGAGAGCGGACGCTTCGGCATGGTCGATGTGAGGGCGGTGGCGCCGATGCCGCGCCCGGTGACCCTCGACGCGATCAAGGCGGAGGCTGCGCTCAAGGATATGGCCCTCGTCACCAACTCGCGGCTCTCGGTCCAGCCGGTGACGGAGGTGGAATGGGCCAAGGTCTGCGCCATGGGGGGCTACGTCGAGCGCTGAGCGACGGAGGGTCGGCCGTTCCGGCCGCGTCTCAGCGGGTGAGCGCTCCGGGCATCAGGCTCCGGCTGCGCAGCCGCGCGCCCGCCGCGCCGATGCTCCAACCGAGCCCCGCCCGCAGGAGCGGCTCGATCCGCCGTGAGACGAGCAGGGACGCGGCGACGGCCACCAGGATACCGCCTGTGAGAGCTTCAGCGGGTGGCAGGCCGTAGGCCGCTAGGAACCGCATCGTCAGGGCGCCGACGAAGGTGTGCAGCAGGTAGAGCGGATAGGTCGCGAGACCGAGATCGCGGATTCGCCGCCCGAGGCCGGGGAAGGCGTCGGTCAGCGCGGTGTTCACGCGAATCGACAGGCAGAACAGGAGCATGAAGACGGCGTAGAGGAACCAGGGCATCTCTGGGCTTCGGTCGAGGCCGAGCGAGGCGCCCACGAATCCGGCATCGTAGCGGATCTGCAGGAAGGCTCCCGTCAGGCAGACGGCGAGCCCGGCCACACGGTACCCCGTCAAACCCCGCCGCACTGCGCTCCACAGCAACACGCCAAGGGCGAAGTGGCAGCCATGGGTGAGAAGGAGGAGCTTCGCGATCCGTGTGCTGATGATCCGGTCGAGGTCCGGCCAGACCGGCGCCGTTGCCAGCAACCATGCCAGCGCGCTGATGACGCCGACCGCCAGGACCACCGGCTCCAGCCGTTCGAACCGGTTCAGGCACAACAGGACATAGACCAGCCCGTAGAACACGATCTCGATCCCGAGCGTCCAGTAGACGCCGTCGATCCAGCGCGGAACCGGGAACAGGATGAGCGTGCGGACATAGCGCTCGAACAGAACCCACACGGTTTCCGGGAAGAACAGCAGCGCGAGCCCGAACGAGACGGTGGCGCAGAACCAGATGCCCGGCATCAGGCGCAGGATGCGCCCGGTGAGAAAGCGCGACGCGCTCGCCTGCGAGGCGGAGTAGGCGATGACGTAGCCCGAGATCACGAAGAACATCTGCACGCCGACCCAGCCCTGCTCGCTGACGGGCAGCAAGGTCGGAAACGGGATCGGCGACCCGACGAGAGCGGCCGCCTCGCTCGAAGGGACCATCCAGGCCGTGCAGGCGAGGTGGTACAGCATGACGAGGCAGGCCGCGCCGAAGCGGAGCAGATCGAGACCGACCAGAGGACGCGGCGCGTGCGAGCGCGCGGCCGCCGCTGGCTCACTCCCGGTCGAGTCGGATGCCATGCCTGTCTTCCAATCGCAGAAACGCCGCCGGGCCGTCATCCGGTCACGTGAACACGGGTATGACTTGTCTTCCGACAAGATCCCTCTCGAGACAACAGGATTAAAATACCGATATCTCGCCTTTTCCGGCTCTCTCCCGGACCTTGACACTGAAAATACGCCCCTAGTTCTCGCGCAACTGTGAGGCGTGGCCGCACGTTCGCGGTAGAATGGCGGCGTTCCGCCCCCGTACGCCTCCGGAAGCCCGCCTCCACGGTGCCCGGATCGGGTGTGGGGCCGAGCCGGCGACATGGCGCTTCACGGGCAAGGCTCGAACAGGATTGGAGACATCGATGGCGCCACGTGAACCCCTGCTCATCTCCGTGCCGATCGCGGAGCTGCGCCCAACGCAGATGACGGTGGGCTACCGCGAGGTGAGTGAGAAGCGTCGTCGCTGGCGGGAACACGATCCCGAGAAGAAGGCGGAGTTCCTCGGCTCGCACATGATCCCGGTGCTGCTCGGGCCCAAGAAGAAGCACTACGTGATCGATCACCACCACCTCGCCCGCGCCCTGCAGGAAGAGGGGGAGAAGAATGTGCTGGTGACCATCGTCGCCGACCTGCACAAGCTCGACAAGGACGCCTTCTGGACGGTGGCGGACCACAAGTCCTGGGTCCACCCCTACGATGCCTCCGGCGTGCGGGTCGGCTTCGACGATATCCCCAAGGCGATCGCGGATCTCGCCGACGACCCGTTCCGCAGCCTTGCCGGCGAGTTGCGCCGGGCCGGCGGGTTTGCCAAGGACACGACGCCGTTCAGCGAGTTCCTGTGGGCGGACTACCTCCGACGCAACCTGAAGCGGAAGGCGGTCGAGCGCGACTTCACCGAGGCGATGGAGAACGCGCTGCGCCTCGCGAAAGCACCGGATGCCGGCTACCTCCCCGGCTGGTGCGGACCTCTCGACGGCTGAGAAGGTTGAGTGGAAGACTGAGCGAGGCCTGCGACCGCCGCGGCGAAGAGGCCGAGGGCGGCCGCGATCAGGGCGTTCCAGCCGGCGAGCGAGAGTCCGAGGAAGCGCCATGCGGCGGCCGTGCAATCGACCGGCCGTACGGTTTCCAGGTTCTTCAGGAAGTCGGCCACGTCCGCTGGCCCGGCTCCGGACCCGCCGCCGCAATCGTTGGGACCCGGCCAGAACCCCCACTCCGCGCCCGCATGATAGACGCCGAGACCGGCCCCGTAGACCAGGACCAGGGCTACCAGGCCGAGGAGGAAGCGCGCGGGCCGCGGTGGGAGCAGGGCGGCGACCAGAGCGAGCGGCGCGGTGAGGTAGTAGGGCACCCGCTCCGTCAGGCAAAGCTTGCACGGCACATAGCCGAGGCCATGCTCGAACACGAGGGCAGCGCCGACGGTGAGCGCGGCGCCGAGCGCCACGGCGAGCGCGGCGGCGCGCAGGCTGACGCGGCTCACAGCATCACCTTGAAGGCGACGAAGCCGAGGATCACCACGGCGGCGAACAGTCCCGCCACCACGTTGAGGTGCCGGTCGAGCACCGCGCGGATGCCGATGCCGTAGCGCCCGAGCAGCCACGCCAGCAGGAAGAACCGCGCGCCGCGGGTGACGACCGAGAGCAGCGTGAACCAGAACAGCGAGTAGTGGGCGAAGCCTGAGGTGATGGTGACGAGCTTGTAGGGGATCGGGGTGAGGCCTTTCAGCAGGATCACCCAATGCCCGTAGGTGGCGTAGGAGGCCTGGAAGGTCTCTGCCTTGTCTGCCAGCCCGTAGAGGTTGAACAGCCACTGCCCGACCGAGTCGAACAGCAGCGCGCCGATGGCGTAGCCGAGCAGTCCGCCAAGCACCGAGGCGACGGTGGCGATGGTCGCGTACAGCCAGACCCGATCCGGCCGGCTCACCGCCATCGGCACCAGCATCGCGTCCGGCGGGACGGGGAAGAACGAACTCTCCGCGAAGGCCACCGCCCCGAGCGCCCAAGGCGCGGAGGGCTTGGCGGCGAGCGCGAGTATCCACTCGTAGAGCCGGCGGATCATGGGGCCTCGTTGGGGTCCGGGAAGCGGTGCCCTTTCAGCACAGATGCGGCCCGGAGGCGAGGGTCGGGCCAGGGACGGAAAAGATTCGCTCTGGTCCGGCGCCCCGGCTTGTGCCAAGAGGCGGAAGCGTCGCGGGTATGGCGGAACTGGTAGACGCGGGCGACTCAAAATCGCCAGCCGAAAGGCGTGGGGGTTCGATTCCCTCTACCCGCACCAAACACCCCCACATCGAGATCGATCACGGCAGCGTCGGCTCGGCCGTGAGGCGCGCGCGGATCGCGGCGCCATCCCGTCCGGGTGGGGCGCCGAACAGGCGGCGATAGTCGCGACTGAATTGCGACGGACTCTCGTAACCGATGGCGTAGCCCACGCCTGCCACGTCGTTGGCCGCGAGCAGCAGGCGCCGCGCCTCGTGGAGCCGGACCTGCTTCTGAAACTGGACCGGCGTCATCGTCGTCACGGCCTTGAAGTGGCGATGGAAGCTCGCTTGGCTCATCCGCGCGAGCGCTGCCAAGTCGGCTACGCGCAGGGTTTGCGCGTAGTGGTCGCGGATCCACGCCGTCGCCCGGCTGATCCGCGCGGCGTGGCTCTCGGGCAGGCCGATCTGCCGCAGGGCCGGGCCGAGCGGACCGCCGAGGAGGCGCCAGACGATTTCCCGCCCGATCAGCGGCGCCAGCACCGGACGGTCGCGGGGGTGATCGAGCAGGGTCAGGAGGCGCGCGAGAGGATCGCACAGGTCGGGATCGAGCACGACGGTGCGCAAGGGCGCGAAAGCCGGGGCGAGCGCCGTCGCTTCGGCGAGGGTCTCCGCCTGGCCGCTGAGCAGGTCGCCCAGGGCGTCGAGATCGATCGCGAGGTTGAGCGCGAGGTAGGGACGGGCCGGGCTCGCCTCGGTGATCCGGGCCGTCACGGCGAGATCGAGGGAGGCCAGCAGCGCCTGACCCGCGGCGTAGCGATAGGCGGTTTCCCCGAGCAGCGTCGCCTTGGCGCCCTGCACGACGACGCAGAAGGAAGGTCGGTAGACCGAGCGGATCGGCCCGCTCGGCGTCTCGGCCCGGTTGAGGAGCAGTCCGTCGAGCGGCGTTTCCCGGCCGAAGCGATGCCATTGCCGTTCGATCAGAGCTGCGAGGCCGGAGAGGTCCGTCGTCATCGGTCAGGATCTTAGTGCACGCGCTGCGTCCGCGCAGGGGCGGAAGGCCGTTTTGAGAGAATCGGGCAAGAGCTTGAGAGGATCGGTCGCGCGCGGAATGGCTTGAAAGCCGTAACAGAGGCCGTCCCTTCCAGACGGAGACCCTCTCCATGCGTATGCGCCCCCTCGGCCGGAGCGGCCTGTTCGTGTCCGAACTCTGCCTCGGCACCATGACCTTCGGCGGAAGCGAAGGATTTTGGGGTCAGATCGGCCGGCTCGGCCAGGACGAGGCCGACACCCTCGTGAGGACCGCATTCGATGCCGGCATCAACTTCATCGACACCGCCAACGTCTACGCGGCCGGGATGAGCGAGCGCATCCTCGGCCAGTCGCTCAAAAATCTCGGCATCGCCCGCGACGACGTGGTGATCGCCACCAAAGTGCTGGGTCCGATGGGCGAGGGCCCGAACGCCCGCGGCGCCTCGCGCGGGCACATCCTCAGCCAGTGCAAGGCGAGCCTCGCCCGGCTCGGCCTCGATCATATCGACCTCTACCAGATCCACGGCTTCGATCCGGCGACACCGATCGCCGAGACCCTGGAGGCGCTCGACACCCTCGTGCGCCACGGCCATGTCCGCTACCTCGGCCTGTCGAACTGGGCGGCGTGGCAGGTGATGAAGGCGGTGGGGATCGCCGAGATGCGCCGGCTCGCGCCCATCGTCTCGCTTCAGGCCTACTATACCCTCGTCGGGCGCGATCTCGAGCGCGAGATCGCGCCGATGTTGACCGCCGAGGGCGTGGGGCTGATGGTGTGGAGCCCCCTCGCCGGCGGTTATCTCTCGGGCAAGTATGACGGCGAGGGCGCGGCGTCGGACGGGCGGCGCACCACCTTCGATTTCCCGCCAATCGACCGGGCCCGCGGCGCCGGCACGCTCGACGCGATGCGGGCAATCGCCGAAGCGAGGGGCTGCAGCGTGGCCCAGGTGGCGCTCGCGTGGCTCCTGCACCGCGAGGTGGTCACCAGCGTCATCGTCGGGGCCAAGCGCGTCGGGCAGCTTCAGGACAATATCGGCGCGACACGGGTGCGGCTCGACGCCGACGACCTCGCGCGGCTCGACGCGGCCACCCAGTTGCCGTCGGAATATCCCGGCTGGATGCTGGAGCGGCAGGGCGCCTACCGCGCCTGACCTATTCGCGCAGGAAGCGCCGGATCCAGCCGCCGACGCGGGCGCTGTCGTGCGGCGCTTCCAGCGAGGCCAAAGCCGCCGGCACCAGGGCCGCGTCGGTCGCGCCGGCCCGGTGGCCGTCGGTGAGCGCGCGGGCATAATCCGGCGCAAACTCAGGATGGCACTGAAAGGAGAGTGCAGGGCGGTCGTTCCAGGCCAAGACGCCGTAGGGCGTGAAGGCGCTGCCCGCGAGCACACGCGCGCCGGGCGGCAGGGACACGACCTGATCCTGATGGCTCACAGGGATTGCGATGGTATTCGCATCGTCCATGAAGGGCGCGCGGTCCACCACCTTGTAGGCGTGCAGTCCCAGGCCCCAGCCGCGCTGCGACCGCTCCACTCGACCGCCGAAGGCCTGCGCCAGGGCCTGATGCCCGAAGCAGAGGCCGACGAGTTTTTTCGATGGGTCGAGGCCGCGCAGGAAGTTGAGCAGGTCTTCGACCCATGGGATCGGGTCGTAGACTGAGGCGGGTGAGCCGGTGATGACGAGGGCGTCGAATTCCGCCGGCGCCTCTGGCCAATGGCCCGCCGTGACGTCGAAGCACGAAAAGACGTGACCGTCCCCGATCAGCGCCTCGACCATCGCGCCGTAGGAGGGAAAACGCCCGCCCAGCCGCTCGGGCGGGTGGCCGGTCTCGAGGATGGCGATCTTCATGGGGCAGGATTTAGAGCATCGTCCCGAGAGGTGGTCACCGGCTTTTGGAAAAAGACGATGCAGAAGCAAGAGCCTAGAGCATCGTCCGGGATCCGGTATCCAGGACGATGCTCTAGATCGCCGGATCGAAGGCGGAAACCGTCGCCGGAGCCGCGGGCTTCGCTACAAGCCTGACCAGCAGCACGGCCACACCCATCACTGCCGCGAAGATCGCGAAGATCAGCGGGTTATATACCACGAGCGCCACGAGGCAGATGACGGCCACGACCAGCGCGAAGGCCGGCGCGTAGGGATAGAGCGGTGCCCGGTAGGGCCGGGCGAGGTCCGGCTCGGCCCGACGCAGGCGGAGCAGGGCGGCCATGCTCATGACGTACATGGTGAGGGCGCCGAACACCGCCATCGTCACGATACTGGCGGTGAGCGACTGACCGGCGACGCTGATCAGGTTGTCGCTGTAGATCGCCGCGATACCGATGATGCCACCGGCCAGCGTCGCCACGTGCGGAGTCTGGAAGCGCGGATGTACCTGCGCGAACACCGCCGGCAGGAAACCGGCGCGGGCCAGCGCGAAGATCTGGCGGGCATAGCCCATGATGATGCCGTGAAAAGAGGCGACGAGCCCGAACAGGCCGAGCCAGACCAGCATGTGCAGCCAGCCGCTCGACTCACCCACCACCCGCTTCATCGCCTGGGGCAGGGGATCGTTGAGATCGGAGAGGCTCTTCCAGTCCCCGGCGGCGCCGGCAAACAGCATCACCCCGAAGGCGAGCACGGTCAGCGTCAGCACGCCGGTGATGTAGGCGATGGGGATGGTGCGCTTGGGATCCTTCGCCTCTTCCGCGGCCATGGCGACGCCCTCGATGGCCAGGAAGAACCAGATCGCGAAC
Organism: Methylobacterium sp. R2-1; assembly: GCF_014191355.1. Lineage (GTDB taxonomy): Bacteria > Pseudomonadota > Alphaproteobacteria > Rhizobiales > Beijerinckiaceae > Methylobacterium. Next base: position 30,300 of record NZ_JACHWM010000015.1, read on the forward strand.
GGGATCGCCGCGAAGATGCCGCCGATCGCGGCTGGGCCGAACGCGTCCTGTCCGGCCCAGCCGCCGGCAGCGAAGTTCGCGAGGCTGAAGGCCGGGGCGACGACGCCCATGAAGACCAAGAGTTCGCCGACCGCCAGCACGGTGACGAACAGCTCGAAGGTGGCGGCGATGCGCACGCCGACGATGTTGAGCCCCATGAACAGCAGGTAGGCACCGAGCGCCGCGTGCTTCGGATCGAGGCTCGGAAACTGGACGTTGAGATAGGCACCAATGGCGAGCGCGATCGCGGGTGGGGCGAACACGAACTCGATCAGGGTGGCGTAGCCAGCGACCGCTGCGCCGGTGGGACCGAACGCGCGCAGGGAATAGGCGAAGGGGCCGCCGGCCTGCGGAATCGCGGTGGTGAGTTCGGTGAAGCTGAAGATGAACGCCACGTACATCGCGGCCACGCACAGCGTCGTGACAAGGAAGCCGAGAGTGCCGGCTTGTGCCCAGCCGTAGCTCCACCCGAAATACTCGCCCGAGATCACGAGCCCGACGGCGATACCCCAGAGATGGAAGGCGTTGAGGCTCTTATCGAGCGCGGTCGAAGGCGTCGGCATCGTGCATCTCCGCATTCCCGACCCGAAGCGCAGCCTCCGGTACGGCATCCGCCGGAGGGCATGGGGCATGAGGCAGGGCCATGGGGCTGATGCCAAGCAAGAGCGTTGCCGTTTCCATGTCGTCGGGCGCGCCGTGTCACGCGCGTCCGTGACCGAACGGGTTCCCCAGAACCTGAATGGTATGCCGGCGGTCGCCCTCCCGGCCCCGGCAACGCGGCACTCCGAGAGCCATCGCCATGAAGGGGTTGTCTACTCGGGAGAGACCCGTTCACCGGCCGCATGAGACGGAAGGCGGGTTTTGCCGGCTCCGGAGGCACCGCCGAGCTCGACATGGAAGGTCTGATAGATGAAGGCGAGCAAATCCTCCGCCGCCCCGGCGCGCTCCTCGGAAGCCGCTGCAGCCGCCTTCGCGTCGTGATAGCGCCGCAACAGCATCTCCTTCTCCGCAAGAGCCGTTTGCAGGGCCATCTTTGTGGCGCTGGTCGTCAGCCGGCATTCACGGATTTCTTCAAGCAGAGCCGTTCGCTCCAACTGCCACTGGGCGCGCTCCTGCTGGACGCTCTGGATCAGGCTCAATGTCTGCGGCTCGATCGTGGCTTTCCATCGCTGCAGATCATGGATCGTGTCCGCGGCCTGCTTCACCAGGCCGAGCGCATCGTACAACCCAACCTCGATATCGAACATGGTCCGCTCGGCGGCCTGAGCCGGCAGACGAGGCTCGCCGTCCGGCGGACATGTCGTCGGATAGGGGCGCTCGACGTTCATCAGACCGAGATCTTGCATCAGACCGAGATCTCGCCTCAGGGCATGTCTTGTCCGCTATCCCCCGGTTCCGCGGTGCTGGTCTTGGTCTTGGAGCCGAAAGCCGTGAACACGGCGTCGTGGATCCGCACCAGCCAGGTCTCCGCCTCCTTCGCGCGCGTCTCGGCGCGGCGGGCGCGGTCTTCCGCCTGAGCCAACAGGAGCTGGTTCGATGCGATCGTCTTCTGAAGTTGCCGCACCTCGTCCTCAGCTTGGCTGATGACGTTCCTCAGCTGATTCTCGAGATCGACGGCGCGCTCTTCACTGATCCGGATGGCTTCCGCCGCCTCCTGCACCAGATCGATCGCCGAGACCCAGTCACGCGGTGGCAGCACGGACGCGCCTCCCTCGGAGGACGACGCGCTCTCGGACGTTGCGGGCGAGAAATTAATGACCTTGTCTCCCGGTCGCGTCACGTTGGCCTGCCAAGCTCTCATGAGAATCGAGTTGCCGGAGGAGGGGGTATCCTTCACAGCTTGCTCCGACATTCAACGATCCTTTCAATTCTGCTTCAGCGAGAGGCGTCGGATGAGGCCGACTTGCCGGTGGAGGTAAACGGGCGAACGTTGCTCACCTCTTCGGCCGAGGCCTGCGCCGTCTCTACCTCGGCGTCGTCGTTCATCTGCTCCCGCCAGGGGCGACCTGAGCGTTTCAAGGCATCGTGCTGCTTTTGAAGCGTCGCGCGGCTTTCGCGTGCGATATCGAGAGCTCCCTGCAGCAGGGCACGCTCCGAACGCTCGTTCTGCAATTCCTCCATCAGTCTCCGATTGGAGGCCTCGAGATCGGCGCGGGCGGCTTCGTGCCGGTGAGTGAGGTGCTCGATGCGATCGTTCAGAACCGCGTTGCGGTTCATCGTCTGCTCGATCGCGGCATCTTTGGCGGCCAGTGCCTTGTTGAGCATGTCGCAGCGGCTGTCGAGTTCGCCGCGAACTCTCTGGATTTCCAGGAAACGTTCGGTCTGGCGGGAGAGGTCGGCCTGGAGAGCTTCGAGGCGCCGTTCCAGCGTGCTGCGCGCGATCGTCGCTTCCTTGAAGTTGCGATCGACGGCGCGGAACTCCTCGTCCTTGTCCCGCAACTGATTACGCGCCTGCACCAGCAACTGCTCCGTCGAAGCCGCGCGGTTCAAGGCGGCTTCGAGTTTCATCGCGAGACTGGCGCGATCGTTCCGGAGCGCGGCCAATTCTGTTTCGTGCTGGACCTCGTTCCGCTCCCGCACGGAGATTTCCGTCGCGAGCTGCGTCTCGATGAGACGCAAGCGCTGCCGGTCCGCCTCGGCGGTGGCCGTCAGGTCACGATGGCGGGCATCGAGATCCGCGAGCTGTGTCGCCTGCTCTTCGCTGAGAAGCTGGAGCCGGCGCCCATCCGTCTCCAGCAGACTGTTCTTCTCGCGGATATTATTCAGCTCGTGCTCGGACCGTGCCAGGGCGCTATCGGCGGCTTGCGCTTCCTGCCGCAGCGCCCGGCTTTCGCTCGCCAGGGCCTTGTTCTGCTCGACCTCGGAGAAGAGCTGGCGCTCCAGGTTCTCGATGGCCGACAGCTTGTCGCGCTGATCGATCTGATACGCTTCGACCGCCGCGTCGCGTTCGCGCAAGTTTTCAAGCGTTCGCTTCGCTTGCGCCTGCGAATCCACGAGCTCGCTGGTCAGGCGTGACAGCTTCGCGGACAGGTCCGCGACCTCGTCGCGCAGGCTGCCGTTGGCGCTGACTTCCTGGGACAGCGTGCTCTCAAGTTCGGCGATCCGCACGCTGGCTTTGGAAAGCTCGCTGCTGATGCTCGCCAGCGGCTGCAGGATCAGCGTGAAATCATCCTGAAGGCTGCGCAGGTCCTCCAACCGGCTGACCATCGCATCGATGCGCTGCCGGACGACCTCGTCACGCTGACCGATGGCATCGAGCGTCGGCGCAGCCGGCTCCGGCGCGGGGCGAGGGCGTCGACCGCCCTCCATCAGTTCGGGGACGGCGGCCTTCGGCATCCGCGGCGCGGGGGACGGCTCGGAATCCACAGGCCGTTGCTGCGCATCCCGGTCGCGTGGGGCGGATGACGTCGGCAGCACGTTTCGGAACGGCATCCAAGCCATCGCGGTGTAATCCCCCCTGACAACACGGCGAACGCGCGGTGCTTAAAGCATTTTTAACAGATCCGCTGCCTAAGGCGAGTCGTCTGTTTCGTTGGCAACAGGCTTCTTTTGGACGAAAGCTTGGCCATATTTTTGATTATTTTGGAAAGTTATTCAATCATTTCATATCTTATGCTTATGGTCGGAAATGTCTTGGCGATCTTTGCGTTCTGGCTCTGATGATGGAATGCCTCCGATAACAGATTTGTATTTCTACTAAGCTTGGATCCAATCAGGGCGGACTATCGAGCTGGTGGTTGCGAGGGCGCGGCGGCCGACCGGGGCCGGTATGGGGGCTCGCGATGCCGGCTGATGCTGCTCCGACGGGAAGGCCCGCGCGAACGATGTCCGCTGCCTCTGATGGCTCACCGATACCCCTTGATCGCGCGGAAACCGCCTCACGTCGGGGCTGAGACCGCTCCCGGTCGCGCGTACAGGGGAGCGGGCACGGTCAGGCCGCGCTCGGTCCCGTCTCCAACGGGGCAGCATCGCGGGTGCGGATGTCCATGGCGTTGCCGCGCCAGACAATGGCGGTGCGGGCCCAGGCACTCGCCCAGATTGCCGGAAGCAGAGCGTCGCGGACGAGGAAGGCGGCGAGCATCCGCGGCGAGCGGTGCCAGCCTGCGCGGACCGCCAGCGCCGCTTCGGCCCCGTACCACAGTGCGCCAGCCGCAACGAGCCAGAGGGCGGCCTCGGCGGTTCCCGCCAAGACACCCGTCAGCACCAGCGGCAGCAGGGCGCCGATGCCGATCTCGGGCGCGAAGAACAGCGGGAACGTGACCCGCCGCAACCGCGCCCATCGCACCTGACGCGACCAGACCTCCGCCAGGTCGCGGTGCCCGAGCGGCTGCCGGAAGGGCGCCGCGACGAGATGGACGCGCTTGCCTGCCGCGCGCACGAGCTTGGTCGCGGCGGCATCCTCGGCGATTTCGGCGTTCAGCGCGCGGATGCCGCCCTGCGCTTCCAGGAACGGCTTGTTCCAGAGCATGCTCTTGCCCTGGGCGAAGCCGAGTCCGAGCGCCTCGCCGGCGTATTGCCAGCGGGCCTGCAGGGTGTTGAGGAAGGCGCACTCCACCTCGGCGAAGAAGTTTTCCGGCCGCGATCCGATCGGCGTCGAGCAGACGAGGCCGCTGTCGCTGCGCCACGCCGCCTGCATCTGCTGGATGTAGTCGGGCGGCATCAGGATGTTGGAATCGGCGAGGATCACCCAGTCGTACCGGGCGGCGTCCCAGCCGCGCACGCAGTTGTTGAGCTTCGGATTGCCGCCGATGCGCTCGTCACCCAGGATCAGGCGCGAGGGTATCTGCGGGTGTGCCACCCGCATCCGCTCTAAGAGCGGCAGCACGGGATCGCCCGCATCCGCTACGCAGAAGATCAGCTCGTAGGCTGGATAGTCGAGCCGGAAGCTCGCCAGCAGAGTCTCCTCGCTGAACGCCTCCAGGCCGCGCAGGGGCCGCACCACCGAGACGGGGGCGCCCGCTGGGGAAGCGGAAGGTTTCCCCTTGCGCCCGATGCGCAGGGCCGCCACCGCGAGGCTGGCGAGGTTGACGGCAACGAGGGCCGCGCAGAGCGCGAGGGCGGCGGACGCGACGCTCTCCGGCAGGGCGATCATTGCGCGGCGTCTCCCGTCGATCGTTTGTCCGGGCGCGACGGCGCGTCCCATCACGCCCCTAGCAGCGCCGCCTTATCAGGCGTGTGACACTGCAAACGCCGTCCCAGGCCGTCTCCTTGATCCCGATCGTGTTCCATCCGGCCTACGAGGCCGAATTGCCGGCGGGCCACCGCTTTCCGATGCGCAAATACGGGCGCCTCGCCGAGATCCTGCGCGCCCGCGGTCTCGCGCCGGACGGCTTCGTCACGCCGGAGCCCGCCGACGCGGCCCTGCTGTCGGGCGCGCACGATCCGGGCTACGTCGAGGCCGTGCTCGCCCTTCAGGTGCCGCGCGCGATCGAGCGCGCGATCGGCCTGCCGGTGACGGAGGGCGTCGCCGCCCGCGCCCGCGCTTCGGCCGGGGGGACGCTGCACGCCGCGCGCCTTGCGCTCAGCCACGGGCTCGCCGGCAGCACGGCCGGCGGCAGCCACCACGCGCGACGAGCCGGTGGGGCCTGCTTCTGCGTATTCAACGACGTGGCGGTCGCTGCCCTCGCCCTGAGGCAGGAGGGGGCCATCAGGAGGGCGCTCATCATCGATCTCGACGTGCACCAAGGCGATGGCACCGCCGACTGCCTCGGCCGCGAGCCGGACCTGTTCACGCTCTCGATCCACTGCGAACGCAACTATCCGCACGACAAAGTGCCGGGCGACCTCGATATCGGCCTGCCCGACGGGCTCGGCGACGCCGAGTACCTCGCTATGCTGGTGGCGCGCCTGCCCGGCCTCGTCCAGAGCTTCGCGCCGGATCTGATCTTCTACAATGCCGGTGTCGATCCGCACCGCGACGACCGGCTCGGCCGCCTCTGCCTGACCGACGACGGCCTGCGCGCCCGCGACCGGTACGTGGTCGGCCTCGCGCAGGCTCAGAACGTCCCGCTCTGCGCGGTGATCGGCGGCGGATACGGCGGCGACGTGGACGCCTTGGCGGCGCGCCACGCCCTCGTCTTCGAGGCGATGGCGGCTTTGGCCTGAGGAACGCAGCCCGTTTCTGCCAGTTGCCCTGCCTCACGCGGGACAGGACAGGGAGAGACGATGCCGGCCGATCCGAAGCCGATGATGCTGTGGGACCGTGACCGCGGACAGGCGGTCGAGGAATGGATGCCCGATCACCAGACCACCTACGAGACCAAGCCGCGGTGGCGCCCGAGCGACGACATCCTGGCGCACACGCCGCAGGGCATGGAGACCATCGTGCGCCTCGGCGAGCCGATCGCCACTCGACTGAGCCCGAGAGAGTGAGGGAATCATGATGGAGGACGCGTTCGGCCTGAACCGCTTCGTGGAGGCACAGGACAGCGTCTACGAGAGCGCACTCGCGGAATTGCGGAGCGGGCGCAAGCGGAGCCACTGGATGTGGTTCATCTTCCCTCAGCTCGCCGGGCTCGGTTCGAGCGCCATGGCCCGGCGCTACGCGATCGGCTCCCTGGCCGAAGCGCAGGCCTATCTCGCCCACCCGCTGCTCGGTGAAAGGTTGCGGATCTGCACTCGGGCCGCGAACGCCTGCGAGGACCGCTCAGCCCATGCCCTGTTCGGCGCACCCGACGACGTGAAGTTCCGCTCCTCGATGACGCTGTTCGCACGGGCCGATCCGAAAGCGCCGGACTTCGCCCGCGCGCTCGCGACGTTCTTCGATGGCCAGCCCGACCCGCTGACCTTGGAGAAGCTGTCACAGCGATGATCCGAGTCCATGCCCGGCCCGGCCTTCTTTTTCGATAGGGCCGGAAAGCGGCAATTGGGTTCTAGCTCAATATCTCCCGCACGCGCATCAGTATAGAACTGATACAAAATCCGACCCTGTTGATGCAGGGTCGTTGACGTTATTTTTCACTTAACCATAGATGGCCCGAAACCGACGATCATAAAACACAATGATGAGTCCGTTCTCTGGTTGCTCAGGGATTGGTCGGACATGAGGCTTTGCGATGAAGCGCGCGCTTGTTCTGGCCAGTGGCTCGCGCATCCAGTACCGAGTCTTGCGATGCGCGAGCGAATGTTTCGATGAAGTCTACGTGCTGGGTGCGGACGACGCGCATCTTCTAAAACGATCCCGGTTCTGCGAACGCTTCATCGCATTCACGGGCGATTTCTCCAATCTTCAGCCACCCGACTTAGCCGAGATTCGTCGGCTCTGTGCAGTCCACGACATCGATTTGGTGCTGCCGAGTTGCAGCCGGACGACGCGCCTCCTGTCCATTCACGGTGCTCAGATCGGAGCACCGTTCTATCCGGTGCCGGCTCAGGACACGTTCGACGCACTCGACGACAAGTGGCGCTTCGCCGGTGTCTGCGCCGACCTCGGTCTTCCCGTCCCCGTGACGCGGCGTTTCGACACGATGGCGGATCTGCGCCGCGACCCCGAATACGACCGTCTCGGTTTCCCTCTGATTTTGAAGCCGGCCGCGATGTCGGGCGGCTACGGCGTGCGGAGGATCGATTCAGCCGAGGCGCTTCCCGAGCATCTCAACTACTTGCCGATCATCTGCCAGGAGTACATTCCCGGCGAAGAGCTGAGCAGTTTTTACCTGTGCGACGCCGGGCGGATCGTGGCTTCGTTTTCCTACCGCCGGACGCTCACCAAATTGGAGGAGATCAGGGTTCCCGTCATCGATGAGCATGCCCGCAGGTTGATCGAGCACTTCCACTATCGGGGTGTGATCGGGTTCGACATCCGCCGGAGCCCGGACGGCCGGATCGCCTTCATCGAGTGCAACCCACGCTTCTGGTATCATATGGAGGTGGCGATGCTGGCGGGCCTGAACTTCGTCACCCTCGGCTGCCGTCTGCGCGACGGAGAGAGAGGTCCGTCGGACTCCGAGACGCTCAAGATCCGATCGCCGCGCCGCCTGTGCGGAAATCTGCTCACGCCCTGGCGCCTGAACCGGGCCGAGCGGGCCTATCTCCGCTACATCATCCGCGATCCGGCCATCTCGGCCTGGGCCGGATTTCAGAGCGCGATAGGCCGCTATCGTCTCGCCGGCGGACAACTCCTGTGAGGCAACGGGGCGACCGCCGTCTGCCAGGACGGTGCCGCGTCCGGTCCGCTCATCCGGATGTACCCCTGAAGAACGCGTGCTTCGAGCGCGGCTTTGTCGTCGTTCTCGAACGGGACCGAGATGACGTCGCTGAGGCAGCGATGCCGGGGAGGGCCGTCCATGGATTCGAGCGGCGACTTCAAGAGCCTGCATGCGGCTGAGTCTGTCTCCGCCCCGGCGACGGACGACGCAACTCCATTCCGGCCGCCGGTCTGCGTCGAGGTCGCTGCGCCGCCGCGATTCCGCGCACTCGCCTCGGAGTGGCGCCGCTTGGTTCAACGCTGCGCCGAGCCGAACGTGTTCATGGAGCCCGCCGTCGCCGGTGCGATGTACACGGTGACCGAGACGCCGCTGCACGTTCTCCTCGCCTGGTCTCGTCGCGCCGATGGAGGGGCTGACCTGATCGGCGTGTGGCTCCTCGTGATCGCCCGTCCCTCCTCGCGCCTGCCGATCCGGACGCTGGAAGCCCCGTGCAACTCACTGACCTTCCTCGGCTCGCCCGTGCTCGATCGCGAGCGCGCGGTCGAGGCCCTGGCGGCGATGCTGGAGGCCGTCGCCCGCGATCCCACCCTGCCGAAGTTGATCTGCGCCAATCAGATCGCGGCGGACGGGCCGGTCTTCTCAGCGCTCGTTGCCGCGGCCGGCCGGCAGGGGGGAAGCATCGTCGCCATCGAGCGCCGGCAACGCGCCAAGCTCGATGCGCCGGCTGCGGGACAGGCGGCACCAGCCCACGCGGTCTCGTCGAAACGGCGTGCCGATTTGCGGCGGCATCGCAAGCGGCTCGCGGAGCGCGGTGAGCTGCGCCACGTCAGCTATCGCAAGCCGGAGGAGGTCAGCACGGCATTCCAAGAGTTCCTCGACCTGGAGGCCGCCGGCTGGAAGGGCCGGAAAAGCCGGCGCGGGCGGGCGATCCGCAACGCGCCGCCGCTTCGCGCCTTCGCGCAGACGATGATCGTGGGGCTGGCGCGGGACGGCTGCGCCGGCATCGAGGCCCTGCGCTTGGACGATCGGGCCATTGCGATGAGCATCTGGCTGCGATCCGGCCGCACGGCGTTCGGTTGGAAGATGGCGTATGACGAGGGTTACGCGAAATGCGGGCCGGGATCGCTGCTGATGGAGGCGATGCCCGAGACGGTGTTCGCGAATGGGGACATCGACACCATCGACTCCTGCAACCGGGACACGTCGGCAGCCCTGGCTCTGATCTGGCCGGAGCGCCGCGAGATCGCCGATCTCCTGATCGACGTCACCCCGGGCGGCTCCGTGCGTGGCCGGCTGACGGCTCTCGCCGAGAGGTTCTTCCGGCAGGGGCGGGGCTTGGCCCGGCGGACCTACAAGACCCACGTCAAACCGGTCTACCTGCGCGTCCTGGCCCGGTGGACGGCGAAGGCGGGGGCCGCGGCGACGCGGCAGGGAGGGACGGAGTCGTAGCGGCGTCCCGATCCGGATCGATCAGGACGTCGCCCGTGCCTCCGTGCCGGCGCGATCGACCTGGGCCTCCGGCCGGCTGTCGGTCGAGGCGTAGTAGGGCTTGATGTCGAGCAGCGGCGTGCCGTCGACGCAGTCGAGCCCGCGGACGCTCACGGTGCCGTTGGCGATGGCGAGCCGCTCGACGACGGCCAGGGCAATGGGGTTCGGCCGCGCCGGTGAGCGGAGCGAGAAGGTCCCGCGGCTGCCGGATGCGTGGCGGGGCTGCTGGCGCACGAGGTCGCGCGCCGCCCGGTCCATCCAGTACAGAACGATCAGGTGGGTGGCGCCCTCCAGGTTCTGGAGTGCCGGCCGATAGAGCGCATCGACCTCGAGCGTGCAGACCGCATCCGTCTGCGTGCCGTTCTTCGGGCACTCGGCCCGGGCTTTCCAGGGCGTGCGCACCCGGCCGATGAAGTAGAGGCCGGCATCGTATTCGGCGGGCAGTGGGATCGCCTCCTCGCCGGGACGCCGCTCGACATCCTCGTTCATCCGCCCTCGCTCCCCTCCTCTGTGCCGGCTCGCCTTGTCCCTCCAGCGCGATGCGACCGCAAGGTGGGCACGTCCCGTGCAAGCCGCTTGCTCGTCTCGCTGCCCGGGTCGGTGTAGACACTGTGGGGTAAGCGGGGAGAGGACATGGTCATCGACGAGTTGCGGCCGATGGAGGCTGTCCCCGATGCGGAGACGGCCGTTGATCGGCTCGAAAAGCTCCACGCGGGGGCGACGCAGGCGCTCCAAGTGGCGCTGGCGCGCTACCTCGAACACCGGATTGCGCCGGACGCGACCGAACGGCTTCAGTTCCGCTATCCCGAACTGCGCCTGACCTACCAGCCCACGGGGCCGCTGCCGCGGCTCAACCGGGCCACCGCCAAGTTCCAGGCGCCGGGGCTCTATGCCACCACGGTGACGCAGCCCGGCTATTTCCGCGCCTATCTCCTGGAGCAGTTGCGGCCGCTCGTGCGCGATTACGGCGCCGGCATCGAGGTCGGCCTCTCGGGCCAGGAAATTCCCTACCCCTACATCGTCGAGCCCGGCACCGATCTCGGCGGCAGCGGCGTCAGCGCCAGCGACCTCGCCACCCTGTTCCCGGTGCCGCTGCTCTCCGTCGTCGGCGACGAGGTGGCCGATGGGCTGTGGCTGGAGAACCCGGGCGATCCGCGCCCGCTCGCGCTGTTCGACGGCGTGCGCACCGACTACTCGCTGCGCCGGCTCGTGCACTACACCGGCTCGGACTGGCGCGAGATCCAGCCCTGGATCCTGCTCACCAACTATCACCGCTACGTCGACGGCTTCGTCCGCCACGGGCTGGAGCGTCTGGCCGCCGGAGAGGGGGAACGGCTGGTGCTGCCTGGCGGGATCGTGGTCGCGCAGGCCGACGCGGCCTCCGCCGACCCGGCGGCGCTGATCGCCGCCTCGCCCTGGCACAAGTACCAGATGCCGGCCTACCACCTCGTGGGGCGGGGCACGGATGGGGCGCCGCAGGGCACGACGCTCGTCAATATCGGCGTCGGCCCCTCCAACGCCAAGACCATCACCGACCATCTCGCGGTGCTGCGCCCGCATTGCTGGCTGATGGTCGGCCATTGCGGCGGTTTGCGCCAGTCGCAGACCATCGGCGACTACGTGCTCGCCCACGGATATCTGCGCCGCGACCGCATCCTCGACGATCTGGTGCCGCCGGAAATCCCGGTGCCGGCGCTCGCCGAGGTGCAGATCGCCCTGCAATCGGCGGCTGCCGCCGTGACCGGCGAACGGGCCGACGCGCTCAAGCGCCGCCTGCGCACCGGCACGGTCGTAACCTACGACGACCGCAATTGGGAGCTCCGCTTCAGCCAGGAGCGGCGGCGGATCAATCTCTCGCGGGCGATCGCGGTGGACATGGAGAGCGGCACCATCGCCGCCCAGGGTTTTCGCCTGCGGGTGCCTTATGGGACCTTGCTCTGCGTCTCCGACAAGCCGCTGCACGGCGAGATCAAGCTGCCGGGTGCGGCCAATGCCTTCTACGAGCGGGCGGTGGCCGAGCATCTCAAGATCGGCCTCGCGACGCTCGACGCGCTGCGCGCCGACCGGGCCGGCCTGCATTCGCGCAAGCTCAGGAGTTTCGACGAGCCACCGTTCCGATAGGGTCCCATCCGCCTAGCTTCCGGAACGGCCGCCTCCGGGACGGCGGCCGCCCGGCGGGTCATCCGAAGATGAGGACCAGCGAGACGAGGACGCAGACCACGAACACCGCCAGGCAGATCCAGGCCCAGTGGCCGCCATGCGGCTTGCGGATCGAGATGCTCTCGAGAGGCGCGGCCGTACGGCTCGTGTCGTGCGTGCCGTCCGTGACCTTCCGCAGGGTCGGGTTGAGAGGCGGGCCGTCGAGGCGCTGCTGATCGTTCACGATAGGACGCCTTCTCTCACGTGCTGGACATGTTTCACCTGCTGGACCTGACGCGATGGAACGTCACGGCAGGGCACGGCCGGACGAGGGCAAGCTTGACAGGACATCGGCGTCGAGGACGACGCCCTCGATCGTCGCGTCCTTCGCCAAGTGCAGGACGAAGGCGGCGGCGCTCATCGTCCAGGCGCGGGCGTCCAGCATCTCGGCAATCTTCCCGGCCACCATCTCGAAGGACAGGGTCTTGCCGGGGATCCTGCGCTGCAGGCGCAGCACATGCCAGCCGAAGCGGGATCGGACGGGGACGCGCCCCGTGGTGCCCTCGGCCAGGCTCTCCAGCGCCGCCTGGATCTCCGGCACCAGTTCGCCCCGGCGCAGTTGGCCGAGCGATCCATCCTGACGCGCCGTCGGACAGGCCGAGAAGGCGCGCGCAGCCTCGGCGAAGTCACCGGGATCGTCGCCGAGTTCGGCGGCCAGCACACGCGCCTCCCGCTCTGCCTCCTGCCAGCCCGCTGCATCGTCGGAGGTCGGCTCGAACAGCATGTGAGATGCCTCGAACAGGTCCGGCATGCGGAAGCGATGGACGTTCGCCTCGTAGTAGCGCCGGCATTCCGCCTCGCCCGCTCTCTGTGGCTCGGGAGCGAGATCGAGAGCGGCGCGGATCAGCGCTTCCTCGGCCAATTCCCATCGCCCGGCATCGTCCCGTTCCGGGCTCGGCGCGAAGCCCGCCGTCCGGGCGGCCTGGAGCAGCAATTCGCGCACGACGAGGGCCTGCGCGGCCGCCCTCCAGGCGGTGGCGCCATCGCCCGCGGGATGATGCTGGATCTCGCGGGCGATGGCCTCGGCTGCGATCTCCACGCCGTTGACGGAAACGGTGCCGTCGCTCGGCGGCGGGACGGGCGGCTTCGATGCCGAGGCACAGCTGCAGCCGCTGCCGCAGCCGGTCGGCATCGCCGGGTCCGGGCGGCGGTCGATGACCAGCGTGGCACTCATTGCGCGCTCTCCGCCTGGGCCCGTCCGATCGAGGCCGCCCCACTGATCGCGCCCGCGAATGGATCATGAACGGCTTGCGACGGCCCGCGCCGCGACCGCACGACCTGATAACCCGGCCTGAACAGGTACCAGACCGGAGCGCTGAAGACGTGCACGAGCCGGGTGAAGGGGGTGATCAGGAAGATCGTCAGGCCGATGACGATGTGCAGGCGATAGACGAGGGCCGTTTCCAGCAAGAGGTCCGCCGCACCGGGCTGGAAGGTGAGAAGGCCTTGAGCCCACCCCATGAAGCGCACCATCTCGTGCCCGTCGAGCGCCTGGAACGTCCAGTAGAAGCTGCCGACGCCGACGATCAGCTGCAGCCAGATCAGGACGAGCACGAGGATATCGCCGATGGACGAACTGCGCCGGATGCGGGCATCGAACAGGCGGCGATGAAGCAGAAGGGAGCAGCCGATCAGAGCCGCGATGCCGGCGATGCCGCCGACCGTGATGGCCATCAACTGTTTGGCCGTGTGGCTGATGCCGAACCGCTCGAACAGCGCGATCGGCGTGAGCAGGCCGACGAAATGGCCGACCAGAATGACCAGGATGCCGAGGTGGAACAGGTTCGATCCGACCAGCATCTGCTTGCGGCGGAGGAACTGCGAGGATTCGGAGCGCCAGGAATACTGCGCCCGATCGAAGCGCAGGATGCTTCCGAACACCAGAACCGTCACGGCCAGATAGGGATACCAGCCGAAGAGAAGATAATTGACCGCCTCCCACATGTTAGCCTCCTTTTGCGTGGTCTCTCGCGTCGCGCTGGGCGGCGCGCAGGCGCGTCATCAGCGTGGATGGCTCGGTCGTTTCCCCGAGGGGAGCGTTGAAGTTGATGGGAGCATCCTCCCAGGCACGGTCGATCTCATCGGGTGTCGCCGGATCGCGGTAGTCGGGCAGGTCCTGCACGTTTCCCGTGGAGGGCCTGCGCTTCGATAAGTGCAGCAGGGCGTGCAGCACGCCCGCGTAGTCGGTCTTCCTCTCGGTGAGCCGCTGTTCCAGGGCTTCCAGCACGTGGGCCGGCTGGGAGAGCCATTCTTCCGCCTCCTCCTGCGGCAGGATCGATAGGAACTCCAGGAACATCGGCAGGTAATCGGGAAGTTCGGCCTCCCGCATCATGAAGCCGCGGGCGAGATAGGCCTGCCCGAGATCGATCATCGCCTGTCCGCGCTGGCGGCCGTCACCGTGGACATGCTCGAAGAGATGCAGCGAGAGCGCGCGCGAACTGTCGAACAACTCGCAGTAATGCGCCTGCAAATCGAACAGATCCTGGCTCGCGAAGGCGTCGAAGAGCGGTTCGAGGCGGGCGAGAGCGTCGGGCGGCAGTTCCGCCTCCCCGTGCAGGGCCTCGCGGACCGCGCCGATATGGGCTTGCAGCTCCTCGCTCGGATAGGCCATCAGGGCCGAGAGGGCGCGCAGCGTGTACTTCATAGCGGCACGTCCATGTAGGGCTTGCGCGGCGTGCGCTTCGCGCCGCCGAACAGGTTCGTCTTCGTGGCCCCGTTGGTGGGCTCGTCGAAGGAGAAGCCGGTCGAGCCGCGCAGGTGATAGGCGTTCTCGTCCACCTCGCGATGGCTGGTCGGGATCACGTAGCGGTCCTCGTAGGCCGCGAGCGCCATGTAGCGGTACATCTCCTCGATTTGATGCGCGGTCAGCCCGACCTCATCCGCGATCCCCTCGTCGAGGCGCCCGTCGACCGTCTTGGCACGCATGAAGGCGCGCATGGCCAGCATCCGCCGGAGCGCGGAGACGATCGGTGTCTCCTCACCCGCGGTGAGCATGTTCGCGAGGTAGCGCATCGGAATGCGCAGGCTCTCGACATCCGGCATCCCGTTCTTGGCCGAGATCTTGCCGGCCTCGGCCGCCGACTGGATCGGCGAGAGCGGCGGCACGTACCAGACCATCGGCAGGGTGCGGTACTCGGGGTGGAGCGGGAAGGCGACCTTCCACTCCATCGCCATTTTGTAGACGGGGGACAGGATGGCGGCGTCGAGCCACTCCTCCGGCACGCCGTCGAGGAGCGCCTGCCTGCGGACAGCCGGGTCATTCGGATCGAGGAAGATCGAGAGCTGCGACTCGTAGAGCGACTTCGGGTCCTCGACGGAGGCCGCTTCCTCGATGCGGTCGGCGTCGTAGAGCATGACGCCGAGATAGCGGATCCGCCCGACGCAGGTCTCCGAACAGACGGTCGGCTGTCCGGCTTCGATGCGCGGAAAGCAGAAGATGCACTTCTCCGATTTTCCCGACGACCAATTATAGTAGATCTTCTTGTAGGGGCATCCGGAGACGCACATGCGCCAGCCGCGGCACTTCTCCTGATCGATCAGGACGATCCCGTCCTCTTCCCGTTTATAGATCGCGCCTGAGGGGCATGAGGCGACACAGGTCGGGTTGAGGCAATGCTCGCACAGGCGCGGCAGATACATCAGGAAGGTTTTCTCGAACTGGCCGTAGATTTCCTTCTCAATGCCATCGAAATTGTAGTCCTGCGAGCGGCGGGAGAATTCGCCGCCGAGATCGTCCTCCCAATTGCCCGACCACTCGATCTTGTTCATCACCTCGCCGGTGATGAGTGAGCGTGGCTTGGCGGAAGGCTGGGCCTGAAGTTCGGGGGCCTGCTGCAGCCAGCCGTATTCGAAGGTGTAGGGCTCGTAGAAATCGTCGATCTCGGGCAGGTCGGGATTGGCAAAGATCTTCGAGAGGACCCTCCATTTGGCGCCGATCTTCGGCTCGATGCGGCCGTTCGACTTGCGCGCCCAACCGCCCTTCCAGCGGTGCTGGTTCTCCCAGTCCTTCGGATAACCGATCCCGGGCTTCGACTCGACATTGTTGAACCAAGCGTATTCGACGCCTTCACGATTGGTCCAGACATTCTTGCAGGTGATTGAGCAGGTGTGACAGCCAATACACTTGTCGAGATTGAGCACCATGCCGATCTGCGCGCGGATCCTCATGCCACCGTCTCCTTCGACTTGGTACTCGACATGTCGCTCGAACTGACGCTGTGTCCGCCCCAGTCGGCGGTGGCCTCGGTGTTGAACGTGTCGTCGACGGCTTTGTCGAACCAGTTGACGTCGTTCATCTTGCGAATGATGACGAACTCATCGCGATTGGCGCCGACGGTTCCGTAATAGTTGAAGCCATAGGCGAACTGGACGTAGCCGCCGATCATGTGGGTCGGCTTCATGTTGATGCGCGTGATGGAGTTGTGCACGCCGCCGCGCTGGTTGGTGATCTCGGATCCGACCGTATTCACGAGCTTTTCCTGCGCGTGATACATGATGGCCGAGCCTTCCATGATGCGCTGGGAGACGATCGCGCGCGCCGTCACGGCACCGTTGACGTTGAAGGCCTCGATCCAATCGTTGTCCTCGATGCCGGCCTTCCGGGCATCGGCCTCGCTGATCCAGATCGCCGGTCCGCCGCGGTTGAGGCTGAGTAGCAAGAGGTTCTCGGTATAGCTCGAGTGGATCCCCCATTTCTGGTGCGGCGTGAGGATGTTGAGCTGGATTTCGGGGTGGCCGTTGGGCAGCTTGCCGGCCACCTGCGCCACGGTCCTGGTGTCGATGGGTGGACGCCACGTCACGAAGCCCTCGCCGAAGGCCAGCATCCAAGGGTGGTCGAGGAAGAGCTGCTGTCGCCCCGTCAGGGTGCGCCAAGGGATGAGCTCGTGAACATTGGTATAGCCGGCGCTGTAGCAGACCTTCTCACTCTCGAGTCCCGACCAGATCGGTGAGGAGATGATCTTGCGGGGCTGGGCCACGACGTCGCGGAAGCGGATCTTCTCCTCCTCCTTGCCGGCCGCGAGATGGCTGTGATCGCGCCCGGTCGCCCGGCTCAGGGCCTCCCACGCCTTGACCGCGACCTGCCCGTTCGTCTCCGGTGCAAGCATCAGGATCGTTTCGCAGGCATCGATGTCGGTCAGGACCTTCGGCCTTCCGGCAGCCGGCCCTGTCTCGACCCGGCCGTTCAGCGCGGCGAGCAGAGCGACCTCGTGCTTGGTGTCCCACTCTAGGCCCTTGCCGCCGTTGCCGAGCGTATCGAGCTTGGGGCCGATGGCCGTGAACCGCTCGTAGGTCGCGGGATAGTCGCGCTCCACCACGGCGATGTTCGCCATGGTCCGGCCAGGCACCGGTTCGGTCTCGCCGCGCCCCCAGTCGAGCGGGGCGTAGGGCTGGGCGAGTTCGGCCGCGCTGTCGTGCTGGATCGGGTTGAGGACGATGTCCTTCTCCACACCCAGTTCGCCCTCGCAGAGGCGGGAAAAGGTCTGCGCGATGGTGCGGAAAATGTCCCAGTCGCTGCGCGCCTCCCAGACCGGATCCACCGCGGCCGCCAGCGGGTGGATGAAGGGATGCATGTCCGAGGTATTGAGGTCGTGCTTCTCGTACCAAGTCGCCGTCGGCAGGACGATGTCGGAGTAGAGGCTCGTCGTCGACATGCGGAAGTCGATGTTGACCATCAAGTCGAGCTTGCCCTTGGGCGCCTCCTCCCGCCACACGACCTCGTTCGGCCGGATTCCGTCTTCGGTCCCCACGACGCCGTGCGAGGAACCGACGAGATGCTTGAGGAAGTATTCGTGCCCCTTGCCGCTGGCGCCCAGCACGTTGGAGCGCCAGAAGAACATGTTGCGCGGCCAGTTCTGCGGCGCGTCCGGGTCCGCCATGGCGAATTTGACCTCGCCCGATTTCAGCAGGTGCGGCAGGGCTGCGGCGGGGTCCTCGCCCCGGGCCTCCAGGCTCCGCGCCAGCGCGAGCGGGTTGGTGTCGAGCTGCGGAGCGGAGGGTAGCCAGCCCATGCGCACCGCGCGCAGATTGTAGTCGAGCATGGAGCCCGACCAATCGCCAGGGGGCGCCGTCGGCGAGAGGATGTCGGAGACGTCGAGCGTCTCGTAGCGCCACTGGTCGGAATGCGCGTAGAAGAACGAAGTCCCGTTCACTTGACGCGGGGGGCGCACCCAATCGAGGGCGAAGGCGAGCGGCAACCAGCCGGTCTGCGGACGCAGCTTCTCCTGCCCGACATAGTGCGCCCAGCCGCCGCCCGATTTCCCGACGCAGCCGCAGAGGATGAGCAGCGCGATGATGCCGCGATAGCTCATGTCCATGTGGTACCAATGGTTGATCCCGGCGCCGACGATGGCCATGGCGCGGCCATCGGTCTTCTCGGCGGTCTCCGCGAACTCGCGCGCGGTCTGCAGGATCGCCTGCCGCGGCACGCCGCAGATGCGCTCCGCCCAGGCCGGGCTGAACGGCACGTCGTCGTCGTAGGTCGAGGCGATGTCAGTCCCGCCGAACCCGCGGTCGACACTGTAATTGGCGCAGAGCAGATCGAAGACGGTGGCGCAGAGTGCCTCTCCATCCTTCAGTGCGACGCGGCGCAGCGGCACGAGGCGGCTCAGCACCTCGGGGTGATCGGTGGCAACGAAGCCTCCCGGCGCGATGCCGCCGAAATACGGGAACGAGACCTGCGCCAGTCGGTCCTCGATGCCGGCGAGCGACAGGCGCAAGGAGGCTGGTGTGCCGGCGCCGTCCTTCTCCTCCAGGTTCCACTTGCCCGGATCACCCCAGCGGAAACCGGCCGAGCCGCGCGGACAGACAATGCGTCCCTCCTGATCCAGGGCGACGGTCTTCCAGTCCGGATTCTTCCCCTCGCCGAGGCCGCCCGCGAAATCGGCGGCCCGCAGGAAGCGGTCCGGCAACAATCGCCCGTCCCGCTCGACCAGCTTCACCAGGAACGGCATGTCGCTGTAGCGGCGCGCGTAGTCCTGGAAGTACGGCACCTGCCGGTCGATGTAGAATTCCTTCAGGACGATGTGGCCGAGCGCGAGCGCCAGCGCAGCGTCGGTGCCCTGTTTAGGATGCAGCCACAAGTCGGCGAACTTGCAGGCCTCGCTGTAATCGGGCGAGATGACGACGCTCTTGGTGCCCTTGTAGCGAGCCTCCGTGTAGAAGTGGGCATCCGGCGAGCGCGTCTGCGGGATGTTCGAGCCCCAGACCAGCAGGAATCCCGCATTGTACCAGTCGGCGCTTTCCGGAACGTCCGTCTGTTCGCCCCAAGTCTGCGGGGAGGACGGCGGCAGGTCGCAGTACCAGTCGTAGAAGCTCAAGCAACCGGCGCCGATCAGGGACAGGTAGCGCGTGCCCGCCGCGTAGGAGACCATCGACATGGCGGGAATCGGCGAGAAGCCGGTGATCCGGTCGGGCCCGTATTCCTTGATCGTGTAGATGTTGGCCGCCGCGATGATGTCGGCGACCTCTTCCCAGGTCGCGCGCACGAAGCCGCCGCGTCCGCGGCGCGTCACCCAGCCGGCCCGCGTCTCGCCATCCGTGACGATCCTGCGCCACGCATCGACCGGGCCGAGCGAGGCGCGGGCCTCCCGCCACGCCTTCAGCATTCGTGCCCGCACGAGCGGGTATTTGATGCGCGTTCCCGAATAGAGATACCAACTGAAGCTCGCGCCTCGCGGGCAGCCGCGCGGTTCATGGTTGGGCAGGTCCGGACGGGTGCGGGGGTAGTCGGTCTGCTGCGTCTCCCAGGTTACGATCCCGCCCTTGACGTAGATCTTCCAGGAGCAGGAGCCGGTGCAGTTCACGCCGTGGGTGGAGCGGACGATCTTGTCCGACGCCCAGCGCTTTCGATAGGTGTTCTCCCAGGCGCGTGGCTCGTCCGTGGCGACGCCCCAGCCGTCGGAGAAGGTTTCGCGGCGCTGTCGGAAGAAGGTCAGGCGGTCGAGAAAGTGACTCATGTGCGTCGCTCCGTCGTCCTGAAGAGCCCGCGCGGACCGGTGTAGAAAAACCACGTGGCCAGGGCGCAGGTGATGAAGAAGGCAGCGAAGCCGTAGAGCGCCGCGTCGGCACTTCCGGAGATGTCGATCGAGGTTCCGAACGCCTTGGGGATGAAGAAGCCGCCATAGGCCGCGATGGCCGAGATGAAGCCGGTGATGGCTGCGCTTTCCCCTTCCGCCCTACGCCGCCGCTCCTCGGTGCTCGCCTGCGGCTCCTGCGCGTCGATGACCCGCGCCATGATCCCGGGCACCATCTGGAAGGTCGACGCGTTGCCGATACCGCTCGAGAAGAAGAGCAGCAGCGTCATGGCGAAGAAGAGCGGGAAGCTCCGGATGTCGAGCGCCCAGATGAGGAGACATGCGAACACGATCATCGAGACGAAGACCCAGAGGGTCACGCGCTCGCCGCCGAGCCGGTCCGACAGCCCACCCGAGAAGGCGCGTGACAGGGCGCCGACCAGAGGCCCGATGAAGGCGTAGTGGAGTACGTCGACCTCGGGAAAGACGAGCCGCGTCAGGAGCGGGAACGCGGCGGACATCCCGATGAAGGTGCCGAAGGTGCCGGTATAGAGCCAGCACATCACCCAGGTATGCAGGTGCCGGAAGATCACCAGTTGTTCGGTGAAGGACGCCTTGGCCGAGGCGATGTCGTTCATGCCGAGCCAGGCGGCGATGACGCCGGCCCCGATCAGCGGCACCCAGAAGAAGCCGGCATTCTGCAGCCAGATCGAGGCGCCGTCGGGTGTCGTCTGCGGCGCCCCGGAGAGATAGCCGAAGAGTCCCATCGAGACGACGATCGGAACGGCGAGCTGCATCACGCTGACGCCGAGATTGCCGATGCCCGAATTGATCGCGAGGGCGCGGCCCTTCTCGCTCTTCGGGAAGAAGAAGGAGATGTTGGCGACCGAAGAGGCGAAGTTGCCACCGCCGAAGCCGCACAGAAGCGCCAGCGCCAGGAAGATCAGGTACGGTGTCTGCGGGTTCTGGACGGCGTAACCGAGGCCGAAGGCGGGGATGAGAAGCGTGCCGGTCGAGAGCGCCGTCCACAATCGTCCGCCGAAGACGGGCACGAGGAACGAGTAGAAGATGCGCAGGGTCGCCCCGGAAATCCCCGGCGCCGCCGCCAGCCAGAAGAGCTGATTTGAGGTGAATTTAAAGCCCGCCGCCGGCAACCAGGCCACGACGATGCTCCAGAGCTGCCAGACCGCGAAGGCGAGCGCGAGGCAATAGGTCGAGATCCAGAGGTTTCGCCGGGCGATGGCGCGCCCCGTGTTCTCCCAGAAGACTGGATCTTCCGGACGCCAGTCCGTCAGGAGATGCGCGTCCTGCGCCCTCTGCTCCGGCCGACGGCGCTCGTCCGGCGCCAGCCCTTCCCGCGGTGCGCCGACCGGGGTTGCGGAGACACCGATCGGCGCTCGCGGCAGTGCCGCCGCATGATCCAGCTTCTGGATCGACACGTGCATCCAGACGAGGGACGCCGTGACGACGAGGAACAACAACGCGAAGCAGGCGGTCCGGACGCCGGTCAGATCCTCCAGGATGCCGAAGGCGACCGGCAGGAGGAAGCCGCCGAGGCCACCGATCATCCCGACGAGACCGCTGACCGCACCGACGTCCTGCGGGTAATAGACCGGCACATGCTTGAACACGGCGGCCTTGCCGAGGCTCATGAAGAAGCCGAGCACGAACATGATCACGAGGAACGGGGTGAGCCCCAGGCTCGTCGAGAATCGGATCGGCTCCCGGATCCCCTCGATGATGTAGGTCGTCGGCGGATAGGACAGCATGAAGGTGGACACGATGCCCACGCCGAAGGTCCAGTAGAGCACCGCCCGGGCGCCGTAGCGGTCGGACAGCACGCCGCCATAGATGCGGAACAGGCTGGCCGGCACCGAGTAGAAGGCTGCCAGCATGCCGGCCGAGGACAGGGACAGTCCGTAGGTAGCAACGAGATAGTGCGGTAGCCACAGAGCCAGCGCGACGAAGCCGCCGAAGACGAAGAAGTAATAAAGTGAGAAGCGCCAGACCTGCGCGTGGACGAGCACCTTGAACTGGGCCTGGAATGGCTCGCGCGCCGTCTCACCGTCGGCGGCGCTGCGCGGCTCGTCCTTGGTGAAGAGCAGGAAGAGAATGGCGGTGATGGCGAGACCGGCCGCCCAGACCTCGGCGACACCGCGCCAGCCCATGGCGACCATCACGAAGGGCGCGAGGAACTTGGTGACGGCCGCGCCGACGTTGCCGGCTCCGAAGATGCCGAGCGCGGTACCCTGTCGTTCCGGCGAGAAGAAGCGCGAAACGTAGGGCACGCCCACGGAGAAGGTGCCCCCGGCCAGCCCGACGACGAGGCCGGCGATAAGCATCTCCAAGTAACTATCGGCCCAGATCAGCGCGTAGGTCGCGGCCGCAGAGACGAACATGAGCGCTGCGAAGATCTTGCGGCCGCCGTAGCGGTCGGACCACATGCCGAGAAACAGCCGCGAAACCGAGCCGGATAAGATCGGGGTGCCGACGAGAAGACCGAATTGGCTCTCGGACAGGCTCAGCTCATCCTTGATCCCGATGCCAATGATGGCAAAGATCGTCCAGACCGCGAAGCTGGCCGTGAAGGCTGCGGTACTTGTCCAGAGAACCTGATCGGCTTTTTCGGCTGCGCCGCTTGGCGAAGTAACCAGTGTTGCCACAAGCGTTTCTCCGGTCCGGGCTTGCCGAATGGGCGCGTAAGGCAGACGTGTAGAATTACTATCCGCGATTAGATTTCGCAGGCGTCACGCTATGATTGCGCATTCCTGTCATAGAGGCGCTATGTGCAGCGATCTGCCCCCAAATGACAGGGCGCATGATCAGTACACCCGGCGAGCGAATAGGGTGACTTGTGGGAATGCTAGCCTGTATCCTGCAGGTTGTACATAGATCACATGTTAAAATCGCTGTTCGGCTCTCTACGGAAAGGTCAAGCCTACAGATGGCAGATGGACAATGGCGGTCGCGGATGGCGGGTCACCGGCAAGCGCCTCGGCCGCGAGGGCGAAGAGGTGACGACCGCAGGACCGTGGAGCACCGATTCGAGACGCTGAAGGCCGGATGGGAGCTGCCCGATTCCTGAACCGGATCTAGGCAAGAAGCCGGCCGTACGCTTCGCCGGGCTCTCAGCGGCCCGCACCCGTCACCGCCGCGAACCGGCCTCTCGGCGAACCATGGCTGCTGCCATGCTCTTGCCTCTCATCGCTCCCGCTGCCACAGCCCGGCGCGCTCGGCACGGGCCTGATCCTCGGC
Organism: Methylobacterium sp. R2-1; assembly: GCF_014191355.1. Taxonomy (GTDB): domain Bacteria; phylum Pseudomonadota; class Alphaproteobacteria; order Rhizobiales; family Beijerinckiaceae; genus Methylobacterium. The sequence continues at coordinate 53,440 of NZ_JACHWM010000015.1, forward strand.
CTCGATCAGGTCGCTCGGTGCATCCTCGCTCGCCCGCGCGCCGCCAGCCGTCACGATGAGCGAAGCGAGATCGTCGCCGTCCAATCGGCAGCGCGCGGAGGCCGGATCGCCGGAGCACACGACCTCGCGGCGGCGCAGGTAGCGCGCGAGCTGTCGGGCTAGCGCGCCGCCTTCGCCGACGACGCCGAGCAGATGCACCTTGCGGCCGCGGACCGTCAGCGTACCGGTATCGACCACCTCAGGCACGCCGCGCACCTCGCCCGCAGCGGGCGTGGGGGCGGAGGAGGGGGCCACGGCCACCGCCGGGGTCGGCTCGGCCCGGGCTGCGGAGGGTGCCGGGCGCTTGCGGCCCTTCAGCACCTTCTGCGCCCGCTCCACGAAATCGTGGAAGACGCGGGCCGGGATGTCGCCGCCGGTGACCTTGTTCATCGGCGCGTTGTCGTCATTGCCGACCCAGACGCCGACGATCATGTCCGGGGAAAGCCCGACGAACCATGCGTCGCGGTAGTCCTGGCTGGTGCCGGTCTTGCCGCCGACCGCGAGTCCGTTGATCCGCGCCGCCTTTCCGGTGCCGGAATCCACCACTGCCTGGAGCGAGTCGAGCATCATCGACTGGACCTGCGCGTCCATCGCCGCGCCGGGCTTCGGCGTCGGGCGCTGGTAGAGCGGCTGCGGCGTGTTCCCGCGGACGGCGCGGACGAGATATGGCTCCACCGGAATGCCAGGTCCGAGCACGCCGGCATAGGCGCGGGTCATCTCAAGAAGCGTGACGTCCGCCGTGCCGAGCGCGAGGCTCGGCACCTCCGGCAGGTCCGACTGCACGCCGAGCCGGCGCGCCTCGGCGACGATGGCGGGAATCCCGACCTCCTCGCCGAGCTGGGCGGCGATGGTGTTGACCGAAAGCGCGAAGGCCGAGCGCAGCGGCAGCGCGCCGCGGAAGCGGTTGTTGGAGTTCTGCGGCTCCCACTCGCCGATCTGGGTCGGGCGGTCCACGAGCACGCTGTCGGGGAAGTAGCCCCGGCCATAGGCAGCGAGATAGACGAACAGCTTGAACAGCGAGCCGGCCTGCCGCTTGGCCTGGGTCGCGCGGTTGAACTGGCTGTCCTCGTAGTCGCGCCCACCTACCATGGCGAGGATCGCCCCGTCGGGGGCCATCGCCACCAGCGCGCCCTGGCCGACCTTCTTCTTCCCACCCTCGCCGTCGAGGCGGCGGGCGAGCACGCCCTCGGCGAGGCTCTGGAGGTCGAGATTGAGGGTCGAGCGCACGGTAACGTCGCCCGGCTCCTGCGTCAGCCGCTTCACGTCGCCCTGGACCGCGTCGAGGAAGTAGTTGGTGCCCGGCGGCGTCTCGGGCGGCGTGTGCAGGGTCAGCCGCTCCGCCCGGGCCTTGTCGGCCTCGGCTTGGCTGATCGCGCCGATCTCGACCATGGCCTGGAGCACGAGGTCGGCTCGCTCCTTGGCGCCGCCGAAATTGCGCGTCGGGGCGAGCTGCGAAGGCGCCCGCACGAGCCCCGCCAGCATCGCTGCCTCCGGCAGGGTCAGCTTCTCGGCCCCATGCCCGAAGTAGCGCCGTGACGCCGCATCCGCCCCGTAGGCGCCCGCGCCGAAATAGGCGGTGTTGAGGTAGCCGACGAGGATCTCGGGCTTCGTCAGGGTGCTCTCCAGGCGAAGCGCCAGGAAGGCTTCTTGGATCTTGCGCTTGAGCGTCTTCTCCTGGGTGAGGGAGGTGAGGCGAGCATATTGCTGGGTGATGGTCGAGCCGCCCTCGCGCACGCCGCCGCCGGTCGCGTTGCGCCACACGGCGCGGGCCATGCCGCGCAGGTCGATGCCCCAGTGGCTGTAGAAGCGGCGGTCTTCGATCGCGATGATGGCCTGGGCGAGCCGGGGCGGCAGCGTCTTCTCGGTCAGCTTCTCGCCCTGGAACGCGCCGCGGGTGGCAAACGAGCGGCCGTCCTCGGCCTCGACCACGAGGGCGCGCTGGGCAGCTTCCGGTGCCACCCCGCCGAGCGGCGGCAGCGTGGCGAAGGCAGCGAAGACGTAGCCTGCCAGGATCACCAGCGGCAGGCCGACGAGAACGGCCCCTCCGATGAGCCAAGGGCGACGGCGGCGGGGAGGGCGGCGGAGAGGGTGGGCCGGGCGATGGTCGAAGGGACGGTTGAAGGGGCGATCTTGGGCGTCCTGCCAGTCGACCGGCACCGGATCCGCGACGGCGGCTGCCGGCGCGGCGCGCTGCCCGGTCGAGCGGAAGCGGTTCGCAGTTCGGGCGAAGATCGGGGCCGTCCCCTTGACCGCTCCCTTGGCGACGGCGGCTCCGCTGCGCCAGGCGCTGCGCCCCGCGCTACCGGCGAGACGGCCGAGCTGGCGTGTGAGCAGGGCTGCCGCCCGCGCCGCTTCGCGTGCCGCGACCCGCGTCTCGGTTCCGTCCTCGCCCGGCCTGTCCGGTCCTTGCGCTGTCATCGCGAACCGTTCGCCGCCCGCCGGAAATCAAGCATCATGGGGCGGACCTTAGCGGAGCGGGGGCCGGCAAGGCTACGCGCGCGAAGGGGGAGGACGGCGAACGGGGCGGACGGGTGACCTCGGCGACACGCTTGGGCACCGTTCCCGTCGCCCGCGCTTCCATCGCGGAATCCGGTGTGCGTCAGGTGCCGAATCTGCCGAGGCCAGGATAAGGAATATGATCCCGGCCGGTTTTCCTGGACACGCGACCTTGACCCGCTCTCCGCTTCTTCGCCGGCCCTCTCCTTGGATCGCGCTCGCCTGCGGCGCGGTGATCGTGACGATTGCCATGGGAATCCGCCAGGGCTTCGGTCTGTTCATGCGGCCGGTCGAGCTGGATCTCGGCGTCGGACGCGAGAGCTTCGGCCTCGCCATGGCCGTGCAGAACCTGATCTTCGGGCTGGCTCAGCCCTTCATCGGGGCAATGGCGGACCGGTACGGACCCGGACGCGTCGCCGCCGCCGGCGGCCTCCTCTACGCCGTCGGCCTCGCGCTGGCGGCCGTCGTGTCCTCGGCGCTCGGCCTCACCGTCACGCTCGGTTTCCTGGTCGGGCTGGCCATGACCGGCGTCACCTTCGTCGTCGTGCTCGGGGCGGTCGTGCCGCTGATGCCGCCCGGGCGCCGGGGCGCGGCCGCAGGCATCGTCACGGCGGGTGGCTCAGTCGGGCAGTTCCTGCTGGTCCCGGCCACGCAGATCGCCGTGGACGGACTCGGCTGGCGCGGGGCGCTGCTCACCGGCGCAGGGCTCGCCGTCCTGATGGTGCCGCTCGCCCTCGGCATCGCCCGGAAAGCCGCCTCCGGCGCGGCGCGGACGACTGCGACATCGGACGAGATCTCGTTCGGTGCCGCCCTGAGGGAGGCGGCCGGCCATCGCGGCTATTGGCTTCTGAATGCAGGCTTCTTCGTCTGCGGCTTCCATATCGCCTTCGTCTCGACCCACCTGCCGGCCGTCCTGACCGATGCCGGCCTCGATCCGGGGATCGGCGCCCGCGCGCTGGCCCTGATCGGTCTGTTCAACATCCTCGGCTCCTACGCCTTCGGAATCGCCGCCGACCGGTTGCGCAAGAAGTACGTTCTGTCGTGGATCTACTTCGCCCGCGCCGCCGTGATGGCGCTATTTCTCGTCTTCCCGCTCAGTCCGCTCTCCGCGACGCTGTTTGCCTGCGCCATCGGCTTCCTCTGGCTCGGCACCGTCCCGCTGACGAGCGGCCTCGTCGGACAGATCTTCGGCGTGCGCTATCTCTCGACCCTATTCGGCATCGTCTTCATGAGCCATCAGGTGGGTGCCTTCTTAGGCGCGTGGGGCGCGGGTGCCATTTTCGCTCGCACCGGCTCCTACGACGCGGCCTGGACCCTCTCGATCGGCATCGCCCTCTTGGCCGGCCTCCTCAACTTGCCGATCCGCGACGTTCCGCTGGCGCGCCGTGACGCGCAGGCGAGGCCGGCATGAGCGGGCGGGACGAGCTCGTCGTCCTCGCCCTTCTCGGCGCGCTGACTCTCGCCGGGGCACTCCTGTGGGCCCAGGAGGGCGTGACGCTCTGGCTTCGCGCTAGCTTTCTCCTCTGCCTCTGAGCCGGTGTCCGCCTCACCGCGCGATGGCGCGGATGAAGTAGACGAGCGCCGTGAAGGCGATGAGGCTCAGTCCGTAGAGCGCGGCGAACCAGAGGAAGCGCCGGGCGCTCAATGGTAGCTCGCCGCGTTGGGATTCTCCTCGATCTTGCCCCGGAAGACCCAATAGGCATAGGCCGTGTAGGCGAGCGTCAGCGGCATCACTACCGAGTAGCCGACGAGGGCGAATTGCAGGGCCGAGATCGCGTTGGCGGCCTGCCAGATCGTGAGCTTCGGCGGCACGATGTAGGGGAACAGGCTGATCGCGAGCCCGAGAAAGCCCAGCAGGAACAGGGCGATCGAGAGGAGGAAGGGCGCGACCTCGCGCCCGTTCTCGATCGCCTTCCAGATCCGCCAGCAGACGAAGGCTGTCAGCAGCGGCACGGGCGCGACGAACAGCACGTTCGGCCAGGAGAACCAGCGCCACTGGATATGCAGTCCGAGGAACGGCACCCAGGCGCTGACGATGGCCATCGAGACGACGGTGCCGATCAGGAACTGCTTGGCCTTGATCCGCGACCAGATCTCCAGCTCGCCCGAGGTCTTCATCACGCACCACGTCGCGCCGAGCAGGCCGTAGCCGCAGACGAGGCCGATGCCGGTCATGACGCTGAAGGGGGTGAGCCAGTCGAGGGTGCCGCCGGAGAAGCCCCGGCCCTCGGTCTGGAAGCCCTGGACGAAGGCACCGAGCACCATGCCCTGCGCGAAGGTGGCGATCAGCGAGCCGTAGTGGAACGCATTGTCCCAAACCACCTGTGAGCGCTCGGCCTTGAAGCGGAATTCGAAGGCGACGCCGCGGAAGATCAGCGCGATCAGCATCAGGATGATCGGCAGATAGAGCGCCGGCAGCAGGATCGCGTAGGCGACTGAGAAGACCGCGAACAGCCCTCCGCCGCCGAGCACGAGCCAGGTCTCATTGCCGTCCCAGATGGGCGCCACCGAGAGCATCATCCGGTCGCGCCAGTTGCCGGGGCGCGCGGCGGTGAAGAGGATGCCGACCCCAAGGTCGAACCCGTCGATGACGACGTACATCGCCACCGCGAGCGCCAGCAGGCCCGCCCAGACCAGCGGCAGCCAGAAGGCCAAGCCCTCGTACTCGTTCCCGAAGCCGAACATCGTCGCACCTTCCCGGCAAGTGGCACCCGTCCGTTATAGGAGCACCGCCTCTTCAGGCCAGAACCGCGCTCAACGCGATGCGGGTCCCCGCCATGATGGCTGGCGGTCGGTGGCCGAGAGCGTATCGGCGGAAGGACGCGGCGATGAAGCCTGTCCGGCGATCTGTCCCGTGACGTGCCGGGCGACGGCATCCGCCCCGATCCGTACCATTTCTTCGCGGGTCTCCGGCGGAAGCGCGTTCACGGCGTTCACCAGCGCGCCAATGCCACCCGTGGTCAGGTGATCCATCGCGTCGCCCGTCGCGATCCCCGTCGTGGCGGCGCGGGGTGTGGCCGAAGATGGCCCGTCCTGGCGCTGAAGCGCGAGGTAGGAGAGGGCGCCGATCACGAGGGCGGCGCGCAGGAGAAACGACATCGATCCGGTTCCAGAGGGCACTGCTTCGCCGGCGCGGCCGGCGGAGGTCGATGGTCCGATCCTGCCATCGTCACGGCACCGCCGGATGAAGCGCGTCGGCTCAAAACGCCGACGTGGTGAACGAAGCCTTTTTTCCGGGAAGCCCGCCCTCTCGGCGGCCGGTTTACCCTCTGTGGAGCGCCGCTCCGGCCACCTCCGGGTGCTGTGAAGAACGGGGATTTGCGCCTCAGCCGGAGCCAGCAGGCGCCGGCAAGCATCGCGGTCGGCGGCAAGTGAGCGACCCTTTTCATCCTCGCTTAAACCGCCTCTGCGACGGTTTCCTCGAAGATCGTAACGAGCAGTCGAGGGGCGCGAGACACCCGTTTTCCGGGTCAAAGCTTGCGCTGTGCGTGGTGGTGTTGCGTAAAGACGGTGCCCTTGCCTCCCTGTTCGATGCCCGCCTCGCCGGGCTGGTCCACGCCTCTGCGGTGGCCGAGCCGGGCGTGCGCTTCCGCCACGAGCGGTTCCTGATCTCGCGGCTCGCCACCGGCGCCGCTATGATGGCGGGCCTGCCGCCCTACCTCGTCTGGCGCGGCGTCCCGAGCGGCATCGAGGCGATCGCCATCGCGAGCCTGTTCCTGCCGCTGCTCGCCGCCGTCGTCCTGTCGCGCACCGGCTCACTCTGGGTCGCGCACGCCCTGTCCTCGCTGGGTTTGACCGGTGTCGTCGTCTGCCTCGCGGCCCTCACCGGCGGCGCGAGTTCGGCCGCAGCGATCTGGCTGGTGGCGGTGCCGCTGGAGGCGATGATCTCCGGCTCACGCCGGGCGACGATCGCGGCGTCCGTGATCGCCGTCGCCGGCGCCTTCGCGATCGCCCTCAGCGGCTACCTGCCCGTCGGCAGTCTCGCGCTCGACTGGCCCAACGCCGTCGTCATGCCGGTCTTCGCCGTGACCGCCATCGGCCACATTGCGGCGCAGGCGATGGAGCACATGCGCCGCGAGGGCGAGTGGCGGGCGCGCATGCAGGATAACGAAGCGCGCGACCGCTTGCTGCTCTCGGTCATCGACGACCTCGTGACGTGGCACGATGCCAACGGCCGCGTGCTGGAGGCGAGCGGCTCGGCCGCCCGTTTCGTCGGCGCGGAGGCGAGTCGCCTGCGCGGCCACGGTCTGCTCGACCGGGTGCATATCGGCGATCGTCCGGCGCTGCTCCAGGCGATCAGCGACGTTGCGGCCCACGGCACGCCGGCCACGGTGCCGTTCCGCCTGCACGTCGATACGCCGCGCGGCGACGGCAGCCGCACGATCTTCGCCGAGATGCGCGCTCACCGGATCGAGGCGGGGCTGGCCGGCGCCAACGGCTCGACCGTTGTCGCTGTGACCCGCGACGTATCCGAGCACCGCCGCCACGCGCAGGAACTCGACCGCGCCCGCGCCGAGGCCGAGCGCGCCGACGAGGTGAAGACCCACTTCCTCGCGACCGTCAGCCACGAGTTGCGCACACCGCTCAACGCCATCATCGGGTTCTCCGACGTTCTGGTCGGGGAGGGCGCGCTGAGCCTCTCGCCGGAGCGCTCCCGCGAATATGCCGGCATCATCGCGCAGTCCGGGCGCCACCTGCTCGATGTGGTCAACACGCTGCTCGATATCTCGCGCATACGCGGCGGCCATTTCGACTTCCAGCCCGAGCCGGTGGATGTCGAGGCGCTGCTCCGCGGCTGCTGCGACCTGATGCGGCTCAAGGCCGATGCCTCGGGCATCACCCTGGTGAGCGCGCCCGTGCCTGCCGGCTGCGCCCTCGTGGCCGATGCCCGCGCCTGCCGTCAGATGCTCATCAACCTGATCTCCAACGCCGTGAAGTTCACGCCCCGCGGCGGCCGGGTGGAGGTGATGGTGCGTCGGGGCGGCGCCTATCTCGACATCGTGGTCAGCGACAACGGCATCGGCATCACCGAGGCCGACCTGCCGCGGCTCGGTGATCCGTTCTTCCAAGTCGGCGGCGGATACGGGCGGACGCACGAGGGCACCGGGCTCGGACTCTCGGTGGTGCGCGGCCTCGCCGGGCTGCACGGCGGCGCCGTCTCGGTCGAGAGTGCTCCGGGCAAAGGTACGGCCGTTACCGTGACGCTGCCGCTCGATTGCAGCCGCGCCAAGGCCGCCGCGAGCGCCGGCAAGGCAGGGGCCGGCAGCGCGAAAATCGCTCCGGCGCAGATCCAGCCGGCGCCGATCCGGACATCGGTTCGGGGCGCGGTGGCCTCGGAGCCGGCGCCCGAACCGATCCGGCTGCCGGTCGGCCTGTTCGATCCAGCCCCGCTTCCCACGAACGCTCCGATGCGCCGCGCCGGATGAGCCGATCGAACGAAGTGCGGCAGACACCCAGAGCAGGGTCCTGGATATCCGATCCAGGACCCTGCTCTAGACCCCTATTTTTGCATCGTCTTTTTCCGAAGGCCGGAAGCTACCTTTCGGGACGATGCTCGGAAGGAGCGAAGTGATGCGCGAGCCGCCCGCCCGCCGGGACCAGCGCGAGATCGTCGTCCCCGGCGATTTGCGCGTCGCCCGCAGCCCGGCCAAGTCCCCGCGCCGCCAGCCCGTCCCGCGTGGGCCCGCTGCGGCCGGCTGGCAGGCCGCTGCCCTATCCGCGGCGACGGGGGCCGGGCGGTTCTGCCTGCGTTATCCGGGCGGCGTCTTCGGAACCGTCCTCGGTGCCGGCGCCGCGATCTATGTCTGCGTCAACGCCATCGGCCTTCAGGCCGGCCCGCATCCGGCGCCGATCCTGCCGACCGCCGAGCCGAAGCCGGTGGCGGCGAAACCGGCGCCGCAGCCGGTTCGGGAGATCCGCGCGGTGGAGGCACCGAAGCCCGCTCCGGTTCGGGAGGCGGCTGCGCCCCGCGACACGATCGCTGACATGATCCGCTCCGGCGAGACGACCGCCTCGGTCACGCCCAGGGCGGAACGCAAGCCCGAGCCGAAGACTGCCGCGAAGGAGCCGAGGGCCGAGACGGCGAAGACGGAGGCGGGCAAACCTGAGGCCTTGAAGCCAGACCCGAACGTGATCCGCGTTCAGCGCGCCCTGTCCAAGCTCGGCTACGGTCCGCTCAAGGATGACGGCCTGATGGGACCGGGCACGAAGGCGGCGATCGAGAAGTTCGAGCGCGATCGCAAGCTGCCGGTGAAGGGCGAGGCCGCCGGGCCGACCCTGCGCGCCCTGACCCGCGAGATGACGGCCAAGGCGAGCGGGTAACACCCGCCGGCCTTGAGGATGGCCCGCCGCCCTCGCCATCGACGCGGGGAGCGGGGGCGCCTATGAACCGGCCATGCCACGCCTTCGCTCGGATTTCTGGGTTTCCGCGCAGCTGCGCCGCCTCAACGGGGAAAACATCCCGGCGGTACAGCGCCGCCGCGGCGCGGCGGAGGCGGGAGCGATCTTCGTCAAGGTCGACCGGCTCGGCGGCACCGCCGACCTCTACGGCCCGGCGCCCCAGGCGCTGATCGAGGCGGATGATGCGGGCGAGCGCCTCTTCACGGCGATCCTCACCGCCGCCCCGTCGCCGGATATCGAGGAGCGCCTCGCCCGCGAGATCCGATTCGATTCCGATCTCTGGATCGTCGAGATCGACGATCGCGAGGGCCGGCACGGCCTGCCGCTCGCGGAATAATTTTCTCAGGGAAGAGCGTCAGCTCGTGCGGCGCAGGCGCGTGGGGAGAATAGCGCGGAAGCCTCCCCGCTCAGCCCCCGCCGACGCGCCGCGCTTGGCCTCGGGGCCATGCAGCGGCTGGTGCTCGCCGCCCGTGCGCTCCATCACCGGCACGCCGAGGATCGCGCAGAGCAGGTCGCGGGCGGTGGCCCGGCTCGTCTCGCGGAACAGCGTGACGAGAGAGAACACCCGATCGACCGAGCGCGCCACGCTGTCGTTGAGCGTGAGGAAGACGAAGACCGCCTCACCCTCGCGCAGATCCGCGGCCCGCAGGGCGAGCGTCAGCAGATCGTAGCGCGAGGCCGGATCGACGGCGGCGCTGAGATAGTTCGGCGGCAGGGCGAGCCCGTTGCCAAGCGCGGTGACGAAGGCCTGAACGTCACGGGCATGGGAATGCTCGACGAGGCTCGTCGCCAGCGCCCGGGGTGCGGGCGGACAGGGGCGCAGGGCCGCGGTGGCCTCGACGGCCTCGGTAATCGCGCGGCGCTGCTCCGGCTCGGCGAAGAGCCAGAGAGGCGCGAGGTCGGCGGGCGGGATGTCGGGCCGGCCGAGCAGGGTGCGGGCGAGGTCCGCATCGGTGCGGGCGCGGGCCAGGAGGCGTTCCAGTACCCGGGTGCCGATCAGCGCGCCGGGGTTTTCCGCGATCGCCCGATCGGCTTCCGCCTCCGTCTCCGGCTCGCGGGGCGGTGCGATGGAGAAGCCCCGGGCTTCGAGCGCGGCGCGCACGCCGGCCGGCACGTCGGGACACCCGTCGAGCTTCTCGGCGACGATGCGCAAAGTGTCCTCGTCCACCGTCGGAATCAGACCCGCCGACAGGGACTCGAAGGCTTGAAGAATTGCCCTGTCATGGACAGGAGCGGTCAGGAACAGGTCGGTCTGCACCCGCAGGATCACGGGTTTCAGGTCCAGCGCGGGATCGCGCGAGAGCTCGATGAGGCCGGACAGGTCCGGCGCGCCGGCGACCGATGAGGACATGGCACTCGTTTACGCAGAACTTACTCTGACGGTGAGTCAAACAGTTCTGCGTGAATCGACCTTTAAGACCGCCGGTCGGCGACTGTCCCGCGGCGGCCGCATCAGGCGAGGCCGAGACGGTCCACGACATCCGCCACCCGAATCCGGGCGGGTTCGGGAAGCGGCAGGATCGGGCGGGGTGGATCGGCCCGGCACAAACCGAGATGGCCGGCCGCCGCATACATGACCCGCAGGCTGGTGAACTCCTTGAACAGGTCCCAGAGCGGCTGCATCCGCGCGTTGAGCGCCCGCGTCCGCGCCGTTTCGCCGGCCTGTGCTGCCCGCAGGATCGCGAGGCAGGCTTCCGGAAACAGCCCGGCCGCGACACTGTACCAGGCCTCGCCGCCGGCCAGCAGCGCCTCCGCTGCGTTCCAGTCGCCGCTGGTGCCGAGGCGGAACTCGGCGGGCACCGCCCGGCGCAGGGCGTCGAGATGGCCGGCTACCGTATCCGGATCCGGCGCCGGGCTCTTGAGCCCACGGATGCCGGGCACCTGCGCCAGCCGCCCGACGAGGGAAGGCGTGAACCGGAAATGCGTGGTGCCGGGATTGTCGTAGATGCAGATCGGCAGCCCGCTCCCTGTCGCAACGGCGGAGAAGTGCTCGAACACCTCCTCGTCGGTCAGCGGCGTGTATGAGACGGCGGCCAGAAGTCCCGCCGCGGCGCCGGCCGCCCGCGCGTCCTGCGCCAGTGCGACCGCCTCGTCCGTGCGCAGAGCCCCGATGCCGACGATGACCGGCGCCCGGCCATTGGCCTCCTCGAGGGTGGCGTCGAGGGCGCGGCGGCGCTCCGCGCGGGACAGGTAGGCGTAGGTGCCGGTGCTGCCGAGCAGTCCGATCGAATCCACGCCCGCGGTTACGAGCGGGGCGATCAGGGCGCGCAACGCCACTGTGTCGACACGGCCGTCGGGCGAAGCGGGGGTGATCGGGAAGGCGGACAAGCCGGTGAAGCAGGTCATGGCCGCGGCACGATGGGCAGGCGCCCGAGTGCGGTCAACGCGGACCAAGCACTTCCGGTGGCATCCGGCGCCGCATCGTCACTGATAGCGGCGCGACGGTTCCGGAAAGGGCGGTGCACGGGATCACTTCGGCTCCGCCTCGCGATGACGGGATACGACTACGAGCGCACTTCGCGCTTGGCGACGAAGTTCAACTCGTCCACCAGCACGTCCTTCACCACGTCGGAGCCGAGGCGCTCGTTGACCTTGGCGCGGATCTGGGCGAGGCGGCCGTTGATGTCGTAGCGGGCGAGCTTGCGGAAATCGATCGTGGTGTCGCCGTAGATCTGGCGGAAGGCCTCGTCGACCACGAAGGCATTTGGTGGGACGGGGAGCGTGTGCATCAGCTTGGCATCCGCCGTGAAGACCAGCACGGCGATGACATAGCCCTGCACCTTACCCTCGGCGACCATCGGGATGTTGATGGGGGCGAGCTTCTGATACTGAAGTCCTTCGAGGTAGGGCTCGGTCGATTTTGAGAAAAAGCCGCCGCCGTAGGTCACTGCCGCGTAGCAGGAGGCGATGGTGACGGTGCAGATCCACAGGCCCGAGAGGAGAATGCGCATCGCTCAGTCGCGACCCAGGCGCGCGGAATAGGTGCCGTCGGACTCGGCGGCCTGGAGGCTGGCCTGGAGCGTCTCGCCGACCTCCTCCACCGCCCGCAGATGCAGGGCGACCGCCTCCTGATTGCGAATCAGCTTGTCGCGCAGGCGGGCCAGCACGATGCCGGTCTCGGCGTCGAGAGCCGCGACATCGACCACGCGGGCGAGGCGGGTGAGTTCCAGGAGGCTCCGGCTCTTGGCCCGGTTGACCGCCTCGAGATCGAGTCCGGCGTTGGCGGCGAGCGCCTCGGTCTCGGCCTCGACGGTGGCTTCGAGCCGCTTGAGGGATTCGAGCAGCATCGGCGGTCAGACCTTGCTCGCCACGCCCGTGGCCGTGGGGGCCGCCGTCGGGCCGGTGGGATGTGAGGCATTCAGCATGCGGGCGATGCCGATCCCACCGGTCTTGGCGATCTGCTGGCCGATCTGCTCGGAGAGCATCGACTTCCAGATCCCGCCGGCATTGCCCTTGCCGAACACGGTCTCGGCCTTGGGCAACATCGCCTCGACGAATTGCTGGATCACCTGCCCCTCGAACTTCCGGTAGGGGTCGGCGGCGCCGGTCCGGGCGGTGTCGTTCTTCATGCTGGTGAGCGTCCCGTGGACGTCGAGCGGCAGGTGCGTGCTGAGGCCTACCTCGCGTGCGGCCTCGTCGGCGGCGCTGGCGAAGGCCGCCGGGTCGCCGGGCTGCGACAGCTTGGATGCCGCTTCCTGGTAGCGGGCCGGATCGGCGGCGCGGGCCACGTCCATGACGATATCGGAGGGAGGGGTGATGCTCATCGCGCCATCGAACCTGACGCGGCGCGAACCGGGGCGCCGCTGACAATCACCGGAACCCTAGACCCGCTGGCTTACGGGAGGCTTGCGTCGCGGCGCTGGGCCAGGCCGTCGAGCCGCTCCATTGCCTCGACCCGCTCGCGCTCGCGGCCGAGCAGCGTCTCGATCCGCTCGGCACTCAGTTCCGCGCGCTTGAGCGCGAGGCCCTGCTCGCGCACCTCGTCGGCCTGAGCCTCGGCGATCCGTTCGAGTTCGGTCGCCCGGGCGGCAAGCCCGCGCAGGCGGCGGTTGGCGGCCTCCAGAAACAGGTGGCCGTGGGCGGAGCCGCCGACGGCCGCCAGCAGCGCCGCGCGATCCGCCTCGACGGCGTCGGCGTCGCGTCGGGTCTGGGCGAGCTGCCACTCGGCAGCGCGGCGCATCTGCTCCTGCACGGCGGTGAGCCGCTCGGCGCGCTTGAGGCGCTTGGCGATGTCGGCGGCGGACATATCGCGCTCAGCCCCTGCGCAGCCAAGCGAGATAGCCCGCCAGGAACTGCGTCATGAACTCGCTGGAGAGGTAGTAGAGCAGGATCAGCGCGCCGAACATCACGAAGGGCGTGGCGATGAAGTAGACGGGGATCGTCGGCGTCAGCTTGTTCACGAAGCCGGCCGCGAGGTTCACCGCCACGGCGTAGATGATGAAGGGAGCGGCGATCCGCAGCGCCAGGGTGAAGGCCTCGCCGATCTGGTCGGCGATCCGCACCAGCGCGGTCTGCGTGCCGAAGCCCTCGCCCGGCGGGATGCGGGCGTAGGAATCGATGAGGCCACGGAACAGCTCCCAGTGCAGGTCGGCGGCGAACATCAGCGCGACCGCGCTGAAGACGATGAGCGACTCGACCGCGGGAATCGCGTCGGTGCCCTCGACCGGCGTGCCCGGCATCGAGCCGAAGCCGACCATGGTCGACGTGGCGTTCATCACCGTCTCCAGCACGAAAATGAAGATGCGCCCGAGCAGGCCGATGAGCAGCCCCGTGACGGTTTCGCTGGCGATCCAGGTCAACGACTCCGTCGGCACCTGTTCTGGAAGCCGGCCCTGGAACACCGGCAGCAGCAGCGGGGTGAGGGCGAGCGAGACACCACCGGCGATGAGGAGCCGCACCTGCGCCGGTACGCGCGGGCTGGAGAAGCCGGGCACGATCAGGAGGCAGCCGCCGATCCGGCAGAAGATCAAGAAGGTGGCGAGAAAGGCGTCGCCGCCGAACAGGCTGCCGAAGCCCGGAATCACGAGATGGCGCCCAGGGACTTGATCTCGACGCCGCGGGCAATCTCCAGATGCGAGAGGACGGGGAGCGTCGGGAAGATGCGCTCGATGATCATCCGCACGTAGGGGCGGGCGTCGGGAGCGGTCACGAGAGCGAAGCCGTGGACCTGCCGCATCCGCTCGCGGATCGCCTCGCCGGCTTCGGTGCCGAACTGCTCCACGAGGCGCGGGTCGATATCGAACTCGATGACTTCACCCTTGGCGTCACGCTTCAGGCTCTGGTGGAAGGTGAGGTCCCAGTTGGCGCCGAGCCGCAGCACGTGCAGCACGCCGTCCTCGGCGAGATCACCGCAGATCTGCTGGGCGACGCGCATCCGAACGTGCTCGGCGATCTGCTCGGCCCGGCGGGCATGCGGCGTGATCTCGGCCACTGCCTCCAGGATCAGGTGCAAGTTGCGGATCGAGACCCGCTCGGAGAGCAGGAGCTTCAGGACCGCCTGGAGGCCGGAATGCGAGATCTGCGAGGGGCAGATCTCGTCGATCAGCCGTTTGTACTCGGGATCGAGGCGGTCGAGCAGCGCCCGCATGTCCTTGTAGGACAGGAACTGGGGCAGGTTGTTGCGGATCACCTCGGAGAGATGGGTGAGCAGCACCGAGGCGCCGTCGATCGCCTCGAAGCCGGAGCGGCGGATCTCGCCGGCATAGGAGTCGACCACCCAAAGCGCCTTCATGCCGAAGGCGGGCTCGCGGACCTCCTCCGACGGCACGTCGGGACGCGGCCCGTCGCCGACCACGACCAGCAACTCGCCCGGCCGCATCTCCTGCGTCGCGGCCACCGTGCCGTGGATGCGGATCTGGTAGGTCTTCGGCGGGAGGTTGAGGCTGTCGGTGAGCTTGATGTCGGGCACGACGAAGCCGTACTGGCGCGCGAACTTGCGGCGCATCTTGGCGACGCGATGGTGCAGCTCGGCGTGGCTCCCCTGGATCTGCGCGGCGACCTGACGGCCGAGGCAAAGCTCGATCTCGGGCGTGCGCAGCTGCTCCTTGACCGAATCCTTGACCTCGGCCTGCTTGACCTCCTCCTCGCGTTTGACCTTCGCGGCGGCCATGGCGGCTTGGGCTGCGCGGCGCTTCGGAATGGTGATCGCGACGAAGCCCATCAGGCCCGACAGCGCGACGAAGGGCAGGAAGGGCAGGCCCGGAACGATCGCGAACATCAGCATCAGGGCGGCGGCGACGAGGAGCGCGCGCGGATAGGCGCTGAGCTGGCCGAGAACAGCTTCTTCCGCCGCGCCGCGGGTGCCGCCCTTGGAGACGAGGAGGCCAGCCGCGAGCGAGACGATCAGCGCCGGGATCTGCGACACGAGGCCGTCGCCGACGGAGAGCTTGACGAAGACGTCCGCGGCTTGGCTCAGCGGCATGCCATGGCGCGTCGTGCCGATGATGACGCCGCCGAAGACGTTGACGGCGATGACGATGAGCGAGGCCACTGCCTCGCCGCGCACGAACTTCGAGGCGCCGTCCATCGAGCCGAAGAACGCGCTCTCCTCCTCCAACTCCCGGCGGCGGCGCTGCGCCTCCTTGTCGTCGATCAGCCCGGCATTGAGATCGGCGTCGATCGCCATCTGCTTGCCGGGGATGGCGTCGAGGGTGAAGCGGGCGCCGACTTCCGCGATGCGGGTCGCGCCCTTGGTGATGACGAGAAAGTTGACCGTGATCAGGATCATGAAGACGACGATTCCGATCACGAAATCGCCGCTCATCACGAATTGCGAGAAGCCCTGAATGACGTGGCCGGCGGCGTCCACGCCCTTCTGGCCGTTAGCGAGGATGAGGCGCGTCGTGGCGATGCCGAGCGCGAGCCGCAGGAGCGTCGCGATCAGCAGCACGGTGGGGAAGGCCGAGAATTCGAGCGGCTTTTGGATCCAGAGCGCCACCATCAGGATCAGCACCGAGAGGGCGATCGAGAAGGCGAGCCCGACATCGATCAGCACTGCCGGCACCGGCAGGAACAGCACTGCCAGGATCGCGACGATGCCGGCCGCGAAGCCGAAATCCCGCCGCGATCGCTTTTCCAGGACGAGCGCTTCGCTCACCGCCATGACGTGAACCGGTTCCCTCAGAATGGGACGGTTGTGGCGCGGCAAGCTTGCGCGGGGATGGAGGAGCGGATGTGTGGGCGGGAGCGCGACATACAACCAAGACGTCGGTTTCGCCGGAGAGCGGGTGGCCGCTTGCCTGATCGAGCGAGGTCGGCATCGTCGGCTACGGCGTACCCCGTTGGAAAGACGTCTGGTTTTTCCGGGAGATGGGCTCGTCGCGCAGAATTGAAGAAGGTCACCAGGATTTTATCGTTTGATAATTTTCTTCAAGCAACGGTGGTGGGGTGACGATTGACGCGATCAACCTGAAAACCTTGGAGCGGCAGATGCGAATTCTCGACAATGCAAAAATGATCGTGAAGTCGTTTTTGCCTATCCTAATGATCGTTTTCGTGTCCGCCGGGATGATCTTCTATGCCCACGGAGTAGTGTCGGACATAGCCGGGCAGACGAAATATATCGTAGATATTCAATCGAAGCGGCTCGAAAATGTCCTTTCCCTGAGAAATTACGCTAATGAGACCGCTATTATGGCTCGCAACGTCATCATCGAAGTGCGCCAGCAAGAGATGGACGATTACAGAAAGCGCTACGATGCTGCTGTTGCTGCGACATACAAGAGCATCGACCAACTGAACGCGCTCGCCGACGGTCCCGAGCGGCGCCAGGCCAATGAAGAGATGCGGGATGCCGCGGCGGCTCTGTTCTCCGTCAACGAGCGGGTCATCCAACTGGGGCTCAGGAACGAGAACGAAGCGGCCGCCAAACTTCTGCTGACAGAAGCCGTGGTCTTCCGTGGAAAGCTGCGCGACGGCGTCGACGCGCGGGTCAAGCGGCTGAGCGAGGAGCTCGCAGCGGCCCGGGACGAGGCGAGTCATGCCGCGAGCCGGTCGAGCATGATCCTCCTCATCGCATCGGCGCTCGGTTTCATGGTCGCCCTCGGGGCCGCCGCCGTCATCACCGTGGCCGGCGTGACCCGGCCGCTGGCCAGCCTCGTCTCCGTTCTCCAGCGCATGGCCCAGGGTGAAGTCGATGCGACGATCCGCGAGGCCTCGCGCGGCGACGAGATCGGTGCGGTCGGCCGCGCGGTCGAGGGGATCAAGGCCATGGTCGCGCAGAAGGCGGCGGAGCAGGCTGAGATGCGCCGCATCGCCGACGAAGCCGCCGCCGAGCGGCGCCGCACCATGATCGAACTTGCCGACGGCTTCGAGCGGGCGGTCGGCGGCATCGTCGGCCGGGTGTCCTCTTCGGCAACCGAGCTTCAGGCGACCGCGCAGCAGATGTCCTCGACCGCCAACGAGGCGGCGAATCAGTCGAGCACCGTCGCCGCTGCGGCGGAAGAGGCAGCGAGCAACGTCGGTACCGTGGCGGCTGCGGCGGAGGAACTCGGCGCGTCCGTTCAGGAGATCGGACGGCAGGTTCAGGGATCCGCCGGGCTCGCGGAGAAGGCCGTTGCGGAGGCGGATCAGACCGGCCAGCTCGTGCGCGAACTCAGCCGCACTTCCGCCCGTATCGGCGACATGGTCAGCATGATCTCCAACATCGCCTCGCAGACGAACCTGCTCGCGCTCAACGCGACGATCGAGGCGGCGCGTGCGGGCGAGGCGGGACGCGGCTTCGCCGTCGTGGCGACGGAGGTGAAGGAACTCGCCAGCCAGACCGCCCGGGCGACGGAGGAGATCGCCGGCCAGATCGGCGAGATCCAGGGCGTCACCGAACGGGCCGTCACGGCCATCGGTTCGATCACCGGACGCATCGGCGAGATCAACTCCGTCGCCGCGACCATCGCCGCCGCGGTCGAGCAGCAGGGCGCGGCGACTCAGGAGATCGTGCGCAACGTGTCGCAAGCCTCCACCGGAACGACCGAGGTGACGCGCAACGTCGTGGGACTGGCGCAGGCGTCGGACGAGGCCGGAGCGGCGGCGAGCCAAGTGCTCGCCGCGGCGTCCGAGCTGTCGCGTGAATCGGAGCATCTCACCAGCGAGGTCAGCCGCTTCCTGTCCACCGTCCGCGCAGCCCGATCCCCCTCCGCGTGAAGAGAGTCCGAAAACCAGCGGGCTCGGTACGGCCTCGCCGTACCGAGCCCGATCGATCTCGCTGTCATATTCAATCGCTGACAGCGGCCTGTTCACTGTTAAACGATGCATGGCAGGCCATCGCATCGCGTGCTGCCAAAGGGCAACACCGATGCTAAGATCCCATCGCAGAACCTTTTGTCCTTCCCCAGGTCGAGGCTCTCGCGTGGGACCGGGCGGTCAAGTCTCGATAGCTGCCTCCGCCCGGTCCCGCCTTTTCTCCTGATGCTCCGCGAACGGCTGCACGGTGTTGTTGCCGCCTCGGTTGCGCCGCTCCCGATCCCGCAGCCTTCACCATTCTGTCGTCACGGCAAGCGCCCTCGGACGGGAGGCCGTTCCGATCCGGCGGGCTTCAGAACCCTGTCGCGATCCGCCCGTAGGTCATCTCGGCAAACGCGTAGATCTGCGAACCGACGAAGGTGCCCGTCACCAGCATCACCAGCAGGATCGCGACGATCTTCGGGACGAAGGTGAGGGTCACCTCCTGGATCTGCGTCAGCGCCTGCAGCAGGGCGACCGCGACGCCGACCAGCATCGCCGCGCCGACGGAGGGACCGGCGGCGACGAGCACCGTCCAGATCGCCGAGCGGACGAGTTCGAGGGCGTCGACCTCATTCATGAGTCGGTCTTTAGACGGTACATCGTCTTGCTTGCGAAAGCCGGGACCACCTTTCGGGACGATGCGCTAGCTGATCGAGATGCCGGAGGCGAGCAGCATCTCACGGCCGTCGGTGAGCTTGGCCATCACGCCGTCGCCGGTGACCCGCACCGATTGCACCGTCCCGGTCATCAGGCCGTCCGCCGAGGTGAGGGTCCGACCGATGATCGCGTCGGCCTGGTTCAGGAAGCTGGAGGCCAGCAGCGAGTCGAGCTTCTGGTTTGTCTTGGTGGCCTGTTCCACCTGCGAGAACGATGCGAGCTGACCGACATATTCCGTCGAGTCCATCGGCTTCGTCGGGTCCTGATTCTGAAGCTGGGCCATCAGCAGCTGCAAGAACGTGTCGGCGTTCATCTTGGAGGCGACCGAGGTCGCCGCCTTCGCCGCCGCGGCCGTGGTCGTGCCGGCGGTGCCGTTCGTGGTGCTGGAGACGTCCATGGTTCAGGCCTTGTCGGAGGAGGGAGCCAGCCGGGCTCGCATCGCGGACCGGCGACGGTGGCCGGACCGAGTGGGCGGAACGAGGGCGGCGGGTGGCACCTTAGGGATGGGCCCTGCCGCACCGAGCAGATCGGCTTCCGTCGTGTACAGGCCGCGGATGATCTTCAGCGCCTCGAAGGCGCGGCCCGCCTCGACCAGGGCGTGCGCCGCCGCCAACCCGTCGCGCATGACCGGATCGGTCGTGGCGGCGAGGATGCCATCCTCGATCTGAGCATAGAGCGCCCGGGCCGGGCCGGCCTGGGCCGGGGCGATCAGCACGGTCTGCGCCGCGAAATAGAGCTGGCGCAGAGGCGTCGTCGCCTCCTCCGCCTGGAGGACGTGGCCCTCCAGCAGGAAGGTCGCGTCGTTCATCAGTTCGAGCGCGACCTTGCGGTCGACGCGCACCACCGCACCGTTGATGTAGACGCGCTCGCCCGCTTTCAGGCTCAGGTGCATGGTGCGGGCTGCGGCCCGGTCGGTCTCGCGCGTCATGACCCGTCCCCCTACTGCAATCCGTCGCGGATCGAGGTGTTGACCTCGATCAGCGCCGCGAGGCTGCGCTCGGGTGCGCTCAGCACCTCCCCGGCCTCGCGCATGTTCCACAGACCGATGGCGACGAGGTCGGCGCGAAGGCCCTCAGGCAATCCGTTCTCGGGATCGAGTAGGTCAGCGATCAGCACGTTCCAGAGGTTCTGGATCGATCCGACCGCGGCGTTCCGCTCCGGACCGGCCCTGGAGCCCTGCGCCTCGGCCGAGCGCAGCAGGCCGAGCGCCCGGTCGAACGCCTCGCGCTCGCGCTCGCGGCCGAGGTCGGGCGCGTCCTCCATGATCTCGGCATAGGATAGACGGTACATCGGGGCCTACGCTCCGTACTCGGTTGCTGGAAAATGCGGGCGTTCAGGAGATGAAGTTGATCAGGCTGAGGCTGCGCAGCTGCGCGGTCAGCCCGTAGGACATCTGCATCTGGGTCGTGATGGCATCGACCCGGGACTTGGCTTCCGCCGGATCGACGCTCTCCAGATCCCGGATCTGCCCGGTCAGCAGCGCGGTCTGCTTGGCGATGCGCGCATTCGCCTCCGTGATCTGGCTCTGCGCGCGGCCGAGATCGGCCCGCATCGTCGTGAGGCTTTGGGTGACTTCGCCCAGCAGGTCCATGACCTTGCCGGTCGCCACCTCTTGCGCCTCCTGCGAGAGGCCGGACAGGCTGAGCCCAGAGGCGATGACGTAGGCCATGCCGAGCTTGCGGAACGGTTCGGCGTTTGCGCTCACCGAGGTGGTGACCGTCTCGGTGAGCGAGATCTGACTGTCGATCGTCCGGCTCGACGCCGCCGACCACGTCCGGTTCCAGTTCAACTCCGTGAACCGTCCGGTGAGCATCCCGTCGATGAAGCCCTTGATCTCGCTCGGCGTGATGCCGGATGCCGCCGGACTGCCGGGGGCGAAACCGAAGAAGCGCGTGAAGGCATCATCCACCGCCGCCTTCGCTGCCGAAGTCGGGCTGCCCTCGTAGGGCGTCAGTGGGGCCGTCCCGCTGTTCGTGCCGCCGAATACGAACTGTCCGCCCGCGCTGGTGTTGAGAGCGCCCGCCAGCGCGGCGAGGCGGCCGCGCGCCGATTCCGTGGCCATCTTCGCACGCTGGTCCGCGGGCAGTGCCGTGAGTTCGTTGAGCGTCGCCTCGGCGGCGGATTGGATCTCCTGAAGCGCGGTTTGCGTGGCCTCGAGCCGGAGCGAGGCCGCGCTGTTGCTCTGGGTCAGCGAGGCGAGCACGGCGTTCTGCCCTCGAAGGCCGAAGGCCCCGGCGACCCCGCCGCCGAGCGTCGCCCCGATATCGGCGAACCGACCGGTGCTGATCTCCTTGGTCGCGATTGCGAGATCGGTCTGGAGACGCGAAACGCCGGTGCGCGGCGCGTTCCAGAGGTTGAGGCTCGAGATGAAGCCTATCGTCATCATCGCCGTATCACCGCACCGCGTCGAGGAGGGTCTTGAGGAGGTCGTTGACGACCGCGATGAGCTTGGCCGAGGCGCTGTAAGAGCGCTCAAGCTGCAGCGCGAGCGCGGTCTCGTCGTCGCCGTTCACGCCCGCTGTGTTCGAGAGCGCCTCGTTGGCGCGGCTCAGCAGGGTCTTCTGGTAGGAGGCGCTGGTCGAGGCATCCTTGCGCTGCGCCTCGAGCCATCCCGCGGAGGCCGCGGCCAAGTCCGGCAGGGTGGAGGCCGTGCCGAGGCCGAGCGCCGGATCGACGGGCTGTGATGCGGTGAGCGTCGTGAGGAGACCGCGCAGGCGGCCCGCGTATGCCGCATCGCCGTCCGCTGCGGGGTCGGCGTAGTCGCTGCCGTTCATGCCGCCGCTGCGCAGCAGGGCGACCGTGCCGCCCTGGGCGGGATCGACCGCC
Organism: Methylobacterium sp. R2-1; assembly: GCF_014191355.1. Taxonomy (GTDB): domain Bacteria; phylum Pseudomonadota; class Alphaproteobacteria; order Rhizobiales; family Beijerinckiaceae; genus Methylobacterium. Next base: position 75,076 of record NZ_JACHWM010000015.1, read on the forward strand.
GCGTTGATCGCAATCGTTGCCGCGAGGCCGGTGCGCCCGGTGGCTGTGGTGGCGGGCAGGATCGCACTGCCGCCCGCGGTGAACAGGCCAGCTCGCGGACCGAAGTCGGGCGCGACCGCATCGGTCTCGGCGAAGGCGCCGATCAGGCCGCCAGCGAGGGCGTCGAGCTGCGCCTCGTAGGTCAGCGCCGCGCCGTCGCGGAGGCTTGCGAGCCCCGCGATCCGCCCGGAGGTGAGCGGCATCGGCGAAGCGGCCCCGGTGACCGGCACGCCGTCGATCGTCACGGTGCCGCCCACGGTGCCGGCCGCGAAGGTGGAGGTGGGGGAGAACGCAACCGTGCGCGGGCCGCGCTCGAACAAGGTGACACCGCCATCGGTGTACAGCGCCATGTCACCGCCGTCGCGGTTCACGGCGGTCACGCCGATCTCCTGGGAGAGCGCGGTCAGGATGCGATCGCGGTCGTCGAGCGCGTCGGTGGCATCGCTGCCGAGGGCCGTGATCCTGACGACGGCGCGGTTGGCGGTATCGAACCGGCCGAGGAGGTCGTTGATGCGGGTCACCGAGTCGGCGATGCCGGCATCGGCCTCCGTCCGCGCGGCGTGGACGGTATCGGCCGCCGCGTTGAGGCTGCCGGCGAGTGCCTTGGCCGCCTCGACCGCGTCTCGGGCGAGCTGCGTGTTGTCGGGCTGGTTGGCGGCGGCCTGGAGCGCGGCCTGGAAGGCCGAGAGCCGTGCGGCCGGTGCGGTCGGATCGTCGGTGTCGCCGACGGTCTGGGCGAGCTTCGTCAAACCGGTCAGCAGCGCGTCGCCGCGCGCGGCATCGGACGAGGCGGTGAGCGTGCGGGCATAGAGGGCCGGATCACCCGCGCGGGTGATCGTCACCGTGGCGCCGCCCGCGCTGCCGGCAACCAGCGTCGCGATCTTGCGCGAATAGCCGGGATCGTTCGCGCCCGCGACGTTGCGCGCGGACACGGCCATCTGGTTCGAGGTCGCGAGCAGCGAGGCGCGCGCGGTGTTGAGCGCGAGGGTAAGACCCATCGGTCGGTTCCTGGGACGCGGTACGAGACGGGGGCGCCGGTGTCGGGCCGGCGCCCCCGGATGCGGCGGCGCGCGTCAGCGCTTCAGGTTCATCAGGGTTTCGAGCAGCTCGTTGCCGGTCATGAACACCTTCGAATTGGCGGTGTAGACCGTTTGCGACTCGATCATTGTGGTCAGCTCGGTGCTGACGTCGACGTTGGATTGTTCGAGCGCCCCGGCCTTCATGATGCCGCGCCCCCCCTGGCCGGCGAAGCCGATCTGGATGTCGCCGGACTCTGCGCTCGTGGTGAAGACGTTGCCGGCCCGCGGCGTGAGGTTGTCGGGGCTCGCCACGTCCGCGAGCGGCACCTTGAAGGCGGCCTTGCGGGTGCCGTCGGAGTAGACCGCATAGACGGTGCCGTCCTCGCCGAAGGCCGTGCCTGTCACGGCGGTCGGCGACGAGCCGTCGGCGGTGCCAGACAGGGCGTGGTCGCCCGACAACTGCGTCAGACCGCCCAGATCGACCGTGATGCGGCGGCCGTTCGGCACGTCCACCGCGGCTGTACCGCCGCCGCTGACCTTGCCGTTGCCGTCGAAGGTCACCGAGGTCGATCCGATCGGACTGGCCGAACCCGCCGGGTCGAAGAAGCGGACCGACCACGTATTGGCGGCGGTCTTGGTCATCTCAACGTCGAGCGTCATCGGCTGGCCGACATTGTCGTAGACCTTGAGCGAGTTCTTCTTCGAGTAGCCGATGGCGCCTGTCGCCGTGGGATCGTAGACCGGCGTCTCGAAGGAGAGGTTGCCGGCGATCTTGGCGCTGGTGGAGGGGCGTGCCTCCTGTCCCATCACGCTGACATTGACCGGCTTGAGGTCGGCCACACCGTTGAGGACAGGGTTCGGCGTGCCGTTGGCGAGGCTGTAGCCCATCAGGGTGAAGCCGCCAGCGTTGACGAGGTTGCCGCTCTTGCCGTCGACCACGAAGTTGCCGGCCCGCGTCATGAAGGGTGCGCCGGCCGCGTCGCTCACTACGAAGAAGCCGTTGCCCTGGATCGCGAGATCCTTATCGGAATTGGTCGAGGCAATGGGACCGCCCTCGCTCACCGATCGGCGCAAGGTGGTTTCGACCGCGCCCGAGTTGTAGTTGCCGACATCGCCGGTATCGAGCAGCAGCGAGGAGAACTCGGCCGAGGTTCGCTTGTAGCCGGTGGTACTGGCGTTCTGGATGTTCTCGGCCACCGTCGAGATGCGGTTCGACTGAGCGTTCATCCCGGAGACGCCGGTGCGGAGCACGCCGATAAGACTCATGCTGACACCTCGTTGACTTTCGAATTCTTGCGCACTGGACACGGCGTCGCTTGCGCGGGGCTGAAGGTATTGTGGGGCACGCTCATCCCCGCAGAGACTGGGCGAGTTCGAGGAAGGCGTCGCGGCTTAGGGGCTGGCCCGGCTCCTGGCGCAAAGCCTCGTAGATCCGCGGCACGAGGCTCACGGCCTGGTCGAGATCGGGGTCGCTGCCGGCGCGGTAGCCCCCCATCAGGCGCAGGTCCCGTGTCTCCTCGAAGCGGGCCATCATGCTCTTGAGCTTGCGCACCAGCTCGCGCTGGTCCCCGGTCCAGACCTCGCCCGAGAGCCGTGAGATCGAGCCGAGCAGGTCGATGGCCGGATAGCGGCCCTGCTCGGCGATGGCGCGGTCGAGCACCACGTGGCCGTCGAGCGTGCCGCGGATCGAGTCGGCGACCGGGTCGTTGTGGTCGTCGCCATCGACAAGCACCGAGAAGATGCCGGTGATCGTGCCGGTGCCCTCGGCGCCGGGTCCGGCACGTTCGAGCAGTCGCGGCAAATCCGAAAAGACGCTGGGCGGGTAGCCGCGGGCCACTGCCGGCTCGCCCGCCGCGAGCGCCACATCGCGGGCGGCGTGGGCGTAGCGGGTCACTGAATCGACGATGAGCAGCACCGACTCGCCACGATCGCGGAAGGATTCGGCCACTGCCAACGCCACCTTCGGCGCTTGCCGGCGCATCATCGGGCTCTCGTCACCGGTCGAGACCACGATCACGGCGCGCTCGCGCGCGGCGGCGATGGGTCCTTCGAGGAATTCGCGCACCTCGCGCCCGCGCTCGCCCACCAGCGCCACCACGACGCTGTCGAAACCTTGAGCGCCGGCCAGCATCGCCAGCAGGGTCGACTTACCGACGCCCGAGCCGGCGAAGATGCCGATGCGCTGGCCGGCGCAGAGCGGCGTGAACAGGTCGATCGCCCTCACCCCCGTGGGCAGCGGCGTCTTCACCCGCGCGCGGGTCATCGCGGCGGGCGGGTCGGCGTCCAGCGGAGCGCTGTCGGGGCCCTCAGCCAGGGGACCGAGCCCATCGACGGGGCGGCCGAGCGCGTCGATCACGCGGCCCTTCCAGCGCGGATCCGGGCGCAGCTGCGCCGGCCCGATGCGGTGTGCGAGGCTGCCGATGCCGGCCTCGATCCGGCTCTCGAACGGCTTCACGGTCGCGCCGGCCGCATCGATGCGCACGACCTCTCCGATCTGCACCCGACCGTCCGCGGAAAAACCCATTCGGTCGCCGAGCCGCACGAAGGCGGAGACACCCGCGACCCGCGCGGCGCTGGCGGTCACCTCGCGCACGGGACCACTGACCCGCACCAGCGGCAGGTCGCGGCGCCCGGCCTCCATCGCCCTCTCGAGGCGCTCGATGGCGTTCGTGGTCATCGCTCGGCTAGCCCTGCGGACCCAGCGTCTTGACGGCGCCGGTCAGGGTGGTGTCGGCCTCCGAGGTCATCGTCGCCGCGCTCTCGAAGGCGCGCTGGATCGCGATGAGCTTGGTCATCTCCATGATCGGGTTGACGTTCGCGCCCTCGACGTAGCCCTGCACGAGGCCCGTCCGGGTGAAATCCTGCACCGGCCGGCCGGGCATGCTCGCGGCGACCGCGTTCTCGCCCGATCGCGTCAGGGTGGCCTTCGGGTCGATGCTGAACAGGCCGAGTGCGCCGACTTGGTTGACGCCCTGATGGATGCTGCCGTCGCGGCCGATCACCGGCGGCCCGGCCTGGGGATCGAGCAGCAGGGGGCCGCCGCCTGGATCGACCACCGGCAGGCCGCCGACGGTGCGCACCTGCCCATTGGCATCCATCGTCAGACGGCCGTCGCGGGTATAGAGCGTGTCGCCCTTCGGTCCCTTGACTCCGAGCCACGCATCGCCCTGGACGGCGACGTCGAGGGCGGAGTCGGTCTTCGTCGTCTGGCCGGCTACCCGCGAGATCGTATTCTTGCCGGGGCCGACGAAGGCGACCTCGCCCCGGTTCGAGCGAGCGAGCAGTTCCGAGAAGGTCACTTCCTCCGCCCGGAAACCCACCGTCGCCATGTTGGCGACGTTGTTGGCGGTCGTGGTCAGACGCTTCTCGAGCGCAATCTGACTCGACAGGGCGACGTAGAGGCTGCTCTGCATGGCCTTAAGCTCCGATCCGCGTCGTCTGCAGGCTCTGGAGCGTCTCGGCGTCGATGCCGCCCGCATCGGTGAACAGGGCCAGCACGGGCGCGCTGGCAGTGTTGTTCTGCGCGTCCCAGATCGCCGCGAAGCGTCGCACGAAGGCGTCGAGCTTGGCCGGATCCCGCAGGCTCGCGAGATCGATCTTCTTGGCGATCAGATCGGCGCGCTTGGCCAGGGCCTCGCTCGTCGCCGCTCCGCTCGTCGCCGGCAGGCCGATCACTGTGTTGGCCACCTGGCTCAGCGCCGCGTCGCCGAGAATGTCGTAGGCGCTGGTGAGCGTCGGCGCCTTGCGGGCGAAGTAGAGGGCGAGGCGCACGCCCGTATCGGCGTCGCCTGCCTCGCTCTCCAGCGACTGGCGCAGGTAGGCCTGGCTGACGGTCTGTGCCAGCGCATCCGGTCCCAGATCCGTGCCGAAGCCGACATCCGCGGCAACCCTGTCGGCAGCCGACAGCGGCGCGTTGCGGATCGTCAGGCTGCGCTTCGCCCCGCCCGCGCTTACCAGCATGTCGGCGTCGCGGCCCGTGCCGCCGTAAGCGCCGTCGGCGCCGAAATCAGTCAGCGCCGTGGTCTCGAAGAACAGGCTCCCGTCGGAGGCAAGCCCAGCCTGGACCTTGCCCTTGAGGTCGGAGGCGGCGATCTGCGCCGCCACCGCCGCCGCGATCTCGGAGGGCGTCACCTTCGAGAGGTTCGCCACCCGCCCGGCCAGCGTCTGCGCATTGAGTCGGATCGTGACCGACTGCGTGGTCGTGGTGTCGAGCCGGGATTCCACGAGGAAGCTCGTCTCGGCCCGGCCGCTGAAGTCGTAGGCGTCGGCCAGGCGTTTCGGCGCGCTGAGCGACGCGGCCCTGGCGGGCATGCCGAAACTCGCGGGGTCGGCGCCCGTGGCGGAGACGCCTTGGCCGAAGCTGAACGCCTTGGCGAAGGCGGTGTAGCGGTCATCCGCCAGCCGGTTGGCGAAGCTCGCCGAACTCGCAGCACCTTCCTCCAGTACCTTGCGCATGAACGCCTTGGCGTAGGTCATCTCCTCAAGGCCGTAGGCCTTCATGGCATAAGCGTAGAGGCGTTGGTCGCCGAGCAGGTCGTCGACCGATTTCACGCGGCCGATATTGGCCTCGTAATAGGCGGTCTCCCGGGCAACGGATGGCTCCGCCGCTTTCCGCTGGAGGGAGGCGGTGAGATCCTTGGCGATCAGCCGGTAGCTGGTGAGGGTGTCGGTCAAGGGCGGGCGCCTGAACGGGAGCGCGGGAGGAGGCCGGCCTTCGGCTCGACGGTGAGGGCAGCATCCGAGGCTGCCTCTAGGCCTGTACGCTTGCTCCAGGCTTGCCCTTCGACGCGCGGGCGCCCGGCTGGGATGCGGCCCCGCGTCACGACGCGGGCCCGATGATCGTCTCGGTCGTGATCACGACCCAGCCCGCGCCGGTTCGGCGGATCGACAGGACGCGGCCCGCGCCGGGCAGGACGCTGCCGAGCGAGACCGTGAGTCGTCCCTCGTGGCTTTCCAGGGTGGCGACGCCATCGACGACGCCGCGCAGAGCGTAGGTGCCCGAGGAGATGGCGGCGATTGGTGGGACCGGCTGCCCGGTCGGAGCCTGAGGGACGGTGGCGGCCACGGGACGGTCGGGCAGCGAGCCGGTGGTGACGGGATCGAAGTCCGGATCGGCCAGGCGGCCCTGCGCCACCGTCTTCTTCCAAGCGAAAGGCGCCGTGCCGGCCGGCAGCACCGCCTGCACGTCATAGGCGTGGGTGCCGGTCGAGATGGCGTAGCCGGCAAATCCACTCACGGTCAGGGCGAGCAGGACGAGACCGGCGAGCACGGTGCGCTCGCCTGCCGCTTCCCTGGCACGGCGGGCGGCGACGCTTCCGGCCAGCGGCCGAGACGGAAGTCTCGGAGCGCGTGTGGCACCGCCGGAGGAGGATCGCCTTGCAGGATCGGGCGTCATGCGGATCTCGGTGGATCGGTCCCGGGGCGCGGAGGACGGTAGGGCTTCGCGTCGCGCTCGCCGGGGGCGAAAGCGTCAAGGTTCATGATCCGTGAACTGTTATGCTTGACGCCGGGTTAACGACGCGGCGCGAAGGGGCCGCACCGTCTCATCGCGTCTCATCGACAGCCCTACGAACGGTTGTTAAGCCGAAGGATGAGACAGCCGCCGGGGGCGAGCATGGCCGATGCGCGAGAAGCTGATTTGCCGAACCCGGCCGTGCCGGTCGCGCGAGCGGGTAAGCGGCACCGCGTCGTCCAGCAGGGGCGTATCGTCCTGGGCCCCGAGCAGTTGATCGCCTGCACGGTGCACGATCTCTCCCCCCGCGGCGCAAAGATCCGCGTCGCGTCCGAACAGGTTCTACCGGAGACATTTCCCCTCGTGATCGCCGCGCACGACCTGCGCACGGTGACCGTCCGGCTGCGCTGGCGGCGGGGCGACCTCGCGGGCGTCGCCTTCGAGGACGAGCCGGCCGCTTAGGGGATCGTGCCGGAAGGTGGCTGCCGGCTTTCGGAGAGGGACGATGCGCGAGCCGCTTGTCCACAGAACCGCTCCCGGCCTGTGGAGGGTGTGAGATGGGACGGTGGCGCCCCGGTCCGCTTAATCGGTTCGTAATAGGCCCCGGCCATTCTCGCGACATCGACAGGCGCCTCCAGCAACCATGCGGAGGTCTTCGAGAACAGGCCAGCGGGTGAACCTTCAGACGGGTTCATAGACATGATGTCGGTCCGTTGATCCGGTGCGAGTCCGGAGGTGTGATGCGCGGCGCCACGGGCCCTGACGGGCTCGCCGCGGCCCTCATGGGGCCGTGCGGCCGCACCGGTGCGAGCCCGGTCCTAAAAACCGCCCCCGTCCTTCATCATTCCCGGAAGACAGATCCGTGACCAGCCTGCTCACCAACACCGCCGCCATGACGGCGCTGACGACGCTCAAGGGCATCAACAGTCAGCTTGACGCGACCAGCAACCGTGTCTCGACCGGCCAGCGCGTCTCCGGCGCGTCCGACAACGCCGCCTACTGGTCCATCGCCACGGCGGTGCGCACCGACAACGCCTCGCTCTCGGCCGTGAAGGACTCGCTCGGTCTCGGCTCCTCGGCCGTCGATACGGCCTATAACGGCCTCAACTCGATCCTGACCGATCTCCAGAACATGCGCGCCAAGCTGCAGACCGCGATGCAGCCCGGTGTCGATCGCGCCAAGGTCCAGACCGAGATCGACGCGATCCAGAACAAGATGTCCTCCACCGCCGCCTCGTCCGTGTCGAGCGGCCAGAACTGGCTCTCGGTGGACTCGGCGGATGCGAGCTACCTCAAGGACCGCAACGTCGTGGCCGGCTTCTCCCGCGACACCAGCGGGACGGTCAACTTCTCCTACGTGACCGTCAACGTTTCGAGCATCAAGCTCTACGACGCCAACAGCAGCACCAGCGTCGACGTGCCGGCGACCTCCGCGGAAGTGTTCGCGAGCCAGTCGCTGACCTCCATGACCGCATTCCGTCCCGGCGGCGCCGCCGCCGTCAAGGGTACGGCGGACTTCTCAGGCGCCCAGACGGTCGATCTGCTGATCAAGACCGAGACTGCTACGGCCGGCGTCGCGATCACGCTGAACAAGGCGGCCCTGACCGCCGCCGTGAAGGACACCTCAAAGGTGACCACGAGCGAACTGCTCGATGCCCTCAACAACCAGATCGCGAGCACGTCGCTCAAGGGTGAGGTGACCGCCTCCCTCGACACCACGGGCCGGCTGATCTTCACGCGGGTCGATACCGGTTCGACCAATACCATTCAGGTCGACAGCGTCGCCACCAACACGGTCGATATCGGTTTCGGTTCGGCTGCCAAGACCGGTGTGCTCGCCAAGGGCGCGGATGCGACGACCACCTCGGGTCGCGGCATCCTCGACAGCCAGGCCGGCTCGTACAACGCTGCGTTCGGCGGCGGCTCCTATTCCATCGCCGACTTCGACATCTCCAAGCTGGTCGGTACGAACGGCGACAGCGACCTGTCCGCCATCATCACCGCCGTGGACAAGGCGATCGCCAAGGTCACGGATGCCGGCACGAAGCTCGGCGCGAGCAAGACGCAGATCGACGGTCAGTCGAGCTTCGTCGACACTCTGATGAAGGCCAACAACCGCACCATCGGAACCCTCGTCGACGCCGACATCGAGGAGGAGTCGACCAAGCTGAAGGCGCTGCAGACGCAGCAGCAGCTGGCCGTCCAGGCGCTCTCGATCGCCAATTCCGGCAGCCAGAACGTCCTGTCGCTGTTCCGCTAAGTCGCGCCGTCCCGGTCGCTCGCGCGGCCGGGACGCTTCCGACACACGAAAAGGCCGCGCTCGGACCGAGCGCGGCCTTTCCTTCATTCAGGGTCTGGTGAGGGTTCTTCAGCCGACGAAGGTGTAGCCGGCCATCCGCTTGGCCTCGATCGGGTCGTAGCCCAGCCGCATCCGCAGCTTCTTGCGCAGCTTGCTGATATGGCCCTCCACCACGCTCTCCTCGACGCTGGTGTCGAGGTCGCCATAGACAGCCGTGAAGATCTGGCCCTTCGTCACCTGACGGCCGCGGTTCTTCGAGAGATATTCGAGGATGTGCCGCTCGCGCCGGGGGAGGATCAGGCAGGCGCCGTCGATCTCCGGGTCGCGGCCGTCGGTGTAGACCTTGAGGCGGCCGGCCCGGTCGGGAGCGGGGGCCGGCTCGGCGCCACGGCCAGTCCGGCGCCGGATCGCACTCGCCCGGGCGATGATCTCGCGGACATGGACGGGCTTGCGCACCACGTCGTCGATGCCGGCGGTGAACAGGGCCAGGGTTTGCTCCAGCGAGCGGGTCTCGTTGAGGGCGATGATCGGCGCCCGGCTGAGCGAGCGGATCGCCACGGTGCAGGAGGCGCGGTCGGCGCAATCGCCGATCAGGAAGCCGTCGATCGCTTCGACGTCGATCCGGGGGGCGGCGTCGAGCCAGCCCTTCATGGATCCGACAGCCAGCCCCTGCGCTTTCACGCCCTCGGCGCCAAAGCCGGCGACGTATTGGTCGGTGACGCTCTGCCGCTCGTCGACAACGATGTACATCGTCAGTTCTCGAAGATGTGCGAGGTCATTGCGTCCGGCACGGATATCCTCCGCGCGCCGCCATGGCCGACTGAATTGTGAAAGGGTTGTCGAATGCCGTCGGTTGGTGGCCTGAAGGGCGTGTCGGCTGTTGCTCAACGCGTCCTGTGTGCCGTTTCCTCCAACATTTGACGGTCTCAGCTTTTTGGTGAGAATGGTTAACGGCGTGTTAAGGCCAAGCTTGCGGGTGACGAAACGTTAGGAGTTTGGTCACGGCGCATGTCCGCTCGTGGCGGATGTGCCACAGTGTGACCGGACGGTCCCGACATGGCCCACTCCTTTCCGCCCGAACAGCCTTGACCGAGGCGGCGCCGCGGGTTCGAACGCTCGCTCGGCACCGCCAAGACTCGGTACCGCCAAGAGGAACCCCATGCCGTCGCTGTCCACCCTGTCGCCCGAGGCCCTGGCGGAGCTGCGCTCCGGCCTGCGCGGCGAGTTCGAGGCGCTCAAAGCGCAGGGCCTCAAGCTCGACATGACCCGCGGCAAACCCGCCTCCGATCAGCTCGATCTCGCCGCTGAGATGCTGGTGCTGCCCGGCAACCGCGACACCACCGCCGAGGACGGTACCGACGCGCGCAACTACGGTAATCTCCAGGGCTTGCACGAGACTCGCGTGCTGTTCGCAGCTGTGCTCGGCGCTCCACCTGAGCAGATCGTCGTCGCCAACAATTCAAGCCTCGCGCTGATGCACGACGTGCTCGTCTACGCCCTGCTGAAGGGCGTGCCCGGCGGCGAAGGGCCCTGGTCGAAGCAGGAGCCGATCGCGATCCTCTGCCCCGTTCCGGGTTACGACCGCCACTTCGCCCTGTGCGAGGGCTTCGGCATCCGCATGATCCCGATCCCGATGACGGGGGAGGGGCCCGACATGGAGGCCGTCGAGCGCGAAGTCGCCGACCCGTCGGTGAAGGGCATCTGGTGCGTGCCGCAATACTCGAATCCGAGTGGCGAGACTTATTCCGACGAGACCGTGCGGCGGCTCGCTTCGCTGAGGGCGGCGGCGCCCGATTTCCGCATTCTGTGGGACAATGCCTACGCGGTGCATCACCTCACCGAGGCGCGGCCCGCGCTCGCCAACATTCTCGAAGTGTGCGCCGAGGCCGGGAACTCCAACCGGCCGATCGTGTTCGCCTCGACCTCGAAGGTCACGCTGGCCGGCGCCGGCCTCGCGATGCTGGCCGCCTCGCCCGCGAACGTGAAGTGGTATCTCGCCCAGGCCGGGCGCCGCAGCATCGGGCCGGACAAGCTCAACCAACTCCGCCACGTCCGCTTCCTGCGCGACGCCGCCGGGATCGCGGCGCATATGGACCGACACCGCGCCTTGATCGCTCCGAAATTCGCCGCGGTGGAGGAAGCCTTCGCCGCTCGCCTCGACGGTTGGGAGGTCGCGCGCTGGAGCCGGCCGCTCGGCGGCTACTTCATCACGCTCGATGTTGCCGACGGAACCGCCTCGCAGGTCGTCCGGCTCGCGGGCGAGGCGGGCATCGCGCTTACCCCTGCCGGCGCGACGCACCCTTACGGTCAGGATCCGTACGACCGCACGCTGCGCATCGCGCCGACCTTCCCGAAGCTCGACGCCGTGCGCAAGGCGGCGGAGGCGGTGGCGCTTTGCACGTTGCTGGCGGCGGTGGAGGCGCGGGCGGCGGGGTGAAAACCCCGCGTTCTTCGCAAGATATGCGGAGAAGAGCGGCTGCAATCTCCGCCCAGGCGCAGTCGGAGCGAGGATGAGGGGGGCTATCCGGAGTGAGGCTCGTCCTGGACCGCCCCGTCACCTTCGGTTGCCGCCTGGCCGCACGTCCGTGCCGTACGGTACGGCTCTTACACCACCACCGTGATCGCCTGCGCTGCGCGCGTCAGGCCCGTGTAGAGCCAGCGGGCGCGGTGCTCGCGGAAGGCGTAGGATTCGTCGAATAGGACCACCTTGTCCCATTGCGAGCCCTGCGCCTTGTGGACGGTGAGCGCGTAGCCGTAGGTGAACTCGTCGGTTTCGCGGCGCAGGAACAGCGGGATCTCTTCCTCCGAGCCCTCGATCACCTGCCGCAGCACCTTGATGTCCACGGCGCGGCGGCGTACGGCCGGATCGTCCTCCGGCACCACGTCGAGGCGGATCGTGTCGGGGCGAGGGGGCGCGCGCAGGGCCTGCACCGTCCAGGTCGAGCCGTTGAGCAGGCCCTTGGTGCGGTCGTTCCTGAGACAGACCAGCTTCTCACCGACCGAGGGCATCGGGTCGGTGTGGCCGGCAAGTTCCCGCAGTCGGTTGTTGTAGAGGCGCCGCGTCCGGTTGAGGCCGACCAAGACCTGATCGCAGTCGAGCACCTGGGCCGGGTCGATGTCGCGGCGGCGCACCACCCGGCTCTGACCGTACTCGCCGACTTCGAGCCGGCCACCCTCGCGGATCGTCATCGCCATGCGCACGATCGGATCGTCGGCGGCCTGCCGGTGGACGTCGGTGAGCATCACGTCGGGCTCGGCCTCCGTGAAGAAGCCGCCGCCACGCACAGGTGGCAACTGCGCCGGATCGCCTAGCACCAGCACCGGCTTGTCGAACGACAAGAGGTCGTGGCCGAGGTCGGAATCGACCATCGAGCACTCGTCGATGACGATGAGGTCGGCCTTGGCCGCCGGGCCGGAGCGGTTGAGGCTGAAGGTCGGGCCGCCCTCGTCGCCTTCCTTGGTACGGTAGATCAGCGAGTGGATCGTCGCCGCGTCGTGGCAGCCCTTCTGGCGCATGACGGAGGCCGCCTTGCCGGTGAAGGCGCCGTAGACGACCGGGCCGTCGATGTCGTCGGCGATGCGGCGGGCGAGCGTGGTCTTGCCGGTGCCGGCATAGCCGAACAGGCGGAAGACCTGGGAGCCACCGTCCTTGCGCCAGCGGGCGATGGCTTTCAGCGCCGCGTCCTGTTGCGGGGCGAACTGGGTGGGAACGGACTCGGCCATCGGTCTCGCGGGCGAAGGGTTTACGGCCAGCGCACGGTCGGCGGCAGCGAGGACAGGATCGAGGCGACGTTGCCGCCGGTCTTCAGGCCGAAGATAGTGCCGCGGTCGTAGAGCAGATTGAACTCCACGTAGCGCCCGCGCCGCACCTGCTGCTCCAGCCGGTCGGCCTCGGTCCAGGCTTGCGTGACGTTGCGCCGGACGATCTCGGGATAGGCCTTCAGGAAGGCCTCGCCGACGTCGCGGGTATAGGCGAGGTCGGCCTGCGGCTCGCCGGTCCAATGATAGTCGTAGAAGATGCCGCCGATGCCGCGGGGCTCGTTGCGGTGCTTGAGGTGGAAGTACTCGTCGCACCAGGCCTTATACTTCTCGTAATCGGCGGCAGGCGCGTGACGCTCGCACGCCTCTCGCAGGCAGGCGTGGAAGAGCTGCGTGTCGGGGTCCTCTTGCGTGCGGCGCCGGTCGAGCACGGGCGTGAGGTCGGCACCGCCGCCGAACCACGCCTTCGTCGTCACGACGAAGCGGGTGTTCATGTGCACCGTCGGCACGTTCGGGTTCCACGGATGGACGATCAGCGAGATGCCGGTGGCGAAGAAGCGCGGATCCTCGGCCGCGCCCGGCATCTGCGTGCGGAATTCCGGCGCGAACTCGCCGTGCACGGTGGAGACGTGAACACCGGCCTTCTCGAACACCCGGCCCTTCAGCATCGCCATGACGCCGCCGCCGCCCGGAGCGCCGCTGTGGTCCGTGCGCTGCCACGGCGTCTTCTCGAACTTGCCGGCCTCCTCCGGCGCGTCCGGATGGAACGGACCCTGGGCCTCGTCCTCCAGGGTTTCCAGCGCGGCCACGATCCGGTCGCGCAGGGTGGAGAACCATGCCCCCGCCTCGCTCTTCAGCGCGGCGAGATCGTCGGGTGAGGGGAGAGGAGAAGCCGTCGCGTCGCTCATGCGGAGGCTTTCCCACCCGAGGGGCGATCCGTCAATTCGGGCTCAGAACTTGTAGGTCAGGCTGCCGAGGATCGTGCGCCGCGTGCCGACGAAGCAGTCGCCTCGAGCGAGGCAGCTGGAGAGGTACTTCGTGTCGGCGATGTTCGAGACGTTGAGCTGTGCGCGCCAATGCGCATCCTCCCAGCCGATCAGCGCGTCGGCCAGCGTCACGGCCGGCGTGTTGAAGCTGTCGCGCGAGCCATCGAAGGACTCGCCGATGTAGCGTACGCCGCCGCCGACAAGGAACGTTCCGGGCATGTCGGCCAGGGAGAAGCGGTGCGTCACCCAGAGCGAGGCGAGATGCAGCGGCATGGTCTCGACCCGCGCCCCAGCATTGTCGCCCGCGGCGTAGCGGGCATCGGTGTAGGCGTAGCTCGCGATGATGTTGGTGTCGCCGTTGATCGTCGCGATGGCCTCGATGTCGCCGCCCTGGATCTTGACCTTGCCGGTTTGGATCGAGATCGGCAGGCCGCTCGGATCGGGGGTGAGACGGTTGCGCTCGACCGTGTCGTAGATCGCCGCGTTGACCGCGAACCACGGCGTCGGGTTGTACTTGAAGCCGCCCTCGACCTGCTCGCCCTCGATCGGCCGGCAGGCCCCACCCGCGCAGACATTGGCCCCGAAGATCGGGGTGAAGGAGGTCGCGTAGGAGACGTAAGGGGTCAGGCCGTTCTCGAAGGCGTACATCAGGCCGATGCGACCCGTGGTGGCCTCGCTCGCGACGCTCTCCGCGCCGCGCGTCGCGCTGTTCACCCAATCGTGCCGCACCGTGGCGAGTACGATCCATCGACCGAATTTGGCCTGGTCCTGCAGGTAGAGGCCAGTCTGATTCTGTGAGAGCACGGTTGGCGTACCGAGCGTCGGCGGCGTCACGCCGACATAGACCGGTGCGTAGAGGTCGAACGGGCGCGGATCGGTGCCGAAGCCGGTGCGGGTGCTGTCCCATTGCTGGCGGAAATCGACACCGCCCAGCACCGTGTGGGAGACCGGCCCGGTGTCGAAGCGCCCCTGAAGATTGGTGTCGGTGGTAATCCGGTCCTTGATCGAGCTGACTCGGTAGGTGAAGCGATCGACCGTCCGGCGGGCTGGATCGAGGAAGGGTGCGTTCGGCAGATCCGCGCTCGGCGTCAGCGTATACACGTTGCCGTAGGCGGATTGGTATGTGCCGTCGATGTGGCTGTAGCGCAGGTTCTGCCGCAGGATGAGGCTGTCGTCGAAGCGGTGCTCGAACAGGCTGGTGATCGAACTCGTCTCGGTCTCGTAGCGGTTGAAGTTCGGGTCGCCCGTGAAGCGGCTCAAGGGGATGAAGCCGTTCGGGCCGGCATAGAGCGAGCCCTCGCGCGGCAGGAAGGCGTCGGAGGCGCCGAACGCGTCCTTCTGGTGCAGGCCGATCAGCGTCCAGCTCGTGTCGGCGGAGGGGCGCCACGTGACCGATGGGTTGATGACGTAGCGATCGTTAGCCACGAAGTCGGTCTGCGCGTCGGCAAGCCGGCCGATGCCGACGAAACGGTAGAGGAACTGCCCGTCCTCGGTCAGGCGCCCGGTCGAGTCGGTGAAGGCTTCCTTCCAGCCGTAATTGCCGAAGCGAACGCCGGCCTCGGTGTAGGGCACGTCGAGGGGACGCTTCGAGACGAGGTTGATCAGGCCGCCGACGGGGCTCGACCCGTAGAGGGTCGAGGCAGGGCCGCGCAGCACCTCGAAGCGCGAGAGAGTGTAGGGGTCGGGCCGCGGCTCGTTGAAGACGTCCGCGTCCTTCAGGCGCAGGCCGTCGAGGAAGATCGCCGCGTCCGAGCCGCGGATGCGCGGATAGTCGCCGCGGGTGCTCGGGCCGTAGGCTTCCGCCGCGACGCCGGCGGTGTAGCGCAGCGCCTCCTGCACGCTGGTCGCCGCCTGCTCGCGGACTTGCTGCTCGCCGACGACGCTGATCGATTGCGGGGTCTCGGCGAGCGGGGTGTCCGTCTTGGTTCCGGTGGCACTGCGCTTGGCGACGTAGCCGGGCACGGGCCCGAAGGCGCTCTCGGTACCGGCGCCACCGACGCCGATGTCCCGGCCCGAACCCTCGACGCTGAGCGTCTCCAGCGTCACGGCTTCCTGCGCCCAAGCCTCGCTGGACGGGACGAGGGCGGGCGCGCCCGCGAGAAGAGCGGCTAGGCCGAGACGCAGTTGATCACGCAACGCAGACGACATCGAGGAACCCAACTTCGTTGTTCGCTGAAGAGGCAGCTAGAACGAGGTGTTGAGCTTCGCAACACAGGTTATGTTTCTGGAAGTAGAACGATTCAATTCTTGAAGGTGATCCGTGTTCAACCTCAGGGGCCAAAGCCAGACCTCCGAGAGATCATGCCTGGGAATGCTCGTGCATTTTCGTGTCCTGCTGTTTCTTTTCGGTCACTCGGCCGCCTTGGCATGCCCGTCTCGGCTATGATCATCGCACTCACCAACCCGGATCCGGTGTGCGTGCGCAGCGTTTTCATTCGACCAAAGGAGCGCCCGGCGACAAGCGGACCAAACTAGAGCTTCGCACGATCGTCGCTCGGCAACTTCCACGGTGTCGACAGCACGCAGAGGATGGTCGAAGACCGGCCGATCCCACCTTTCCGTATCTGTGGCAAGAATCCGCGATCGTTGTCATGGATTTGTCCGGTGCGAACTGGTATCGGCTCGAAAGATCTACACAGCGATCTTTTGTTTACATTCAACACTGAATGTCAGTGGCTGGCACTGAAGCAATCATCCGCTCATCGCGTTAGATTTGAATGTCTGACACCAACAGCCGGCTACTCAAGGCCCACGGCTCGGAATCGGTCTGGCGTCCGCAACGGTTCTTCGCGCACAAACTGCAATCCGTGCGGGAGTTCGAGCGCCTGAACGACGGCGGCGGTCTCGCCGTCAACTTCTATCCCGTCTCCCGGGTGTCTCCCCAGGTTCGGGTGGAAGGCGGACAGAGCCGGAGCATGAGTCTCTGGCTCACGCAGTCGGACACAGGCTTCCTGACCGTTCCCACGCTGGAAGCCGACCTGTTCACGATCCGCTTCGTCACCAACGGTCAGATGATCCGTCGAAACTGGCGCGGCGAGCAGGTCGTGACTCAGGGCTACGCGACGTTCAGCGCATTGGAAGATGTGCGAAGCGGGGAAGCCTCTTCGGGTTTCTCCGCCATCAGCAGCACGATCGCCCGAGCGTCTCTTCTGGCGAGCTACCACGCTCTGGAGCGGAAGCTGGATCGCCCGCTTCCCGTCTTGGAGCCGCTGACGTCGATAGACAACTTGGGAATGCGCGCGCTTTTACTGTCGCTGGAGCAGATGCAGATTCGCTTGCGTGATGTTCGGACAGCAGATGACTTGTTTTTCCCGCTTCTTGAGGAAATCGTTTCATATCAGTTGTTGAGCGCCTGGCCGCGGGCGCCGGTTGCTGAGTTGCCTGCGACCGGCAGCCTCACCGCTGCCCATGTTCGTCGCGCGGTCGATTACATTGAGGCGCATCTGGCCATGCCCTTTCGATTGGCAGATGTCGCGGCCGTTGCAGGTGTAAGTGTTCGGATGCTGCAGATGTCGTTCAAGCGCGAACTCGGCATGACGCCGATTGAATTCATCATCGAGCGTCGTCTGCAGCACGTTCATCGCGATCTCTGCAGCGAGACGCATAGGGACACATCCATCGCCGAACTGAGCCGCCGGTGGGGCTTCGCTCACATGAGTGACTTCGCGCAACGCTACCGGCGTCGTTTCGGGTGCACTCCGAGTGAGACGCGGCGTGATATGCTACGCTAAGTAGAATGGCTGGATATCATGAATGCGAAACAGTATTATTTTTGCGAATACACGAAATTTACGCGGTTTTAATCGATTGACAGGCATATTAACTACCGAATAGTGGATTCCATCGACGTGAAATCTGAGCGCGCGGGTTCGGCGATCCCGCTGCTTGCAGTGCTTCGATTGCTCGCTGGAGTGATGGTTTCTCAGGAGCCAGAGATGCCTAGGTTCTTCTTCAATACCAATGATGACCTGGAATTATGGGATGAAGAGGGAACAGAGCTGCCGGATCTCGACGCAGCTCGCCGTGCCGCCATCCGCTATGCTGGGGAACTCTTGAGAGAGGCAGGCTCCAGTGTCGGCTTCGATGAGACGTGGCAGCTCATGGCGAGCAACACGAGCAACGCCGTCCTGTTCACGATCGACGTCAAGGTTACCCTGAACCAGGCGGCGCTGTCCGTGCCCGGTCTCGACGTCGCGCATCGTCAGCAGCGGCAAAGAACGCAGCAGACCGAGCAAACCACGCACTCGAACTGAGCCTTTTGATCGGTTCACGGGACAACAAGACGCGACGGCGGGCAATCCTTCGAGCTTCTCACGCGGTCCAGTGATCGACCGAGCCTCACCCCACCTGCCGGATCGCCTCGCCCAAGATCATCGCGGCGCAGACCGCGACGTTGAGCGAGCGCAGGCCCGGCCGGATCGGCACCACCACGCGGGCATCGGCGGCGACGTGGACCGCCACAGGCACGCCGGACGATTCACGCCCCATCATCACACAGTCGTTGTCGCGAAAGGCGTGCTGCGTATAGGGCGCCGAGCCGGCGGTGGTGGCGAGCACGAGGCGGATGCGTGCCTCACGCCGCCACGCCTGGAAAGCGTCCCAGGAGCGGTGCCGCGTGATCGCGACGTGGTCGAGATAGTCCAGCCCCGAGCGGCGCAGGTTCCGGTCGGACAGGTCGAAGCCCGCCGGCTCGATGATCTCCACCGCGACCCCGAGGCAGGCGGCCATGCGCAGCATGGTGCCCGTGTTCTGCGGGATGTCCGGCTGATAGAGGGCGAGGCGAAGCATCGGCGGCGTGAGAAGCAGGGGAGGGGCGGGGCAGGGTCCTGCCTGCGGCATGGGCGCAGGGTTGGCCCGGCGTCAAGGAGGCTTACCTGAGCCTCTCGTTCCTCAGTCGGTCCCTCAACATCATGTTCCTCGATTGGCTCGAGCGCCGCATCGATCCGTTCGCGCCCTTCGACGACCGGCGCATGCCGCCGAAGACCGTGCTGGGCTTCGCGGGCTTCTACCTGCGGCCGATCCGCTCCGCGCTGGTGGTGCTGTTCGTCATCGCGGTGGTGGCCGGCGGCATCGAGGCCTCGCTCTACCTGCTGATGCGCTGGTTCATCGACCTGATGAACGTGGCCGATCGCACCACCGTGATCAGCGACAACGCCGTGCCGCTGACGCTCGCCGCGCTGCTGCTCCTCGTGGTGCGCCCGCTGGCGGCCTTCCTGCACGAACTGGCCTCGAACCAGCTCATCGTGCCGCAATCGACCAACCAGATCCGCTGGCGCACCCACCTCTACACCCTCGGCCACTCGCTGTCGTACTTCCAGGCCGATTTCGCCGGGCGTTTGGCCAACCGCACGGTGCAGGTCGGGCCGGCGGTGCGCGAGCTCGCCGTCGTCTTCATCGACACGCTGCTCTACGTGGCGATCTACGCGGTGACGGCGATCGGGCTGTTCTCCTCGATCTCCGCCTGGCTGGCCTTGCCGGTCGTGGTCTGGGTCGCGGCCTATGCCGGGCTGACGGCGTGGTTCGTGCCGCGCGCTCGCACGCGCTCACACCTGACCGCCGAGACCCGCTCGACACTGATCGGACGGGTAGTCGACAGCTACACCAACATCCTTACCGTGAAGCTGTTCGCCCGCGACCGTGAGGAGCGCGCCGCCGTGCGCGACGCCGTCGATACCCACACCAGGGCCTATCTCCACCAGTTCCGTCTCACCACGCTGACGACGAGCCTGCTGGCGGGGCTCAATAGCCTGCTCCTGTTCGCCACCGCTTCCGTTTGCTTCGCTCTCTGGCAACGCGGCGCGATGACGACCGGCGAAGCCTCGGCCGGCCTCGCGCTGATCCTGCGGCTGATGGCGATGTCGGGCTGGGTGATGCAGACCGTGCGCGGCGTGTTCGAGAATGTCGGCGTGATCCAGGAGAGCATGCAGACCATCGCCCGTCCGCACGGTCTCACCGATGCGCCGGATGCGAAGACGCTCACCGTCACCGGTGGCGACATCCGCTTCGAGAACGTGGATTTCCACTACGGACGGGGCGATGCCAGCATCATCGAGGACTTGTCCTTCCGTATCCGCCCCGGCGAGAAGGTGGGGCTTGTCGGTGTCAGCGGCGCCGGCAAGAGCACCATCACCGCGCTGCTGCTGCGCCTGCATGATGTCGAGGGCGGGCGCATCCTGATCGACGGGCAGGACATCGTCGGGGTGACACAGGACTCCCTGCGCGAAGCCATCGCCATGGTCAGCCAGGACACATCGCTGCTGCACCGCTCGATCCGCGACAACATCGGCTACGGTCGTCCGGACGCAACCGACGCCGAGATCGAGCAAGCGGCACGGCTGGCGCATGCCCACGACTTCATCCTCGATCTCGTCGATCACAAGGGCCGGCGCGGCTACGACGCCCATGTCGGCGAGCGCGGGGTGAAGCTCTCCGGCGGACAGCGCCAGCGCATTGCGATCGCCCGTGTCATTCTCAAAGACGCGCCGATCCTCATCCTCGACGAGGCGACGAGCGCCCTCGACAGCCAGGTCGAGGCGGCGATCCAAGAGGCGCTCGACACGCTGATGGGCGACAAGACCGTGCTCGCCATCGCCCACCGGCTCTCGACCATCGCGGCGCTCGACCGACTCATCGTGATCGACAGCGGCCGGATCGTGGAGGAGGGCACCCACGCCGAACTGATCCGCCGGGGCGGGCTCTACGCCGACCTCTGGCGGCGCCAGTCCGGCGGCTTCCTCGGGGATCGAGCGCCGGCTCCGGCCTCCTGAGCAGACGCGATGAGCCTTGTGACGTCCACACCGAGCCTCGCGGCGACGGGTTTCGAGCGACCGCCGGCCTCGCCCTGGTGGGACGAACTGCGCGCGACGCTGAAGCTGTCGGCGCCCCTCGTCCTCATCAACCTCGCCCAGCACGGACTGGTGGCGTCCAACGCGGTGCTGCTCGGCCGGCTCGGCGCCGAGCCCATCGCCGCGGGCGCACTCGCCACCAGCCTCTACCTGCTGCTGTTCATCGGCGGCATCGGCCTCACCTCCTCGGTGGCCCCGCTCGTCGCGGAATCGGTCGGCCGGTCCGCGGGCGCGGAAAAGGCCGGTGAGGTGCGGCGCACGGTGCGGGCGGGTTTGTGGGTCGGCTTCCTCGTGACCCTCGCGCTGATGCCGGTGCTCTGGTTCACGGAAGAGCTGTTGGGGCTGCTTCACCAAGAGCCCGCGGTCGCCCGCGATGCCGGCAGCTATATGCGGGTGCTGCAATGGTGGATGTTCCCGGCGCTCGCCTTCATGGTGCTGAAGGGGGCGCTCGCCGCGCTCCAGCGGCCGGGTCCGCCGCTCGGGGTAAGTCTGGTCGCTCTGCCGCTCAATCTCGCGTTCGGCGCCTTCTTCGCCTTTGGGCCGCCGGATCTCGGCATCGTCGGCGTGGCGCTCGGCACCGTGCTCACCGAGTTCCTGGCGCTCGGTGCCCTGGTCCTGGTGATCCGGTTCGACCGAGGTCTCCACCGCCACCGGATGTTCGCCAATCTCTGGCGCCTCGACATCGAGCGCCTCACCCGGGTGGTGCGGGTCGGCCTGCCGATGGGCGTGGCGGGGATCGCCGAGGCCGGCCTGTTCGAGGCGGCTACCGTCGCGATGGGCACCTTCGGCACCGTGCCGCTCGCCGCGCACGCGGTCACGCTCCAGATCGCGGCGACCTGCTTCATGGTGCCCAATGGCATCGGGCAGGCGGCCACGGTGCGGGTCGGCCGTGCCTACGGGGCCGCCGACCGGGCAGCTCTGCGCCGCGCGGGGGCCGTCGCGCTCTGGCTCGGCTTCGGCTTCATGGTGGCCTGCGCCCTGGTGCAACTTCTTGCCCCGCGCATCCTGATCGGCCTGTTCCTCGATGCCGAGGCGCCGGGGGCCGCGAGTGTGTTTCCCGTGGCTGCCGGCTTCCTGATCTTCTCGGCCCTGTTCGCGATCTCGGACGGCGTGCAATCGGTGGCACTTGGGGCCTTGCGCGGTTTGCAGGACACCAAGGTGCCGATGCTGATCGCGGTGTTCGGCTACTGGGGCATCGGCGTGCCGCTCGGGGCGGCGCTCGCCTGGGGAGCCGGGATGGGCGGGCGCGGCATCTGGGCGGGCTTCTGTGCCGGCCTTCTCGTCGTCTCGGTTTCTCTGGTGGTCCGCTGGCGGCGCCTGAGCGCGGCCCAAGCGCGCGGCTCAGGCGCGCAGTCGGGAGCCAAGCGGAACCACGCCTGAAAGGCCCCCGTTGCCGCCCCGACGACAGCGGGAGGACGACAGGCGCCATGGCCGAGACCGACGATCATGAAACGATCTGGAAGGACTTCAGGAGCGCGGTGAACATGACCGCCTCGGCCCTGGAGAAATTCCTGGAGTCCGACGAGAGCCAGTCGGTCGGTCAGAAGAAGGACGGCGGCGAGGCGACGGGCCACAAGGAAGGCCGCCGCATCGTCGAAATTCTTCACAAGAAGAAGGCCGACCTCACTGACGACGATTACGCCCACATGAAGAAGGTGGTCGGCTACGTGCACCGCCACCTCACGCAGGGCGGGCCCGAGGACAAAACCAAGACGAAGGATTCGCCCTGGCGCCTCTCGCTAATGAACTGGGGCCACGATCCGCTGAAGGATTGACGTTCCGTTCGTCAGGCAGCCTTGCGCCGCTCCGGATAGAGCCCGGCCAAGCCTTCTTCCGAGGCGTCGCAGACGCCGCGCTCGGTGATGATGCCGGTGACGAGGCGAGCGGGGGTCACGTCGAAGGCCGGGTTGGCCACCGGACTTCCCGGCGAGACCACGGCGACGGTGGCGAAGGCGCCGTCGTCGGTCCGGCCGGTGAGGTGGGTGACCTCGCGGGCGTCGCGCTCCTCGATCGGGATGTCGCGCACCCCGTCTTGCAGGGCCCAGTCGATGGTGGAGAAGGGCAGCGCCGCGTAGAACGGGATGCGATTGTCGGAGGCGGCCAGCGCCTTCAGATAGGTGCCGATCTTATTGCAGACATAGCCCGCCGCCGTGGTGCGGTCCGAGCCGACGATGCAGACATCGACTTGTCCGTGCTGCATCAGGTGGCCGCCCGCATTGTCGGCGATGACGGTGTGCGGTACGCCGTGGGCGTTGAGTTCGAAGGCGGTGAGCGCCGCACCCTGGTTGCGCGGCCGGGTCTCGTCCACGAAGACATGGACCGGCACGCCGGCATCGTGCGCGACGTAAATCGGCGCCAGCGCCGTGCCCCAATCGACGGTGGCGAGCCAGCCGGCGTTACAATGGGTCAGCACGTTGACCGGCCCAACTTTCTTCGCGGCAATCTCGGACAGAATTTTGGCGCCGTGCTCGCCGATGGCGCGGCAGCTCGCAACGTCCTCGTCGGCGATTGCAGCGGCCTCCGCGAAGGCGAGCGCCGCTCGCTCAGCCTCCGGCCTCCGTCGCAGCACGGCGGCCATCCGGTCGAGCGCCCAGCGCAGATTGATCGCGGTCGGCCGTGTGGCGGCGAGCGTTGCGCTGGCCCGTTCGATGCCGGCCTCGCTGGCATCCTCCCGCATGGCCAATGCCAGCCCGTAGGCGGCGGTAACCCCGATGAGCGGCGCGCCGCGCACCACCATGGTGCGGATCGCCACGGCCGCGTCATCGAGGCTCGTCAGACGCTTGAGTTCGAACGCGAAGGGCAGCCGGGTCTGATCGATGACTGCGACGGAGTTCCCGTCGGTCTCGGGGAAGATGGTGCGGTAGGGGCGTCCGTCGATTTTCATGGGGTGCTCGCGCGTGAGAGCGGCGATCCGGCGGCGAACGTGGCCGTGCGGATCGACGTCAGCCGATGTCTCATCCCGCGAGTGTGTCGCCAGAATGGCCTGGGGCGGTCAAGCCGCCCCAGGGATTCCTATCTGCCAAAGGTCGGTCAGCGCGGGACCCGCTCGACGTAGATGTCGATATAGGCGCCGTCTTCCAGGCCGAGCAGGTCTCGGATCATGCCGGGCAGCTTGCACAGCAGAGCCGGCATGGTGGGCGCTTCGGTGGCGAGGCCCGGCACCGGCGAGTCGTGGACGAAGAAGACGCCGGCCGCCTCATCCCAGGCGCAGCGGACGGTGACTTTGCAACCCATCGTGCGATCCTCATTCTCGGGGGGGAGGGAGGACGGCGCAGTCGGCGCCGTGCCGTCGTGGTCGGAGGGGCGGACGGGATCGTCCGCCGGAGCCTTGTCGGCCTCAGAACCGCACGGGGCGCACACGCTTCACCTGCGGAATCGCTTCGATCGCCCTCAGGACCTCGGGGGACACCTCGCCATCCACCGCCACGAAGGCGATGGCGTTGCCGCCCTCCGCCTCGCGGCCGAGCGCGAAGGTCGCGACGTTGACGCCCGCCTCACCCAGCACCGAGCCGAAGCGGCCGACGAAGCCCGGCTTGTCGTGGTTGCGCACGTAGAGCATGTGCGGGGCGAAGGCCGCATCGATGTCGATCCCGCGGATCTCGATCACGCGCGGCTTGCCGTCGTGGAAGACGGTTCCGGCAGCGTCGCGCGGCATGTCCTCGGCGTCCACGGTGATGCGCACCACCGACTCGTAGTCGCTGGCGCCGCCCTCGCGCTTGATCTCGTCGACGACGATGCCGCGATCCCGCGCGATCACCGGAGCCGAGACCATGTTCACGTCCTGCAGGATCGGGCGCAGAACGCCGGTCACCGCTGCGGAGGTCAGCGCCCGGGTGTTCATGCCGGCCACCGCGCCCTCGTAGGTGATGCGGATGCCCTTGATCGGCGCTTCCGTGAGCTGGCCCAGGAACGAGCCGAGCTTCTCACACAAAGCGACGAAGGGCTTGAGGCGCGGAGCCTCCTCGGCCGAGATCGAGGGGAAGTTGATCGCGTTGGTGATGGCGCCGCTGAGCAGGTAATCGGCCATCTGCTCGGCGACCTGGAGCGCCACGTTCTCCTGCGCCTCGGAGGTCGACGCGCCGAGATGCGGCGTACAGATCACGTTCGGGTGGCCGAACAGCGGATTCTCGGTTGCCGGTTCGGTGACGAACACGTCGAAGGCCGCGCCCGCCACATGGCCGGAATCGAGGGCGGCACGCAGGGCCGTCTCGTCCACGAGGCCGCCGCGGGCGCAGTTGATGATGCGCACACCGCGCTTGGTCTTGGCGAGGTTCTCTTCCGACAGGATGTTGCGGGTCTTATCGGTGAGCGGCACGTGCAGGGTGATGATGTCGGCGCGCGCCAGCAACTCCTCGAGTTCGACCTTCTCGACGCCGATCTCGACGGCGCGCTCCGGCGTGAGGAAGGGATCGTAGGCGACGACCTTCAGCTTCAGCCCGATCGCCCGGTCGGCGACTACGGCGCCGATATTGCCGCAGCCGATCACACCGAGCGTCTTGGCCGTCAGCTCGACGCCCATGAAGCGGTTCTTCTCCCACTTTCCGGCTTGGGTCGATGCGTCGGCCGCGGGGATCTGACGGGCGAGCGCGAACATCAGGGCGATGGCGTGCTCGGCGGTGGTGATCGAGTTGCCGAACGGCGTGTTCATCACGATCACACCCTTGGCGGTCGCGGCCGGCACATCGACGTTGTCGACGCCGATCCCGGCGCGGCCGACTACCTTGAGACGGGTCGCCTCGGCGAGCAGCTTGCCCGTCACCTTGGTGGCGGAGCGGATGGCGAGGCCGTCATAGTTGCCGATGACGGCGGCCAGCGCCTCCTTGTCCTTGCCGAGGTTGGGCTGGAAGTCGACCTCGATGCCGCGATCGCGGAAGATCTGGACGGCGGCGTCGGACAGGGCGTCGGAGATGAGGACCTTGGGCTTGGTCGTGGCAGGCTTGGTCATGAAAAGCACCTCGCGTCGTGCGGGCGCGCAGGATCGCTGCCTCAAATGCAAGGCATGGCCGGTCGCCGCGTCGCGCGGGACATCACCGGCGGATCGCTGGAGCGCGTTGATAAGCAAATGGCCGGTCTCGCGACCGGCCATCATGACGTCTCAGACCCTCAGGCCGCCGCGGCGGCCAGCGCCGCCTTTTCCTGGGCGAAGGCCCAGTCGAGCCAGGGAGTGAGCGCCGCGAGGTCGGAGGCCTCGACGGTGGCCCCGCACCAGATGCGCAGGCCGGCCGGTGCGTCGCGGTAGGCGCCGAAGTCGAAGGCGACACCTTCCTTCTCCAGCCGGCTGACGATGCCGGCGGCAACCTTCTTGACCACGTCGTTGCCCTTGGCGAGCACGTCCGGGTCGGTGATCACGAGGCAGACGCCCGTGTTCGAGTAGGTCGCCGGGTCCACCGCAAGGTGGCCAATCCAGGGAGTACGCGCCACCCAGTCGTGGACCACCCGGGCATTGGCGTCCGCCCGCGCGTGCAGCGCGTCGAGGCCGCCGATGCTCTCGGCCCATTTCAGGGTGTCGATGTAGTCCTCGACCGCGAGCATGGAGGGCGTGTTGATGGTGTCGCCTTTGAAGATGCCCTCGATCAGCCGCCCGCCCTTGGTCAGGCGGAAGACCTTCGGGATCGGCCAGGCCGGCGTGTGGCTCTCGAGGCGCGCGACGGCGCGCGGCGACAGGATCAGCATGCCGTGCGCGGCCTCGCCGCCCATCACCTTCTGCCAGGAATAGGTGACGACATCGAGCTTGTCCCACGGCAGCGGCATCGCGAAGGCGGCCGAGGTCGCGTCGCAGATGGTGACGCCCTCGCGGTCGTCGGCGATCCAGTCGCTGTGCGGGATCTTCACGCCGGCCGTGGTGCCGTTCCAGGTGAAGACGACGTCGTGGTTCTTGGTGTCGATCGCGTCCAGCGCCGGCAGGATGCCATGCTCGGTGGTGCGGACGACCGGATCGATCTTGAGCTCCTTCAGGGCGTCGGTGACCCATTCAGCGCCGAAGGAATCCCAGGCCATGACCTCGACGGTCTTCGGGCCGAGCATCGACCACATCGCCATCTCGACGGCGCCGGTGTCCGAGCCGGGAACGATGCCGATGCGGTAATCGTCCGGAACGCGCAGAACCGTGCGGGTGAGCTCGATGGCCTCGGCGAGCTTGGCCTTGCCGGCGGCCGAGCGGTGCGAACGGCCGAGCGCCGCGCCGGAGAGGGCATCGAGGCTCCAGCCCGGACGCTTGGTCGTCGGGCCGGACGAGAAATAGGGCACGCGCGGGCGCGCGGCGGGCATTTGAGCCGTCATGTCAGCCATCCTTCCAGATGAGCGCCTCCCGTTGGGGGGAGGTGTCCCGTCGCCGGGAGTGACGGATCGCGCGCCGCAATGCAAGAGGCTTTTTAAAGGATTCAGATCTGCGTGTGCTGCGGGCAACAGAACGATATTTCAGTTCTCATAAGAACAGCTGAGAAGAAGGTCCATCTAAGGTTCGTCCCGCTCCAGCAGGTCCGGTCGACGCGCCCGCGTCAGCGCGCGGCTGCGTTCGGACCGCCAGCGGTCGATGGCCGCGTGGTTACCGCTCATCAGAACATCAGGGATCGTCCGCCCTTCCCACTCTCGCGGACGGGTGTAGTGCGGGTATTCGAGCAGGCCGCCCTCGAAGCTCTCCTCGACGCCCGAGGCGTGCTTGCCCATCACGCCGGGCAGCAGGCGCACGCAGGCGTCGATCAGCACCAGGGCCGCGATCTCGCCGCCTGACAGCACGTAGTCGCCGATCGAAACTTCTTCGAGATTGCGTGCCTCGATCACCCGCTCATCCACGCCCTCGAATCGGCCGCAGACGAGGATCGCGCCGGGGCCCTCGGCGAGCGCCCGCACCCGCGCCTGTGTCAGCGGCTTTCCGCGCGGGGACATGAGGAGGCGGGGCCGGCCGTCATCCGGCGCTGCCGCGGCATCGATGGCTGCGCCGAGCACGTCGCAGCGCAGAACCATCCCCGCGCCGCCGCCGGCCGGGGTGTCGTCCACGTTGCGGTGGCGACCGAGTCCGTGCTCACGGATCTGGCGCGGCTCGAGGCTCCATGTCCCGCGCTGCAGCGCATCGCCCGACAGCGAATGACCCAGCGGACCCGGAAACATCTCCGGGTAGAGGGTCAGGACGGTGGCCCGCCAGGGGGCCGACGTGCCGGGATGGACGGGCTCGCTCATGCCGCTTGATGGCGGCGCGCGCCGGGCCGGTCAATGAGGCCGGTGTCCCGGCTCGTCAGCGACGGGCCAGGGGAGGGCGCCGCTTGGGTGCAGCGCGATCATGGCCCTTGAGGTGCCCTCGGGACGGGGAGCGTAGGCGCCGCTCCGGCCGGGTCGCTTCACCGCCGGTCGAGGGTTCTGCGAAGGGGTCGGCCATGGATTCCGCCGGCCGGCGCGCCATGGCGCCGAACGGATCGGGTTTTCCCAGAGGGATGCCGACCGTCGCGCCGGGGAAGCCCTGCGCCAGCACCGGGGAGACCGGGACCGCGAGGAGAGCGAGGAGGAGGATCGGGCGTCGCATGGCGTCTCGCTTTCGGATGTCGGTTCGAGCCTTTCCCTTGCGAACGGGGCGCGCTGCCGATGGTTCGATGCGCGGCCGAGGCGCGCGGGATGGGCACGTTCGTCCGCGTCGGGACTTATCCGGGGCATGATCCGCTTCGCCGCCATCCTCCTGCTGTTGACGCTGCCGGCCTCCGCGGCCGAACCGCTGGCACCGCCCGGCGTGCCGGCCGAGCGCTTTCCGATGCCCGACAGGCCCGTCGCCGAGATCGTCGCCCCGCAATGGGCGCACGAGCGGCAGCGGGACAAGGCCGACGAGGTCGGGCAGGTCGCGCGCCTGATGCGGATCGCGCCCGGCGAGACGGTGGCCGATATCGGCGCGGGCAGCGGCTACTACGTGTTCCGCCTGAGCCCGCGCGTCGGCCCGGAGGGGCGCATCCTCGCGCAGGACATTACGCCGGACTATCTCACCGACCTGGAGCGCCGAGTTTCCGAGGCGGGCTTGTCCAACGTCACGGTGGTGCGCGGCGAGGCGCACGACCCGCGGCTGCCGCCGGGCTCGGTCGATGCGGCGGTGCTGGTTCACATGTATCACGAGATTGCCCAGCCCTTCGGCCTGCTCTGGAACCTCGCCGCCGCGATGAAGCCCGGCGGCCGGGTCGGGATCGTCGATGCCGACGCGATCCCCTCGCGCCACGGCACGCCACCGAAGCTCCTGCGCTGCGAGTTGGCATCCGTCGGATATCGCGAGGTCTCGATGACCCGGCTGAAGGGCGGTGTCGGCTATCTCGCCGTATTCGAGGCGCCTCGACCGGACGCGCGGCCCGCGCCGGAGACGATCCGCCCGTGCCGGGACGGGACCACGCGGGACAAGCGCTGACGCGCCTTTACCGAATCGGAGGGGTTGGTCGGCCACGCTGGCAGACCCCGTCCTCGCGATCCGCTCGGCAATGATCCTCGGTTTCTGGCTCGACCAACCCGTCTGGTTGATGTTCACCCTTCTCGCGGGCGTCTTCCTCGCGATCTGCCTGCTCTTGAGCCTGTTCACCAACCTGCCTTGGACGAGGGCGGGGATGCGCCTGCTCGCGACCGGAATCGTGCCGCCCTACATCGCCGTGGTCGCGGTGCTGCTTGCGCTGCTGACCGGCTTCGTCGCCAACGATGCCTGGGAGCGCCAGCGTCAGGCCAGCCGCGTGGTGCAGGCCGAACGCTCGCACGCGCTTGCGGTCTACGATCTCAGCATCGCCTCGGCGCCGGATATGAGCGGACTGCGCGCCTCGCTGTTCGCCTATCTCGATGCGGTGGTGAAGGAGGAATGGCCCTCCATGGCTGAGACCGGCGCTTCGGCGCCCGCTGCGGGCCAAGCGCTCGGGCGCCTGCTTCAGTCCGCGGCCGACCCGCGCAATGCCGCGGAGGCGGGCGAGGCTACTCACGCGGCCCTGCTCGATGCGGTGATGCAGCTCCGTTCAGCCCGCAGCGAGCGCCTCGCGCTCAGCGCTGCCCGCAGCGACGAGAGCAAGTGGCTGACGCTCCTCATCCTTGCCGCCCTGACCCTGACGGCGATCGCCCTCGTCCATTGCGAACGCCCGTTCGCGCAAGCGACGACGCTGTTTTTGTTCTCCGCCGCGATGGTAACGACGCTCGGTGTGGTCGCTCTGCACGAGCGCCCCTTCGACGGTCCGCTGGCGCTGTCGTCCGAGCCGATCCGCCTCGCCCACGCTGCGATGGAAGTGGGCGGACGCTGAGTCTCTCATGTCCCCGGCCTGGCAGCACCACACGGCTGTTGCCCAGGTCGAACGACCCCGCTGCCCGGTGGCGGGATGCGGAGGAGCGTCGGACTTCGGCGCGCGCCGCAACCTCAGCGTTATGGTCTGGCCGCGTATGGAACTACGGTTGTGATCCCGTGTTTAACATGATGCTTCAATGACGACAGCGTTTAGAGCTGGCCGATCCATGATGACATGCGCTTAGATGAGCCAAAAATGCGAGGATCATAGCGGCTTGTTGTAGGCTGAATTTACGGGTTTGTTCGCAAGACCGGCCGAACGTGAATACTTTTATAAAATGAAACTATGGGGGCGTTTCTGATCAAAGCAAGGGAGATACTCCAATGCTGCAGACGCTTCCGTTTAAAATCGCCGTGTCGGCACTCGCGTTTTGGGCCAGCTTCCAGGCCGCTTTTGGACCCGCAGGCGCGTGTTCCCGCTTCGTCTACATCGGCAACGACGGAAAAATATTCACCGCACGGTCGATGGATTGGGAAAAACCGATTGGGACTGACCTCTACATCCTTCCTCGGGGGATGACGCGCAGCGGCGAGGTTGGGCCGCACTCGATCCAGTGGACGTCGAAATACGGGTCTCTGGTCGCGACCGCATTCAACAACTCCACCTCCGACGGTGTGAACGAAGCTGGTCTCGCAGCGAATGTGCTTTGGCTCGAAGAGTCGCAGTATCCGACCTTCGACGGCAAAGGGCCGCCCGGATTGGCGATTTCAGCTTGGCCGCAATACGCTCTCGATCACTTCGAAACAGTCGCGCAAGCGGTTGAGGAATTCAAGAAGACGCCGTTCACGCTCGTGACGGGCGCCATCCCTGGAACTCAAATCATGGCAAATGTCCATTTGTCACTGTCGGATTCCAGCGGGGACAGCGCAATTATCGAATATGTCGAGGGAAAGCAGGTCATTCACCACGGCCGCCAATATCAGGTGATGACCAATTCGCCGACATACGAGCAGCAGCTTGCTCTCGCGTCATACTGGTCCCAAATCGGCGGAACGGTCATGCTGCCCGGAACCAGCCGTGCCTCCGATCGCTTCGCTCGCGCATCCTTCTACGTCAAATCGATTCCGCAAGAGGGTGGGGCCGACCAGCTTTTGGCCAGTGTTTACGGCATCATACGCAATGTCTCGGTGCCGCTCGGGCTTTCGACGCCGGACCAGCCGGAAATCGCATCCACGCGCTGGCGTACGGTCTTCGACCACAAGCGTCGGCTCTATTTCTTCGAATCCGCACTGTCGCCGAACACGTTCTGGACCGATCTCGGCCAGATCGACTTCACACGAGAAACCGGAAAAGTCATGAAGCTTGATCTCGGCGCAGATCAGGCCAATGTCTTCGCCGGTGACGCGACGCGATACTATCGGGAATCGGAGCCTTTTCCTTTTGCCGGAGTGTCGCGATAGCGCAGCGCGCAGGCAAAACGTGTCATAGGCCCTGAGGCTCATGCCGACGCGTCGGGCTGGCTGGGGCTATGCCCTCGATCACGGAGGCAACCCGCCCTGCGCCCAGCGGAGAACGGAGCCGAACAGGTCCGGCTCTGATGGTTGGAACGCAGGGTATCAGCTCGCCTCTAGAGCCGTATCCGACCGGATTGCATCCGATCGGCGTCTCTAAGTCGTTGTCTTCACGCGCATTCTGTCGACGAACCGGTTCCCACTTCGTCTGAATGCGCTCTAGCCCGGATCGTCGGCAGGCTTGGGCCCCGGTGGCGCGAACAGATCCTCGGGCGGATCGGCGACGACTTTTCCACCGGAGATATCGAGGGTCGGCACGAAGGCCTTGGTGAAAGGCAGGAGCGCTGTCGGCCCGCCCGCCGCCGGGCGGATTTCGAGCAGGTCGCCGCCACCGTAGTTCGGCACCGCCACGATGGAGCCGATCACCGTGCCGGTGCCGTCCTCGACGGTGAGCCCGATCAGGTCGGTGAGGAAGAACTCGTCCTCGTCCTCCGCCTCGCCCAGGCGCTCGCGTGCAATGGCGAGGGTGATGCGGTTGAGGGCTTCCGCGCCGCTGCGGTCGTCCACGCCCTTGACCCGCACGACCAGCAGGTCGGACGACCCGCCGGGAGCAAGCCGGGCGTCCGCAAGTTCGAGGGTGCGACCATCGGAGGCGCGCAGGGGCCCGTAGCCCGCGATCGCGAGGGGCTCGCCGGTATAGGATTTCAGCCGCACCTCGCCGTGCAGTCCATGCGGCCGGCCGAACTCGCCGAGCAGGACGAGGCTCGGATCCGGGGAGGCGGGCAGAGTGGGCTTGGCGCCTTGCGGCTTGCGAGCCGAGGTGACGGCCTCCGGAGCGAGGCGGTCGGCGGACCGCGCAGGTCCGCGCGATGAGGATCCGGGGCGGCGGGCCATGCAGGGTGCCTCGATGACGGCGCGTTTGTCCCTTCCTCAGGCGGGAAGGAAGCGAGGGTGGGGCATCCAGGAGGCACCCCACCCTGACCCCTCCCCACGAAGGGGAGGGAATTGGAAGGCTTACGCCGCGGCGTCTTCGGCCGGGGCGGCAGCCTTCTCGGCGCGCTTTGCGGCGCGCTCCTTGGACTTCTCGCCGGGCTCGGCCTTCTGCGGGTTGTTGCGGGCCGGGCGCTTGGCGAGGCCGGCGGCGTCGAGGAAGCGCAGGACGCGGTCGGTCGGCTGGGCGCCCTTGGCGAGCCAGGACTGGATCTTCTCGTTGTCGAGCACGATGCGGGCCGGATCGTCCTTGGCCTTCATCGGGTCGTAGGCGCCGACCTTGTCGATGAAGCGCCCGTCACGCGGTGCGCGGGCGTCGGCGACGACGATGCGGTAGTAGGGGCGCTTCTTGGCGCCGCCGCGGGTGAGACGGATCTTGAGGGACATCAGTCGTTCCTTTCGGTGTCGTGTTTCTGAGTGGCGTTGTGATCGACGTTCTCGGCGATCGTCCGGTGGTGCCGAATGACTTCCTTGACCACGAAGGCGAGGAACTTCTCGGCGAAATCGGGGTCGAGCTTGGCTTCGACCGCGAGATTTCTCAGGCGCTTGACCTGACGCGCCTCCCGATCCGGATCGGAGGGAGGCAGGCCCTTGCGGGCCTTCAGCTCGCCGACCCGCTGCGTGCAGCGGAAACGCTCGGCGAGCAGATGGATGAGCGCGGCATCGAAGTTGTCGATGCTCTCGCGTAGGCTTGCCAGCTCGGGATCGACCCCTTGTGCGGACAAGATCGTCATTTCTTCTTACCCGGCAGGAAGCCGCCGAGGCCCGGCAGCTTCGGTCCGCCCAGCCCAGGAAGGCCCGGCATCTTTCCGCCGCCTAGGCCCGCCGGCATCGGCGGCAGCTTGCCGCCGAACTGCTTCTCAATCTCGGCGATCTGCTCCGGCGTCGGCTCGGGCATGCCCGGGGGCAGCTTCATGCCGCCGGGAAGACCGCCCGGCATACCCCCGCCCAGCCCGAACATGTTGCCCAGCGCCTGGCCGATGCCACCGCGCTTGCCCGATCCCATCGCCTTCATCATGTCGGCCATCGTCCGGTGCATCTTGAGGAGCTTGTTGATCTCCTCGACCTTGACGCCGGCACCTGCCGCGATGCGCTTCTTGCGGCTGTTCTTGAGAATGTCGGGGTTCTTGCGCTCCCCCGGCGTCATCGAGGAGATGATGGCGCGCTGGCGCTTGAACATCTTCTCGTCGAGGTTGGCGCCTTCGACCTGCTTCTTCATCTGCCCCATGCCGGGCAGCATCCCCATCAGGCCACCGATGCCGCCCATCTTCTCCATCTGGGCGAGCTGCATCGACAGGTCTTCGAGATCGAACTTGCCCTTCCGCATCTTCTCGGCGGTGCGCAGGGCCTGCTCGTGGTCGATGGTCTCGGCCGCCTTCTCGACGAGCGAGACGATATCGCCCATGCCGAGGATGCGGTTGGCCACCCGCTGCGGGTGGAATTCTTCCAGCGCGTCGACCTTTTCGCCGACGCCGACGAGCTTGATCGGCTTGCCCGTCACGGCGCGCATGGAAAGCGCCGCGCCGCCGCGGGAATCGCCGTCCATGCGAGTCAGCACGATGCCGGTGACGCCAAGGCGCTGATCGAAGGCACGCGCGGTGTTGACCGCGTCCTGGCCGGTGAGCGCGTCAGCCACCAGCAGCACTTCGTGAGGGCTGGTCACCGCCTTCACCTCGGCGGCCTCGTTCATCAGGCCTTCGTCGACCGTGGTGCGGCCGGCGGTGTCGAGCATCACCACGTCGAAGCCGCCGAGCCGGGCAGCCTCCATGGCGCGCTTCGCGATCTGCACCGCCGACTGGCCGGCGACGATCGGCAGGCTCTCGACCTCGACCTGTTTGGCGAGCACCGCGAGCTGCTCCATCGCCGCAGGGCGACGGGTATCGAGGGACGCGAGCAGCACGCGCCGCTTCTCGCGGCTCGCCAGCCGCCGGGCGATCTTGGCGGTGGTGGTCGTTTTACCTGAGCCCTGCAGGCCGACCATCAGGATGGCAACGGGGGCGGGCGCGTTGAGATCGACGACGCTGGCATCGGTGCCGAGCATCGCAATGAGCTCGTCGTTGACGATCTTCACGACCATCTGGCCGGGCGTCACCGACTTGAGGACGACCGCGCCCACGGCCTTCTCGCGCACCTTATCGGTGAACGAGCGCACCACCTCCAGCGCCACGTCCGCTTCAAGGAGCGCGCGGCGCACCTCGCGCATGGCGGCGGTGACGTCGGCCTCCGTCAGCGCGCCGCGGCGCGTCAGCCCGGAGAGGATGCCGGAAAGGCGGTCGGAAAGGCCTTCGAACATGCGGGTTCAGAGGTCCTTACTGGTGGAGGCCGGCATTGGCCACGCGACGCGCGCGCAGCGCATCCTCGAAGGCCGCCACCGCGCGGGCGAACTTGTCACGGCACTCCGCATCGCAGAAGCCGACCACCGCGCCGTTGTAAAGGGTCAGCGCCTCGGGCACGATCGGTTTGCCCGACCAGGGGCAGAAGTCGTTGACCGCATCCTCGATGCGAAGGGTCGTGTCGCTCGCGGGCGCCATGGCAGGGCTCGTTTGACGCTTCGGCGAACGCACGGCAACGACAAGGGCGCCCGAGGGCGCACACGCGCTGTCGGACGTTGACCTCCGGCCTCTCGGGCCGGTCGGCGGCTCATCGTGACGTTCGAACGTCGAAATGGAGCCGGGCGGATAGGCCCTGGGCCGCGTCAAGTCAATCCCGGGTAGTGTCTCAGTTTGAAATTTGCCTAGCGCACGCCCTGAGCCGTCTGGGGAACTAGCGTCTCGCGCTTTGCCTCACCCGGCTGAAATGGCTTTTCCAATTTGAATGAATCATTCAATATTGCCGCGTCGTGAGTGCGAACTATGTCAATATATTCTTGAACTTTATCGGATGGATTTTCACCTGCCGCAATCTTAAGGCTAAGTATATCTAACTCATTTCGAGTAATTCTATTGGCTTTCCATTTGCGTTCGAACCCGCCAAAGACGCCGGCCGCCGAAAGGATTGAACCCAACAATGCGATCAACGGAACGTAGTCCGATAGGTTTATTCCGCAAACAGATATATTTTTGCCTGCGATGGCCGCCACCACAACACCGGAGATAGTCGAGATCCCGAAAGCTAAGTGAAACGCGGTGCTCCACGCTCGACAGCCCCTGTCCGCCTGCTTTCGACGTTTTGTGATTTCGCTCGCAAGCTGTTCGTTCGTCATGGTGGTATCCGATACATCAGCGTATCGCCGTCTATGTATTTTGTACAGTCCCCGCTTTCCTAGAGCGGGCTCTGCAGCATCCACCAATGCGGCAACCTCGTCCATACTTCACAGGCTGTCGCTAATACCCGCGGCCATCGCGGGAGTGAACCTTAGCGATTTGTGGATCCGCACGAAGTTCTCGCCGGTGGTAATCTGCATGACGCGGACGGCATCGCCGATCGCGTCGGCGGGGCGTTTCTCGCCTTTAGGTCCGGCGGGTATGACTAATCCTTGATCCCGCCAGCTTTGGGATCATGAACGCTCTCAATAGTCGCGGTGATCTCGTCATCGAGTAGATGGTCGTCTAGCGCAGGATCATTGAGATCAATCCCCGCACCGCGTGCGGGCTCCTTCAAGCGCCTCATCTCGACGACAACACGCTCCTCAATACTGCGGTCCCACCAAGTGGGATCATTCTGGATATTCGATGTGAGCCAGTCGCGCGTGAAGCTCGAAGCCTGCTCTGCCGTGTCCATCCTCCTGCTTGACCCCAAACATACGCCAGCCGGCGGGGATGCGCGAGCGAACGGGGCAGGAACGCGGAGCGAACTCGGCCAGGCTCAGATTCCAAACTGAGACACTACCCAATCCCGAGCCCGTTCCCCCGATAGATGCCGAAGAAGGCGGCCGGACGCGGACCGGTGCGCGGCTGTGCCTAAAGCGGACGTAAGCGGACGGTTAAGCTTTACCCTTCGTTAAGCATGTTCGGGTCTGATGATCGACAACGCACCGCTGGAGGTGCCCGAGGACGACCCGATGTCGGAACCCGCTCGACAGGCCCCATCACCCGAGTCCGGTCTCCGGCCTTCGATCAGCACCGCGCCGCTGCGGGATTGGCTTGCCACCATGCGCGCGACCGTATCCGAGACGCAACCCGTCGAATTGCGCCAGGCCGAGCCCGCTGCTCCCGCTGAGCCCGAGATCGAGGCGCGCGGCAACGGCTGGTCGCCCCGCCTCGTCTCCGCTGCAGCGAAGTCGGCCGAGGCCGCCGACGAGGACGTCGCCGAGATCATGGCCGAGAACATGATGCTGAAGGCCCGGCTCCGACTGGAATCCGAGCGCCGCGACGAGCTGCAGATTATTCTGGCTCAGGAAATCCGCGAGTTGCGCGCCCACATTGCCGAGGAAGTCGGCAAGATGGAGGATCTGCGGACCGAGCGCGATCTCTGGCGTGCCCGCTGCGAGGCCCTGGCCGCGCCGCTGTTCCAAATGCAGCAGCGCTGAGCCGCTTCCGATACCCTGAACATGCGAAGGGCCGCCCCATGGGGCGGCCCTTCCATTGTCGAACCGGTCAGTCCGACGAAACCTGTCGTGATCCTGCGGATGCGTTAGGCGCACACGCCGGAGGTAACGGTCCAGGCCTTGGTCGTCGGCGACGGCTGATGACAATGAGACACTGGATCACCTCCTTTCGTTCGTTGCGGGTGAGCCCAAGGTAGGGAGGATTTCCGCCGCGCGAAAGGCCCCTGCCAGCTGATCCGGTGCGTTGTCTCGCCGCGGTGCACAACGCGGCGACATGCGCGGCGCTGGCCGACGGGCGGAGAGGAGCCTAAAGAGAGCGCCCGTCAGCATCGGTCAGCCCATAAAAACGATGTCTTCCGCCGCCGCCCCGCGCGTCTCCGCCGACGATGCCCTCGACCCGCGTGCCATGCGTGAGCCGCTGCCGAACGCGTGGTACTGCGTCGGCCAAGCCTCGGCGATCGCGGGCGGAAAGATGCGGGCGGTCGCGCTTAACGGCGAGCAGGTCGTCGTCGGCCGGGCCAGGGACGGCGCCCTGTTCGCGCTGCGTGACCGCTGCCCCCACCGCGGCATGGCCCTGTCCAAGGGCAAGTTCGACGGCGACACGCTGATGTGCCCGTTCCACGGCTGGCGCTTCGGCACCGACGGGCGCTGCCGCGACGTGCCGACACTGTCCGAGCACGACGCCTCGGATTTCTCGCGCATCGCCGTGCAGCGCTTCCCCATCGTCGAGAGCGCGGGCTTCCTCTGGGTGAACCCGCATCTCGGGCCGTCCGACCCGGGTGCCGTGCCGGCCGTGCCCAGCCTCGACTTCGAGCCCGCGGGCTGCCTCGTGCTGGAACTTGAGGTCGAGGCCTCGTTCGATCTCACGACGCTGAGCCTCGTCGATCCCGGCCACGTCGCCTTCGTCCACGACACGTGGTGGTTCAGGCCCTCCAAGGAGCTGCGGGAGAAGGTGAAGACCTTCCAGCCCGTGCCGCACGGCTTCGTCATGACGAGCCACGCGACCACGACGAGTTCGCCGGTCTACCGCCTGCTCGGCGGCGTACCAGAGGTCGAGATCGAATTCCGCCTGCCCGGCGTGCGGCTGGAGCGGATCAAGGCGGGCACGAAGCGGGTGGCGAACTACACCTTCGCCACGCCCATGAGTCCCAACCGCACGATGCTGACGAACGCGCTCTACTGGAGCATGCCGGCGCTCAACCTCCTGAAGCCGGTCGCCCGACCGATGATGCGCCAGTTCCTGACACAGGATCAGCAGGTGCTGCAGCATGCGCAGGCCGGGCTCGACCGCAAACCGACCATGGTGCTGCTCGGACAGGGTGATCTGCCCTCGCAATGGTACTTCCGCCTCAAGCGCGAGGCCCTGGAGGCGGCACGCGAGGGCAGACCCTTCGCCAACCCTCTCGTTCACCAGGAATTGCGCTGGCGCTCGTGAGGTTGTGAAGCCATCGCCTGAAACTTTTCCGGTCCCAGCATCGTAGCGATGCGTATCGCTTGAGTTGAGCGAGGGAGTATCCGGTGCCGAGGTTGCACTACGTCATCCGCCGGAGCCGGTCCGGCCGGTTCAACTTCACCCTGTTATCCGAACATGGCCGCATCAACGGTACCGTGATCGTCGCCACGCAAGACCTTCCCCGCGACGAGGTGGAGCGGCAGGCTCGGGAGAAGATTCGCAACCTCGCCGACGCACTCGTCTCGGTCGTGGGACCGGGCGCAAGCCTGTCCTGAGGCTCTGCGCCGCGCTTGAACCGCGGACCGAGCGGGCCATCTTGGCCGTATGAAGAAGCGTGGCCTGCTCACGGTCGTCAGCGCGGCCACGGTGATGACCCTTGGCGGCGTCGGCTACGCCGCCCATCGCCGGGGCAGAAATCCCTATTACCGCGGTCCCACGAGCGACCATTTCGACGGTCTGCGCTTCCACGCCGCGAACCAGCCGCCGGACAAGTCGCTTTCCGACCTCGCCCGGTGGCGCCGGACCGGCAAGCCCGAGGCCTGGCCGGCCAGCTTTCCGAGCCCGTTCCCGGCGGACAGGCCGCCGGAGCGGGTGGACGGCTTCCGCGTCGTGCTGATCGGCCATGCGAGCTACCTGTTCCAGGTCGCGGGCCGCAACATCCTGGTCGATCCGGTCTTTGCCCGGCGCGCGAGCCCGGTCCGCTTCGCCGGGCCGAAGCGGGTCAATCCGCCGGGAATAGCCTATGCCGACCTGCCGCCCATCGACGCGGTGCTGATCACTCACAACCACTACGACCATCTCGACGGGCCGACACTCGCCCGGCTCTGGCAGGACCACCAGCCGTTGATCGTGGCGCCCCTCGGCAACGACGCGATCCTGCGCGGCTACGACGAGACCATGCATGTCGAGACCCGCGACTGGGGCGAGTCGGTCGATCTCGGTGCCGGCATCACCGCCCATCTGACGCCCGCCAACCACTGGTCGGCCCGCGGACTCAACGATCGGCGCATGGCGCTGTGGTGTGCCTTCCTCCTCACGACGCCGCGCGGGGTTCACTACCATGTCGGCGATACCGGACTCGGTGACGGCGCGATCTTCCGCGAAATCCGCGCCCGGTTTGGGCCACCACGACTCGCGACCCTGCCGATCGGCGCCTACGAGCCGCGCTGGTTCATGCAGCCGCAGCACATGAACCCGGCCGACGCGGTGGAGGCCCTGACCCTGCTCGGCGCCGATCAGGCGCTCGGCCACCATTGGGGCACCTTCAAGCTCACCGACGAGGGCATCGAGCGGCCCATCGAGGCACTGGCCGAGGCGCTGACGGCGGCCGCGCTGCCGCCGGAGCGGTTCCTGGCATTGCGGCCGGGTCAGATCTGGGAAGGGTAGGGGCCGCCGATCGTCTGATCGGCGCCGACGCATTCACCCGGTTGCATCCCGTTCCGGCGGCCTCTTGCCGGACTTCTTGCCGGATGCGCGGTTCGCCAGCGTGATCCCCGCCGAAGCGGCCACGATGCAGCCGATGGCACCCACCTGCACCGCGGTCAGCCGTTCGTCGAGGAAGGCAAGGGCTGCGAGTGCGGCGACGGCCGGTTCGAGGCTCATCAGCACGCCGAAGGCCGGACGTGGCAGACGGGTGAGGGCGAACATTTCGAGCGAGTAGGGCAGGGCGCTCGACAGCACGGCGATGACGAGGCCCATGGTGAGGGTGGTGGCCGTGAACAGGTCCGCGCCGGCCTCCGTGAGTCCCACCGGCGTGACCACGAGGGCGGCGACCGTCATGCCGAGGGACACCGCCCGCCCACCACCGGCTCGGCCGGCGCGCTGGCCGAAGACGATGTAGGCGGCCCAGCACAGGCCCGCGCCGAGAGCCAAAGCCGTGCCCGTCGGGTCGAGGGGGGCCGTCTCGCCGAGCGGCAGCAGCAGGCCGAGCCCGAGCACGGCAAGACCGATCCAGGCAAAGTCGAGCCCGCGGCGCGAGCCTGCCAGCGCCACGGCGAGCGGTCCGGTGAACTCGATGGCGACCGCGATCCCGAGCGGGATCGTGCGCAGCGCCAGATAGAACAGCAGGTTCATCAGCCCGAGCGCCGCGCCGTAAAGCACGATCGCCCCGATCTCCCCCCGCTCCGGGCTGCGGCGCCACGGCCGCCAGACCGCGAGCAGGATCAACGCCGAGAAGCCGACGCGCAATGCCGTGACGCCCGTTGCGCCCACGATGGGAAACAGACTCTTGGCGAGCGCCGCGCCGCTCTGGATCGAGATCATCCCGGCCAACAGGGCGAGGATGGGCAGGACGACGTCGGACGCCCCGGACCGCGCCCGCACGGTCAGAGGATGAAACGGCTGAGATCCGTGTTGGCAGCGAGATCCGCGACCCGCTCGCGCACGTAGCCCGCGTCGATCGGCACCGTCTCGCCGGAGCGGTCGGTGGCGGTGAAGGAGATCTCGTCGATCACCCGTTCCAGCACCGTTTGCAGGCGGCGGGCGCCGATATTCTCCACCGAGCCGTTCACCTCCACGGCGACGCGGGCAAGCGCGTCGATCGCGTCCTCGCTGAAGTCGAGGGTGACGCCCTCCGTCTCCATCAGCGCCACCGTCTGCTTGATCAGGCTCGCCTCCGTCGCGGTCAGGATCTGCTTGAAGTCCTCGACGGTGAGCGGCTGCAGCTCGACGCGGATCGGAAGGCGGCCCTGCAACTCCGGCAGGAGGTCGGACGGCTTCGAGACGTGGAAGGCGCCGGAGGCGATGAACAGGATGTGGTCGGTCTTCACCGGCCCGTGCTTGGTCGCCACCGTCGTGCCCTCGATCAGGGGCAGCAGGTCGCGCTGCACGCCCTCGCGGGATACGTCGGCGCCGGAGCGGCCCTCGCGGGCGCAGATCTTGTCGATCTCGTCGAGGAAGACGATGCCGTTATCCTCGACCTCGCGGATCGCCTCGCGGATCAGCGCGTCGTCGTCCACGAGCTTGTCGCTCTCCTCGGCGATCAGCGGCGCGTAGGCGTCGGCGACCGTGATGCGGCGCGGCTTGCCGCGCTGGCCGCCGAGCGCCTTGCCGAGCATGTCGGAGATGTTGATCGCGCCCATCGAAGCGCCCGGCATCCCGGGAATCTCGAACATGGGCAAGCCCTGCGAGCCACTGGGGGCAAGTTCGATCTCGACTTCCTTGTCGTCGAGTTCGCTGGCCCGCAGCTTCTTGCGGAAGCTCTCGCGGGTCGCCTGGCTTGCGGTGGGGCCGACGAGCGCGTCGAGGATACGCGACTCGGCGGCGGCCTCCGCCTTGGCCTTGACCGCTTTGCGCTTCTCCTCCCGCGTCAGGCCGATGCCGACCTCGACGAGATCGCGCACGATCTGCTCCACGTCGCGGCCGACATAGCCGACCTCAGTGAATTTGGTCGCTTCGATCTTGAGGAAGGGTGCGCCGGCCAAGCGCGCGAGGCGGCGCGCGATCTCGGTCTTGCCGCAGCCGGTCGGCCCGATCATCAGGATGTTCTTCGGCGCCACCTCATCCCGCAGCGGCCCCTTGAGCTGCTGGCGGCGCCAGCGGTTGCGCAGCGCGATGGCGACGGCACGCTTGGCGTCCTTCTGGCCGACGATGAAGCGATCGAGCTCGGAGACGATCTCGCGGGGAGAGAAGGTGGTCATCGGGCTCCTGCGGCCGATTTTTCGGGACTTGGTGGGGCGCGGCGCGGGGCGCGCGGAGCCGCCTCCGAAGGACGATCTAAGGGGGCAAAGCCCGGCTTTCCAGAGCGCCGGCGCTTCAGGCCGCGTCGAGGGATTCGATGACGAGGTTGCCGTTGGTGTAGACGCAGATCTCGGCAGCGATCTTCATCGCCTTGCGCACGATCGCCTCGGCATCGAGACCACCGTCCTCCAGCGCGCGGGCGGCCGAAAGGGCGAAATTGCCGCCCGACCCGATCGCCATCACGCCGGTCTCGGGTTCCAGCACGTCGCCGGAGCCGGAGAGCAGCAGGCTGACCTCCTTGTCGGCCACCAGCATCATCGCTTCCAGGCGGCGCAGATACCGATCGGTGCGCCAGTCCTTGGTGAGCTCGACGCAGGCGCGGGTGAGCTGGCCGGGATACTGCTCGAGCTTGGCCTCCAGCCGCTCGAACAGGGTGAATGCATCCGCCGTCGCGCCCGCGAAGCCGCCGATCACACTGCCCTTGGCGAGCCGCCGGACCTTGCGGGCATTGCCCTTCACGATGGTCTGGCCAAGGCTGACCTGGCCGTCGCCGCCGATCACCACCCGTCCCCCTTTGCGGACCATCAGGATCGTGGTGGCGTGCATTTGCGGCAGGCGATCGTCGGTCTGGGCCAAGGAGGCGCTCCGGTTCTTAGAAAGAGCTGAGATGCCAGCCGAGAATGAGGGCTACCCATCGTCGGCTGTCCTCGCGAATGCGAGGCGGCGGGCGTCCGCCGGACGCGATGACCCCGACCATCGGTCGGGAGCATCGCCACGTGTCATGAGCCTCAGTTATGCGCTCACACGCCCGGCTCCAAGACGGGGCGCCGCATCGCCCCAAAAAGCTCCGCGCAAGCCACCCTCCCTATTGGCTCGAACAAAGGGCCGCCGCGCGTCGGCAACCCTCCCCGCAAAGGTGTCCCCCGGAGCCTCCCCATGGGAATCCTCGTCGGCCTCGTCATCGCGATCGGCTGCATGCTCGGCGGCTTCGTCGCCATGGGCGGGCATCTGATCGTGATCTGGCAGCCCTGGGAGTTCGTCATCATCTTCGGGATGGCGGCGGGCACCTTCGTCATCGCCAACCCGATGAAGACCGTGATGGATTCCGGCAAGGCGACGATGGAGGCCTTCACCAACAAGGGGCCGAAGCGCCAGGACTTCCTCTCGCTGCTCGGTCTGCTGCACGCCCTGATGCGCGAGCTGAAGACCAAGCCGCGCAACGAGGTCGAGACGCATTTCGACGATCCGGCGAATTCCGAGATCTTCAAGAACTATCCCGAGGTGACCAAGGACCAGGACCTGGTTCTGTTCATCTGCGACTATTGCCGCCTGATCCTCATCGGCAACGCCCGCTCGCACGAGATCGAGGCGCTGATGGAGGAAGAGATCGGCACCCATAAGAAGTACAAGCTCAAGCCCTACGCCGCGATCAACACCGTGGCGGAGGCGCTGCCGGCGCTCGGCATCGTCGCGGCGGTGCTCGGCATCGTGAAGGCGATGGGCGCACTCGACCAGTCGCCGCAGATCCTCGGCGGCCTGATCGGCGCCGCGCTCGTCGGCACCTTCATCGGCGTGTTCGCCTCCTATGGGATGCTTGCCCCGCTCGCCGTGAAGATCAAGGGCGTGCGCGAGAAGCAGTGCAGCGTCTACACCATCGTGAAGCAGAGCCTGATCGCCTACATGAACGGCGCGCTGCCCCAGGTCGCGATCGAGCACGGCCGCAAGGGCATCGCCGGCTCCGACCGCCCGACGATCGACGAGGTCGAGAGCGCCACCGTGCCCGGCGCCCGCGCCGAACCGGCCGCGGCTTAAGGTCAGTCTGAGATGGATGAGACCCAGACCTCCGACGCTGTGCCCGAGACCGAGCCCGAGTTCTCCTCGGTTCTCCCGCCCTTCGTGACGGCGGCCAAGCCTGCGGCCGACATCCGCACCCGCATCCAGGAGGCCGGCGGCCTGTCGCTCGACCGGCTGCCGATGCTCAGCGTGGTGTTCGACCGCCTCGCCACCGCCTGCAGCGACGCGGCCAAGCACCTGGCCGCCTCCTCGACCTTCTACTCGCTGAACGGGGTCGAGAGCGGACGCTTCGGCGAGTTCCTCGACAGCTACGACGCCAATGCCGTGGTCGGCATCTTCCACGCGCCGGGCTGGGACGGGCACGTCCTCGTCGGGCTCGACCGCGACTTCATCTACACCATGACCGAGGTGCTGTTCGGCTCCGACGGCTCCGAGCCGCCGGTGGAGGACGAGCGCACCTTCTCCGCGATCGAGTTGCGCATCGCGCAGATGGTGTTCGAGCAGGTCGGCAAGGCGCTGGAATCCTCCTTCGGCCTCGTCTCGCAGACGAGCTTCCGCCTGGAGCGCACCGAGACACGGATGGAGTTCGCGGTGATCGGCCGGCGCTCCAACAAGGCGGTTCAGGCCAGGTTCCTGCTCCAGGCCCTCAACCGCGGCGGCGAGATGTTCCTCATCATCCCGCAGACGGTGCTGAACCCGCTGCGTCCGGCACTCGGCAAGGTGCTCACCGGCGAGTCGTCGGCCCGCGACCCGCGCTGGGCCGAGCAGATTGCCGCGGAGGTGCAGAAGACGACCGTGCGCCTGCGGGCCGTTCTCGAAGAGCGTCACCTGACACTCGGCGAGATCGCCGGGCTCAAGGTCGGGCAGGTGCTCACCCTCGACGCCACGCCCGCCACTCGGGTCAAGCTCGAGGGCAACGACCGGCCGCTGTTCTGGTGCCGGGCTGGGCAGTCGCAGGGCACCTACGTCCTGCGGGTCGAGGACGCGATCAGTCCGGAGAAGGAGGGCGCCCATGGGCTCCTTGGTTGACGGCATACTCCTCGTCGCACTCGTGGCCACGAGCGCCTGCGTGGTGCCGATGTACCTCAAGCTCAAGCGCCTCGACCGGACGCAGGCCGAGTACGGCGCGGCGGTCGCCGCCTCCGGCGTGGCCTTGACGCAGGCCGGCGAGGCGGTGCGCTCCTTCAAGGAGGAGGGCCGCGAGGTGCTGGATGCGCTGAGCCTCAAGATCGAGGAGGCGCGGGCGGCGCTCGCCGAACTGGAGGCGTCGCGGGCGGCCCTCGTTGCGGCACGCTCGGAGAAGCCCTGAGGCGGCGTCTGCCTCAGTCGTCGCTGGGCTTGCCGGCCTTCTCGACGATGGCGCCGGTCCGCGGATCG
Organism: Methylobacterium sp. R2-1; assembly: GCF_014191355.1. GTDB lineage: Bacteria > Pseudomonadota > Alphaproteobacteria > Rhizobiales > Beijerinckiaceae > Methylobacterium. The sequence continues at coordinate 119,985 of NZ_JACHWM010000015.1, forward strand.
AGCTGAACCTTGATGGTCCGGCCGTCGCGGCTGACCTTGGTCTTCCACACGCCGTCATCGGCCTCGATGCTGCGCACCGAGCCGTACCCGGCCTCGGACAACTTGGTCAGGACTTGGTCGATCGGCATCCAGTCTTTCCCGGGCGCGTCGGCCCGGGCCGGCGCGGCGGCGAGGCCGGCATTCAGAGTGGCGGCCAGGGCGGCGGCGAGGACGGTCTTGAGGGTGTTCACGGTGTTCGCTCCGGTTTTCGTGTCGTGATGCCTCCTGATGTCACCGCGCGGCCCCGCGACACTGACGGCCGCCGTCAGCGAAATGTCAGCCGGGACTGGCACCGCGTGACACGCGTGCTTTTTCGGATCTCCGGCGACAGCCTCGCGTCAGCCAAGCCGGCTAGACCGTCATCACGCCCAAGCGGACCCGACGAGCCCGAGCGATGAGCAGCACCCCCTTCCCCGATACCGATCTCGCCGGCACCGAGCCCCGCGTCGGCGACGGGCGCAACCTCGATTCGATCCTGCGCATCCCGGTGCTGATGCAGGTCGTGCTCGGTTCGGCGTCCATGCCGGTGGCCGACCTGATGAAGCTCGGGCGCGGCGCCGTCGTCCCACTCGATCACCGCGTCGGCGAGCCCGTGGATGTGATGGTCAACGGCCGTGTCATCGCCCGCGGCGAGATCGTGATCGTCGAGGAGGACAATTCCCGCTTCGGCGTGTCGCTGACCGAGGTGGTCGGCCCCTCCGCCGCCGACCAGAACAGCTGAGCCTGGGCGAGAGCGGGCCGCCATGTCATCGAGTCCTCTGGCATCGAGCCCTCTTGCATCGAGCCCCGTCCCCCCGGACGTCGTGCCCGCGGGCGCCGTCACGACGCGCGTAGTGGCGGGCCGGCGGCTCGACCCCGTCGACCAAGTCGCGGCGCTGCTGCTCGCTATGGGCAAGCCCGCGGCAGGGCGGCTCATCAAGTATTTCGAGCCGGACGAGCTCAAGCGCATCACCCGCTCGGCCTCGAATCTCGGGGCGGTCAGCCCCGAGCAGCTCGACACGGTGGTGGAGACCTTCTCCGCCGAGTTCTCCGCCGGCAACAGCCTGATCGGCACCGCCAACGAGGTGGAGAAGCTGCTCAGCGGCCTGCTGCCGGCCGACCAGATCGCCGACATTCTCGCGGATGTGCGCGGCAACGCCACTCGCTCGGTCTGGGAGCGGCTCGGCACCGTTCAGGAGAGCGTGCTGGCGAGTTACCTCGTCAAGGAGCATCCCCAGACTGCGGCGCTGATCCTGTCCAAGGTGAAGCCCGCCACCGCCGCCAAGGTGATGGGCCACCTGCCGGCGCCCTTACGCAACACCGTGATGCGGCGGATGCTGAACTTCAAGCCGATCGTCGACGACGTGCTGCACAGCATCGAGAAGACGCTGCACGAGGACTTCATGATCAACGGCGCGCGCAATTCCGGCGCCGACACGCACGCCAAGATGGCCGACATCATCAACAAGATGGAGCGCCAGCAGATGGACGACGTGCTCTCCAGCCTCGGCGAGTCGCGTCCGAAGTCGGTGGAGATCCTCAAGGGTCTGCTCTTCACCTTCGACGACATCGTCAAACTGGCACCGCGCGCGCGCACCACCCTGTTCGACGCTGTCCCCAACGACCGGCTGGTGCTGGCCCTGAAGGGGACGGACGTCGAGTTCCGCACCACGGTGCTCAGCGCCCTCTCGGCGCGCGTGCGCCGCATGGTCGAGCACGAGCTGAACGGCGGTGAGCCGGCGGCGCAGCGCGACGTCATGGAGGCGCGCCGCTCCATCACGGATCTGGCCATGGACATGGCCGGGCGCGGGGAGATCGAGATCAACCCGGGAGGCGAGGATGACGCGCTCATCCGCTGATCGGTGCCCCGTTCGCGCTCGCCAGCGGGGCTGATGCGTGGCGGAGGAGACCGACCACGAGAGCAAGACCGAAGCCGCCACGGAGCGGCGTGTCCGCGAAGCGATCGAGAAGGGCGACATCCCCTTCTCACGCGAGGCACCGGTCTTCGCCTCGACGCTGGGCCTGCTGATCGCTCTGGCTCTGTTCGCGCGGGGGCAGGCGGTGCAGCTCGCGGGCGATTTCGCGCCGATCCTCGACGACCCGCGCGGCTTCTCCCTGGAGACAGGCGGCGACGCGATGCTGCTCCTGAGCCGCGTGGCGATGGCGGCGGGCCGTTTCCTCCTGCCGATCCTGCTGATCCTGGCGGTGTGCAGCCTCGCGGCCTCGCTCCTCCAGAACCTGCCGCGCCTCGTCCTCGACCGGATCACCCCGAAATGGTCGCGGGTCTCGCCAATGGCGGGCTTCACGCGAATCTTCGGAACTTCAGGTCAAGTCGAGTTCCTGAAATCCGTCGTTAAATTCCTGTCGGTCAGTGTCGTCGCCCTTCTGCTCCTTCGCTCGGAGCGGACAAGAGCCGTGAACGCCATGTTCGTCGATCCGAGCCAACTGCCCGAACTGATCCTGACGGTCTCGATCCGACTCGTCTCGGCGGTGGCGATCGCCACCATCGTCATCGTGGCGGGCGACCTCGTCTGGGCGCGGCTGCGCTGGCAGCGCTCGCTCAGGATGTCGCGCCAGGATATCAAGGACGAACACAAGCAGACCGAGGGCGATCCGTCGGTCAAGGCGCGGCTGCGCTCGCTCGCCCAGGACCGCGCCCGCAACCGGATGCTCGCCAACGTCGATCGGGCCACCGTGGTGATCGCCAACCCTACCCACTTCGCCGTGGCTTTGCGATACGAGCCCTCCGAGAACCCGGCCCCCCTCGTGCTCGCCAAGGGGCAGGATCTCATCGCCCTGCGCATCCGCGCGATCGCCGAGGAAAAAGGCATTGCCGTGATCGAGGACAAGCCTCTCGCAAGGTCGCTGTACGATGCTGTGCAGGTCGATCAGACGATTCCGGCAGAATTTTACCGCGCCGTGGCGCAGATCCTTTTCTTCCTCTTCGCGAGAGCTCGATGACCCCTCAGGTCCAACGTTTCGCGCCAGGGCCATCCGCCGTCCCGCATACCTATGCGGCCGCCGAACAGATCTTCGCGGAGGCGCTGCGCGACTTCATCGGCGAACTGTGCCTGCTGGACGGCGGTGTCCTGATCGGCTGGATCCGCGGCGAGCGGCACGGCAATATCGCCGACATCGTCTCCTCCTCCGCCGAACTGTTCTTCAAGGAATCGGTGCTGACCTACGCCGACGCGGCCGACGTGTGCCTCGATTGGGGCCGCTCGATGCAGGTGGTCCTCGACCTCGAATTCGCGGCCGAGCCGATGACCGTATTCTTCAAGCTGGTCCTCGACGAGGTGTTTGCGGGCGTCGCGATCCAGCGCATCGTCGCAGAGGATATGGCGGCGCTCTCTCTCGAAGGCTTCGCCCACGCCGTCAGCCAGGCTCGGGTTGGACACGCCTGACGGCGACGCGCGAACCGCCTTGAAGAGGCGCCCCGGCCGAGAGGCCGACCGGGCACCCGTCAGGGATGCAGAGCGCGCGCCGGGGACAAATTTCTGTCCATGTATGGAATTGTACATTCCGCTGATTGACCCCCTCGCTGCCACGCTACATGACGGGATCAACGCTGCGTCTCGACGCCTCGCGGAGGACATGGCAATGTCTCCCGAAGGTGCCCAAAACCTGCTCAGATCGCAGCGCAAGGCCGGGGCGATCCGGCTGGGTCAGGGGGATGGTCGTCGATGTACTTCCTGGTCGATCCGCGCGATTCCGTGAACGCGGGTTACAAGGCCAGCTTCGAGCGCGAGGGGATCTCCTCGTTCGCGCTCATGCCCGAGGAGTTCCTGGGCTGGCTCCAGGCGGCCTCGCGAAGCGATCTCGAAGCGATCCAAGGCTTCCTCCTCGGTGATTTCGAGGAGCGGGCGAAATGCGCGAGCGTGATCCGCAAGCAGTCCCGCGCCCCGATCATCGCGCTGGCCGACCTCCGCTCCCTGGAGCAGACCGTCGAACTGCTGGAAGCCGGCATCGACGACGTGCTTCCCAAGCCTGTTCATGTCCGTGAGATCCTGGCCCGGTCCGAGGCGATCTGGCGCCGGGTCAATGGCGCCGTTCAACAGGGCGAGGCGGAGGGTGAGAGCGCGAGCGAGGCCAAGACGCCGGACCGGCTCAAGGTCTTCCACGACGGGCGCGACCCCGAGATCGATGGCGTGCCGCTGTCCCTGCCTCGTCGGGAGCGGCACATCCTCGAATATCTCGTGCGCAATCGCGGGCGTCGGCTCACTAAGACCCAGGTCTTCAATGTAGTCTACGGCGTCTACAGCAATGGCGTCGAGGAGAGTGTGATCGAGGGCCATGTGAGCAAGCTGCGCAAGAAGCTCTCCGAGCGGCTCGGCCACGACCCGATCGAGGCCAAGCGGTACATGGGTTACACCTACGTCGGTTGAGGCGAGCTACTGACAGAACGTCTTTGCTCCCGGCGTCCAGTTGCCGAAGCCGGAGGCGACCATGTTGGTGATGACCCGGCAGACATAGACCTTCTGCGCCGGATTGTTGTTGGGCCCTGCATGGTAGCGGGCGACCGCCAGCGTCCAGCTTCCCTCACGCTCCTTCAATTCCTTCAGGAAACGGGTCGCGTACTCGACGTTCTGAGCCGGGTCGATCATCGCCTCCAGCGAGGCGAACTTCGCCCGGTGATAATGGTGGTTGATCTGCATGCAGCCGAGATCGACCAGACGCACGCCCTCCTGCTGCGCCTGGGTCAGGCGCTGCACCACGTCGGCGGCGCTGGTGCCGAAATAGGCCTTGCCCTGGATGTTCATGGCGTAGGGCTGGAGCGAGCCGCGATTGCCGCTCTCCGTCAGCCCGACGGCGTAGAGCATGCCGAGCGGCACGCCGTGCTTGGCGGCAGCCTGCGCCATCTGGCGCTCGCACACACGGGAAGTGTCTCCCGGTGCGGCCGCCGCGGCTGTACCGGCAGCGCTAGAGATACAGGCTGCCGTGATCGCGCCCGCGAGAATCCGTCTCATGGTTCTGCTCCTCGGTGGGCGTGGCGGCCTCGTCCGCGCGGGGGGATGGGCGCCGGCCCGACTGATCGGGCGTCGCCGCGCCCGGTTGTCTGTCATGCTGCCCGCCCTGCGATCCGGCGAAGGATGCGAAGCCCTGGCCGCGCGATCCGGATTCGCCCAGGCCGGCGCCGCCGGACTGGATCGTCACGGTATCGGGCTCGTAGCCGGCCTCCCGCAGAAGGCCGGAGAGCAGGTCGCCCTCCTTGCGCAGGCGCTCGGCGGTTTCCTCGCGGCTGGTGCGCAGGCTCATCTCCAGCCGCCCGTCCTGCAGACGCATCCGCACCAGCACCGAACCTAGATCGGCCGGATGGAGCTGGAGCGTCAGGATCTTCAGCGGTCCGGCCTCGGCGGAGCCCGGAAGCGGGCGGGCCTGCGCCGCGGGCGCGGCGGGCAGCTGGGCGCTGACCGCATCGACGATCTGGCGCAGCGGAGAGGCTGGCGCCGGAGCCGCCGCACTTGCCGCTGCACTCGCCGCCGTCTGCGGGACGGGCTCGGCCAGCGATTGCTCCAGTCGCGGGGCTTCGGTCGTGGCGGTGTCGGTTCCCGCGCTCACGCCGCGCTCGGCGCTGGCCTCCACACGCGGCGTCAAGGCGGTGTCTCGCGCCGAGGCCGCTTCGGACGGAGCGACCCCAGTCGGACGTTCCCGCGCCGGTTCCGGGCCGTGCTGAGCCTGTCCCGCGGTGCCCGATCGGGTGACAGCAGCCGGTTCGGTGAGGTCTGCGTGTGCGCCTTGATCGGGCAGGAGCGGAGCCGTCTCCGCCGCACCGGCCGGTTCGGCAGGATCGTTGCTGAGGGCGGCGCGATCGCGCTCCGTGGGGCTGCGAAGGGCTCCGGGCACAGCGGCTTGCGTTGCCGCGGCAAGTGCCGGCGGCTGAGCGGTCGCGGCCGGGTCGGGGGAGGCCGGGCGCGGTGTGACGACGGTTGTAGACGGCCCGTTCACTGGGTCGCGCGAGGCCGCAGCGAACTCGCGCTGCACCAGAGCCGGCCGGTCCGACTCGCCGCCTGCATGGTGTGTATCGCCCGGAGGCAGCGTGGCTGGAAGCGGATCAGGGCTTGGCCGCAGGAGCCCGCTCGTTGCGTCCGTCGGCTCCTGCGAGGTTGCACCGGCCTCAAGAGCGATCGCAGCACGCGAGGGCGCGCGCGCGAGGCTTCGGGCTGCGGCCGGCGTGCCGCCAATGCTCTCGGGCGCCGGGAAGGCTGGCAGGGCGATCGATGCGCCCGGTCCCGTGCTGCCCGCCTCCATCGAGGGGGTTGCCCCACGAGGCCGAACGGGCGCGAAATGCGTCTCTAGACCGACCATCGAAATCTGCACTGTCGGTTCCGCTGGGACGGAGCTCGCGCCGGCTCCGGCCCGCGCAACGGCCCGCTGCACCATTGCATCGAGGGCGGCATCCGGACCGGCCGCGGGTGCGGTGGGGGCGGCCGCGCCTGCGAGGGCCATCAGCGCCTGCAGTGCCGAGCCGGAGGCATCGGTGCCGGCCATGAGGAGCGGGCCGGCGGGATCGGCAGGTCGTGTATCCGCGCCGGTCTCGGTCTTCCTGGGCGGAGACTCTCCGGTCGGAGCCGATCCACTCTCGGTCCCACTCTCAAGCGCGCCGAGCATCGCCTCGAAGTCGGGGGCGCCGCCCGCGCGCGGATCCTCGCCCGCGGAAGCAGGTCCGGACTCGGGCTTCGGCCGCAGCGGGGAAAGGGTGTCGAGAGACCGCATCACGGGTCGATCGTCCGGTGGTTGGAGGGCGGGAATGTCTCAGGGCGTGCCGGTGGCGGCACCCATGGCGCGTTCGGCCCGGGCCAGGGCCTCCTGCGCCCGCAGGAGCGAGCCGGATTCCGGGATCGGACGGTTTGCCGAGGTCGGCGGCGCGGGGGCGGCTTCGGCGACCGGGGAAGGCGTGCGGATCTGCTGGGCGGTCGAGAGGGCGGCATCGAGCAGTTCCGCGTCGGCGGCTACGAAATCGGTGCGGTCGAGACTGCGCAGGGCCTCGTAGCCCTCCTCGAAGCGCCCGTCCGCCACGATCAGCGCAGCGCCGCGGTAGAGCCGTGCCTGCGCCGCCGGCCGCGAATCCGGAGCGGCGAGCCCCATTGCCCGCTCGGACGCGAACAAGGCGGTTTCCCGGCGGCCTTGCTCTAGCCCGGCCCGCGCCACGAGCAGGTAAAGGTCACGGCGGCTTTCCGGCTCGATCTCGTCGAGCATCCGCTCCAGGCTGGCGATGCGGGTGCGGTCGCTGTCGAAGTCCAGGCGGGTGAGCGCCCCGGCAAAGCGCTGGCGGAAGTTGCCGGCATAGACCGAGCGGCGGAAGCGGCGCAGGTACTGGATCGCCAGCGCCTCGAAGCGCCGGGCATCTCCGCCCTGTGCGACGACGAAGATCTGGCGACGCAGCGCCCCCTCCTCGACCAGGGTGCCAGGTGCGAGGAGCCGCGCGAGGTCCAGGAGTTCGAGCGACTTCGCGGGCGCCTCGCGCACCATCAGAGCCGATTGCGTCAGCGCGAGTTGACCGGCGAGTCCGGCCGGCATCGTGCGCGGGTCGATGCCGGCGAGCTTGGCCCGCGCCTCCCGCTCGCGACCTTCCAGATAGGCGAGCGCACCGAGCGCCAAGGGCTGCTCCGCCTCCGGCGCCTTATCGGACTTGAGCAGCACCCGCAGAGCCGCCGGCCCGCCGCCCGCGAGCGCGAAGGTGACGGCGGCGCGCACGTTCTCCGGCTCCGTCCAGATCTCGGGGTTGAGCGCGATCAGCCGCTGCTCGATATGGCCGAGGAGCTGGCGCTGCGCGAGATGTGCCTGGGTCGAGCCGCGGGCGATGCGGTCCTGCAGGAGCTGGAGCGTGCGTGTCAGTTCGACCGGCAGGCCATGCGCCTTCACCGGCAACGGTTCGATCGCTTTCGCCGGGGCGCCGTGCCCGTCATGGCCGCCGTGCTCGTCTGCGGCATGGCTGTCCGCAGGCGGCGCGTGGGCGTCACCGTGCTCTGCCGCCGGGGCCGGGACGGCGGCGAGGGACACCGCGAGCGCGGCGGCTGCGACGGAGCGAAGTCCGGATGCGAGCCGGCTCGCGGCGGCGGCGCGGCTGAACCGGGCGAGAAGGTGCCTCGGAGTCATCCAAAACATCATTCCGGCAAGCCCCGCAGGAGGATCTCGATGCGGCGGTTCTCGGCGGCTTTGGGGTCGGCGGCGATGCGCGGCTGGCGGTCGGCATGACCCTCGATGCGCTCGATGCGCGCCTCGTCGAGACCGCCGCGCACGAGCATGTAGGAGGCCATCTGCGCCCGGGCCGAGGACAGGCGCCAGTTGTCGTAGGTCTCGGAGCGGAACGGACGGCCGTCGGTATGGCCGCGCACGACGATGCGGCCGGGGCGGCTGTTGAGGATCTTGGCGATGCGCTCCAGCGCCCTCACCACCTTCGGCGTCGGCTCGGCCGAGCCGATCCCGAACATGCTGAAATTGATCTCGTCGGTGATGCTGATGAGAACGCCCTCGCCGGTGCGGCGCACCTCGACCTGCGGCGCGGGCGCGCTGTTCGGCAGCGTCGGCAGGGCCCGGGCGATCTCGGCTTTCAGCGCGGAAAGGGCCGCGGTCTCGGCCGCCTTCGCGGCTTGGTCGGCCCCTGTCGGCGGCTCCTTCACCGGAGGCGCCTCCGCTTTGGCGACGCGCGTCGGCTCGAGCTGGGCCGGCTTCGTCTCCATCTGCACGGCTTTGGTCTCGGGCATGGCCGCTTCCGCCACTGCTTCCGCAACGGGCTTCGCCGTGTCGGCTGGTTTGAGGGCTGCCTCGAGCGGCATCGGCTCGGCGGAGGCGAGCTTCACGCCGGCCTGCCGCATGGCGTCGCGCAGGCTCTGACGGGCGATCTCCTTCGAAGTGTCCTTCGGCGGATTGTCCTTTTGCGGTTCCTTCCCCTTGACGGCCGTGCCGGTCTGGGCGCGCGCGTCGAGGCGCGCCTCGGCCGGGGCGGCGGCGGCGGTGTCGAGGGCGCCGGGATTGTCGGTGCGCTGGCGCGGCAAGGCGGCCACCTGCCAGTAAAGCGGGTCGAACGGGTCGCGCCCGGTCTCACCGCCTGTGACGCCCGGCTGGCCGGCTTCGAGCGCGCTCGCATCGGCACTCGCGGCCTCCGGCCCGACGGCCTCGGTCTCCGCGGCGAGCTTGGCGAGGATGGCGTAGGGGTCCTGGAACAGGGCGGATTCGCGGGCGCGGCTGCCCGGCGCGCCCGCCGCGTCGCCCTTGCCGTCGGCGCTGCCGCCGTCACCCTTGCCCTTGCCGGATGGGGCCGGGTCGTTGGGCGCATCCTGCGGGTCGTTCACGCCCTTTCGGTCGTGGGTGACCTCGGCGAGCTTCACCGGGTTGAAGTACTCGGCGATGGTCTGCTTCTGCTCCTTGCTGGTGGAGTTGATCAGCCACATCACCAGGAACAGCGCCATCATCGCCGTCATGAAGTCGGCGAGCGCGATCTTCCAGGCGCCGCCGTGATGGCCGTCTTCGTGGTCGCCGTGGCGCTTGATGATGATGATCTCTTGGGCGTGCTCAGACATCTCACGCCTCCGTGGCCGCCGCGGCGATCAGGCGGCTCCAGGCCGCAAGTTCGGTCTCGATCACGGTGTCACCCGCGCTCACGCTTACCTCCGGCCCGTCATTCGCCTCGAAGGCGATGCCGGCCGCGAGCCCGCCGAGCCGGGCGGACAGGGAGGTGATCAGGTCTTCGGGCCCGCGCACCCGCACGGCCGGCTGCTGCGGCTCGGCCAGGATGCGCTTGAGGGTAGCGCCGAGTTCGTCCAGGGCCCGCCGCTGCAGCGCCTGGCCCAGAACAGGCGCGATCAGCCGCGCGACGCGATCCGACAGCGCGGTGTCGAGCGCCTGCATCGCCGCAGTGAACCCGACAGCGAGGGTTTCGCCCTGCGCTTCGGTCCAGACACGGCGAGCCTGCGCCAATCCCTCCTCGAACAGGGCCTGCTGTGCCTCGCGCTCGAGCATGGCTTGGGCCGCAGCTTCGGCCAGCGCCTCAGCGCGGCCTTGGTCGCGTCCTCGCGCCTCGGCGGCGGCGATCAGCGCCTCGCGATCCTCCACCGGCCGCGCCACTGCGGCGGCACGGGGCAGGATCGGTTCGATTTCGGGCTCAGACTCGGACTCGAGCGAGGCCGGGACCCCTGTGGCGGGGGGCCGGACCGGATCCGGTGCGAGAGCAGGTGTGCGGAACCACGTACCCGAGAAATCCGGCTCGACGGCGGCCGCCGCGGGGGGCGGAGGTGCGGAGAAATCCGGAAGGTAGCGGGCGATCACCGCGTCCATCATGCCGGCTCCTCACGCATGAGCCAGCGCTTGAGGACGGCCGCGACCTGCTCCTCGTCGATGTCGATGAGCTGCTCCAGCCGCTTCTGCGGCGAGCGGGCCATCTTATCCTCCAGCTCTTCCAGCAGACCGGCGACGCCGGGCGCTGGGAGCTTGGCCGTCTCGCTCGCGCCGGTGGCGCCGGGAAGCGCGGTGCCCGGTGCGGCGAGCGCCGCCGTACCGTCGGCGGCGATTCCTCCGGCAAGGGCGAGTGCGCCCTCGGGGCCGGCGAGCGCCGCGACCTCGCTCTGGGCATTCTCCGGCGTCGCCAGGATCGCGCGCAGGGCCGGGCGCAGTCCGAACCAGATCAGGAGGCCCGCCACGACGAGGATCGTCGCCGCGTTGATGAGCGTGCCGGACTGCTTCATCATCACGTCGGTGACCGAGAGCGGCGGCACCGGCTCCAGCGGCTGGCCGTCGTTGACGAAGCCCACCGCCGCGACCTTGATCGTGTCGCCGCGCTCCTTACTGAAGCCGGCGGCCGAGCCCACCAACTCCTCGATCTCGGCGATCTGCTTGTCGAGGCCGGCCTTGTCCTCGGGACCCGCGAGCGCGGTCAGCCGCGAGCGGTTGACCAGCACCGCGACCGAGAGGCGGCGGATGGCGTAGCCGTCGCTCACCGTCTGGATCGTCTTCTGTGAGATCTCGTAGTTGGTGAGGTCTTCCTTCTTCGAACTCTCGTTGCTCGATTGGTCGTTGCCGTCCGAGCGGGTGCGCTGGTCGGGCAGGTTCTCCTGGGCGCTGGTCGGGCGCTGGCTGTTGCGGTTCTGAGAGTTCTCGTTCTCGCGCACGGAGCGCACCGAGCGTTCGACACGCTGGTCGGGGTTGAAGATCGTCTCGTTGGTGCTCGTCTTGTCGGTGTTGAGTTGGGTCGCGACGCTGACCTCGAAATTTCCGACGCCGAGATAGGGCGCGAGCGTGCGGCGGATGTTGTCCTGCATCTCGCGGCTCACCGACTTCTCCAGCGTCGCCATCTTGCCGGTCGGCGCCGTGCCGGCGTCGTCGCCCGCGAGCAGCACCGTGCCCTCCGAGCCGATCACGGTGACGCGGTCCGGCTTCATGCCCGGAATCGCCGAGGCGACGAGCTGGCGGATCGCCTGGGCTCCGGACACGTCATCGGCAGGCTCGGTGCGCACCACCACCGAGGCGGAGGCCGGCTGCTGGTCGCGGCGGAACGAGCCGCGGTCGGGAAGCACCAAGTGGACGCGGGCGGCGCGCACGCCCTTCATGCCCTGGATCGTGCGGGCGATCTCACCCTCCAGCGCACGCACGCGGGTCACCTCCTGCATGAAGGAGGTCATGCCCAGCGAACCCAGATCGTTGAACAATTCGTAGCCGGACTTGGAGCTCTGCGGCAGGCCCTTCTCGGCGAGCAGCATTCGCGCCTGCGCGGTGTGGCCGAACGAGACGAGCACCGCCGTGCCGTCGGACGACACGTCGAAGGGAATACCGTTGTCCTTGAGCACGCCGCCGATGCGTGACACGTCCTCGCGCGACAGCCCCGTGTAGAGCGTCTCCTGCGCCGGGCGACTGAGATAGTAGGCGCCGATGCCGACGCCCAGAAACACCAGAAGGCCGACCAGCCCGAGGGCGATCAGCCGCCTCGCGCCGAGATCGACGATGTTGCTCCACAATCTCTCGGCTTGCTCGCGACCGAACATCCCCGGACCGACCCCGTTGGCGACCTGACACGCGTCGCCAGCCTGTCTGAGGGGTCAGCCTTGCGCGGGGATTGCGACGCAATGCGCCTTTGTGTGGGACACAGTGGTGAGCCGTTGATGATCGATGATGGATCGGACGAAGCCTGGATGGCCCGGGCCCGGCCGCTCGGCCCGTTCCTGTGCGATGCCGCCTTCCGCATCGCCGACAGCCTCTATGTCGGTCCCGACGACGACATCGGTCCGGACGAATGGGAGAGGCTGCGGGTGCCCCTCGACCCGCCGGACCTGCCGTTCCGGGTGCCCCGTCTCGCGGCGGCGATCGATCTGCCGGGCCGAGAAGCGGCTCTGATCGCCTATTACGAGAGGCTGGTCGCCGCAGCGCGACAGCACGACAAGCCCGCGGCCCTGGCCAGTCCGTTCCCGTACTTCTCGGTGACGCCGCTGCTAATGGAAGCCGACCGGCCGGTCGTCGCCTTCCCCTGGACCGACGATGTGCCGCAGACCACCGCGATCCTGACGGCGCTCGCCGGCACCAGGGCCGACGGCGTGATCTGGGACGAGATCGACCAGGGCTGGTTCATCCGCATCCTCATCCGCGACGGGACGCTGTTCATCGCCGAGGGCGATCCGGATGAGGGGCCGGACGTCGTGGTCCGCGCCGATGCGGGTGCGGCCGCCGCTCAGGCCGCCGCGGCGCTGGCGCGCCTGAGGGCGCTGCACGCGCAGCTGATCCGGGTCATCGGACGCGATCTCTGGTCCTTTGCCGGGTGACCGGCCGAGTCGCCGACCCATCACCATGCCGGCCGCCCTGATGGCCGGCGCTGCACTCTTCCGGTTGCTGCGTCTTATCCGGCCCGCTCACCGCCCAGACCCGCACTCCGGAAAAACGACCGCACCGGTCCGCCGACCGGCGCGGGATTCACTTGAAAGACGCGGTTCGTTCTGCCCGTTCAGGATGGGATCGGTTCGCCGATCCCGCGAGAGGCACCCATGACGAAGCTTCTTGAACGGGCCATGGAGAGCGCGCAGGCCCTTTCCGCCGATCTCCAGGACGAGATCGCGCGCCTCGTCTTCGCCTATGTCGGCGGAGACGATGAGGTTCTCACGCTGACGCCAACCGAGGAGGCTGACTTGCTCGAGGCCCGAGCCGAGATGGAACGGAGCGATTTCGCGACCCAGGAAGAGGTGAGCGCCGTGTTCTCCAAGTACCGGGTCCCGTGAGCAACCCACCGCGTCTGCCGCTTCGCTTTCAGCGACGGGCGCATTCGCAGATCGACGCGGCGGTCGGCTACGTCCGCATCTCGGTACCAGGACCTCGGTGCGCGGGGCGCGCCGCGTTTTCCTGACGTCCTACCCTTACCTGATCGATTATCACCTCGGCGAGGAAATCATCGTGCAGCGGTTTCGTCACACGGCCCAGCGGCCTGTCGAGTAATCGAAGAGTTGCCCAGCGCTTCAGAAGAACGATCGCACCAAGCCGCTGACCAGCAGGTTCCAGCCGTCGATCAGGATGAAGAACAGCACCTTGAACGGCAGCGAGATCACCGTCGGCGGCAGCATCATCATGCCCATCGACATCACGATGGTGGAGACGATGATGTCGATGACAAGGAAGGGCAGCACGATCAGGAAGCCGATCTCGAAACCCCGGCGCAGCTCGGAGATCATGAAGGCCGGAATCAGGATGCGCAGGTCGACCTTTTCACCGGCTTCCGCCTTCGGGAAGTTGCGGCTCGCCAGGTCCGTGAAGGTCTGAAGGTCCTTCGGGCGCACATGCTGGGACATGAACTCGCGGAACGGTTCGACGATCTTGCCGAACGCCTCCTCCTCGCTGATGCGGTTCTCCTGCAGCGGCTTGACGCCCTCGTTCCAGGCGCGATCGAAGGTCGGCGCCATGACGTAGAAGGTCATGAACAGCGCAAGCGAGACGAGGAACAGGTTGGCCGGCGTGCTCTGTAGGCCGAGCCCCGAGCGGAGGAAGGAGAAGGCGACGGCAAAGCGCGTGAAGCTCGTCACCATCACCAGCAGGCCCGGCGCCAGCGACAGCACGGTGAGGAGCGCGACAAGCTGGATGATGCGCCCCGACGCCGCCCCGTTGCCGGGGGGCAGCAGCGCATCGAGGCCGGGCACGCCGGTGACGCCGCCGGGCGACGCGCCCTGCGCCAGAGCGGCGGTGGCGGACAGACCCAGGAAAGCCGCAGCCAGCGTCAGGCGCCGAACCATCCGCCCGCTCATTGCACCACCAGCGATTCGACGATGAGCTCGCGCACCGCTCCCTTGGTGCGAATCGCGACGCGCTCGTTGAGGTCCTCGCGCAGGTGCTGCAGGCCGTTGGCGCCCTCGATCTGCGCCATCGAGAGTGTGCGCAGATAGGCCAGCGCATCGGCACGGATCTCGGCGAGCGTCACATCGGGGTTCGGCAGGCCCCCGGTCTTGAACACGACCGAGGATTCGATGCGCACCCAGGAATCGTTCGGCTCGGCGAGGTTGGCCACCACGGAGCCGACGCTGCGCAAGCTCAGATCTCCGGTGTAGTTCAGCACCTTCACGGCCTTGTCGGCCTCCTCACGCTTCTTGAGGTCGACCGACTTCTCGACGCTGCCGAGCAGGTAGACGCCGAGCCCGCCCCCGGTCCCGACGGCGACAAGGGTGACGAGCGCGAGCGCCCCGATCCAGCCCTTGCCGCCCTTCTTGCTGTCCTTCGCGTCCGCCATGCTCGCCCCCGTCAGAACGGTGCCACGGTCTCGAAGACCTGCTGGCCCAGTGTCGGGTTCTGCACGTCGGTGAGGCGCCCGCGCCCGCCGTAGGAGATGCGGGCCTCGGCGATCTTGTCGTAGTCGATGGTGTTCTTGCGCGAAATGTCGCGCGGCCGGACGATGCCGGCGACGTTGAGCACGCGGACCTCGTTGTTGACCCGCACTTCCTGCGAGCCCGAGATCACGACGTTGCCGTTGGGCAGCACCTCGGTGACGACCGCCGCGACCGAGAGGCTGAGCGACTCCTTGCGGTCGATCGAGCCCTGACCCTTGGTCTCGGTCCCGGAGCGGATCCCGGTATCGGCGGTGGCGGAATCCTTGAGACCCGAGACGCCGTAGCCGAAATCGAATCCGAGGAAGCTCTTCTGGCTGCGCTCACGTTCGGTGGCGTTGTCGAATTGCGCCTTGTCGTTGATGGCGATGCTGACCGTGATGACGTCGCCGACGTCACGGGCGCGCGGATCCTGATAGAGCGCGGCGCTCGCCGGGCTCCACGTCGAGTGGTAGCTGTGGCGCCCGGCCAGGGCGCCGAAGGTGGTCGGCAGGGGCTCGCGCGGTGCGTTGAGCCCGGTACCGATCGGCGTCAGCACAGGGGGACGGCCGAGGCGGTCGAGGTCGCTCTGGCAGGCACCGAGCGAGAGGGCCAGCGCGGCCGCGACCGCGTGGGGGGAAAGGCGCATCACGACCTCTGGTTCTTCTTCACCGCGGGCGCGTTCGCGTCCTTGCGGCCGGATTCCGTCATGGCGCGGGCAAGGCCGGCGGCGCGGGCCGCCTCCATTTCCGTGAGGATGGCACTCGCCGTGCGGGCGTTGAGCTTGGTCAGCAGGGCGGCGGCGGCCTCGTCGGGCATGTTGGCGAGCTGCAGCGCCGCCGCGTCCGGCCGCATCTTGGCGTAGACCGCAACCACGCTCTCGTCGGCCTTGGCGAGGAACTCGTTGCGGCGCTTGAGCCACGCCTCGTATTCGGCCCGCTTCTCTTCGAGGAGCTTGATACGCTCCTCGACCTGCCGCTCCATCGCCGCGAGTTGCTCCTTCTGCCACGCGAAGCGGGCATCGGCGGCGGCATCGGCGATGTTGGCGCAGTAGCCGGTCTTGGCCGGCTCCTTCGCGACGAAGTCCTGGGCGGATACGTCTTTCGGAGCGTCGCGGGCGGCGAGCGCGCGCATCGCCGCTTCCTTGGCAGGGTCGGCATGCTCGCCGCCGGCGGCGAGAGCGGCTCCGCCTAGCGCGAGCCAGCACAATGCGATGTGCAGCGTCGACTTCATCACTGCACCACGAGCTCCGCCTGAAGGGCGCCAGCGGTCTTCACCGCCTGCAGGATCGCGATGATGTCGGTGGGCTTCAGCCCGACTTGATTGAGCCCACGCACCAGCGTCTGGAGGTCGGAGCCGCCGAGGATGGCCAGCTTGCCGCGCTCCTCCCGCGCCGATACCTCGGTCCGCGGCACCACGACGGTCTGGCCGTTGGAGAAACCTTCGGGCTGCGACACCTCCGGCGCCTCGGTGACGCGGACCGTGAGGTTGCCGTGCGTGACTGCGACGGTGGAGATCGTCACGTTGCGCCCGATCACGACGGTGCCGGTGCGCTGGTCAACGACGACGCGGGCCGGCGTGTCGGGCTGGATCGTCAGGTCGCCGATCTGTGCGACAAGCCGGGTCTGGGCCCTCTCGCGCCCGCGCATCACCACCACGCTGCGCTGGTCGCGGGCGCTGGCGATGCGCCGGCCGAAGGCACCCATCGACCACGCATTGATCGCGTCCGAGATCTGGATCGCGGTCTTGAAGTCGGGGTTCTTCAGCTCGAACACCAGTTCGGGCAGGTCGCGGAAGGTGCCGGGCACCTCGCGCTCGATCAGCGCGCCGTTGGGGATGCGGCCCGCCGTCGGCACCCCTTGCGTCAACTGGTCGGCCTGCCCCTGTACCGAGAAGCCGGAGACCGCGAGCGGCCCCTGCGCCGCGGCATAGACGAGGCCGTCTCCGCCGGTGAGCGGTGTCATCAGCAGCGTACCGCCGCGCAGCGACGTCGCGTCGCCCATGGACGTGACGGTGACGTCGATGCGCGAGCCGGTGCCGGTATAGGGCGGCAGGTCGGCGGTCACCATCACGGCGGCGATGTTGCGAGTGCGCAAGCGCGCGTCGCGCACGTTGATGCCGAGCCGATCGAGCAGCGATTGCAGCGATTGCTCGGTGAACTGCGCGTTGCGCAGGGTGTCGCCCGTGCCCTGGAGACCGGTGACGAGGCCGTAGCCGAAGATCTGGTTGTCGCGCACGCCCTTGAGCGTCGCGATGTCCTTGATGCGGGTACCGCCGGCGAAGACCGGCCCGGTCATGACGGCGAAGCCGAGGCCGGTGAGCAGGCCCAGCAGGACGGCGAGGAGCAGGCGGCGGGTCATTGCGCGCCGATCCGGATGCGGCCGTCGGCCATCACCGTGCCGAGGATGACGCGGTTGGTGTCGGTGTTGCGCACGCGGATTGTCTCGCCGAGCCCTCCGTTCTGGAGAGGGGCGCCCACAGCGGTGATGACGAGGCCGTTCTCCTCGAAGATCATTTGCGTCGGCGCCCCACGGCTCACGAGGCGGGGATCGTCCACGGCGTTGACCGGCACCGGCTCGCCGGGCAGCAGCATCCGCCGCGCGGTGCGGCCGGCGATCGCGGCGGAGGCATCAATGACGGCCGTGCGTGCCCGGTAAGTTGCCGGATAGGCCTGCATCCGCAGCATCGATTCCTTGATCGTGTCGCCGGGATAGATCGTGACGGTGGGCACCGGCAGCATGAGTTCGGCATTCGCCATGCCCTCGGCGGCGCGCGCCGGTGCGGTATGGACTGAGCCGGCAGCGAGGACGGCGAGCATGAGGCCGCGGACGAGGGTCTTGCGGGGCATGGGACATCGCGCCGAAGGAGGAGGGGAAGACGCGCCGGGCTCTAACATTCTGTTTCGCATCATCTTTTCCGAAAGCCGGACGCCACCGTTCGGGATGATGCCTTAGCGGATGCCCTTGGAGACCGTACCTGCCATCTCGTCGGCGGCCTGGATCACCTTCGAGTTCATCTCGAAGGCGCGCTGGGCCGTGATCAGGCTGGTGATCTCTTTCACCGGATCGACGTTCGAACCTTCCAGGTAGCCCTGCTGCAGCCGGCCGTAGCTGACGTCGCCGGGATTGCCGACGACCGGCGCACCGGAGGCCGGAGTCTCGCGGTAGAGGCCGTTGCCGAGCGGCTCCAGGCCGGAATCGTTGGCGAAGTTGGCCAGCGTCAGCTGTCCGATATTCTGTAGCGCCACCTGCCCGTCGATCTTGGCGAAGACCTGACCCGACTCGTTGATCGTCACCTGGGTGGTGTTGGCTGGGATCAGGATCGCCGGATCGACGGCGTAACCTTCCATAGTGACGAGCTGGCCGGCGTTGTTCTTGTTGAACGAGCCGGCGCGGGTGTAGTTGATCTCGCCCGCGGGGCTGGTGATCTGGAAGTAGCCGCGCCCGTTCACCGCCAGATCGAGCTGGTTGCCGGTATTGGCGAGCGACCCCTGCCGGTGCAGGTTCCGGATTGCGGCGGCACGCACGCCCAGGCCCAGCATCGCGCCCTCCGGCACCGCCTCCTGGCCCGCTTGGTTCGGCACGCCCTGCTGCCGCTCGGCTTGATAGAGCAGGTCGGTGAATTCGGCCCGCGCGCCCTTGAACCCTGTGGTGTTCAGGTTGGCGATGTTGTTGGCGATGACTTCGAGATTGAGCTGCTGGGCGGACATGCCCGTGGCAGCGATGGCGAGCGCGCGCATGGCGAGGGATCCTTAAGCGGGCCGATCAGATCGGCATGCGGCTGAGTTCGAGGTAGGCGGCGACGACCTTGTCGCGGATCGCCACCACGGTCTGGAGGCTCTGCTCGGCGGACATCACTGCCTCGACCACCTGCTGAGCGGTCGCCTTGCCTTGGATGCCGGAGATCGCCGTGGCCTCGCCGGTGCGCAGCGCGTCGCGGGCGCTGGACGCAACCTGGGCCATCACGTCACCGAAATCCGTAGGCGCCGCGGGAGCGGTCCCGGCGATGCCGGAGATGGCGGCCGGGCTGAACACGGCCTTCTGGGTCGGCGCGGTTCCGGCGAAGGAGGTGCCAGCGACCTTGTCGAAGGCAGCGAGCGAGTTGAGGGCTTCGATCATCGCGGGCGGCTCTTCAGGACTTCAGGAGATCGATGACGCTGGCGACCATGGCCCGGGCCTGTTTGATGACCTGGAGGTTCGCCTCGTAGGAGCGGTTGGCCTCGCGCATGTCGGCCATCTCGACGAGCATGTTCACGTTGGGCAGCTTGACGTTGCCGTTCTCGTCCGCCGCCGGGTTGGCCGGGTCGTGCTCGGTGCGGAACGGGGCGGTGTCGGTGCCGATCTCGCGCAGGCGCACCGAGGCGACACCCGCCGCCCGGTCGAGTGCGGCCTGGAACGTCACGGTCTTGCGGGCGTAGGGGTCGGCCCCCGGCGTCGCGCCGGTCGACTGCGCGTTGGCGAGGTTCTCCGAGACCACCCGCATGCGCAGCGACTGCGCTTCGAGACCGGCGCTCGCGAGCCGCGAGGCGGAGAGAAGGGGATCAATCATGACCCGCTCCTCACCGCGGCCATCAGCATGCGATGGAACGACTTCACCACCGCCGTGTCGAGGTTGTGCTGGCGCGAGACGTCGCCGGCCTTGAGCATCTCCTGCTCCAGGCTGACCGCGCTCGACGATTGGAGCACCTCCCAAGTCTCGGAAGCCTTGGCTTCGCGCACGGGGATGCGAGCCCCCTGCGCCTCCAGATGGGAGCTGGCGGTGGAGGACATTTCGAGCCCGGTCCGGGCCAGGACCTGAGCGAAGGGCAGTACGTCCCGCGCCTTGTAGTCGGGCGTGTTCGCGTTCGAGACGTTCCCGGCGATGGTGGCCTGCCGCGTCGCGAGATAGCGCGCGTGCTGCGAGGCGAGGTCGAACAGGTAGACGCCGGTTGTCATGGCAACGCCCCCATCCCAAGGGCCCGTGGAGAATCGCGAAACGCGGGTTCACTCGGACGGTGAGGCCTGCGTCGGATGGGAGGTTTAGGTAGGCAATCTTGCACGAGGCTGGCTCGTGCCTTGACAGGGATCGCCCTGACGGTAGCGCCTGCGGGTGATGGACCAGATCGATGAGCAGGCCGGTGCGGCGGCCCCCGACGCGGACGGCGGCGCCGATGGTGCCGGCTCTCTCCTGCCGGCCGCTTGCCGCTACGCCGGGGGCGCCGGGCCGGGCGGACGCGAGGGGCTGCACCGTATCGCGCCCAACAACCGCTTCTCGCGGGTGGGATTGCGTTTTTCCGATCTCTCCTCCGGCACCTGGGCCTGCCTGCAATTCGGCATCGCTTTCGACGAGGGTGAGGAGTCGGCCCTCTCCGTCGATTGCGCCACAGCCGGCTTCGACTTCCTGGCTGCGGACGGGTCCAGCCTCGATCTCGACCACGTGCCGGGCCTGGCTCGCAGCTTGCTCGACCCGCAGGTCGCCTGGATACCGGGGCCGGCGCTCCTCGATGCTGAGCCGTTCCGCATCGCCTTCCGCGTGCCCGATCAGGCGAGCGGCGTCGTGGTCACGTTACGCTCCTGGCGCAACACGGGCGTCGTCACCGTGGCCGACCCGGTGCTGCGCCTCGGCTTGCCCGATCACGGGCCGGGGCCGCGTCGGCGTTCCCTGGCCGGGGAGGGGCTGAGGCTCGGCTACGCCCTTGCCGAGGAGATCGCCCTGGTGCTGCGCGGCCAGATCTACGCCGGGCGGGTCGACGAGCATGCCGCGCGGGTGCGAGTCGTTTACCGGGATCGGGCCGGGGCGGAGATCCCACCGCCCTACGCCAATGCGGTTTCCGTGCCGGGGCTCGGCGCCGTCATCAACCTCTCGGCCCAGCCGCAGGCCCGCCGCTTTACCCTGAGCCTGCGTCCGCCGCCGGGCGCCATGTCCGTCGAACTGGGTTTCGGCGTCTGGGAGGATGCCGAGGATCCACCGGAGGTCGAACTGATCGGCCTGCCCGAACTGGCGCTCGAGGACGACTTCCGTCTCGAGAGCCTGTGCGACGATGACCTTCTCGATGCACCGGCCTTCCTCGCCCGGCTCGCCAACCGGATCGGCCTGCCCGCGGGGGTGCCCGCCTCGTGGCTGGCGGGCTCCGGCGCGGCTGCCGCGCCGATCCTCGCCCAGGCCCGCGAGCTGCGGGCCGGACCGGACCGGAGTGCGCGCATCGAGGGCGACAGCGTGATCCTGAGCCTCGCGGGCCTGCCCGACTGGACCTTGCCCGAGGTGCCCGACTGGCGCGAGGACCCGTTGCGCTCGGTCGCGTGGCGCCTCGCCTACCAGTCGCTGTCCTGGCTGCGGCCGCTCGCGGCGCTTCCAGGCGGCGCGGTCCGCGCCCGGCGCCTCGCCGCCGCGTGGTCGCGGGCCAATCCCTGGGGACAGCCGTCGGACGGGCTGAGCCTGCACCCGTCGGCTCTGGCCCCCCGCGGCGACGTGCTGGCGCGCCTGATTGCGGACGACGACGGTCCCGCCCGCGCCGAGATCGCGGCGGAAGCCGCGCGGCACGGCTTCGCGCTGGCCGAGATCGTCGGGCAGAACACCCTGGCTCGCGCCCTGCACGGCCTCCAGGCGGCCGCCGCCCTCCTCACTATCGCGCGGGCGCTACCCGGTTTCGCCTTCGCCCCGCACTGGGACACGCTCGCCCGCGACAGTCTCACCCACGGCTTCGACGCGCTCCTGCCCGAGGATGGCGCCTTCGCCGAAGCCTCACCCGTCCGGCGCCTCGACCTCCTGAGCCACGGGCGGGCGATCGCCGCCGCGCTCGACGAGACGGAGCCTGGTCCGACGATCCGCCGCCGCGTCGAGGCGGCGCTGCCGGGGTTGGCCGGGCTGCTCGATCGGGGCGGTCGGCTGCCGCCCTTCGGCGACGCGCCCGTCGGCCTCGACCATGGCGGCTGGATCGCACGGCTCTCCTCGTCGGATCGTGACCTCGTGGCGGAACGCGACACGACACCGCTTCCCGAGGGACGCACCACCGGCATGCTCGCGATGCGCCACGACGCGATGGACCGCGGCTGGGGCCATTTCGCCCTCACCTATGCCGCTCAATCACCGCACGGGCATCGCGACTGCACATCCTTCACCTTCGCCACTGGTTCGCGGCGCTGGATCGTGGAGGGTGGCGGCGCAGACGGCGTCGAGGTCGGCTCGGCACGCCATCACCTGCTCTCGGCCCGCGCGCACAACGTCGCCATTCCGGATGGGTGCGAGACGGTAGCCGGCTCAGGAACGCTGACGGCGCATGTGGCGCTCGACGGCGCAGAGGCCCTGAGGCTCGCCACCACGGTGCACGGGCCTGATTACGCCCATGCCCGTATCTTTCTCGTGCTCGACGATCTGGGTGGAATGGCGGTCATCGACCGCTTCGCGCGGCCGGGACGTACGCTGTCCTTCGAGGGGCGGCTGCATCTCCTCCCCGACACCCTCGCAGCCCTTGCAAGCCCCCGCCGGGCTCTGGCCCAGCAGGAGGGACGGCGCCTGGAGTTCTTCGCCGTTCCGCTGAGAGGGCAAGCGGCCGGGATGGAGGCCACCATCGGCCGCAACGACCGGCCGCACGCGATGCAGGGTTTCTGCGCGACGGGAGCGGGCGGGCTGAGGCCGATTCCGGTGCTGCGCTACGCCTTCACCGGCCGCGACACGGTCTGCGGCGGCGTCGTCATCGCCGCGGATGCGGGGGCGGAGCAGCGGCTCGTGCGGCTGCTCGCTGACGATGCGGTGCGGCGGTTGGTGGAGGTGTGAGAGGCCAGCGGCACTTCGTTGGAGCGAGCGCGATACGATGGGCATGAATCGCTCGCATTGTTCGGCCGCGGCAACCCCGCTAAAATAGCATAAAGTGCTACATTCTGGTCCGGTGAGGGTGCTGCGATGACATCAAGCTACACGTTGGGAGACCACTACGAACGGTTCGTGAAGGGACTTGTCGCGAGTGGCCGCTACGCCTCCGCCAGCGAGGTCGTGCGCGACGGGCTGCGGCTGATGGAGGAGCGCGAGCAGACTCGAGCCGGCAAGCTGGAAGCCTTGCGCCGAGACATACAGGACGGCCTCGACAGCGGTTCGGTCGAAGGGCTCGACATGGATGCCATCAAGACGGAGGCGCGTGCCCGGCGACGCGCCAGAAACAAAGACGCCGCGCATGGCTGACGTCGTTCGTCGGCCCCTTGCCCGCCAGGATCTCCTCGACCTCTGGGACTATATCGCCGACAGGGATGAGACCGCAGCCGACGGCGTCCTCGATCGGATCGAAGCTGTCTTGGCGATGCTGGCCGACAATCCCGAGGCTGGGCGCCTTCGAGCGGAATTGTTCGAGAACCTACGAAGCTTCCCCGTGGGGAGCTTCGTGCTGTTCTACGTCCCGAAGCAGTCCGGGATTGAGCTGGTACGCGTCCTCAGCGGGTATCGCGACATCGGACGCGATGACTTCGAAACCTGAGCGAACCCCTCAGAACCCGGCGCTGATGACGGCGACCGCCCGGTCGATCGACAGGTAGAACACGCCGAAGGCCACCATCGCCGCGGCGGCGAATTCCAGGGTCTGGTTCGGCAGGGTCTGGAAGCGGCGCATGGTCTCGCGGCCGAAATAGGCCGACGCCCAGGCGAGCGTCAGCACGGCCGGCATTACGAACAGATAGGAAAGCGTGCTCTCGATCCGCACCGGTCCGGCCGGGTCGATCAGCGCGCGGATGTTGCGCACCCACGGCGCGGAGGCCGCGGCGTAGAGCGTCGTCAGCCAAGCAAGGCTGACCGCCACGCCGAGGTGGAAGGTGAACAGGCGATGCAGGCGCGAAAAGTCGTCGCGCGCGTCGTCGAGCGTCATCCGGCAAGCCCCCAATGATACCGGCCGCTGATTCTTGTCCGATCCGGCCATGAACCAGGAGATGAGGGGCAAGGTGGGGTTTTTTGTGACACGGGGACGGCGGCGCTTGGGCCGCCGTCCATCGACGGATTACGCGACCGTCTCGGGCCGGTTCTCGCGCATCAGCTTCACGAAGCGCTCGAACAGGTAGTGGCTGTCCCGCGGGCCCGGCGAGGCTTCGGGGTGGTGCTGCACCGAGAAGGCCGGACGATCGGTGAGCGAGAGGCCGCAATTCGAGCCGTCGAACAGCGAGACATGAGTCTCGACCGCGGTCTCCGGCAGGCTCTTGGGATCGACCGCGAAGCCGTGGTTCATCGAGACGATCTCGACCTTGCCGGTGGTGTGGTCCTTGACCGGATGGTTCGCGCCGTGGTGGCCCTGGCCCATCTTCACCGTGCGCCCGCCGAGCGCGAGGCCCATGAGCTGGTGGCCGAGGCAGATACCGAAGGTCGGCACCCGCTCATCCAAGAGCTTCCGGATCACAGGCACCGCGTACTCGCCCGTCGCGGCCGGGTCGCCCGGGCCGTTGGAGAGGAACACGCCGTCCGGCTTCAGCGCCAGGATGTCCTCGGCCTTTGTGGTGGCCGGCACCACGGTGACGTCGCAGCCGGCCTCTGTCAGGAGGCGCAGGATGTTGCGCTTCACGCCGTAATCGATGGCCACGACCTTGAGGCCCTGGCCCGGCGCGCGCGAGCCGTAGCCGCCCTTCACCGCCCATACGGTTTCGGTCCAGGCCGTGGTCTCGCGGGAGGTCACCGGCGGGACGAGGTCGAGGCCCTCCATCGGCGCGAGCGCGGCGGCACGCGCCTTCAGGGCCTCGCGGTCGAACTTCCCTTCGGGGTCGTTGGCGATGACGGCGTTCGGCATGCCGCGGTCGCGGATCAGCGCGGTCAGCGCTCGCGTGTCGATTCCGGTGATACCCACGATCCCGCGAGCCTTGAGCCAGCCGTCGAGATGCGAGGAGGAGCGCCAGTTCGAGGGCTTCGTCACCGCCGAGGCGATCACCGCGCCTCGCACGCCGGAGGCCGGCGCCGCCTCGAGGCTTTCCAGGTCCTCGTCGTTGGTGCCGACATTGCCGATATGCGGAAAGGTGAAGGTGACGATCTGCCCGGCATAGGACGGATCGGTCAGAATCTCCTGATAGCCCGTCATCGCCGTGTTGAAGCAGACCTCGCCGTCGGCCACACCGATTTGACCGATGCCGAAGCCTTCGAGCACGGTACCGTCGGCGAGGACGAGCAGCGCCGTCACCAGGGGCTCATTCCAGGGTTCCGGGTTCGTGCGCGTGGGATCGGCGCGCAGGGTCGCGGGTTCGTCTTGCAGCATGGGTCCGATCCGGCTTATGTCCGCCGCCTCGCGCGGCCGCATAGTCGGGCCGCGGGGCAAGGCGATCTCTCGCGGGGCTCATAGCGAGCCGGCCGCGCCCGGGTCAATCTGGGCGCGGGAGCAGCCCTGCGCAATGCCCTGGACAAGCAGGGCAGCCGCGCCAAAACATCTGACTGGAGTTCGATCATCATGCTGCGCGCGCGCATCACCTCCGAGATGAAGGAGGCCATGAAGGCCGGCGAGAAGCAGAAGCTCTCGACGGTGCGTATGATCCAGGCAGCCCTCAAGGATCGGGACATCGCCGCCCGCGGCGAGGGCAAGGGCGAGACGAGCGAGGAGGAGATCCTCGCGCTCCTCCAGAAGATGATCAAGCAGCGGCAGGAGGCCGCGGGCGTCTACGAGCAGGGCGGGCGGCCGGAACTCGCCGAGAGCGAGCGCGCTGAGGCCCAGATCATCCAGACCTTCCTGCCGCAGCAGCTGGATGAGGCCGAGACCCGCACCGCGATCGCAGACGCTATCGCCGAAACGGGCGCTGAGAGCCCGAAGGACATGGGCAAGGTGATCGGTGCGCTGAAGGGCAAGTATACCGGCCGGATGGATTTCGGCCGCGCGAGCGCACTGGTGAAGGACGCGCTCGCCGGAAAGTAGTCCCCACTGCTACGCCGGCCCTGCGTCGATCCGCGTCCGAAAGATCGCGTAGGGCGGCTCCTGCCGGTCGATGCCGTCGTTGTGCTCCGGGCGGCGGTTGGCATGGGCCGATGACAGGTGGAGCCAGCCGTCGCCGGTGATCCAGAACGTGTCCGGCCAGATCAGGCGCGGGTCAGTGGCGAGGACCTCGATCCGGCCGTCCGGGTCGCGGCGGCCGATGCCGTAGAACTCCTGCAGGCTGAGATAAATCCGGTCGCGGGAATCGGCGATGAGCCCACCGGATCGGAAACACCTCGCCCGCGGTGAACACCGTCTTCTCGTCGAAGCGGGGCATGAACAGGAACATCCGGCCCTCGGCGGAGAGCGTTAGCCCGGTCGGCGTCGTCGGCGCCTGTGCCGTGACGATGAGGTCAAGGACACTGTCCGGCTCGGTCGCCGGTTGTGCGAGGACCGGCCGCGTCGCTATCCTCCGTGCGACGGCGAGAGAGGCGGCGCCGACGCGCAGCATCCGGCGTGCGACCCCGATCGTCGTGGCCGGCTCCTCACGTGCGGGTTGTCGCGCCGCGGACCTTGGTCTCGACGGCGAGCACCCGCTTCCCGGCACAGAGAAACAGCCGACGACCGTCCGGACCACCGAAGGCGATGTTGGCGCAGGGACCTTCGGTCGGAATGTGTCCGACCGGGCGGCCGTCGGCCGACCAGATTCGCACGCCATCGCCGGTGCCGGCATAGACGCGGCCACCGGTGTCGACCTTCAACCCGTCCGGAACGCCTTTCGATACGGTGGCGAAGACGCGCTCGTTCGAGAGTTGCCCGTCCGAGACGTCGAAGGCGCGGATCCGGCCCGGGGCGCCTTCGCGCGTGCCCGATTCGCTGACGTAGAGAATGCGCTCGTCCGGCGAGAAGGCGAGCCCGTTGGGCTGCACGAAACGATCCGTGGTGACCGTGAGCGACCCGTCGGGCGCGCGACGGAAGACGAAGCGGCCCTTCTGCTCGGAGGGGCGCGGGATTCCTTCTTCGGCCTGATCAATGCCGTAGGTGGGATCGGTGAACCAGATGGCGCCGTCGCGGGCCACCACGGCGTCGTTGGGAGAATTGAGCCGCCCGCCGTCGTAGCGTTCCGCCAGCACGGTGATCGCGCCGTCGGTCTCTCGCCGCACGACCCGCGATGTGCGGTGCTCGCAGGTGATCAGGCGGCCTTCCGCATCGAGGGTGTTGCCGTTGGCGTTGTTGGACGGCTCGCGAAAAACCTCCGCGCGGTCGTCCTCGCGAATCAGCATCATCCGGTTGCGCCGCACGTCGCTGAAGACGAGGCCGCCGAGCGCGGGCAGCCAGACCGGTCCCTCGCACCATTCCCCTTCGTCGTAGAGAGTTTCCACCCGAGCCGCCGGGTCCAGCACCGCCGAAAGAGGGTCGGCGGCGCGTACGTGCGGGGCCAAGGCGGTGAGCAGGGCGAGGCCGAGGAGGGGGCGGCGGGGCAAGCCGCGGCAGAGAACAGGAAGCGATTCGGTCATCGGTCCGCAAACGCGCCTTGCCCGCGAAGGCTCCGGCTCGACCCGCTCCCGCGCATCCTTCCGAGATACCAAAATCGATCGTTCAGGTTGAAAAACGTGTGGAAGGATAGAAGGATCGGACCATCGGTCTTCAGCCGCGACCGGCCGGGGCGCGGGTAACTAAATCGATGATCCGGCAACTGTTTTCGTGTCGGCGGCCACTCAATTTCAACGCTGCACCGGACCGGCGATTAAGGCATATACCGAATTACACGTTGCCGGTGCCGCTCGGATTATGATCAGATTTCCTGGTTTTCGAGTTGTCGTGCTCCTGGATATGCTGCGCGCACGGTAACCGCTATGGGGTGGCGTGAAATGCCTCTCTTCTACACGATGTCTGATTGGATCCCACAAAGCCTGGGGTGCTTGATCTCAGACTTGCGCGGGTTCGGGGGCATCAATAAGTGGGCGGATATCGCCTCGATACTTCTCAGCGTGATTCTTCCAATCGGAATATTTCTCGGTATCTGCAACATTCGTATCGCTAGGACCGCGGAGATAGCAAACCTGGGTAATCTGTTTGGATTTTCCAAAGAAAATAATCGCTGCTTCGTCGTCCCATCTTACGACATCATTCATTCCCGCTACAATGCCGCGTGGTCGTGGGAGGAGTTATTTTCCTCAGCTTTACAGTATTCTTTTCCTGTTTCCATATTCGTGGCGCTGAGTTTTATCGGCTTCGAGGCGGCGTTCTCGGATCAAATTTCAGATTGCGTTGGCACCAAGCAGAGCCCGCTGGTCAATCCCGACGGAACCTTGCTAGGATCTCTCGTCTATACGTTTTTCGGAGCCTATCTCTGGTCGATCAGTCACCTGATCAGACGTATGGCCAACTACGATCTCTCTCCGATCTCCTTCTTCCAGGCCGTACTCCACCTTCTGCTGGCAGTTTTCGTCAGCGCAGCCATCTGGCACGCTCACCTGTTCCATCGTGGCGGTGCCAATTTCCTTGTCTTGACCGCCTTCATCATCGGCTGGTTCCCGGATCTGTTTCTCGGGATGCTCGCCGCGAAGTTTCCCTGGCTTGCCTTGAAGAAAGTCAGTCCGGAGACCTCGCTCCTGCGTGAGGATATCCCGCTCGATACAATCCTCGGCATCGACTCGTTCATCAAGCTGCGCCTGAATGAACATGAGATCATGGATGTGCAGAACCTCGCCACCGCGAATCCGATCAAGATCGCGATCGAAACTCCCTACGGATTGCTGGAGGCGGTCGATTGGGTGGCGCAAGCCCAACTGATCCTCGCCGTGGGGACGGCCAACGTGGTCGAGTTGCGCAAGTACAACATCCGGACGGTGTTCGACCTCGAACGTGCGACGCGGAATCCCGCGATCAGTCGGCAGCTCCTCGCGATTTTGACCAGCGTGGCTCGGCGTGAGACACGCCCCGACTTCGATCGCAGAAATGCCGCTCGGGCGGAACGGCCTGAACAGGACGCTGCTCAGCAGCCTCAAGGACCCGTGACCACGAACCACGACCCGCGTGAGCCGAAAGTGGCGAACAGCGAACCGTCGCTCAACCTCGACGATGAATTCGCGGCCTTCGTCAGCTTCGTCCGCGACGACCTGCACGTGCGTCGCCTGCGGCAGATATGGGACATCCTGAACCGGCATTTCGACGCGCGCTGCCCCGCGTCGTCGACGGCGCCCGCTGCCGCGAAGGCCGGTGATCAGTGACAGTGATGCGGCGTGTGCAGGCAGGCTGACGATGAGCCGCCTAAGCAATCCGAGCTGTGACCGGACCGGGGAGCCAACCGCCTCGGCGAGGAGAGAAGAGATTCGATTAAGCCCGTTCGGCTAGGATACACGGCTCGGACGTCGCCCCTGTCCCATCTCAGCGCGATCAGAGCCCCCGTGCGCTACCCGCCCCACATTCTCGAAGAGATCCGTGCCCGTGTGCCCACCTCCGAGGTGGTCGGCCGGCGGGTGCGGCTGAAGAAGGCCGGCCGCGAGTGGCGCGGCCTGTCGCCGTTCAATTCGGAGAAGACGCCCTCGTTCTACGTGAACGACCAGAAGCAGTTCTACCACTGCTTCTCCTCCGGCAAGCACGGCGACATCTTCAAGTTCGTCATGGAAACGGAAGGCTTGAGCTTCCCCGAGGCCGTCGAGCGATTGGCCAGCGA
The DNA here is from genome assembly GCF_014191355.1 of Methylobacterium sp. R2-1. Lineage (GTDB taxonomy): Bacteria > Pseudomonadota > Alphaproteobacteria > Rhizobiales > Beijerinckiaceae > Methylobacterium. The sequence goes on from NZ_JACHWM010000015.1 coordinate 149,281, forward strand.
GGCAGGCGTCGCCCTGCCGAAGATGACGGTCGAGAGCGAGCAGGCCGAGGAGCGGCGCAAGGGCGCGCTCGAAGTGATGGAACTGGCCGCCGCCTATTTCGAGGAGCAGTTGCGAGGGCAGGCGGGCGGCGAGGCGCGGGCCTATCTCGACCGGCGGGCCTTGGGTGAGGCGACGCGCAAAACGTTCCGGCTCGGATACTCCCTGCCCGGACGCTACGCCCTGCGCGACTACCTCGCGGGCAAGGGCGTCGATCGCGACCTGATGCTGGAACTGGGCCTGCTCACTGCGCCCGAGGGGGTGAACGTCCCCTACGACAAGTTCCGCGACCGGATCATGTTTCCCATCCTCGACATCCGCGGCCGGGTCGCCGCCTTCGGCGGCCGGGCGATGCAGGCGGACGCCAAAGCGAAGTACATGAACTCGCCGGAGACGCCGCTCTTCCACAAGGGCCGGATGCTCTACAACCTTCATGCCGCACGGAAAGGCGCGCACGACCGGAACCGGATCATCGCTGTTGAGGGCTATGTCGACGTCATCGCCATGACGCTTGCCGGCTATCCTGAGACCGTGGCCCCCCTCGGCACGGCGCTCACCGAGGATCAGCTCGCCCTGCTCTGGCGCCACGCCGATGAGCCGATCCTGTGCTTCGACGGCGACGGGGCAGGCCAGCGCGCCGCCTTCCGGGCGCTCGACGTGGCCCTGCCGATGCTGGAGCCCGGCAAGTCCCTGCGCATCGCGATGCTGCCGCAAGGCCAGGATCCCGACGACCTGATGCGATCTGCAGGTCCCTCGGCGATCGAGGCGGTGCTCTCGGGCGCGCGACCGCTCGTCGAGATGCTGTGGGCCCGCGAGGCCGAGGCAGCCACCCTCGACACGCCCGAGCGCCGGGCCGGGCTTGCCCGGACTCTGAGGGAGGCGGTGGCCGGCATTCGCGACGAGACCGTGCGCCGCTTCTATCGCGACGATATCGAGGAGCGGCTTCGAGGGCTGTCCGGGGGAGGCGGTGGAGGCTATGCGGGCGGACGGTCGGAGCGTGCGGCCGGTGGCCGTCCCACAAGCTCGCGTGGCGTCGGGTTTCAGCGCCGGCCGCGCCCCGGCGACCCGCCCCCATCACCGCGCATCACCACCGGCTTCAACCCGCTCCTGAAGGCAGCGGCACTCGTGCCGGCAGCCGGCGGGCGTGCGGCCAAGCGCGAGGCGATGATCGTCATGAGCCTGCTCGCGCACCCGGAACTGCTCGGGATCGAGGAGGAGGCACTCGCAGCCCTGGAACTGGTCAACCCGGATGCCAGCGCATTGCGCACACTTCTGCTCGACCGGGCGGCGGAGGCCGGCACGCCGGAAGCCGAACTGATGGAGGCGCGCCTGCGCCGGGCCGGGCTCGAAGAAGCGCATGCCCGCCTGCTCGCCCTGGTCAGTTCCGGCGACCGCTGGATGCTCGATCCAAATGCCGACCCACTGCGCCTTGAACAGACGCTGCATCAAGCGGTGATCTTGCACAGGCAGTCGGGAGCGCTACATAGCGAACTCCACCAAGCTGAGAGAGCTCTTGCCGAGGATGGGTCCGAGGCCAATTTCGCTTGGCTGTGCGACGTGCAGCAGCAATTGGCAGTGATCGCCGCGGCCGAGGCGGAAGCGGAGGTCTCTCAGGAGGAATGAATTCGTGCCGGCGTGACCGACGGGTGACGGCGGCGGGCAGCCGACTTGGTTAACGGTCGGTCAACGCACGGCAAGTTAGAGCGGATGCAACGAGAATCGGCGCAGGCACTCGACAAGCGCGCCATTCCACGACATTGCGACGGGTCTTTCGCGGAGCGCGCGGGCTCAGCCTGCGGCGCCGCCACGAGAACAATAGGCTGAGCATGGCAACGAAGGCAACCGAGCGGGACGATGCGGACGCCGCCCAGGACCAACCGACGGACGGCCCGCTCCTTGACCTGACGGATGCCGCCGTCAAGCGGATGGTCAAGCTCGCGAAGAAGCGCGGCTACGTCACCTACGAAGAGATCAACGAAGTTCTCCCAGACGGTCAGGTCGACGGCGACCAGATCGAGGACGTGCTCGCGCAGCTCGACGATATGGGAATCCGCGTGGTCGAGGCGGAGGAATCCGAGGAGACCGCGACCGAGGCCAAGGCCAACGGCGAGGCTTCCGAGGAGGAGGAGAGCACGGAGGGCGGCGAGGTCGCCGAGACCTCCGGCTCGCGTGCCGTCGCGGTGGCGACTCCCACCACCCGTGAGCCCACGGACCGCACGGATGATCCCGTGCGCATGTATCTGCGCGAGATGGGCTCGGTCGAGCTGCTCTCGCGCGAGGGCGAGATCGCGATCGCCAAGCGTATCGAGGCCGGGCGCGAGGCGATGATTGCGGGTCTCTGCGAGAGCCCGCTGACTTTCCAGGCGATCATCATCTGGCGCGACGAGCTCGTCGACGGCAAGGTGCTCCTGCGCGACATCATCGATCTCGAGGCCACCTACGCCGGCCCCGACGCCCGCGGCGCGCCGCAGGCCGGCGAAGCGGAGGAGAGCGAGGAGTCCGAGGAGGGCGAAGGTGCCGTCCCGCCGGAAGGCGGCGACGACGAGGACGACATGGAGAACAACGTGTCGCTCGCGGCTATGGAAGCCGAGATCAAGCCGCGCGTTCTCGAAACCTTCGACAACATCGCCTCGAACTACCGCAAGCTGCGCAAGCTCCAGAACGAGGAGACCGACCTGAAGGCCGGCGGCGGCACGGTCACCACCGCCCAGACCAAGAAGCAGGCCGAGCTGAAGGACATCGTCGTCACCGACGTGAAGTCGCTCTCGCTCAACGCTAACCGCATCGAGGCGCTGGTCGAGCAGCTCTACGACATCAACAAGCGCCTCATCTCGCATGAGGGCCGGCTGATGCGCGCGGCCGAGCACCACGGCGTCGCCCGCGATGAGTTCCTGCGCCACTACCAGGGCTACGAACTCGATCCGAACTGGATGGACCGCGTTGCCACGCTGGGTGGCAAGGGCTGGAAGAACTTCGTCGAGCGCGGCGGTCGGCAGGTCGCGGACCTACGCGAGCAGATCCTGACGCTCGCCTCCGAGACCGGCCTACAGATCGGCGAGTACCGCAAGATCGTCGCGATGGTGCAGAAGGGCGAGCGCGAGGCTCGTCAGGCGAAGAAGGAGATGATCGAGGCCAACCTCCGCCTCGTGATCTCGATCGCCAAGAAGTACACCAACCGCGGCCTGCAGTTCCTGGACCTGATCCAGGAGGGCAACATCGGCCTCATGAAGGCGGTCGATAAGTTCGAGTACCGCCGCGGCTACAAGTTCTCGACCTACGCCACGTGGTGGATCCGGCAGGCGATCACCCGCTCGATCGCCGATCAGGCCCGCACCATCCGCATTCCGGTGCACATGATCGAGACGATCAACAAGATCGTCCGGACCTCGCGCCAGATGCTGCACGAGATCGGCCGCGAGCCGACGCCGGAGGAGCTGGCTGAGAAGCTGGCCATGCCGCTGGAGAAGGTGCGCAAGGTTCTGAAGATCGCCAAGGAGCCGATCTCCCTCGAAACGCCGATCGGCGACGAGGAGGATTCGCATCTCGGCGACTTCATCGAGGACAAGAACGTCGTCCTTCCGATCGACGCGGCGATCCAGTCGAACCTGCGCGAGACCACGACCCGTGTGCTCGCCTCGCTGACCCCGCGCGAGGAGCGCGTGCTGCGCATGCGCTTCGGCATCGGCATGAACACCGACCACACCCTCGAAGAGGTCGGTCAGCAGTTCTCGGTGACCCGCGAGCGCATCCGCCAGATCGAGGCAAAGGCTCTGCGCAAGTTGAAGCACCCCAGCCGGTCGCGGAAGCTCCGAAGCTTCCTCGACAACTGATCCGGCGTCGAACCGGCCGCCCCTCGGGGCGGCCGTTCTCGTTTCAGGCCGGGCGTCGTTGAGCCGGGCGCCAAGCGCGGCGGGCGAGCAAGGCGGCTAGGGTCCCCGCTACGCCGACGGACCCGTAGACGGCCAGGAGGGCGAGCCCGAGGCCTGCCTCCCCGAACAGGTGATCGCTGAGAAGGCCGACCAGAAGTGGCCCCAGTCCGAACCCCGCCAAGTTGACGGTTGCGATAAAGAGGGCGTTGACCCGACCGCGCAGCCTCTGCGGGGTCAGGATCTGGATGCCGGCCAATCCCGGTGGACTGGTGAAGCCCAGCAGCGCGACGAGTCCGGCGAACCCGAGAAGCGAGAGGGACAAGTCGGGGCTCAAACTCGCGAGCGCGGTCACCGGCACTGCCAGGATCAGCCCCAGAGCCAGGAGTAGCGGCGCGGCAGCCGCGTGCCCGGCGCTGCGGAGCCGGTCCAGCGCCAGTCCGCCCGCGGCGTGGCCGAGCGGCGCGGCGATCAGCACAAGAAATCCGAGGCGCAGGCCGCTCTCCGCCGGGGTGAAACCGAACGACCGGACATAGAAGGTCGGCGCCCAGGCGGTGAGCGTCTGTGTCATGAGGACCGCGGCGGTGGCCGCGGCGGCGTGCGGCAGATACGCCTTCCGCCGCCGCCCGATCCAGGCCAGAGCGCTGCGAAGCGACGGTCCGGGCAGCCCGCGCGACGCCTGTGCCGAAGCGGTGGCCTGCGGGGTCGGCCGGATGCGCAGGACGAGGATGGCGAGGGCAAGATTCGGCAGCGCCGCGAGGACGAGCAGGGCCTGCCACGGGGCGAGCGGAGTCAGACCGGGAAGGGTGAGCCCGCCCCGCGCCGTCAGCCATGTCAGCACGGCGCCGCCCGCCAGCAAGGCAAAGCTGCGACCGAGCGTGGCTGCGGCGGTGAGCGATGCGATGCCCCGACCGAGGCGGTTTCGGCGCAGATGCAGCGTCATCAGCGAGAGGGCGGCGGGGCCGAACCCCGCCTGACCCAGGCCCAGCGCGAGGCGCGCCGCGACGAGCGCGTCGAACCCGCCTGCGAGACCGCTGGCGAACGTCGCCGCACTCCATAATGAGAGCCCTGTCAGGAGAAGGCCGCGCTGGTGACCGCGATCGGCCACGATGCCGAGCAGCGGAAGGGCGAGAGCGTAGGGGAGGGCGAAGGCCGAGCCTTGGAGCAGGCCGAGTTGGGTATCGCTGAGCGCCAGCGTCTGCTTGAGCGGGGTTGCGACCAGGGTGAGGAGAAATCGGTCGCTGAAAGCCGCGAACTGGATCGCCGCCAGCAGCGCGACGAGCGGCCATCCCGCGAGACCGGCCCGCGCGGGCATGGTACCCGAATGCGGGTTCCTGGAGGTCGCTGACATCGCGCGTTCAGGCGAGGGAGCGCGACCACGCGGACAAGAGACTCGCCGCACTCTCGCCGGGATGAGGCTCGTCCAGGGCGCCCGCGCGCGGAAGGCGCATTTCGGCGCGATAGCGGCCCGGCGGCAGGCCGAACGTGCTGCGGAAGGCACGGCTGCAATGGCTCTCGCTGACGAAGCCGTGATCGAGGGTGAGGGTCGTGATCGAACGGGTCTCCCGCGGGCTGCGGAGCGCTGCGCTCAACCGTTCGAGCCGACGTGTCAGGATGTGCTGCGCGACGCCGCCCGTCGGCTCGAATAGGCGATAGAGGGCGCTCCGCGACAACCCAGAGCCCCGTGCGACCATCGACACGTCGAGCGATGGGTCGTTCAGCCGTGCGTCGATGAACGCCTCCGCACGCCGCCGCCGCAGATCGGAGATGAGGGTACCCGAGACCTCGCCGTCGGGCCTGACCTGTCCGAGGGCGCCCGCTAGCAGTTCGGTCAACGCGAGGGCGGTACTCGCCGCGGTGTCCGGCGTGGTCGCCGCGGCCCGCCGGGCGAGCGATCCCATCAGGTCGCCGAGCAGCCCCGACACCGCTTCCGGCAGGACTTGGCCATGAAAGCGGCTCACCTCGGGCGCCGCCGCCTCGACCAGTTCCCGGCTTAGGCTCACGGTGACGTAACGCGCCGACTCGAGGCGCGTACGCTGGGGGCGGGTCAGATCGAACAGGATGATCTCGCCAGGGGCGAGGCGCCGCTCCGCGTCGAGAGCACCCCCGTAGAACGTGCCGCTGCGCAGGTATTGAAGCGTGAAGTGATCGAAGCCGTCGCGGCGTACACGGGCCCGGTCGCGCCGATGCTCGACGCCGCTCAAGGAGCGCTCGAAGACGTTCATCCGGCCGAATCGATGCGCCTCCACCCGGGCGTGAAACGGCGTGTCGGTCACCACGACGTCGGCTCCGCTCGAGTAAAGCGCCTGGTAGCCCTCGAAGCCGTCAGCCTCGGAAGTGAAGATGAACGATTGTTTTGACACGAGATGCAAGAAAAGAAAATTTATTCGATCTGATCCACCCTCTTTATCGGGCCTCGTCAGGCGTTCGCAAGCGATGTATCTTCCTGAAATCCTCTCGCTCGCGCATTGTTGAGCGTGGTCATTCAAGCGGCAATCGACCGGACGGCTCTCTGAACATTTTCAGGTTTTGCTCTTGGCCCTTGGGCCGAGCCTCTTGGATGGCAGGGCGGTTCCAGAATTGAGACATCCCGCTGACATCGCACCGGGGGATGCCTCGAGATGCCAGCGTGTTGCCTCGCCTGATGACGGCCTCTGTCGGATGGGTTCGATCGGTTGATCCAGGCTGCCGATTCCGTCATGTTTGTCGGTATCGCTCGGTCGGCCGCGTCACGATGCGGCCAAGCTCGCTTAGTCAGCGTTCGGCCTGCCGGGACTCCGTCTCCGATCATGGACTCCGAGCGCGGCTGGTGCTCGGCGCGAAGCCTTGCTTTGGCGATCCGAGGACCCACCTTCCCCCGATGCGCGACGCGGACGCCCCGAGACCAACGCCGACGGCTCTCGCCGACGGATCGGAAGCCGAGGACGTCCCGTTCGGAGCACTTCAACCCTGCGTTGGCATCCGCGACTGGTTGCTCGGTGAGGGCGCTCGGCTGCCGAAGGCCGACGATCTGCTCGCGGGGCTCGCCGAGCGCCTCAACGCCATCGGCGTGCCGATCGACCGAGCCTCCACGGCCATCGACACGCTTCATTCCGAGTATTCGGGCGTCGGCCGCGTCTGGACTCGCGGTGCAGGCTCGACGGTGCGGCTGTTTCCCCACGGCGAGGTCTCCGCGAAGGCCTACCAGGCGAGCCCGTTCTACGCCGTGCACGAATCCGGCGAGTGGCTGAGCCTCGACCTCGCGGAGACTGACGACGACGCCTTCGCGATCATTCCCGAATTGAAGGCCGCGGGTTACACGCATTACCTCATCGCGCCCTTGATCTTCACCAACGGCACCAAGAACGGCATCACCTTCGCCACGCGTGCCGATGGCGGTTTTCGTGACGACGACATCGCGATTCTGCGCTTCGTCATGCCCGCGCTCGCCGCCGTGATGGAGATGCGGCTGCTCAACAAGCAGCTCGACACGGTTCTGCGCATTTATGTCGGCGACGAGCCGCACCGGGCGATCCTTTCAGGCGACATCCGGCGCGGGCAGGTGCGCCGCATCCGCTCAGCGATCCTTTTCGCGGATATGCGCGACTATACGCGCCTGTCCGCCAACCGGACGCCGGAGGGGGCGGTCGATCTCCTGAACGCGTTCTTCGATTGCCTCGTCCCGCCGATCGAGCGGGAGGGCGGCGAGGTGCTGAAATATCTCGGCGACGGCCTGCTCGCGATCTTCCGCGAGTCGGGCGACGACCTCGGCGGCGCGGCCAAGAGCGCGCTCACGGCGGCCGAGGCGGCGCTCGCGGCGCTCACCGAGGCGAACACGGTCGGACGCTTTGGCGAGGGGGAGCCGGCAGTCGATGCTGGCATCGCCCTGCATCACGGTGAGGCAGCCTACGGCAATGTGGGCTCCGGAACCCGGCTCGACTTTACGGTGATCGGCCGCGACGTGAACCTCGCGAGCCGTCTCGCGCGGCTCAACCGCACACTTCAGGAGCCGCTCCTGATGTCGAAGCCGTTCGTGGACTTCCTCTGGGGCGATCCCGAACCGCTCGGAAGCCATGCCCTCGACGGATTCGAGGAGCCGATGATGGTCTATCGCCCCGGACGTCGACCGACCGCGAAGGCCGCGGCCGCGGAATAATTCTTTCAAGAACGCGCCTTCGGCCACGGCGCCACGCGTGACGTGCCGTGCGCTCCGTAGGTCGAATCGCTTGATCCCCATTCGAGAGGGATTGACCGAGCGGCCGGCTGGGCCCACATCCGAGATGTTCCAGGGAGATCCCCGCCAAGGGGCTGAGAAACCGCTATCGCCGTCACCGGCAGCGCGGAAATCCTTCGAACCTGATCCGGCTCATACCGGCGTAGGGATTGGACCTGAGGGTCGCTCGGATCGAGCAGACCCCGCTTCTTCGAGAAGCACATGGTGCCAGTTCCTGCGGGCAGATCCGCGGAAGGCCCGTTTTCCGATGTCCGACTTGCTGACCTCGCCGATCGGCCAGCGCCGCAGCCTCGCGATGCGCCCGCGTGCGGCCGAACTGCCGCAGCGGACCGACATCACCGTTGTGGGCGCCGGGCTGATCGGCCTGTCGATCGCGTGGCGGTTGGCGCAGGCCGGCCGAACGGTCACCGTGGTGGAGCGCGGGAGCGTCGGCAGCGGCGCGAGCCTCGCCGCCACCGGCATGCTCGCCCCCGCCGCCGAGCACGAGCCCGGCTCCGACCTGCTGCTGCCGCTGGCGCTCGAATCCCTGCGCCGCTGGCCCGGCTTCCGCGACGCGCTCCAGGCGGCGTCCGGCAAAGAGATCGATTACCGCGACGACGGCACTCTCGTGATCGCCATCGGCCGCGACGAGGTGGAGCGCCTGCGCTTCCGCCACGATCTGCAGCGGCGCTCGGGTGTCGCCGCCGAGTGGCTCTCCGGCCCGGAGGTGCGCGCCCGCGAGCCGCTGCTGCGCCCCAACGTCACCGCCGGCATCCTCTGCCCCCTCGATGCGCAGGTCGATCCCCGCCTCGTGATGGAGGCGCTGCTCGGCGCCTGCGAGGCGGCGGGCGTCGTGATCGTCGAGGGCGTCGCGGTGGAGGGGCTGGAGCGCCAGGGCGGTCGCGTCACCGGCCTTCGGGCCGCCGGCCGCATGCTCGCGGCTGATGCAGTGATCCTGGCCGCGGGCGCGTGGAGCGGGGAGGCGGGGCTGTTGCCCGACGACCTTGCTCTTCCAGTACGACCGCTTAAGGGCCAGTCGCTTGCGCTTCGCACCACGAAACGCACCGGCACCCTCTCCCGCATGGTCTGGACCGATGCGGTGCACATGGCGCCCAAGGGCGACGGGCACCTGATCGTCGGCGCTACGGTGGAGGATTGCGGCTTCAACAGCGGCGTCACCGCGGGCGGATTGTTCGCTCTGCTGGAAGGGGCGCGGCGCGTTCTGCCGGGCATCGAGGAGATGGAGATCGACGCGGTCTGGAGCGGCTTCCGCCCAACCTCGGACGACGACGCACCGATCATCGAGGAGGCCGTACCCGGCCTCGTCGTGGCAACCGGCCATCATCGCAACGGCTACCTGCTCGCGCCTGCTACCGCCGATGCAGTCGCCACTCTCGTCGCCGAGGGCGCGCTGCCGGACTTCGCCCGCGGCTTCGGTCGGGCGCGCTTCGCAGCACCGAACAAGGTCAGTGCCACCGAGAATGTTGGGAGGGCTGTGGCATGAGGCTGACCGTCAACGGAGAGCCTTGCGAACGCGAGGTGCCGGACCTCGCCGCCCTGTTTGCCGCCGAGGCCGAGGAGCGGGGCATCGAGAGCTCTGAAGGCATCGCCATCGCCGTCAACGGCCGCGTCGTGCGGAAATCCGCTTGGGGCCAGACGGCCCTCAACGAGGGCGATCGCATCGAGATCGTCCGTGCCATGCAGGGAGGCTGAGCGCATGAACCATCACGACACCACCCTCGCGCAGACATCCGCCAATGGGGACGACGCCCTGGAGATCGCCGGCATCCGGCTCTCCTCGCGGCTGTTCATCGGCACGGCGGGCTACCCCAGCCAGGAGATCATGGCGCAGTCCGTGCGCGCCTCGGGGGCCGAGGTCGTCACCGCCTCGATCCGCCGGGTCTCTCTCCAGGGCCACGGCTCGGACACCTTCCAGAAGCTGAAGGGCGCGCGCTTCCTGCCCAACACCGCCGGCTGCGAGACCGCCCGCGACGCGATCATGACCGCCGAGCTCGCCCGCGAGGCGCTCGGGACCGACTGGATCAAGGTCGAGGTGATCGGCGACCGCGAGACGCTCTACCCGGACGTAACCGAGCTGCTCGAAGCCTGCCGCCACCTCGTCGATGACGGCTTCACGGTGCTGCCCTACTGCAACGACGATCCCGTGATCTGCGAGCGGCTGGTCGATCTCGGCTGCGCCGCGGTGATGCCGATGGGCTCGCTGATCGGCTCCGGCATGGGGATCGCCAACCCGGCCAATATCGAACTGATCTGCCGTCGGGCGAAGGTGCCGGTGATCGTCGATGCCGGCATCGGCACCGCTTCGGACGCGGTGATCGCCATGGAGCTGGGGGCGGCGGCCTGCCTCATCAACACCGCGGTGGCCAAAGCCGACGATCCGGTGCGGATGGCCGGCGCCATGCGCCACGCCGTCGAGGCGGGCCGGCTCGCGCATCTGGCCGGGCGCATCCCGCGCCGCGGCCGGGCCGAGCCGTCGAGCCCGCAGCTCGGCCTCGTCGGGTCGTGAGGGCGGGTGAGGCTTCCGCCCCTCCTCGTCGTCACCGACCGCCACGGCGCGGATCGGCCGCTCTCTGAAACCGTCCGGGCGGCGGTCGCGGGCGGCGCCCGCTTCGTCTGGCTGCGTGACCGCGATCTCGAGCGGGCGGCGCGGCGGGATCTCGCCCGCGACCTGATCGCGATCCTCGAACCGGTCGGCGGCCATCTGGTCGTCGGCGGCGATGGGGATCTCGCCGCCGAAACGGGCGCACAGGGTGTGCACCTGCCGGGCTCCGCCGGGATCGACGGCATCCGCACGGCGCGCAAAATCCTCGGCGCCGCGGCGCTGATCGGGTTCTCGGCCCATTCGGTTGCCGAGATCGCGGCAGCCGAGGCGGCGGGTGCCGACTACGCCACGCTCAGCCCGATTTTTTTGACTGCGAGCAAGCCCGGCTACGGCCCCGCGCTCGGCCTCGACGCCCTGCGTGCCGCGGCGGTCCAGCGCCTGCCGGTCTTCGCGCTCGGCGGGATAGATCCGGACAACGCCCGCGACTGTCGTGCGGCCGGGGCGGCGGGCGTCGCCGTCATGGGCGGCGGGATGCGCGGGCCCGATCCGCGGGGAGTGGCGGCCCGGTTCCTCGCAAGCCTCGCGTGAGGGCCGCGCATCCCGCTCGGCAACCCCCGCCGGATACCGGCCCTGCGCCGATCACCCCTGGCGCTGCGGCGCGAGGCGTATAGAAGCGCTGACAGATTCTTCTTCCAGCAAGGTGCCCCTCGCGGGCTTCGAGCCGACCGCATGATCAACTCTCCCCTTATGACCGTCATGGTCGATGCCGTGCGCAAGGCCGCCCGCGGGCTCAAGCGCGACTTCGGCGAGATCGAGAACCTTCAGGTCTCCCGCAAGGGCCCCGGCAACTTCGTCTCGGCCGCCGACAAGAAGGCGGAGGAGGTGCTGCGCGACGCGCTGATGAAGGCGCGACCCGGCTACGGCCTGATCATGGAGGAGAGCGGCAACATCGAGGGTACCGACAGGAGCCATACTTGGCACGTCGATCCCCTCGACGGCACGACGAACTTCCTGCACGGCATCCCGCATTTCGCGATCTCGGTCGGGCTGGAGCGCGACGGCCAGATTGTCGCCGGCGTGATCTACGATCCGGTCAAGGATGAGCTGTTCATCGCCGAGCGCGGCAAGGGTGCCTTCCTCAACAATCGGCGCCTGCGCGTCTCCGGCCGCCAGGACTTCGCCGACGCGCTGGTCGCCTACGGCACGCCCTATCTCGGCCGCGGCAGCCACGGACGGCTGCTCAAGGAGGTCGCTGCAGTAATGGCGGTCTCCGGCGGCACCCGCCGGCTCGGCTCGGCGGCGCTCGACCTCGCCTACGTCGCCTGTGGCCGAACCGACCTCTACTGGGAGCGCGATCTCCAGACCTGGGACATCGCGGCGGGGATCATCCTCGTGCGCGAGGCCGGCGGCTTCGTCACCAGCGCCGATGGCGGCGCCGAGCCGCTCGCCGCCCGCTCGGTGGCTTGCGGCAACGAGGTGCTGCACCGCGAACTGATCGGCCTGTTGCGCAAGGCCGCTGCCTAGGGCTGCAGGCGCCCTGGCCGGCCGCCGTTCGTTCTGATCTAACCCCACGCATCGTCGTCAATCGAGCGCCCCGCATGGAAGCCCGTCGCCACTCCGCCCTGAAGGACTCGGTCCGCTCGATCCCCGATTATCCGAAGCCCGGCATCATTTTTCGCGATATCACCACCCTACTCAGCGATCCGCGCTCGTTCCGCCGCGCGGTCGATTCGCTGGTGCACCCCTATGCGGGCGGGCGGATCGATCAGGTCGCGGGCATCGAGGCGCGGGGCTTCATCCTCGGCGGGGCGGTGGCGCATCAGCTCTCCTCGGGCTTCGTGCCAATCCGCAAGAAGGGCAAGCTGCCCCACAAGACCGTCTCGACGGCTTACGCCCTCGAATACGGCACCGACGAGATCGAGATTCACGTCGATGCGATCAAGCCGGGCGACCGGGTAATCCTCGTCGACGACCTCATCGCCACCGGCGGCACCGCGACGGCGGCGGTGAACCTGCTGCGCCAGCTCGGCGCGGAGGTGGTCGCCGCCTGTTTCGTCATCGACCTGCCGGAGATCGGCGGCGCTCAGCGCCTGCGTGACCTCGGCGTCACGGTCCGCACGCTGATGGAGTTCGAGGGGCACTGAAGACCCCTCCGTGTCGAGCTCTCGCGGTTCGGCGGAGCTCGATCCGGCAGCCCACGCGCCGCTGGATCGCTTCGGCTCCGCCTTGCGATGACGGAGACGGTCGAGTGAAAACCCTCAGGCCGCCAAGCTGTCGAACAGGCCCTTGCCGTCGGTGCCGCCGACGAGGCCGTCCACGAAGTTCTCCGGATGGGGCATCATGCCGAGCACGTTGCGCTGCTCGGAATAGATGCCGGCGATGGAGTTGAGCGAGCCGTTGCGGTTCGCATCCTCCGTCAGCGTGCCGGTGGCGTCGCAGTAGCGGAAGGCGACGCGGCCCTCGCCCTCGAGCCGCTGGATCGTCTCGGGATCGGCGAAGTAGTTACCCTCGCCATGCGCCACGCAGACGTCGATGACCTGACCCTCGGTGTAGGCCGAGGTGAAGCGCGTATCGGTGCGCTCGACGCGCAGGAACTGCCGGTGGCAGATGAAGCGGCGGTTGACGTTGCGCATCAGCACGCCCGGCAGGAGACCCGACTCGCACAGGATCTGAAAACCGTTGCAGATACCGAGCACGAGGCCGCCGCGGGCAGCGTGCGCGCGCACCGCGTCCATGGCCGCCGCGCGGCCGGCGATGGCGCCGCAGCGCAAGTAATCGCCATAGGAGAAGCCGCCCGGCACCACCGCGAGGTCGGTGCCCGCGGGCAGTTCCGTGTCGGCGTGCCAGACGCTGACGACTTCCGCACCGGAGCGACGGAGCGCCCGAGCCACGTCGCCATCGCGATTCGAGCCCGGAAAGACGACGACGGCTGCGCGCATCAGGCGATCTCGACGGTGTAGTTCTCGACGACGGTATTCGCGAGCAGCTTCTCGCAGGCGGCCTTCAGCGTCGCCTCGGCCTGCTCGCGATTGTCGGAGTCGACCTCCAGGTCGAACACCTTGCCCTGGCGCACCCCGGAAACTTCTTGAATGCCGAACGACTTCAGGGCCGCCTCGATCGCCTTCCCCTGAGGGTCGAGAACGCCGGTCTTCAAGGTGACGACGATGCGGGCTTTCATGGCAGGCACTCGTTTGGAAGATGGGCGGGCCGCGCCGCGAGGGAGCGATGAGGCCGGGAACGAAAGCGACGGCGTTCGACCGCGTGCGGAAAACCCGGATTCAGACATTCGATCCGAGCGCAGGTGACACGCTGCTCGCCGGAGGACGAAATTTTATCGCGATTTCGCGACTGCGTCACCGCGGGAAATCCCACTACCGACGCTTGGCCGATCCGATCGGCTCTGCCTCGGTGGCACGGCGCCAGAGCTGGACCATGATCCAGGCGGCGACGAGGCTGAACAGGCCCATGAGGACGTGACCGACGCGGTCGCCCAGATCGAGCAGTCCGGCGAGCGCCCAGCCGGCGGCGATGGCGGCGGCGAACACTTCCGTGCCGACCAGCACCATCAGGCCGAGTATCGTTATGAGGTTCCGCATACCCGCGTAAGCCTGTTCAACCCATTGAGCGGCGAACTAGCCTGAGGCCGGTGTCCGGCGCAACCGTTCCCACCGGCGGTCCTCCGCATGTTCGAGAGAAGAGTGGTGCGATCAGGTGGAAAAAAGAAACGGCCGGCGGTGCTCCGCCGGCCTTCCGATCCTTCAACGTGTCAGGCTCTCTGTCAGCGCGGCGCGCGCTTGGCGAGGATGCGCTGGAGCGTGCGACGGTGCATGTTCAGGCGCCGCGCCGTCTCGGAGACGTTGCGCCCGCACAGCTCATAGACCCGCTGGATATGCTCCCAACGCACCCGGTCGGCCGACATCGGGTTCTCCGGCGGGTCGGCGCGCTCGCCCGGTTGCGCCATCAGCGTACCGTGGATTTCGTCGGCATCGGCGGGTTTGGCGAGATAGTCGAAAGCACCGAGCTTCACTGCGGTTACGGCGGTCGCGATGTTGCCGTAACCGGTGAGGATCACCCCGCGGGCCTCGGGGCGACGCTCCTTGAGGCGGGCGATCACGTCGAGCCCATTGCCGTCTCCGAGCCGCATGTCGATCACGGCGAAGGCGGGCGCCTTGGTCTCTACGGCAGCGACGCCTTCGCTGACGCTCTCGGCCACATGCACTTCGTAGCCGCGCGATTCCATCGCCCGGGCAAGCCTGGTCGAGAACGGCTTGTCGTCGTCGACAATCAGCAGGCTGCGATCGCTAAAGGCGGAGAGAGGATCGGAATCGGAAAGAAAAGCGGTGTCCGAGCCTGGCACCGTCGTCCCGCTCTGCGTCAGCATGCGGCGCTCCTCGTCGGTTCGTGTCATCTATGTGCATTATATGGGTGCGGCATCGCGTTCTGTTAGGGGTCGCAGAGAATTGTGCGCAACGCGATGGGGCACAATCGCCTCCCTCTCGAAAACGTGACGTGCCCAGGTCACACGCACCAGGGCGCCATGGGTGCCCGGTTCCGTGATGTTCGAAAGAAGAAGCTGAGCGCCGGAGCGTTCAATCAGCGTCTTGGCGATGAACAGGCCGAGCCCGAGCCCTCCACCCGCTTCGTCGGGATTGCGCGAGCGGTCGCGGCCCCGGGTGGTGACGTAGGGTTCGCCGGCCCGCAGCAGCACTTCGCTGGGGAAGCCCGGCCCGTCGTCGCGGATCGTCAGCGTGACGCGTTCGGCGGTCCAGCGGGCCTCGATCAGAACCCGCGACTCGGCGAAGTCGACGGCGTTGTCGAGGATGTTGGCGAGCCCGAACATCACGCCGGGGTTTCGGCGGCAGACCGGCTCCGTTCCCTCGCCCTGTTTCGAGACATCGACGGCAATGCCGAGGGCGCGCTGGGGAGCGACCAGTTCCTCGATGAGATGGCCGAAGGTCACGGTCTGGAGGAAGGTTTCGCCCTCCTCAGTCTCCTCGCCCATGGAGGTGAGCTTTGAGAGGATCCCCCGGCAGCGGTCCACCTGGTCGCGCAGCAGGCTCAGATCCTCGGCGATGGCCGGCGAGGCGGTGGGGCCGAGCTGCCGGTCGAGTTCCTTGGCGACGAGCATGATGGTGCCGAGAGGGGTGCCGAGTTCATGGGCCGCCGCTGCGGCGAGCCCGTCGAGCTGCGAGAGGTGCTGCTCGCGGGCGAGCACCAGTTCGGTCGCCGCGAGTGCCCGCGCGAGTTGACGCGTCTCCTCCGCCACGCGCCATGCGTAGACGCCGGTGAAGGCGGTGCCGAGCAGGATCGCGGTCCAGACCCCCGACACGTAGAGGAAGGGCAGCTCGATCCGCCCGTCGGCGAACCAGGGCAGCGGGCGGTGGACGAGGGCGAGCAGGGTCGCGAGCCCCACCGCCAGCAGCCCGAGCGCCAGGGTCCGCTCCGGCGGCAGGGCGGTGGCCGAGATCAGCACCGGCGCGAGGAACAGGAGCGAGAACGGGTTCTGCAGCCCGCCGGTCAGGAACAGGAGGCCTGCGAGCTGGACGATGTCGAAGGCGAGCAGGAGCGCTGCCGAATCATCGCTCAGGCGGTAACTCGCGGGGAAACGGATCCGCAGCGCCAGATTGAGCCAGCACGAGGCGGCGATGACGAGGAAGCACCAGCCGAAGGGCAGGTTGAGGCCGAGACCGAACTGGGCACCGACGACTGCCGCGCTCTGTCCGGTGAGCGCGAGCCAGCGCAGGCGCACGAAGGTGTCGAGCCGCAGGTGGCGGCCCGTCGGTGTGAGGGTTTCGTGGGCCGCTTCCATCATGGTGCGGCTACGATAGGGCTGCCCTGGGGCGCGTCCACCGGGCAGTCCACAGATGCCGCGGCCGGACGCGTGGTTTTGCCGGATTTCTCCGGCCGCAACATACGATAGGCTCGGCGACGGTCGAGCTGCTGACCGGAACGGGGAGTGCCGAAATGGATCTGGCGTATGTCTGGTACGAGACGGCGCGCGCGATGCTGACGCCGGCCCGCCTCGTGGCGGATGCGGCGCGGCACAGTCTCGGAAATCCGGGCAACCCCCTGGCCTACGGCCCCTATGCCCGCTCGACGGCCGCCGCGCTCGAGATGTTCGAGCGCCTGACCCGCCGCTACGGCAAGCCGGCCTTCGACCTGCCGACGACCGTGATCGACGGCCGGATCGTTCCGGTCTCGGAGCGCGTCGTCTGGGAACGGCCCTTCGCTCGCGTGATCGCGTTCGACCGAGCGCTCCCGGCCGGGCTTTCTGAGCCCCAGCCCAAGCTCCTGATCGTGGCGCCGATGTCGGGTCATTACGCGACGCTCCTGCGCGGCACCGTCGAGGCGATGCTGCCCAATCATCGGGTCTTCATCACGGACTGGTCCGACGCGCGGATGGTGCCGCTGCTGGACGGGCGCTTCGACCTCGACACGTATATCGACTACCTGCAGGCGATGTTCCGCGATCTCGGGCCGGACCTGCACGTCATGGCGGTCTGCCAGCCCGCCGTGCCGGTCTTCGCCGCGGTCGCGCTGATGGAGGCGGCGAATTCGGCCCACATACCGGTCTCGATGACCCTGATGGGCGGACCGATCGACACCCGCCGCTCGCCGACCGCCGTGAACTGTCTCGCGCAGGAGCGCGGCATGGGCTGGTTCGAGAAGAACTGCATCACGGTGGTCCCGCCCCTGTATCCGGGGGCGATGCGCCGGGTCTATCCGGGCTTCCTGCAGCTCTCGGGCTTCATGGCGATGAACCTCGACCGCCACGTCACCGCCCATACCGACATGTTCCACCACCTCGTGACCGGGGACGGCGACTCGGCGGAGAAACACCGCGACTTCTACGACGAGTATCTCGCGGTGATGGACCTGACGGCGGAGTTCTACCTTCAGACCGTGCAGACCGTGTTCGTCGATCACGCCCTGCCGCGCGGACGGATGCGCCATGCCGGCCGGCTGGTGGATCTCTCGGCGATCCGGCGCTGCGCCATCCTCGCCGTCGAGGGCGAGAACGACGATATCTCCGGCGTCGGTCAGACCAAGGCCGCTCTCGACCTCACGCCGAACCTGCCCGATGCCCGCAAGGCGTATCACCTGCAGGAGAAGGTGGGGCATTACGGCGTGTTCAACGGCTCCCGCTTCCGCTCCGTCATCGCTCCGCGCATCGCCCGCTTCGTGCGAGAGATGGAGGGACACGCCTGATCGCAGGGCGAGTGCATTTTTGGCAGGCGAATTTCCGGTGAGAGAGGGATTGCTGGGATGGCTGAGCCGCCCGCCTGCGGCTAGGTTCGCCGCCATGACGCGCGCCCTGCTGCGACGGCCGGATCCGGATCACATCGAGATCGCCCATGAGGGCCAGATCTTCCGCATCGCGATTCTGCGGCGCCCGGCCGCGCGCCGGCTGACCCTGCGGGTCTCCAGCGCCACCGGCGCCGTGGTCCTCACGCTGCCGACCCGCTCGTCACTCGCCACCGCGCAGAAATTCGCCCAGAGCCATGGTGGTTGGATCGCCACCCGCCTCGCCAAGCTGCCGGAGCGGGTGCCGTTCGCGGCGGGCTCGGTCATCCCGTTGCGCGGTGTGCCGCATCGGATCGTGCCGCGCGAGGGACGGGGCGCCGCCGAGTCCGATCCCGCGAGCGCGACCCTCGCCGTTCCGGGCGATCCGGCTCACATGCCGCGCCGCGTCCGCGAGTTCCTGATGCGGGAGGCGCGACGCGACCTGTCCCACTCGGTGGCGGTCTATGCGGCCCGCCTCGGCCAGCGCCCGGCGCGGGTGACGCTGCGCGACACGCGCAGTCGCTGGGGCTCCTGCACGGCCCGTGGCGAGCTGAACTTCTCCTGGCGGCTGATCCTCGCGCCGCCGGTGGTGCTCGATTACCTTGTCGCCCACGAGATGGCGCATCTGCGGGAAATGAACCATTCCCCTCGCTTCTGGGCGCTCGCCAACGAACTCTGCCCCCACGTCGAGGAAGCGGAGCGCTGGCTGAAGCGGCACGGCTCCGAGCTGCACCGCTACGGTTGAAAACGTCGGCTCAGTACTTCGTCACGACGGCCCGGCGGCGAGCCGCAGTCGGCTCCGCCGGCCAAGCCGGACGCGGATTGACGTGGCCCGGCCACATCGTGCGGGGCGCGACGTTGTCGCAGACCTCGCGCTGACGCAGGTAGGTCGGGCGGCCCGACGCGTCGCGGCGCAGCACGGTACCGCCATCCCGGCAGAAGCCCGCGATGGCCGCCGCATCGCCGCGGAGACGCCCGCGCGGATTCCGCTCCACCGGCGGGTGCTCGATGGTGAGCGGCGCCTGATGGTTGAGCGAGCGCTCGATATAGGTCGTCGTGGCTTCGGGCGGCAGGTAATCCGCTTCCTCGAAGGGCAGCGACAGAGCGGAGGCACCTCCGGAACCCAGCGCAATGGCGAGTGTGGCGAGGGCGAAGGAGCAGGCGAGGCGGCGCATGGCGGGTTCCTCGGATGAAGGGGAGCTTGGCCTTACTGTAGGGCAGGGCGACGGCGAGGGGTAGCCGCTTTGCCTCAATCCCGACACACCCTCGCCGCGATTGCTTGACACCGGGGACCCTGCATGGTCCCAACGCCCGAGCCCGCGCGGCGCTTCCAGAAGGGCTCGACTGCGCCAGCGCGAGGAGCGCCCGCCCGAGCCGGACGCCGTCCCACGAAGCGATCGATCGGAGTTCGTATGAGTTTGTTTGCGGGCCTGGTTCGCGCGGTTCGGCCGGAGGGCAGCCGTCATCTGGCGCTGGCGGCCGCGACCGCTGCCACGATCCTGGCCGGAGGCGGTGCCGCGCAGGCCCAGGGGACCGTGCGCAAGACCTTCGATGACTGGCAGCTGCGCTGCGAGACGCCGGCTGGGGCCAAGGCCGAGCAATGCGCCCTGGTTCAGTACGTGGCGGCGGAAGACCGGCCGAACCTCAACCTCGTCGTCATCGTGCTGAAGACCGCGGACAACCGCGGCTACCTGCTGCGCGTGGTGGCTCCGCTCGGTGTGCTCCTGCCGTCAGGCCTCGGCCTCAAGATTGATCAGACCGATATCGGCCGTGCGAGCTTCGTGCGTTGCCTGACGACCGGCTGCGTCGCCGAGGTGGTGATGGACGAGGGCCTCATCAAATCGCTGCGCAACGGGTCGCAATCGACCTTCATCGTCTTCCAGACGCCGGAGGAAGGGGTCGGGATACCAGTCTCGATGAAGGGGTTCGGCCCCGGTTTCGACTCGCTCAAATAGGATCGTTCGGCTCCGGAGCGTTCGAGGGGATCGCCAGGGAAGGGCAGGGGACGGTCAGACGATGCGCAGAGCCTTGATCATTTTTGCCGGATTGGTGATGGCCGTTCCGGGCTCGGTGCGTGCCGAACCCGGCGGCTTCTTCAAGAACATGTTCAGCGGGGGCGAGGGGAGCGCACCGTCCATCGCCGCGCCGCGCGCACAGGATCCCGACGATGTCTACTGCCCGCCGGTCTTCGTGCCGGACGGAGGCGCCGCGATCCAGGCCTTTGCCGGAGCCGCGGGGGACAAGACCCGTCTGCGGCACCAGATCGTGTTCGGCCGGCTCAGCCGCGAGTGCAAGGCGCGGCCGGATGGATCGGTGGCTGTGCGGGTCGGCGTCGAGTTGCGTGCGCTCCTCGGACCGGCCGGTGCCGCCGGGCGCTTCGAGGCCCCGGTCACCATCGCCGTGAAGTACAACGAGCAGCCCGTCATGGCGCGGACCCACCGTGTCGCCGTGACGGTGCCGTCCGGCGCCGCACAGGGCGAGGCGACGGTGATCGAGAACGATCTGAGCGTGCCCGCCGATAAGGCGATGAGTTACGATATCGAGGTGACGCTGACCGGCGCGCCGGCTCGAGCGAAGCCGGTCGCGCGCCGGCCGAAGCGCGCACCCGCGGCGACGGAAGCGCAGGGTGAGGCCGCGGCCGAGCAATGATGGCGTCGCCTTCACCGTACGGCTCGAAACGTGCCGGAGGACGGAATCGCCAACCCTGATCTATCACGGGGCGCTTGGCGGAGCTCCCGGCGGGGCAAATGGCGGGACGTGTGGCGAGGCCGGGAGGTGCCGTTCTCGCTCGCACCCACCGATGATCCCCTGTTCGATCGCCGCCTCGTCCTGCCGGACACCGTCCGCGCCATGCGGCAGGGCCGTTGGATCGTCCTGACCTACACGCTGCCCGCACGCGCCCGGCCGCAGCGACCCTTGCTGCGCCTGCTGCGCGCGGGAGGCCGCTGCGACAGCTTCGTGCTGCCAGGGCTCGCACTCGGTGCCGCGCGCTGGCTCGGCTACCTGCCAGGGGATTGCGAGGGCGTCGAGATTGCCGCGGAGCCGGGCTTCGTGCTGGAGCGGATCGGGCTGCGCAGCAGCGCGAGCGTCTTCGCGGAAGCACTGCTGAAGCGTCCGTTGCGGGCTGCCGCAGCGTTGCGCGCGAGCCTCGCGCGCGACGAGCGACGCTGGCGGGACAGCCTGCGCGGGGCGTGCGCGGTGTCGCCTCTCGCCCGCTATCCGGCCTGGAGGGCCCCGCGCCTGTTTCGGTCGCCTCCGAGCGAACCGGGATCGGGTGCCAACATCCGCATTGTCCTGCATGCTTCCTTCGCACGGGCCGATGCGGTGGCACGCAGCGTGGCGAGCTTGCGTGCGCAGAGCCATCAGAACTGGTCGCTTCTCATCGCCTGGATGGACCGCAATCCGCCGGCGAAGCCTGCGGGGACCGATCCGCGCGTGTCATCAGGCAAATGGAATCCGGCCGCCACGCTCCGGGACCTTTGCGGAGAGGCCGACCTGCTCGGCCTGCTGCGTCCCGGGGACGTCCTGGCCCCAGAGGCGCTGAGCCTCCTCGCGAGCGGCTTCGAGACCGAGGCGGCTGAGATGGTCTATGCTGACGAAGAGACTGGCGGCCGAGCGGTCGGGCCACGCCTTAAGCCGGACTGGAGCCCTGACCTCGCCCTCGTCACCGGCTATGTCGGCGCGCCCGCTCTCGTCTCGAATGCCTTCCTCGCCACCGTGCCGGTTGAGCCGGTGGGCTCACCAGAAGACGCCGCGCTCTCCCTCGACCTTGCAGTTGGGACGGCAACCCGCGTCGCCCACATCCCGCGGGTCCTGTGCCGCCGTGAGCCGTTCGCCGCCGACCTGTCCGCCCGCGCATCGCGCCTCGACCGGCACCTGCGCTCCACGGATTCGTCGGCGCACGCGGTGCTCCAGCAGAACCGCCTCGACCTGCACTGGCCGCGTCCCGAGCCGGCACCGCTGGTCAGCGTGATCATTCCCTCGCGCGACCGGCTCGACCTCATCGCGCGGGTCACCGAGGGGATCTTCGAAAAGACCGATTATCCCGCGATCGAGCTGCTCATCGTGGACAATGGCTCGACGGACCCTGCGGTCCTCGCACTGTACGACCGGCTCCGCGGCGATCCGCGAGTACGGATCGTGCCCCATCCGCACCCCTTCAATTTCTCCGCGATGGTCAATGCCGGCGCGCGTGCGGCGTGCGGTGAGATCCTCGTCCTGCTCAACAACGACGTGGCCGTCCTGCGGCCCGACTGGCTCGACATCCTCGTGGCTCAGGCCGCCCGCCCCGAGGTCGGCGCCGTCGGCGCGAAGCTCCTCTACGAGGATGGCCGGCTCCAGCACGCCGGCGTGGTGGTCGGGCTCGGCGGCGAGGCCGGCCACATCTTGCGCCGCCGTCCCGCCGACACGCCCGGCCACCTCGATCGCCTGCGCGTGGCGCACGAGGTCTCGGGCGTCACGGCGGCCTGCCTCGCCGTGGCACGGGAGAAGTATCGCGCCGTCGGCGGCTTCGATGAGGAGACCTTCCCGATCGACTTCAACGACATCGACTTCTGCCTGCGCCTCAGCGGCCGGGGCTGGAAGACGGTGTGGACACCGCATGCCGTTCTATCACACCTCGAATCGGTGAGCCGCGGCCGGCCGGTTGGCGCGGCCCGCGCGCGTTTTAAGCGCGAGGCCGCCGCCTTTACCGAGCGCTGGCGCGACGTGATCCGGCACGATCCGTTCTACCATCCGGGCCTGTCGCTCACGACCTTCGGCGAGGAACTGGAATGAGCACCCAGGGGGCGCCCGATGCGCTGCCCGATGCGCTGCGCTTCGCTGCCGAGTCCGTGCCGGGACCCCTCACGCTTATGGCACGCGCCCTCCGCTCTCCGAGGCAGGCCCTCTCGATCCTGCTGACCCGTCTCTCGAGCCGGCGGCTGCGGGCGGCGCAGCGCTTTATCGCGCTGGTTGGTGCCCACCATCACCTGCATTGGCCCACCGATCTCGCGCCATCCGGTGAACCGCTCGCCGCCCTTACCGCGGCTGGGATCGAGTGCATCGAGGCCGATGCAGGAGGCGCGATCCGTATCGCACCGGAGGGACACCCGATCGTTCTGCTATCCGCCGCAGGCCAGCAGGTCGTGGCCGGCGCGTCTGCAGCCATCTCCGCCGCCTTCGCCGATCCGGAACTCCACGCCTTGTACGGCGACGCCCTGTACGGCCGAGGGCCCGGCGGCCCCTGGCTCCCGCTGCTGCGCCCGGCCTTCGACCGGGATTATCTGCGATCCGTCGATTACCTCGGCCCCGTGATCGCCCTCCGCCGCGCCAGCGCGGCTGACGCAGCGCCCATCGTCGGCGCTGCCGCTCTCGACCTCGCCTTGGGAATCGCGGACCGGTTCGGCCCGGGTGCCGTGCGCCACCTCCCGCGCATCCTCTCCGTCGGACGTTTCGAAGGGGGGGGAGCGGGATTGCAGGCGTGCCGTCAAGCCCGGCTGAAGGCCGTCGAGCGAGACCTCGATCGGGCAGGGGAGGGGACCACGTGGGCTGCTATCGAGGAGGACGGTGTGGTCCGCGTCGGCAGATCCCTGCCGGAGCCGCGCCCCCTCGTCAGCCTGATCGTCCCGACCCGCGACCGGCTCGACCTGCTCCGGCCCTGCATCGAGAGCCTGCGTCACCGTACCGATTGGCCCGGCAAGGAAATCCTGATCTGCGACAACGGCAGCCATGAGCCCGCGACGCTCGCCTATTTCCGCTCCGTTGAGGCGGAGGGCGCGGCGCGGGTCGTTGCCTGTCCTGGTTCCTTCAATTTCGCCGCCATCAACAATCGCGTGGCTGCGCAGGCGCGTGGAAGCCTCCTGGCCTTCATCAACAACGACGTCGAGGCCGAGGCGCCGGATTGGCTGGAGCGCATGGTCCGCGAGGCGTTGCGCCCGGATGTCGGTGCCGTCGGCGCTCGCCTGATCGACGGCGAGGGCCGCATCCAGCACGGCGGTATCGTGCTCGGGACCGGCGGTCTCGCCACCCACGGCCACCGTCACTTCGCCGGCGACGCGGCGGGCTACTTCAGCGCCCTGCGCGCGACCCGAAGCGTCTCCGCCGTGACCGCCGCCTGTCTCGTCATCGAGGCGGAGAAGTTTTCCCGCGCGGGCGGCTTCGACGCATCGGCCTTCGCGATCGATTTCAACGACGTCGATCTTTGCCTGCGCCTCAACGCTTCGGGCCTGCGTACGCTCTACGTCGGCGGTGCCGTGCTTCACCACCGGGAATCGGCGAGCCGCCGGCCCTCGCCCGAGGCCGCCGCCCGCCACCGACGCGAGGTCGAGGCGTTCAAAAAGCGATGGGGGCCGCTGCTCGCGCAGGACCCCCATTATCATCCGGGCTTCGATCCGGATCTCTCGACCCATCTGCGCCTGCGCCGCGGCTGGACCGGCCTGGAGCCGGCCGAGCCGCGCTGAAGGTCTCTCAGGTTCGGCGCTTTCGAACGCCGAACCGGCTTCACTTCGGCCGAAAAGGCACCGGCGCTACTGCACGAGGCGCGGGCCGCCGGTCTGGACCTTCTCGTTCTCGGACATGATGCCGAGACGCTTGGCGACTTCCGTATAGGCCTCGATCAGCCCGCCGAGATCCTTGCGGAAGCGGTCCTTGTCGAGCTTGTCCGACGACTTGATGTCCCACAGCCGGCAGGAATCGGGGGAAATCTCGTCGGCGACGACGATGCGCATCAGGTCGCCCTCCCACAGGCGGCCGGTCTCCATCTTGAAGTCGACGAGACGGATGCCGACGCCGAGGAAGAGGCCGGACAGGAAGTCGTTGACGCGGATGGCGAGCGCCATGATGTCGTCGATCTCCTGGGGCGTTGCCCAGCCGAACGCGGTGATGTGCTCCTCCGACACCATCGGGTCGTTGAGCTGGTCGTTCTTGTAGTAGAACTCGATGATCGAGCGCGGGAGCTGGGTGCCTTCCTCGAGTCCGAGGCGCTGGGCAAGCGAGCCCGCCGCCACGTTGCGCACGACCACTTCGAGCGGGATGATCTCGACCTCGCGGATCAACTGCTCACGCATGTTGAGGCGGCGAATGAAGTGGGTCGGCACGCCGATGTCGTTGAGGTGCTGGAAAACGAACTCGGAAATCCGGTTGTTCAGCACGCCCTTGCCGTCGATCACCTCGTGCTTCTTGGCATTGAAGGCGGTCGCGTCGTCCTTGAAGTGCTGGATGAGCGTCCCCGGCTCCGGTCCCTCGTAGAGGACCTTCGCCTTGCCCTCGTAGATGCGACGGCGGCGGTTCATAGGCGTGTACCGTGGTTTGAGGAAGTCCATGGGGCCGGGGCTCCTTCGGAACTGGCACGTGAAGCGAAATCCGCGGCGCGGCGACCCGTCTGGCGGGCGGACGGCCGGGACCTGCCCTCAGGTGCCAATCCCGGCCGCCATAGCATCAATCTACCGGAACGAGGTTTGCAGCACAACGCGTTGGCGATGCACCGCTTCGTCCCCATGGGCGCGGGTCTGCGGCTAATCGTTGAGAGAGATGGGGGTGAGCGGCGTCGTCTTCGAGGGATAGCGACAGAGATCCGCGATGGCGCAGCGCGGACAGTCCGGCCGACGGGCTTTGCAGGTGTAGCGTCCGTGCAGGATCAGCCAGTGATGCGCGTTGAGGCGGAACGGTTCCGGCACTCGCGCCTCGAGTCCGGCCTGCACCTTGTCGGTCGTGGATGCGGAAAACAAAGGAATGCGGTTCGAGACGCGGAAGATGTGGGTATCGACCGCGATCCGCGGCACGCCGAAGGCCACGTTGAGCACGACGCTCGCGGTCTTCGTTCCGACGCCCGGCAGCACCTCCAGAGCGTCGGCCTCGCGCGGCACCTCTCCCCCGTGCCGCTCCACCAGGATCCGTGAGAGCGCGATGACGTTCTTCGCCTTGGTGTTGAACAGGCCGATGGTGCGAATGAAGTGGCGCACCCGCTCCTCGCCGAGTTCCAGCATCTTCTGCGGCGTGTCGGCGATCGCGAAGAGCGGCGCGGTCGCGAGATTTACGCTCTTGTCGGTGGCCTGCGCGGAGAGAACCACTGCGACGAGCAGGGTGTAGGGATTGATGTATTCGAGTTCCGAGCGCGGCTCCGGGTCGGCGGCACGCAGGCGCGAGAAGATCTCGACCAGCGTCGCATCATCGACGGGGGCCGGTGAGGTTTCGACCTGCGCCGTCAATACTGGCTCCAGCTCGGCTTTCGGTTTCGCCGGCTTAGCTTCTGTTTTGACGGACTCCGCCACCTGACTTTTTACCGCAGCGGTGGCAGAAGAGCGGGACGACGGCTTTTTCGCTGACATCGGCGCGTTATATTCGGCCCATGGCGAGCGGCAACATTCCTGCACATCCGGACGGACTTGATCCCGCGACAATGGACCGGCCAGTCTATTCGGCCGTGATCCGACCTCACCAATCCCTGAGTCAGGACGGTTTCCGGATCGTGATGGGGCTCTGCTGCCTCGTCTCGCTCGTCACATCGATCGCCTGCTGGCGGGCCGGCTTCTGGCCGATCGCCGGCTTCTTCGGCCTCGATATGCTGGCCCTCTACATCGCGCTTAAGGTCAGTTTCCGTCGCGGGCGCTCCTTCGAGGAGGTGGTGATTTCGCCGATCGAAGTCTTCCTCGCCCGTAGCGATCCGCGCGGCGTCCGCCGCGAGTGGCGCTTCAATCCGCTCTGGACCAAGCTCAGCCGGGTCGATGACGAGGAGTTCGGCCTGCGCACGCTGACACTGACGTCGCGCCGCGAGCACGTTGTTGTGGCTCGCGACGCCTCTCCCGACGAGCGGGCCATCGTGGCCGACGGACTGACCCGCGCCCTGGCGCAGGTGAAGAAGGGTTTCTGATCGCTCCGGCCAGGGCACCCCTGTCTCCGAACGGTTGCTGGACGCCTTCCGCGGCCTCGTGGCCGCCTTCCTCGCGCTTTCCCTGATTTTTCGATTGACGTGCCGGGCGCGGCTGCCTATACCCAATTTCACCGACGGGGCGCCG
>NZ_JACHWM010000016.1 GCF_014191355.1 Methylobacterium sp. R2-1
GCCCGACTCCGCCAGAACCTTCGTGATCGCTGCCGTCAGCGACGTTTTGCCGTGATCGACGTGTCCGATCGTGCCGATGTTGCAGTGCGGCTTCGAACGGGTGAACTTTTCCTTGGCCATCGTGCAATCCTACCGCGGGACCGGCCGCAGCCGGGCGTAAAGGCGCGGTCCGCTTAGAGGCTTGCGCGGCGATGATCAAGCGGCAGGTTTGCCGGGAGCGAGAATTGCCACGGTCACAGGCTCAGGACGAGCCCTCACCGACCGGTTCGTAGAGCCGCTGCGCCTCCGGGGCACCGCCGCGGCGCTCGCCGAGATCGAGTACCCGCACCAGCATCGTGCCGTGAGGGGCGGCGACGGTGAGCACGTCGCCGCAATGGACCGCCTTGGCCGGCGCGTCAGCGCGGGTGCCGTTCACCCGGACATGGCCCTCGGTGACGAGCCGGGCCGCCATCGAGCGGGTCCGCGCGAAGCGCGCGAACCACAACCACTTGTCGAGGCGCTGACGCCCCGCGCTCATTCCGCTCTCGGAGCCCGCGCCCTCAGCGCTTGCCCCCGTCGGATTCGAGCTTCGCCTTCAGTGCGGCGAGCGCTGCGAAGGGCGAATCAGGATCGGGCTGGCGCTCGCGGCGCGGCGGGCGCTGCTCGGCATTGGGGCGGCGGTTCTCGTCGCGACGGTCCGGCCGGTTGCGGTTGCCCGGATGATCGCGGCGCGGACCGCCCTCACCCTGACCGTCCCGACGTCCATCGCCCCTGCCCTCGGCACGGGCAGGACGCCCGCCCTCCGGACGATCCTCGCGAGGACGGCGCGGAGCATCCCCCCGGCGCTCGCCATGCCGGCCATCCTGACGACCGTCTTGCCGGCCCTCTTGCCGACCACCCTCTTGCCGTCCGTCCTGTCGGCCCTGGCCGCGGCCGTGCCGCGAGCCGGAATGGCGCTGCGGACGGTGCAGGTGCCAGACCTCGACGGTCTCGGGTGCAGCCGGCTCGGAGCCGGCTTCGGTGGTCGTCGCCTCCGTGGCGGTCGCCTCGACAGCCTCCTCGACAGCCTCCTCGGTGGGGAGCGCCGAATCGGCGGCGTCGACGGCCTCGACCTCACCGGTTGCTGCAGCGTCCTCCGCGGCGGCCGCGGTTTCGGCCGGCATCGGGGCGGCGGCTTCAGAGGCGGCAACCGCGGGGGCTGAGTCCTCGGTTGCGGCCTCGGCCGGTGCCGGTTCTTCCGCCGGAGCCGCCGCGTCGGTTGATGCCTCGGTCGATTCGGCCGCGTCGGGTTCGACCTCGGGAGCAGCCGTCTCGGTCGGCACCTCGACGCGCTCGTCGGAGGTCGGCTCGGCGGCGGACTCGCTCGCCGGTTCGACGGCGGTGTCGCCCTCGGCCGCCTCCAGCGCGGACTCCTGACCCGCTTCCTCGGTCGAGCCCTCCTCGTCCGTGTCCTTCGGTGCGGCCTCGGCGGGCGGGGCGGCGGGCACGGTCGGGGCGGCGGCGAGCAGCGGCACGGTGATGGCCGGGCCGGGGCGGGTTTGCGCCACGTAGCCGAGCGATTTCAGGATCGAGGCGAAGTCCTCACCCGAGCAGCCGACCAGCGAGGTCATGTTGACGGTGGCGACGAAACCGTCGCCGTCGGCGCTGCCGGCCGGCGGCTCGCCCGGCGTGGTGCCGGGACGGTAGGCGATGGCCGGGCGGATCAGGTCGGCGAGCCGCTCGAGGATGTCGACCCGCACCGCACGCTCGCCACAGACCCGGAAGCCGGCGGCGCGGTAGAGACCCTTGGCGATGGTCGGATCGACCTTGATCGAGGTGCGGCCGGAACTGGCCAGATGCGCGATCTCGTCGAGGCCGGGCTGGTCGAGGCCGCCGTTCTTCAGCGCCCAGAGCTGGGCGGCGAGCGTGCGCGGGGCCGGCTTCAGCAGCGCGGGCAGGAAGATGTGGTAGGCGCCGAACCGGACGCCGTGACGGCGCAGATTCGCCCGCCCGTCCTGATCGAGGCTGCGCATCTCATGCGCCACCTTGGCCCGCTCCAGCACGCCGAGCGCCTCGACCACCTGGTAGCCGATGCCGCGGGCGAGCCCGGTGAGGTCGGCCGCCGTCTCGATCTCCATCAGCGGCCCGAGCAGGCGCACGACATGGGCGCGCAGCCATGCGGCCAGCCGCGTCTCGACCTTCTCGCGCGCGGCGCCGGACAGGCTGTCGTCGGCGATGAGGCGGATGCCGGGCTCGAACAGCTTGTCGCCCGGCGTCAGCTTCGCGACCGGATCGCCGGTCCAGCGGATGATGCCGTCATGCGAGAGCACCAGCGCGGCGTCGGCCGCCGAGGCGAAGCGGTCGGCCCGCGCCTCGATCTCGCCGGCCAGCGCCTTGTCGGCGGCAGAGCGCAGGGTCTTGGCTTCGTGGCCCTCGGCTTGCGGGTCGGGCACGAATTGGAAGCCGTGAAGACGGCCCACATGTTGACCCTCGACGGTGACGTCACCGCCGGAGGTGATTTCGGCTTCCAGCATCGTCTTCTCTCTCAAGCGCCGCATCAGGACGCTGGTGCGCCTGTCAACGAAGCGGCTCGCGAGGCGCTCGTGCAGGGCGTCGGACAATCTGTCCTCTACCCGACGCGTCTCGCCCTGCCAATGCAGAGGATCGAGCAACCAGTCGGGTCTGTTTGCCACGAAGGTCCAGGTTCGCCCCTGCGCGATGCGCTGGGACAGGGCGTCGATGTCGCCATCGGTGCGGTCGATCATCGCCACGTGGCGGGCGAACCAGTCGTTGGGGATGCGGCCGGCCATGCCGCGCATCAGGAAGCGGTAGAGCTGCGCCACGAGGTCGGCATGGGTCTGCGGGTGGACCTTGCGGTAGTCCGGCACGCCGCAGGTGTCCCATAGGCGCCGCACCGCCGCCGGCCCTTTCGCCATGTCGCGGATGTCGTCCTCGCGCATCAGGATTTCGAGCGCCTGCTGGTCCTCACCCATGGGGGCGCGGGTCAGACCCTGCTCGTGCGGGTGCTCGTCGAGGCTCGCCTGAAGCTTTTCGAGCGAGGCGAACTCGAGATCCGGGTTGCGCCATTGCAGCATGCGCACCGGATCGAAATCGTGCGTCTCCAGCGCCTCGACCATCTCCGGCTCGAAGGGCGGGCAGCGCCCCGTCGAACCGAAGGTGCCGTCGGAGGTGTGACGGCCGGCCCGGCCCGCGATCTGTCCCATCTCGGCCGGGGTCAGCTTGCGGAAGCGGCTGCCGTCGTACTTCCAGTTGGCAGCGAACGCCACGTGATCGACGTCGAGGTTGAGCCCCATCCCGACCGCGTCGGTGGCCACGAGGTAATCGACCTCACCCGACTGGTAGAGTTCGACCTGGGCGTTGCGGGTCCGGGGCGAGAGCGCGCCGAGTACCACGGCCGCCCCGCCGCGCTGGCGCCGGATCAGCTCGGCGATGGCGTAGACCTCTTCGGCCGAGAAGGCGACGATCGCCGTGCGGTGCGGCAGCCGCGAGATCTTTTTCTCACCCGCGAATGTGAGTTGCGACAGGCGTGGGCGCGTCGTCGTCTGCGCACCGGGGATCAGCGCCTGCACCAGCGGTAGCATGGTCGAGGAGCCGATCAGCAGCGTCTCCTCGCGCCCGCGCCGGTAGAGCAGGCGGTCGGTGAAGACGTGGCCGCGGTCCATGTCCGCGGCGAGCTGGATCTCGTCGATCGCCACGAAGGCGACCTCGAGGTCGCGCGGCATCGCCTCGATGGTGCAGATCCAGTAGCGCGGCCGGTCCGGCTTGATCTTCTCCTCGCCCGTGACGAGGGCGACGTTCTCGGCGCCGACCTTGGCGACGACGCGCAGATACACCTCGCGGGCGAGCAGCCGCAGCGGCAGGCCGATCATGCCGGTCGGATGCAGGAGCATCCGCTCGATCGCCATGTGGGTCTTGCCCGTGTTCGTCGGGCCGAGCACCGCCGTGACGCCGCGCGCGCGGGCCTCGCGGTGAAGGGTACGGAGCGTCATGCGGAGGGCGGCGATCCCTGCGGCGCTGAGGGCCGTCGGCGGAGCGGAGGGCCGCCGGGCCGGCAAGCCCTGCGACGGAGAACGGCCGCTAGCGGGACGGGGCGAATCGCTGCGGCCGTCTCTCATATGGGACGCCAGGGCCCGGCTCGCCAGCCGGAGCGCCGAGGCTGGGATAGGCGTAGATGTCGATCCGGGGCTGCGGCTGCTGCGGCGTCAGGTCGGTGCAGAGGGTTTCGGGCATCGCCGTCAGCGGGCCGCGGCGGGGCGGGCGACCTTCGATCACCTGGGCCGAGGAGAAGGCGTCGGGGCCGCAATCCGGCCCGGCCGTGAGCGGGCCGCCGGCTCGTGCGGCGCCGGAGGTGAGAAGCGGTACGGCGATGCAGACGATCCGGAGCGCGTTCGTGCGGATCGTGGGAGGCGTGCCTCGGAGCATGGAAAACCCTCTGACCGCCTCGGGCCTCATTCGGATTCGCGTGCCCAACCCGAATCCCTCATCCCGAGGTGCCGCCGCTTCCCGCCGGCACCTCGGGATGAGAGCGCGACGGAGATTTTCGTGCCGCAGAGACTCTCGGTCCGAAAAACTACCGCTGCGACAGGCTCGCATCGGCGACGGCGGCCGGCTGCGCGTCGCCGTTCGTTGCGGTCGCGGTGCCGGTCCGCGTCCAGCGGGTCGCCTCGATGATGTTGGTGCCGAGCGTCGTGCGCACGGCGATCCGCATCGGCACCAGCACCCGTGTTCCCTCCACGGGCGCGAGCCAGACCGACATATCGCGGTTCTCTTCCATGAACCTCACCCCCGGACGGTCGGGCCGGTGGCCGGCGATGGCGACGTAGCGGGCGTTGCAGACCAGCACGGGGCCGCTGTAGCCGGGCTTCTCCACCTGCCGGGTCTCGCCGTAGCTCAGCACCACGTTGAAACGGGTCGCGCCGTCGAAGACGGGGAGCGTGCGGTTGCAGTTCTCAGGATCGGTGAGGTCGGCGC
The DNA here is from genome assembly GCF_014191355.1 of Methylobacterium sp. R2-1. Lineage (GTDB taxonomy): Bacteria > Pseudomonadota > Alphaproteobacteria > Rhizobiales > Beijerinckiaceae > Methylobacterium. The sequence goes on from NZ_JACHWM010000016.1 coordinate 4,951, forward strand.
GGACGCGGGCCGGCATCATCAGGGCGCTCGCCGGATCGATCACGCCGCGCTTGGCAGCGGCCGTGACCGGCACCCGGTCGCCGGTATCGAGCAGCGGCGGCGTCACCTCGGCCTGGGTGACATTGCCGTTCGCTAGCGCCATGCGCACGGCGATGCCCGAGCTGCTGGTGCGGGTGGCGATCGAGAAGGCGTTCGGCAGCGGCGCGGCGGCGATGCTGCCCGAGGAACGGGCCGAGCCCTGCCCGCCGGTGACCGCGCCGACGAGGCCGGTCAGCACCGCCGAGACGTCCATGCGGTAGCGCGAACCGTCGAAGGCGCCCGTCAGCTGGGCGTTGCCGATCGGAATGCCGGCGAGATTGACGCTGTAATCGACGGCGACGCCCGCGGGCGCGGCCTTGGTCTTGTGGGCCCGCGACGCGGCCTGTGCCGCGGCCGGAAGAGCGAGCGCCCCCGCGAGGACGAGGAGGCGGGCGCAAAGGGAAGGCTTGGCGCGCATGGTCGGGACTCTGGGCGGTTCCACGCTCCGGCCGTCTCGGGACGAGGCGGGCCGGACGGTCGAGCTTATCGCGACCCATGGTTAACAGACCGTTCGGCCGGCGCCAGTGGCAGGGCGATCGCTTGGAAGCGCTCGCCCTCGTTCGCGCTGGCCTCCGTCGCCGTCGCTCAGCTCTGCGGCGGTCGAGCCCCTCGGGCTTTCGCTCCGCTCAGTGCTTTCCAGGGCTGATGCCCCGAAAACTCCGCTCCGCGCAGCACTCTTCGCGCCGCGAAGCGGCGGCTGGCGCGGCTTCGAGCGATTGCCGTACCGGGCCGTCACCCTCGTCAGCCTTCGGGCTTCCAGGCCTGCCCGTGATAGACGAAGCGCCCGCTCTCGCTTGCCAACGCCGCGAGGCCGCTGAAGGCGGGGTCTTCCACCGTGATCACGCTGGTGGGGATGGCGCGCATCTGCTCTGCGAAGGGCGCCTTGCGCTCGAAGGCCGCGCGGAACCCGCCCTCGCGCAGGACGGGGACGATCCGCGGGGCGATGCCGCCACCGATATAGACGCCGCCAGTGGCAAGGAACGTCAGGGCGAGATCACCGCAGACCCGGCCCAGCAGCTTGGCGAACAGGGCGAGCGCGGCGTGTGCGTGCGGATCCTCCCCCGAGAGCCCGGTGCTCGTGATCTCGGCCGGGTCGCACAGGGAGCCATCACCGCCTGCCCGCACCGCGCGGATCGCCGCGCAGAGTCGGGCAAGTCCCGGGCCGGAGAGCAGCGTCTCCACCGTCACCCGCTCCTCGACGCGCTCGACCGCCGGCCAGATCTCGGCCTCTTCGGCATCGATCGGCCCGAGATCGGTATGGCCCGCCTCCGTCGAGACGATGGCGAGGCGGTCCTCGTAGGGGATCAGGGCGGCGGCGCCGAAGCCGGTGCCCGGACCCAGAACGAGGCGGGGGCCGCGGGCATTGCCCAGCTCCGGGCCGATCGGTGTGAGTTCGTCGGGCGCGATGCCGGCCGCGCCGGCGGCCACCGGCACGTAATCGTTGACAAGGGCAACGCGGGCGAGCCCGAAATCCCGGCCGATCGCGGCGGCGTCCACCAGCCAATCGGCATTGGTGAGCTGGACGGCCGGGGCATCGACCCGGCCCGCGATCGCCAGGATCGCCGAGCGGGGCGCCGGCGCGCCGCTCTGGGTCAGGGAGGCCCGGATCGCTGCGCTCGGATGAGGGTGGCCGTGGGTCGCCTCGCGGGAGAGGAGACGCGGCGGCGCGCCCTTCGTCTCGATCAGGCCGAAGCGGGCATTGGTCCCGCCGATATCGCCGATCAGCACCGGGAATTCGAACATCCGCCTCTCGCTTCTCGCCGTTCTTCGCCACGACCTTAACAGAGGGTGCGCGGGCCATTCGACAAGCGGTGAGCGAGGCGGTGAACGGCGTCAGGCAGCGGGCAGCGCGTCCGGATCGATCGGCGTGCCCTCCGCCCAGGCGGCGAGCAGCGCGCGCACCGCGGCCGGGTCGGCAAGGCGGCGACCGGCTACCGTCTCGCCGTCGCCGATGCGCACGCTGATACCGCCATCCTCGTTGACGGAGGCGAAGGCGATTTCGTCGGTGCGGTCGTCGCCGAGGAAAATCGCCTGGCGGCCGGCATAGGGGGCAGCCTCCAGGAAGGCGCGGATCGCGTGGCCCTTGGTGGCATCGGCCGGCACGATCTCGCCGACCGCCTTGCCGAGCTGGAGCCGGTAGGCGGAGCCGAGATCGCTCGCCACGGCCTTGACGATGGCTTCAGCTGCCGCCGCATCGCTCGGCGCGGCGAGCCGCCAGTGGACCGCAACCGAGGCGCCCTTGTCCTCGATCAGCACGGCTTCGTAGCGGGCCGTCTCCGCGTGCAGCCGCTCGACGCCCGCGCGCAGATCCGGGTGATCCTCCGGTCGTCCGCCGCCGAGATGTCCGTCCACCCGGCGCTCGACCCCGTGCAGCCCGGCCACGTCGAACCGAGCCGGTGTCAGGAAATTGTCGATCACCGTGACCGGCCGCCCCGTGACGATCGCGAGTGCCCCGCCGAGTCGTTCGCGCAGGCGCTCCAGAGTGCCTACGAGATCGGGATCGACCCGCACCGCATCGGGCCGCGGCGCGATCTCGACCAGGGTACCGTCGAAATCAAGGAACAGCGCATAATCTGCGGTTTGGCGTGCCTCTTGGCTCACGGCGTCGTCCTTCTCTCCGGCTGTCCATGCGCTAGCATGAGGGGCGGTTGCGACAAACCGCTGATGCGACACCAACGGAGGAGCTCGTGCGGCCCATCCCCGTCCGCCCCGGCCCGGGGCAGGAGAGCGTCTGGGACTATCCCCGCCCGCCCCGCCTGGAGCCGGTGCCGGAGCGGCTGACCGTCATCCTCGGCGGCCAGACCATCGCCGCGACCGCGGCCGGCTTCCGGGTGCTGGAGACGAGCCACCCGCCGACCTACTACGTCCCGCCCGAGGATGTCGCGGAGGGAGTGCTCGGGCTCCCACGCTGGGCCGGGATCTGTGAGTGGAAAGGCAGGGCCGTGCTGTTCGACGTGACGGGCGGCGGAGAACGGGCGCCGGGGGCGGCCTGGGCCTATCCCGACCCAACGCCGGGCTTCCGGCCCATCGCAGGTTACGTCGCCTTCTATGCCGGGCCGATGGATGCCTGCCTCGTCGGCGACGCGCGGGCCGAGCCGCAGCCCGGCGGCTTCTACGGCGGCTGGATCACGCCGGGGCTCGTCGGCCCGTTCAAGGGCGCGCCCGGTACGATGGGCTGGTGACGGTTTTCGGGCTGGCGCCACTCCGTGCGAGGCCGCTACACGGGCCTCGGACACGAACGCGAGGAGCCGCGCATGCAGGTCGAGACCGATCCCCGAGACGTCGGCCTCTGCCCTGACCGCCTCGAGCGGATCGATGCCTGGATGCGGGGCTACGTCGACAGCGGGCGCCTCGCCGGCCTCTCGGTGAGCGTGGTGCGCGGTGGCAAGACCGCCTTCTTCCGCGCCCACGGCCATGCCGACCTCGCACGGGAGAGGCCGTTTGCCGCCGACACCATCACCCGCATCTACTCGATGACGAAGCCGCTGACCTCGCTCGCAGTGCTGATGCTCTACGAGGAGGGGCGGTTCCAGCTCGACGATCCGGTCGCGCGCTTCCTGCCCGAGTTCGCGGAGATGCGGGTGATGACCGGCGGCAACCGAGCCAAGCTCGAGACCGAGCCGGCGCTTCGCCCGATCACCATCCGCGACCTCCTCACCCATACCAGCGGCCTGACCTACGGCTTCATGGAGGCGACCCTCGTCGACGCGCTCTACCGCCAGAACGAGATCGACTTCCAGACCTCGACCCTGCCGCTCGGCGAACTGGTCGCGCGGCTCGCGCAGCAGCCGCTGCTGGCCCAGCCGGGGGCGGAGTGGAATTACTCGGTCGCCACCGACGTGCTCGGTCACTTCGTGGCGGTGGTGTCGGGCCAGGACTTCGCGGATTTCATGCGCACGCGCATCCTGCGGCCGCTCGGCATGGACGATACCGACTTCTTCGTGTCGGAGGAGAAGCAGGCCCGATTTGCGGCGAACTACGCCTTCGACCGCGCCGGAAGACTCCGGCTCTACGACGACAGCGTCGGCAGCCGGTTCCTGACACCGCCGCCGCTGGCCTCGGGCGGGGGCGGGCTCGTCTCCACGGCGACCGATTACCTGCGTTTCTGTCGCCTGATCCTCAATCTCGGCGAACTCGACGGCGTGCGGCTTCTCGGGCGCAAGACCGTCGAATTGATGCTCATGAACCACCTGCCCGGCGATCTCGCCGCGATGGGCCAGCCGCGCTTCGCCGAATCGTCTTACGCCGGCATCGGCTTCGGGCTCGGCCTCTCGGTCATGCTCGATCCCGCGCGCGCCCAGATCCTCGGGACGCCGGGCGAGGTCTCCTGGGGCGGAGTGGCGAGCACCTCGTTCTGGATCGATCCGGACGAGGACATGGCGGTGCTGCTGCTCGCCCAACTCGTCCCGTCGTCCGCCCTGCCCCTGCGCCGCGAATTGCGGGTGCTGACCTACGCCGCCATCGAGAGCTGAGGCGATTCGCTGTCCCCGCCGCGTCTCGGGAGCGGAAGCGCGGCCATGAGCAGAGGTCCGATGAGCCTTTTCTCGGCCTCGGGGCGGATCGCGCCTCCGCTCCGACGGCGTGCCGCCGTGATCTCGGACGTCGTCAGGGACAACATGCCTGCCGCCCTGCTGCTGTTGGTGGGCGGGCCGGAGGCGCTTCAGACCGCCGCTATCGCGAGCGCCCTGCCCTTCTCTTGGTGCTGATCTTCATCGGCTGCGGCCTGTTGCGGACGCCGAGCTTCGCCTGAGCGGACAATCCAGCGAAATCACCGGACGAGCGCGATTACCGCGCCCTCGCCCCGGCCTCCGAGGGCGAGCGCCCGCACGACGTGACCGGCTACAGCCACGAGCGGATGATCGACGACCTACTGAAGCGATACGCGCAGTTCCGGGCGGTCCGAGGCTGGCTCTGCCGGTACCCTTGCAACGGTCTCAGCGATGCCGCCTTCGACGAGAACCGGACCATCACGCAGGAGTAGTATCGCGTTGGTGTGCAAGAAAATTTGGGTCGGCATCAAAATTTTTGTCGAGAGCCGTTTGATCGATTGATGCAGCGCAAACAGCACGTTTTGATCGATGATTTTTGTCAAGCCACGAGACAGCTTGATTGAACTTTAGTGCCGACCCTGTTTGGATTCGGCCTTAGAACAAACCAAGTTGGGCAGGAAAACATGGCTGGTTCCGAGCCTTGGAACGCCTCACTCGCGGCTGGGGTAATCGCCGAGCTGCAATCTCTTGAGGGCGCGACTCTCCCTATATTGCATGCTCTGCAGGAGACCTTCGGTTACGTTGACGCGGAAGCGGTGCCGATGATCGCCGACGCGCTGAACTTGTCGCGTGCCGAAGTTCACGGCTGCCTGACCTTCTACCACGACTTCCGTCGCGAGCCGCCGGCCGGGCGCCACCACGTGAAGCTGTGTCGGGCTGAGGCCTGCCAGGCGATGGGTTCCGATCGGCTCCACGGCGAAATCCTCTCCCGCATGGGTTGCGACTGGCACGGCACCAGCGCCGATGGCGTCACCGTCGAGCCCGTCTACTGCCTCGGTCTCTGCGCCAATGCCCCCGCCGCGCTCGTCGACGATGAGCCGTTGGCCCGCTTGAGCGCCGAAGCCCTCGACGCCGCCCTCAAGGAGGCCCGCGCGTGAGCATCACCGTCACCGTCCCACAGGACGCCGTCGCGCTCGGCCTGGGGGCCAACCGCGTCGCCCGTGCGATCTTCGCCGGCGCCGAGCGGCGCGGCCTCGACGTCCGCATCGTCCGCACCGGCACCCGCGGCCTGCTCTGGCTCGAGCCGATGGTCGAAGTGGCGACCCCTGAGGGCCGCATCGCCTACGGCCCCGTCACCCCGGCCGATGTCGAGAGCCTGTTCGACGCGAATTTCGTCGAGGGCGGCGAGCACAAGCTCCGCCTCGGAAAACCGGAAGAAATTCCGTTCCTCGCCAAGCAGCACCGGCTCACCTTCCACCGCTGCGGCGTGGTCGATCCGGTCTCGGTCGAGGATTACCGGGCCCATGGCGGCTATCGCGGCCTCGAAGCCGCGTTGAAGCTCGACGCCGAGGGCATTGTCGCCCAGGTGCGCGAGTCGGGCCTGCGCGGGCGCGGCGGCGCCGGCTTCCCGGCGGGCATCAAGTGGAACACGGTGATGCTGGCCCAATCGGACCAGAAATACGTGGTCTGCAACGCCGACGAGGGCGATTCCGGCACCTTCGCCGACCGGATCATGATGGAGGGCGACCCCTTCAACCTGATCGAGGGCATGACCATCGCCGCCGTCGCGACCGGCGCGACGCGGGGCTACATCTACTGCCGCTCCGAGTACCCGCAGAGCTTCAAGACTCTGCGCGACGCGATCGCCAACGGCGTCAAGGCCGGCGTCCTCGGCGACAACATTCTGGGTTCCGGCAAAGCCTTCCACCTGGAAGTCCGGCTCGGGGCCGGCGCCTATATCTGCGGCGAGGAGACCTCGCTGCTGGAGAGCCTCGAGGGCAAGCGCGGCATCGTCCGGGCCAAGCCCCCGATCCCGGCGCTGAAGGGGTTTCTCGGCAAGCCGACGCTGGTCAACAACGTGATGACCTTCACCGCCGTGCCCTACATCCTGGAGCACGGTGCCAAGGCCTATGCCGAGTACGGCATGGGCCGCTCGCTCGGCACCCTGCCGATCCAGCTCGCCGGCAACGTCCGCCACGGCGGCCTGATCGAGTACGCCTTCGGCATCACCATCCGTCAGGTGATCGAGGAGTTCGGCGGCGGCACGGCCTCGGGCCGGCCGGTGCGCGCGGTGCAGGTCGGCGGTCCGCTCGGCGCCTACTTCCCCGACGACTTGCTCGACACGCCCCTCGATTACGAGGCGATGGCGGCCAAGAAGGGCCTCGTCGGCCATGGCGGCATCGTCGTGTTCGACGATACCGTGGATATGGCGCGTCAGGCGCGCTTCGCCTTCGAGTTCTGCGCCACCGAATCCTGCGGCAAGTGCACCCCCTGCCGCGTCGGCGCGACCCGCGGTGTCGAGACCATGGACAAGGTCATCTCCGGCATCCGCCCGGAGGCCAATCTCAAGCTCGTCGAGGATCTCTGCGAGATCATGACCGACGGCTCGCTCTGCGCCATGGGCGGCCTGACGCCGATGCCCGTGATGAGCGCGATCACCAACTTTCCGGAAGATTTTCGGCGCGCGGGCGATCTGCCTGTCGCGGCCGAGTGAGGAGGCCGTCACATGACCCTCATCAAGGAAATCGACTACGGCACGCCGATCCGGCTCAACGAGCAGACGGTAACGCTGACCATCGACGGCGAGAGCGTGACGGTGCCCGCCGGCACTTCGCTCATGGCCGCCGCGATGCATATGGGGACCAAGATCCCCAAGCTCTGCGCGACCGATTCGCTAGAGCCGTTCGGCTCCTGCCGCATGTGTCTGGTGGAGATCGAGGGGCGGCGCGGCACGCCCGCCTCCTGCACCACCCCGGCCGAGAACGGCATGGTCGTGCGCACGCAGACCGACAAGCTGCACCGCCTGCGCAAGGGCGTGATGGAGCTCTACATCTCCGACCACCCGCTCGACTGCCTGACCTGCGCCGCCAACGGCGATTGCGAGCTGCAGGATACTGCAGGTCAGGTCGGCCTGCGCGAGGTTCGCTACGGCTATGATGGCGACAACCACGTCAAGCCGGCCTCCGACCGCTACCTGCCGAAGGACGAGTCGAACCCCTACTTCACCTACGACCCGTCGAAGTGCATCGTCTGCAACCGCTGCGTCCGCGCCTGCGAGGAGGTGCAGGGCACCTTCGCGCTGACCATCGAGGGCCGCGGCTTCGACAGCCGCGTGGCAGCGGGCCCGACCGACTTCATGCAGTCCGAATGCGTGTCTTGCGGTGCCTGCGTTCAGGCCTGCCCGACCGCGACGCTGCAGGAGAAGACGATCCACGAATTCGGCCAGCCGGACCATTCCGAGGTCACGACCTGCGCCTATTGCGGTGTCGGTTGCGCCTTCAAGGCCGAGATGCAGGGCGACAAGGTCGTGCGCATGGTGCCCTACAAGGGCGGCAAGGCCAACGAGGGCCATTCCTGCGTCAAGGGTCGCTTCGCCTACGGCTACGCCACCCACAAGGACCGCATCACCAAGCCGATGATCCGCGAGAAGATCACGGATCCGTGGCGGGAAGTGTCCTGGGAGGAGGCGGTCAACCACGCCGCGTCCGAGTTCAAGCGCATCCAGGCGGAATACGGTCGCGACGCGGTCGGCGGCATCACCTCGTCGCGCTGCACCAACGAGGAGGCCTACCTCGTCCAGAAGCTGGTGCGCGCCGCTTTCGGCAACAACAACGTCGATACCTGCGCCCGCGTCTGCCACTCGCCGACCGGCTACGGCCTGATGTCCACGCTCGGCACCTCGGCCGGCACGCAGGACTTCAAGTCGGTCGAGGAATCCGACGTGATCCTCGTCATCGGCGCCAACCCGACCGACGGCCACCCGGTCTTCGGGTCGCGAATGAAGAAGCGGCTTCGCGAGGGCGCAAGGCTCATCGTCGCGGATCCAAGAAAAATCGACCTCGTGAAGTCGCCCCACATCCGGGCCGACCATCACCTGCCGCTCAAGCCCGGCTCCAACGTCGCCTTCATCAACGCCTTCGCCCACGTCATCGTCACGGAAGGCCTGATCGCGGAGGACTACGTCCGCGAGCGCTGCGACCTCGCCGAGTTTGAGTCCTGGGCCCGGTTCATCGCCGAGGAGCGCAACTCGCCGGAAGCCGCGCAGGCCATCACCGGAGTCGATCCGCAGGAAATCCGTGCGGCGGCCCGGCTCTACGCTACAGGGGGCAAGGCTGCGATCTACTACGGGCTTGGCGTGACCGAGCACAGCCAAGGCTCGACCATGGTGATGGGCATGGCCAACATCGCCATGGCCACGGGCAATATCGGCATGGTGGGCGCCGGCGTGAACCCGCTGCGCGGCCAGAACAACGTGCAGGGCTCCTGCGACATGGGCTCGTTCCCGCACGAGCTGCCGGGCTACCGCCACGTCTCGGACGACGCCACCCGCGAGAGCTTCGAGGCGATCTGGGGGGCCAAGCTCGACAACGCGCCCGGCCTACGCATCACCAACATGCTGGATGAGGCCGTCGGCGGCACCTTCAAGGGCCTCTACATCCAGGGCGAGGACATCGCCCAGTCCGACCCTGACACTCATCACGTGACCTCCGGCCTCAAGGCCATGGAGTGCATCGTGATCCAGGACATCTTCCTGAACGAGACCGCCAAATACGCTCACGTCTTCCTGCCGGGCGCCTCGTTCCTGGAGAAGGACGGCACCTTCACCAACGCCGAGCGGCGCATCAGCCGCGTGCGCAAGGTGATGGCCCCGCTCGGCGGCTACGGCGACTGGGAGGGCACGATCCTGCTCGCCAAGGCGCTCGGCTACGAGATGAACTACAGCCACCCGTCCGAGATCATGGACGAGATCGCCCGGCTGACGCCGAGCTTCGCGAACGTCTCCTACCAGAAGCTGGAGGAACTCGGCTCGATCCAGTGGCCATGCAACGAGAAGGCGCCGCTCGGCACGCCGATGATGCACGTGGACCGGTTCGTGCGCGGCAAGGGCCGCTTCATGATCACGGAATACGTGCCCACCGACGAGCGGACCACGGGCAAGTTCCCGCTGATCCTGACCACGGGCCGCATCCTCTCGCAGTACAATGTCGGAGCGCAGACGCGGCGGACCGAGAACTCCCGCTGGCACGAGGAGGACGTGCTGGAGATCCACCCCTTCGATGCGGAGATGCGCGGCATCGTCGATGGCGACCTCGTCTCGCTGGAGAGCCGCTCGGGCGACATCGCGCTGAAGGCCAAGGTGACCGAGCGGATGCAGCCGGGGATCGTCTACACGACCTTCCACCACGCCAAGACCGGCGCCAACGTCATCACCACCGACTATTCGGACTGGGCCACCAACTGCCCCGAATACAAGGTGACGGCGGTGCAGGTGCGGCGCACCAACCGTCCCTCCGACTGGCAGGCGAAGTTCTTCGAGGAGGATTTTTCGCTGACTCGCATCGCGGAAGCCGCGGAATAGTCGTTTCGGAGTTCGGGAGCGGGCCTTCGGTCCGCCCTCGCCCAATCCGTTCGTTCGGATCGGCCGCTTCCCCGTCATTGCGAGGCGGAGCCGAAGCAATCCAGGGCGCCGCCACATCCGGACAGGTCGCCCGGCTGGATTGCTTCGCGTCCGCTCGCAATGACGGAACGCCGAACCGGTCCGTCCGGCACGGTACCAAATTCAGAACACACGGGCCCGAGCAGGCGATGAGCGCGACCAATCCCAACGACAAGCTGGTGCGGATGGCCAACCAGATCGCCCTGTTCTTCCGGTCCTATCCGGAGGCCGAGGCAGTGTCGGGCATCCACAAGCATATCGTGGCGTTCTGGACGCCGAAGATGCGACGCGATCTCGAAGGCTACGCCGACGAGGCCGGCGAGCGACTCGACGCGCTGGTGCATAAAGCGCTGCACGAGGAGCCGGCGGTCGAGAGCCCGGTGCGCCCGGCCACCCGCAATCCCCAGCTCGCGGGCGATGGCGCCAGCGATGCGGGGTAGGGGCCGGCGGCCTGCGGCTTGAGGAGCCTCCCGCATTCGGCCTACCAAGGCGGGAGTCCGCCCTCCCCGCGGGCGTCGGGGCGGCGCATACGTGATCGACAAACTGGAGTTCCTGCTGGCGCTCGCCCGCGAGCAGCATTTCGGGCGCGCCGCCGAGACCTGCGGCGTGACCCAGCAGACGCTGTCCGCGGGGGTGAAGAGCCTGGAGGACCGCTTCGGCGTGCGTCTCGTCCAGCGCGGCTCGCGCTTCCAGGGGTTCACGCCCGAGGGCGACCGGGTGCTCGCCTGGGGCCGGCGCATCGTCGGCGACGCGCGCGCGATGCAGGACGACGTGGCGGCGCTCCGCAAGGGCCTCTCGGGCCACCTGCGCATCGCTGCCGTGCCGACCGCGTTGCCGATGGTGGCCGCGCTCACCACGCCCTACCGGGCGCGCTACCCGAACGTGCGCTTCAGCGTGATCTCAACAACCTCGGAAGAGATTTTTTCGCTGATCGACAACCTCGAGGCCGATGCGGGGCTGACCTATCTCGACAACGAGCCGCTCGGGCGGGTCATCGCCGTGCCGCTCTACACGGAGCACTATCAGCTTCTCACGGCGGCCGGCGGCCCCTACGACGACCGGGCCAGCGTCACCTGGGCGGAGCTGGCGACGATTCCGCTCTGCCTGCTGACGCCGAACATGCAGAACCGGCGCATCATCGACCAGCAACTCCGCGCGGCCGGCGGCGAGCCGGCGCCGACGCTCGAGTCGAACTCCATGGTCGTGCTGATGACCCATGTGCGCACGCTGCAATGGGCGAGCGTGATGCCGGCGATCCTCGCCGATGCGCTGGGACCCACCGAGGGCTTGCGGGCGATTCCGATCGTCGAGCCCGACCTGCGCCACGCCATCGGCCTCGTCGCCCCGCGCCGCGATCCGGCGACGCCGATGGTGACAGCCCTGGTCAACGTCGCCCGCACCGTGGCCCGCACCCTCGATGCCGACGATCCGGCCCCGACGGTTCTGCAGGCTCCTTGAGATCGGGATTCCAAAGGAATCATCCCTTTGGCGGGGCTGTCGGGGCAGCGCCCCGACGTCCCTCCCGAAGCGATCAGGTGCTGGGTCGCTGAAGGACGGCGCATTGAGTCAGCGCGCCCTGATCCTTGCGCATGAAGGCGCAGGTGACCCGGGCACCGTCCACGTCGACGGTGCTGTGGCGCTTGGCCTGCGCACCGTCGCGGGCCTGCCGGGCGGCCTCCCGCAGGCGATCCGGCGCGATCCCCGTCACGGCGTGGCCCGCCTGCACGAACAGCGTGTCGTAGCCCGCCGGCACGGTCTCGCCCTTGTACTGCGCGCCGACGGAGGATTGGTCCCCGACGCAGGAGAGCGTCAGCGAGGTCTGCGGGCCGGCATCGAACCGGGCGAAGTCGGCGCTGCGCTCGGCGACCTCGGCCTTGGTAGCGGCCCGTACCCGCTCGATCAGGTCGGTGCAGGAGGCCTCCGCCCATGCGGGGGAGGCGGCTAGAACGAGGAGAAGGGCGAGGGTGCTGCGCATGGCCCGATGTTAGGACAAACCGGAGAGACCCGTCGCCGGGAATGGGCTGAGGCGTAGCGCCGCTCCGCTCACGGGTGCCGGTTCACGGATGCCAAGGCTCGGCGGGCGCGTCCGCCTCCTCCGTCGCGTCCTGTCCGTCGAGTTGCGCCTGGATCGCGCGCAAAGCCTCCTGCACCCCCTGCCCCGAGGCCGCCGACAGAACGAGCGGCTTGCCGCCCGCGGCCCGCTTCAGCCGGGCCATCTGCTGCTTGAGCGTCTCGGCATCGAGCGCGTCCGCCTTGGAAAGGGCGACGATCTCGGGTTTGTCGGCGAGGCCGCCGCCATAGGCTTCGAGTTCGCGCCGCACCAGCTTGTAGGCCTTGCCGGCGTGCTCGCTCGTGCCCTCTACGAGGTGCAGCAGCACGCGGCAGCGCTCGACATGGGCGAGGAAGCGGTCGCCGAGGCCGACGCCCTCGTGTGCGCCCTCGATCAGGCCGGGAATGTCGGCGAGCACGAACTCGCGGGCATCCGAGCGCACCACGCCGAGGCCGGGATGGAGCGTCGTGAAGGGGTAGTCGGCAATTTTCGGCTTGGCGGCGGTGACGGTCGCCAGGAAAGTCGACTTGCCCGCATTCGGCAGGCCGACGAGGCCGGCATCGGCGATGAGCTTGAGGCGCAGGATCAGCCACATCTCCTGCCCCTCGAGGCCTGGATTGGCATGGCGCGGGGCGCGGTTGGTCGAGGTGGTGAAGTATGCGTTGCCGAAGCCGCCATTGCCGCCCTTGGCGAGCCGCACCCGCTGGCCGACTTCCGTCATGTCGGCGATCAGCGTCTCGCCGTCCTCGGCGAAGACCTGCGTACCCGCCGGCACTTGCAGCACGGCGTCGTCGCCTTTGGCGCCGTGGCAGTTCGAGCCCATGCCGTGCTCGCCCTTCTTCGCCTTGAAGTGCTGCCGGTAACGGTAATCGATCAGGGTGTTGAGCCCCTGCACGCACTCGATCCAGACATCGCCGCCCCGTCCACCGTCGCCGCCATTCGGGCCGCCGAACTCGATGAACTTTTCCCGCCGGAACGAGACGCAGCCGGGACCGCCGTCGCCGGAGCGGACGTAGACCTTGGCTTCGTCGAGGAATTTCACGGTGCTTCTCTCAGGTACGGGACGCGGATGGTGCTGGTCATCGAGGGGTGATGATCCCGATCATCACCCCTCGAGCATCGTCCTGGATATCGGATCCAGGACGATGCTCGAGGCTTTTGTTCTTGCATCGTTCCGAAAGCCGATGGTCACCTTTCGGGACGATGCTCTAGCCCGCGCGAACGGCGCGGCGGCGGCCATCCGCCGGACGCAGGCCGATCGACCAAAGATCGAGCGGACTGCACTGTCGTTTCAACTCTCGGTACGACGGCACTGGCCGTCGAGGTTGAGGTACTGGATGCTGCGCAGGCCCGCCTCGAACCACCCGCCGGCATCCGGCTGGCGGCCGTTGGCACCGCCGTCGCCGTAGAGGTTGATCTGGATCGCGCCGTCCGGCGAGCGCAGGATCGGCGCCTCGCCCGATCGGTCGTAGGTCCAGGTCGGGCGCTCGTCGAACAGGGTCTGCGATCCGTCCGCCTCCCGTTGGAACAACTGTCCGTATTCGGTGCCGCCGCCCGGAGGCCCGGCGAAGTAGAACCCGACCTTCGGCGTGCGGCCCGCGAAGTTGTAGAACTCGCAGTAGAGCCGGGTTTCTCCCCGAGACGGCGGTGCGGGCGCTGCCACGGGTTCGATCGGCGGTGGCGGTACCTCGCGGGTGATGGCGAAGATCAGGCTGCCGAGGGCGATCGCGGTCAGGCCGGCTCCGATGCCGGCGATCGTCCGTGTCCTCATAACGAGGGTCCCCCCACGACCGTCCCGCGCCGGTCGAGCCACGCCGCCCGGTCAAGCCGGAACGTGTAGCTCGGCACGGCACCGCCCCGCGCCTCGAAGACCGGTGCGGCTTCCCCGGTGAGGCGGAACCCACATTTCTCCAGCACCCGCCGCGAACCGGTGTTTCGGATTATCGCTGCCGAAGCGAGCGTCCGCCCCCCGGCATAGGCGAAGGTGGCGTCCACGATCGCGCTGGCCGCCTCGGTCATCAGCCCCTCGCCCCAGAACGAGCGCCCGAGCCAGTAGCCGAGATGCGGCTCCGGCTCGCTCGGCCGGTTCTCGACCGAGATGACACCGATCAGGTTCGCGGGCGCCCCCCGCCGGCAGAGGGCCATGATCAGCCCTTCGCCTGCGGTGTTCGTGGCCCGGGCCCGGATCACGAAGCGCTCCGCCTCGTGCAGAGGAAGCGGCGTCGGAATCCGTGCGGTCATCTCGGCCACGGCCGGATCGCCCGCGAGCCGCGAGACGGCCTCGGCGTCGCGGGCCATGGGCCAGCGCAGCCAGAGCCGTCGCGTCTCGATGCGGAAGACGTCGTCGCGAGTGAGATCGGGGAACATCGTGAGCCGGTCATGTGAGGGCGCCGCGGCGCCGTCCGGGACGACGAAGGGGGAGGATGGTGCCCCATCCTCCCCCGTGTTCCGATCCGCTCGAAGCTTCGCGCGAAGCCTTCAGCGATCGTCCGCCGGTTCGGTGTGGGACACCGGCGGGACGCTCGCTTCGTCGTCAGCGACAAGCGTCCGCCGTTACTCCGCGGCCTGGGCCAGCGGCACTACGGTTACGAACTCGCGGCCGCGCCGGGTCTCGAACTGCACCTTGCCCGGGACGAGGGCGAACAGGGTATGGTCCTTGCCCATGCCGACGTTCGTGCCGGGGTGCCACTTCGTGCCGCGCTGGCGCACGATGATGTTGCCCGGAATCACGGCCTCGGAGCCGAACTTCTTGACTCCGAGGCGCCGGCCGGCGGAGTCGCGGCCGTTGCGGGACGAGCCGCCTGCTTTTTTGTGTGCCATGGGATTGCTCCGGAATTCTGCTGGATCTGCGTTCGGGAGGCGTGCCGATTACTCGGCGGCGGCCGGGGCGGACTCGGCGGCCGGCTCGGCCTTCCGGGTCTTGCGCGGCTCGGCCTTCGAGGTCTTGCCGCCGGCGCTGATCTCGGTGATGCGCACGACCGTGAAGTCCTGACGGTGACCGCGGCGGCGGCGCGAGTTCTGGCGACGGCGCTTCTTGAAGGCGATGACCTTCCGCGTGCGGCCGTGCTGAACGATCTCGCCGGTGACGCCGACGCCCGACAGGAGCGGGGTGCCGACCTGGGTGGCATCGCCGTCGGTGAACAGCAGCACGTCGCCGAAGGTGACGGAGGCGCCGGCCTCACCCTCGAGGGTGGCCACGGTGATGACGTCGTTGGCGGCAACGCGATACTGCTTGCCGCCGGTCTTGATGACTGCGAACATCGTTGTCTCTCGTGTTCTCTGCCGGCCTCCGGCGCCATGAGGGCCTGGGCCGTCTTCTTGTTCAGGTCATCCGCGCGGGTCAGGCTGGGCCGTGAGCGCACGAACGCGAAACGCGCGGACTTCGTCGAGGAAGCCGCGCGGTGCCGGCCGGATAGTCGGGCGCGGGGGTTCTGTCAAGAAGACAGGGATTGCACCTACCGCTTCGTCAGCCCGCCGAGGACGTTCCGCAGGATCGCATCGCCGACCTCCGTGCCGACCTTGCGCGCCATCGAGCGGGCGGCGTTGCCGATGACCTGCTCGGCGAGGCTCGGCGGCGGGCGCCGGCCGCGGCCCTTTCCGGGACCATTGTGCTTGGGCGCCTCTTCGCCGCCGCCGAAGATTCCGCCGAGCAGCCCGCCGAGCATGCCCGTGAGGCCGCCCTCGCTCTGGCTCGCGGCTTCCGCCGTGGAGGAATCGAGGTGCTTGCGCTGGGCCAGCATCTCATAGGCGCTCTCGTTGTCGACCGCCTCGTCGTATTTTCCGCGCAACGGGCTCTGCTGAATGATCGCGGCGCGCTCGGCCGGTGTCAGCGGCCCGACTCGCCCCTGCGGCGGGGCGATCAACGCCCGCTCGACCATGGAGGGCGTGCCCTTCGCCTCCAGAAAACTCACCAGCGCCTCGCCGACGGCGAGTTCGGTGATCGCCTTGCCGACATCGAAGCCGGGGTTCTGGCGAAAGGTCTCGGCGGCGGCGCGCACGGCGCGCTGATCGCGGGGAGTGAAGGCGCGCAGCGCGTGCTGCACCCGGTTGCCGAGCTGACCGAGCACCGTCTCCGGCACGTCGAGCGGATTCTGTGTCACGAAATAGACGCCGACGCCCTTCGAGCGGATCAGGCGCACCACCTGCTCCACCGCGTCGAGCAGCGCCTTGGGCGCATCGTTGAACAGCAGGTGCGCCTCGTCGAAGAAGAACACGAGCTTCGGCTTGTCGAGATCGCCGACCTCGGGGAGCTGCTCGAACAGTTCGGAGAGCATCCACAGCAGGAACGAGGCGTAGAGGCGCGGCCGCTGCATCAGCTTGTCGGCGGCCAGGATGTTGACGAAGCCCCGTCCCTCCCGGTCGGTGCGCATGAAGTCTTCGAGATTGAGCGCCGGCTCGCCGAGGAATTTGTCGGCGCCCTGGTTCTCCAGCACGAGCAGCGCCCGCTGGATCGCGCCGATCGAGGCGCCCGAGACGTTGCCGTAGGTCGCGGAGAGCTCCTTGGCGTTCTCGGACAGGAAGGTGAGAAGCGCGCGCAGATCCTTCAGGTCGATCAGCGGCCACTGATTCTCGTCGGCGACGCGGAAGGCGATGTTGAGCACGCCCTCCTGCGTGTCGTTGAGTTCGAGCAGGCGGGCGAGCAGGAGCGGGCCCATCTCGGTGACGGTGCAGCGGATCGGATGGCCCTGCTCGCCGAACACGTCCCAGAACACAGTCGGGAAGCGGTCGGGCTCGTAGGTGATCCCGAGTTCCTCGGCGCGCTTGACGAAGTGGGGCTTCGCCTCGCCCGCGGCGGCCAGTCCGGATAGATCGCCCTTGATGTCGGCAGCGAAGACCGGGACGCCCGCATTCGAAAAACCTTCCGCCAGCACCTGCAGCGTCACGGTCTTGCCGGTGCCGGTGGCGCCCGCCACGAGACCGTGACGGTTGGCGAGCCGCAGGGTCAATATCTCGGGCTTCGGTCGCGGACCCGTGCTCCGGCCGACCAGAATCGTCCCCTCGCCTGCCGCCATGCTGCCCTCGTTCGAACCGTCACCGTTGCGGCGAACAGGGTATGGCGCCCCACGCGCCTGATCCAGGGCCCCTGGCAACGGGCAACCCTTGATTTCGCCGCCGCCGCATCGGACAGACGAAAAACCTGCCAGAGAGGACATATTTCATGGAAGAGCTGATTGCCCGCGTCACAAACCGCACGGGCCTCGACGCCGCGACCGCGAAGACTGCGATCGGGCACATCCTCGCTTTCCTGCAGAAGGAGGGACCGGCGACGGAGGTGAGCCAGCTGCTGGCCGCGCTTCCGGGCTCCGAGACGGCACTGGCCGAGGCGAACGCGTCGGACGGCGGCGGCGGGCTGATGGGCATGCTCGGCGGCATGATGGGAGGCGGCGTGATGGCGCTCGGCCAGAAGCTGATCTCGGCCGGTGTGCCGATGAACCAGATGCAGCCGCTCGGGCAGGAACTGTTCGCCTATGGCCGCGAGAAGGCGGGCGAGGACGTGATGGGTCCGATCGTCGGCTCGATCCCGGGCCTGAACCAGTTCGTCTGAGCCGGCAGGATCTTCCGACAAGCCCTTGCGATCGTTAGCCAGATTTCATTCGTCGGCTACCACGGGAACTTCGCGCGGAGCCCCGCAATGGCTTCGCGCAAGTCTCTGTCAAGACGAGAAGATCTCCGTCATAAAAGCGTGCGGCCTTCGTGGTGTTGTCGCCGCGCAAGAGGGCGCATCGCGCGGCCTCCGCCACGACGGGATCGTGTCGACCATGCTGCCGAATTTTTCCCCGCGTGAGGCGACGGCGGCGTGGAAGGCCGGTTGGGAGAGCAAGGTCCAGGCTCCCTTCGCCCGCTTCCGTCAGACCTTCGAGGGCGGCGACCTCGCCCTTCCCGGCGGTGCGCCGATCCTCCTGAAGAACCGGGCGAAGCGCCCTCTGCTCGAGCCGGGGCTCGATCCCAGTCTTGGCCGGATCGGCCCGCTCGAAGTACGGCTCGCCACCACCAAGGCCGAGATCCGGCGGGCGCAACGCCTGCGCTTCCGCGTGTTCTACGAGGAGATGTCGGCCGTGCCGACGGGCATGGCCGCATTCAAGCGCCGGGATGTCGATGCCTACGATGCGATCTGCGACCACCTCCTGGTGATCGACCACACCGCGACCGAGGCGAAGCCCTTCCGCAAGTCCCGGCCGAAGGTGGTCGGCACCTACCGCCTGCTGCGCCAGGACCGGGCGGAGGCGCATTTCGGCTTCTACTCCTCGGGCGAGTACGACCTCGCGCCTCTGCTGGAGCGCCATCCGGGAAAGCGCTTCCTCGAACTCGGCCGCTCCTGCGTGCTGAAGGCCTACCGCACCAAGCGCACCGTCGAACTCCTGTGGCACGGCATCTGGACCTACGTGCTGCACCACCGCATCGACGCGATGCTCGGCTGCGCCAGCCTGGAGGGGACCGATCCGGATCGCTTGGCGCTGCCCTTGAGCTTCCTCCATCATCACGCCCGCGCCCCCGAGGCGTGGCGGGCCTGCGCCCTGCCGGAGCGCTACGTCGCGATGGACCGGCTGGCGAAGGAGGCGGTCGATCCGAAGGCGGCGCTGATGGTGCTGCCGCCGCTGGTGAAGGGGTATCTCCGGGTCGGGGCGACCTTCGGCGACGGCGCCGTGGTGGACCGCCAGTTCGGCACCACCGACGTGCTCGTGGTGCTGCCGGTCTCGGCGATCTCCGCGCGCTATATCGGCCATTTCGGCGCGGGTGCGGATCGGCACGCCGCCTGATCGCGGCGGGTTGCGGAGGAGGCCGGGGCCTGCTGAGGCGGACGCCCTCCACCCCTAAGTTTCGTCGCAAGGTCATGACCGCCGTCTCCGCCCCCTTCTCCGATCGCGACCGGCTCGGCGCGATGGCCGCCGCGATCACCTGCGTGGCGGTGGTGGGCACGGGGCTCGGCCTGTCGATCCCGCTCCTGTCGCTGGAAATGGAGCGGATGGGCGCGTCGAGCGTCGTCATCGGCCTCAACACGGCGGTGGCGGGGTTCGCGGCGATCGTCACGGTGCCGTTCGTGCCGCGGCTCGCCGCGCGGGTCGGCGTGGTGCGCCTGCTGATCCTGGCGATCGTGCTCGGCGGCCTGTGCCTCACCGCCTTCAGGCTCCTGCCCGACCTCGTCGTGTGGTTTCCCCTCCGCTTCGTCTTCTCGACGACGATGGGCGTGCTGTTCGTCCTCTCCGAGTACTGGATCAACGACGCGGCCCCGCCCGAGCGGCGCGGCCTGGTGATGGGCGTCTACGCCACGGTCCTGGCGATCGGCTTCGCCATCGGGCCGACCCTGCTGACCCTGCTCGGCACAGAGGGCCTCGCGCCGTATCTCGCCGGCTCGGCCCTGTTCTTCCTCGGCCTCACGCCGCTGGTGCTGGCTCGCAACCTCTCGCCCGCACTCGGGCACGACGAGGGGGGCGGGATCGTGACCTATCTGCGCCTCGCGCCGCTCGCGGTGCTGGCCGCTGCCCTCTACGGAGCGGTGGAGGCGGGCGCCTTCGCGATCCTGCCGCTCTACGGCCTGCGCATCGGCCTCGACGCGCAGATCGCCGCTGCCCTGGTGAGCGCCGTAGCGCTCGGCAACGTGGTGTTCCAGATCCCCATCGGTCTCCTCGCCGACCGGGTGGACCGGCGCCTCGTCCTGCTCGGCGGCAGCCTTGCAGGTGCGCTCGGCGCGGCCCTGATCCCGGCGGTTTCCGCCTCGCTGCCGGGGCTCACCGCACTGCTCTTCATCTGGGGCGGGATCGTCGGCACGCTCTACACTGTGGGCCTCGCCCATCTCGGTGCGACCTTGCGCGGGCCGGATCTGGCGGGCGCCAACGCCGCCTTCGTGATGCTCTACAATGCCGGGCTGATGCTCGGGCCGCCGCTGATCGGCGGCGGCATGGACCTCGCCCCGCCCCAGGGCTTCGCCGTCGCCATGAGCCTGCTCTTCGCGCTTTACGCAGTGCCGGTGGTTCGAAGCCTCATGCGGGGAGGTGCCGGCTGAGGATCGGGTGCGACGGGCCACGGAACGCTGCCCCGGCGGCACCCGTTATCTCGTCGAAGCTGCACCGTTGTTATGTCCCTACGAAGCGAAGGAGCCCGACCATGAGCCTCATCGGACGCATCGTCACCAAGATCCTCGGCACCGACGACCGCGTCGTCGCCCGCGACGACCGCAACACCGAATCGAGCAGCCCGATCGGCCGCCTCGTGACGAAGATCCTGCGCAGGTAGTCTCGCCGCGAGGCAACGACCCGAGGGCCGGCCGCTCGAAAGGGCGGCGCGGCCCATTTTTCACGCACGCAGAGCGCCTCGGCTCCGAGCCGCTGCGTTTCGCCCTGCGAGACCGACGAAGCGGGGGTCAGCGCCCCGCCACCGCCTCCCGCACGACGCTCTTGACCAACGGCGCGGCCGGCACGTTCGGCTGCCAGAATTGGCCGGTGCGGCCGGCCTCGTAGCCGTACTGATAGAGGCTGCGCATGTAGGCGGTGTCGAAGCCGCGGGCCGTGGTGGTCTGCGGCGCGGTCTCGTCGATATAGGTCAGATTGAAGCCCATCCCGTTGCGCCGGGCGAACACGTCCGTGGCCAGCAGCGTCGTCCGGGAGCGGGCGCGGCTGGCGGTGGTGAAGGACTTCTCGACGATCGACAGGGTGTTGTTCTTGGTCACCTCGAATTCGGGCTCCAGCCGCCCGTTGATGACAACGTAGATGTCGGCCTTGCCGGCGCTCCGGAAGCGCCCGTCGCGCACCAGGAAGGATTGCGGCAAGGTGAAGACCGGTGTCACCACCGAGCCGTCGACGTGCATCTCCTGGAAGGCGCGGCCCTCGGCCTGCACGTCGAGGAGTTGGGGCGGGAACACCGCCGGGATGCTGGCCGAGGCGGTCAGCACGTCGGTGAAGAGGGAGACCGCGTTGGGCGCGCCGCTCGCGGCGATGGCGCCCATGTTCCAGATCACCGCGCGCTGCGTATCGAGATTCGTCGTCACAACGAGCAGGCGGCGACCCTTGGCGTGCTCCTCGGCAATCGCCTGGAGCAGGTCGGGCGTGACGTAGCGGGCGATCAGGTTGCGCAGCCTCCCATCGCCGAACAGGCCGGAGCCGAACAGCACGTTGGCGAGGCTCGGGCTCTGCACCAGGGATTCGGCGATGCCGCTGGTGTAGATGTCGGTGAGATAGGGATCGTAAGCCGGCCCGAGGAAGGCGAAGGGCGCGATCAGGGCGCCGGTCGAGACGCCGGAGACGATGGTGAATTCCGGCCGCTTGCCCGAGGCGGTCCAGCCGTTGAGCACGCCGGCGCCGTAGGCGCCGTCACCGCCGCCCCCCGAGAGCGCGAGATAGCTGAAGGCTTGACGCTTCTTTTGCGGGTGCGCCGCCATTGCCACGAAGTCGGCAGCACCGGCATCGGCATAGGCCCGCACGCCGACCATGCCGGGGACGGTCGCCGCCTCCGCCTCGTTCTTGGTGTAGCTCGTCCGCGGCAGCGAGGAGCAGGCGGCAGCCTGCCCGGCAACCGCCGCGGCGAGGAGCAGGCGCGACCAGCGGAAACCCTTTGGCATCGACATGACCCGAACAAGCCCGATGGAAGGGGGCCAGCCTACACCAAACGAGCTTGGCCGTATTGCGTTCCCGCATGGGGCCGCGGTGCTTGGGCGTCCGCTGGTGCCGCATTGTCACAACGTGAGCCGAGGTCGCCCGGAGCGATCGCCTCGCGCGGCCCCTCCTGTGCTCGCTCGCTTGTGCGGGACTTTGAGGGAGGGATGCCCCGACGGCCGGTGCAGCATCGTGTCCTGTCTCTCGGATTTGTCATATGTTCGAGCCGTGCCCGCAGGTTAGAGTCCCAGCGATGTCCGGAGCCGAGCACGAGACCTCGATGTTGTCCCGCGTGCGTGTTTCGGCGGGGAGGCCACTATGCTGAGCGGATCGGCGATCCTGCGGGTCGTCCTCCTGATCGTGGCGGCGGCGGGCCTGGCCTGGATCGTCCAGTCGGTCTGGCTGCATGGCCCGGAGCCGGGGAGTACGGCGCCGGCCGCCGCGACCACTCCCTCCGGCCAGCCGACGAGACCTGCGCCCGTACCGCCTCCGCCCGAGCCGGTGCGTGTGGTGAGGCCGGTCGAGCCGGCAAAGGAGCAGATGAGGGAGCCGACACGGCCCGTCGCCGAGGCCCCGCCTCCACCCGCCCCGCTGCCGGCCGATCCCGCACCGGCCCTACCCCCGGCCGCGCAGACGGCGACATCCGCTCCGCCGGACCCGGCCGTCGAGGCCGAGGAGAACGCTCCGCCCGCCGCAGTCGCCGTGGTCGATCTCAACACCGCCTCGCTCGCCGACCTGAACGGGCTGAAGGGCGGCGGCGCCATCGGTCGTGCCATCATCCAGCACCGGCCCTACACGTCCGTCGACCAACTCCTCAGCAAGCGCGTCCTCAACCGGGCCACCTACCAGCGCATCAAAGATCAGGTGACGGTGCAGTAGCGGCCCCGATCCTGTGAAGGCCTCGCGCCGATGGGCGCTTCCGGTTCGTGAGGAGGCATTTCCAAGAGCTTTTTCCAGGAGACAAGTGGGCTTGAGAGAAACCGGAAGACCGCTCTGCGGTGACCGCACCGTGCATCCGACCCTGGTACAGCGCGCGCCGAGGCCCTAAACAGGGGCGACGTTCTCTCAAGCTAAGGCCGAGGCCGCTCCATGCAAACGACATCCGGCGCACCGATCCTCCGTCGGGATCTGGGCGTCGAGGAGACGACGGAATCCGACAACATCGTCCGCTGGGACGGCGAGCGGCTCTACGTCGAGCAGGACATCTACCACAACGGCCAGCTCGTCCACCGCAAGTACCGGCGCACCATCACCGAGCCGGTTGCCCGAGCCCTGCAGGCGATCCTCAAGCGCGCGCAGCAATGACGGCGGCGGCGCGCGCCCGGCTGGTGGTGCTGGCCGCCGCGCTCTCCATGCCCCTCGCTGCCTCGACCGCAGCGGCGCAGGTGCGGGTGACCTTCGTCGCGCCCGAGCGCTACACCGATGCCCAGAACCGCTTCGGCTCGGGCCTGTCGCCGCGGGTCGTGCTGGCCGAGATGCGCCGTCTGTTCGAGGCGCTCGGCAACCCGGTGCTGGCGCCGGGCCAGACGCTGGACATCGCGGTGCTCGACATCGACCTCGCCGGGCTCGACCAGCCGAGCTTCGGCGCTGCCCAGGGCGTACGGGTGGTGACCGACATCACCCCGCCCCGCTTCCGCCTGCGCTACGCCCTGAAGGAGCGTGGTCGCACGGTGCTGGCGGCGGAGGAGACCGTCAGCGACATCAACTTCCTGCTGCGTGCCAACCGCCTCTCGTCCGGGCAGACCTTCTTCTACGAGCGCGAGGTGCTGCGGGACTGGTTCCAGGCGCGCTTCGTGCAGCGGCGTCCGCCGCCGGGCTGATCACGGGTTCCGTCACACGCCCGACGCCCGAGCCTGCGATGTCCGTATCATCACAGGCCGGACACGGGCGAGTCTCGGAGCAACATGCGGATCGTCCTCGTCGCCAACGCCGCGTCGGGCACCTTCGCCGCCGGCCTGACGACGGACGCGATCCGCGCGCGGCTGTGGGCGGCCGGTCTCGACCTCCTCCCCGAACCGGACGAAACCCTGCCCTTGCCCGAGCGACTACGGGCCGCTCTCCGTACCGAGGGCGTCACGGTCGTGGCGGTGGCGGGTGGAGACGGGACGCTCAATTGCGCGGCCGGAATGCTCGCGGGCAGCGGCGTGGCGCTCGGAATCCTACCCTTCGGCACCATGAACCTGCTGGCCAAGGATCTCGGCGTCCCGCTCGACCTCGACGCGGCGATCAGGGTGCTCGCGGCGGGGCATACCCGTGCGGTCGATGTCGGCACCGTCAACGGACACCTCTTCCTCATCAACTCGGTGCTCGGCATGCCCGCCCGCATGGTCCGTCACCGCGAAGCCTTTCGCGGGGGGCGCATCGGCATTTCGGCGCTTCTGCGACTTGCGGCGGTGGCCCTGCGCCATCTCGGACCCTATCCGCGCCTCTCCGCCGTGCTCTCGGAAGGCCGGCGGCGGACCCGACTGCGCTTTCGACTGCTCGCGGTGGTCAACAACGACTACGCGGAGGGGCCGGGAAAAATTCTGGAACGGACCCAGGTCGATGGCGGCGAGTTGACGCTTTACATCGCCCGCGGTCTCTCGCCGTGGCGCGTCGCCCGTCTGGCGCTCGGGCTCGGGCTCGGCCGCTGGCGCCACCTGCCGGGCCTGGAGCGCCGCGGTGTGACCCGCTTCGCCGTCTCCGCCCGGAGGCGCGCGCTGCGCGTGATGAACGATGGAGAGGTCCGCTTGATTGCCCCGCCCCTGCGCTACCGCCTGATGCCCCGTGCGTTCACCGTGATCGTGCCGGACCCGGTCCAGTGAGACGGCTCGCCCACATCTCCGACCTGCATTTCGGGCGCACCGACCCAGCGGTGGTCGAGGGGCTCGCCGCCGAGTTGAACCGCGATCCGCCGGACCTGATCGTGGCATCCGGCGACTTCACCATGCGGGCGCGGCGCAGGGAGTACGCGCAGGCGCGCGCCTTCCTCGACCGGCTGTCGGCGCCCTGGATCGCGGTGCCGGGCAACCACGACATCGCTTATTTCAAGCTCTTCACCCGCTTCTTCCATCCGTTCGGCCGCTACCGCCGCTTCATCGCGCAGAATACCGAGCCGACCTTCCTCGACGACGAGATCGCGGTGGTCTGCCTCAACACGGTGCGGACCTGGGCGCCGGAGACGGATTGGTCGCAGGGAAAGATCACCCGGGCGCAGATCGCCCGCACCGAGGAGCGGCTGGCGGCTTTGCCGGACCACGTCTTCCGGATCGTGGTCGGCCACCATCCCTTCATGCCGCCGCCCTGGGACGCGGAGGCCCGCCTGGTCGGGCGCGCCGACGAGGCGCTGGACGCCTTTCGTCGCCACGGTGTCGGACTGACGCTGGCCGGCCATCTCCACCGGCACTATTCCCGCTTCGCCGAGGCGCCGGAGACCGGCGTCGAACCCGATGCGGTCGCGGTCGATCGCGGCCGGGCGGAAGCATGCGGCGCGCGGCTGCTCGCGGTGCAGGCAGGCTCGGCCACCTCGACGCGGCTGCGCGGCAACGAGCCCAACGCCTATAACCGCATCGTCGTCGAGGATGGGCGAGCCACCGTCACCGTGCGGATCTGGACCGGTAAGGCCTTCGAGGATGCGCGGGAGGACGATTCCCTGCCCGCTGCCGCGGAGGCGCCGACGGGCGAACCGGCACCGGCCGGGCGCTGACCGCCCGGCCTCGTGTTTCCGAGACTCACGAAGCTCAGGGCAGCGCCGTCCGCCGCGCGCTTCCGCCCGTGAGGCTGACGGCGAAGGCCACCGCGAGGTTGAGCGCCAGCGCTACGACGCCGATGTTCAGATCCTGCACCGGCCCCGGCAGGCCGGGGGCGAGCTTGGCGAGCGTGTAGCCGCCGACCACCGTCACCGCCACCGCGGCCACGCCGGCCAGGATGCCCGCGATTGCACCCGCGCGGGTGAGCGGGTTGTTGGCCCACAGGCTGAAGAAGAAGGCCGGGAAGAGCTGCGTGACGACCGCGTAGCCGATCAGCAGGAGCTGCACGATGGTCTCGCCGCCGTAGAGGGTGAAGCCGACGCAGGCGAGCGCCAGCAGCGGTGCGATCCCCTTGGCGAGCCGGCCGGTGGTGGCGTCGGTCGCGTTCCGCGCCAGCGGCCGGTAGAGGTTCTGTGCGATCAAGGTCGAACCGGCGATCAGGATCATCGAACCCGGCACCAGGGCGGTCAGAACGCCGGTGGCGCCGATGACGCCGACGAACCACGGCGGGAAGGTCTGGAGCGCGATCTTGAACAGAGAGAGATCGACGTCCGGCCCCGTCAGCCCCGGCACTTGGAGCACGGCTGCGAAACCGGCGAAGAACACGAACAGCAGCATGAGCTGGTAGAGCGGCAGGAACACTGCGTTGCGCCGGAACGTGCGCGCATCGCTCGCGGTGTAGATCGAGGCGAAGATGTGCGGGAACATCCAGCCGCCGAGCGCCGTGAGCAGCGTGGTCGAGGCGAACCACGTCGCGCTCTGGCCACGATCCGGCAGCGCGAGGAAGCCGGGCTTCGCCGTATCGATCGCAGTGAACATCTCCCCGATGCCGCCGTAGTAGTGATAGGGCAAGTAGATCCCGAGAAACATCACCACGAACAGGATCATGAAATCCTTGAGCACGGCGGTCCAGGCCGAGCCGCGCACGCCGGAGACCATCACGTAGACGGTCAGCACCGCCGCGCCGATCCAGATCGCCAGGGTCTGCGAGATCGCGCCGTAGGAGGCCGTGGCGACGATGATGCCGAGCCCCTTGAGCTGAAGCACCATGTAGGGAACGAGCGCCACGATCCCGACCAGCGCGACCAAGATGCCGAGGCTGCGGCTGTCGTAGCGCGCGGCGAAATAATCGGGCTGCGAGAACAGGTTGCGCTCCTTGGCGAAGCGCCAGGCCGGCGGCAGGATCCAGTAGGAGATGACGTAGATCAGCGTCAGGTAGCAGAGGATGTAGTAGGTCGGCCCGCCCTTGCCGTAGGCCCAGCCCGAGCCGCCGAGGAAGGTGAAGGTGGTGTAGATCTCCCCCGCCATCAGCAGGAAGACGAGCAGCGTGCCGAAGCCGCGCTTGCCCACGCTCCACTGCTCCATGTCCATGTCGTGCCCGGAGCGCGCCCGAAGCCCGAGGCCGAGCGCCACGACGACGGCGAGCGCGATGATCGGAAGCGCCGCGTTCATGCTCCCTCCTCCGGCCCACGATTGGCGGGATCGGTGAGGTAGATCAGCGCCATGATCGCTGAGGTCGCCACGGTGCAGCCGACGAGCCACGCCAGCAGCAGCGGCATGCCGAGCACCATCGGCTCGACCCGGTTGAGGAAGAACGGCCCCGCCAGCATCCCGAGAGCGGGCAAAGCCGCGAGCCATCGAAGCTGCTTCATCGCCCGGCCCTCCCGGGTAATACCTCAGGATAACAGCCTCGTGGTCCGGTCATGCGTTCCCCGTCGGTTCGGCGCAGGACCATGAGGCAGAATTTGCACCAGGGCGAGGGGACGGATTCCTCTTTTCTGTTTGGCCGCCTCGCAAACCGCCTCTCAGGCCGCCTCGGCGCGGCGCTGCAACAGCCCCGGCAAGGCCCGCAAATTGAGCGGCTTGGGCAGGAAGCCGTCGAAGCCGGCGGCGAAGGCCGCGGCAACGTCCTCGCGGCCGGTATTGGCGGTGAGTGCCACGAGGTGGAGCGGCGCTGCGCCAGTCTCGGCCTCGCGGGCGCGGATGCGGCGGGCGGCTTCCAGGCCGTCGAGGCCGGGCATGCGGATGTCGATCAGCGCGAGATCAAACGGCCCCTTTCCTTCCGCCGCTGCCAGTGCCTCGACACCGTCGCGGGCGTGGATCACCTGTGCGCCGAGCCGCTCCAGTGCCTTGGTGGCGAGCAGCGCGTTGATCGGGTTGTCCTCGGCCAGCAGAACCCGGCGGCCCGGCTCGGCGGTCGCGGCCAGTGCTGGCCCGGCCGCCGGCTCGGCCATTGCGGGCTGGGGCGGCGCGCCGGTGGGGCCGCGGGCCGGGGTGGCCCTCGGCTCCAGCAGGCGATCGAACAGCGAGCGGGCGCGCACCGGCTTGATCAGGTAGCTGTCGAAGCCCGCCGCATTCGGGGCGCCGAACTCCCGTCGGTCGAAGGGTGAGAGCAGGATCAGGCTGCAGCGCACGCCGCTGCGGGCGGCCTCGGCGGCGAGCCGCCGCACGGCGGCGTCGCCCAGGCTGCGGTCGGCGATGAGCGCGTCGAAGGCCACGCCCGCGAGCGCGTCGAGGCCGGCTTCCGCGCTGCCGGCGACCACCGCCGCCGCGCCCGAGCGGCTGAGCCGCCGTGCCAGGAACGGCGCCTGAAACGGTGAGGCGGCGACGATCAGCACCTTCCGCGGAGCGAGGCTCGGGGCACCGGGGGCCTTTGCGCCCTCCGCCGCCGGCAGCGGCAGCACGACCCGGAAGGTCGAGCCGCGCCCCACCGTCGAACGCGCCTCGATCGTGCCGTTCATGCGCTCCACGAGGCGGCGGGTGATGGCGAGGCCGAGGCCGGTGCCCTCGTGGCTCGCGCTGTCGTCGCCCTGCTCGAACTCCTCGAACAGGATCGGGATGCGATCTTCCGGGATGCCCGGCCCGGTATCCTCGACCGTGAGGACGAATCCCTCCTCCGCTTGGGCCAGGCTGACGCCGACGCCGCCCCCTTGCGTGAACTTGATGGCGTTGCCTGCGAGGTTGACGAGGATCTGCCGCACCCGGTCGGCGTCGCCCACGCGCAGGGCCGCGAGGTCGTCGGCGATGTCGAGGGCGATCTCCAGGCCCTTGTCCTGGGCGCGAGGTGCCAGCAGCTCGACCACGCCCTCGACCAGGGCGGCGACATCGAAGGGCTCGGCGGCGAGGTCGAGACGGCCGGCCTCGATACGAGAGAAGTCGAGAATGCCGTCGACGAGGCCGAGCAGTGCCTTGCCGCTGGTGCGGAACGCCTCGACATAGGTGCGCTGCTCGGGGTCGAGCCGCGTCTCCAGCAACAGGTCGGCCATGCCCAGAATGCCGTTCAAGGGCGTGCGCAACTCGTGGCTGACGGTGGCGAGAAAGCGGGATTTCGCGACATTGGCGGCCTCCGCCCGGCTCTTCGCCTCGTCGAGGGAGCGCGCCGCCTCGACGCGTTCGGTGACGTCCTTGCCCGCCCGCAGCCAGCTCGGCCCGTCCGCGGTGCCGGCCGCCGGCATCTCGATGAAGGAGAACCAGCGGGGCACGCCGTCCACCGGCACCAGACGCTCTTCGACCACCCGCACGCCGTCGGCTCGTTGCTCGACCGCGCCGCGCTCGATCACCTGCGGCGTCAGCGTCGAGCCGATCAGCTCCAGCGGCTTCATGCCGAGCAGCGCGGCAAAACCCTCGCTGGCGAAGGTGATCCGCCCCTGCCCGTCCCGCTGCACCACGGCCTGGGTCGTGGCCTCGACCAGTACCCGGTAGCGCTCCTCGCTCTCGGCGATCTGCCAGAGCCGGTCCTGGAGCGCCTCCGTCATGTCCGACTCCGGCACGACCGGTTCGCGGCGGCGCAGCGACGCCAGGATCAGCGCCAGCATCGCCGCCGCGATGCTCAGGCCCATCACGCTCACCGCAAGGGTCATCGGTTCCACGGAAGTCCCCCAAGCCCGGCCGAGACCGGAAGCCCGGCTCGTCAGGGGAGCGACAGTGCCAGCCGCGCGTGAAGCACCGCTTGAGAAAGACGCTTAAGGGTGGATGAGCGGTAAAGGTGGATTTGTCTCGGTCGGATACCGCAGGGCTTCTCCAAGCGCCGTAAGCGGGGCGAGGGGAAGCACACAACCAAACCGATCCACTTGCAACCGGCTCACACCTCCGGAAACCGCGTGAGCAGCACGTTTCCGTCGAGCCGGAGCGCCGCGCCGACCTCGGCCAGGGCCGCATACTCCTCGCGGCCGATGCCCTCGTGGTCGGCGACATCCGCTGCGACGAGGAAGACGTTGCGGCGCTGCTCCTCGGGCCGCTCGGCGATCGCGCCGATCCGCACGAGGTTCTCGGCGCGGCCGGCACGGGTGCGGGCGCGGCCGAGCCCCTTGTAGAGCGCATGCTCCAGCATCAGGCTGTCGTAGCCCTTCTCGATGATCGGGTTCGCCCGAATGCCGGCGAGCGCCGTCTCGAATTCTTCGCTCATCAGCTCGCCGTCCGCGACCGCGACATTGGCGCAGGCCGAGACCGCCGCCTGCATCAGCGCCTCGTCGCCGGCATAGGCCTTGAGAGTGGTGCGGAACCGCTCGACCGCGTCGTGAAGAAGGCCCATATCTGACAAAACCCTGCCGTAGAGCCCCGACAACGGAGCTGCCGGTCAAACGATCCGCGCGCTTTCCCGCACCCGCGCCTCGGCCGCCTCGATCGCCTCCGGCGTGCCGACATGCAGCCATTGCCCGTCCAGGCGCAGGCCCTGGAGCCGGTTCCGCTTGATCGCCCGGTCGAACAGCAGGGTCAGGGAGAAGGATCCCTCCGGTGTGTCGGCGAACAGCTCCGGCTTCAGGATCGCCACGCCGGCGTAGATGAAGGGCGCGACCTCGCGCTCGCCGCGCCAGCTCAGCCGGCCGTCCGAGTCCATGTCGAAGTCGCCCGCCCCGTCGTAGCCGAGGCTCGTCGCGGTCGGGGCGACGAGGAGCAGGATGTCCGTCGTGTCGGGATCCCAGGTTTCGATGAGCCGGCCGAGATTGGGCCGCGGCCCCTCCAGCCAGAACGAATCGGAGTTGAACACCACGAAGGGCTCGCCGTCGAACCGGTCGAGCGCCTTCTTCACGCCGCCGCCGGTCTCGAGCAGTGCGTCCCGCTCGTCGGATACGACGATGGTCGGTGCCCCGGTGCGGTGAGAAAGGTGGCCCTCCATCAGGTCGGCAAGCCAGTGGACGTTGACCACCGCGGTCTCGATGCCGCCTTGGGCAGCCCGGTCGAGGGCGTGGTCGATCAGCGCCTTGCCGGCGACCTCGACGAGGGGCTTCGGCACCGTCGCGGTGATCGGGCGCATGCGCTTGCCCAGTCCCGCCGCGAGCACGAAGGCGCGGGTGATTTTTTTGGGATTCTGCTCGTCGCTCATGACGCGTTCACGGGTCGGTGCGGGAGGAGCGCTCAGGGCGCGGCGAGGTCGATGTCCGGCCGCGGCGCAACGAGGCTCGGCAGGTGGGTCTCGTGCCACGCCCTCAAGGGCGCCAGCGCCGGATGGGCGAGGTTGCGCGCGAGATAGCCCTCGACGCGCGGCAGGTGGGCGAGATAGCCCGGCTTGCCGTCGCGCTTGTCGAGGCGGGCGAAGATGCCGAGAATCTTGGTGGCGCGCTGCGCCGCCAGCACCGCATAGGCGCGGGCG
Organism: Methylobacterium sp. R2-1; assembly: GCF_014191355.1. Taxonomy (GTDB): domain Bacteria; phylum Pseudomonadota; class Alphaproteobacteria; order Rhizobiales; family Beijerinckiaceae; genus Methylobacterium. The sequence goes on from NZ_JACHWM010000016.1 coordinate 36,130, forward strand.
AAGGCCTGCATGTCGAAGCCGATATCCCGGCCGCGGCGCTCGCGGATGTAGAGGCCGAGCAGCCGCAGCTCGAAATCGGCGCTGGCGTCGACTCGGGCGTCCTGAAGCAGCGAGGCGACATCGTAGGCCGGATGGCCCATCACCGCATCCTGGAAGTCGATCACGCCCACCCGCTCCAGCCCGGTTCGCTCGGCAAGCCAGATCAGGTTGGGCGAATGATAGTCGCGCAGCGTCCAAGTGGCGGGCTCGGCGATCAGGTCCTTCAGCGCCTCGGCCCACAGGTCGCGGAAGGTGCCGCGCGCCGCCAGTGACAGGGTCGTGCCGCGGATCGCCGGCGCGTACCACTCGGGCAGCAGATCCGCCTCGAACAGCAGGGCTTCAAGGTCGTAGGGCGGAATGACGTGGTCGATCCCCTCGCTCACCGGCACGGCGGCGGGAAGGTCGGTGGCATGCAGCTTGGCCAGCAGCCGAACGGCTTCGGCGTAGCGCTCCGGCCGCGGCGCGCCATTCTCGATCACCGGCTCGGCACCGAGATCCTCCAGGATCAGCAGTCCGGCATCCAGGTTCTCGCCCAGGATCTTCGGTGCGGAGAAGCCGATCGCGCGCAGCGCCCGGTCCATGCCGACGAAGGCATGGATGCTCTCGGCAAGTTTCACGATCGCGCTATAGGGCTTCCCGTCCTTGACCGGCGGTCCGTCGGACCGGGGCGGAGAGATCATCAGCACGGCGGTCTCGCCGCCCGGCTTCACCAGCCGCTCGTAGGCGCGGGACGACGCGTCGCCCTGCATCAGCACCCGCTCGGCCTCGTCCCAGCCGCTGCGGGCGAGCAGCGCCCGGATGGCGCGGGCACGCTCCAGGCGCTCGCGCATGTCGCCCGTGCCGTCGATCCGCACGAGACGGGCCTCCTCGCCGTACTCCGCCCGGAGCGACAGTTCGACGGTAAGCGTGGGGTTGTCGCGCAGGCCGAGCCGCTCCGGCCATTCGACCAAGGTGATCGCGGTCTCGGAGAGTTCGTCGAAGCCGAGTTCCACCAATTCGTCCGGCCCGCGCAAGCGGTAGAGGTCGGCGTGGATCACCGTTCGGCCGGAGCGGGTCTCATAGGGCTGCATCAGGGTGAAGGTCGGGCTCGGCACTTCGAGCCGCGGATCACCCGCGAGTTCGCGGATCATCGCGCGGGCGAGCGTGGTCTTGCCCGCTCCGAGCCCGCCGGACAGGGCCACGAGGTCACCGGGCATGAGGATACCGGCCAGGAAGGCGGCCATGTCCTCGGTCGCGCCCTCCTCGGGCAGCAGCACCTCCCAGGCGGCGCGCCGCGGAGCGGATGGCGTCGCTGATGCCGGCTGAGCCTCACCCTGCGACGGGCCGGGCCGCGGGCTTCCCGCCGTGCTGTCCGGAACCTCGCTCAACGCCCCAATCCTCCGCAAAGCCGCGAACAGCCAACCCGATCAGGGTTAAGCCTCAACCATCCTAGCGGGGGATGTTTAACCGTTTTCGGCACAAGCGGTGAGCCCCGCCCTGCGACCGAAGCCAACCTCATCCCAATCCCGTGAAGGCCCGCTCCTACTCGGCGGCCTCGGCGAGTTCGTCATTGCCCGGCGGCGTCTCGACCGGGAACAGGCAGGTGACGCGGGTGCCCGCCCCCGGCGCCGAATGGATCTCGACGCGGCCGCCGTGCAGTTCGACGAAGGAGCGCACGATCGAGAGGCCGAGGCCGACGCCGCGGTGCTTGGTGCCCAGCGTGTTGCTCTCGAAACGGTCGAACACCCGGTCGATGATTTCGGGCGCGATGCCGCGGCCGCGGTCGATCACCGTCAGCCTCAGCGCCGTGCCCTCGCGCCGCGCCTCGACGCGGACCTGCTGGCCGGGCGCGGAGAAGCCAACGGCGTTGGAGAGCAGGTTGAACAGGATCTGGCGCACCCGCTTGCCGTCGGCGAAGACGCTGCCGATGTCCTCCGGCACATCGAGGTCGAGACCGATATCGGATTCCGCCAGCCGGTCCTCGATGCCGCGGGCGGCGGCCTCCACGGTGGAGCGCACGTCAATGGTCTCGCGCTGGAGTTCCAGCGAGCCGGCATCGATCGAGGCGAGGTCTAGGATGTCGTTGATGATGACCAGCAGCGCGGCGGACGAGCGCATGATGTGCTCGGAATACTCGCGCTGGCGCTCGTTGAGGGCGCCGACGGTCTCGTCGCCGAGAAGTTGGGTGAAGCCGATGATGTTGGTGAGCGGCGAACGCAGCTCGTAGGAGACGTGGTGGACGAAGGTGTCGCGCAGCTGCGAGGCGCGCTCCAGGGCGTCGTTCTTCTCGGTCAGCGCGCGCTCGACATTGGCGCTCGCGGTGACATCGATGAAGGTCAGCAGCGTCGCGCCGAGCGGCAGGGGCTGCGAGGAGCAGTCGAGCACCGTGCCGTCGTTGATGTCGAGGCGGCAGCCATGGCCGCTCCGAGTTTCGGAGAGGCCGGTGATCGACTGGCGGATGCCGGCCCATGGGCTCTGGTCGGGCGTCAGCGCCCGGCAGGCGGCGATCACCGCATCGACATGCGGCTTGCCCGCGAGCGTCGCCGGATCGAGGCGCCAGGTCGCGGCGAAGGCGCGGTTGGCGACCGTCAAGCGCCCGTCGGCGCCGAACACCGCCACCGGCTCCTTGAGCGCTTCCAGCGTTTCGGCCTGCTCCTTCATCAGCGCGTCGTAGCGTGAGGCGAGCTTCATGCTCTCCGAGACGTCGTGGTAGAGATAGGTCAGGCCGCCCTGCGGGTTGGGGTCGGCGACGACGCGCAGGGTGCGTCCGTCGGGCAGGTACCACGGCGTGTCGGTCGGCTCGACCGCGCGGTAGGCAGCCAGAACATCGGTCTTCCACGAGCGGAAATCGGCCTGCTCGGGCAGCTTGCGGGCGGCACGCAGCCGGTCGAGGATCTCGCCATCGAGCGGGCGGCCTTCGAGGAAGGCCGGGTCGAGATCCCACAGCCGCTGGTAGGCGGCGTTGTGGAAGATCAGGCGCTGGCGCGCGTCGAACATCGCCACCGCGGTCGGCAGCTGGTCGAGGGTGCGGACGTTGGCATCCATCTGCCGCTGCAGGTCGGCCCGCACGCTCTCCAGCTCCGAGACATCCACGGCGATGCCGACGCGGCCGGTCTCCAGGGTGCTCTCGCTGACATCGAGAGTGCGGCGCGCGCCCGCCACGACTGCCGAGAGGCGCAAGGGCTGGGGAACGAGGCCGGGCCGGCGCGGCTGGCGGGCGATCTGCTCGCGGGCGCCGCGGTCGAGGAGTTCCAGGCCGTGGTTCAGGGCAGCCTCGCGGCTCGGGGCCTCGACGGCGGCGGCGTAGGCGGCGTTGACGAAGGCGAGCGCCCCCTCCGGACTCCGGTGCCAGACCGGCTGCGGAAGTGCGTCGAGCAGGCTGGCGAGCGCGCTGAAGCCGCGCTTGGTCTCGTCCAGCGTGTGGCGCAGCTCGATCAGTTCGCGGCGCTCTTCGGTGGTCTCGCGCAGGCGCAGCAGCGCCCGGCCGCCCACCGCCTGCCCCTGCGCCTCGATGTATCGCCCGGCGAGGCTGCGCAGGTTCATCCGGAAGCCGGTGCCGCGCTCGCGCAGCGTCGCGACCCCCGCCTCGAGAAGCTGCGCGTCCTGGGGAGTGAGCCAAGTGCCGAAGGTCAGCAGGTGCCGGGAGCCGCCCTGGATCCCACGCGAGTCCTGAGTCCGAAGATCCTGGGCGAAGCCCGCATCGCCGACGAGCGTCGGCTCGCCCCGCCCTGCCCAGGTGACGAGAACCTGGCGCTCGGAATGGAGCAGCATCTCGGCACGGTCGTGCGCGCCGCGGAGCTGGGCGAGTTCGTCCTGAAGCGCACGCTCCTTGCGCATCCAGCCGACGCGCTCGCGCAGGTAGACCAGCGACAGGATGGTCGCGAACAGGATGAGGCCGAGGACGACGGCGAGGCCGGCAACGTTGTGCGTCTGCATCGCTCCCAGCATCGGCCTCGCCTCGATGGACGGAGCGCCCTCGGCGAGTGCCGCGACCGGCGCCGCGACGACGAGGACGCAGACGCGCGACAGAACGCGCGCCGCCCGTTCCAGACCCATGTCCCGCCCCCACCCATACCCGGCGCTCCGCGGAGCTTGCGCCCACGGCCTGGAAAGCTCCCGGAAAGCGCCGGGCAAATGCCTGCCGTCGCGTCCGGCTTGCCGCCGCCGCGCGGGCACCTGCTTCCGAAGATTCGCGCCACTGTAACGCGGGGTCGATTCCGGCTGGAAGCGCCTTTATGGCCCCGGACGGGTGCGCCCTGCATTCCGGCGGCGCACAGCACCCAAAAGCCACACTACCGAAATGGCCCCTTGACGAATTCTTAAGAATGATCGGCGCGCCGGAGGGTACCGAGATCTGCCGTCCCGCGTTCGGCGTCGCCGGGAAAACAATCTCGCCGGAGCCGCCCTTGCCGGCCGGCGCTGGCGACGAGCGTCCGGCAAAACGAGAGAAGCCCGGCCGTGGGCCGGGCTTCTCTCGCGAATCTTGCTGTTGAGCCCGATCGGGTCGGGCACCCGGCTTGCTGCGAAGGTGCCGGGTGCTCGAACCCCGATCAGTAGCGGTAATGCTCGGGCTTGAACGGGCCGGTCTGCGGCACGCCGATATAGGCGGCCTGATCGGGGCGCAGCTTCGAGAGCTTCACGCCGATCTTCTCGAGGTGCAGCGCCGCGACCTTCTCATCGAGGGCCTTGGGCAGGGTGTAGACCTGACGCTCGTACTTGCCGGGGTTGGTCCAGAGCTCGATCTGGGCGAGCGTCTGGTTGGTAAAGGAGGCCGACATCACGAAGGACGGGTGGCCCGTCGCGTTGCCGAGGTTCACCAGGCGGCCCTCCGAGAGGAGGATGATGCGGTGGCCGTCGGCGAACTCGATCTCGTCGACCTGCGGCTTGATGTTCTGCCACTTGAGATTCTTCAGACCGGCGACCTGGATCTCGTTGTCGAAGTGGCCGATGTTGCACACGATGGCGCGGTCCTTCATCGCCCGCATGTGCTCGATGGTGATGATGTCCTTGTTGCCGGTCGCGGTCACGAAGATGTCGGCGCGGGGCGCCGCGTCTTCCATCGTGACGACCTCGTAGCCCTCCATCGCCGCCTGCAGGGCGCAGATCGGGTCGATCTCGGAGACGAGCACGCGGCAGCCGGCATTGCGCAGCGAAGCGGCCGAGCCCTTGCCCACGTCACCGAAGCCCGCGACCATGGCGACCTTGCCGGCCATCATCACGTCGGTGCCGCGACGGATGCCGTCGACCAGCGACTCCTTGCAGCCGTAGAGGTTGTCGAACTTCGACTTGGTGACCGAGTCGTTCACGTTGATCGCCGGGAAGAGCAGCTTGCCCTCCTTGGCGAGGTTGTAGAGACGGTGCACGCCCGTGGTGGTCTCCTCGGAGACACCCTTGATCGAGTCGGCCAGACCCGCGAACCAGCCCTTCGGCTTCTCCGCGAGCTTCTTCTTCAGGAGAGCGAAGAAGATCTCCTCCTCCTCCGATTCCGGCTTGTCGAGGAAGGCGGTGTCGCCGTTCTCGGCGCGGAGACCCAGGTGGACGAACATGGTGGCATCGCCGCCGTCGTCGAGGATCATGTTCGGCATGCCGCCGTCATGCCAGTCGAACAGCTTCGAGGTGTAGTCCCAGTACTCGGTCAGCGTCTCGCCCTTCACGGCGAAGACCGGGATGCCGGCGGCGGCGATCGCGGCGGCGGCGTGGTCCTGGGTCGAGTAGATGTTGCAAGACACCCAGCGGATATCGGCGCCGAGCGCCTTCAGCGTCTCGATCAGCACCGCGGTCTGGATCGTCATGTGCAGCGAGCCGGCGATCTTGGCGCCCTTCAGCGGCTGGCTCGCGCCGTACTCGGCGCGGGTCGCCATCAGGCCCGGCATCTCGGTCTCGGCGATCGAGATCTCCTTGCGGCCGTAATCGGCCAGCCCGATGTCGCGGACGATGTAATCGTTGGCAGCTGCCATCTCGGTATCCCTTTTCAGTCGTGGCCGGCGCGAAACGGTCAATCGTTTCGGCACTTCGGCCCGGCGCATCGGCCGGTTCACCCGGCCGGGTCGGCCATCCCTGTAGCAGGGCTCGCTCTAGGGAGCAATCAAGACATAAAGATGTCTTTATGCGTTTAATTCCAGGGTGAGCGATGCGTGGAAGGGAGACCCGTTCATAGGCCCTGATAGGAGACGAACCCTTTCACCCAAACCACCTGTCCGTTCGTTGTCCGCTTCCAGGCAACGACGGCGTGAATGGGAAAGCTGCTCAAACCCCCGCCATCTTGGATGAAGGCAGCCCGATGGACCGACGGGTCATCCCCACAAGGCTCTTTTGTTCGGAAGCCCTCAGTCAGTACCACTGCCTGTAGAGCGTCGGCGTCGCTGCCTGCTGGAAAGGTCGTCGCGAGACGCGACGTGAGGTCAGGGGATACCGCCTCCCGTCGATCGGCAAAGATCTTCTCAGCGGTAGGATCCTGACACCCTTCACTGAACCAGCCGCCGGCCGCGGTGACACCTTGCAGGAGCGGTGGCGTCGCAGGTTCCAGAGGAGCCGCGGAGATCGACAGGAGTACTAGGACCGGCCCCCGATCACCAGCGCCAATGCGAACAACACCGCCGCGCCGAGCGAGAGGATGTATGTTCTACCTTTCATGGGCCGGCATCCGGGACGGAAGAGTTTCCCGCCAGAAATGCACCGATTTTCTGGGTTGCGTCACCCCTCGTCACGCAACTGCCGCCGGATGATCTTGCCGCTCGTCGTCATCGGCAGGGTGTCGCGGAAGGCCAGCGTCCGCGGCACCTCGTGGGCGGAGAGCCGAGCCTTGGCGAAGGCGAGGATCTCGGCGGCGAGCGCCTCGGAAGGCGAGAAGCCGGCGCGCAGGGTGACGAAGGCCTTCACGACCTCGGTGCGCAGCGGATCGGGTACGCCCACCGCGGCGGCGAGCGCCACCGCCGGGTGAGCCGAGAGGCAAGCCTCGATCTCGGCCGGGCCGATCCGGTAGGCCGCCGAGGTGATGAGGTCGTCCTCGCGGCCGACGAAGCGGATGTAACCGTCGGCGTCGCGCCGCGCCTGGTCGCCGGTCATCCACCAGCCGTCGCGGAATTTTTTGGCCGTCGCCTCCGGTTGGCGCCAGTAGCCGAGGAACAGCACCGGGTCGGGCGCGCGCACGGCGATCTCGCCGGTCTCGTCGATGTCCGCCTCGGTTCCGTCCTCGCGCAGGACCGCGACGCGGTGGCCGGGCACCGGCTTGCCCGTCGCGCCGGCCCGCGCCACGCCGATCCGCGCGCTGGAGGCGAGGACGAGGTTGCACTCGGTCTGGCCGTAGGCCTCCCCGATGGTGAGGCCGAGTGCGTCGCGTGCCCATCCGAAGGTCTCGGCCCCCAGCGCCTCGCCGGCGGAGGCGATGTTGCGCAAGCGCGAGAGGTCGAATTTCTGACGCGGGTCGGCGAGCCCGCGCAGCATGCGGAGCGCCGTCGGCGGCAGGAAGGCGTGGGTGACGCCGAGATCCGCCATCAGACGGAACGCCGCCTCCGGCTCGAACCGGCCAAGCGGCCGGGCGACCACCGGCATGCCGAGGCGGAGAGACGGCATCAGCACGTTGAGGAGCCCCCCGGCCCAGGCCCAGTCGGAGGGCGTCCACATCAGCCCAGTGCCCGTTCTTTGGGACGCGCTCTCGGACGCCGAACCGGCGGCCCCTTCGGCGGAGAGCGCTTGAGGCGCGAAGCCGTGCATCACGCTCCAGCCCGGCAGGTGGCCGAGCAGGACCCGATGGCCGTGCAGCGCCCCCTTGGCGAGGCCGGTCGTGCCGGAGGTGTAGATCATCAGCGCCGGGTCGTCCGGTCCGGTTGCCCGCGTCTCGAACCCTTCCGAGGCGCCCTCCAGAACCGCGAAAAAGTCCTCGGCCGTGCCGACAGCGCCATCGACCGAGAGGATGGTGGTGAGATCAGGCAGGTCCGCGCGCAGCCGTTCCAGCTTGGCCAGCCCGGCCGTGTCGGTGACGACGGCACGCGCCCCGGAATCGGCGAGCCGGTGCTGCAGGGCCGCCTCGCCGAACAGGCCGGCCAGCGGGAGCGCGATCGCGCCCAGCCGGTAAGCGGCGAAGTGGGTCACCACCACCGCCGCCGATTGCGGCAGCAGGATCGCCACCCGGTCGCCCGGCCCGACGCCGCGCGCCGCGAGCGCTGCCGCGAGCCGCAGCGAGTCCGCGCGCAGCCGGCCATAGCTCACCGGCTCGGGCCGGTCATCGGCCCCCAGCACAAGGAGCGCGGTGCGGTCGGGCTCGGTCAGCGTCCAGCGGTCGCAGACATCGGCCGCGATGTTGTAGCGCTCCGGGATCTCCCAGCGGAAACCCGCAACGAGCTCTTCGTAGGTGTCGGCCGGCTGCAGCACGGCAATGTCCTCGAACCTGCGGCGGTGCCGCGCCGGCCCCGCCCCTTCTCCTGCCCGCGTCACATCCGTGCCTGGCCGGGCTCCCTCGTCCGCTTTCGCGCAGACCGGCGCAATCCGCCTTCTGCACCCAGTCTTCTGCGCTCAGTCTTGGCGCTGCGGAAAACCACCGCGGAAGGTGAAGTCGGTGATCGGGCGGCGGGCATTCGGGCGCTCCTTGGCCCTCTGCTCCTCGGTCAGGTCCGCCCAGGGCGTGGCGCGCCCAACGCCGTAGGCCGCCTCGACCCGGTGGTGCTCGGGCACGTTCAGCACCGTCACCGCCCGCTCCCGATCGAAGCCGCCCATGCCGTGGACGTGCCAGCCCTGCCGGTTGGCCTGAAGCGCGAAGGCGAGCGAGGCCGCGCCCGCATCGAGCGAGTGGCTGGCGGAGGGCTTGAACTCGTCGCCGACCTTCATCCGGCTGTTCGAGACGAGGAAGACGAGGGCGCCGGTGCCTTCAGCCCATTTCTGGTTGCCCGGCACCAGGAGATCGAAGAAGGCGTCCCATTCCGGCGTGCCGCGCAGCGCATAGAGGAAGCGCCAGGGCTGCGAGTTGTAGGAAGAGGGTGACCAGCGCGCCGCCTCGAACATCCTGAGCAGCTCGGCCTCCGGCACCGCCTCCCCGGTGAAGGCGCGGGGCGACCAGCGCTCGGCGAAGATCGGGTCGATGGCTTGGTCGGGCGTGCGAGTGATGGGACGGGTCGTCTCTTCGGTCACCGGGGGCGGTCTCCAGGCTGGCAGGGCTTTGGTGCAGCGCACGGTATGGCAGTGCCCATGGGCGGGCTAGGGGGATGTTGCCGCCTTCCTCCTGGCGCGCGAGAACAAGGTGGACGACATCGGCGCAACGAGGATGCCGACAAGGATGCCCGTGAGCGAGACCGGCCTGAACCCCCTCCTGTTGCGCGCGGACCGCGACGGCGTCGCGACTCTGACGCTTAACCGGCCGGAGGCCCGCAACGCCCTCTCCCTCCCCCTGCTCGAAGCCCTGCGCGACGCCTTCGCTGCGATGGCGGAGGACGGGAGCGTGCGCGCCGTGGTGCTGGCGGCGGCGGGCCCCGCCTTCTGCGCCGGCCACGACCTCAAGGAGATGACCGGCTACCGGCGAGAGGCCGACCGCGGCGCGAAGCAGTTCGAAGAGCTGTTCGCGCTGTGCTCAGGGGTGATGATGGCGATCCCTGCCCTGCCCCAGCCGGTGATCGCGGCAGTGGAGGGCGTCGCGACTGCGGCCGGCTGCCAACTCGTGGCCTCCTGCGACCTTGCGGTGGCGGGGGCTCAGGCACGTTTCGCTACGCCGGGCGTGCAGATCGGCCTGTTCTGCTCGACGCCGATGGTCGCACTCTCGCGCAACCTCCCGCGCAAGGCGGCGCTGCGGATGCTGCTCACCGCCGACATGGCGGACGCGGAGGAGGCGCAGCGCCTCGGCCTGGTCAACGACGTGGTGGAGGCGGGCGGCGCTCTGGCCGCCGCGCAGGCGCTCGCCGCGGGAATCGCCGCGCGCAGCCCTGACACGGTGCGGATCGGCAAGCGGGCCTTCTACGAGCAACTGGAGATGCCACTCGCCGAGGCCTACGCTCATGCCGGCCGGGTGATGACGGAGAACATGCTGGCGCGGGCGGCGGAAGAGGGAATCGGCGCCTTCCTCAGCCGCAAGGCGCGCTGACGGGCGAACCGATCGACGGCTGGCGCATTGCCTCCGCGCCGCCCTGAAGCCGTCACGAGCCCTGGGCAAACGGACTCGCATGCTCCTCAGACGCTCCCCTCCAATCCTCCCCGAGCCGGGTCCGAACACGAAGAAAATCGTGAGCTGGAACCTGCTGCGCCGCACCGGCGCGGCGGTGGATTGCCTCGTCACGCTGATCGAGCAGGAGCGGCCAGACCTGCTGCTGATGCAGGAGGCGACGAAAGAGATCGCCGCCCTGAAGGACAGGGTCGGCGGCGTCTACGCCTGGGCGCAATTGCCGGGGCGCATCCACGGGCTGGCGATGTGGAGCCCGACCCCTTGGGTGAAGCCGCCCGAGATCGTCACCCTCCCCCCGGGCGTGCTGATCGACCGGGTCTGCCAAGTGCTCGACTGGGGCCCGTTCGGCGTCGCCAACGTGCATCTCTCCCATGGGCAGGTGCTGAACCGGCGCCAACTCCGGCGGATCGAGAGCCACTTGCCGGTCCGTGCGGCGGTGCTCGGCGACTACAACATCGTCGGCCCGGCCCTGTTGCCGGGGTTTCGCGACGTCGGCCCCCGGCGGCCGACCCACGCCATGGTCGACGTGCTGCCGCTGCGGCTCGACCGCTGCCTCGTGCGCGGGCTCGTCTGCCACGAGCGCGCGGTGCTGCCGCGCGGCTTGTCCGATCATCACCCGATCGTGGTGCGCCTCTCGCCCGCATCGGAGGGCGCCGTCGCGGTCGGGCGGCTCAGAGGTATGGCAGAAGCAGTCGGACGGCTGCGTCGCGCAGGCGCACGGGGAGCGGGCGGGCGCCGACGTCGTCCAGCGTCAGACGGGACTGGCGCTTTCCCATGATGAAGGCTTCGAGGGTCCGAGCAAGGTCGGTGTCGTAGACCTCGACGTTCAATTCGAAGTTCAGGCGGAAACTGCGCGAGTCCCAGTTCGCGCTGCCGATGAAGCACCATTGTCCGTCGACGGTCATCGCCTTCGAATGGTCGAAGGGCGGACCGTCGATCCAAATCCGCACGCCGCTCTTGAGGAGCGGGTCGATATGGCCGCGGGTCGCCCAGTCCACGAAGCGATGGTCGCTCTCCTTCGGAATGACGACATCGACCTCGATGCCCCGCGTCGCAGCGAGGCAAAGCGCGTTCACGACGAGGTCGTTGGGCAGGAAATAGGGCGTCGTCAGCCGGATCGATCGTTTTGCGCAGGCGATCACCTGCAGGATCACGGTCGCGATCTTCTCGATGTCGGCGTCGGGCCCGGAGGTGACGACACGGGCGGTGACCGTGCCGGCCGGCGCCAGCGGCGGCAGCCACACCTCGCCCTCCAGTTCCTCGTCACTGACGAACAGCCAGTCGGCGATGAAGGCCTGGGTCAGGTGCTCGACCACCGGCCCCTCGATCCGGAAATGGGTATCGCGGATCGGAAAGTCCGGCTTCTCGCGGACGCGGTTGCCGTCGGAGATGTTGACGCCGCCGGTAAAGGCCACCTTCCCGTCGAGGATCAGCAGCTTCTTGTGGGTGCGCAGGTTCAGGAACGGCATCCGCCAGGGCAGCACGGAATGCATGAACAGGCCGGCCGGCACGCCGAGCCGGCGCAGGCGCCGCCACGCCGCGGGAAAGAAGTAGCCGCTGCCGATACCGTCGAGGATGACGCGCACCTCGGCGCCCCGCTCCTGCGCCGCGTGCAGCGCCGCGCAGAAGGCCCGGCCGATCTCGTCATCGCGGAAGATGTAGCTCGAGAGGGCGACGCTGCGGTGCGCCTCGCCGATCGCCGCCAGCATCGCCGGATAGGCCTCGTCTCCGTTGCGGAACATCGCGACCCGGTTGCCCGCCACCGTCGGCAGGCCGGTGATCACCTGCACCGCCCGGTCGAGGGCGTGGTAGGGCTCGGGCACGTGGGCAGAGGGCTGCGGGGTGTCGTCGAGGGCCTGCGAGGGACGCCGCTTCAGCCTCCGGGCGCGCCGCTCGACCCGGTTGATGCCGAAGGTGAGGTAGAGCAGGGTGCCGAAGACCGGTGCGAGCCACGCCAGCCCGATCCAGCCGATCGCCGCACCCACCACCCGCTTGCGCAGCAGTACGTGAACGCTGACGCCGAGCGACAGCACGAGGCCGATGGCCGCGACGATCTCGGTTCGAAGCGAGGCTGTCGTGCCGAGCCATCGGGTGAGGACTTCTTCCACCGGTCCGCCTGTCGCCCTGCCCTGTCGGGAACGGCCGAGGTGATAAGCCAAGCCTGGGGCGGCGAACAGCCGGCCCTCCACAAATCGCCGCTGCGTGCTAGAACAAACCTCGAACGGAGGGTGAGCTGGTCCGAGCCGGCGGGCGCGCCTTTCGAAAGCCTTCACCATCTTGTCCTCAGGTGATCGACCAAGGGTCTCGGCTATTGGTCGGTCACGATCCTCACAGCGTCAGGTCTCACACCGTCGAGCATGTCCGCGAGCGTCGCCCCCCGCGTCTTCACGATTCCCTCCGGCGCTCCGTTCCTGCCGACGCTGGCGGATGCGCTCGTCTCGGGTCGCCTCATCGGGGAGGTCGGCCACGATCCCTTCGCGCTGGCCTCGGTCACGCTCTACCTGCCGACGCAGCGGGCGGTGCGGGCGCTCTCGACCGTTCTCGCCCAGAGGCTCGGCGGGGCGGCCCTGCTGCCGCGGATGATCCCGCTGGGCGAGGCCGACGAGGCGGAACTCGACCTCTCCTCCAACACGCTTCTGGAGACACCGGAAGACCTGCTCTACCCCTCGATCCCGGCCCTGGAGCGCCGGCTGATCCTGGCCCGGCTCGTCCAGAAATGGGCGGAGACGGTGGACCGCGAACTTCTGCCGATCGACGACGAGGTGCCCTTCCTCGTGCCCTCCTCCCCCGCCGACGCGGTGGCGCTCGCCGCCGATCTCGAAGGGCTGATGGACGCGCTCACCGTCGAGGGTCTGCCCTGGAGCGAGATCGCCGCCGCGGTGGAGGCCGAGCATTCCCGCTATTTCCGCCTCACCCTCGACTTTCTGAGGATCGCCGCCGAGCACTGGCCCGACATCCTCGCCGCCCGCTCGCTGGCCGATCCCGCCGCCCGCGCCCGCCGCCTCGTGCTCGCCGAGGCCGACCGGCTCGACCGCGACCGGCCGGATGATCCGGTGATCGTCGCCGGCTCTACCGGCTCGGTGCCGGCGACCGCCCGACTGATTGCGGCGGTGGCCCGCCTCCCCCGCGGCGCCGTGGTGCTGCCGGGGCTCGACCTGCATCTCGACGCCGAGGGCTGGGAGGCGATCGACGGCGCGGGCGGGACGCGGGAGGAGGTCGCCCACGGCCATCCGCAGGCGATCCTGCGGGCGCTGACGGGGCCGAGGGGCCTCGCCGTCGGCCGAGCGGAGGTCGAGACTCTCGGCGATCTTTCGGCCGAGGCGCTGGCGCGGGAAAAGCTGCTGTCGCAGGCGCTGCGCCCGGCCGAGACGACCGATGCCTGGGCCCGGCTCGACCCAGCCGAGCGGCTGGCCCTGGCGCGGGAGGGGATGGCCGGCCTCGCCGTGGTCGAGGCGGCGGACGAGCGGGAGGAGGCGCTGGTGGCAGCGCTCGCTTTGCGTGAGACCCTGGAGACGCCCGGCGCCACCGCCGCGCTGGTCACGCCCGACCGGGGGCTGGCGCTCCGCGTCTCCGCCGAACTCGCCCGCTGGGGCATCGCGGCGGAGGATTCGGCGGGCCTGAGCCTTGCCCGCTCGCAGGCGGGGCGCTTCGCTCGCCTCGTGGCCGAGCTCGCTGCCGAGGTGGCGCCGGCCCGCGTCATCGCGCTGCTGGCCCATCCCTTCGTCCGGCTGGGGTTGACCCGCGGCGAGGTGGTGCGCGCGGCCGCCGCCCTGGAGATCGGCGGCCTGCGCGGCCCGGCCCCGATTCCGAAGAACAGCTTCGACGGCATGCGCGCCGCGGTCGCCCTGCAGCGCAACGCCACCGAGCGCGTGCCGCGGGCGAAGAAGCGCCTGAAGGCGATCGATTGGGATCTCGCGGAAGGCATTCTCAACCGATTGGAAATCGCGCTCGATGATTTCCGCACCGACCTCCAACCCGCCACCGGCAACCTCGTGGCGCTCGCCGCCGGGCATCGCGCGGCCTGCGAGCGGATGATGGGCGGGGCCGAGGATGCGGAGGACGAGATCGACGATCCCTCCCTCGACACGCTCGACGGCCTGTTCGACGATCTCGAAACGGCCGCGCAGGAGGATCTGCCGGGACGCTTCTCCGACTACGCCGCCTTCTTCACCGCGCTGGCACGCGACCGCACGGTGGCCTGCGCGCAGCGGGACGCGCATCCGCGCCTGCGGATCCTCGGCCCGCTCGAGGCTCGCCTGCTCTCCGTGGACCGCATCGTGCTCGGCGGGCTCGACGAGGCGGTCTGGCCGGTGCGCCAGACCACCGATGCCTTCCTCAACCGGCCGATGCGTGGGGAGGTGGGCCTGAGCCCGCCGGAGCGCCGGATCGGGCAGGCCGCCCACGACTTCGTGCAGGGGTTGGGCACCCACGACGCCGTGGTGACCCGCGCGGCCAAGCGCGAGGGCTCGCCGACCGTGCCGTCGCGCTTCCTCCAGCGCCTGCGTGCCTTCGGCGGCGACGCCGTCTGGGCCGACGTGATCGCCCGTGGTCAGCGCCTGCGCCGGCTTGCGGCCATCCTCGACCGCGGTCAGGAGGCGCCGCCGCCGCGCCTCAAGCGCCCGGCGCCGAAGCCCGACCCGGAACTGTTCCCGCCGCGCCTCAGCGTCACCGAGATCGAGACGCTGGTGCGCGACCCCTACTCGATCTTCGCCCGGCATATTCTGGGATTGGAGGCGCTGGAGCCGATGGCCGTGGTGCCGGGGGCGGCCGAGCGCGGCAGCCTGATCCACAAGATCCTCGGCGACTTTTCGCAGGCCCATCCCGGCCCGCTGCCGGCCGATGCGGAGACTCTGCTCTACACCATCGCGTTCGAGGCCTTCGGCCCGCTCCAGGACCAGTATCCGGAACTCTACGCCGAGTGGTTTCCCCGCTACGAGCGCATGGCGGTCGCCTTCCTCGAATGGGAGGCGAGCCAGCGCCAGGGCTTGCACGCGATCCACGCCGAGCGTTCGGGCAAACTCGTCATCCCGCTCGGCGAAAAGACCTTCACCCTCTCGGCGCGGGCAGACCGCATCGAGGCCCGCGCGGATGGCGGCTATTGCATCGTCGATTTCAAGACCGGCACCCCACCGAGCAACCGCACCGTCTTCGCCGGCTTCTCGCCGCAACTGACCCTGGAGGCGGCGATGCTGATGCACGGCGCCTTCGAGGGGCTCAAGGCAACCTCACCCCCGGATCTGCTCTACGTCCACGCCTCGGGCGGACGCGAGCCGTTCCGGCCGATCCCGGTCAAGGCGCCGCCGGGCGACGGCCGGGCGGTGGAGGCCATCGTCACCGAGCATCTTGAGCGCCTGCGCGGGCTGATTGCCCGCTACATGACCGGCGAGGCCGCCTACCTGTCGCGCCCCTACCCGCAATATGTGCGTGCCTATAACGAGTACGATCACCTCGCCCGCGTGCTGGAATGGTCGCTGGCGGGCGAAGGAGAGGCCGCGTGAACGCCCCTCTAACCGGATTCACCGTCGACGATCTCACCAAGGCGGCCCAGCGCCGGGCCGCCGACCCGCGCCTCTCGGCCTGGGTCTCGGCCAATGCCGGTGCGGGCAAGACCAAGGTGCTTACCGACCGTGTGCTGCGCCTGCTCCTCGACGGGGCGCCGCCCGGCCGCATCCTCTGCCTCACCTTCACCAAGGCGGCGGCTGCCAACATGTCGATCCGTGTGTTCCAGCGCCTCGGCCGCTGGGTGACGCTGGACGATGCGGCACTGAGCCTCGAGCTTACCGAGCTCACCGGCGAGCGGCCCGCCCGCGACACACTGCGGCTGGCCCGCCGCCTGTTCGCCCGCGCCGTCGAGACGCCGGGTGGTCTCAAGATCGAGACCCTGCACGCGCTCTGCGAGCGGCTGCTGCACATGTTCCCGTTCGAGGCCAACGTGCCGGCCCGCTTCGTCGTGCTCGACGACAACCAGTCGCGCGAGGCGTTCGAGATCGAGACCGACAACGTGCTCGCCGATGCGATCCTCGGCGGCAATCAAGCGCTCTCCGACGCGCTGGCCGTCGTCGGCGCGGAAGCCTCCGGCGACACACTTCGCGACGCGATCCGCTCGGCCATGCGGACCCGCGCCCTGTTCTCGGACCACCGTGCCCTGGAGCCGGCGCTCGCCCGCCTGCCTCGCGCGCTCGCGCTGCGGGACGGAGCCAGTGTCGAGACCATCGAGGCGGAAATCCTGCAAGGCAGCAGCCTCGGCGACTGGCGCGCGATCGCGGCCAGGCTGCGCACCGGCAAGGCGACGGACGAGAAACTCGCCGATGGGCTCGTGGAGGCGCACGCTGCCCTCGGCGCGGGCAAGGCGCTGGCGCCCTACCGCTCGGTCTTCTTCACCGACAAGGACGAGCCTCGGGCGGCGAAATCCTTCGGCACCAAGGCGGTGCCGGAGGACGTCAAGCAGGCGCTGCTCGATGAGCAGGCCCGGCTGATCCCGCTCTTCGACGACCTCCGCGCCGCCCGCGCGCTCGCCCGGACGCAGGGATTGTTTCGCCTCGCCGCCGAGATCCACCGCCGGGTCGAGGCGCAGAAGACCCGGCTCGGCGCCCTCGATTTCGACGACCTGATCCACAAGACGCTCGACCTGCTCTCGCGGGTCGGCGCCTCCTGGGTCCTGTACAAGCTCGACCGCGGTGTCGATCACGTCCTCGTCGACGAGGCGCAGGACACCAACCCGCAGCAATGGGAGATCCTGCGCACGCTCACCGCCGAGTTCGCGGCGGGCGAAGGCGCGCGCGGTCTCACCCGCACCCGCTTCGCCGTGGGTGATCCGAAGCAGTCGATCTACAGCTTCCAGGGCGCCGACCCGCGCGAATTCGAACTGACCCGTCGCGCCTGGGGCCGGGCGGCGGAGGGGGCCGGGCACGACTTCGCCGATGTCAGCCTGCGGCTCTCGTTCCGCACCGCGAGCCACGTGCTCGCCGCGGTCGATGCCGTGTTCAGCGTGCCGGAGCACTTCGCCGGCCTCTCCTTCGATGCGGGCGCGCCGGGAACGGTTCACGCCTCTGCCCGCGCCGGGGTGCCCGGCGCGGTCGAACTCTGGGGCATCGAGGAGCCGGCGGACGCGGAAGAACCCGATGCCTGGGCCGCGCCCGTCGATGCGCCGGAGCCCAACGCGCCGGCCATCGTCGTCGCCCGCCGCATCGCCCGCGCGGTCAGGACCTGGACGACGAAGGGCGATGCCTGCGGCCGGGTCTGGCGGCCCGGCGACGTGCTGATCCTCGTGCGCAAGCGTTCGGCCGCCTTCGAGGAGGTGATCCGGGCGCTGAAGGGTCTCGGCGTGCCGGTGGCGGGCCAGGACCGGCTGGAGGTCGCCGGCCACATCGCCGTGCTCGACCTCGTCGCGGTCGGCCGTGCCGGGCTGCTGCCCGCCGACGACCTGACGCTCGCCACCGCCCTCAAGACCCCGCTCGTCGGGCTCACCGACGACGACCTCACCCGCATCTGCGCCCGCCGCCCCTTTGCCGAGACGCTGGAGGATGCGCTCACACGCCACGCGGAAGCCGGCGACGGCGCGGCGATCCGCGGCCTCGTGGCCCTGCGGCTCTGGATCCACCTCGCGGCGGAGAACGGTCCCTTCGGCTTCTACGCGGCCTTGCTCGGCCCTCATGGGGGACGCAGCCGGCTGGTGGCGCGGCTCGGCGGCGAGGCCGGCGACGCCATCGACGTGTTTCTCGCCCAGGCCGCCGAGGCCGAAAACGGGGGCGACGCCCCCTGCCTCGACACGTTTCTGGCCGATTACGTGGTGCGGCCCGGCCGCGGCAAGAGCGGCCTCTCGGTCAAGCGCGACTTGGAAGCCGGCCGCGACGAGGTGCGCGTGATGACGGTGCACGGCGCCAAGGGCCTGGAGGCGCCGGTCGTCGTCGTCATCGACGGCTGCGAGCCGCTCGGCCGCAACGACCCGCCGCTGCTCGGCCTCGACCCCGCCGCCGATGGTCCGCTGCCGCCGGTCTGGACCGGCGGGCGCACGCAGGATTGCGCGGCCACGCTCTCCGCCCGCTCGGCGCTTCAGGCGCGGGCGCGGGAGGAGCATAATCGCCTGCTCTACGTCGCCATGACGCGGGCCGCCGATCATCTCGTCATCGCGCCCTATCGTGGAGCGACGCGGGAGACGCCCGCCTCGTGGTGCGAGATGGTCCGCATCGGCCTGGAGCGAGGTCTCGGCGCCGGCGAGGCGGTCGAGACAGAGCACGGGCCGATCACGATCTGGCGCGACGGCTCGGCCGCCTCGCTCGCCGCTGCGGCGGAAGCCTCGGCCTCAACTGAGCCCGAGGTGGTGCCGGACTGGCTGTTCTCGAAAGCCGCACCGGAGGCCGAGGCCGCGCCGCCGTTAAGTCCTTCGGGCGCGCTCGGCGCGGCGGACGGCCAGCGCCAGCCCCAGCGCCGCCTCGGCGACGCCGAAGCGCGCCGCCGCGGCGCCCTGGTCCACTCGCTGCTCGAACATCTGCCGCGGATCGAGCCGGCCCGCCGGGCGGAAGCAGCCGAACGCTTCGCCCGTGCCCGCGCGCCCGCCCTGGAGGAGAGCAAGCGCAAGGATCTCGTCCGCTCCGTGCTGCGGCTGATCGAGGCGCCGGACCTCGCGCCTCTGTTCTCGGCGCAGGCGCGGGCCGAGGTGGCTTTGTCGGGGCGGATCATCGTCGACGGTGTCGAGCGCGACGTCACCGGCCGGATCGACCGCCTCGTCGTGGAAGACGGCCGGGTGATCCTCTGCGACTTCAAGACCGGCCGCCCGCCTGCCGACAATGCGGCCTTGCCGGAGCGCGAAGCGGCGCAGGTCGCGCTCTACGCGCGGCTGGCCGCCGCGATCTGGCCCGACCACGCGATCACCGCCCTTCTGGTCTGGACCTCGGGACCTGTGGTGCGACGGGTGGAAGGAGCGGGCTGACCCGTCCCGTCATCGCGAGCGGATGCGAAGCGATCCAGCGGCGCGACCTTCCCGGACAGGTCGCGAGCTGGATTGCTCCGGCTTCGCCTCGCAAGGACGGACGACCCGCCTCAACTGCTCTTCTTCGGCGTCAGCTTGACGATCTGCCCGTCATCCTCGGTCACCGCGTAGACGGCGCCGTCGGGGCCGACCCGCACGTCGCGGACGCGATGCTCCAGCGGAATGCGCTCCTCGGTCACCACCTTGTCGCCGTCGAGCTTGAGCGCGACGATCCCGGTGCTGACGAGTCCGCCGATGAGGAACTGGTTCTTCCAGGCCGGGAACGCGTCCTTGTCGTAGAGCGCCATGCCCGAGGGGCCGATCACCGGGTCCCAGTAATAGACCGGCTGCACCGTGCCGCCGGCCTGGGTCTGGCCATCGCCGATCTTCTCGCCGGAATACTCGATGCCGTAGGTGACCACCGGCCAGCCGTAGTTCAGGCCGGGGCGCGGACGGTTCAGCTCGTCGCCGCCGCGGGGACCGTGCTCCACGGTCCAGAGCCGGCCCTGACCGTCCAGGGCGGCGGCCTGGACGTTGCGGTGGCCGTAGGACCAGATCTCGGGCTTGGCCTTCTCGCCGCCGGTGAAGGGGTTGTCCTTCGGGGCGTTGCCGTCGGTGTCGATGCGGAAGACCTTGCCGAGCCCGCTCGTCAGATCCTGTGCCTGCCCCCGAGTCTGCTTGTCGGAACGTTCGCCCACGGTGACGAACAGCTTGCCGTCCGGCGCGAAGACGAGGCGCGAGCCGAAATGCTTGTCGCCGTCATAGGTCGGCATCTGGCGGAAGATGACCTTGACGTCGTCGAGCCGCGCCTTGCCGTCGCTCTCGACCAGCTTGGCCTTGGCCACCGTCGTGCCGTTGCCCTTGTCCCGCGGCTCGCTGTAGCTGAAGTAGATCGTGCGATCCGCGGCGAAGCCCGGGCTCAGCGCGATGTCGAGCAGACCGCCCTGCCCGTTCGGATCGACCTTCGGCACCGCCGCCACCGGCTGACCCACCGTGCCGTCCTTGGCGATCAGGCGGATCTTGCCGGCCTTCTCGGTCACGATCATGCGCCCGTCGGGCAGGAACTCCATCGCCCAGGGGCTTTCCAATCCCTTTGCCACGACCGCGGTCTCGACCTCGGTCTTCTGCGCGGGCTCGGGCGCCCGGGTCTGGTTGGGCAGGAGCGGCTTGTACTCGGTGTTCGGCGGATCCTTCTCGGCGATGGACGTCCCGGCGCTCGGCGCGGCCGGTGCCTGGAACGATTCGCCCTGGATGCGCGGCGCGCGCGTGTCCTCGCTGGTGCCCTGGCTGGAGGGTTGCTGCGCGAAGGCAGAGGCATCGAGGCCGAGGGCCGCGACGGTGGCGAGCAGAAGGGAAAGAGTGCGCGTCACGTCGATTGATCCTTGTGCGGGTCGCCGATCCTGCTCGCCAAATGGGGCGCTGGCTGCATACGGCGAGGGTCGCGCCGCCGCAGGCGTCCGAGGCAAGGGGATTTGTCGGCGGCTGAGAGAGGATTGCGGGGACGAGCGACCCATACCTATGTGGGTTCGGCGCCTCAGCCCCGCGGCCGGAGCGGGACGCCTTGACCGGGGCGGATGGCGTCGCCAATTCTCGCCTCACCGTGAGGCGCCGAACCCGCTCCCCGGTGCCCTCCATGCCGGGGCCTCCAATGCACCCGCATGGGACCGCGTGTCGAAAGGACGTACGATGGCGACCGTGAAAGTGACCGATGCGAGCTTCGAGCAGGACGTTCTGCAGTCCGCCGAGCCCGTCGTGGTGGATTTCTGGGCGGAGTGGTGCGGCCCCTGCCGGCAGATCGGCCCGGCGTTGGAGGAGATCTCCGTCGATCTCCAGGGCAAGGTGAAGATCGTCAAGGTCAACGTCGATGAGAACCCCGGCATCGCCTCGACCTACGGCATCCGCTCGATCCCGACGCTGATGATCTTCAAGGACGGCAAGCTCGCCAGCCAGAAGGTTGGCGCTGCTCCCAAGGGCGACCTGTCCCGCTGGATCCAGGCAAGCGCCTGACGCGCTGCCGTAGCCCAACGGGGCCCAACCCGAGACAGCCCGGCCGAGAGGCCGGGCTTTTTCGTGGCTGAATGGCGAGCGCCGCCTGCTTCAGGTTTCCAAATGCAAGAAGCCCGGCCTTGCGGCCGGGCTTCCTGGTTTCGAGACCCTTTATCTAAGGTTCGGCTTAGTAGCTGCCGAACTTGTAGTTCAGGCCGGCGCGGACGACGGCGAAGTCGTTGTCGCGGCGGACGGTGTTGTTGAAGATGGTCGAGGTCGAGGTGGCGACGCCGTTCACGATCGGGGTCGCGCTGATGATGGTGCCGCCGGCGTTGGCGTAGCCGTAGCGGCTGTTGTTGCCATCGAAGTTCACGTACAGACCTTCGACCTTGAGCGTCACCGCCGAGGAGCGGAAGAAGTTCAGGAACGAGTCGGTCGGGAGCGCGTACTCGACGCCGCCACCAGCGGTGTAGCCGGTCTTGAAGTCGTCGGCGTCGACGGCCTGGCCGCCACCGAAGCTGCCGTAGGCGAAGCCGCCGGTGCCGTAGAACAGGACGCGGTCGAAGGCGTAACCGATGCGGCCGCGAACGGTGCCGAAGAAGTCGAGGCCCTGGAGACCCGTCGGGTTGAACAGGGTCACGCCCGGCAGCGGAGCGGCGCCGGCGCAGGCGATGCCGCGCGAACCGCAGACGCCGTTACGGCCGAAGCGGCCACCGAGGTCGGCGTACTGGGCGTCCGCCTCGATACCGACGACGACGCCGGAGCCCGGGGTGAACTGATAGTTGTAGCCGATCTGGCCACCGCCGACGAAGCCGTCGTTCCGGCTGCCGTTGCCGAAGGCGAACAGGCCGACATTGCCGCCCGCGCCACCGACGACGCGCGGGTCGTTGGTGCCGACGAGGGTCGAGCCGATGGAGTCCTCGACGCCGAAACCGTAACCGGCGTTGAGACCGGCGTAGAAGCCGGTCCAGGTGAACACCGGGATGGGCGTGAAGACCGGCGGCGGAGCAGCGCGGCGCGGCAGGTCGGCGGCGGAGGCCGCAGCGGTCAGCGCCGTGAAGGCGGCAAGAGAGGTCAGAAGCTTTTTCATTTTTTGATCCCCAGCAGAAACCCGATCGCCCAAAAGCTAGACCATTTCCTTGGCCCGAGATGTAGCGAGCAGGACACACCCGCCGCGCGACAATCAGGCTGACGAGCGGTTGCAATCCGTTTGCGGCGATGCCGAAACCAGATTTCGGGCCGAGGCGGACGACTTTGATGGGCCGTGAACAGAGCTGAGGGCCCGGGTGACTTGTCGAGCGACCGCGTCGAACGGGTTCCGGCCGGATGATCCAGCTTCAGGACGAGCCTTCGCCGGGCGGTGACCCGATGCGGGCACACCGTCATGAGATCCGGGCAAGTCGATCCCGGCTTTCGCCATCCGCGCGCGGCCGCCTTGCGGCGCGGATGTCCTGTCTCTGGTTCCGCGGCGGGATGCGTTCGTCTGCCGAGTGCCCGCTCTTGGCGAGCCAATAGCCTGTCAGACCGGTATTGTGCCGTTGGCCTCGAGCACGGCGCCTGCCAGGTAGAGCGAGCCGCAGATCAGGACGCGCGGCGGACGCTCGAAGATCGTGTCCGACAGACCTGCCAGCGCCGCCTCGACACTCGGGGCAACCTCCGCCGGAAGGCCGACCGAACGGGCAATTGCCGCCACTTCCTCTGCGGGCCGCGCCGCCATCTGCCCGGTGATCGGCACCGCGACGAGCGAGCGGGCGAGGCCGGCGAAGTTCTTCAGGAAGCCTTCCGCGTCCTTGGTGCCGAGCAGCCCGACGATCAGGACCAGCGGCGCGTCGCTGCGCTCGCCGAGATCGGCCATTGCGGCGGCGAGGATGCGACCGCCATCGGCATTGTGGCCGCCGTCGAGCCACAGCTCGGCGTCCCTG
The DNA here is from genome assembly GCF_014191355.1 of Methylobacterium sp. R2-1. Classification (GTDB taxonomy): domain Bacteria; phylum Pseudomonadota; class Alphaproteobacteria; order Rhizobiales; family Beijerinckiaceae; genus Methylobacterium. The sequence continues at coordinate 59,168 of NZ_JACHWM010000016.1, forward strand.
GGCATCCGATCGGCCAGCGCGCCGCGTACGAGGCGCTGGAGCCGGCCCGGCCAGTCGACGTTGCGCAGGCCCGCCTCGAGCGCCGCCGTGCCGATGTCGCCGAAGCCCGCCGCGCGAAGGGCCGTGATGGCGGTACCGGCATTGGTGAGCTGGTGGCGCCCGGCGAGCCGAGGACGGGGCAGGTCGAACAGGTCGGTTTCGTCCTGGTAGACGAGCCGCCCGTTCTCCTCGTGGACGGAAAAATCCTGGTTGCCGACGCGTACCGGCACCGCGCCGATTCGCTCGGCCTGGCCGCAGAGCACGGCATCGGCCCCAGCGTAGTCCTGGGCGGCGATCACCGCCGGGCAGCCGCGCTTGAAGATGCCGGCCTTCTCCATCGCCACTGCCTCGACGGTGTCGCCGAGATACTCGGCGTGGTCCCGCCCGATCGGCGTGACCACGGCGCAGGCCGGACGGTCGATGACGTTGGTGGCATCGACCCGTCCGCCGAGACCGACTTCGAGGAGCAGCACGTCGGCGGGGCTTTCCGAGAACAGCAGCAGGGCCGCCGCCGTGGTGATCTCGAACACGGTGATCGGATCACCCTTATTGGCCGCCTCGCAGCGGGCGAAGGCGTCGGCGAGCCGGTCCTCGGCGACGTAGTGGCCGCCGCCGATGCCCCCTAAGCGGATGCGCTCGTGGAAGCGCACGAGGTGGGGCGAGGTGTAGACGTGGGCGGCCAGCCCCCCCGCCTCCAGGATCGCCCTCATGAAGGCGATGGTCGAGCCCTTGCCGTTGGTGCCGGCGACGTGGATCACCGGCGGCAGGCGCCTCTCGGGATGGTTGAGGGCTGCGAGCAGACGCTCGATGCGCCCGAGCGACAGGTCGATCGTGCGCGGATGCAGGGCGAGGAAGCGCGCCATCAGCGCGTCTGAGGATTCCATCTCGCGCGAAGACCTTCTGTCGCGGATTGATCTCAGGCCGCGTCCGGCAGCGGCTCAGGCGCGGCCGGCACTGGCGGCGTTCCGGCAGGGGCCTGCCGCACGTCCATCAGCAGGCCGCAGAGCCGGCTGATCGTCTCTTTGAGCTGATGCCGGTGCACGACCTGATCGACCATGCCGTGCTCGCGCAGATACTCGGCCCGCTGGAAGCCGTCGGGCAGCTTCTCGCGTATCGTCTGCTCGATGACGCGGGGGCCGGCAAAGCAGATCAGCGCACCGGGCTCGGCCAGATGCACGTCGCCGAGCATGGCATAGGAAGCGGTCACGCCCCCCGTGGTCGGATTCGTCAGCACTACGATGTAGGGCAGCCGCGCAGCCCGCAGCCGGCGCACCGCGACCGTGGTGCGCGGCATCTGCATCAGGGAGAGGATGCCCTCCTGCATCCGCGCGCCGCCGGAGGCCGCGAACAGCACGTAGGGAGTGCGCTTTTCCAGGGCCGTCTCGGCGCCGCGGACGAAGGCCTCGCCGCCGGCCATGCCGAGCGAACCGGCCATGAAGCTGAATTCCTGCGCCGCGACAGTCATCGGAAGACCGCCGACGCGGCCGAAGCCGATCTTGAAGGCGTCCGCCATGCCGGTCTTGGCCCGCGCCTCCTTGAGGCGGTCGGCGTAGCGCTTCTCGTCGCGGAACTTCAGCGGGTCGGCCGGAACGTCGGGCAGCGGCACGTCGATCCAGGTGCCCTCGTCGAACATCATCTTCAGGCGCGCCGTCGCGCTCATCTTGAGATGGTGCTCGGAGCCGGGAATGACCCAGTGGTTCTGCTCGACTTCCTTATGGAAGACCATCTGGCCGGTGTCGGGGCACTTGATCCAGAGGTTCTCCGGCGTCTCGCGCTTGAACAGCGTCTTGATCCGGGGCCGCACGACCTCCGAGATCCAGTTCATCGGCTCGACCATGGCGTCGGACTCCCTGTCTGACCGCGTACTCTTGCCGCGTTCTCTTGCCACGCTGATATCGGATCGCCGCCCCCTCGATGCCAAGGGACTCTTCGAAGGGACTCTTCGAAAGGTCGTCCTGCAACGAGGATGGCGGAGTGAGGAGCGCTCAGACCTCAGTCGGCGCCTTCGTGGTGCTGCGCACACCCTCTGCCAGTTCGCGCACCAGGGCGGCGACCGCCTCCACCGTGCCGCTGCCCGCGCGGTCCCCCGGTTCGAGGCTGCGGGCCAGCGCATCGACCAGGGCCGAACCGACCACGACGCCGTCGGCGCCGCGGGCGATCTCGGCGGCGTGCGCGCCGGTCTTCACCCCGAAGCCGACCACGACGGGCAGGTCGGTATGCGCCGTGATCCGTCCGACGGCCTGCGACACCTTACCGAAATCGGGGGTCGCGGTGCCGGTCACGCCGGTGATCGACACGTAGTAGACGAAGCCCGCCGTGTTCGCGAGCACGGCGGGCAGGCGCTTATCGTCGGTCGTCGGGGTCGCGAGCCGGATGAAGGCGAGGCCCTTCTCCAGGGCCGGCAGGCAGAGCTCCTCGTCCTCCTCCGGCGGCAGGTCGACGACGATCAGACCGTCGATGCCGGCGGCCAGCGCATCGTCCAGGAAGTCGGGCACGCCGTAGGTATAGATCGGATTGTAGTAGCCCATCAGCACCACGGGCGTCCGATCGTCGCCCTCGCGGAAGCGACGGACCAGGGCGAGGGTGCCGCGCAGATCCTGACCCGCCTTCAGAGCCCGCAGACCCGCCGCCTGGATCGCCGGCCCGTCGGCCATGGGATCGGTGAAGGGTAGGCCGAACTCGACGATGTCGGCCCCGGACTTCGGCAGGGCTTCGAGCACCTTGAGCGAGGTTTCCGGATCGGGATCGCCCGCCATGACGTAGGTGACGAGGGCGGCACGTCCTTCCGCGCGGCAGCGGGCGAAAGCGGCATCGATGCGGGCGGTCATGGTTCTCGCTCCCGGCGGCACGTCCGGCCTTTAAGGCCCGGGGGATGGTGTCCCCGGGACCGGGCCGCCGCGCAGGGCTCGGCTTCCCCGGCCCATTCCCCGGCCAAGTGGGGGCGCCTACACCATCCGCTCGCGTCCGTGAAGCGGGAGCGCGTCAGGCTTACGCTTCACGGACACGGCGCTGACGCAACGACACCGTCCACCCAGTCGCGCAGCAGCAGGTGGGCGATGGCGGTGGCCGGCGGCACGGTCAGGCCCTCCGGGTGGTTGCCCGCGATCATCCGCATCACCTCGGAGCGCGTGAACCAGCGCGCATCCTCCAGCTCGTCCGGATCGATCCGGACCGCGTCCGTGAGCCCCTCCGCCACGCAGCCGATCATCAGCGAGGCCGGAAAGGGCCAGGGCTGAGAGGCGTGATAGGCAACCGCGCCGACCGCGACGCCGGTCTCCTCACAGGTCTCGCGGCGCACCGCGTCCTCGACCGTCTCGCCAGGCTCGATGAAACCGGCGAGGCAGGAATACATCCCCGGCTTGAAATGCGGGCCGCGCCCGAGCAGGCAGGCGTCGCCCCGCCGTACCAGCATGATCGCCACCGGATCGGTGCGCGGGAAGTGGTGCAGCCCGCAACTCGCGCATTCCCGTCGAAAGCCCCCGGCGGTGATGGCGGTCGGGCTGCCGCAATTGGCACAGAAGCCGTGACGCGCGTGCCACGCCAGCAGCGACTTGGCGGTGGCGATCAGCCCCTGCTCCTCTCGGGCGACGGCGCCCTCGGCGGCGAGCGCCCGCAGGTCGAGGGCCCGGTAGTCGGGCGCCGGGAACAGGGAGGCGGCCTCCTCCGAAACCGTGCCGGCAAAGACCGGCCGCCCCTCGGCCCGGCCGAGGAAGATCTCGACGGCGGGCTCGCCCGCCCGCTTCGCTTCGTCCGGTCCGAGCAGGGCCGTCCCGGCCTCCGCCGGGGCAGTGCGCAGGATCACCACCTCGCCCGCCATCAGCACGAGGCGAGCATCAGGTCCGGCCCCAGCGAGGGAGGGCGCCGGGCCGGACTCGGCGGAGTGGCGCACGAGGCGGCTCGCGGCGTAGGCGAGCGCATCCCGGCCGGTGATGTCGGGCGAGCCGGTCATGGCAGGCGCCTCACGCGGCCACGAACAGGGCGGCGGCCCGTTCGAGCAGGGCGGCACGGGCGTGCGGCGGATAGGGCTTTTTCTCGCCGACGCCCCAGACCGGTCCGGGCCAGGCGGGGTCGGAGCGGAAGCGGGCCACGACGTGGATGTGAAGCTGCGGCACCACGTTGCCGAGAGCCGCGACGTTCACCTTGTCCGGTCGGGCGAGCGCCTGCACGACCCCCACCGTCAGGCGGATTTCCTCGAAGGCGATCGCCGCATCCTCCGATGTGAGGTCGGTGAGTTCGCTCAGGGCCGGCCGCCGCGGTACGAGGATCAGCCAGGGAAAGCGCGCATCGTCCATCAGCAGGACGGAGCAGAGGGCGAGATCGCCCACGGGGTGGGTGTCGGCGGCGAGCCGCGGATCGAGGGAGAAGGCGTCGGTCATGCCGGGGATCTAGAGCACCGGTCCGAAAAGTGGTGGCCGGCTTGCGGCTTGCAGGGCGGATACGACCGCTCGAAGATCGGTCGTATGAATTCAAGATCGGTTAACCATGTTCAGGCACGCAAGGGGCAGCGATCGAGATTCGGCGCGCGGTGGGCCGCGTCGGGATCGCCGTGGATGACGCGATGACGGGCGGCGCGGAAGGAAGCGGAAACGCGGTCGTCGCCATCGTGGCGGCGCGAACTCCGGCCCCGCTCGTTCTTGCCCTGCGTGGCCAATCCTTCAGCGCCTGCATCGTCGCCCTCTCGGGGCGCGTCGTCGAGGATCTCGTCGCCGAGGCGCCTGCCGTCATCGTGGTCGAAGCCGAGCCGGAGCGCTTCGACGCCCCGGCCCTGATCCGCGCCCTGCGGGAGCAGGACAGCCTCGCCCGCACGCCGGTCCTGCTGGTGGCCGGCGGCGACGCGGGGACCCTGCGCCGGATCGGTCGGGAGGCCGGCGCCACCGACATGCTGTCCAAGCCCGTCGACGCTGTGGAATTGCAGGACCGGGTGGGTGTGCTGATCGAACTCGCCCTGGCGCGCCGGGAGAACGATGATCGGGCACAGGCGATGCGGCGCGACGCGGCGCGGGCGGCGGCCGACGCCACGGCCCAGGAGCGCGAGATCATCCGCCGCCTGATGCTGGCCGCCGAGTTCCGCGACGACCGGGCCGGCGACCATCTCACCCGCGTGGCCGGCTGCGTCATCGCCGTGGCCGAGGGGCTCGGCCTGTCCTCCGCGGAGGCCGATGACGTGGCGCTCGCCTCGACCATGCACGACATCGGCAAGATCGGGGTTCCCGACCACATCCTGATGAAGGCCGGCCCTCTCACCCCCGAGGAGTGGGAGGAGATGCGCCAGCACGCGCTGCGCGGCTACCATATGCTGCATGACAGCTCCTCGCGCCTGCTTCAGATCGCCGCCGAGATCGCGTTGACCCACCACGAGCGCTGGGACGGCACCGGCTATCCCCGGGGGCTCAAGGGCGAAGAAATCCCGTGCTCCGGCCGGATCGTCGCGGTTGCCGACGTGTTCGACGCGCTGATCTCCGCGCGCAGCTACAAGCCGGCCTGGTCGCTGGAACGGGCGCGCGCGCACCTGGAGGCGGAGGCCGGTCGGCATTTCGATCCGGCCTGCGTCGCTGCCTTCCTCTCGCGCTGGGAGGACATCGTCGCCCTGGTGGAGGAGCGGGCGGCGTAGGGGCTCGCCCCGTCAGCTTTGCAAACGATGGCGGATTGTCAGAGCGGCTCTACGCCGGTCGGTGCAGCGTCTCGACGGGGTGCAATGCAGTAGAGGACCGTCTCTCCCTCGCCGGCCGTATAATTTTCGAGAAAGAAGCGATAGCCCAGATCCAAGTTGGCAATAAAGTCAGGGATTTCGAAGTAATCGTCCCAACGATGATAGAGTGAGATCGCAAGCTTGGGTTGGAAGGTGCGGAGCGTCGTCTCTGCTCCCCGTAGAGCCGGCAGTTCAGACCCTTCGATGTCCATCTTAATGAAGTTCACTCGCGGGACGGCGCCCGCTGCCACGAGATCGTCGAGCCGCCGGACCGCCATGATCTCGCTGTCCGCGAAGCCGGGATCGACGCGGTCCGGCACGGGCGGAGCCTCGAAGGTGTGATCGCTTAAGCCGCTTTCAAACACCGTCACGTTCGAGAGGTTGTTTTGCCGGACATTGTGGTTGACGATCTTCACATGCGTTTCGAGGGGATCGAAGGAATAGACGTGGCCGGCCTCGCCGACGACGGTAGCGAAATCGATCGCTGTATCGCCGAAGCAGGCGCCGGCATCGACCACGTGGTCAGCCGCCTCGGGCTGCACCCTCACACCGTCGCGCTCGAAGATGTATTGCCGCAGGAAGAAGGTGAAGAAGATATTGGCACGCAGGCAATCCACGGTGAGAGTGTGCCCGGCATGCTCTATCGAGAAATGATGGAGCACGGCGGCACCGGATACGGCGGTGAAAGTCGATGGCGTGGCGGGGAAGATGTTGGAACGCTGACGGGCGTTCCGGTAGTCCTGCGTATGGCTGGCTAGCCGCACGTGATGGCAACCCAAGAACCGGAAAAGGATCAGATCGACGAAGAGGCGTCGCGAAGCGTCGTCCTCGAACCGGCCGTAGCTACGAGCCGTGCGCTCCCAGTTGCCGGTCAGGAAGGCGAGGAAGCGGGCGCGCTGGACGTCGAAGGCTTCCTTTCCGGCCACGACCTCGAACGGCGGGTAGGCGTGGTCGATGTTGTCCTCCTCGTTCCGGCCCGATGCCTCGACGAGTCGCTGGCAGACATGAAGCCGGAATGCTTCGACATCGTCGGATCGGAGAATCGGCTCGGGCAAAAAGTCCTCCTTGATCAACAGCGGAGTCGATCGTCCTATTCGTGCGATGACCTATTGTCGAACTGATGATCAGCTCGGCGAGCCGGGGCATATCCTCTCATGAAATCGGTCAAGAGTGTCGAGGGCCCGGAAAGGCGGGACGTCAACCGGTTGAGTCACTTCTGAACATGTACCTCCGGCGACCGATGGGCGAGTGTCCGCAGATCGAGGAGGGCGTAGCGCTGTGAGGTCCCGCCCCCGCGCAACGCCCCCGCGCGGCCGGCGTAGTGGTCGGCGCGCCCGAATAGGGTTAGAAGCGGCGTCCGATTCCGATCCGGCCGATCACCGCCGGTCCGAATTCGCCGACCTTTAAGGCGCATCTCCCTTGCCATTTCCGACACTGCCCACTCCCCTCGCGCGGGCGCTCACCGAGCGCAACTATGCCGAGCCGACCCCCGTCCAGCAGGCGGTGCTCGATGCCGCGCCGGACCGCGACCTGCTCGTTTCGGCCCAGACCGGCTCGGGCAAGACCGTCGCCTTCGGTCTCGCCATCGCCGGCACGCTGCTCGGACCCGACGAGACTCTGCCGCCGCCGGCCGCGCCGCTGGCCCTCGTCATCGCGCCGACCCGCGAGTTGGCGCTCCAAGTGCAGCGGGAGCTGACCTGGCTCTACGCGCAGACCGGGGCCCGCGTCGTTCCCTGCGTCGGCGGCATGGATCCGCGCCGCGAGGCCCGTGCGCTGGAGGCGGGCGTCCACATCGTCGTCGGCACTCCGGGGCGCCTGCGCGACCACATGGAGCGCGGCCGGCTCGTCACCGAGGGGCTTCGCGCCGTCATCCTCGACGAGGCCGACGAGATGCTCGACATGGGCTTCCGCGAGGATCTCGAATTCATCCTGGCGGCGACCCCGGAAGACCGCCGTACTCTGCTGTTCTCGGCCACCCTGCCGAAGGCTATCGTCGCGCTCGCCGAGAGCTACCAGCGCGACTCCGTGCGCCTCGCGGTCGCCGGCGAGACCCGCGGCCATGCCGACATCGTCTACCGCGCCGTGCGTGTGATGCCGCGCGAGATCGAGCACGCCGTCGTCAACGTGCTGCGCTACGTCGATGCGCCCGTGGCGATCGTGTTCTGCAACACCCGCGACGGCGTGCGCCATCTCCAGGCTTCGCTGACCGAGCGCGGCTTCTCGGCCGTGGCGCTCTCAGGCGAACTCGGCCAGGGCGAGCGCAACGCCGCGCTCCAGGCCCTGCGCGACGGCCGCGCACGCGTCTGCGTCGCCACCGACGTCGCCGCCCGCGGCATCGACCTGCCGGGCCTCGACCTCGTCATCCATGCCGACCTGCCGCACGATGCCGAGGTGATGCAGCACCGCTCCGGCCGAACCGGCCGCGCCGGCCGGAAGGGGACCAGCGTCGTCCTGGTACCGCCCGCCCGGCGGCGCCGGGCCGAGCAGATGTTCGCCATCGCCAAGCTGAGCCCCGATTGGAGCGGCCCGCCGAATGCGGACGAGATCCGCACCCTCGACCGCGAACGGATGATGTCCGATCCGCTGCTCGCCGAGCCCGAGACGGAGGAGGAGCGCGAGTGGGAGCGGGATTGGGCCGAGGCGCTGATGGAGCGCTGCCCGCCCGAGCGTCTCGCCGCAGCCTTCGCCCGGCTCTACCGCTCGCGCATTCCCGTGCCGGAAGAGGTGAGCGATCCCGCCTACGAGACCAGCCGGCGCCCGGATTCCCGCGGCGTCCCGGTCGGCGCTTCGCGTGTCGGCGAGGACGAGCCGGCCGCCTGGTTCCGGCTCAATCTCGGCCGCCGCGACCGGGCCGAGCCGCGCCGCCTGCTGCCGATGCTGACCCGTCGCGGACAGATCAGCCGCGGCGATATCGGTGCGATCCGGATCTTCGACAACGAGACGACCTTCGAGGTGCGCGCCAGCGCCGCGGAGGATTTCGCCGCGGCCTTCGCCCGGCGCGGGCCGGCGGATGTCCGCGTCGAGCGGATGCAGGGGGATGGACCTGCTCCCGCCAAGGCGCAGAAGAGTCCCCGCGCCCAGCGTCACCGCCGCGAGGCGACCAAGGTCGGGCGGAGCGGCTGAGCCGCGCCGCCGTCGCTCGGGCGACGAGCGGACGCTCTCCCGCGATGGAGTGAGGCGGACGACCGATCGCAATGTTCCGAGGTGGCCACCGACTTTCCCGAACGAGGTGGCGCGCTGCGGTCCCACACCCGGCTCGCTCGAGCCGGATCGCTCCACGGAAGGCGGCTACTCGCCGCCGGACTTGCCGCCGAGAAGGCCGTTCACGGCCGCATCCCAGCCTTCGCGGATCTGGCGGCCGCCCGGAATCCTGACACCGAGCAGTTCGGGCTCGTCCGCCGCATCCTGCGCCGGGTGGGCAGTGGCTGCCTGTGCGGTCGCGGTCTGCGTCGGCTTCGCATCCGCAGTCCGGCTGCGGGCGGCTGGCGCGGCCTTGCGGGCAGGTTCGGACCTTGCTTCGGCTTTGGCCTCACTCTTGACCGCTTCCTTGACCGCCTCGGGCTTCGCCTTCGGTGCGGGCAGCGAGACGAACTTGGCCGGCTGCTCCGCCTTGGCCCGGACCGTCTCGCTCCGGCTTGGAGGCAGCGGGACCGTGACCTTGGCGGGCGTCAGGGCCGTCGCGGTACGGGCTGCGGCTGGGACCGTGGCGGCGGGTTCGATCGGCAGGCTCGCCCGACTGGGCGCCGGCGGGGGCGGCGCAGCCTGGAGGGGCGCTGCGACTTGGTCGCGTGCTGCACCTTGGGTCTGCGCCGCGACAGGAGCCGGCGCCACGACTTGGGCGGGCGTCTCGGCCTGCACCGATGCAGCGGACGGAGGCGGTGCAGGTTCGGCGGTCGGGAGGCTCGCTTGGCGCGATTCCAGCGGAGATCCGACCGTGGCCGGCGCCAGCGCAGGAACACCGTCCTTCAGGTCGGGCCATTGCGAGGCGACGGGTGCGATCCGCGTCGGCCGGCTCCGAGGATCGGCGAGATCGGAGAAGAACGAGAACGCCCCGACGGCGAAGACGAGAAGGGCCGCACTCCCGCCTGCAATGCCCGCAATGACGGGCAGGCGGAACCGAGCGTGAGCCCTCACCTCGGACGGGCGGGTTTCGGACGGATGAATCGCAACCGACATGCGGTCGGCCTCTTGCACGTTGTACCCCTGCAACAACACGGCCTCGGCAATGCGGCGGCAAGATGTCCGTACGCCCTGAACAGAATTCAGGCGCCGTCCATCCACACGAATCTGGCGGAATTTGCGAGGCGGCTAAACCTGACCGGAAGGCGTGCGCCGCGGACAAGTCTCGCCCCGATCTGTTCTCGCAAACGTCCTTAACGGATGCGGTTTAACGGAGCGTGTAATTGGGACGGGCCCTCGCGCTGTTTTCGCGATCGGCGATCATAAGAGAAACATCAGTGGGCTGTGTGAGCCGGCGGCGCTGCCCCGGCATGGACTTTCCGCCGGGGATCGGCCACGGTGCCGCTCGTGCCGAAAGAGTAGAGATCTGAGACTTTTATCCGATGTCGGCTTGCCGAAAGATCCCGGACCTTGCCGGTCTGCGGCGCCCTCGGCGGACGGTGGCCTGATCGACCGCGAGGGCCCGTGCCAAATCCCGCCGCGACGCATTCCGTTCTGCCGCCGATGACGGCGCAACCGACGACCGATTCCAACGCTGACGAGGCTCGGGATCGGGCCGGTGGCGCGGCCGTTCCGTTCTGGGCCGGCTGGCCGACGCGTACGCGTCTGATCCTGATCGTGCTCGCCATCGATGTCGTCGCCGCCCTGGTCTCCTGCGGCGTGATCGTTCTGACCGCGCGCAGCGCCGTCCAGGTCGAGATGGCGGCCAGTCTCGCGACCGTCGAACCCTTGGTGGCCGATACCATCCGCTCCCTGCGCAGCCCGAGCCCCGAGAGCGTGCTCCACACCCTCGACCTGCGCTTTCAGGCCCTGCGCCACGTGCGCGTGACGATCCACGATGCGGAAGGGCGGCGCGTCGGCTTCGGTCCGTCCGAGCAGGGGCGCGAGCAGCGTACGGTGCCGCGCTGGTTCGTTAGGCTCATCGCTCCCGAGCCGCGTCAGCACGATCTGCCCATCGTCGTGAGAGGCGAGCGGATCGGCACCGCCGCGATCACGACTCAGCCCCTCGACGAGATCGAGGAGGTCTGGGGCTATGCGCGCTCGCTGGCTTTGGCCAGCCTGATCCTGAACCTCGCGGTGCTTGCCGCCCTCACCCTGGCGCTCGGGCGCATCCTGCGGCCGCTTGGGCGTCTCGCCGACGGGCTGACCCGACTGGAGCGGCACGACTACACCGCCCATCTCGACCCGCCCGCCTCCCGCGAGCTGGCGGTGATCGCCGAGCGCTTCAACCGCGTGGCCGGGGCGCTCTCCGAGGCGCGGGCCGCCAATGGCCGCCTCAACCGTCAACTCCTGACGGCTCAGGACGACGAGCGTGCCCGCATCGCCCTCGAACTCCACGACGAGTTCGGCCCGTGCCTGTTCGCGCTGGAGGCGAACGCGGCCTCCGTGGCGCGGCTCGCTGCCAGCCCTGGCGAGATCGACCGCGGCCGGCTCGCGGCGCGGGCCGGCGACATCGGCAGCATCGTCGGCCAGGTTCAGGTCCTCAACCGCGACCTCCTCAACCGTCTGCGCCCGCACGGGCTCGGCGAGGTGCCGCTCGCCGATTGCCTCAGCCTCCTCTTGCGCGACTTCCAGCGGCGCCACCCCGACACAAGCTTCGAAGGTGCGTTCGAGGGACTGGCGCGGGGCTACGGCGACATCGTCGATCTCACCGTGTTCCGTTGCATCCAAGAGAGCAGCACCAACGCCGTGCGCCACGGCGGCGCCCGCCACGTCCGAGCCCGGGTGGCGCAGGAGACCGACGCGGCCGGCCTGACGCTCCTGCGGCTGAGCGTCGAGGATGACGGCACCGGCATCGCGCCCGACCACCGCGTCGGCCTCGGCCTGTCCGGTATGCGCGAGCGGGTCGAGGCGCTGGGCGGCCATTTCGGCCTCGACACGGCTTCTCTTGACAACGGCGCTTCCGGAACCGTTGTCCGGATCACCCTCCCGATCGATCCCGAGCGTGACGGCAGCGAGGTTCCGCCTCCGCCCGCGCCGCAACCCAAGTGATGCGTGTAAGATGAACGCGCCGGTCAGCAGCCCCGTGATGAAAGCGGCGTCGAGTAAGGGCGGTCCTGTCCCCGTCCTGGTCATCGACGATCACCCGATCGTCCTGCAGGGCTGTCGCCGTGTGCTGGAGGATGCCGGGATCGAGACCGTGGTGGAGGCGACCGGCGTCGTCTCCGGCTACCGCGCCTTCCACCGCCTGCGCCCGCCGGTGGTGATCTGCGATCTGACCTTCCAGGGCAGCGGGCTCGCCGGCCTCGCTCTGATCCGGCGCATGCGCGCCATCGAGCCCGAGACCCGTGTTCTCGTCTTCTCGATGCACAACGATCCGGTCATCGTCTCCCGCGCACTGGAGGCCGGAGCGCTCGGCTACGTGCTCAAGGACCATGCCTCGAACGAACTGTTTCAGGCCTTCGATCGGGTGCGTGCGGGCGAGGTCTACCTCGACCGTCGTCTCGCCACCGAGGTCGCCATGCTGCGCGCCGATCCGCGCCGCACCCCGGAGACCCAGCTCACCCCGCGCGAGCAGCAGATCCTCGCCCGTCTGGCGCAGGGCAAGTCCTACGGCGCCATCGCCGCCGACCTCTCGGTCAGCTACAAGACCGTGACCAATGCCTGCTCGCAGATGCGCCAGAAGCTCAAGGTGCGCACGCTCGCCGAGTTGATCCATGTGGCGGTGACGCAGGCCCAGCGGCAGGGCTAGTTCTTTTCGAGCGACGGAGCGCTGTTCTTGGCCGACACCCCCTCTGCCCGGCGCTTCTCGGAGGAAGCCTGGGTCCGCAATCTCGCGGCCTACGAGGCCATCCGCACGATGCCGTTCAACGCTGAGCTCGCGGACGGCTCTCTGAGTTCCGAGCGCTTCCGCCGCTACATCGTGCAGGACGCACACTACCTCATCGGCTTCGGCCGGGCGCTGGCGCTCGCCGCCGCCAAGGCGCCGCACCCCGACCGGATCGTGCAGTTCGCCCGCGGCGCCGAGACTGCCATCGTGGTCGAGCGGGCGCTGCACGGCGGCTTCTTCCGGGAGTACGGCATCGATGCCGGGACCTTTGCGGCCACGCCGCTCTCGCCCGCTTGCGACCACTATGTCGCGTGGCTGACGGCCTCGGCCTTTGCTGAGCCCTACGAGGTCGTGCTCGGGGCGCTCCTACCCTGTTTCTGGATCTACGCGGAGGTCGGTCGCGACATCTTCTCCCGCGCGAGGCCGGACAATTCCTACCGTGCCTGGATCGACACCTATGCCGGCGAGGAGTTCGGCGAGGCGGTGGCCGCGATGATCGCCGCGACCGACGAGGCCGCGGCGGATGCCTCGCCTTCCTTACGCGCCCGCATGCACGCGGCCTACGCCCACGCCACCCGCCTCGAATACGGGTTCTGGGATGGGGCCTACCGCGACGTTTCCTGGCCGCTGTGACCTGAATCCGACAGCGAGCCGATACATCTTGGCCGCTTCCTTGCACGGTATTGTCACAGCCGGCCGTTGCGCGCGCGCCGGTTTCGCGGTTGATCTATCAGATGTGACATCGTGCAGGCCCTCTTACGAGGGACGGGGTCATCGAACGGGGGTGGGACGGATATGGCGTCAGGCTTGGCGAGTGATCTCTTTCGGATCAAGACGCTGGAACGGCTCAATGCCGACGCCGAATCCGGTGAGAACAAGCTGGAACGCCATCTCGGCCCCTGGAGCCTGATCGGCCTCGGCATCGGCGCGGTGATCGGCGCCGGCCTGTTCTCGCTCACCGGCATCGCCGCGGCCGAGCATGCGGGCCCGGCGGTGACGCTCTCCTTCGCCATCGCGGCGATCGGCTGCGCGCTCGCCGGTATGTGCTACAGCGAGCTCGCTGGCATGATCCCGGTGGCGGGCTCCGCCTACACCTACACCTACGCCACGATGGGCGAGTTCCTCGCCTGGATCATCGGCTGGGATCTCGTGCTCGAATACGCGGTCGGCGCGGCCACCGTCTCGGTGAGCTGGTCGCGTTACGTCACGCGCTTCCTGCGCGACACGCTCGGCATCAATCTGCCGGGCTCCCTGGTGCACTCGCCCTTCGAGACCTACCAGCTCGCCGACGGCACGGCAGCGCATGGCCTCGTCAACCTGCCGGCGATCCTGATCGTGATCGCGGCCTCGGCCCTGCTCATCGTCGGCATCCGGTCGTCGGCCCGGGTCAACGGCGTGGTGGTGCTGATCAAGCTCGCCGTGGTGATCACCGTGATCGGGGTCGGCCTGTTCTATATCAAGGCCCAGAACTACGACCCCTTCCTGCCGGCCAACACCGGCACCTTCGGCGAGTACGGCTGGAGCGGCGTGATGCGCGCGGCCGGCGTAGTGTTCTTCGCCTATGTCGGTTTCGACGCGGTCTCGACCGCGGCGCAGGAGGCGAAGAACCCCCAGCGCAACATGATGATCGGCATCCTGGGTTCGCTCGCGATCTGCACGGCCCTCTACATCGCCTTCGCGGGCGTACTGACCGGTCTCGTCCACTACGACGCCATGCGGGGCGACGCCGCGCCGGTGAACACGGCGATCGCCGCGACGCCCTATCCGTGGCTGAAGAGCCTCGTCACCTTCGGCGTGATCTGCGGCTTCTCGACCGTGATCCTCGTGCTGCTGCTCGGCCAGAGCCGGGTGTTCTACTCCATGTCCAAGGACCGCCTGCTGCCGGGCTTCTTCTCGGCGATCCATCCGAAGTGGAAGACGCCCTACCGCTCGAACCTGTTCTTCATGGTGTTCACCAGCGCGCTCGGCGGCTTCCTGCCGATCTCGCAGCTCGGCCACATGACGAGCATCGGCACCCTGCTCGCCTTCATCCTCGTCTGCGCCGGTGTCGTCATCCTGCGCCGCACCCAGCCCGATGCACCGCGTGCCTACCGCACGCCGCTGGTGCCGTTCGTGCCGATCCTCGGCGCGCTGTTCTGCCTGGGCATGATGCTCTCGCTCGACGGCGACACGTGGCTGCGCCTGATCATCTGGCTCGCGATCGGCCTCGTGATCTACTTCGCCTGGAGCCGCAAGCACAGCCGCATCGGCCGCGAGGAGGGCGCGAGCGTGACGACGGCGATCTGAACCCTGCCCGAGACCGGCCACTCGCATCGCTGCGAGGGGCCGCCTCTCTCAATCAGGTCAGCCATCTCGGAGTAAGCGTCGCCGTGCAACGCGTGGCGCTGAGCCGCGGTGACTTCCCGGCCATCAGGCCCGGCGAGCCAGCGCCAGCATCGGCGGTTCGGCAAGGCCGATGAGGGGACGGCCCACCTCGATCGACTGGCGCTCGCGGGCGATGAAGGCCGTCGGCATCTCGGCCTGCATCTCGGCCTCGACCTTGCGCAGTTGCACGTCCGAATGGGCGGGGTGCAGGTGGATGATGGCGAGTGCCTTGGCACCCGCCCCCTTGGCCAGCTCGACGCCCTTCTGCCAGGTCGAGTGGCCCCAGCCTTTGCAGCAGGGATACTCGCCCTCGGTGAACATGCCGTCGTAGACGAGGAGGTCGGCACCCTCGACGAAGCGGCACAGTTCCGGGTCGGGCCAGTTCGCGCCGTGCTCGATGTCGCTGATCACGCAGAGGCGCTTGCCGCCGTAATCGAAGCGGTAGCCGGTCGAGCCCTGCGGGTGGTCGAGCAGGATCGTGTCGACGCGGATGCCGTCGGCGAAGGTCAGCGGCTCGCCCGCTTTGAAACCGTGATGCCGGAACGTGCAGGGCAGCACGTCGAGGGTCACCGGAAAGAGCGGCGGCGAGAACAGCCGGTCGAGCGCGTCCTGCGCGCTGGCGCCGTCGAGATTCCCGCAATAGGTGTGGATCGTGTGGTCGCAGTTCATCACCGCCGGCTTGAAGAAGGGCAGGCCGGCCGTGTGGTCGAGATGGAGGTGGCTGAACAGCAGGTCGATGTCCTGCGGCAGCGCCTCGCGGCAGCTGCGCCCGAAGGCGCCGAGCCCCGAGCCGGCATCGATGACGAACAGGCGATCCCCGCAGCGGATCTCCAGGCACGGCGTATTGCCGCCGAACTCGGCGGTCTCAGGGCCACTGACCGGCGTGGAGCCGCGTACGCCCCAGAAACGCAGGACGAGGGCGTCGTCCTTGGCTGGATATGGCAGGGTCATGGATCGGCACCAATGCCCGGCTTCATGCCGGGCCTTCTCGGGTAGCAGCGGCGCCGCCGTGCGCATCCGCGCACGTCTTCGCGGCTGTCCTTCGGCCCCTCTTCGGGCACGGAGTGTACAGCGCTGAGATGGGGACCCGCCATTCGGGTCCGTGTGCGTGCTCGCACACGCCGTTTTGAGGAGGTCCAAGTCAGCGCTGCGCCACCTTCTCAATCGAGGGTTGTGAAAGCGTGAATTCAGGCGGGGGCATCTCCGCCTCGATGGCAGCGCGGGTCAGGCTCGTCCAAGTCTGTGCGTAGCGCGCGACGCGTGCCGCGAAGCGGTCCGTCCCAACCTCGTAGGGCGGCACGAAATCCGCGGTCCGCACCGCGAGGGATGGACTGTCGCGGCCGATCCAGGCGGCCCAAACCGCTTCCGGCACGGAAGGCGGAGGGGGCGGCCTGCGGCGGCCGGGGATCAGCACGACCTCCTGGCCGGCATAGGCCAAAGCCTCCGGACGGCTGATGTCGCCGACCGGAAAACCCTGGCGGATCCGCGCGGCCCAGAAGGCGTGCTGCCCGCCGTCGGAATAGGTCGTGCGCACGGCCGCGGCGCCCTCCTCGACCAGGGTGGCGATGCGGTCGGTCTCGTCCTTGTGCAGGGCGACGAAGGCCGCCTCCTTGGCCGGATCTGGCGAGGGGGCGAAGACGTAGCGTCCGCCCGACACACTCACGACCGGCTCCTCGCCGGTCGCCTCGAAGCGGTCGGAGCCCTCCTTCAGTTGGCGCCAGAAGGCGATGTTCGGGTCGGTGCGGTGCCGGGCCATGTTCGCGGCGGTCATGCGGAACGGGAAAGACTGGAACTGAAACGCGCGCTGCCCCCCGGAGAATGCCTCACGGGCAATGGAAAACAGTTCTCCCGCCACCGCATCTGTCATGGCGAAGCAGCCCATGGAGGAACATACGCCGTGGACCATCACCGCCGAGCCCGTGGAGCCGTGCGCCCGGTCGTAGGCATTGGGGTAGCCGACATCGAAGGAGAGATAGTAGCGCGAGTTCGGGTTCATCTGGCTCTTGGCCACGGTGTAGAACCCTTCCGGCGTCTGCCGGTCGCCTGTCTTGGTCTTCGGCCCGAGTTGCCCCGACCAACGGCAGATCGGATAGGTCTTGATCGGCACGTAGCGGCCGGCTGCGTTGCGCTTCCAGACCTCGATCTCGGATTCCTTCTTGTAGGCCCGCACCACGATCGGCGCGGCGGCATCGGTGCCGCGGGCGGCCATCAGTGCCAGAGTGGATGCCGGAATTGGTGCGTTGGCCTTATCGGCCCGCGCGGTCGCGTCCGAGAGGGCGACGATCAGCAGCCCGATCATCGCCGGCACGAAGGTGCGGAGGAGAGACCTCAACAAGCGTCCAGGGCCGTTCGGGGAAAGCATGCACCGTCTCGATCGAGGCCGGGTTTGACCGGCGGCGCCCGCGGGCGACGGAACCGGATTGTGCCCAAGCTTTGGGGCGGTTTTGCGGGAAACGGAAGCCGTCAGGCGGGGATCGCGGCCGTTTCCAGCGGATCACCCGCCACCACGGTGTTCCGCTCCACCCGCAGCACGGCGTCGAACGGCGCCTGCCGCTTCAGGGTGTCCTCGTCGGGCAGGCAGACGATGAGGGCCGCACCCGCGCGCAGTGCCCGCAGGCGCTCGATTCGGGCGGTGATCTCGTCGGGCTTGCGGTCGTCGAGCGAGAGGCCGACCACGAGGATGTCTGGGCGCCGCACGAGGCAGCGCACGAACTCGATCGCCACCCGCTCGCGCGGGCCGAGGGCGCCCTCCCCCAGAACCGCGCGCTGGCCCTGGCCGGCCACGGCGACGCCGGCCTCGATCCGGGCCGCGAGGCCGAGCCGGTAGACGGTGGGTTCGAGCCCCTGCTCGGCGAGCACCCGGCGCACCAGGGCGCGCACCCGTCCCTCGGCGCCCGCCTCGCCTTGGGTGATACGCCCGAACAGCAGATTCTCCTCCAAGCTCGCGGCGGCCGTGAGCCGAGAGGGATCGTAGAACTCGACCTTCTCGCGATAGCGCGGCGGCAGCATCGCCGCGAAGGAGTGGCGGGCGGCGACCAGACGCTCCTCGAGCGCCGCATCGATCAGGCCGAAGCGGTGACGCGTCTCGCTGTAGCGCAGCGCCAGCCCGATCAGCCGCTCGCGGTCGCGGTGGCCGGCGGGACCGCGCCGGAAACCGCGGGCCTCGGGCTGGCGCGCGACCAGATCCTCGAAATAGCCCCGCTCCGCCGCTGGAAACAGCGAGAAGGTCTCGAACAGCGGATGATCGTCGGGCAAATCCGAAAAGATCTCGACGGTGGAGCGGGCGACCTGAAGCCCGACATCGACCAGCGTCCGGGTCAGATCCTCCGCTTCCAGCACGGCGCGGAGATAGGGATGCGCCGCGAGCCGCGCTTGCGAGAAGGCCGGGCTCACCGCCTCGCCGAACAGGATGTTCTCGCCGATATCCGCCTGATGGTTGTAGCGGGCCGGGTCGAACGGCTCGACGAGGCGGGCCATGCCCTCGCTGGCCAGCGCGTCGCGGACGGCCCAGCGGGCAGCGACCACCGCCTGTGCCGTGGCGGGATCGTCCTCGGGATCGACGGACGCCTCCAGGCCCCGCTCGTAGACGAAGGCGTCGAGCCCGGTCAGCTTGAGGATGGCGATGCGCTCGGCGAGGCCCGACGCTTCCCGGTCGCCGCTGCGGGCGCCGTAGAGCAGGTTCTGGCGCAGCGTCCCCTCGATCAGGATCGCCTCGGAGCCGGCGAGCGCGATCCGCCGGGCGCGCTCGGCGGAGTCGAAGGCGCGCAGGTCGATGCCGCCATAGGTGACGGCCCCGGCTGTGGGCTCGATCTGCCCGGCGAGCAGGGCGGCGAGCGCCCGCGATCCGCTGCCGCGATGACCCACGATCGCCACATGCGCCGGCATCGGCAGGGCGAGGTCGACCCCGGTCAGTCGCTCGCCGCTGCCGGGATCGTAGGCGCCGACGCCGCGGGCGACGAGGGCGCCCGTCTCCGGGAACGGAGCTGCGCTGCGGGAGCGATCGCCCGGCAGGCGCGGATTGAGGGCATCCAAAGTCTCGGCGATGGTGCGGAACAGCGGGGAGACGACACGGTACTGGTTCCACAGGCGCAGGCTGATCGCGACCAGGGCAGCGGCCAGCGCGAAGGCGCCGGCGGCGGCGACCAGCGCTCCGGGCAGGACGTTGTCGGCCTCGGTGGCGGACTCGCCCTGCCACAGGGCGGTCGCGATGAGGAGGGCGGGCAGGATCACGACGAGGGCGAGCGCCGGGGCCCGGGCGTAGGCGAGCCGGGCCTCGGCCCGCACCAGCGCCGTGCGCGCCGCCCGCGCTCGCAGGCCGAGGCGCCGCCGCTCGAACGCTGCCGCCCCGTGGGCGCGCACGGCCGGCATCCGCCGGATCAGATCGCGCAGGCCCGCCTCCGTTGCGGCGGTGTCGGCCCGGCGCAGGCCGCGGCGGGCGGCGGTGCGGCTGGCGAGCAGGGCCCGGGCCAGCCCCACGGCGGCGAGCAGCAGGGCGATCACCGGGACGAGGCGCGGGGCGGCGAGTTCCGCCATGACGAGGGCGAGCAAGACCGCGGCCAGCGTCAGGCCGGGCACCACGATGCCGACCGCCGCGAGCGATCCCATCCGTGTCAGGGCTTGGCCGACGAGTCCGGGCAGTGCCCGCAGGTCCTCGCGGGCGCCGGGAGGCGAGGCCAGAATCGCCTCGGTGGCCCGCGTCCGCAGCCGCGCCGTGGCCCGGGCCTGGACGGAGAAGCACAGATAGGCGACCACCGCGCCGAGGGCGGCCAGAAGCAGGGCGGCGGCGGCGAGGAAACTCAGCGCGATCAGCGGCAGCTCGGTCGGCGAGAGGCTCCAGCCCTGGAACAGGATCGGCGCCTCGTTGCCGTGATGGCCCGGCAGCGGCAGGGCGATCCGTAGAAAGGGCAGGACGTCCGGGCTGCTGCGGGTGAGGACCGCGATGAGGTCGCGCAGGCACAGCAGCACGAACAGCGCCAGCGGTCCGCCCAGACCCACCGCCAGCCCGAGCGCCGCCGCGTGCCGGCGCGGCGACGAGGCCCAGGCGAACCGGACGGGATTACGCTCCATCGGCATTCCGAGCACCGGGCCGAGGCCTGCCAGGCGGGTTCGCTGCAGTGGGAAGCGGCATCGGAAGGACGTTACCGGTGAACTTGGGCTTCGGCGTTGTAAGGGGCGAGTCCGGCGGGCAGGCGCGTGAGGAAGCCGTGACGGACCGTCCTCTTCGCACGGAAACGTCGCGGCGCAAGCCCGCCCTGCCCGCGTGTCGCATTGCATTCCCGCGTGCGCGTTGCTCTTTGGTGCGGGAGAGCACATGGCGGGCGGGGCGTGCCTGCATCTTCCGCGCAGAGGGCCTGCCATTCGCGTGGTTCCCAGCCATTCCGTTCGGTGGGCCCATATTCTCCCCTCTCGACGGACGATGCCGGATGGTCGTGCGAGACATCCAAGCGCCTGCCCTATCCCTCCGGCTCCCTGGACGCCGGCGCTCTATGGCCGCCCGTTGAGCCGATGACCGAACCCGCGCTTCCGCCCGCCCCCACACCCGCTTTCCTCTACGGAATGCCGGTACTCGGCACCGGTGAGACGGTCTCCTCGATCGGTGCCGCGCTCACCGGTGCCGTGCTCGCACCTGCGGGTCGCCGCTGGCGGTTTGCTGTCGCCGGCACACTCGTCCTGATCCTCCTTTGGGCCGGCCTGCGCTCGGCCGTTCCCGCCGCCCTCGCCGCGGCCGGAGCCGGATGGTGGATCGGGCTCGCCTCGGGATGCCTGCTGATCTCGGGGCTGCTGCTGCTCGCGGGCGTCGCGTGGCGCTGCGGGATCGGCCGGCTGGCGCAGACCGCCGCCCTGCTCTGTGCTGGTCTCGCCGCCCTCCACCCGGTGCCGCTCCATTCAGTGAGCCTTGCGGCGTTGCTCGCGGCGGCCGGCGGATTCTGGGCGGCGGCGCTCCTGCCGGATCTGGCGGTTCTGCGCGACCGCCTCGCCGCGGAGCCGGATCGGCGATGGTCTCGCGTCTACCGCGTTCTGTCGGCCGGCTGGTCCGGCTCGGCGCTGCAATGGCTCGCCTGGGAGCGAGCGTCCCGAGGGTTCGCGTTGCTCGGCATCCTCGCGGCGGTGGCGGTGCTGATCGACCTCGCCCTGGCCGCGGCTTTTCGCACCGACCGGCACGACACCCTGCTCCCGGTCGCCCTGCTGGTCGAGGCGGTGCTCTCGGCTGCGGGGTTGATCGCGGCGCTCACCGTGACCCTGCGCCGGAGCCTCGGGCTTTACGGCCTCATCACCGGCCGGCATCTCGATATCCTGGGGAGGCTGATCCTCGCCTTCGGCCTCGCGGCCCTCTATTGCCACGTCACCGAGAACGTCACTGCGCTCCTCTACGGCGATTCGGTCGAGCGGGCACGCCTGACCCGCAGGCTCCTCGGCGACGAGGCACCCGCCTTCTGGACGCTCATGCTCGCCGGCCTTCTTCCCACGCAGTTGTTCTGGATCGCCCCCGTCCGCCGCAGCGCCATCGTCCTCGGCCTGATCGGCGCTCTCGTCGCCGCCGGCCTCGGCGCCGATCACGTGCTCGCCGCGCGGACCGGAACAACGGAAACGGATCTCGCCGACCTCGGGACCGCCGCAGCCGCCGCGATCGGGTCCGCCGGGCTGTTCGTCCTCGGCCTGCTCCTGCTCTTCCGTCTTGTGCCGCCGGTCTCGATCGCCGAGACGCGGCAACTCGCTCTCGCCCACAACCCGCATGCGGCGCTTGGGGCGCCGGAGGCAGAGCTCGAATTCAGTCGCGACCGATCGTCGGATCAGGGGCCGCGGCCGGGTCTTCTCGCAGTCTTCGCTTCGGAGGCCGAACTCGTCGAGGCCGTGCGAGGGCTTTCCGGGCCCGACGCACCGTCGCGGCTCGACGCTTACGGCCCCGTGCCGATGCCGGAGGCCGCGGCCGCCCTGCACGTGGGTGGCCAGCGCCTGAACCGCTTCGCGCTGTCCGGCGCCTTCCTCGGTGCCGCGGCCTTCCTCGCGGCCCGCGTCATCGGTCTTGCAGATGCGATGCCGGAGGGGCTCGCGGACGTGGCGGCGCTCGCCTCACCCGCCACTTGGCCGGTCTTCTGGCCGGTCTCTTGGCCGCTCTCATGGGCCATGGCGGCGGTGCCGGCCCTCTCCGCCGGAGCGTTGGGCGGGGTCCTCGGTCTTGGAGCCGCGCTCGTCGTGGCGCTCAGGGCCACGCGACGCGATCACCGGCCGCCTTCCGCCCTCGCCGGACGTTTCGTCCTGACGATCGATCCCTCGCGCGAGCCCGACGCCGCCCGGTTCAACCCGGCCGCCCTCGTGCGGCGCCTCAACGCGCTGCCGGAAGCGGCCGGACGCCCCCTCGCCCTGTATGGTCCCTCTGCTCCGGTGCGGCTGCGGTGAGTGCCGAGGAAAAGGGCGGCGCCGCTCGCAGGGCGGCAGGGGCGAAATCCGCAAGCGGCTACTTCCTCGATCCCGCCCGCCGCCCGGCGGCGGCGTTCGCCGTGGGGGTGGGATGCTTGCTGCTCGCGCTCCACCATGCCGGTCTGCCGCGTCTCGTGCCCTCCTATCTCGCCGCTTGGACCTGCCTCCTGGCCCTGCCTGCGGGGGCGCTCCCTGTCGTCATCATGATCGAGCGAGCGGACGCGTGGCGCCCGCAGCCCGAAACCGCCCTGTTGGAGACCCTGCGCGGCCTGCTGGTGCTGATGCCAGTGGCCGCCATCCTCGCTCTTCCGATCCCCCTCGCTGCCGGCCTGCTCTACCCAGGCCCGGACAGCGCCGGGCCGGACGGACCGCTCATCCTGTTCGGAAATGCGCCGCTGTTCCTCGCGGCCCGCCTCGGCCTCTACTTCGCCCTCTGGACCGGACTCGCCTTGCTCTTTGCCCGCCGCGGCGGCGAGCCCTGGGCCAAGGCCGGACGGATCGACGACGGGCGCGCGGTGCTCGGCCTCGGCCTCCACACGGTGGTCGGCACGCTGGCCGCCGACGATCTCGTCATGGCGGTCGGCACCGATCCCGGTCTGCGCTTCCACGCCAGCGCCTTCGGCCTGCTGGTGCTGGCGGCGTGGTCGAGCCTCGCGCTCGCTGCAGCGATCCTCGTCGCGCCGCCGGATGTCGGGCCGGCACGGCGCCGGCACGACCGCCTGACGCCGCTCGCCGTGCTGCTCCTCGTCTGGGCCGGCCTGCACGCGGTCCAATTCCTGATGCTCGGCGCCGCGGCCGATCCGGAGGCTGCCGCGTGGTACCGGTTGCGCTCGAGTTTCTACGGCCGCGTCTTGGCGCTGTCCGCGGCCGCCGTCGTGGCGCTCGCCGCCGCCCTGACCCTGCGCCCCGGCGAGAACCGCACACGGCTCGTGGCGGCGCTCGCTGTCGGAATCCACGGTGCCGAGCTGTTCTGGTTCGTCACGCCGGCCTTCCGTGGCGGCTTCCGCCTCGGTCTCACGGACCTTCTGGCGCTTGCCGGCCTTGCCGGTCTGGCCATGGGGCTGGCGCCCGCCGTCCGACGCCTGATCCCGGGGCTTGCCGTCACCCCCGCCTGGCCGGGCCGGCAGCGCGGGAGGGGGCATACGGGACCGGCGGCGGGGGACACACGCCGCAAATCGGTTGTTCGCCCTCCCGAAGCTTCCTAGTTTCCTCTCCCCACCCTCGACCTTGCGCGACGCAGAAGACCCCGGCGACCATGTGCGAACTGCTCGGAATGAGCGCGAATGTGCCGACCGACATCCGGTTCTCCTTCGCGGCGCTGGCCCGGCGCGGCGGCGAGACCGGGCCGCACGCCGATGGCTGGGGCATTACCTTCTACGAGGGACGCGGCTGCCGCTCCTTCCACGACCCGGAGCCGAGCGCCCGCTCCGAACTCGCCAAGCTGCTGCGCCGCTACCCCATCAAGAGCCGCATCGTCGTCGCCCATGTCCGCAAGGCCAATCGCGGGCGCGTCAGCTTGGAGAACACCCACCCCTTCTCCCGCGAGCTGTGGGGTCGGCCATGGACCTTCGCCCATAACGGCCAGCTGAAAGGCGTGAAGCGCCTGCCGCTCGGCCGGTTCGAGCCGGTCGGCACCACGGACAGCGAGCACGCCTTCTGCTGGATCCTGTCGCAGCTCCAGGAACGCTTCCCCAAGCCGCCGCGCACGGCCGCCCTCGAGGCGGCGATCGCCGAGTACGCCTTCACCTTGTCCGAACTCGGCGTGTTCAACATGCTGCTCACCGACAGCCGCGTGCTCTACGCCCATTGCGGCAAGCGGCTCTGCTACCTGACCCGCCGGGCCCCGTTCGGTACGGCGACGCTGATCGACGAGGATTGGCGGGTCGACTTCGCGCAGGAGACCACCAAGACCGATATCGTCACCGTGATCGCCACACGGGCGCTGACCCGAGACGAGACTTGGACCGAGCTGGAGCGCGGCGACACCCTGGTCCTGACCGACGGGGCCGTGCGGGTGCTGAAGGGTGTGTCGCGGCGGCGGTCGCGGCCGGCGCCAGAGATGCGTGGCGCGGCCTGACGCTGCTCGGACTGGGTACGCCGGTCTGGGCTGCCGCATTCACGCCGCAGGATCGACCGATCATCTCTCCCCTCGTGGGACAGCCGATCGTCTTGTGTGCAAGCGTGGCAGTATTTCGCGTGGCGCGGGTGTGCGGTGCGGGACCGATGCGCTACAACTATGTTAAACGCCTCGCCGGGGCTTTCTCCGCGTGCCGCGCCGCCCCGTCTTTTGCCGAAATGCCCCGATCGCGAAGTACCCGATGCGCAACGATACCGAAGCGACCCTGGATCGTCCCGCGATGACTGACGGCCGTCCCAAACTCTCAGACTCCATCCGCAGCCATCTCGGCGATCATCTTCGCAGCGTCTACGACACGCTCGGCGCGGGTGAGGATACACCGGTCCGCTTCTCCGAGCTGATCGGCAAGCTCGAAGAGGCCCTCAAGGCACAGGGCGAGCGGATCGATCCGGAGTTCCGCAACGGTCTGCTCGCCGCGGTGCCGTCCTTGCGCGCCTTCGCCCTGTCGCTGACCTCGAACCCCGCCCGCTCCGACGACCTCGTGCAGGACACCCTGCTGAAGGGCTGGCAGCACCGTGCCCGCTTCCAGCCGGGCACCAACCTCAACGCGTGGCTCTTCACGATCCTGCGCAACATCTTCTACTCGGACCATCGCAAGCGGGTCCGCGAGGTCGAGGATCAGGACGGCTCCTACGCCGCCCGCCTCGCCACCGCACCGCATCAAGGCGACCGGCTCGACGTCGAGGATCTCCAGACGGCGCTCGCCAAGCTGCCGCCAGACCAGCGTGAGGCTCTCGTGCTGGTGGGTGCCGAGGGTGTTTCCTATGAGGAAGCCGCGACGATCATGGGCTGCAAGGTCGGCACGGTGAAGAGCCGCGTCAGTCGCGCCCGCGGCCGCCTCGCCGAACTCCTCGGCTACGACGAGGAGGATCTCTCCTCCGACCGCTTCATCCAGTCGGCGATGCCGGACGCCTGACGGTCGCCAGGGCGTTCGAAGCCGGTCCTCACTGAACGGCGTGGGCTCGTGTATCGGGATTGCCCGGCTCCGTTGGCGAAACTTGAAGCTTCGCCCGGATCTTTGGGGCGGTGGCGGGCGATGTCGTCGGGTCGTCCGATGATCCTGGGCGGCTGAGAAAGCCGCTTCATCGGTCCATTCGCGACTTGGTCCGGTCGGGTTTTCACCGGCCGTCTTGCACCAAGTCGCGGAGCGCGTGAGGGGCGTGATCCAACCCGTCCCTTGCTGCCTGCAACCGGATTGTCGGCAACGACCGGTCGCAGCTCTCTGGCTGTCGACATCGGCGAGAGACGTTCGTCGCGATGAGCCGGCCGAATGTGAGCGGCACGCGACTCTGACTGCTCGGTGCTGATCTACCTGTCCGTCCGGTCGAACTTCGAGGCGGCCTCGGCAGCACTGACGACTTCAAGACCGGCTCGAACGCCGTCCCGCAGCCCGCCTTACTGGTCGGCCTCCGGGAGACCGGCAGGAGCGGATTGCCCTGCCGGTTCAAACTTTTACCGTCAGGCAGCCTTGCGCCGGCCGCCGGTCTTGCGCCCCTCGCCCGAAGCGGTGCCCTTGCGGCGCGGCTCGGCCGGCGCTTCCGAGACCACCTGGTCCACGGGCTCGGCGGCCTTCGCGGAAGACTTGCGACGCTGCTGGCCGAGGCCGAGATCTTTCGCGAGCGCCGAACGGGCGGCCGAATAGTTGGAGGAGACCGTCGGGTAGTCGGCCGGCAGGCCGTAGCGGCGGCGGTAACCCTCGATATCGAGGCCGTGCGTCGTCAGGTGGCGCTTGAGCGTCTTATAGGGTTTGCCATCGATGAAGGAGATCAGGGCGTCCGGCGTGATCGACTTCTTGATCTGAGCAGGCGAGGCCCGCTCGACTTCTTCCTCCTTCGGAGCCTGCGGCGTCGACAGGGCGACGAGCGCGGCATGAACCTGAACAATCAGGGCCGGGAGTTCGGGCGACGGCAGGGAGTTGTTCGAGACATAGGCCGACACGAGATCGGCAGCGAGCTCGATACGATCGATTTGTGAGACCTGACTTGTTTCAGACATTGTCCGTGATCCTGTTTGCCCCTCGTTCTTGTGAGCTAAAAGGATCTAGGAAAGTTTCAAGACCGGTTCTATGGGTTTTCCCGGAAAACGACTGCAAAATCGAGAAAAGGCCTCGATCTGGCCGATATTGCCAACGATCAGACCGGTCCAGGCGGCAGTTTGGGGTTTCTCAAGGTGGTTCGCACAAGCTGAGGTTCGATCAGAGGCGTGATGAGCGACGTCTGATTCGGTTTTTCAACAAATCGTGAGGGGCAAATTCGGGCTAGTCGCCGACTTCCGTTCGTGGAGTGGACCGGCTTTGGTGGATTGCGCCAGGTCAAGGCTCGCCCAAGGCCGTCGGTGCGGCCGGTTTCAGGCGGCCCGCGACCATGGTTACATGCCTGGCAGCGTCCTCTCATCGTCTTCGCGCCGTGTGGCGGGGCGGCGTTGCCTGCGGTGCTCCGGCTTCGGCGGCAGACTGCAGCGATAGATCACCGCGTCGGGTGGTCCCAGAGTAGCATTGAGCGGGACCGTGACAGTATCGCCGGAGAAGCGCCAGTTGCGGGTGCCGCGGTCCCAGTAGAGCCAAACCGTGGTGTCGTGGCCTTTCACGTCGAAGATGGCGGCCTTCTTCGACATCGCCCGAAGAGTTCGCGGTTCGTAGAGCCCCTTGCGGCGATAGGCGGCGCGGGAAGCCTCGTCCTGGCGATCGACGAAGGTGTTCTGGACGATCTGCAGCGTCGCCCCGGGCTTGCGGAGAAATTTCTTGAAATCGCTTAGAGACCGCAAGACCACGGGCATGGCGTCCATCCAATCGTCAAGTCACGGACTCGTCCTGCATTGTGCGGGGGCACCTTAGTTCCGCTGAGATGACGGTTGTTCGTCACGCCCAAAGGCAGCATTGGGCGATATCCACCGGAAAACGGCGTCGTCCACAGGTCTCGAAGACTCTTGGGCCGGCTTTCCGAAGAACGAGCGGTGCCGTCGTGCGGACCTCAAAGGGCCATCCGGCTTGACCTGCCGGTCGGGCTCGGGCGTTTAGGCCCCATGCTGCTGCAATTCTTCACGGGTCTGCGCGAGGCCCGCGTGCCGGTGTCCCTGCGCGAGTACCTCACCTTGCTCCAGGCGATGGAGAGCGACCTCGCGGACAAGCGGGTCGAGGAGTTCTACTTCCTCGCCCGCACCGTGCTGGTGAAGGACGAGTCCAACCTCGACCGGTTCGACCGGGTCTTCGCCTCCGTGTTCAAGGGTCTGGAGACGCTGGGCGAGGCGGTCGAGCCCGCCGCCATCCCCGAGGAATGGCTGCGCAAGCTCGCCGAGAAATACCTGACCGACGAAGAGAAGGCCGAGTTGAAGGCGCTCGGCTGGGACAAGCTGTTCGAGACCCTGAAACAGCGCCTCGCCGAGCAGAAGGGGCGCCACCAGGGCGGATCGAAATGGATCGGCACCGGGGGCACCTCGCCCTTCGGCGCCTACGGCTACAATCCGGAGGGCATCCGGATCGGCCAGGACGGCAACCGCAACTTCCGCGCCGTGAAAGTGTGGGACCGGCGCGAGTTCAAGGATCTGGACGATTCACGCGAACTCGGCACCCGCTCCATGCGAGTGGCGCTGCGCCGCCTGCGCCGCTTCGCCCGCTCCGGGGCGGCCGAGGAACTCGACCTCGACGGCACGATCCGCGAGAGTGCCCGCAAGGGCTTCATCGACGTGAGGCTGCGGCCCGAACGGCGCAATGCCGTGAAGGTGCTACTCTTCCTCGATGTCGGCGGTTCGATGGACTGGCACGTGGAACTCGCTGAAGAGCTGTTCTCGGCGGCGCGCTCCGAGTTCAAGCACTTCGCGCACTACTACTTCCACAACTGCCCCTACGAGGCGGTGTGGACGGAAAACCACCGCCGCCACGACGAGCGCATCCCGCTCCTCGACGTGATCCGCACCTACCCGTCGGACTACCGGGTGGTGTTCGTGGGCGACGCCTCCATGAGCCCCTACGAGATCGCCCATCCCGGCGGCTCGGTGGAGCACTGGAACGCGGAGGCGGGCGAGGTCTGGCTCGGCCGCGTCCTCGATCACTTCCCCAAAGCGGTCTGGCTCAATCCCGTTCCGGCCGAGCACTGGGGCTACACCCAATCGATCGGCATGGTCCGCCGGATCTTTTCGGAGCGGATGTTCCCGCTGACGCTCGAAGGATTGGATGGGGCGATGCGGGCGCTGCTGCGTTAGGCTTGGCCGCTCACGTCAATCTCGCCGATCGGCGCGGAGCGCGCCGCCTGAAAGGCCGCCAGGGCTGTGATGAGAACCGAGAGCGGCAAGGCGCCGTAGACGGCATATCCTGGTTCGAACGGCGTCTGGACGTATTCGTCGCCGCAGGGCGACCATTCGAACGGCAGCGTGTCCCGTTCGAGAGCAGCGTTCATCATCGGAACGCATGCGGTGAGCAGACCGGGATGAGGCCTGAAAGCCAGATCAGCGCCGCCTCCCCTGCCGCAGGGTTCCCACCCGCACGCCGCTGCGAATGCCGTGCCAGCCCGACGAATGCGGTCGCGAAGGGAACGCTGAGGACCGCGCCGGTCAGGAAGGGATCGATGTCGTTCTGCGTGCAGGTTCCGTGTAGCCCAGCCCTTGCGGGAGCGGGACGGGCAGGAACGGCAGGAGTGCAAGAGCGGCCGCCATGGGCGCGGCGGACGGCGCGCCTCGTGACCGGCGCGCTTCAGCCCTGGCGGGCCGGTGTCGTCACGACGAGGCCGTCGAGTTCGGGCGTCACGCGGATCTGGCAGCACAGGCGCGAGGTCGCGCGCACGTCCGAGGCGAAGTCCAGCATGTCCTGCTCCATCGGCTCGGCCGGTCCGACCTTCTCGGCCCAGGCCTCGTCCACGTAGACGTGGCAGGTGGCGCAGGCGCAGGCCCCGCCGCACTCGGCATCGATGCCCGGAACGTTGTTGCGGATCGCCGTCTCCATGACGGTCGAGCCGACCTCACCGTCGATCGTGCGGGCCGTGCCGGCGTGATCGACGAAGGTGATCTTGGGCATACCTTGCTCCGGGACGTGTCGGCGTCCGCCTGCAATCCTTCGGGGGGGCGGCGTGGCGCCTGCTTGCGGGCGGCGGCGCAAGAATGCAAGCGGGAAGCCGGCGCTTTTCCGTCGCGCCGGCAGCAATGGTCCGCCCTCGCCTGCCGCCCGGAAGCGCAGCATTTGATATGCTAAGGATCGTCAGCCCTCACCGGAGCCGTGTTGCACGGCGCAACGCCATGTCCGCGAAGGCGGCGCCCGTGCGCCGTCGGTTCCCGAGAGGATGAGGCGATGGCATGCAGCCGGGCAGACGCCGCAGAGACGTGGTCCGCGATCCTCACCGATCGTCGTCGCAGCGAGGGAACCGCGTTCAGCCTGGAGGAGCGCCGGAAGCATGGCCTCGAAGGACTGCTCTACAAGCCGGAAGACTGAAGGTCTTCACGCCTCCAGGCCGAAGGAAGCGAGTGCATCCAGTGTCTGCGCGACGGCGTTCCGCAGAGCTCCGAGATCGGCCTCGCCGGCTTTGCGGAGCCCCGTCTCGACGGTCGCGCTCGCCTCCGCGACCCGCATCGCTCCGACGCCCAGGGCTGCGCCCTTGAGCGTGTGGGCGAGGTCGGCCCGCTCCTCCGCCGAACGGCCCTCCTCCGCCAGCGCCGGCAGGAGGCGATGGCACTGACCCTCGAACAGGCTCAGCACCTCCCGGGCCAGATCCGCATCGCCGAATGTCTGTGTATCGAGGTGGGAACGATCGAGCAGAGGAGCGAGATTTTTCTCGACGTTCACGTCCGTCCTCATCGACTGCTTCTTCATCTGCGTTCGGGATGAAACCGACGTTCGACCCGCCCGGCTCCGCGGAATAGGCTCGGCGCGGCGACCTGCCTGTGGGCGGCGCGGACTATCCACAGCGCAGGGCCGCCCGGGGCGTACCGGTTTATGCCAGCAAGCGTCAGAACTTGGGGCGAGTGCCGGATCACGGGACCCGGTTTGGTAACCATTCCGTTAAGGTTTCTTGGGTGCGCCGGGCCGATCGGGTATCGGGTGCGGGATCCAAGGGACTAAGATCCCGTGGGACGTTGGGTAAATCCGTCTCCGCTGCGGAGGGCGCGTGCTCCGCAGCGGACGGCGATGCGTACGAGGGTTGCATGGCCACCGAGAAGAAGCTGAAGGATCCGGCAGAGGCGGCCCTCTCCGCGATCGAGCAGGCTTTGAATCTGGACATTCCGGCGCCGGGCGACAGCGCCCGCGTCGAGCCGCGCCTTCCCGATGTCGGTGACGGGGATCCACTGGCCGATCCCTTCTCCGAGGCCGGGGGACGCCGCACACCGACCCTCGACATCGATCCCGCCACCTCGGAGCTTCCCCTGCCGGAGCGCGGCCGCTCGCGCCGCGAGGGGGGCCTGCTGCCGCCCGACCGCTCGCTGGTGGCCAACGACGACCGCCAGAACATCGGAATCCTGCAGCAGACGCTTCGGGTGCGGCCCTCGCGCAAGCCGTACCTCGTCGCGGCGATCGCCTCCTTCCTCTGGCTCAACGGCCTCGTGGCGCTGGCCTGGAACCAGTCCGGCGGCGACCTGAAGGCGTTCATCACCGGACTCACCGCACTCCAGGCGGCGGTGGTGGCCACCGCGATTGCCGGGCCGATCGTGCTGTTTCTCATCACCGCGATGCTGGCGGTGCGCGCGCACGAGATGCGCCTCGTCGCCCGCGCCGTCGGCGAGGTGGCGATCCGGCTGGCCGAGCCCGAGAGCTTCTCCACGGACGCGGTGCTGACCATGTCGCAGACCGTGCGCCGCGAGGTTGCCGCCGTCGGCGACGGTGTGGAGCGGGCGCTCGCCCGAGCGGGCGAACTCGAGACGCTGGTGCGCGGCGAGATTTCGACCCTGGAGCGCGCCTATTCCGACAACGAGATCCGAATCCGCAGCCTCGTCGATGAGCTGATCGCCCAGCGCGAGTCCATTGTCGGCAGCGCCGACCGGGTGCGCGGGGCGATTGCCGGCTCGCACGAGAACCTGTCGAGCGAACTCGAGGGCGCAGCCGAGCGCATCGTCGCGGCGATCAACGGCGCGGGCGAGCGGGTGACCGGGGCGCTCGACGCCCGCGGCGAGGCGATCACCACCGCGCTCGGCGAAGTCGGCGAACGGGTGGTCGGCAACGTCTCGACCCGCGGCGACGACCTGATCCGCCAGCTCACCGCCACGAGCGAGGGCGTGCGCGGCGGCCTGGAGGAAATTGGCACCAACCTGACCAGCGCGCTTCAGCAGCGCGCCGACGAGGTGACCCAGGCCTTCGAGCGTACCGGCGGGGCGCTGACCCGCACGCTCGCCGACAACGCCG
The DNA here is from genome assembly GCF_014191355.1 of Methylobacterium sp. R2-1. GTDB lineage: Bacteria > Pseudomonadota > Alphaproteobacteria > Rhizobiales > Beijerinckiaceae > Methylobacterium. The sequence goes on from NZ_JACHWM010000016.1 coordinate 91,083, forward strand.
GCGCTGTCGCTCAGTCACTGTCCGAGACCGGCACCGGCCTGATCGAGGCGCTCGACCGCCAGGGCGGCGCCGTGCGCGAGACCTTCGAGCGCTCGACCAAGGGCCTGGAAGAGGCCTTCCTGTCGCGCGGGACCGAGCTGACCGAACGCTTCGCGCAAACCGGCGGCGCGATCACCGCCCGCTTCGCCGAGACCGGCGAGGGCCTGAGCCGTCACTTCGCCGCCACCGGCGCGGCGATCTCCGAGGACATCGCCGCCCGCGGCGCCTCGCTGCGCACCGAGATCGAGGCCGCCGGCGCCGGCGTTTCCGAACTGATCGAGGGCCGCGGGCGCGACGCGCAGGCCGCCCTGGCGCTCGCCGCCGGCAGCGTCGCCGACGACTTCTCCACCCGCGTCGATCGCGTGCGCGAGGCGTTCCTGGCCTCTGCCACCCGCGCCGCCGAGACCATGGACGGCCCTGGCCTCGAACTCGCCGGCCGTATCGAGGCGGCCGCCTCCCGTGTCGACGATGTCATCTCCGTCCAGGGCGGCGCGCTCGCGTCGAACCTCGACGCGGCCGGTGAGCGCGTCGTCGGCCTGATGACCGACCGCGCGGCGCAGGCCGCCGCCGCCGTCGAGCAGGCGCTCGCCGGCCTCGGCTCCGGCTTCGCCGCGAGCGCGAACGGCACCGCCGAGAGCCTGCGCGAGACCGTGGCCCGGTTGGGCGACGACCTCGACGTTCGGGCCGCTGCGGCTCACGACGGCATCCGCCGCAACACGGAGACTGCGACCGGATCCGTCGGCGCCAGCGTCGAGGCGCTGGAGCGTCGCCTGCGCGAGGCCGCCGAGACCGTGAGCGGCCTCCTCGCCGAGCGCACCGCCGAGTCCACCGCGCGGATGCTGCACACCGCCGAGGAAACCTCGGGCGCCGCGCAGGCGCAGGCCGCCGCGATCGCTGCGCGCTTCGCCGAGGCCGCCGAGACGCTGCGCCGAGCGGCCGACGAGGCCGCCGCCACCGTCGAGACCCGTTCGGACGATGTGGTTGGCCGGTTCCACGCCGCTGCCGAGCGCGTCGGAGGCGAGCTGGGCAGCCGCAGTGAGAGCGCTTCTCAGACGCTCCACGCCGCGATCCAGCGGATGGCCGACGAACTCACCGCCCGCAGTGCCGAAGCGACCGGCGCGCTGGCGCTCGCCGCGGCCCATGCTGGCGGCGAGATCAGCAGCCGCACCGACCAGTCGATGCAGTCGCTCCAAGATCTCCTGCGGCAAGTGGCCGACGAGATCGCTGTCCGCGGCTCCGAGGCGAGCGTGGCCCTGTCGCTGGCAGCCGCCCAGGCTGGCGGCGAGATCGGCAGCCGTGCCGATCAATCGGCGCAGAGCCTGCGCGATCTGCTGGGGCAGGTCCGCGCGGAGATCGACGGCCGCAGCGCCGAGGTCGCGGAGGCGCTGGCGCGGACCGCCGAGCGCGTTGGCGGCGAGGTCGGCACGCGCACCGAGGCGTCGCTGCGGAGCCTGCGCGACGCGCTGGACCGGATCGGCGAGGAGCTGTCCGTCCGCAGCGCCGAGACCACCGCGGCCCTTGCCCGCGCGGCCGAGCAGGCCGGCGGCGAGGTCGGCGGCCGCACCGAGAGCGCCCTGGAGGCCCTGCGCGAGACGCTGCGCCGGCTCGGTGACGAGGTCGCCGCTCGCGGTGAAGCCACGGCCCAGGCACTGTCGCGTACTGCGGAGGGGGTCGGCTCCGAGTTGGATGCCCGCCTGGGCACCCTGGAGGAGAGCTTCGACCACCATGGCCGCGGCGCCGCCGCGCTCATCGCCAGCCAGTCCGACGAGGCCCAGGCCCGCCTGGAAGGCGCTGGACGCGAGGTCGCCCTCGCCATCGACGCTCACGTGTCGCAGGTCGGCGACGCGCTCCACCAGAGCCATGCTGCCTTCGTCGAGACCGCCGACAGCCGTACCCGCGCGGTGGAGGAGGCGCTGGGCAGCCGGCTCGCGGCCCTCCAGGAGACCATTGCCCGCGGCGACATCCTGGCCGACCGGATCGCTGGGAACGCGCGGACGCTCGGCGACACCCTGGATTCGCGCCTCACCGAGATCGACCGGATCATCGCCGTACAGGGTAATGCCCTGGCCGATTCCCTGGCCGAGCGCGCCCGCCTCGCCGGCGAGACTGTCGAGGCACGCATCGGCGAGATGGAATCCCTGTCCGCCCGCCGCGCCGCCGAGATCGGCGAGAGCTTCGCTGCGCTGGTCGGCCATGTCGACACGCGGCTGGGCGCCCGCGCCAACGCCCTCAACGAAACCCTGGTGTTGCGCACTTCCGAGATCGCCCGCACCCTGGATGAGGGCGACCGCATCCTTGTCGAGGCCCTCGACCGGCGCATCGAAGGCTCCGCGCAGGACATCGCCAACCGCGGCCGCGCCGTGGGCGACGTCCTCGCCACCCGCGCCGCCGAGATCGCCGAGCGGCTCGAACGCACGACGCAGGATCTCGCCCGCCGCCTCGACGAGGGCGCCGAGCGCCTCGATTCCGGCGTCGTTGCCCGTCTCGACTCCCTCAGCGGCACGCTGGAGGAGCGCACCCGCCACCTCGACGAATCCTTCGGTATCCAGGCGCTCGAAGCGGTGCGCCTGATCGAGAGCCGCACCCGCACCATCGACGGCGAGCTGACCGGCCGGATCCGCGACCTCGTCGCTTTGCTCGAGCGCCGCAGCGGTCTCGCGGTCGAGGCGCTGGGCGGCCATGTCGAAGCGATCGCACGCCTGTTCGACGAGCGGTCCGAGAGCCTCAACCATCTGTTCGACGAGCGCGGCGGTGCGCTCGCCGCCGACCTCGATCAGCGCAGCCGCGCGACGGTCGCGAGCCTCGAGGGGCGCCTCTCCGACATCACCCAGGCTCTGGAACAGGGGGGCGCTTCTCTGGGTGGTCTGCTCGACCGTCGCGGCACCGCCCTGCTCGCCGCCCTGCGCGACCTCGTGGGGCAGGTCGATGGCCTCCTCGGCGAGGGCGCGGGCCGCCTCGGCAACACCCTCGAAACCCGTGCGGACGAGATCCGCACCCTGCTCGACAGCCGCGCGGACGATCTGCGTGGCCTGATGGAAGGCAGCGCCGGCCGGGTGCGCGGCGAACTCGAAGCCGGCTTCGGCGCCTTCGAGACGGTACTGGAGGAGCGTCTGCGCACCGTGCGCGACCTGCTCGATGCCCGCAGCAACGAGATCCGCGACACCTTCGACCACCGCACGGACGACCTGCGCGGCCTGATGGAGGGCGGCGCAGGCCAAGTGCGCGGCGCCTTCGATGCCAGCCTCGGCGCTCTCGAGACGGTGCTTGACGAACGTCTGCGTACGGCGCGCGACTTGCTCGATGCCCGCAGCAACGAGATCCGCGAGACCCTCGACAGCCGCACCGGCGCGCTGCGCGGACTCGTGGACGGCAGCGCCGGCCATGTCCGCGGCGAGTTCGAGTCCGGACTCGACGCCCTGCGTGCCGCTCTGGAGGAGCCGGCCCGCACGGTGCAGGATCTGCTCGACAGCCGCGTCGGCGAGATCCGCGCCATGCTCGACGCCCGCAGCGACGACCTGCGCACGACGTTGGAGGAGCGCGCCCGCACGGTTCAGGACATCCTCGACCACCGCACCGGCGAGATCCGCGGGCTGCTCGACGGCCATGCCGGCCGCCTCGACGAGGGCTTCCAGGGCCGTATCCTGCCGCTCCAGGCCGCGCTGACCGAGGGCGCACGCCTGTTCGTGGAGACGCTGGAGGGCGGCATCGGCCGCGCGGCCGGCGAGGTCGATGCCCGCACGCGCGGGCTCGCCCACCTGTTCGACGAGCGCCTCGGCGTACTCGGGGACCTCGTGGACGGACGTGGCCAGCAGGTCGCGCAGACCGTCGAGATGCGGGCGCAGGAACTGCGCAGCCTGTTCGACGAGATCCAGGCCCGCCTCGGTGCCCTGGTGGACGAGCGCTCGACGGCGCTGACCGGCCGCTTCGACACCCAGACCCAGGCGCTGGCAGCCCTGTTCGACGAGCGGATGCGCAGCCTCGACGGGCTGGTCGAGAGCCGCGGCGGCGCTTTCGCGCAGCTCGTGGAGAACCAGGCTGCCGCGCTGGCGCGGACGGTCGATACCCGCAGCGAGGATTTCACCAGCCGCATCGACGCCCGCCTGCGCGCCTTCGCCACCGTGGTGGCAAACCGCGCCAACGCGCTGGCCGACGCCTTCGACGAGCGCCAGGACGCCTACGCCACCCAGATCGACGAGGGCACGGCCCGCATGGTCGCGGCGCTCGACGAGCGCGCCCGCCAGCACGCCGCCCAGTTCGAGACGGTGGAGGAGCGCCAGAGAGCCGTCTCGGCCCTGGTCGAGGAAGGCACCGCCCGGATCGCGGCGGCGCTGGACGAGCGGGCTCGTCAGCAGGCCGCCCTCACCGAGGCCTTCGACGGTCAGCGGGAATCGTATGCGAGCCTGGTCGAGCAAGGCACGGCCCGCATGGTCGCCGCGCTCGAAGAGCGGGCTCACCGCCATGCGGCTCAGGCCGAGACGCTGGAGGAGCGTCAGCGGGCTGTTGCGGCGCTGATCGAGGAGGGCACCGGCCGCATGGTCGCGGCTCTCGATGAGCGCGCCCAGCGGCAGGCCGCTCTGACCGAGGCCTTCGACGGGCAGCGCGAAGCCTACGCTACCCTGATCGAGCAAGGCACGGCCCGCATGGTCTCCGCGCTCGAAGAGCGGGCCCGCCGCCACGCGGTGCTGGCCGAGGCGTTCGACCGCCAGAAGGAGGCCTATGCCGCCCTCATCGACGGCGGCACGGCTCGGATGGTTGCGGCCTTGGACGAGCGTGCCGAACGGCAGGCGGCACTGACCGAAACCTTCGACGAGCGCCAGACGGCCTACGCGGCGCTCGTGGAGGACGGCATCGCCCGGATGGGCCGGATGCTGGAAGAGCGCGCCCAGCGTCACGCCGCCGAGGTCCAGGCCCGTGCCACCGCGCTGGCCGAGGCGTTGGACCAGCGGAACGGGGCGCTCGCCCGCATGATCGACGGACCGGCTGCGGCCCTGGCCGGCGCCCTCGCTGAGCGGGAGCAGGCTCTCGACCGGCTCATCACCGACAAGGGGACACCGCTGGTCGAGGCGCTGCGCGAGCGCACCGACGCCATCGTCGTCCGGACCGTCGAGTCGGTCAAAGCCCTGCGCGCAGCCCTGGATGAGGGTGCGGCAGCCTCCGCCGACACGGTGGCCCAGGCGAATGAACGGGTCCGCCGCGACGTCGCGGGCTTCCTCACTCGGATCGAGAGCGCCAACGGCGCGCTCAAGGATCTCGTCGGCGGCGCCTCCGAGAACCTCACGGCCGTCGAGCAGGGGCTCGCGGCCCGCGTCGAGCAGATCCAGTCGGCCCTCGACCGGGTCGCCTCGGAAGCGGCGCAGGCCTCCGATCGGGTCTCGACGCAGGTCGTGGCGCTGCGCGACGCCTCGCAGGGCGCCCTCGCCCAGGCATCGGATCTCGCCGAGACGCTGGATGCGCGCGGCAAGGCGCTGGTGGAGCGCACCGGCACCCATGTCGGCGCGCTCTCCGCGGCCGCCGGCAACCTGGAGGTGGTGGAGACCCGTCTCGCTGAGAGCCTGTCGAACCGGCAGGCGGTGGTCGAGGCGGTGCTGTCCCGCCTCGAAGAGCGCAGCCAGGCCATCGAGGCTCAGACCGGCCGCTTCGGCAGCGTGATCGAGGAGACGCTGCGCGCGGCCGAGACCCGCGCCCGCGAACTCAGCGAGAGCGTCGCCCGCGCCGTCCGCGAGGCCGGAAGCTCCGTGGCGGGCGACTTCGAGCGCCTGCGCAGCGGCGCCGATGAGGAGAGCGCCCGCACCGCGGCCGCTGTGCGCAGCACCATCGAGGCGGCTTCGGCCAAGATGATGGAGAGCTTCACTGCCGCCTCCGGCCAATTCGGCGACTCGGTCGCGCGGATGAACGCGATGGCCGCTGAGATCCGCCGCGAACTCGATGCGACCCGCGCCGACCTGCAGCGCGGCGTCCTCGACCTGCCCCGCGAGACGCAGGATGCGACGAGCGAGATGCGTCGAGTGGTGGCCGAGCAGATCGACGCGCTGAACGAGCTGGCTGCCTTGGTCGCCCGTTCGAACCGCTCGGTCGATGTCGCCCAGCCGGCGGCGCAGGCTCGCGCGGTCGAGCAGCGCCGCACGGCCGAGGCCGGTCGCGGCGCCTCCGCTCCCGTCTCCGCGCCGCAGACCGCGCCTGCGCCGGTCCGCAGCGCGGCGCCGACGGCGGCCCGACCCCAGACGCCGGCCCCGTCCTCCGCCCCCGTGCGTCCGGCGAGCCCGGCTGCAGTCCAGGGTGGAGGCCAGGGCGTGGTCCAAGGGCGGCCCGGCACCCGCGACAACCGGGGCTGGCTGTCCGATCTCCTGACCCGCGCCTCGCTCGACGATGACGGTGCCGAGGCGATCCCCGCTCCGACTCCTGGACCGGCTCCCGAGACGAAGGGGCCTGTGGAGCGGATCTCGCTCGACGCGATCTCGACCGACATCGCCCGGATGGTGGATCATCAGGCTTCGGTCGAGTTCTGGCAGCGCTACCGCCGGGGCGACGCGAACCTGTTCGATGGCCGCCTCTACACGGTTCAGGGCCGGCAGACCTTCGAGCAGATCCAGCGCCGCTACCGAGCGGATGTGGAGTTCCGCCGCACGGTCGATCGCTATGTCGGCGAGTTCGAGCGACTGCTCGGCGAGGTGACGAAGAACGACCGCGATACCAAGCGCGCGGACGCCTACCTCACCTCGGAGACGGGCAAGGTGTACACCATGCTCGCCCATGCCAGCGGCCGGTTCGACGAGGCCTGAAGCCGATATTCCGGCGAGCGTGGGCTCGGGGTCTCCGAGCCCGCCTCCTGACGCATCGACCGGGTCGTTCGATGAAAAAGGCCCCCTCCGCTCTCAAGCCGAGGGGGCCTTTTTCATGTGACGTGGTCGTCCCGACGGGCCGGCCGGCGCCGGATCACTCCATCACGGCGGCTTTCATGATAACGACCATCGTTGCCCGGCCCGGCCCATCGCCGAGGCAGCGGATGCTGTGGGGGCGGTCGCAGCGGTAGCGCAGGGTCTCGCCGGCATTGGCCCGCTGCACCTCACCGGCCACCTCGACCTCAAAGCTGCCCTCCAGCACCGAGAGCGACTCGACCGAACCGCGCTGATGCGCATCGGATTCGAGCACCCCGCCGGCATCGGCGGTGACGTCGTACCATTGCAGCCACTCGACCGTCTTGATCCAGCCGATGATGGCAAGCCGCACCTTGCCGTCGTCGGAGACCAGCCGCGGTGTGTCGGCCCGGGAGAAGCGCTCGATGAAGGGTTCCTCGTCGGAGGTCGCGAGCACCCGCTCGATCGAAACGTCGAGCGCCTGGCTCAGCCGCCAGATCGTGGCCAGAGTCGGGTTGGTCTCGTTGCGCTCGATCTGGCTGATGATCGACTTCGCCACGCCGGACTGTTCGGCGAGTTCGGAGAGGGAAAGGTTGTAGGCCTTGCGCAGGCGCTGGATCGTCTTGCCGAGCTGGCCCGAGAGCACCTGTGCACCGCTGGCGAGATCCTTTGGCCGTCCGCGCTCAAGGCTTGCCGCTATGTCTTGCATCACATCGGTCCGCTGAGAGTGCCTACCGAGACGTCCGCGCCGGACACACCCTCGCGGGCGGATCAGATCACGAAGTCGTGGGTGGGGCACCGAAAGGCGTTCCGTTATCCGAACGAGCGTTTGATCTGTCAAACGCAAAACGGGTCCGAAGGTCCGGTTTCGCTTCGGCGCGGGTCTACTGCCAGAGCGCGTAAAAGTGATGGAGCGGGCCGTGGCCGTGGCCGACGGACACGGAATCCGCGGCGCGGATCGCTGCGGTGACGTAGGTTTTCGCCCCACCCACCGCCTCGGTGAGCCCCTGGCCCCGGGCAAGCCCGGCCGCTACGGCGGCCGAGAGGGTGCAGCCGGTACCGTGGCTGTTGCGGGTCTCGATGCGCGGCGCCGCGAATCGGCGCAAAGTCCCGTCCGCGGCGATGAGGTGATCGACGCTCTCGCGGCCCTCGCCGTGGCCGCCCTTGATCAGCACCGCCCGCGCGCCGCGCCCCAGCAGCCGCCGCCCCTGCGCGACCGCCTCGTTCTCGTGGTTCGCCTGCTCCTCGTCGAGCAGGGTCGCGGCTTCGGGCAGGTTGGGGGTGACGACGGTGGCCAGCGGCATCAGCTCGCCGCGTAAGGTTTCGACGGCTTCCTGCGAGATCAGCCGATCTCCGCTGGTGGCCACCATGACGGGATCGAGCACGACAGGGATGCCGGGGGCATGCCGCCGCAGGCCCTCGGCCACGGCCCGGATCGTCTCGGGCCGCGAGAGCATGCCGATCTTCACCGCACCCACCGCGAGGTCGGCGAACACCGAGTCGATCTGCGCGGACACGAAATCGGCGGGTACGTCGTGGATCGCCTGCACGCCGCGGGTGTTCTGCGCGGTGAGCGCGGTGACGACGCTGGCGCCGTAGACGCGCAGGGCCGCGAAGGTTTTGAGGTCGGCCTGGATGCCGGCGCCCCCGCTCGAATCCGAGCCGGCGATGGTCAGGGCGATGGCGGTCATGGGCGTCTCCCCTCGTCAGTTCTTCTAGAGCATCGTCCTGGATATCGGATCCAGGACGATGCTCTGGCCTCTTGTTGTTGCATCGTCTTTTCCCGAAAGCCGGTGACCACCTTTCGGGACGATGTTCTAATGTTCCGCGTCGTCTCGCTTCGACGTGCCCGACGTGTCTCTCACAAGATCCCCGCTGCGCTGTCGCCGCCAGAGCGCGAACGTTCAGCGCCCGGACGTTTTGTGAGGCGCTTCAACGCGTGCCCGTGCTCCCGCGCTGGCTCAGCGCTTCATCGACCCGTGCCAGCAGGTCCCGCGCCTTGGCCTCGGTGGCGCCGCCCTTGAACAGCGCGCCGATCAGCGCCACGCCATCGGCGCCCGCCCGGATCACCGAGGCCGCGTTGCTGGCGTCGATCCCGGCGATCGCGCCGAGTGGAAGCGCTTGCCCCCGGGCGAGCCGGGCGCGGAACACGATCCGCTGCAGCCCGTCGAGACCGACCGGCGGGTCCGGGTTGTCCTTGCTGGTGGTGGCGAAGACGCCGCCGATACAGGCGTAGTCGATCGGAAGCCGGTAGAGTTCGTCGGCCTGGGCGCCGGTCTTCACGGTGAGCCCGATGATGGCGCGGGGGCCGAGCAGGCGACGCGCCTGTTCCGGGTGGAGATCGGACTGGCCGAGATGCACGCCCTCGACCCCGGCGGCCAGTGCGAGATCGACCCGGTCGTTGACGAGCAGCGGCGCGCGGCCGGCGACCGCCGCATGGATCGCCCGAATCCTCGCGAGGGCCGCGCGGGCATCGGTCAGATCCTTGTCGCGGTACTGGAGCAAGGTGGTGCCACCGGCCACGGCCTCCGCCGCCAGGGCGCCGAGCGCCGCCGAATCTCCCCCCAGCACGCCGACATCGAGGATGCCGTAGAGGCGCAGGTCCACCGTGATCCCCGCCGACGGCCGGGACAAACCGAGTCCTGCACCGAGTCCTGCACCGAGCCCTGTCCCGATGCTCATGCCGACCCCCCGTACCGTCCGAGCGCCATGGCCGCTCCCTTCGATGATCCTGCTTTCGGTCTAGCAGGATCGGCCTGCCGCGGCGACCGTGGCCGCACTTGCCTGCGGATGAGGCCGCAACCTCCGTTGACGGTGCCGGTGCCGATCCGGCAAGAGCGAGGGTTAAAGGCCGGAACCGCTTCCGCCGCCGAGGGGATGCCCGAGGAGAGGGGCTCGAGGCCGACGAACGCATGAGCACGGCCGAACCGGGTGTGATCGCCGCCGCAGCGGACAGGGGGACGCGCGCCGCCAGCGCCTCCTCGGTAGGGCTCGTCGCCGTGATCGTCGCGGCGACGGACGGAGAGCCGCGCGCGCTCACCGTGCAGGTCGGAGGCCAAGCCAAGGGCCGCGAGACCGCCCTGCCCGCGGGCCCGCTAGTGCCTGAGCATGCCACTCTGGAGCGGGGCCTTCGCGCCTGGGTCGAGCAGCAGACCCACCAGCGCCTCGGTTACGTCGAGCAACTCTACACCTTCGGCGACCGCGACCGGGAGGGCGGACAGCACGGCGTGCATCTACTCTCGGTGGCCTATCTCGCCCTGGTGCGCGAATTGCGCCCGGCGGGGCTCGCCGAGGCCGCGTGGCGCAACTGGTACCGCTACCTGCCCTGGGAGGATTTTCGCGAGGGCCGGCCGCCGGCGCTTGCTGAAATCGAGCCGCGCCTGATGGCCTGGGTCGCCGCCGCCTCCGAACCGAAGCTCCGGCGCCTGCGCGAAGATCGTGTCGGTCTCAGCTTCGGGATCGGCGGTGCCTGGAACGAGGAGCGCGTGCTGGAGCGCTACGAGTTGCTGTTCGAGGCGGGGCTGATCCCGGAGGCCAAGGGGCAGCACGGCGCCGCCGTGCCCGACGACCTCGCGATCACCGGCCAGCCGATGGCACTTGATCACCGCCGGGTGCTCGCCACCGCGATCGGCCGACTGCGCGGCAAGATCAAGTATCGCCCAGTGGTGTTCGAGTTGATGCCGCCCGCCTTCACCCTGCTCCAGCTTCAGCGCACGGTCGAGGCGCTCGCGGGCACGCGGCTGCACAAGCAGAACTTCCGCCGCCTCGTGGCGCAGCAGGGACTCGTCGAGGAGACCGAGGCGCTCACCAGCGGCAATGCCGGACGCCCGGCCCGGCTGGTGCGTTTCCGACGGGAGGTTCTCCTGGAGCGTCCGGCGCCCGGCGTGAGGCTCACTCCGTCGCGGCGGACGGTGTGAGGGGGCCGACGCGGGGTCATCATCCTGTTCCAAAAACCGCGTCCAGCTTTCGGGACGATGCTTAGCCCTGGAGGACGCGCCCGAAATGTTCGGGGCAGCCGGCAACGAGGATGGGGGCCAGGGGCAGATCGGCGCGGGTGCAGAGGGTGAAACCGTAATAGGCCGTCAGCAGGTCCGGTTCGGGAACGCAGACCCAGAGACGAACCATCGGCCAATCCTCGTGCACGCTGACGAGGAGCATCTGGCGCGAAGCATCGAAAGAGGCCGCCTGCTCGCGGAACAATAGCTCAACCGACCGGATCTCGTCGGCCGCAATTCGCCTTTGTGCCCAGACCATCGGCAAGCGCCCTCCTTTGGAGCGTTTGCCGGCCGAACGGCGGTTCCTCAATCGATCCTGGCGCAGGGCAGATCTCACAAATGCCCGCGGATGACGCTTTCACCGAAATCGTAGAAAGGTCCGGAGGCGCCGCGCCGTGCGGCCATGTGAGCCTGCGGCCGCCCGCCGCGTCGACGTGGGACCTGCTGTGAAACGCCTTTGGGCTCGGCATCGCCGAGCCCACATTATCCGAGCCGATGCGGCCTCGGGCTTACGCTTCCTTCTTGCGGCGCGGGGCGCGGCGTTTCTTCTCCGGAGCGGGCTCCGGCTCGGCAGCCACCGGTTCGGGCGCTGCCTCCGGCTCCGGCTCCGCGATCCGGCGCCGCTGCTGACCTAGTCCCAGGGCGCGCGCCAGTTCCGAACGCTGCTCCGAATAGCTCGCCGACGTCATGGGATAGTCATTGGGCAGGCCCCACTTCGCCCGATACTGCTCGGGCGAGAGACCGCGCAGGGTGAGGTGGCGGCGCAGCGTCTTGTAAGGCTTGCCGTCCTCGAAGCTGACCAGGAAGTCGTGGCTGATCGACTTGCGGATCTCTTGCGGCGTCGCCTTGGGCGGGCCCGTCTCGGCGGACGGGCGTCCGCTCATGGTGACGGAGCGGATCGCCTCATGCACCTCCCCGAGAAGCTTCGGAAGCTCGGCACTCTGAACGTGGTTGTTGCTGACATAGGCAGAAACGACGTCGGCCGTAAGGGTAACGAGGCGGGCCGTTTCCGCTTCCTGTTCACTGGTTTCCATGGCGCGATCTTCTGTGCGGGAGGATTACCTGGGAGACGGTAAGCTCAGAGCCGCTGAGGAGCAAGACATCGTTGTTGAATGCGAGCGCAATTAGGTCGAAGAGAATGGAGCGCCGCACGCGTTTCTGTGCAGCTCGAATGGAAAAATCATCGACGAGAAACTGCGAAAAAAAAGCATTGTGCCCACCTTACGGCTGTGCCGTACGAACCGAGATAAATATTTCAAATGTTAATAATGCAGCGGATAAGTCTCAGAAAATGACGGTGTTTCAAAGAGTTGAGTTTTCGTTCGGTGCGGCCGTTTCGTCGGCGGCGCTGTCAATCGATCGGCTTTAGGCTCTCGATGCCGCTTCCCTTGCACATAACACGGTTTGATTGCGACACGGCGCCGCAGGCCTACGTATTTTCTGTGGATTTCCTCGTCAGAATCGAAGGAGCTGGACGTTTTCGTCGCGTAAAACGTTCTGCCGCCGTTCTGAAGTGTCGAAGATTCGCTCCGATCACTCGGATGTACCGGGTCTGCTGCCAATAAAAAGGGGCTGGGCGCCGGAGCCGCCATTTGGTTGCCGGTGAGGGGGCGCTGCTCCAGCAGACGCGGGCTCAGATGCCGGGACCAAACATCTGGGTGACAGTGGTTCCGGGCGAAAGGGGGCCCGAGTTGTGCAGCTGACCCGCGGCCCTTTCTTGCGAGGCTTCACAGGATTGTTGGTGAAGGGGGAGCGTTTCTGTGCACGTGCTTGCATCGCCCGTCCTCGGGCCGCTTCGCCGACGTGCGACGACGGTGCTGCATGACGTGAACGGCACCGCTCCGACACCGCGCGTCCGCGCGGTGTCGGGCTCCCTCCGATCGAGCGGATGCTCGGGTGTGTTCTCCGGCTGGATTGGTCCGCAGATCAGTCGAGGCCGAGCATCAGGCCGAGGTTCTGCACCGCTGCTCCCGAGGCGCCTTTGCCGAGATTGTCGAGGCGACCGACCAGCACCGCCTGACTGTGACTGTCGGAGCCGAAGACCCGCAGTTCGAGCCGATCGGTGTCGTTGAGAGCTTCCGGCTCGATGCGCTCGCGGTGGGCGCCTTCTTCCGCGCCGCGCACGACCTTCACCAGCGGTGTGTCTGCGTACCAATCGGCAAGCGCCTCCTCCAGATCGCCCGGGTTCGGACGACCGGGCAGGGTACCGAGATGCAGCGGGATGCTGACCAGCATGCCCTGCCGGAAGTTGCCGACGGAGGGGATGAAGATCGGCCGGCGGGTCAGCCGGCTATAGGCTTCGATCTCCGGCAGGTGCTTGTGGCCGAAGCCGAGCCCGTAGAGCTGGAACGGGGCACCCTCCCCGCGCTCGTAGCTCTCGATCATGCTGCGGCCGCCACCGCTATAGCCACTCACCGCGTTGATGCTGACGGGATGATCCGATGGAATCAGGCCGCGCTCGACCAGCGGGCGCAGCAGCGCGATCGCCCCGGTCGGGTAGCAGCCGGGATTGGCGACCCGGCGCGCGGCGCGGATGGCGTCGGCCTGTTCCGGTGCCATCTCGGCAAAGCCGTAGACCCAGCCCGGCGCGATGCGGTGGGCGGTGCTGGCGTCGAGTAGCTTCGGGCCGCCCCTCGGCAAGCTGTCGGCGAGGGCCGCGGTCTCGCGGGATGCGTCGTCGGGCAGGCAGAGCACGACGAGGTCGACCTCTTCGAGGATCGCCCGCTTCACGCCCGCGTCCTTACGGCTCTCATGCGGAATGCTGACGAGGCGCACCCTGCCCTCGCGCTCCAGGCGCTCGCGGATGCCGAGGCCGGTGGTGCCGGCCTCGCCGTCGATGAACACCTTCGGGGCGCTGACGCCGTCGGACATCGCAACAATCCTCACTCGGCCCCAATTCGGGCCGCTCTGAACACATGGCGGGCGCTGCGACCCGGCCGTGGGGTGCCGCCTGCGACACGCTTCGTCGGTGGCGCGGAGGTGGAAGCTTCGTCTTCCCCTGTCAACGCCTTCGGCGACCGCGCGCTCGTCTCGGCCGCTGCCGCAGACCTTTGTCCTTGGACAGACTCAGTGCGGCCGGAACTCAGGATGACGCCTTCTGTTGACAGCCGAATGTCGCTCAGGAGGCGAATCCGATGTCAGGAACAGCGAAGAAGACCGACCCGAAGCTCTGGGACAAGGTCAAGAAGGACGTCACGCAATCGTCCAAGGGCGGTAAGCCCGGCCAGTGGTCCGCCCGCAAGGCGCAGATGGCCACCAGTGAATACAAGAAGGAGGGCGGCGGTTACGCCGGCAAGAAGTCCGACGACAACCATCTCAAGCAGTGGACCGACGAAGAGTGGAATACGAAGTCCGGTGAGACGAGCGGCAGGACCGGTGAGCGCTACCTGCCCAAGAAGGCGCGCGAGAAGCTGTCCGACTCGGAGTACGCCCGCTCGACGGCCAAGAAGCGCGCCGATTCCGCCAAGGGCCAGCAGCATTCGAAGCAGCCCGCCGACGTCGCGAAGAAGGCGGCCTCCGCCCGCAAGACCGGCGGCAGGACCGGCAGGACATTGGACAAGAAGACATCGAACAAGGGCGGTCACGGTGGCACGACCAAGGCCGAGCTGATGCAGCGGGCCCGCAAGCAGGACATCCCCGGCCGCTCGAAGATGACGAAGGGCGAACTGGAGCGCGCCCTCACCTCCTGATCGGAGCGAATCGGTGGCGAAGGCGGAAGCGTCCGCCCCGCCTTGCTCAGGAGCGCTTCTCGGCGCCGATCACGACGAAGCCCTGACGCTCGAAGATGGGGCGCGCGGCGGGGCTTCTCAGGAAGCTCAGGAACGACGCAGCGCGATCCGTATGGGCCGCATCCTTGGTCAGCGCGATCGGGTACACGATCGGTGGGTGGCTGTCGGCGGGGAAGGTCGCCACGATCTCGACGCCGGGATCGCTCGCCGCATCGGTCGCGTAGACGATGCCGAGCGGCGCCTCACCGCGGGATACGAGCAGGAGGGCCGCCCGCACGTTCTCGGCCTGGGCGACGTGACCCTTCACCCCGTCCCAGGCGCCGAGCTTCTCAAGGGCGGCCTTGCCGTACTTGCCGGCCGGCACCGCATCGACATTGCCCATGGCCAGCCGGCCGCCGGCCAAAGCGGCGGCGAGGTCGGTGCCGGGCGCCAAGGCCACCCGCTTGCCGGATCCCTTGGCCGCGACGAGGACGATGGCATTGCGCAGAAGGTTGACGCGGCTGTCGGCGCGGATCGTGCCGTTCTTCTCCGCGTAATCCATCCAGGCGAGGTCGGCGGAGATGAAGAGGTCGGCCGGGGCGCCGGCCTCGATCTGCTTGGCCAGCGTGTTGGAGCCCGCATAGGAGATCCGGCTCGTCCCGCCCGTCTCCTTCGCCCAGGTGGTGCTGGCTTCGTCCAGGGCGTTCTTGAGGCTGGCGGCGGCGAAGATCACGATCGGCTCGTCCGCGGCGCGGGCGGCCATCGACCAAGGTGTCAACGCGAGGAGGAGACCGGCCAGCCAGGCGCGACATGTCCGAACGAAGCGCGGCTTTGTCATGGCGATTCCCTCGCAATGTCCGCAGCGGCCGATGCGGATTCTCCGGCACCGACGTCCTCACGCCGCTGCCGAGTCGGTGGCGCCTGTGAGGTGCGCGATGCCGCTTCTAGCGGAGCCGGGATGCCACGGCCATGCCTCTGGCGCGTTCGAGGAAGGGGCCTGCCGGCCGTCAGTTCTCGGAGGGGCCGGCGGCAGAGGGCTCGGGCTCGCCGGCGGTGTAGCCTTCAAGCCAATCCAGGCTCTCCTGCGAGCCAGCCTCGTAAGGGTTGGCGGAATCGGGCTGTCCCGTCGCTTTCGCGGCTCTACCCTCTTCGAAGATCTTGCTCGACACCACGGCCATCGACCGATCCTTTCTCCATGCGGGCCCGGATCACCACGGGGCTGGAAAGCGCGGGAACAGAAGCGATCCGGAGCAGTGGCGGTTCCCGCGGGTGCTTCGGCGGCGTCAGGCCACGGAATCGGATTCCGGTGCGGCCCTGACCTCGGCGCGGTGCAGCCGGCTCAGCAGCACGAGCAGCGAGCCGGGCAGCGGCGCCTCGAGCGTGTCCGGTGCGAGAATATCCGCGCTCGCGGCCCGGCGGCGGTCGGGCCGCGGCTCGCGCTTCACGACGACGGGTGAACGACGACGGACGGATCTGGGTGTCATGACGCGATGGAACTCAAAAGCGCATGATGAACGATACTGAGAAGCGCCTCTCGCAAGGCCCGACCATTGGGCATGGCCCCGTCGACCAAGGGATCGACGAGCGGCATGCGCGAGACGCTTCGGACCGTGAGAACGCCGCCTTCCGGCTCCGGTTCCGCAGGCTTCGTCTAGAAATTACACATTATGCCTGTGGATTAAGCAGAATTCGTCTTGCCTGTGTTGTCCTGGTCGCATACGGGCCGCCGCCCGTTCGGAGTAGGGCGGGCGTGAAGCCCGTGGCCCTCACGGCGCGCGGGTGGTAGAGGGCGATCATGCTCGAAGGTCTGCCGCCGCACCGACCCACGCACGTCCTGCGTCTGATCACGGACGAGCCCTCCGCTCGCGCGATGACCGAGCTGCTGGGCGAGATGTTCGACCCCATGGAGACGGCGGTGGCTGCCTTCGAGGTCGAGGAGACCGGGGCGTGGCGGCTGGAAGCCTACTTCTCGGAGGAGCCCGACGCGGAGATGATCCGTGAACTCCTCCGCCCGGTCGTCGGCGCACAGGCGGATGAAGCTGCGTTCGAGACCATCGATCAGCAGGATTGGGTGCGCGCCTCGCTGGAGGGGCTGAAGCCGGTTCGCGCCGGGCGCTTCCTCGTCCATGGCGGCCACGACCGGCATCAGGTGCGGGCGAACGACCTCGCCATCGAGATCGAGGCGGCGCTCGCCTTCGGCACCGGCCATCACGGCACGACTTTGGGCTGCCTTCGGGCTCTGGTCGCCGAGCTGAAGCGGCGGCGCCCGGCCCACGTGCTCGACGTCGGTACCGGCACCGGCATCCTGGGCTTTGCCGCCGCAAAGGCGCTCCATACACCGGTGATTGCCGGCGACCTCGATCCGGAAGCGGTGGCGACCGCCCGCGGCAATGCCCGCCTCAACGGGCTCGGACCCTACATGCGCTTCTACCACGCGCCGGGCGTGCGCCACGCTCTGGCGAACCGGCCCCGCGGCTTCGACGTGGTGTTCGCCAACATCCTGGCCCGCCCGCTCAAGCGGCTCGCGCCCTCGCTCACCGCTGTGGTCGCCGATGACGGCGTGCTGATCCTGTCCGGTCTGATCGAGCGCGACGTGCCGGGCGTGCTCTCGACCTACCGCCACCGCGGCTTCCATCTCGCCCGCTCCGGCGTGATCGAGGGATGGGCGACGCTGGTGCTGCGCCGGGGCGGGGCGGCGGCGCGTCCGCGCTGAGGTGGCTGTCGCGGCGGCGTTCGACGCGGTAGGTTTCCGCCATGACGACGTCCCCTTCCCGCTTCCAGACCTTCGACGATCCGAGCCACGCCAAGGGCCCTGAGCGCATCGAGGCCCTGCGTGCCGCCCTGCGCGAGATTCGAGCGGACGGCTTCGTGGTCCCGCGGGCCGACGAGCATCAATCCGAGTATGTGCCTGCCAATGCCGAGCGGCTCGCTTGGCTGACCGGCTTTACCGGGTCGGCCGGCCTCGCCGTGGTGCTCGCCGACGAGGCCGCCCTGTTTGTCGATGGCCGCTACACCCTTCAGGCGCCGGAGCAGGTCGAGACCGGGACCGTCACCGTGGTGCCACTCGCCGAAGCAACGCCGGAGGCGTGGCTCGGCACGCATCTGAAGCCGGGCCAGACCCTCGCCTACGATCCCTGGCTCCACACGCCCGACGGCGTGGCCCGCCTGGAGCGCGCCGCCGCCAAAGCGGGGGCGTCGCTTCGCGCTGTGCCGGACAATCTCGTGGACGCGATCTGGGCCGGACGGCCCCGTCCACCGGTGGGCCGTGTCACGGCTCATCCCGACGATCTCGCGGGCGAGACCCGGGCTGAAAAGCTCAACCGCGTCCGTGCCGCTCTCGCCGAAGGCGGTATCGACGTCCTCGTCATCTCCGATCCCCACAATCTCGCCTGGGCCTTCAACCTGCGCGGGGCCGACATTGCACATACGCCCCTGGCGCTCGGCTACGCGCTGCTGCCCCGCGAGGGACGGCCCGCGCTCTACCTGACCTCCCAGCTCGTCGACGCGGATCTGTGCGCGGCCCTCGAACCGCTCGCGGACCTTCGCCCGCGGAGCGCCTTCGCCGAGGATCTGGCAAACCTCTGCAACAATGCCGCACGGGTGCGGCTCGATGCGGCGACGGGGGCGGCGGCGCTCAAGGATCGCGTCGAGGCCGCCGGGGGCGTCGCCGATGTCGGCGCCGATCCGGTCACGGCGATGAAGGCGGTCAAGAACGCCGCCGAGATCGCCGGCACCCGCGCAGCCCACCACCGCGACGGCCTCGCCGTGACGCGCTTCCTCGCCTGGCTCGATGGCGCGGTTACTGACGGGGTGAGCGAGATCGCCGCCGTCGAGGCGCTGGAGGACTTCCGCCGGGAGAGCGGCCTGCTGCGCGACGTCTCGTTCCCGACCATCGCCGGCTCGGGCCCGAACGGCGCCATCGTCCACTACCGCGTCACCCGCGCCACCGATCGCAAGGCGCGGCCCGGCGAACTCTTCCTGATCGATTCCGGCGCGCAATACGCCGACGGCACCACCGACATCACCCGCACCGTCGCCGTCGGCACGCCGACGGAGAAGATGCGCGACCGCTTCACCCGCGTGCTGAAGGGACATATCGCCATCGCCCGCGCCGTCTTCCCCGAGGGGACGACGGGCGCGCAGATCGACGCCCTTGCCCGCATCAGCCTATGGGAGGCGGGGCTCGATTACGACCACGGCACCGGCCACGGCGTCGGCGCCTTCCTCTCGGTCCACGAGGGGCCGCAGCGCATCGCCAAGACGGGCACGGTGGCCCTGAAGCCCGGCATGATCCTCTCGAACGAGCCGGGCTACTATCGCAGCCGTGCCTACGGCATCCGCATCGAGAACCTGATCCTGGTCGAGGAGCGAGCCATTCCCGGCGGCGACCGCCCGATGCTCGGCTTCGAGACCCTGACGCTCGCACCCATCGACCGCCGGCTGATCGATCCGGCCCTGCTCGGACCGGCTGAGACCGAATGGCTCGACGCCTACCACGCGCGGGTGCACGCGGCGCTCTCGCCTGACCTCGATGAGGAGACGCGAGATTGGCTGGCGGCGGCGACGCAGCCGCTTGGTGCCGGATAGGCTGAAGGGCTTCCGGGCCTCGATCGATGAAGCTCGTCTACGGCACCCATGCCTCGATACCCTCGCGGAGCGCGGTATCGAGGCATGGGTCGAGCGCACCCTCTCGTCACCGGAGAGCGTCGAGCCGGATCCGGTTCATCCGGATCGGATGCGGGCCTTCCGTGCACTGCCCGAGCGCGACGGGCGTGTGCTGCGTGTGGTATATGTTCCGATCCCCGGTGGCGCCCGCGTTGTGACGATGTTCCTCGATCGCGGCAGGAGGAGGAAGGCGTGAAGAGCCGCTACGATGCCGAGACCGATGCGCTCTATGTCCGCTTCACCGAGACGGCGATCGTCGAGAGCGAGGAGGTGCGGCCCGGGATCGTCCTCGACTTCGATGCCGAGGGCCGGATCGTCGCTCTCGAAATCCTGGACGCGACCGAGCATCTGGCGAGCGGTTCCGACCTCACTGTGCTGACGGCTGCCTGAGGGACGGCTCCCGACGATGGCCAAGCCTTCCGCCGTCCTGTTCGTGTGCCTGGGCAACATCTGCCGTTCGCCACTGGCCGAGGCCGCCTTCCGGCGGGAGGCAGCGCGGATCGGGCTCGAGGTCGCGGTCGACTCCGCCGGCACCGGCGACTGGCATGTGGGCGAACCGCCGGACTCGCGCGCGATCGCGGTCGCGCGGGCGAACGGCATCGATATCGCGGACTATCGCGGGCGTCAGGTCACGCCGGCCGATTTCGAGCGTTTCGACCACATCGTCGCCCTGGATGGCGCCAACCTCGCGAGGCTGCGCGCCCTCCGGCCGGCCGGGGCGCGGGCCGCGTTGAGCCTGCTTCTCGACCACGTGCCGGGCCGGGAGGGTGAGCCCGTGGCCGACCCCTATTACGGCGCGGACGAGGGTTTCGACACCACCTGGGCCGACGTGACCGCGGGCACCCGAGCGCTCGCCCGGCGGATCGCGGGGCCGGAATGAGCGACCTCGCCCGGCGTGCGGCGGACCTGCTCGGCGTCCCCCTCGCCGAAGCGCAGCCGATGGCGGGCGGCAACCTGTCCCAATGCGTCCGCCTGAGGCTGGAGAATGGGCGGGAAGCGGTGGCGAAGACCGGGCCGGCGCCGCAAGAGGAGGCCCGGATGCTCGCGGCCATCGCCGGGGCCGGTGCGCCGGCACCCGCCGTGCTGGCCGCGGACGCGGGGCTGCTCGTCCTCGAATGCCTGCCCGATACGGGCGCCGGGCCAGGCGCCGAGGCCGATCTCGGCCGGGTCGTCGCTCGCTTGCACGCCGCCGAGGGCGAGCGCTACGGCTGGCACGCCGATTACGCCTTCGGCCCTGTCGCCATTGAGAATGCCTGGAGCGACGACTGGCCCGCCTTCTGGGGAGAAAACCGCCTGCTCTGCCATGCCGGCCACCTCCCCGCTCCGCTGTTCCGGCGGGTCGAGCGGCTGGCGGCGGACCTGAACAACCGCCTGCCCGGGCAGCCCCGCGCCGCCCTGCTCCACGGCGACTTGTGGGGCGGCAACGTCCTCTACGCATCTAACCGGGTCTCGGGGCTGATCGATCCGGCCTGCTATCACGGCCATACCGAGGTCGATCTGGCGATGCTGAGCCTGTTCGGCCGGCCAGGCTCGGACTTTCGAGCGGCCTACGGACCGCCCGAGCCCGGCGCCGTGGAGCGCATGCCGATCTACCAGCTCTGGCCGGCCCTGGTGCATTGGCGCCTGTTTGGCGACGGCTATCGCGGCATGGTCGAGGGGTTTCTGGAGGCGGCCGGCGTCTGACCGCCACCTCCGACCACTGCGCTTTATCCCTACTCCGCCGGAGCCGGCATGGGCGATAGGCGCGGCTCGAAACGGCCCTCGCCGGTCGGCTTCATCTCGATGCGCCGGTCGTGGTGCTTGTTCAGGGTCGAGCGGTGGCCGATCGAGACGATGGTGGTGCCGGGCAGGTTCTCGCGCAGCATCCGGTAGATCTCGGCCTCGGTCTCCTCGTCGAGGGCCGCGGTCGATTCGTCGAGGAACAGCCAGTCCGGCTTGGCCAGGATCGCGCGCGCGATGGCGAGGCGCTGCTGCTCGCCGCCTGACAGGCGGCGGTCCCAACTGTCGACCGCGTCGAGCTGGTCGGCGAGCTGCGGGAGCCGCGCGGCGCGCAAGGCGTCGCGGATCGCCTCGTCGGAGAAATGATCGACGGTCTGCGGATAGGCCACCGTGCCGCGTAAGGAGCCGAGCGGGAGGTAGGGCCGCTGCGGCAGAACCAGCGCCGACTGTCCGGCGGGCACGTCGATCCGGCCCTTGCCGAACGGCCAGATCCCGGCAATCGCCCGGAACAGGGTCGACTTGCCCGAGCCGGAGGGGCCGGTGACCAGGGTCGCCCCGCCCTTCGGTAATTCGAGCGTGCCTGCCCGCACGATCTCGCGGCCGTCGGGCAGCGCCAGCGTCAGGTCGCGGGCGGTCACGTTGCCGGCGGTGTCGTTGCCGTTGGCGAGGCCGTAGCCGGCCCCGGCCAGAGCCTCGGCCTGGGTCATCGCCCGCTTGAACGAGCTGAGACGGATCGTGTTCGCCTTGTAGGCGGCGAGGATGGTGTAGGAATTGATGAAGAAATTCAGTGAGTTCTGGACGTTGCTGAAGGCGTTCGAGGTCTGCTGCAGGGCGCCGAGGGTGATCTTCTTGGCGAAGAACGACGGTGCGGCGATGACGAGCGGGAAGATCGCGCTCGCCTGCCGGTAGCTGAACGTGAAGGCGATCAGCTTGATGCGCCGGAAGATGATGCCGACGTAGTTGTCGACGATGGCGTGGAACAGGGTGGCCAGCCGCGAGGACTCGGCCCGCTCACCCCGTAGAAGGGCGATCTGCTCCGAGTAGATGCGGTTGCGCGCCAGGGCGAAGCGGAAATCCGCCTCGACCTGCTCCTGCCGGTAGTCGAGGCCGATGAGCGGCTTGCCGATCAGATGGGTGAGCCAGGTCCCGACCACCGCATAGGCGATCACCAGCCAGACCAGGAAGCCCGGGATCACGGTGTCGGTGAACGGCAGCACGAAGTCGCGCGAGAGCGTCCACAGGATGACGATGAAGGAGACGAGCTGCGCGGCCTGCGACAGCAGCCGGGTCGAGAGCGTCGTGGTCTGGGCGATGAAGTTGTTGACGTCCGACTGGATGCGCTGATCCGGGTTGTCGGCGTGCTCATCGACGAAGGGGATGCGGTAATGCGTGCCCTGTCCCAGCCAGCGTTCGTAGAGGTTATGGGTGAGCCAGGTGCGCCAGCGGAGCTGCAGCCCTGAATCGACGTAGATGTCGACCATGCCGATCACGACGTTGAGGATCGCGAGCGGTACGAAGATGTAGCCGAGCTGGTACCAGAAGGTCGGGGCATCGAACTCCTGCAGCGCGTTGTACATGTCGCGGTAGAAGAAGTTGAAGCGCAGCGTCAGCGCCACGTCGGCGAAGTTCACGAAGATCGAGAGCGCCACGAGGTTGCGGCCGATCTGCCCTTCGGTGCGCCCGAAGCGGCGGAACATGCCGATTTCCCGGCTCGGGGCGTCATGGGTCGCGAAATAGGGGTCGGCGATCAGAGTGATGTCCCGGATCGGCTTCCAGTGCGAGACGGCGAGCACGATGCCGCCGAACACCACGGATCCGGTCGCCGCGAAATCCGGTGGCAGTAGCGCCACGACGGTGGCGGGCAATGCGCCCATGGCGGCGAGCGTCTTGGCGCCCGCGAGCACCAAATAGCCGATTCCGTAGACTGAGACGAAGATCCTGAGATAGGCCGAGAGGGTGTTCGAGGCGATGAGGATGCCGGCCATCGCAAAGCCCGCGAGCGAGACGTAGAGCGGCGGGCTCGGGATCCCCGGCAAGATGACTGGGATGGCCAGCAGCAGGAGCGCGAAGAACGCCGTGAGCACGGCCTGGATGCCGAGCCTGCTCTTGAATGCGGCCACGCGGATCACTCCTTCTCGCTGCACCGGCCCTGCCGATCCCCATACGGGGTGGCATGCCGGCGGACGGGTTCAATCGCCGAATGCGGCGCCCCTGGCTATCCGTCGTGGCGAGAACGTGGCGTGAGGCCGCGCCTGTCACGTGAAATTTCCGTCATGCCGCGGGTCGAAGCAGTGATCTTCCAGCGTGGCGGATCGCCGGGTGCGACACCGTGGACTGCCCATGGGCGCGCTTCGGGGTCGCTGCGGTCAGTTCGCGTCCCAGTTCCAATCGCCGTAATCCGGCTCGCGGCAGCGATAGCCGATCGGACATTGCGGATTATCGCGGGTGGGGACGAAGCGCAGTTCGGCGATTTCGGTGAGCTCGCAGAAGCTGCGGTCGCGCACGAAGCGCTCGGGCGGGCGCCCGCCGAAGCCGAGCGTCACCGCGCCTTCCGCCTTCACGATCGCCATCGCTTCCGCACAGGTCGGGCGCGCCGTCTGCGTGCGCGATTGGGCGAATGCGGGAGCAAGGGCGAAGGGCGACGTCAGTAGAGGCGCCAAGGCCGAGCCGAGAACGGCGAGGGTGACAGGTTTCATCACGCGGGTACGGTCGACGGCCGGTTGCGGCCGCCAAGCTTGACCATGGCAGGTTCCGCTTGCGCCGGGAAGGGGTTGCCGTGCCTCTGCCGCATTCGGAGAGTCTATCTTGGTCTGCGGGCCACGACGGGCCCCTTCGACCCGCGCCGCCCTGCGACCGGGGCCGAATCATCCGGCGGATGGGAGCGAAGCCGAGCCATGGCGGGCCTGTCGATCCTCAACCTTGAGGCCGTGCCCGCCGCCATCCGCTGCGCGCCGGGCGCCGGTTTCCTGACCGAGGACAGATCCGCGCTCGGCCGTCACGTGTTTGAGCACGGCTCGCGCGGTGCCGGTGGCGTGGATCGAGGCTGTGGGCATGCCGGCGCATTCGCCGAGGCGCATCCGCACCGCTCGATTGCTGAAAGCTATTTTCGGACGCTAGGATGACGATGTCGGGAGCAGAAGCGCACGGGACGGCGATCGGAACGGCGATGGCGGAAGGCACGCAGAACGCGGACGGGACGGAGGCGACGCCAGAGGCTCGCCCCTCGACCCTGTCACGACGTCTGACGATTCCCGTCATCCTCGCCGCGGGCTGGGGCGCACTGTTCGCCTATACGCTGATCGTGCTGACCGATGACGGCCCGGTGGCGGCGCATGCCGGGCATACCCGTCTTGCCGCGGCGGACGGGATCGACGTTCCGGAGGTACGCCTGCCCGAGCCGGAGCGGCCGGCCACACCCGCCGCCAATCCGCCGCCGCGGGTGCTCACGGTCGCCGCGCCCGCCCCGCCGCTGGACACCGTGGTTGCCCCGGCCGAGCCGCGACCCGCCGCGCCGCTGGTGGAGCGGGCGGCTTTCGTGGGCATCTGGGGACCGACCTCGGTTGCCTGCGGCCAGCGCCAGCGCCGTCGCGGCTTCCTGCCCGCCACGATCACCGAGGACGGCGCCAAGGCCGGGCGCACCGTCTGCCGCTTCCGCAACAATCGCCGTGAAGGCAGCGCCTGGACCATGGCTGCTGATTGCAGCGAGCGCGGCCGCCGCTGGACCTCCCAGGTCCGCCTCCTCGTCGAGCATGACCGGCTCACTTGGACGAGCGGCAAGGGGCAGGCGAACTATATCCGCTGCGGACGCAAATCCGACTGAGGCTCTCGCCTCTTGTTTTTGCGTCGCCTTTTCAGACAAGCCGGCGGCCACCTTTCGGGCCGATGCTCTAGGCCGCATCGGCCGCGGCAAACCGCAGTCGCAGCGCGCGAGCCCGGAACACGACCTGCTCCGGCATGAACCGCCACAGGCGCTCGGCGCCGTCGATCCGTTCGTCCTCCGCGGGATCGAGCACGACCTCGGTGCGTCCGCTCATCTGCAGCAGGTCGCCCGTCACGAAATCTGGAAAGACGAGACCCGCCCGCGGGTTCTCCAGCATGTTGCCCAGCGTGTTGAAAAAGCGGTTGCCGGAATAGTCGGGGATTGTGAGGCGGCCGTCCGCTCCGACCCGCACGAAGCCGGCCGGGCCGCCCCTGTGCGAGACATCGATCTGCCGCCGGCCGTCGGCCGCCTCGACAGCGCTCGCGACGAAGAAGGTTTCCGCCGCCGCGACGACGGCCCGCGCCGCGGCGCCGAGCCGGTCCGACACGAGAGGCCGCGGCCGGGTCTCCCGCGGCAGGTCCGAGCCTACCTTGTGCCGGCTGCGGATGTATTGCGGGCAGTTCCCGAAACTCTGCTCGACGCGGACCGCGAAACCCTCCGCACCCCTGCGCTCGATCTGTCCATTCAGGCGGTTGCGGCGACGCGTGGCCAGTTCGATCCCGAGCACGGCCACGCCTTGCCCGTCCTCCAACCCCGCCTCGGCGGGATCGTCCGGGTCGCGGAGCCCTTCCACCCGGAGGTGGAACGGGTCCGGCGCATGGAGGAAGCCCGGTGCTTCCTCCCGTAGCGTCGCCCAAGGATTGCCCTCCTGGTCAACGCTGCCCAGCACCGCGAAGGGCAGGAGCGGGAAGAACGCGCGGTGCTGCTCGTTCAGGTGATCGCGGATCACCCGGGGGCCGAGTTCCGCCATCCGCCCGGCGATGCCGACATGCTCTTGGATCGCCACCTCACCCCGGTGCCAGGGAGAGGATGAGGCTGCGGCCTGTGTGCTCATGCCCGATCTCCCGCCGCGTTCAGGCCGACCGGCGAGGCTGGCAGCGCCACGAAGCCCGGCAGCGCCTCGATCCGGGCGAGCCATGCGCGGACATTCCCGTAAGACGCGAGATCGACGTTCCCCTCGGGAGCGGCGGCGATGTAGCTGTAGAGCGCCACGTCGGCGATGGTCGGATGCTCGGCAGCCAGCCAGTCGCGCGCCGACAGCTCCGCATCGATCAGCGCCAGAATCGTGTGGGCGCGGGCGATCACTTCCTCCGCGTCGAACCCAGCCCCGAACAGGGTGACGAGGCGTGCAGCGCAGGGGCCGTAGGCGATCGGTCCGGCCGCAACCGAGAGCCAGCGCTGGACGCGCGCCGCCCCTTCCGCATCCTCGGGCAGCCAGTCGCTGCGACCAAGCTTCTTGGCGAGGTACACGAGGATGGCATTGGAATCCGGCACGATCGTCCCGTCATCATCGAGGACGGGGACCTGCCCGAACGGATTGATCGCCAGGAAATCCGGCGAGCGGTTCTGGCCGCCGGCAAAGTCGACCTCGACGGTCTCAAAGGGCTGGCCGACCAGCGACAGGAACAGGCGTGCCCGGTGGGCATGGCCCGAGAGCCTCAGGCTGTAGAGCTTCACGGTGTTGTCTCCTAAGGCCGCAGGATCGGCCGTGGATCGATCACACTCCCTCCGAGCCGCGAGGTGAACCTGCATTATGAGTAAGCGACTGTTGCGCGGTACGGAATAATCGCGACACTGCTCCCACAGGACGGGCTGTCGGAGGGCTTTTATGGACCGGCTGCAGGGAATGCGGGTCTTCGTGCGGGTCGCCGAAAGCGGTGGCTTCGCCGGGGCGGCGCGCGCGCTCGGCATGAGCCCGGCCGCCGTCACGCGCGCGGTTGCGGCGCTCGAAGCCGCCATCGGCGCGCGCCTCTTCCTCCGCACCACGCGCTCGGTGAAGCTCACCGATGCAGGCGGACGCTATCTCGAGGATTGCCGCCGAATCCTGTCCGAGATCGTCGAGGCCGAGGCCGTTGCCGCCGGTTCGACCGCGACGCCGACCGGTGTCCTGACGCTGACGGCGCCGGTGCAGTTCGGCCGCCTCTACGTGCTTCCGCTGGTGACCGACTACCTCGCGCGCCACCCCGCGGTCGCGGTCCGCGCGCTGTTCCTCGACCGGATCGTCAACATGATCGAGGAGGGCATCGATGTCGGGGTGCGGATCGGGCATCTGGCCGATTCCGGGCTGTCGGCGACCCGCGTCGGCAGCGTGCGCCGGGTGGTCTGCGCCGCGCCGAGCTATCTCGAACGGCACGGTGTGCCCAAGACACCCCCCGACCTGCGCGAGCACGCCGTGATCGGCTCATCGAGCCTCGGTGTCCTGCCGGAATGGCGGTTCGGGCCCGAGCGGCGCATCGCCGTCACCGTTCATCCCCGCCTCGTCTGCAACACGGTCGATGCGACGCTCGCCGCGGCTCTCGATGGCTGGGGAGTCGCGCGGCTGCTGTCTTATCAGGTGGCGTCGGCGGTGGCGGAGGGGCGCCTGCGCATCCTGCTCAGCGACGACGAGGAGGCGCCCGTTCCGATCCACGTCGTGAGCCCCGAGGGGCGGCGGGCGCCGGCCAAGACCCGCGCCTTCGTCGATCTCGCTGCGACGCGGCTGCGCGCCGACCCGCGGGTGAACCCGCCGGCTTGAGGCGGCTCACACGCCCTCGCCGTCATCGCGAGGCGGTGGCAGGGGAAAACCCCTCCCTCTCAGTAAACGTCGGCCTGATAGCGCCCGGCCTTCTTCAGGGCGGCGAGATAGGCCACCGCCTCGTCGGGATTCTTGCCGCCGTACTGCGCGGCGACGTCGATGATCGCGCGCTCCACGTCCTTGGCCATGCGCTTGGCATCGCCGCAGACGTAGAAATGGGCACCACCTTCGAGCCACTTCCACAGCTCGGCGCCGTTCTCGCGCATGCGGTCCTGGACGTAGGTCTTCTCCGTGCCGTCGCGCGACCATGCGAGCGAGAGGCGGGTCAGCACCTTCTCGTCCTTCAGGCCGTTCAGTTCCTCCTTGTAGAAGAAATCGGTGGCCTGCCGCTGGTGGCCGTAGAACAGCCAGTTGCGACCGGGCGCCTTCGTGGCCGCGCGCTCCCGCAGGAAGGAGCGGAACGGGGCGACACCGGTTCCCGGGCCGCACATGATCACGTCCTTGGACGGGTCCGACGGCAGGCCGAAGCCGTGCGCCTTCTGCAGGTAGATTTTGACTTTCGTCTGCTCCGGCAGACGCTCCCCCAAATGCGTGGAAGCGACGCCCAGGCGCAGCCGCGAGCGGTGATTGTAGCGCACCGCGTCGACCGTGAGCGAGACGCGGCCGGCATCCATCTTCGGCGACGACGAGATCGAGTAGAGCCGCGGCTGCAGCTCGTCGAGCGCCTCCAGAAAGACCTCGGCGTCCGGGCGGGCGCCGGGAAACTTGTGCAGCGCGCCGAGAACGTCGAGATGCTGCGCGTCGCCGTCCGGGTCTTCGCCGGCCGCGAGCGCCTGCGCCTTCTTCCGAGCTGCGCCCGAGGTCAGCAGCGAGAGGAGCTGGTAGAGGTTGTCCGGCGCCGCGCCCAGGGAATAGTCGGTCAGCAACCGGTCGCGCAGGGTCTTTCCGCCGATCATCCGCTCGGGTCGCGTGCCGAGTTCGGCGATCACCGCATCGACGAGCGCCGGGGCGTTGGCCGGAAACAGACCGAGGGAGTCGCCGGCCTCGTAGGTGATCGGCGTGTCCCTCAGGTCGATCTCGATGTGCCACGTCTCCTTCTCGCCGCCCGGTGCGTTGAGCCGCGTGCGGGAGAGGAAGGTCGCCTCGACCGGGTTCTCGCGGCAATAGCCGAGCGGGCCGAGTTCCGGCTCCTTCTTCGGCGTATCGGCCGCCTCTGCCTTCGGGGCCGCCGCGCCGCCACTTGCGGCGCCGAACTCCTCCTCGAGCTTCTTGAGCATGCGCAGGGTCTCTTTGCCGCCGGGCTGGCAAAGGTTCAGCCGCTCCTCCCTTTTGAGGAAGATCGCGTTGGCGTAGTCGGCGCAGTTGTAGCCGCATTGGCCGCAATCCTGCTGAGCCATGGCGGCCATCAGCTTCTGCGGCTCCGAGCGGTCCTTGGCGATTGCCATGCGGTCATTGATCGGCATCGACGGGTCGTGCCAGGGGGCGTCGTCGTTGTCGGCCAGCTTCGGACCAGTCGAGGGCGCCTCGCCCGGCGCGAGGGCGGTGGCGCCCTCGACCGCCGGGCCGAGGAGCGCGGCGAAGTAGCCCGACAGCCAGGAACGCTGGTCGGCGTTGAAGGGGGCGCTCTCGGGGATGAGAACGAGCGGGGGCGCGACGTGCTGGGTCATGCGGCGGCCTTGAGGGCGGGTTGTTCTTCGGCGGCGTCGCGCAGGGCCTCGGGGCCGGTACGTGCGGTGAAGGCCTGGAAGCTTTCCTCCGGGCCCTGGCGGCGGGCGAGATAGGCGTTCAGCAGGGCCTCGACGCGCGAGGGCACGTCCTCGGCCTTGACCGCCTTCCAGATCTCGGTGCCGATCTTCGGGTTCTCGGCAAAGCCCCCGCCGACAACAACGTCGTAGCCCTCGACGGTATCGCCCTCCTCCGAGACGACGACCTTCGCGCCGATGAGTCCGATATCGCCGATGTAGTGCTGAGCGCAGGAATGGTGGCAGCCGGTGAGGTGGACGTTCACCGGCACATCGAGGGCCGGCACGGTCTGCTCGACATGGTCGGCGATGATCATCGCGTGACCCTTGGTGTCGGCGGCGGCGAACTTGCAGCCGCGGCTGCCGGTGCAGGCCACGAGGCCGGAGCGGATGCCGGCGGCCTTCGTGGTGAGGCCGAGCGCCGCGACGCGGGCCTCGACCTCTGCGACCTTCGCGTCCGGCACGCCGGAGAAGATGAAGTTCTGCCACACCGTCAGGCGGATCTGGCCGTCGCCGCACTCGGCCGAGATCCTGGCGAGTTCGCGCATCTCGCCGGTCGTCATCTTGCCGACGGGCAGCACCACGCCGATCCAGTTCAGGCCCGGCTGAACCTGCTTGTGGACGCCGACATGACTGAAGCGGTCGGTGGGCTTCCTCGGCGCCACGTGCTCGGGGGCGACGCGCGCGAGCTTGCGGCCGAGCTTCTCCTCGACGGCGGCGAGGTACTTCTCGAAGCCCCAGGCGTCGAGGACGTACTTCATGCGGCTCTTGTTGCGGTTCGTGCGGTCGCCGTTCTCGATGAAGACGCGCAGGATTGCGTCGGCGACTTGGTTGCACTCCTCGGGTTTGAGGACGACGCCGGTGTCGCGGGCGAGATCCTTGTGGCCGGAGATGCCGCCCAGCACGAGGCGCATCCAGATCCCGGCGGGGATGCTCGCGCCCTCCAGTACCTCGATCGCCTGGAAGCCGATGTCATTGGTTTCTTCCAGCACCGGCATCACGCCGCCGCCGTCGAAGGCGACGTTGAACTTGCGCGGCAGGCCGAACAGCGAGCGGTCGTTGAGGATCCAGTTGTGCCATGATTTGGCCAGCGGCCGGGTGTCGAGCAGTTCCTGCGCGTCGATGCCGGCGGTGGGCGAGCCGGTGACGTTGCGGATGTTGTCGGCGCCCGCGCCGCGCGCGGTGAGGCCGAGATCGACCAGGCCGTCGAGGAAGGCCTGGCCGTGCTCCGGCGGGATCTCGCGCACCTGAAGATTGGCGCGGGTGGTGACGTGGCTGTAGGGGCCGCCATGCTTGTCGGCGAGGTCGGCGATGCCGGCGAACTGCCAGTGCTGCAGGATGCCGTTGGGGATGCGCAGGCGGCACATGTAGGAGGTCTGGGTCGGTGCGACCCAGAACAGGCCGTGGTAGCGCCAGCGGAAATTATCCTCAGGCTTCGGAGCCTTGCCGGTCGCAGCCTCCTGGATCAGGCGGTTATGGCCGTCGAACGGATTCTCCGCGCGCTTCCACTTCTCCTGCTCGCAGAGCTTGCCACCCTCCTTGACGGTGCGGTCCTGCGCCTTGATGTGGATCGCGTCCGGGCCGGTGGGCTCGGAGGACGCGGCTGCGGCGCCGCCCTGCCCGATCGCGAGGCCGCCGGTCATCCGAGCCGCCGCGATGCCCGAGGCGAAGCCTTCCAGGTAGCGCTTCTGCTCGGCGTTGAATTCGTCTGCCATCGCTGCCTCACTCACGCTGCGAGGGTTTTCGGGGCCGGGCCGAACATCAGGTCGTCCCGGTCGTCAGGGGAGAGCGGCGCGCCGGAGCGGATCAGCTCCTTGCAGCGCGCCTGCTCGGCGATGTCGCCGACGAAGACCGCCCCCGCGAGGCGGTTTTCGGCGATGATCAGCTTGCGGTAGAGGCCGGCGGCGGCGTCGTGCATCACGACCGCCTCGGCGCCTTCGGGCGTATCGACCACGCCGGCCGAGAAGACGGGCAGGCCCGACACCTTGAGGCTGGTGGCAAGGGACGTGCCGGGATAGGAAGCCGCCTCGCCGACGAGGTGCCGCGACAGCACCTCGGCCTGCTCGTAGGCGGGCTCGACAAGGCCGTAAACGACACCCCTGTGCTCAGCGCATTCGCCGAGCGCATGGATCGCCGGGTCGGAAGTGGTCATCCGGTCGTCCACCGTAATGCCGCGCCCGCAGGCGAGTCCGCAGGACTGCGCCAGGGCCGTCGAGGCGCGGATGCCCACCGACATCACGACGAGGTCGGCCGGGATCACGCTGCCGTCCTTCATCCGCAGGCGCTCGACTTGAGTCCCGCCCTCGATCGCGGCGGTGTCGGCGGACAGCATCACCTTGACGCCGCGGGCCTCCATCGCCGTGCGCACGAGGCGGGCCGCCGCGTGGTCGAGCTGGCGCTCCATCACCCGGTCCATGACGTGGACCAGCGTGGTGTCGACGCCGAGCCGGGCGAGCCCGACCGCGGCCTCCAGGCCCAGCAGCCCGCCGCCGATCACCACGGCCTTGGCGTGCTCGACGGCGGCTTTGCGGATCGCCGCCACGTCGGCGAAATCGCGGAAGGTGAGGACGCCCGGCAGGTCGATACCGGGCAGCGGAAGCCGGATCGGCAGCGAGCCCACGGCCAGCACCAGCTTATCGTAGGGCAGGACATGCGCTTCACCGACGATCGCCAGCCGGTTGGCCCGGTCGATCTCCGTCACCGGCGCGCCGGTGACGAGGCGGATGCCGTGCTCCTCGTACCAGGAGAGCGGGCGGAAGCCGCAGGCCGCCTCGTCCACCTCGCCGCCGAGCAGCGAGGAGAGCAGCACCCGGTTATAGGCCGCCACCGGCTCGGCGCCGACCACCGTCACGTCGTATCGGCCCGGCGCGCGCTCGGTCAGCCGCTCGAGGAAGCGGAGCGAGGCCATGCCGTTGCCGACGACGACGAGTCTGTCCTTCACGCTCATGAACCCGTGATCCCCCTTCACGAACTCAGGCGGCGAGAGCGGGCTTGGCGTGGCGGGCGTAGAGGAACTCCAGCACCGCGGCGCGGGCGTGGACGTAGGTCGCGTCCTCCACGAGATCGAGCCGGCGGCGGGGCCGCGCCAGCGGCACGGGCAGGATCTCGCCGATGGTGGCGGAAGGCCCGTTCGTCATCATCACGATGCGGTCCGAGAGCAGCACCGCCTCGTCCACGTCGTGGGTGATCATGATGACGGTGTTCCGCAGACGCGTCTGGATCTCCATGAGCTGGTCCTGGAGATGGGCGCGGGTCAGCGCGTCGAGCGCGCCGAACGGCTCGTCCATCAGCAGCACGGTCGGCTCCATGGCGAGCGCGCGGGCGATGCCGACGCGCTGCTTCATGCCCCCGGAGATCTCCGCAGGGCGCTTGTCGGCGGCGTGCATCATGTTCACCAGCGCAAGGTTGTGCTCGATCCACTGGGCGCGCTCAGCCCGCGTCCTCTTGCCCTTCGACACCTTGTCGACGGCGAGCGCCACGTTCTCGCGCACGGTCAGCCAGGGCAGGAGCGAGTGGTTCTGGAACACCACCGCGCGGTCGGGGCCGGGGGCGTTCACTTCACGTCCGTCCAGCAGCACGCCGCCGGTCGAGGCCTTGAGCAGGCCGGCGACGATGTTGAGCACCGTCGACTTGCCGCAGCCGGAATGCCCGATGATCGAGACGAACTCGCCCTTGGCGATGTCGAGGTTCACGTCGCGCAGCACCTCGGAGGACTTGCCGCCGCGATGAAACGTGATGCCGACCTGGGAGAGGGAGAGATGAGCCATGTTCTTAGTCCCTCACGCTGCGCTGGTGCCACGGGTCACGAGCACGCCGAGCCCGGCAACCATCCGGTCGAGGACGAAGCCGATGAGTCCGACATAGACGAGGGCGACGATGATCTCGGAGATGTGGGAGGAGTTCCACGCGTCCCAGATGAAGAAGCCGATGCCGACGCCGCCGATCAGCATCTCGGCCGCGACGATGGCGAGCCAGGACAGGCCGACGCCGATGCGAAGACCGGTGAAGATGTAGGGAGCCGCGGACGGCAGCATGATCTTGTAGAAGAACTCGATCGGGTTCAGCCGGATGACCGCGGCGACGTTGCGATAGTCCTGCGGAATGTTGCGGATGCCAACGGCCGTGTTGATGATGATCGGCCAGATCGAGGTGATGAAGATCACGAAGATCGCGCTCGGTTGGCCGTCGCGGAAGGCGGCCAGCGAGAGCGGGAGCCACGCCAGCGGCGGAATCGTGCGCAGGATCTGGAAGATCGGGTCGAGCCCGCGCATCGCCCAATCGGACTGGCCGACCAGCGTGCCGAGCATCACGCCCGCCACCACTGCCAGCGAGAAGCCGAGGGCCACGCGCTTCAGGCTCGCGGCGATATGCCAGAACAGGCCCTTGTCGGTGCCGCCGTTGTCGTAGAACGGATCGACGATGATGTCCCAGGCCTCCGTCACCACCCGCGAGGGCGGCGGCAGGCCGGCGGTGGGGGAGGAGCACAGCACCTCCCACAGGAGCAGGAAGCCCGCCAGGACGACGAGCGGCGGCAGGACGCGGGCGGCGACGCCGCGCAGGCCGGCCAGTGTGATGAAGGGCGCGCGGGCCTTTGCGGCGGCGCGCTCGCGGGTTGCGGTGAGCGTTGCTCCGGTAGCCATCACGCGACCTTCTTGATGCCGAGGCTGTTGAGGTAGGCGGCGGGGTTTTCCGGATCGAAGACCTTGCCGTCGAACAGCGTCTCGATGCCGCGCGAGGTGGAGGTCGGAATCGCCCCGACGCCGAGCGCCTTGGCGGCCTCGCGCCAGAGATCCTCACGGTTGACCTTGGCGATCAGCGCCTTGGTGTCGGTCTGCGCGTCGAACTTGCCCCAGCGGATATCCTCGGTGAGGAACCAGAGGTCGTGCGACTGGTACGGGTAGGAGGCGTTGTCGGCCCAGAACTTCATGGTGAAGGGGCTGTTCTCGACGACGCGGCCGGTGCCGTAGTCGAACTTGCCCTTCATCCGGTCGACGACGTCGGCGACCGGCACGTTGATCCACTGGCGCTTGGCCACGATCGCCGCCATCTCGTCGCGGTTCTCGGGCTTCTCGCACCATTGCTGGGCCTCCATCACCGCCATCAGCAGCGCCTTGGCGGCGTTGGGGTACTTGTCGACCCAGGCCGCGCGCATGGCGAAGGCCTTCTCCGGATGGTCCTTCCAGAGCTCTCCGGTTGTGATCGCGGTGTAACCGATGCCCTGGTGGATGAGCTGCTCGTTCCACGGCTCGCAGACGCAGAAGCAGTCCATCGTGCCGACCTTCATGTTCGCCACCATCTGAGGCGGCGGCACGACGATGGTCTCGATGTCCTTGTCGGGGTCGATGCCGCCGGCGGCCAGCCAGTAGCGGATCCAGAGATCGTGCGTGCCGCCGGGGAAGGTCATGGCCGCCTTCACCGCTTTGCCGGAGGCCTTCTTGGCTTCCAGCACGGCTTTGAACGGTTTCGTGTCGAGGCCGATCTTGTGGTCGATATGCTCCTTGGCGATCGAGATGCACTGACCGTTCAGGTTGAGCCGGGCCATGATGTACATCGGCACCGGCACGTTGTTCTGCGTCACACGGCCAGCCGAGATCAGGTAGGGCATCGGCGAGAGGATGTGGGCACCGTCGATGCCGTTGCCCTCGGAGCCGAGAACGAGGTTGTCGCGGGTGGTGCCCCAGCTCGCCTGCTTCAGCACCTCCGTCTCGGGGAGGCCGTACTTCGCGAAGATGCCCTTCTCCTTGGCGGCGAAGAGCGGCGCCGCGTCGGTGAGGGCGATGAAGCCGAGCTTGGCTCCCTTCACCTCCGGCCCCGCGCCCTGCGCGAAGGCACCGGCCGGCAAGGCGGCACGGGCGGCGCCTGCCAGGGCGAGGGCTGCCGCCGCTCCCTTGAGGATGCCGCGGCGGGTCGTGTTGCCGTGATCGATGCTCATCCGCTCTTCGCTCCGGTGCGCTGTCTGCACATGAAAAAAGCCGCCGTCCGGGGATCGCCTGCGCGATCGACATTCGTCGCGTGCGGGCAGTCCGGATCAGCGGCCTTGCTGACGTTTGGGGCCCGTCATCGTTGGCGGGCTCGTGCGACCATCTTTGCAGGAGCCGTGCCAAGTTCGAGACGGCCTGTGTCGCGGCTCTCGAAGCGTTGCAGCGAACGCGTTTGCTGCGCCGCGCACACTCAGAAGCGCGGCATCTTCTTGCGATGCACAAAAATTAGGCTGATGGTGCCGCGAGACGCAGCCCGAGCGAGTTTCGGACAGCTGGACAGGTGCTCAGCCGGTGACCGCTGTCGCGAAAATGTCGGGCCGGTAGAGGGCTGCCGCCCGGTCTGCCGCATGGCCGCCGGGTGCGACCTGACCGCAGGCGACCATCTGCGCAACGAGCCATCGGGCATGGTCCGGATTCGGCCGGTGGGTTGCAGCGTCCAGGCGCAGATAGGCCGGATTCGTCCGCTCGCGCCCGTCGGCATCGACGATCAGCGCGCCGCTCAGCGTGCGGGCGATCAGCGCGGCATCCGAGTCGAGGTCTGCCCGTTCCGCGAGCAGGCTGCTCAAGCTGCCGCGGTTCTCGGGATCGGCGCACCACAGCCCAGCCCGGTGGACGGCCCGCACCAGGGGCGCCGTGAACTCAGCCCCTTCCGCGGGTAGGGCGAGGACCTTTTCCGGGCAGTCGGGCGCAATCTCGCAGCCGAGGGCCGCGATCCGGCCAAGGCCGGCGGCGACGGCGACGCTGTTCCAGGGGGCACCGACGCAGAAGCCGTCGATGCGCCCGCGCCGGAGGGCATCCACCGTATCCGGCGGGGGCACCACGACCAGCCGCACCGAGGTGTCGAGGTCGAGCCCGCCCAATCCGGCGAACAGGCGAAGCTGGTAGGAGTGGCTGGAGAAGGGATGCACGGTGCCGATCGTCAGCGGCCGGCCCTCCCCAGCCCGCGCGCGAGCGACCCGCGCGAAGCCCGCAGCGACGTCGGCGAGCCCGTCGCTTTCCGGCGCCATCGCCCCCCAGAGTGCGTTCGAGACCGTCACGGCATTGCCGTTGAGACCGAGCGCCATCGGCACGTTCAATCGCGCTTGTGGCCCCGAGAGCCCGAGCGCGCTGGCGATGGCGAGCGGCCCCAGCATGTGCGCGGCGTCGAGATGGCCCAGCGCCAGCCGGTCGCGCAGCGTCGCCCACGAGGGCTCGCGCGCGAGATCGATCTCGAGTCCCTCGTCCCGCGCGAAGCCCAGCTCAGCCGCCGCGATCACGGGGGCGGCGTCGGTGAGGGGAACGTATCCGAGCCTGATCCTCATCCGAGCAGGTCCGCCGCGGTGACGATGGCGCGGGCAATGTCCACGATCTTGCGCTTCTCGTTCATCGCCTGCCGCCGCAGGAGCTTGTAGGCCTCATCCTCGCTCATGCCCTTGCGCGTCATCAGGATGCCCTTGGCCCGCTCGATCAGCTTGCGGTCGGCGAGTTCGGAGCGGGCTTCGTCGAGTTCGCGCTGCAGCCGCGCGAAGGCGTTGAAGCGCAGGATCGCGATGTCCAGGATCGAGCGGATCCGCTCCGAGCGCAGACCGTCGACCACGTAGGCCGAAATGCCGGCATCCACCGCCGCCTGCATCATGGTCTGATCCGAGCGATCGACGAACATCGCCACCGGCCGCTCCGCCTGACGGGACAGGCCCGACATCTGCTCCAGCACGTCCCGGCTCGGGCTCTCCAGATGCACCACGATCACGTCGGGCTTGAGGCTCGCCACCCGTGCCTGGAGATCCGGACCGTCTGGGATGACGACGACCTGGCCGACGCCCCCCGCCCGGAGGCCCTCTTCGAGGATCGCCGCGCGCGCGGGGCTCGGATCGATCACGGCGACGGTGAGGCTGGTCTCGGTCATCGAGGCCCGAATGGTTCGATCCGTTCGAGGAAGGCGTGGGGTGAGACTTTGGGGGGAGACTTAAAAAGGCAGGTGCTTAAGAACTTGCTGAGGGTACCGTCGGCGGATCGGCACGCAAGCCGTGTGCCCCCAATCCGCGACGACAGTTACGAACCGGACATCGATCGGCCCCGCTTCTGCCGCAAACCGGGGCGCACACTCAAGCCGGTTGCGAATCCATCGAGGAGGGTCCGGTTCATGCGCGTCGTCGATCCGCTGCGAAAGCCGGACGTGTCCGCGACGCCCCGCGCCGTGCTTCCTCCGTTCCTGCCGACCCTCGGGCTCGCCGTGGTCGCCGCCCTTCTGTCGCTCGCCTGCCGCGAGCCGACCAAAGGACCGGCCATGGAGCCGGCCGCGTTGGTTCGGGCCGTTCCGGCCATGGCCGCGACGCCCGGCTTCACGGTGTTCGATCCGGGCAAGGCCCTGCTCGCCGATGTCGAGGCGGGGCCGGCCAGCGAGGCCTTCGCCCGGCTCGTGCCCCTCGTCGCAGCGAGCGAGGCCGCGCCGCCGTCGGCTCGTCCCCCCCGCGTTGCCGCCCGGCCCGAGCGCCGCCGCGCGCCCGCGAGCCGGATGGCGACGACGCAGCCGGTGAGCCCTGCGCGGGCCGCTGAGCCGACGGGTTCGGCGCCTGCCCCGTTGGCCCGCACGGAGGACGAGGGCGACCGCTTCCTGCCCACGGGTGCCCTCCCCTTCGCCGCCGTCGACGCGGCCTGGGATGCGGCCCGCAGTGCCGGCTCCGGAGCGACGACCGGTGTCGCAACTGGTGTCGCGACCCTTGGCAGCTCGGTCGTCAGCCTGGTCTCGGATCTGCGCTGAGCCCGCGCTTCGCTGACGGCGGGTGGCGGTTCGGCTCATGAGCACGCGTCGGAACCGGCGCTGAGGGTAGCTGGCGCTCGCCGTGTCATCGGGAGTCGCCCCGGCGTCGGATCGGCCGTTCTCACAATCGTTAGTCCGGCAACCTTGCGAAGCGCGGCCGCTGCGCCACTTCGCGCGGGACAGAGCGGCGATCGCGTCCGCCTCGTACCCGACGAGGCGGCGGCTTCGCGTGGGGCGCTCTGCCACTGAGGCCGAAGCCTGCGTTTCGCCGCGCCGTTCGGCTCGGGACACGACGACGGAGACCGGGATGGCGGGACGGATCGAGGATTACGCCCTGATCGGCGACGGGCGCACCGCGGCCCTGGTCGGGCGTGACGGCAGCATCGACTGGCTGTGCATGCCGCGCTTCGATGCCTCTGCCCTGTTCGCCAACCTGCTCGGCACGGAAGAGCACGGCTTCTGGAAGCTCGCTCCAGCGGCCGAGGGTGCGCAGCATTCCTGGCGCTACCGCACCGGCTCGCTGGTGCTGGAGACGACGCACAAGACTCGCGAGGGCGAGGTCCGCGTCACCGATTTCATGCCCGTTGGCGACGGCAGCCACGTCATCCGCCTCGTCGAGGGGATCCGAGGGCGCTTGGCGATGCGCATGGAGCTGGCGGTCCGCTTCGATTACGGCTCGGCGGTTCCGTGGGTCTCGCGCAGCGAGCTCGGTGACCTGCGCGCCATCTCCGGGCCGCACAAGGTGGTCCTGCGCACCAACGCGCCGATGCGCGGCACCGCCCACCAGACCACGGTCTCGGAATTCACGGTCTACAAGGGCGACGCGATCCGCTTCGTCCTCAGCTACGGCGCCTCGCACGAGGACGATCCGCCGCCGATCGAGCCGCGCCGTTGGCTCGACGACACCAACCGGTTCTGGCGCGAATGGTCGAGCCGCTGCACCCTGCGGACGCCATGGGACGACATCCTGCGCCGCTCCCTATTGACGCTGAAGGCGCTGATCTACCGGCCAACCGGCGGGATCGTGGCCGCACCCACCACCTCGCTACCCGAGGAACTCGGCGGGGTGCGCAACTGGGACTACCGCTTCTGCTGGTTGCGCGACTCGACCTTCACGCTGCTGGCGCTGATGGATTCGGGCTACATCGAGGAGGCCCGCGCATGGCGCGACTGGCTAACCCGGGCTGTGGCGGGCAACCCGGAGCAGGCGCACATCCTCTACGGTATCGCCGGCGAGCGGCTTCTGCCGGAGATCGAACTGGATTGGCTTCCCGGCTACGAGAACTCCCGGCCGGTCCGCGTCGGCAACGCGGCGATCGCGCAGTTCCAGCTCGACGTCTACGGCGAGTTGTTCGACGCGTTGTTCCAGGCCCGGGCCCGCGGCATGGGGCAGAACAAGGAGGGCCTGCGCGTCGGTCAGGCGCTCATCAAGCACCTTGAGACGGCGTGGCGCGAGCCGGACGAAGGCATCTGGGAGGTACGTGGCGGGCGGCGCCACTTCGTCCATTCCAAGGTCATGGCCTGGGTGGCCTTCGACCGGGCGATCCGCAGCGCCGAGATGATGGGAGACGACGAACTTCGCTCCGGCGAAGCGCCGATCGCTCAGTGGAAGGCGATCCGCGACGAGATTCATGCCGAGGTCTGCGCGAAGGGGTTCGATCCGGACTTGAACAGCTTCGTTCAGTCCTACGGAAGCAAGGCCCTCGATGCGAGCCTGCTGCTGATCGCGCATATGGGCTTCCTGCCCCAGGACGATCCCCGCGTCGTCGGCACCGTGGCGGCCGTCGAGACGCATCTGATGCGCGACGGTTTCATCCTGCGCTACGAGACCGAGGGGCAGACCACCGACGGCCTGCCCGGCAACGAGGGCGCGTTCCTGCCCTGCAGCTTCTGGTACGCCGACAACCTGATCGGTCTCGGACGCTGCCAGGAGGCCCATGCGCTGATTGAGCGCCTGATCAGCGTCTGCAACGACCTCGGACTGGTCTCGGAGGAGTACGATGTCCGCGAAAAACGGCTGGTGGGGAACTACCCTCAGGCGTTCACGCATGTTGCACTCGTCAACACGATCCTCAATTACAGCCGCGCGATCGGTCCGGCAGCGGAACGAGGCAGCGGCGCGGACCATTCCGAGTCGAGGGTAGGCGAATCCATCGTGGCGCAGTAGGCGCGTCCCGTCCGACGGGCGGGCGATGGAAGCGAGAAAGACGGTAACTCCATGAGCGGTGCAGACACGAGCCCGAAGGCGGCCCTGAGCCAGGGCGACAAGCTCGCGATCGACACGATCCGGACGCTCGCGATCGACGCAGTGCAGAAAGCGAATTCAGGACATGCCGGCGCGCCGATGGCGCTGGCGCCCGTCGCCTACACCCTTTGGAACCGGTATCTGCGTTACGATCCGGCCCATCCGCATTGGCCGAACCGGGACCGGTTCGTGCTCTCGGCGGGCCACGCCTCGATGCTGCTCTACGGGCTCTTGCATCTCGCCCGCGTGGCCGAGAAGGACGGCGGTAATTCCCCCGCGATCTCGCTCGACGACATCAAGAAATTCCGGCAGCTCGACAGCCGCACGCCGGGTCACCCGGAATATCACTTCACCACCGGCGTGGAGACCACCACCGGCCCCCTCGGGCAGGGCGTGGCGAACTCGGTCGGCATGGCGATGGGCGGCCGCTTCAAGGGCGAGCGCCTGAACCGGCCCGACCTGCCGCTGTTCGACTACAACGTCTATGCCATCTGCTCGGACGGCGACCTGATGGAGGGCGTCTCCCAGGAGGCCGCCTCGATCGCGGGCCACCTGCGCCTTTCGAACCTGTGCTGGATCTACGACAACAACACCATCACCATCGAGGGGCACACCGAACTCGCCTTTTCCGAGGAGGTCGCGGCCCGCTTCCTCGCCTATGGCTGGCAGGTGCTGCGGGTGGCCGACGCCAACGACACCCACGCCATCGCCTCGGCGCTCGAGACCTTCCTGCAATCGAGCGACCGCCCGACGCTGATCATCGTCAACTCGATCATCGGCTACGGTGCGCCGACCAAGCAGAACACGTCGAAGGCCCATTCCGACGCGCTCGGCCCCGACGAGGTGAAGGGCGCCAAGCGC
Organism: Methylobacterium sp. R2-1; assembly: GCF_014191355.1. GTDB lineage: Bacteria > Pseudomonadota > Alphaproteobacteria > Rhizobiales > Beijerinckiaceae > Methylobacterium. Next base: position 132,125 of record NZ_JACHWM010000016.1, read on the forward strand.
GCCTATGGCTGGCCGGAGGATTCCGAGTTCCTCGTGCCCGACGGCGTCTACGACACCTTCGCCGACGGCATCGGCAAGCGCGGCGCTGCGCTCTACGCCCAGTGGCAGGGCTTCTTCGAGGCCGCCAAGGCGGCGGATGCCGAGCATGCCGAGGACCTCTCCGCCTTTCTCGAAGGCCGCCTGCCGGAAGGTTGGGAGAAGCACATCCCGGTCTTTGAGGCCGACGCCAAGGGGCTCGCGACGCGCGAATCCTCGGGCAAAGTTCTCAACGCCATCGCCAAGCACGTGCCGTTCCTGCTCGGCGGCTCGGCCGATCTTGCGCCGTCCAACAAGTCGAACCTCACCTTCGAGGGCGCGGGCTCGCTGACGCCGTTCGAGCCGGGCGGGCGCAACATCCATTTCGGCGTGCGCGAGCACGCCATGGGCTCGATCGTGAACGGCCTCGGCCTCGTCGGCCTGCGCGCCTACGGGGCGACCTTCCTCGTCTTCGCCGACTACATGCGCCCGCCGATCCGGCTCGCCTCGCTGATGGAGCTGCCGGTCTTCCACATCTTCACCCACGACTCGATTGGCGTGGGCGAGGACGGCCCGACTCACCAGCCGGTGGAGCAGCTGCTCTCGCTGCGCTGCATCCCCGGCCTCGTGACCCTGCGCCCAGCCGACGCCAACGAGGTGGCCGAGGCCTACCGGGTGATTTTCTCGCTTAAAGATCAGCCCGCGGTGCTGGCGCTCTCGCGCCAGCCGCTGCCGACCTTCGACCGGTCGAAATACGCACCGGCCTCCGGCACCGCGAAGGGGGCCTACGTGCTCGCCGACTGCGAGGGCACGCCCGATGTGATCCTGATCGGCACGGGCTCCGAGGTGCAGCTCTGCGTCGGCGCCTACGAGACCCTGAAGAGCGAGGGGTACAAGGCCCGCGTCGTCTCGATGCCGTCCTGGGACCTGTTCGAGCGACAGGACGAGAGCTACCGCAACAGCGTCCTGCCGCCCGAGGTGCTGGCGCGCGTCGCGGTGGAGCAGGGCAGCGTCATCGGCTGGGACCGCTACGCCGGTTCCTCCGGTTCGATCGTCGGCATGAGCACCTTCGGCGCTTCGGCCCCGATCAAGGACCTGCTCGGCAAGTTCGGCTTCACCGCCGAGAAGGTGATCGAAGCCGCCCGCGCGCAGGTGGCGAAGCACAAGAAGTAGGCTCGGAGATCAACCCTCCCCCGCACAGGGGGAGGGTAACGTGCGTCGCGCCGCCCTATCTACCGAGCGCGGGCTGCACGAGAAACCACGCGAGGACGACCGAGATGAACGCGCTGAACGCCCTCTTCGCCGAGCACGAGCAGGCGGTCTGGCTCGACTTCGTGGCCCGCGGCTTCATCGCCAAGGGTGAACTCCAGGCACTGGTGGAGAAGGACGACCTGCGCGGCGTCACCTCCAACCCGGCGATCTTCGAGAAGGCGATCGGCCACTCGGCCGAGTACGACGACAGCCTCAAGGCCGCCCTCGATCACAGCGATGCCCGCGTCATCGACCTCTACGAGGACCTCGCCATCGCCGACATCCAGGCGGCGGCCGATGTGCTGCGCCGCGTGTACGACACCAGCGACGGCGCCGACGGATACGTCAGCCTCGAAGTCTCGCCCTACCTCGCCCTCGATACCGAGGAGACGCTGAACGAGGCCCGCCGCCTCCACAAGGCGGTCGGCCGCGACAACCTGATGGTGAAGGTGCCGGCCACCCCGGCCGGCCTCCCGGCGATCCGCCAGCTCACGGCGGAGGGCATCTCGGTCAACATCACCCTGCTGTTCTCGCAAGACGTCTACGAGGAGGTTGCGAACGCCTTCATCGACGGCCTGACCGAGTTCGGGAAGAACGGCGGCGACGTCTCGAAGGTCGCGAGCGTGGCGAGCTTCTTCATCAGCCGCATCGACAGCCTCGTGGACAAGCGGCTCGACGAGGTCGGCGGTTACGAGGATCTCAAGGGCAAGGTGGCGATCGCCAATGCCAAGCTCGCCTACCAGCGCTACAAGCGCATCTTCTCCGGCCCGAAGTGGGAGGCGCTGGAGGCAAAGGGCGCCAAGGCGCAGCGCCTGCTCTGGGCCTCGACGGGCACCAAGAACAAGGCCTACTCCGACGTGCTTTACGTCGAAGAGCTGATCGGCAAAAACACCGTCAACACCATGCCGCCGGCCACCATGGACGCATTCCGCGACCACGGCCGGGTGCGGGCGACGCTGGAAGAGAATATCGGCGAGGCCGAGACCGTGATGGCGCGGCTGGCGCAAGCCGGCATCGACATCGAGGCGGTGGCCCGCCAGCTCGTGGAAGAAGGCGTGCAGCTCTTCGTGGATGCCGCCGACGCCCTGCTCGGCGCCGTCGCGGGCAAGCGTGCCGCGCTCCTCGATCACCGTCTCGATGCGCAGACCTTCAAGTTCGACGACGCACTCCAGACGGCGACCGACAAGGCGGTCGAATCCTGGCGCGCCAGCGGCGCGATCCGCCGCCTCTGGGCGCACGACGCAACCGTCTGGACCGGCCGCGACGAGGACAAGTGGCTCGGCTGGCTGCGCATCGTCGAGGACGAGCGGGAGCGGGTCGATCTCTACGAGAGCTTCGCCGACGAGGTTCGCGCCGAGGGCTTCACCGATGCGGTGGTGCTCGGCATGGGCGGCTCCAGCCTCGGCCCTGAGGTGATCGCCGCGACCTACGGCCACCGCGACGGTTATCCGAAGCTGCGCATCCTCGACTCGACCGATCCGGACGAGGTCCGCGCCGTCGAGGCGGCCGTGAACCTCGAGAAGACGCTGTTCATCGTCGCCTCCAAATCCGGCTCGACGCTGGAGCCCAACGTGTTCCGCGATTACTTCCTCGGCCGGATGAAAGAGGTGGTGGGGCCTGAGAAGGCGGGCCGCCACTTCGTCGCCGTCACCGATTTCGGCTCGGCCATGGAGAAGGCGGCCAAGGACGACGGCTTCCGAAAGATCTTCCTTGGCGTGCCACAGATCGGTGGGCGCTACTCGGTGCTCTCGGCCTTCGGCCTCGTTCCCGCGGCGGCGGCCGGGGTCGAGATCCGCGATTTCCTCGACCGCGCCCGGATGATGGTCCGCTCCTGCGGGCCGGCGGTGCCGCCCGCCGCCAATCCCGGCGTACGCCTCGGTGCCGCGATCGGCGTCGCGGCCAAGGAATTCGGGCGCGACAAGATCACGATCATCGCCTCCCCCGGCATCGACACGTTCGGCACCTGGGCCGAGCAGCTCATCGCCGAGTCGACCGGCAAGGAGGGCGTCGGCATCATCCCGATCGAGGGTGAGCCGGTGGGTGTGCCGGCCGTCTACGGCGAGGACCGCTTGTTCGTGTATCTGCGCCTGACAAGCCGGGCCGACGCCCGCCAGGACGAGGCCGTGAAGATCTTGGAGAGCGAGGCGCAGCCGGTGGTGCGCATCGACCTCGACAAGGCCGAGCAGCTTCCGCAGGAGTTCTTCCGCTTCGAGATCGCTACGGCGGTAGCGGGCGCGGTGCTCGGCATCAATCCCTTCGACCAGCCCGACGTCGAGGCGAGCAAGATCGAGACGAAGAAGCTGTTCGCAAGCGCCGAGGAGACCGGGGCACTGCCGGCCGAGACGCCGATCTTCGAGGACGAGACGGTTGCGCTCTACGCCGATGCGGCCAACGCCGAGGCGCTGCGTCCCGGCGAGGGCTTCGACGCGATCGTGGCCGCGCATCTCGCTCGGGTAAAGCCGTGCGATTACGTCGCCCTGCTGGCCTACGTGGAGCGCAACGAGGCGCACCACGCGACGCTTCAGGAGGCCCGCCTCGCTTTGCGCGACGCGCGCCGGGTCGCGACCTGCCTGGAATTCGGCCCCCGCTTCCTCCACTCGACGGGGCAGGCCTACAAGGGCGGTCCGGCGTCCGGTGTGTTCCTGCAGATCACCGCCGACCCGTCGGCCGATCTGCCGATCCCCGGGCGCAAGCTCGGTTTCAAGACGGTGATTGCCGCACAGGCGCGGGGCGATTTCGCCGTTCTCTCCGAGCGTAAGCGCCGTGCACTGAGAATCCACCTCAAGGGCGGTGATGTCTCCGGTGGGGTGAAACGCGTCGCCGCGGCGATCAAGGCGACGGTTGCCGGATAAGGCTCCTCCTTCCCTCTCCCCAGGCGCAAGGAGAGGCCCGTGGGCACCCTGTCGTGTCTGCGGGAGGCGGATGTAGCGGCAGTGAGGGGGCGGCTCAGGAGACGGCTTCTCCGGCCTAGACCCCTCACTTTCCGCTGCTGCCTCGCTTTAGCGACGACAAGGTCGGTAAAGCGCTCTCCCCGCAAGCGGGGCGCGGGGATGCCGTGGCACCCGTGGGGATCGCCCGCGAAAAAATCAGTCCGTCAGCGGGCCGGGGATCGCGGCTTCCGCCTTCAGCAGAAGCCGTTCCTCGTGGCGCTTCATGAACAGCCACAGGGCAAGGCCGCCGAAGACCACGAAGGCCAGCAGCGCGAGGCCCACGGGCCCGACAATGTGCTCGATGGAGCGGCCACAGGCATAGGCGCCGAAGCCCATGATGCCGGCCCAGGCGAGGCCGCCGAGGCCGTTGAACAGCATGAAGCGGCGCGCATCGAGCCGGTTCACACCGGCCAGCACCGCCGCGTAGGCGCGCAGCATCGCCGTGAAGCGGCCGAAGAACACGATCTTCCCGCCATGCTCGCGGAACAGGTACTGGCCGAGCTTCAGCCGTCCGTGGTCGAGAGCGATGAGGTGGCCGTAGCGCAGCAGCAGCGGCATGCCCCATCGGCGCCCGACCCAGTAGCCGACATTGTCGCCGAGGATCGCGGCTGCGGCGGCGGCGGCGACGATGAGGACGACGTTCAGGCTCCCGGTGCTGCCGGCATAGACCGCCGACGAGATCAGGATGGTCTCGCCCGGCATCGGCACCCCCGCGCTCTCCAGCGCGACGACAACGAAGACGGCAAGATAGCCGTAATGGGCGATGAGGTCGGCGATCGGAAGTCCCTGGAGGAAGGACATGAAAGTGGACGTCTCCGCGGATCGTGGCGCGGCGCAGTCTGGTCATGAAGGTGGCCGCAACAGGGCGGCCGCGCCTTCCCTGTCAGCCGCTCAGGCCCGCCTCGGCAAGGGGATTGGCAAGGGGATCGGCAAGGAGTTCCGCCAGAGGCTCAGACGGGGCGGGTACTGAGCCGTTCCCGGTTGCCGCGATCGGGGACAGTGCAGCGACGGAGTCGTCCGCCGGCAGCGGCAGCAGACGCGCGAGACCCTCCGACACGCCGAACAGGATCGGGTTCGTCGAGAGGCCTGAGACGGGCGGGAGAAGGTGTGTGCTGTCGATCATGACGGGCTCGGACCGCCCGGGAGCGGGAGTGTCTATAAGCCTTCCGCCGCCACCCGGTTGCATCGAAGCACAGACCGTCGTGACGTGCGGCACATTGGCTGCACCGAATCCGCCCGGTCCGCGCTCCCGTCCTCAGCTCGCCTTGAGGAATTTCTCGACGCTGGCGCCCAAGCCCGCGGAATGCTCCGACAGGTCGCCGGCAATGGTGCGGACTGCATTGACGTGACTGCCGGTGGCGTCCGCCGCCGAGGAGACGCCGACGATGTTGCCGGACATCTCGTGCGTCGAGGCTGCCTGCTCCTCCACCGCGCTCGCCATGGCGAGCGTCAGTCCCGAGAGGTCCGTCACCGCCGCGGTGATCGTGCCGATGGCTTCGACCGCTTCGCCGGTCGCGCTCTGGATCGCCGCGATCTGGCCGGAGATCTCGCCGGTCGCCCGCGCCGTCTGCTCCGCCAGCGCTTTCACCTCCGCGGCCACGACTGCGAAGCCGCGGCCGGCGGCACCCGCGCGAGCCGCCTCGATGGTGGCATTGAGCGCGAGCAGATTGGTCTGATCGGCGATCGACCGGATCATCGCCACCACTGCATCGACCTTGCGGGCGTTCTCGGCAAGCTGGCGAACCGTGAGATCGGTCGTCTCGGCCTGGGCCGCAATCCGCTGGGCGCGCTCTGAGACGCTGCCGACCTGCCCGGAGATCTCCTGGATCGAGGAGGTCATCTGCGCCGAGCTCGCAGCCACGGAGGCCGCGCGCCGCCGGGCCTCCTCGGCCGAGCGCGACAGTTCCTCCGCCGAGTGCCCCATCCGCTCCACGGCCGACCGCACCGCCTCGACCACCTGCGAAACGTCCGCCGACATCTGGACCTGCGCCGTGATCACGGACCACGTCAGCATCGGACCGATATACTCGCCCTCGGGCCCGTGGATCGCCGAGACGCGCAGGTCGAGGGTCTCGGGGCCGACCTTGATCTTGGCCCGGTGCGGCAGGCGGCTGCTGTCGGCCAGCATCGCACGCTGGTGGTGCGGGTTCTTGTGGAACACGTCGAAGGAACGTCCCAGCATCTCCGAGACCTTGATCGGCAGGTGCTTCTCGATCGTGGAGAGTGTCGTTACAGAAGTCCGGTTCAGATAGTTGATCTTGAACTCGTCCTTAGGGTCCGCCGTCATGACGGCGACGGGCATGCCGTCGATCATCGTCAGGAGCCGGCTCGTCTCGTTCTTCTTGGCGGTGATGTCGGTCGCGAACTTCACCACCCGCTCCGGTGTGCCGTCGGCTCCGAGCACCGGGTTGTAGGTCGCTTCCAGCCAGATTTTGCGTCCGGATTTGCCGAGGCGAAGGAACTCGCCCGATGCGTATTGGCCGCCGCGCAGCTTCTCCCAGAAGGTGCGGTAATCGGCGCTCTCGGCATAGGCGGCCTCGACGAAGAGACGATGATGCTTGCCCTTGATCTCATCGAGTCCGTAGCCGACGGCAGCTAGGAAATTCTGGTTCGCGTCCAGGATGGTGCCATCCATGGAAAACTCAATGGTGGCCAGCGACCGATCGAGTGCATCGAGCTTTGCCTGTGCGTCGCTTTGCTTTGATTTACGGAACATGGAAGAACCCCCGTGACACGATCTCTTTCCTAATGCCACTCGGCAAGGAGTGATCTTGTCATTGATGGGACGCGGATCTCGGCGGTTCAGCTCGATGTTTTTAATCCGCTCCTATATCCAATGTTCAATTTCGAGGTAAATTAACGATTAACATTAGTGAGGACTGTCGGCCCAAATCTCCGCAGTTGCCTCTCGATTTTTTGAAATATCATCCAAGTCCTGGAGAGACATCATAACATATGATGGCAACGCTCGGTTGGGGTGGGCATTTTAGCTTCGCCGGTCTGGGCCAGCCTAGCTCCGTCCCGTTCAATGGGAGTGGCAGGCGGCCGCGCCCGGAGGCCTCAGCGGCTGCGGACGAGGTCCTTGAGCGGCACCGGTGCGGCGTGAGGGCGGCTGCCGAGCATCGCATCGATGAGGGCTAGAACTTCCGCCCGGCCGACATTGGCTGCCGGCTCGAACGGGGTCCAAGTCTGGACGAAATCGAGGCGCTCGAACACGTCGCGGTAACGGCGCAGTTCGTTCACGGTCAGCGGTACGCCGCGTACGAAGGCTTTGTGCGCCGAGATGGTCAGCGCCTTGCGGAAGTCGTTCGGGTCGAGCTCGAACTTGAGCGCGTCGCCGCAGAAGCAGATCTTGCGCTTCCGGTCGAACAGCACGGCGTGGCCATCGAAATGGCCGGCCGTGCGGTGCAGTTCCAATCCGGGCAGGGGTTCCAGGAAGTCGTCGTAGGGCCAGGACACTTGGAGAGCCGCGCTCCAAGTGAAGTCGGCCGCCGGCAGGCACAGTTCCGGGTCGAGGCGGTCCTGAAGCTGCACCAGCGCCCCGTAGGAATGCGGGTGGGAGGCCGAGAGCACCTGCATGCCGCCGAGCTGCTCGATCTGGTCGAACGCCGCCTCGCTGAAGACGGGGCAGCCCTCGAAACCCATATTCCCGTTCTCGGTCTGGATCAGGTAGGCGCTCGGGCCGATGCCGGAGACCGGCTCGTTCCAGAAGCGCCAGACCCCCGGCTCGAGCTCCTCCCAGTGACAGGGGAAGGCGTCCTGCGCCTCCCGCGCGGTGCGGAAGCGCCAGCCATCCTGCGGCACGACGTGGCGGGCGTCGAGGCACATCGGGCAATGCGGCGGCGTCTCGAAGTGGCGCTGCCAGAAGCCGCAATTGTCACAGGTGTAGGCGGGCAGCTTCAGGGCGCCCGCGAAGGGCAGATAACCGGGCACGGGCAAACCTGTTTCAAAAAACGAGAACGGCCGGAAGCTAGTGCTCCCGGCCGTCTTCGCATCCCCTTCCGCGTTCCGACCGCGCGCTGCCTCAGCCGTGAGCCGGGGCTCCGTGCGGCTCGCCGTGCGGATCCTTGCCGCGCTTGCGGCCGATCCAGATCACCGTCTTGCGGATCACCACGTAGAAGACCGGCGTCAGGAACAGGCCGAAGAAGGTCGCGCCGATCATCCCGAAGAACACCGCCGTGCCGAGGGCCTGACGCATCTCGGCGCCGGGGCCCGTGGCGATCACCAGCGGAAGCACACCGAGGATGAAGGCGAAGGCCGTCATTAGAATCGGGCGCAGGCGCAGGCGGCAGGCCTGGACCGCGGCATCCACCGGGCCCTTGTGCTCGCTGTTCTCGATGTCGTGGGCGAATTCCACGATCAGGATCGCGTTCTTGGCGGCCAGACCGATGAGCACGATCAGTCCGATCTGGGTCAGGATGTTGTTGTCCTGTCCTCGCAACTGCACCCCGAAGAGCGCGGCGAGCACGCCTGTCGGCACGACCAGCAGGATCGCCAGCGGCAGCGCCCAGGATTCGTACTGAGCCGCGAGCACGAGGAAGACGAGGAGCACGCCGAGCGCGAAGACGTAGATCGCCGTGTCGCCCGCCGCCTTCTGCTGGTAGGCGATCTCGGTCCAGTCGTAGGAATACCCCTCGGGCAGAGCCCGCCTGGCGATCTCCTCCATGGTGTCGAGCGCCTGACCGGTCGAGACGCCCGTCTGCGCCACGCCCTGCAGCGGCACCGAGTAGTACAGGTTGAACCGCTGCACGATCTGCGGGCCGGCGATGTCGCGGATCGAGGCCAGCGTGCCCATCGGCACCAGGGCGCCGGTCGAGGAGCGCACCTTGAGCTGCTCGATGTCGCGGCGCGACATGCGATAGACCGCGTCACCCTGCACGCGCACCTGATAGATGCGGCCCAAGGTGTTGAAGTCGTTGACGTAGGCGCCGCCCAGCGCCGTCTGCACGGTCGAGAAGACGTTGGCGAGCGGCACGTTGAGCATGCGCGCAATGGTGCGGTCGATGTCGAGGTAGAGCTGCGGCGTGTCGTTGCCGAAGGTCGTGAAGACCCGCGTCACGTCCTTGCTCTGGTTGGCCTGCCCGATCACCTCGCCGGCCGCCGCGAGCAGCGGACCGATCTCGGAGGATTGGCGGCTCTCGATCTGCATCTTGAAGCCGCCGCCCTGGCCGAGGCCACGCACCGGCGGCGGCGGGATGACGATGATGCGCGCCTCCTGGATGCCCGCCGTCGCCTTCAGCACGTCGCCGGTAATGACGGCTGCGCTCCGGCCCTGCGCGGCCCGTTCCTTGGCGCCTTTGAGGGTGAGGAACATCACCGCCGCATTGGTGGTGTTCGTGAAGGTCGCGCCATCGAAGCCCGCGATGATGACGGTGTTGGTGATGCCGTCGACGCCGCGGGCGATCTTGGCGGCCCGGTTCACGGCCTCGGTGGTGCGGTCGAGCGAGGAGCCCGCGGGCAACTGCACGACGCCGATCAGGTAGCCCTGATCCTGGTCCGGGATGAAGCCCGTGGGCGTCGTCCGGGCGAGGTGCAGCGTGCCCGCGATCACACCGGCATAGAGGATCAGCATGGCGATCACGCCGATGGCCGTCCCCGTCAGGAAGCGGATCGAGTGGCCGTAGCCGTTCGACAGCCAGTCGAAGCCGCGGTTGAACAGATGCGCCAGCCAGTTGACGAACCGGGTGAGGAAGAATTTCGGCGGTTTGTGCTCGTGGTGCGGCTTCAGCAGCAGCTTACAGAGCGCCGGCGACAGGGTGAGTGAGTTGAAGGCCGAGATGATGGTTGAGGCCGCGATGGTGAGCGCGAACTGCTTGTAGAACTGGCCCGAGATGCCGGGAATGAAGGCGGTCGGGATGAACACCGCCGCGAGCACAAGGGCGATAGCGATGACCGCCCCGCCCACCTCGTCCATGGTCTTGTGGGCCGCCTCGCCGGCCGAGAGCCCCTCGGCCATGTTACGCTCGACGTTCTCGACCACGACGATGGCGTCGTCGACCACGATGCCGATGGCGAGCACGAGACCGAACAGGGTGAGGTTGTTGAGCGAGAAGCCCAGCGCCGACATCACCGCGAAGGTGCCGACCAGCGACACGGGAATCGCGATCACCGGGATCAGCGCCGTGCGCCAGCTCTGAAGGAAGACCAGCACCACGATGACGACGAGGAGGACCGCCTCGAACAGCGTCTTGTAGACCTCGTGGATCGATTCCTCGATGAACTCCGTCGGGTTGTAGGCGATGCGGTACTCGACGTCCGGCGGGAAGTTCTTCTTCAGGCTCTCCATCGTCGCCTTGACCGATTCCGCGGCCTCGAGCGCGTTGGTGCCCGGCCGCTGGAAGGCGCCGATGCCGACCGCGGGCGTGTCGTTGAGGAAGGAGTTCGTCGTGTAGTCCTTCTGGCCCATCTCGACGCGGGCGATGTCGCGCACGCGCACGAGGCGCCCGTCGCTCGCCTTGACGATGACGTCGGCGAACTGCTCCGGCGTCTGGAAGCGACCCTGCGACTGCACCACGAGCTGGAAGGCGGCGCCCGGCGCGGCGGGCGGACCGTTGAGCTGGCCGGCAGCGACCTGCACGTTCTGCTCCTGCAGCGCGCTCGTCACGTCGGTTGTGGTCAGGCCGTAGGCGGCCATCTTCTGCGGGTCGATCCAGATGCGTTCGGCGTACTCGTTGCCGCCGAAGATCGAGATGTCGCCGACGCCGTCGAGGCGCAGGAGTTCGTCGCGAATGTTGAGGTAGATGTAGTTGGCCAGATAGTTCTGGTCGTAGGTGCGCTTGGGCGAGAGCAGGTGCACGACCAGCATCAGGTCGGGCGAGGCCTTGCGCACGGTGACGCCGAGGTTGCGCACGTCCGGCGGTAGGCGCGGCTGCGCCACCGAGAGCCGGTTCTGCACGAGCACGTTGGCGATATCGAGGTTCGTGCCGACCTTGAAGGTCACGGTCAGCAGCATCGCGCCGTCGTTGGTCGACAACGACGTCATGTAGAGCATGTTGTCGACGCCGTTGATCTCCTGCTCCAGCGGCGTCGCGATCGTGGCGGCCACCGTCTCGGCGTTGGCGCCGGGGAAGCTGGCGCGCACGGTCACGGTCGGCGGTACGATCTCGGGATATTGCGAGACCGGGAGCTTCTCGTAGGCGACGAAGCCGAGGATCAGGAAGACGATCGACGTGACCGAGGCGAAGATCGGCCGGTCGACGAAGAAATGGGCGAAACGCATCGTTCAAACCTCTCGCCGGCCGGTGCGCGCGCTAACGCGACCCGTGCGGCTTGCCGTTTGCGTCCAGGCCGGCGCCGCCCGGTCGGTCCGGGAGCGTCGGCGCTCGAATCTCTACTTTCCGCGTTCCGCCTCGCCCCGCGGCGGGGCGGCGTCAGCGCGGTCTCACTTCTTCGTCGGCGGTAGCTCGATCGTCTCGGGCTTCACCTGCGCGCCCGGGCGGACCTTGGCGACGCCATTGACGACCACCAGCTCATCGCCCTTGAGGCCGTCGCGGACCACGCGGTAGCCATCGACGATCGGCCCGAGCTTCACGGTCCGGGCCGCGACCTTGTCGCCCTCGCCGAGCACGTAGACGATGCGCTTGTCCTGGTTGGCCGAGACCGCCTCGTCGGGAATCAGGATGCCCTGGAACGGCTTGGTCGCGGGCATGGCGACGATGCCGAACAGGCCCGGCTTGATGAACCCGTCCGGGTTCTCGACGGTGGCGCGCAGGAGCATCGTGCCGGTCTGGTAGTCGACCCGGTTGTCGACGAAGTCGAGCGTGCCCTTGCGGGTCGGCTTCTCTTCGCCGGAGAGGGCGATCTGCACCGGGGCGCCCTTGCCCCGCTGCATCTGACCCATGCCGATGCCGAGCGAGCCCTGATACTTCAGGAACGAGCGCTCATCGACGTTGAAGCCGAAATAGATCGGATCGAGCGAGACGATCCGGGCCAGAATCGTCTGGTCGGTGCTGACGATGTTGCCCTCGGTGACGAGGCGCTGGCTGATCCGTCCGTTGATCGGCGACTTCACTTCCGTGAAGTCGTAGTTGAGCTGAGCGTTGCGCAGCGCCGCTTCCGCGCTGTCCACATCGGCTTGAGCGGTCTGCGAAGCCTGACGGCGCTGGTCGGTGACCTGCTCGGAGATGTTGCCGCCGCGCGAGAGAACCTGCGCACGCTCCAGGTCGGTCTGCGTGAAGGAGAGACGCGCCTTGGCCGAGACCAGCGCGGCCTGGGCCTGCTCCAAAGCCGCCTTGTAGGGCCGACGGTCGATGATGAAGAGCACCTCGCCCTTCTTCACGTTCGCGCCGTCCTGGAACATGATCTTGTCGAGATAGCCGGTCACGCGGGCGCGGACCTCGACGAATTCGATCGGGTCGAAGCGGCCGGTATACTGGTCCTGCTCGATGATCTCCCGCACCACCGGCTTGGCGACGGTCACGCCCGGAGGCGGAGCGCCCGGCATCTGCGCGCCGGCCGGCCCGGCACCCAGCAGCGCGGAGGCGATCAGCGGTGTGGCGAGAAGTAGAGGCCTAAGGCTACGCATCATTCGGTTCCCTGCATGGCGCGGCCTAGTCCCCGCAACCGAGTGTGGGGCGTGCGCTCGCGCACATGACGGCCTTTTTCGAGAGGAACAGTCAGACGCTCTGCAACGCAGGCGTGCCTGATCTACGCTTCAACCGGCTCACCCGCGCCGTACCAATCCTTGAAGGCGCCTGCATAATGCTCGCTCACATCGAGCCCGGACTGCTGCGCCGCAGCGATCGCGTGGATCGAGCGGACGCCCGAGGCGCAGGAGAAGACCGGCCGGCGCCCATCCGCCTCGATCAGCGCTTTGAGGGCCGCGGGATCGAATGTCGAGAGCGGGTGCGAGATCGAGCCGGGAATGCGCCCGCGGGCGAATTCGTGATCCTCGCGCACGTCGATGAGCAGCAGCGAGCCGTTCGCCAAGCCCTGCTTGACCGTCTCGCGGTCGAGGTCGACCACCTTCATCGCAACCGATCTTTCCAGAGAGGGGCCGCCGCTGAAGGGGGCGGATTGAAGCGGGTGGGGATGTCTTAAGTCCTCTCGCCCGCGCGGCGCAACATCGGCACGGTCGCGGCCGGCAAGTTGGCGAGCGCCGCATCGACGCGTTCGAAATGGGCGGCCCAACTCGGCGGTTCGTAACCGGCGAGGCGGCCCGCCAGATCCGTCCGAAGCCGGGAGCCCGGTTCGCTCAGGGCCTCGATGGCCCGCGTCCAGCCCGGTCCATCCAGCGGATCGAGGAAGTGGGCGAAGCGTCCGCCGATCTCGCGGTGGACCGGGATATCGGAGGCCACGACCGGAAGGCCGCTCGCCGCGGCCTCGACCACCGGCAGACCGTAGCCTTCGATGAAGGAGGGCATCAGCAGGGCGGTGGCGCCGCGCATCAGCGCCGCGAGGCCGTGGGTGGACAGGCCGACAACCTCGCTCACGTGGGGGCGGATGGCCGCGCAGCGGTCGAGCATGTCGGCGACGTTCTCGATCTCCCAGCCACGACGTCCGACCACGATGAGCCGCGGCGTCGCTTGGCCCAAGCGCCCGGCGAGATCGCGCCAGAGGTTGAGCAGCAGAAGGTGGTTCTTGCGCGGCTCAATCGTACCGCAGACGAGGAAGGCCGGCCGCGCGAGCCCCGACAGGCCCGCCGCGCCGGCGCCATCCGAGAAGACAGGCTCGACGCCGAGCGGAGCCACCGTCACCGGTTTGGCGCCCAGACCCCTCCGGAGCGCGTAGTCCGTGAAGCGGGCACCGACGTCGCCCGAATTGACGAGCACGTGCGCGGCGTGACGCGCGACGGTCTCCATCCGCGCGGCGTGGCGCTCCGCCTCTCCCGGGCGGCCGTATTCCGGGTGGGAGATCGGGATCAAGTCGTGGACGAAGAAGACCGCCCGCGCGTCGCGCCGGGTGTAGAGCCAATCGAAGCGTTCGGGCCGGTCGAGCCGCAGATGCGAGGTGTGCAGGTAGATTGTGCCCTCGGGCAGGCGCTCGATGCCGCCGGAGCGCAGCACCCGCAGGGCGGTCTCCGCCTGGAGACGGCGTCGGTCGAGCCCCCCTTCCCCCCGGTGCTTGCGTGCCCTCCGCGGCAGACGATCATCGGCGGCAAGATCGACAGCGAGAGACGCCGCGAGCGCCCGAAAGACCGGATCACCTTCGGCCGTCACGTCCTCGACCCAGCCCGCGGCGACCGCCTCGACGATGCCGCGTGCGGTGTCCCGGTCGAGAACGCGCGGACCCAGTGCCGTCGAGACGAGCCCGAAGCGCGTGCCCTCCGCGCCTCCGGACAGGATGTGCCGGGCATAGGCGAGATCGACCCGGTCGATGCCGGTGGGACTAGCGTGGCGCAGCCGGGTGATGAGGCGGGTCAGGTCGATGGCGAGGCAGGCTTGCATGGGCCGCTGCATAGACCGGATCCAGTCACCCTGGCGACCGGCGCCGATCCCCGTCTTCAGCCTAATGGGGCGGAGGCTCGGTCGCGCCGCTGTGGCTCGCGATTTCCCTTGCGACCTCCAGCAGGAGGACGTCCACGAGCTGGCGCAGCCGGGGCTTGCCGGTCGCATCGATCGCCCGGCGTGCCGCGATGAGGAGTTCGGCGGCCTCGTCGATGGCTTCGGCTACGGCCGCACTCTGCAATTCCCGCAGGGTCCGCGTCCCGGCGCCGGGATCGGCGCGCTCGACCAAAGTCCCCTCCCCGCGAACGGGCTGTTGCCGCGCATTCCGGTGGATCCGGCCGCGGCACAGAACGTGGCGCGCGGGACCGGACGAGGATGCGACCCAGAGATCGATCGCGACGTCGTCCTCCTGCTCGGCGGCATGCCTAACGTCTCCGAGGAAACGGGCGGCCTCCGACGCATCGAGGCCGGCTGTTGCCCGCTCGCTGCGCAGGGGGTGCCCGGCCAGGCCGACATCGCCCGCCATGAGTTCGGCGGCTCCCTCGTCGAGGAGGAAATGCCCGGTCGCCGGATCCCATTCCCAGGTTCCGACGATCGCGGATTTCGCCAGCGTTCGGACGAGCACCGGGGCCGTTCTGCACCGGGCGTCACTGCGTCTGCGTTTCACTGTATTACTCCCCGCGCGTGATGCGTCAGGCTGATGGTGTTCTTTCGGTGCTGCGGCGGCCGGGCCGCGGCACCGTGGTTCGGCGACGGATGCCGCGCATCCGTCGCGTGGTTCGTCAGGAGGCGAGGCGGGCGAGGCTGGAGCGCGGCGGAGCGAGCACGGAGCGGATGTCGCCGCGCTTGTTCTGGAGTTGACGCAGCGACCGGCCGTCGAAGGCCGCTTCGACCGCGACGATCTCCTCGCCCTCGATCTCGTGCGGCAGCCCGAGGGGGATGGCGCGCAGATGCAGTTGGAGGAGGCGCAGGATCCAGCTCGTCGGCATCTCGGAGATGAAGCTGGTGATCCCCCGCGGCAGGCCCCACTCGACGATCGCCGTCATCAGCGCCAGTGCCGTCGGATTGAGCCGCCGGCCCGAGGTCCGCGCGCATTCAGCGACGCAGATGCGGCCCCATTCGACGATGTGCGCGCCCGACGGAGCCGTCCCCTCGCAGAGCTGCGGCAGCACCATCGGCAGCAGGTAGGGCCGGGTCGTCGGCAGCAGGCGGGAGTAGCCGATAACAGCCTCGCTCTCATCGAGAGCGAGCAGGTGGACGGCGTGCTCGTCGTCGAACTCGTCGATCTCGCGCCGGTCGGGGCGGGCGAGATTGGACCAGCCCAGTTCCTCGACGAAGACCCGGTGCCTCAGGCGGAAGGCTTGGTCCAGGGCATCGGCATAGTCCTGCATGTTCTCCGCGGTCACGACGTGAATCATCGGAACACCTCTCCAGAAAGCCGAGGTGTTCGTCCCAAATTCAGTCGTGCGGCGGCACTACGAGAACCCGTAGGTTTTCGTTCAAAGAGGCTTTCACGGTGCGGGAGGGTTTACCGGTCCTGAGCGCTTGCGCCGGCATTCTAAGAGTCGTGCCGACGATGTCTCTATCTTGGATTGTATGTCGAAAACAATACAGAAGTTGTCCATCGACGCTCGAATTGGCTTCTGCCAACGGACGAGATGGACCACGCGCGATCGTCCTCCCTGGTCGGCGCAGCCGCAAACGCGGACGGACGACCTCACCGAACCGACGGGCGTTCTGGATATCGCATGGGGGAGGATGCGCCAGACATTCAATTTTGCATTGTCTTTTCCGAAAGCTGGCGATCGCCTGCCGGGCGGACGCGCTTCGCTCCGTGCCAAGCGCGGTACCTCGATCGAGCCGCAGCTGACGCTTGTGAGGAGCTCATCGGGACTGGTGAGAGTCATCGCTCGTCGAGCGAGCGGCCGGCGGCATTGCGATGCGGCCGGAACCGGTCAGATGATCAGCCCGCGCCGGAAGCCCTCGGCAACCGCCTGAGTGCGCGAGATGCAGCCGAGCTTCATCCGGGCGGAGCGCAGGTGGAAATCGACGCCGTGCCGGGAGATACCCATCAACTCGCCGATCTCCCAATCGGTCTTGCCCTCGGCGACCCATTGCAGGCTCTCGCGCTCACGCGGGGTCAGCCCCATTCGGCGCTCGCTGGGTCCGTTGTCGATGAGCAGCGTCTGTCCGACCACATAGGAGGCGAGCAGAGTCAGCATCCCGCGCTGTCCCGGGCTGATATCGAGCTGCCGACCCGCGAAGGTCAGGCCGCCGCGCTCCTCCTCGAGCGTCGCGAGCGGCACGGTGAAGCCGTCGCTGAGTCCGAACTCGCCGGCCTCGTTCATCACCTGCCGCGAGCGGGGGTCGAGCACGCCCGCCGGCTCGATCTCCGACCAACGAAAGCCAGTCGTGCTGGACAGGGTCGTCTGCACGATCGGGTCCGTGTACATGTAGCCCTTCGAGAAGTAGAGCCGGTTCCACTCGTCGGACGTATTCTCCAAAATGATGTAGTTCTTCTGTGTTCGCGCCGGAAGACGCTTCTGCGGTATCATGGCCGAAATGACGTATTCGATGCCCAGCGCGTTCAGCCGCGGCATGATGGCTCGCAAGATATCCTCACGCGAATGGGCTCGATCGAGCGACTTGAGGATTTCCAACGTCAGGTCGAGTGATTTTCTAGACATGGCCGGGCAAAAACATCGCTCTCACTCTACGATAGGTCGCTCAGCCGCGCTAGAGAAGGGCAGCCAAAACTTTCTCTTAGGTTGCAACGGCGCGAGTCGTGCGAGGCGCCCGACACGAACATCCGGTGCGTCGTCCTGTCTGCCGTCGTGCTTGATGCAGTGCGATCAAACAATGCGCCGGGTCAACTTCCGGGGAAAGATGCACCTTCGTGCACACCATTTGCTTGGCGGCGCGCGCTTTGTCCTCCGAGGCGCGCGGAAGGGGTTGCGCTGCCCGAAGCGGACCGCTATGAGCCGCGAGCCCCGCAAGGGTTTCGGAGTGTAGCGCAGCCCGGTAGCGCACCTGTCTGGGGGACAGGGGGTCGTCGGTTCAAGTCCGGCCACTCCGACCATTATTTCTCAACGACTTAAGGCCCCCTCAGCCTTTCGCCCCTCCGCCGTTTTGCAGAGCGTTTTGCAAGCTCCTGTTCCGGCGGTGTTCGTCGAGCTTCGCGATAGCCGATTCGGCCAGCGTCCGCGTTCGGGCGAGATAGCGGTCCAAAATCTTCTGGGCGTGCGCCTGCGAGTGGCCGGTGATGGTCGCGATTTCCGGCACCGTGCAGCCCGCTTCCGCCAGCATCGTCACCGCCGTGCCGCGCAGGTCGTGGAAGTGGAGGTCGTCGGTGATCTTCGCCGCCGCGAACGCCTCGCTCCACAGCTCATGAAAGTACCGCTTGCGCCAAGCCGTGCCGCGCGGCGCGACAAGGATTGTGGTGGCACGCCGCGGTGCCGCGTCGAGCGCTGCCTTCAGGGCGCGCGTTGCCGGCACGTAGACGAGGCGACGGCTCTTGCTCTGGCTGCGCACCGTCACCGCCGTGCCGTCCCAGGCGGACCACGGCAGCGTCAGGAGATCGACCTGCCGCTGGCCGGTGTGAAGGGCGAGCATCATCGCGAGCCGGATCTCGGGAGACGCGACCGCCTCGAACGCGGCTACGTGCTCCGGCATCCAGATCATTTCGGCTCGGTCTGAGCAGTAGGCGCGCTCGAAGCTGGCGACCGGATTGTGCCGGATGTGGCCGCGATCAACGCCCCACGCGAACACCCGCGCCAGTCGCCCGAGCTTCGCGTCGGCCGCCTTAGGATGCTTCTCGGCAAGCTTGTCGTGCCACTTCAGGAAGGCCGGTCGGCTGCGCGGGTTCTCGACGATGGTCAGCAGCGTCGAGCCCCACCGCTCCTCGCACGCCTTCAGGTCATAGGCGGCGCTCTCTCGCGTCTTGGCGACAAGTTCGGTCCAGGCGCGCGATTCCCGGTACTGCCGGATCAACCACTCGACGGTGCCGTCGCTGCGCGCCAGGGCGCTACTGCGGACCGCATCCTGAAACGAGCGGATGAACTCGGGCGTGCCGGGCTCGCCGACGAGCTTGGTGCCGGCTGCGCGGTGGTAGTGGTAGACCTTCACCGTTCCGTCCGCGAGCTTCGCGCGGACGGTGTTGATGCCCCGCAGCCTAACTCGCATTTTCGGCCAGCCCCTCGTCGATTGACTGGGTCGCATCAGAGAGCAGGCCCGAGCGGCGATCAAGCGCGCGGTCGATGGCGCGCCGGTCCCATCGGTGCGTGCCGACGATCGGGCCCGGCACGATCCCCTTGCGCACCCAGCCGTCGAACGCCTCGACCGTGTCGCAGCCGCAGTACTCGGCCGCCTGGGCGCGCGTCAGGCATCGAGGGGCGATGTTGGCAGGCAGCCTCGTCGATCCGCCCTTGCCCCCGGTGCCGCCGGTGGTGCTGGCGCTACGCATCTCGGCCTCGTGCGGTGGTGGTGGATTGGGTCGGGGCGGCTCGGCCTAGCGCACCGCGCAGCATCTCCGCTGAGCGCCGATACCGCAGTCCGTGCTCCGACGAGGCTGCCGGCAGGGAACGCGCCGGGTCGAGGTTGTCCTCGTTGTCGGAGAGCTTCACGATCATCGCGAGCCGGTCGCCGCTGGCGATGATGGCCGCGGCGCATTCGAGGTAGGGCTTCCCCTTTGGCCGGGTAAGCAACTCGACAGCCTGCACGACGGCCGGATCGAACCCGGCGTCGAGTAGGCCGTCGGCGGTCACGTTGGTGTCCTCGATCGTGTCGTGCAGCCAGCCGACCTGCTGGCACCATTCGGCGTGCTGGCCCGGCAGTCCCATCGCCTCGGCGTGCGCGCGGGCGCGAGCTGCGACGCGCCCGAGATGTCCGGTGTAGGGCGCGCCGCCCTTGTCGACCTGGCCGGCGTGGAGGCGGCGGGCAAAGGCTTCGGCACTCGCGGCGAGGTTCTTGTCAGGCGCCATGGGAAACCCCCTGTTCTGCCTGGGCGATGACGGCGGCGCAGCGTTTCGTCTCAGCCTCACAACTCGGCAGGGATGCGATCAATTTGAGCGATTGCGTTCGGGCGTTGTTTCGACGTCCCTGTGATTGAGAGTCAATTCGAAAGGCGCTGAGATGAATTACGTTGAAGACCGCCGGTCTGAGCCGCGCCGTCTCTTGAACGAAAAAGGATCGATCACGTTGGACGAGCACACCTCGGCATGTTGTTTCGTCCATGATATTTCGAGCAGTGGCGTCAAGGTGACGTTGCTTGATGCTAATTCCGTCCCAAATACCTTTGTGCTGAGTGCTCCCCACGTGAGAATCAAAGTCTGTAAAGTCGTTTGGCGTGCAGACGAAATGATTGGCGCTAAGTTCGAATAACCAGCAGAGCTGTTTCCGCCTTAGGTAGCTGAAGTTGAATAGATCGTGCGTCATGATGTGGCTCCAACGTCGGGGGTCGTTGCAGCGATGAGCGGCTGCCAGCGGATCAGCACGCCCTCGAAGGCGATGCGGTCGCCCTCCTCCGGCGGGTGCTCGGCCCACCAAAACCGGGCCATGTCCTCGACGCTCTCGAAGCCGTCGGCGCGAGCGAAGTCGTCCATTCGGGCCGGGCTCAGCAGTTCGCCGCCCACCTCGAAAAGCTCGGTTGCGCTGCGCTCGGAGAAGCACAGGCGCACCGGCATGACGGAGAGGCAGGTCGGCTGGCCGAGGAGCCGGCAGTGCTTCGTCCGCATGCCGGTGTAGAGCTGAAGCTCCTCGCCCTGCCGGGCATGGCGCATGCGGTCGGCGCGGATCGTCTGCGCCTTCGTGCCGGCGAGGATCGGCGGGCCGAACCGCTTCTTGAAGCTGTATGCGACCATCAGGCGGCCTTCCTCGGGCGATAGGTCTGGGCGTGCCGCACGACGTCGGCGTAGGAGGCGCCCTTCAGGGCGAGCCACGCGCTGCGGCACCATTCGATGTTGAGGCGGTCGATCGCCGCCTCGTCGGTCGGCAGATGCAGTTCGTGCGCGAGGAAGGACGCGACGCGCTCCTCGGCGATGGGGCGACCGTTCGGGCAGTGGCGCAGGGCCTCGCTGATCAGCCGCTCGACCTGGCGCTCGCGCAGCAGGGCGCGAGCGTTGCGGGTCTCCTCGCCGGCCGGAAGCCCGACCGCCGAACCGTCGGCCGCGCTCGGAGCCCACGCATCGGGGCAGAACGGGCAGGCCCAGACCTGGGCGTCAATCCGATCGGGCTCGCGGGCGCCAGCCTCGCGACCGGTGACCCGCTCGCACTCGGTGCCGCAATCGGCGCAGTAGATGCCGAGGGCGCTCATGCGGCGCTCCCGAGGCGAGCGTCGACGGCCTTCTGCCGGCGGATCTCCGCAGTCAGCTTCCGGCATTCGCGGGCGGCGTGAACCGGTTCGGCGCTCTGATGGGCGGCGCGAACCTGCTCGCAAAGGGCATTGGCGCCATGTCGGGCAACCCGGCCGCGCTGAGCAACATCGGCAGCAACATGTCCTCTGCCTTCTCGATTTTCGGGTGACGCGATGAACGGTGCGACCGTCTTCCAGATGGTGTCGGGCCTCGGCGATGCCTTCGGCGGCGCCTATTCCGATGCCCGCAAGCAGGCGCAGGAGGAGGAGGCGCCGACGCTGATCTCGAACCTGATGAACGCCTACAAGGGCGGCGGTGCGGCAGTGCCGGCGACCGGGCTGGGTGCGCCGGCAGGCGGGGCGGTGGCTCCCGTCGCACCGTCCAGCACACCTGCGGCCCTCCCCTCGTTCGCTGGCGGCGGTGGCGCCCCGATGCGCGTTCCTGGCAACGGCGGCGAGATCGAGACCCGCTTCGTCGACGCCCTGAAGTCTGGCGGCCTGACGAACCCCTACGGCCTCGCCGCGATGGCGGCCTATGCCGGCCGTGAGAGCGGGTACAAGCCCGGCAATATCACCGGGTCGTGGTCCGATCCGAGCGAGAGCGGACAGCCCGGCACCTCGGGCGGCATCCTGTCATGGCGCGGCGACCGCTTCGCCAACATGCGGCGTCTGACGGCCGGGGCCAAGGATCCGGTCGCGGCGCAGGCGACCTTCGCCCTCACGGAAAGCCCCGAACTGACGCTCGCCCTCCAGAACGCCAAGAGCCCGGAGGAAGCCAACCAACTGATGGCGCGGGCGTGGAAGTTCGCGGGTTACAACCGGCCCGGCGGTGAGTTCGCGGCCCGCCTCGGCTCAACGCGCGAGTATCTCGCCCGCCTCGGCGGCGCGGCCACGGAAGCCCCGGCGCAGGTCGCCTCGGCCGAACCCGACGCCGCCAACCTTCCCGCGGCCAGCGCGAAGCCTGCGGGCTTCGTTGTGCCTCAGGGTGGCGACGCGGCCGCCGCGCCGTCGCAGGCCTTCCCCGGCTTCCCAGCCGGCGCCGCCACCCGCATGACGCCGGAGCTCCAGACCGCGCTCAACGCCGCGTGGCGCAACCCGAGCACCCGCGCCATGACCGGGCAGATCTTCGGGCAGTTGCTCAAGGGACAGGACGCCGGTTGGGACCTGAAGGAGGTCAACGGGCAGTCCGCCTGGGTGAACACCCGCAACGGCCAGATCCTCCCAATCGGGCAGGCCAAGCGCAACACTGCGACCGTCGGCAACAATCTCGTCGACACGGCTACCGGTGAGGTGCTGTACGCGGCGCCGGACAAGGACAGCTCGAAGCTCTTGAACGTCCCAGCTGGAACGACCGTGCTGGACCCGGTGACGCGCCAGCCGATCTACACCGCGCCGCGGGCAGAGCGGGATGAGGGCGACAAGGTCCGCGATCAGGTCGCCGCCCGCGAGCAGGAGGCGAAGCGGCTCGGACTGGAGCCCGGCACCCCGAAGTTCGAGAGCTACGTGCTCACCAGCAAGATCGGCCGCGATCAGGAGCTTTCGGCGACCGACAAGAAGGCGATCATGGAGGCGGAGGAGTCGGTGCTCTCGGCGCAGACCGCCGTCGACGCACTGAACCAGGCCAAGGCGATCTCCCCGAAAGCCTATGTGGGGCCGACTGCCGGCATCCGCGGCTACGCGACGAGCTTGGTCGGCAGCGAGGCTGGCGAGGCGACGCAGGAGATGGAGAACATCGTCTCCTCCAACGCGCTCGGGCAGTTGAAGGCGATCTTCGGTGGCAACCCGACCGAGGGCGAGCGCAAGATCCTGCTCCAGATCCAGGGCTCGGCCTCGCAGCCCGACGCGGTGCGCCAGAAGATCTTCGACCGTGGCATCGCGCTTGCGCAGCGCCGCCTCGAGTTCAACCAGCGGCGTGCTGAGGATCTGAAGGGTGGGACGTTCTATAAGGCAGAGGGCAAGGACGCGCCGCGCGCCTCCGGCTTGCCGCCCTCTCTGCCGGTGAAGGTGACGCCCTCCATGAAGCCGGAAGACATCGTGAAGCGCTTCCCGAGCGGGACGCGCCTGATCCTTCCCGATGGCTCGGAAGGAAGGGTGCCCTGATGGCCGAGGATGTTTGGGCCGCGTTTCGCGTCAAGCCGGCGGCGAGTCCCGAAGCTGCTCCCACTGCCGCGCCGGCCCCGTTCGACGGCCCGTGATCGGCGTTCCGGGTCACGGCTGACGCCCCGCGAAGGCCGCACCGGCCGCCGAACCGGCGCCGCCTCCTGCGCGCCACCCGATGGCGCTCGCGGACGGGACCGTGCCGCCCGAGATCGGCGATGCGCCCAAGGGCCAGGATGCCGGAACGACCGCCGCAGCCCTGCGTGGCGCCCTCAACGGCATCCCCGTCGTCGGCCCGGCCATCGTGTCCGGCGCAGAGCGCGCGGCGGCCGGCATCGGCGCGATGCGCAACGAGACGTCTTACGCCGACACGCTGGAGCAGGTGCAGGCGAACTCGAAGGCGACGGCCGAGGCGCACCCGCACGTCACCACCGGCAGCGAGATCGCGGGCGCCGTCCTCGGCACCGCACCGCTGGTCGCTGCCGCGCCCGCCGCGTTCGGCATCTCGGCCGCGTCCTTGCCGGTGCGGGCCGCGACCTCCATGGTGACCAACGGCGCGCTCGGGGCGGCCGATGGGCGGCCCGGAGCGGTGGGGATCTGGAGGCAACCGCGAAGGGGGCAGGCTTCGGTGCCGTCGGCGGCCTCGCTGCCCCCGTGCTCGGCGCCGCCGCCGGCAAGGTCGCGGCCTCAGTCGCGTCGAGAATCAAGCCGGCTGCTGCGGTCCCCGCCGTCGATGAACTAAAGGATGCCGCCCGCGCCGCCTATCAGCGCGCCGACGGGGCCGGCGTGCAGATCGCTCAGCCCTCGTTCGCGGCGGCGGTGGACGACATCGCCCAAGCCGCGAAGGCGGCGGGCATTGATCGGACCATCCACCCGAAGGCGACGGCGGCCGTCGGGCGCCTGGAGGAGGCGGTAGGCACCGCTCCGACCCGGAAGGACGTCGAGCTGCTGCGCCGCATCCTCGGCGGGGCCGCGAAGTCGATCGAGCCCGACGAGAAGCGGATCGCCTCGCTCATGATCGACAAGCTTGACGACTTCGTCGGCGGCCTGAAGCAGGGCGATCTGATCTCAGGCGACGCCGCAACCGCCGCCGACGCCCTGACCGAGGCGCGCGGCCTCTGGAGCCGGGCGCGCAAGGCCGAGGTGATTGAGGATGCTGTCGGGCGCGGCGAGAACCGCGCTGCCACGAGCGGGGCCGGCGGCAACACCGAGAACGCGATCCGGCAGAACATCCGGGCCATCCTCGACAGCCCGAAACGGCGCGCCGGCTTCACCGATCCCGAGAAGGCGGCCATGTCGGCGATCGTGCGCGGCTCGTCGGTCCAGAACGCCCTTCGCCTGATGGGGAAGTTCTCGCCGACCAACGGAGCCCTCACAGCCTTGCTCGGCCTCAGCGGAACAGTCGCCAACCCGGCGATGGCAGCGCTCCCGGTTGCCGGACTTGCGGCGAAGAAGATCGCGGAGCGCGGCGTCACCCGTCAGATCCAGCACCTCGGTGACCTCGTGCGCAGCGGCGGCAGCGTCCCTGTCTCGCCGCTGGCGCTACCAGCTCAGCAGACTGTCGAGCCGCTGGCGATCAGCATCTTCAGCGCGGCGCCCCGGATCGCCAACCAGTAGCCACGAACACGAGGGCGCCGACGAATATCCCACCAACAGCGAAGCCCATCCCGAAGTCGTCGCCGAATCCGCGCAACGCGATCCACAGCACGCCCATCCCAAGGGCGAACAGCAGCATCGCGACGATGGCGAAGACGTCTTGGTGGGAGACCGACCGCACCGCCTACGCCCGCCGCTCGTGCACCGCGGCCGGACCCGGCACGTCCCGCCCCAACCGCTCCGCCGCCGCGATCCAGCAGCTGATGGCGTCCTCGACGTTCTCCATCGCCTGCTCGACCGTATCGCCATCGGACATGCAGCCGGGCAGGTCCGGCACGGTCACATGCCAGCCGCCGCCCTCCGATTTAGGCAACCAGTGCAGTTCGACGAAATAGTCACGGACGAACATCGGTCTCTTCCCTGACGCGATCCACGAAGGCGACGAGCTTCCTGATGTAGACGGGGCGGATGGGCCGCTTGAACGGCACCGTCAGGATCTCGGGCTGGCTCGGATGCGGCACGTCGTAATGTGAGCCTCGGGCCGGCGGGTGGCAAGCGATGCCGAACGCGCGGCAGACCGCCTCCACATCCGCGATGGTCCAATCGCCGACCGGGTTGCGGCGCATCGCTTCGAGGCGCTTCTCGGCTTGGCTCATGGATTGGTCGAGAAGCGGGGGAGGCGGCGCGACATGCCGGCACTGTAGCACGCTCCTACCGCGCCGCCAGTCATCGCCCCTTGACCCGTCGGGCAAAACCCGCGATTTGATCACTGTGCCGCGCCCTACGCGCTGGCCCTGACCAAGCCCCGCCCCCGTGCGGGGCTTCGTCGTTTCAGGCTCTCCCCATGCTCAAACCGCTCGCCGCCGCGCTCGCTCTCGCGCTCGGCCTGATCTCCGCTGCATCGGCCGCCGAGTCCTGGCCGAAGTCGCGACAGCAGATCCTCGATGCGTCGGGTCGACCGCTGCTCGTGCCCCGCGTCGCCTTCTTCAAGGCCGGCACCACAACGCCTCTCGAAGTCTACTCCGACGCGGCGTTGACGAAGCCGCTCGCCCAGCCGGTGAAGGCGGATGGAACGGGCCGATTTCCGCGGGTCTACCTGCCGGCGGCGCTCTACGCCGAGGAGGTGTTCGGCCCCCATGGGGACGTCTTGTGGCGCGACGACGGGCTCGGCTACGTGCCGCCGACAACGGCCGGCGGCGGCGGGAGCGGAACGGTCGACCTGACCGCCATTGCCGCGACCGGTGACGTGAAGTGGCGCATGGACGCCGGGATCATGCCCGGTTGGGTGCGGATGAACGGCCGCACGCTCGGCGGCGCGGGATCGGGCGCGACGGAACTGGCCTCCGCATCCGCCTCGGCTGCCTTCTCCTACCTCTGGAACACCTTTCCCGATACGGTGGCCTCGGTTGTCGGCGGGCGCGGCACCTCGGCGTCGAGCGACTTCTCGGCTGGCAAGCAGATCGTCATCCCGACGATGCAGGGATTGCTGCAGGGCGGCCTCGACGACATGGGTTCGAGCCCGGCCGGGCGGTTCCAGACGATCACGGACCTCACGCTCAGCGCCGGCTCGACCACGGCGACGGTCTTCAACTCCGTGCGTCTCGCCATCGGCATGACGGTGATTGCAAATGGGATCTCGGCCGGCACGACGATCACGGACATCAACGGCACGACGATCACGCTCTCGCAGCCTGCCGCAGCCGGATCGACGGGGACCGTGTCGGGTGCGCGGTTCTCGGCCCTCGGTGATGCGCAGATGCCCGGCCAGATCGGCGGCGACACCTTCACGGGGCTGTCGAACAAGAACCTGCCGGCGGTACTGCCCGGCGGCTCGGTGATCGTCGATTACCCGGCACACACATACATCACGCACGAGACCCTCGCGACGGCCTCAATCAATGGCAGCGGCATCGCGTTCTCGTGGACGCCGAACCAGATGCAATACGGCTTGGGCTTCGTGGACGATCTGAGTAACCCAGCCGCTCGCGCCACCCTCATCCGAGATGCGACGATCCTCGACAATTCGAGCGCGCGAACCTTTGCCAGCCTGGGCGGTAAGCAACTTTTCGGGATCGACACGACGCAGGCGCTTGAGATGTCCGCGGCCCTTATCATGAAATCCGCGCAGCGAATCTGCTTCGATGGGCCTTTCAACTGCATGGGCGCCAATGTCGTGACGGGCGGAGGGAACGTCGGCGTGTCCTTCGACGGCGGGATCAAGCCACGCACGTACAACTCTGTCGCCAGCCTTCCAACGTGCAACTTCGACGTTCTTGGGCTTCAAGCGTTCCTGTACGCTGGTGATGCAAATGCTCCGACCACTGGTGGGACTGTGAGCACCGGATCAACGGTCGTTTCTCGGCCCATCGTCTGTGACAGTGCCTCTTGGCGCTATATGAACTGAGGAAAAACAAATGAAGTTCTTTGTTGCTGCCGCCATGGTCGCCCTTCCTGCCGCGGCATTCGCGGCGGGACTGCCGGGATCGGGGCAGGGGCAGACCTCACCGGACCCGATGCAACAGGCGCTCGCCCACATGATCGGCGAGGCACAGCAGCGGGAAGCTGCCGCTCTCGTCCAAGTCTATGCGCTGCGGGCACAACTTGAAGCGGAGAAGAAGCGAGCGGATCAGGCCGAGGAGAATGCTGAGACCGGCAAGCCCGCCCAGTGACGGCGCCCGTGGATGCGCGCCGGTTAAGAGGCTCAGCCGGCGGCGGCTAGTGCGGCCTCGATGCTTCGCAGGAGCGCAAGCCCCTGCGCCGACGTCCATTCGGACCGATCCGCTCCGCGTTCACTTTCAAGGCTTAGCCGGAGCGAATCTGGATAGGCTTCGACGTGAGCGCTCGCGACGACGTTTCGCTCCTCCACTTCGGCCGATGGGAACCCCCGCTTCGGGGTCTCGTCCCTGCCGTCCCCGTCCCACTGTGGCGACGCGGCCCTGATCCGAGCGGCGACTAGATTAAGGGTGGCACCGTTCATCCAGAAGCGCCGAAGCTCGCCCGTACCCTTCGCGATTACGAGATGGAAACCCGGATCGGGGGGCGCCGCCTCAAGACTGAACCGCTGCACGAATTCCACTGCCTCTTACCCTTTGGCTCGGCCGGCCCTGATCATGTCCGCAGTCGTTAGTGCGCTTCGGCTTCGCTAGGCGGCATGATCGGTGAAGCTTGTGCCTTCGTCCCAGCAGCACTGCTCGCTCAGGGCGCTGGCGAACACCACGTCGAGCCGCAGCCGTTCGGCCTCGACCAGCGGGCCGTCCACTACGACAGGTCGGCAGCGGCCGTTCCAGCCCGGCGCCACGAAGTCCGGGTTGTGCAGGGCATGATCGGACGCTTCCGAGAAGAAGGCCCGGTCGCCGCCGTCGATGTAGCTCTCTGCCGGCAGGCCTTCAGCGAGCAGGATGTCGTGGCTGTCGAGTTCGACGTGCCAGTAGGTGACGCTGGCGACCGGCTCACGGGTGACGGTGGTGCCGTTGATCAGGCACATCACGGGCACGAGCACGCCGCCCGCGTTGTCTGCATCAGCACCGACAAGCACAGGGTGACCGGGCGAAAGGAACAGGTCGCGGAACGGCAGGCCGTTACCGAAGGCGCCGGGATGGATGCGGATTGGCTGTTGGTCATGGTGCAGGGCCATGCCGTCGCCGTCCAAGTCTCGATGCCCGATCCAGGCGATAGGTCGGAGCGCGCCGGAGGCGGTGACGGCGAAGTCGCCGACCTGTAGCCGCTCTACGGCAATCTCACCGCGAGTCGTATGGATGCGTGTTCCTGTAACGAAGCAGACAGGTTCGAAATAAGGACCAGTTGTCATGCTGACAATATTATTTAGTCCTGCACTTGATACCAGTGTCGTTGGTTGATAAGGCGTTGTCGGAAGTGTTGATCCGGGACCGTTCAAACTGTAATCAATGCCAGCAGAAGCAAAACTCACGCTTCCAACGCCGTAAGTGTACCTCAGGCCGCCCGCAGAATAAAACGAGTAGTTTCTTGCGAGTGTGTTGGTGGATGAATTGTAATTTGATAAACCGGATATAGATTGATTGCCAACTGTCCCAGTTATTGCCGATACCTGATCGTTATTTTGATCAACTGTGAATTCACCCTGGACAAGCACGGCTCTTGTCATTGTGTCAGTCAACGTAAATGGAACATTTATAAGCGCCATCTTCGTCTCCAGTCCAAGGTCGCCTCTTCATGCCAACAGGGCACGCTGAGGTTGCCGGAGTCGATGCCCGAAAAGCCACACTCACCTATCTTGGGTTGGTTGGGAGAGCGTCGGGCGAATAGCTGAACGCCGCAGCCCGCGGCGGTCGACCATCGAACAATCGGACCCACCATGCTCCTGCAACGCCTCGCGGTGCGGGCCGCTCTCGCTTGCCTCGTGCTCGGCGTGACGCCCGCCCGCGCCAACTGGACCGGCACCGCGTCCTTCTACGGACACGAGTCCGGCTCCCGTCGCGCGGACGGCAAGCCGTTCGTCCCCGAGGCACTCGGCGCCGCGCACTGGACCCTGCCCCTCGGCACTCCGGTGCGTGTCACCGACCTTGCCACCGGCCGCCACGTCGATGTGCGGGTCAACGATCGCGGGCCGCATCCCCGACTTGGACGGCTGATCGATCTCTCGTTCGGGGCGGCCCGCGCCCTCGGCATCACGCATCGCGGGCTCGCCCGGGTGCGCGTCTCCCGCCTCTGGCCCTCGCCGGCCTAGTCGGTCGAAACCCGGTCAAATCTAGTCCACTCGCTAAGCCTCTGATCTGGTGAGCTTTCCGCGCCGTCTGGCGGCGCCGGATCAAGCCGCGGTCAAGAACTAGTCCACCCCCACAATCTGGAGACCACGATGGCCGCGAGCCTGAACCGCGCCGCCTTCTATGCGGCCGTGCGCGCATCCATGTTCGGCGGGCGCCTGACGGCCTCGCAGGTCGCCGGCATGGATGCGATCTTCGACGCCGCGCCGTCCGTGCTCGGCACCACGTCGCTCGGGTACGCGCTGGCGACCACCTTCCACGAGACGGCGCGGACGATGCAGCCGATCGAGGAATACGGCCGGGGCAAAGGAAAGAGCTACGGGCCGACCGGCTTCTGGGGCCGCGGCTTCGTGCAGCTCACCTGGGAGAC